>NZ_NGVS01000024.1 GCF_002777975.1 Shewanella carassii
AAACTCTATGCTTCGAGATGGCATCATGTGGGACCAAAACATCGCCCAAAATAAAGGATTGACGCCATAGTCGTTTGTTATACGCCCAACGCTGAAGCTACGATTTTAAGCCAAGCCCCACTTTGTAAGCACGAATTTTTATGTGTATTGATGCACTTTTGTGAGACTAAGACATTCAGCGATTTTTGATTGAAGCGCACTTGAAACACACAACACCAAAGAAAACAGAACTTCAGCAAGCACGTAAGCTTTTGGGCAGACAACTTGATAGAGCTGAGTTTCAACAAACACTACCGCGTCGAATTTGAGCGAGACGGCTTCGGGGACATTACCTGATGATTTAACGAAAACACAAGGAAATACAAAGTGAAGAACCACAAGAAAAGGTGACTTTGGCACAAGGAATAATCAGCAAAACTCATTCTGCGTATAACAGCTGTATAGTACGCATGCGCGTTTTAGTCCTCGGAGGAGTGTAAACACGCATCGCTATCTATTTGTATTGGCTGGATATAATACCATTTAGTCCAAATATCCCTTGCAGCTAAACGCGCATGCGCGGTTTCCAAACCTATTATCTACCCGCTGTATTTTTTAACTTTATGAATTTAAATCTATTTTCTAAAATGTTACAGAAATAACGCGCAAGCTTAGCTGCAAATTCCCGGCATTTTGTCCAGAACGTCAATAATACTGTATAAAAATCAGTTCTGAG
>NZ_NGVS01000042.1 GCF_002777975.1 Shewanella carassii
GTTCTCCTCGAAAGCTATTTAGGTAGCGCCTCGGACGAACACCTTTGGGGGTAGAGCACTGTTAAGGCTAGGGGGTCATCCCGACTTACCAACCCTTTGCAAACTCCGAATACCAAAGAGTGCTATCCGGGAGACAGACGGCGGGTGCTAACGTCCGTCGTCAAAAGGGAAACAACCCAGACCGTCAGCTAAGGTCCCAAAGTAATTGCTAAGTGGGAAACGATGTGGGAAGGCTTAGACAGCTAGGATGTTGGCTTAGAAGCAGCCATCATTTAAAGAAAGCGTAATAGCTCACTAGTCGAGTCGGCCTGCGCGGAAGATGTAACGGGGCTAAGCAATTCACCGAAGCTACGGGTACTGATGCTTGCATCAGTGCGGTAGAGGAGCGTTCTGTAAGCCGTTGAAGGCGAAGGGGTAACCCACGCTGGAGGTATCAGAAGTGCGAATGCTGACATGAGTAACGATAAAGGGGGTGAAAAACCCCCTCGCCGAAAGACCAAGGGTTCCTGTCCAACGTTAATCGGGGCAGGGTGAGTCGACCCCTAAGGCGAGGCTGAAAGGCGTAGTCGATGGGAAACGGGTTAATATTCCCGTACTTCTGCTAACTGCGATGGAGAGACGGAGAAGGCTAGGCCAGCGCGGCGTTGGTTGTCCGCGTTTAAGGTAGTAGGTGGTGTGCTTAGGCAAATCCGGGCACACATACACTGAGAGCTGA
>NZ_NGVS01000046.1 GCF_002777975.1 Shewanella carassii
ATGGTCATCCCTGCACTGGTCGGCAAAACTGGACCGAGGCCTATCGACGCCACCTGGCTGATATCAGCTTTCCACAAAGTGCTACTAAAATCACCTTTCAGCATTACATTCATATCGTTACCGAGCGCTATGAGCGCTTGCAACGGCTGGAATTGGAACTGCAAAGCCTGGCCGAAAGCTGGCGTTGGTACCCACTGGTGCAACGTCTGACGGTACTGCGTGGAGTACGTTTCTTATCCGCTATGACCCTATTGGCGGAACTGGGTGACCTCAGACGCTTTGCTTCTCCGCGTTCACTGATGAACTTTGTCGGTTTGACACCCAGCGAACACTCCAGTGGTCAGCGGGAACGGCGTGGCGGCATTACTAAGTGCGGCAATAGCCACGCCAGACGCATCCTTATTGAATCGGCCTGGGCCTATCGTTTCCCCGCTCGGGTCTCGAGGGAATTGGAAAGTCGCCAACAAGAGCACTCTATCAAACTGCAAACTCGCTCATGGGAAATCCAGCAGCGCCTATGTCGACGCTTTCATGCCTTAAAAGCAAGAGGCAAAGAATACAATAAAGTCGTTACCGCTGTGGCTCGCGAACTGACAGGTTACATTTGGGATTTAGCCCAAGGTTTTGATGCCGATATGCCACAACAAGCGTACTGAATTACATTTAAAAATCACTCTGGCAGCGCCGGACGGCGGCAGCGGTGCGAGCAATCCTCGAGGGCGTTAAGCGGTCACATCCGCGCTCCTAGACTGAGGCAAGGCTCCTGCGGCGAACACAAGTAATGCGAATAACCAAACTCGCGGATATCAGCAAGGTCAACCGCCGACACTTACTCGCCAAAGTCCGACTGTCAGAGTG
>NZ_NGVS01000036.1 GCF_002777975.1 Shewanella carassii
CACGTGGACCATGGTAAAACCACTCTGACTGCTGCTATCTCAACTGTACTGTCTAAGACTTACGGTGGTGAGGCGCGTGACTTCGCAGCGATCGATAACGCTCCAGAAGAGCGTGAGCGCGGTATTACCATCAATACCTCTCACATCGAGTATGACACTCCAACTCGTCACTACGCCCACGTAGACTGCCCAGGCCACGCTGACTATGTTAAAAACATGATCACCGGTGCTGCCCAGATGGACGGCGCAATCCTGGTAGTAGCTTCTACTGATGGTCCAATGCCACAGACTCGTGAGCACATCCTGCTGTCTCGTCAGGTAGGTGTACCTTTCATCATCGTATTCATGAACAAGTGTGACATGGTAGACGATGAAGAGCTGCTGGAACTGGTAGAGATGGAAGTTCGTGAACTGCTGTCTGAGTACGATTTCCCAGGTGATGACCTGCCAGTAATTCAGGGTTCAGCTCTGAAAGCACTGGAAGGTGAGCCAGAGTGGGAAGCGAAGATCATTGAACTGGCCGAAGCACTGGATACCTATATCCCTGAGCCAGAGCGTGATATCGATAAGCCATTCCTGCTGCCAATCGAAGACGTATTCTCAATCTCTGGTCGCGGTACTGTAGTAACAGGTCGTGTAGAGCGCGGTATCATCAAAGTTGGTGATGAAGTAGAAATCGTAGGTATCAAAGATACTACCAAGACTACTTGTACCGGTGTAGAAATGTTCCGTAAGCTGCTGGACGAAGGTCGTGCCGGTGAGAACTGTGGTATCCTGCTGCGTGGTACCAAGCGTGATGAAGTAGAGCGTGGTCAAGTACTGGCTAAGCCAGGTACCATCACTCCACACACCAAGTTCGAATCAGAAGTTTACGTACTGTCTAAAGAAGAAGGTGGACGTCACACTCCATTCTTCAAAGGCTACCGTCCACAGTTCTACTTCCGTACAACTGACGTGACCGGTACTATCGAACTGCCAGAAGGCGTAGAGATGGTAATGCCAGGTGACAACATCAAGATGGTTGTTACCCTGATCTGCCCAATCGCGATGGACGAAGGCTTGCGCTTCGCTATCCGTGAAGGTGGCCGCACAGTTGGTGCTGGTGTTGTAGCCAAGATCATCGCTTAATTGC
>NZ_NGVS01000011.1 GCF_002777975.1 Shewanella carassii
GGGAATACTTACCTTCACTGAATTTCTGTGTGAGCACTTGCTCCAGCTCGGCTTCACCCAGGTCATCCCAAGGCGCGGCATGAGCCAGGGTTGTCGAAGCGAGTAACATGGTACTCAGCATATATAGGCCAAAATTCCAGCCTTTTTTGATACTTTTCATCATTCTCCGGCCTTTATTATTTATTTAACAAAACCAAAGGAAATAACTTTCCCTTTGGTAATTTTAATTCATCCGAATTTCAAATCATTAAATACTGCACTTTCAGCAACCGAAATTGGGACAAATATAAAAAACCACGGAACAAACAAGATATAGATCACTAAAAATTTAATTCAATAGCTACAAGGACGATATATGATCAACATCAAATTTCGAATAAAAAGAAAAGTCTAAATAAGCATCCAGTCAAATGAGAATGAAAAACAAATCGATTCGTGAATAATTAAAAATATAAAGACAGAACACCTTAAACAAGGCGGCACAGCGGAAATTTCGCATACATATTGAGTAGAAACATAGATTAAAAATATGAAAATAATTGGTAAATCACACTGAAAAAACAAACAGATAATTCAACACACCCCAGCCAAGTCAAGGATTAAAAAGCCATTTCAAACATAAAGATAGCAAACGGACTCAAGAAAAAAGAACCAAAACCCAACAGCACTGGCTCACCTAAAACAGCGAGATTGCAGCATTAAAAACATCTCAATTGCACCTATAAAATTACGAAAATGAAAGCCATACACATATAAACAGAAAAACTATTACGTTATATCCCCTTAGCCACCAAGCATTCCTCGAACTGAAATTAATTAAACGATAAACGTGACCATTATCACCCAAACCTATGAGTCCTTTATATGCGTATAAAAGTATCAACACACCTTTTGGATTAATGTATTGATAACAAAAAAATGCAAAACAAAACATTAGTAAATGTGAAGAACAAATATCAACCAGCTCATTCTTAGTGGCTTTTAATGGAATTTCACATAATAAAACGGGGAGCATGTATATGATTTTCGTGTATAAAAAACTCGCACTCATGGTGCCATTATTATTGTTGTTGCCATCAGTAAATGCCGCGCCTTGGGATGACCTGGGTGAAGCCGAGCTGGAGCAAGTGCTCACACAGAAATTCAGTGAAGGTAAGTATTCCC
>NZ_NGVS01000043.1 GCF_002777975.1 Shewanella carassii
TAAACTCTATGCTTCGAGATGGCATCATGTGGGACCAAAACATCGCCCAAAATAAAGGATTGACGCCATAGTCGTTTGTTAGGTCGCTTTACTCGTTTTTATCCATTGTTTGCATGTCGTCGTACCATGAAGAAACTCTAAATAGAGCAAGCACCGCTGCAAAAGCAGTTAATAACGCGTATATGAATATGAAATAGCTGAAGCAATAGAACATACTTGTTGCTAAACCCAAGTTTTCACCCCAAATGGCGTATAACCAATGTGATTTGGTAACCGGAATATCGTAAGCCTTAGCTACGACAGCCAAAAGAATGGACACTAATTGCAGTAAGATAAAATGTGCAAAGGTCGCATTCACTTCCATAAATGGAGAAGGAAGACCGTCCCCGTCAGAGCCAGAAATCAATGCCTTAAACTTCTCATCCCCTATGGCAACCCACATAGCAAAGCCGCCCAAAGAGAACCCCAAAACACTAGGCATTATTGATAAAACATCTCCCCACCATCCAGCTTTCATCCATTGTGGATGTAGGAGTACAGTTAAGAAAACTGCGACCCAAAAGTAGACACTGGTTACCACAGCTTTCCAACCACCATAAGCCTTCCAGTATCGAGCCAGAATGTTGTCGTTAGACATTATTTAATCCATGCACTTATTTCTTTCTTTAAATTAAACGCCATATCACGCAAAAGCTCAAATGGAGATTCTGAATTTGGGTTGTAGTAATCAGTTCTTCTCATTGGATGATCTTTCGTTGAAAGCTCTTCTTTCTTGCCAGCTTCATTGTATCGCTTAAGTTCTACAGTGCCATTTTTTGCAGCTACCTTAGCCTCAAGCTTTAACTCTTGATCGAGTAACAGTTCTTTACCATTGCTAGCTTTCAATACCCTTTCTTCTTGCGCAGCATTTAGGCGTTTCAATCTATCGTGTACACGTTTTTCTGTGACTTTCAAGTCATCTGGATTCGGACGCTTCGTAACCAAAGTCAAATTGGTGACACCGTTCAGCTCAAGCATTCTGTCGATAGCATTAGCCTCTGGGATATGACTAACGAATACTTCTCCAAAGCGATTCGTTAACTCTGGATGATTCAGAGCCAATTCAAACAACTTCTCAGCAAAATTTGCGCTTAAAGCTTTTCCATCGTAGTAGCCTTCGTAAACGAGGATGTGATCATCGGGAAAGAATATAAATGAAAAACGAGACAGATTAGGCTTTAGTTTTTCAGGAATATTAATTTCTGCAACATCTTCATCAGTTGCAACATCTTTGCTTTCAATATCATACCACTCACCATCAACGTCAATGTTTGTGAACTTGACTATTTCGCCAACAATAGGTCCTGGCTCTTCTTGGTCACGATCAAGTTTATAGATAGCGCCAATTCGTCCAAACTGATCACCACGAAGTCTAGCGCTTGATTTGAGCTTTCTAGCGGCATTAAACAACTGAATGTATTTTTCAGGGGTGTGAGGGTGGATCGTTACGTTCAAAGCACCAAATTCTAGTTTTTTATCTCTTGCCATTGTACTAATAACCATAATAACTATGCGTATTCTGAAATATAATGATTATTCATCACGTTGCAATACTCATATGCGAAATTTGAGGATGACTGTACTGCGACCTAACGCCGCATTAAGGTGTGAGCAACGCTACCACGAAACCTAACCAGACCACCGTAAACACTAAACCCAACGATGGAATAAAAAATGCCAAGTGTTGGGAATCACTCTTAAATGCTTTGTATGGATAATAACCAAGCCAAAAGGGTAAAGTGAGACCCAGGCTTTAGCGGCAACTAAAGCTTTCTAT
>NZ_NGVS01000016.1 GCF_002777975.1 Shewanella carassii
TAAACTCTATGCTTCGAGATGGCATCATGTGGGACCAAAACATCGCCCAAAATAAAGGATTGACGCCATAGTCGTTTGTTAAGAGTATTTATGCAACACGCACCAATTCATACGTGTCTTCACCCGATTCTGTTGCAATATACTCCAAAGCACATGAAACCAAACCATGTTCTACTGGGTTGCTAGCGAGAGGGTTATGAATAAAAACCCAATCATTTTGAGATATTGGACGATTGCAGCAATCTGAATATGAAAACAAGATACCACTAATCCCTGAATATTTCGGGTCAATGAAATACTGAATGTCGATCTCGGTACCGGATGCTTTTTGTACTGTGGCAGAGAATTCAAAGCTAACAGTTGTCTCCCCAGTGCCTCTGTTCACTTTTAACACCTCACCACCAATCGGAAAAACTGTTCGTACTATTCTTGGAGGATGAAAATCCGCTCTTGCACTTGGAATTTGGCAAGAATTGATAGCGATTACATATGGTTCATCTTTTCCGATAATACCTTTTGCACAATACTTTTCGTACTTAGTAAACTTTTCTTGGATAGCTGAAGTGTAACGCAGTTTAATTTGATCTTCTGGGACTTTAGTTATGCCACCGACCATTGGAGACGGAACTTCGTCGGCACCGCTTCCTGCTTTGGGGCAAATTGCCTCAAACCACAGGCGTTGCCCTTTGTCTGTTACACAGACGTCAGGTCCTGGTTTCGGACACGAAACATCTAAACCTTGTTTTAATAATTCGACTGTTAAATCCATTTCCCAAAACCTTGCATCAAAGTCGATTGCAAGTTCTTCTGAAAAGTTCACATCACTAAAGGGTTGAAAGTGTTCCCATAGTGCTTCTGTTAATTCTTTCCCTGCAATTTCAGCCGGATTTGTACCATCACGAAGATTTTCGTATGAAGGATCTTCAACTTTTATATCTGTTCTAAATATGCTCATTATTTCTCCATACGCTTAACGTTTGCCTAACCGGCGTAAAATAGCAGGCTAAAGTTAGCGACGAAGGAGCGAAAGCCTGCTGTTTTGCGTCCTTTGGTTTAGGCACTTGTTATGCGTTTTTAGTACTATTCAATGAGGTAATCATTGTCTTAGCCATCTCTAGCTTAGTTGCATCATCTTTAGTATCTTCAATAACTTTGAAAGAAAGCAGTACATTTTGAATGTTTACAAGGCTGTCATGATAACCTTTTAATTGCTGAGTTGTCTTACTGTAAAGCCAAAAGAAAACGCCTGAAATAAACTCTATGATAACCCCTGAGCCAGAAGATATATATGCTATTGACTGTGAATTATTTAAATCAGTAAAGCCGATAAGCAGACCTGTAACGATTAGTAGAAAGCCAATACCACCAGCAAAAATAGACGCGAAGAAACTTTTATCTGTATGCTCTTTGACCATCGAGTAATAGTCGCTTAAATTGTTTATATTAATATCAACCAGACGATCAAAATAAGTTACGCTTTCACTATCTTGCAAAGGCCTTATTGTATTTCTTTTAGCCTTTAAACTCTCCAACTCTTCCACCAACTGCCTTCGTCTAACATTTCTTCTAGTTGATAAAAAAGCAAAGAAAAATCCAAAATAGAAAGTAAGTGCTACCCCGACAAAAGGTGCATACTTAAAGTCATCAGCTACAATTCCAGTTCCTTTTAACAAATCATTGCCGATAAAAGCAAAAACTATGCATAGAACTATTACTAGGCCGAGCAGGACATCTGCGGCTCTACTTTCTTTATGATCTAGGCGAACTTGGAGTTTACTTATTTTTTCATCAATATTTGCCAGCAACCCATCTTTTTCTTGTTTTTCTTCATTCTTTTCCATTATTTCTTCGTTTCCTGACATTTTCCTAAATCCATAGATGACGCATAGACATAATGATTCCCTGTGCAGATGTCGGCCTCCGTGTTTTCTCGTGGATTAGTTAAACCAGAGCCACACTGTTTGT
>NZ_NGVS01000041.1 GCF_002777975.1 Shewanella carassii
AGCTGCACTCATTTTCAAAAAGCTTCTGCGTTCCATTGTTTTTATCCTCACGATTTAAGCCTTGCTCAAGGCAACAGGTAGCTGAAGGACAACATCAGCTGATGGGCGTTGTAGTTATGATTCAATACGCCCAGAGTGGTCAGGCCGGTGACGGCATCGATACCGACATCACTGCCATCCGTATCGAAGTAGCGCTCGTACCGGTACGACACCTTCAATGCCATGGCATCGTTCAGGTGATAGCGGCCATACAGCTCGACGCTGTGGTTGAAGCTGTAATAGTCGTCATACTGCGCCGCACCGATACAGGTTTCCCCTTCCGAGTCGGCAAATTGATAGTCGGCACCCAGGGTCAGGCGGTCATCCAGCAGGCCGCTGTAAGCCACCCCGGCGCCCAGGTTGATGAAGCTGTCATCGATGTCGCCATACCAGGTCGCGCTCTGATCGCCACTCTGTTTGGAGGCGATCCACTGTTGACCGGCAAAGCCGTAAACACTCAGTTGTTTGCTCAACTGCAGCGTCAGGTTCAGGTCGTAACCGTAATCGCGGGACTCGGTCAGGCCGATAACCGTTTCATGGTAATCATCAAAGGCATAGTGGCTGTTCAGATCCAGTGTCATCCAGCTCAGCGGGGTGTACTGCAACCCAAGCTCCATTGCGGTCCGGCGCCGATCGGCCAGGTGATACTTGCGCAGCAGGCTCTGGGTTTCACTGGAAGTCAGCTCGGCCGCCTCATAGCGGCTGCCATCCCGCTCACCCAGGCTGGCTTTCAGATCAAGCTTCAGTGGCGTGAACAGTTGCATGCCCAGCTTGGCCCACAGGTTATGGTCGCGAGTGTCTTCCCGCTCGCCATAGCTACGCTCAAGCTGTTTAAAGTCGTAACCGGCCTGGAGTCGGTAACCCGGTGCCAGACGGTAGCTGGCATTGAGTTTCAGTGCCTGACGCTCCATATCCAGCAGCGGGTTTTGCCGGATGGCACCACTGACGGGGTTGAATTCGAGCTGCACAAAATCTGCCACGCTGGAGTCGTTGTCGCGCTTGCGGTAATCCAGTTGACCGCCCAGACGCAAACGGCTATTGACCAGGGTGCTGACAGCCAGATTGGCGTCCAGGGTATCGACCTGACCATCCCAGTTTTGCAGCGGGTTGCCGCTCATCTGGATCAGGCCTTCATCCTGGATCATCCGTCCGGCAATGACCCGGCCGCTGATAACCGTGTTGCTCAGCCGGTACTGACCATTCAAGGTCAGTTGATGGGCCTGGTTATCCGGAGTGGCACTGTAGATGTCACTGGCATAAGGCAAGCTCAGGTTGTTGATATCATTGCTGTACTGGCTACCTTGATAGCCCAGTTCAGTAAACCAGTTATCGCCACTGAGCTGTAACCCGGCCTGCAACTTGTCGTTGCTCTCATCCACCGGCAAGGCGAAGTTGACCGGCCTTGGGCTCATCAGGCTGGCGCTGCGGTGGCCCTGCTTTTCCTCTCTGTCATAGCGCACATAGCTACTCAGATCGCCGAATTGAGCCAATTGGCCGAAGTCATAACGAAAGCCAATTCCCGCCTGTTGCCGCTCCAGTTGCAGATCCAGGTAACGTAGGGTGTCATCGGGTTGCAACATCCCCTGGTTATGCCAAAGTCCGGTGCCGACGTTGCCGTTCTCATAACGGGTCAGACTGCGATAGTCCAGCGTCATCTGGTACTGACCGGGGCGGCCGGTCTTGAGGCTGACAAAGCCGTTATCCTGACCCAGGTGATGGGCTTGCAGCTGGCTGCGATAGCCGTTGTTAGTGCGATAACCGAGGGCGGCATCGACACTGGCGACCATGCCGTCATGGTCATCGCCGAAGGCGTTGCCGCTGTGAATATCGTCACTGTCGTTGTATCCGGCATTGACAGTCACTTCACCGGCGAGCCCGGGAGTCAGTTGGCACTGCCGACACTGAAAACCGGCGGTATTGACCTTATCTGTGTTGGCGCGGCCGACACTGAAGTCGGCGGCCATCGCTGAGCCAGAGAGCCCCAGCAGAGCCATAGTCAATAGATTCAAAGGAAATCTCATCTTCAACACTCCTGCTTAACGGGACAGCACGCTGCCGGCCGGATGATTGGAACCATGAATTTGGCTGTGGCAGTTCAAACAGCTCTTGCCGGAGCCAAAGGCGTTGATACCGCTTTGGGATACAGCTCTGGCGGCATGACCATCGTCGGCGTGACACTGCTGACACAACTGTGGCACCCGGGCTTTCAGCAGGGACTCATTCACACTGCCGTGGGCGTTATGGCAGTTGGCGCAGTTTTCCACCACGGGAGCATGCTCCCACAGCACGGGGCCACGCTTGTCGGCATGACATTCATAGCAAGTGGTGTTGATACTGCTCTGCTTGAGTGCACTCTCGGTCAGGGAGCCGTGCGGGTTGTGGCAATCGATACAGGTCATGCGATCCCACTTGAGCGGGTGGGATGAACGCTTGCTCATATCGGCCTTGGCACGGGTATGGCAGCTGGTGCAGGCCTCGTTGATCCGCAAAGGATTGAGCATGGGGTCTTCGGCAGCATGCACCTGATGGCAATCGGCACAGGCTACCTGCTCCAGATTATGCAAGCTGTTGTGCCAAGCCATCTGCTTGGGATCATTGTGGCAGCCCAGGCAGACGCTGTTCTGACTATCGGCAGAGAGTTTGGACTCGGGGCCGAAGCTAATCATCGGCTCTTTGCCGCCACGGTTATGTTTGCCCATGGGGCCATGGCAGGCTTCACACTGCAACCCGGCCATGGGGGAGCGGCTGTTGTCCAGGACACCATGCACGCCCTGAAACAGAGCCATCACTTTGGGATCTTTTTTGTGACACATCAGGCAGGAG
>NZ_NGVS01000039.1 GCF_002777975.1 Shewanella carassii
ATAGAAAGCTTTAGTTGCCGCTAAAGCCTGGGTCTCACTTTACCCTTTTGGCTTGGTTATTATCCATACAAAGCATTTAAGCGCGATTCACAACGCGTGGCATTTTTGGTTTGCGTGGAATTTTGTGTTTAAGGCGCAATGCGGTAGCCGTTGTGTATTGCGTTGTTCACGCCTTAATGCGGCGTTATACGCTCGGGCTGGTAAGTCTGTTTTCGAACCAAAGCAGACATTTGACTCGTCCTAATATCGAGTAATTTTTTAGATAAACAAGGCTTGTTTTTAATGACTCCAGATCAAAACTGGGCTGCACTTGAGATCACTGGCTTTCCAATTGATGATGATTGTGTCGGGTCAAAATGGAAAGTTGAGAATGAAGATCAATTGGCTCGTCTTATAGCAATAGTAGTTATGGGGCAGGCTGCACAGGCAGCTTATATTATTGATGAATTATTACCAGCAGCACCTGCATTTACTAATGAGGCACTCAAAAAGGAAGCAGTAATAAAGTTCACTGTTCAGGAAGTGGCTCAAACTCCACGAATGGGCTATCCCAGAATTCAGAGGGATGGCTTGATATTTGAAATTATTTCTTGGATAGCTGCCAAACAGGTGTCCGGTGAAAAATGTTTTCTTAAAGACCCGCACACGAGCTCTACATCTCAAGGCTTAGACGGGATCATGATAGAGCTTAACGAAGATGGCACTGAAATACTCAAATCCACCATCTTTGAAGATAAGTGCACGGACAACCCACGAAATACATTTACGCAGAAAGTAATACCTGGGTTCTTAGATCGGCACGGGAACACAAGAAATGCAGAACTTATTGCTGCCGCTGCAACCCTTATCCAGTTAAGTGGAGTTAGTAATGTGCAGGCCATGTCTATGGTTCGCAAGGTAATTGATAACTCAAGCAGGCAATATCGAGCAGGTTTTGCGTTAACTCAGGATTTCGATACGGAGGAAGCCCAAAAGGCACTGTTTAAAGGGTATGACAAAATAAAGGACATAAACCAGGAACAACGCATTGGTGCAAGCCTCATTGTAGATGGTAAGTTAAGGGATTGGTTTGATGCGTTGGCAACAAAAATAATTGCTTACATAGAACAGTTAGATGCGGAGCAGGAATAATGTTTGATCCAGAAACAGCTTCACTCCTTCGATCTGCTCCCGAGTTTCCTGACTTAGCCCCTAAAGACCTGCCACAACTCTTAACCGGTCACTATGCGCAGATTGTCTCAATGAGGCTTGGTGGAGAAGAACAATTAAGCCAGGAAGGTGGTTGGACATTAGATCGTATTGCCGACACCTATGAACTAGTAGTTTCTATCAATAGCGATCCATCTATTAGGCGATCCTCTGCATTTGTTGCTGCGAGTGCTCAGCAATTGATAGCAAGGAGAGAGGAATTATTAGAAGAAGAGATTGCCGAGAGGGAAAATGTCAGCAGGGATCGTTTAGCACCTGAAATTGCGGCTGTCCTTCTATTTCTTGCGGCTGAACAATACGCAGATGCCCTTGAAGCCGCATCCAAGGTAAAAATCGAAAAGGAGGGACAGCATTACCTTGTTACCGAATTAGTCAGACATATAGTAGATTTGGCTAAAGGTCGGCTAACAGATATTGTTAATAGGAGCAATGAAAGAGTAGGTTTTGTTGTAGAGCAGGATAGTAATGTCGAATTTTCTGCTTTTATCGCATTGGTGCAGTCTCTAGTCTTTGGCATAGAAGATCTATCAAAAAAAATCTTAGGAATTGGTTTGGACGATGCCCAACTCCAATCTCCCAAAGCGATTTTTGAGCATGTCAAATCACTAGCAGCTTCAATCAAGAGAGATGCCTTGGAATGTGGAGTAGAATTCACGTTTCCTGGGATTGCTCACCTAGCATCATTACTCACTGCAACATATGACGGGATATCTGAATCTGCGCTCACTAAGCTAGAGCCCCCACAGGGCTCTGGGCCTGAATTTTGGCATAATTGGATAGCGTTCCGAGCAAAAAAATTCCCTTATATTTGGCCTAATCACAGAACGGCTCTCGCAGAGGGTTTCCACCACATTGGTACGTCCGCTGTAATGGTTTTGCCAACAGGAGCTGGAAAAACAACTATTTCCTCAATAAAAATCGCTAGCACTTTATCACAGGGGAAAAAGGTAATTTTTCTTGCCCCAACTCATGCGCTTGTTGAGCAGCTTACCGTCGATCTGCAAGAGATGTTCCCCCAAGACATTTTAGGTTCGACAGTATCAAGTGACTTTGACTTGCTTTTCCAGATTGGTGCAGTTCTCCCTGAAATTGAGGTAATGACACCTGAGAGATGCTTAGCAATGCTCTCTTTCTCTCCAGAATCCTTTGATGATGTTGGCTTATTAGTATTTGATGAATGTCATTTGCTCAGCCCGCAATCAGGAAAGATACGCAGATCGCTAGATAGTATGCTTTGCTTGCTTGCATTCAATAGAATTGCCCCAGAAGCGGATACTCTTTTTCTCTCTGCGATGGTGAAAAACGGAGAAGAATTTGCAAAATGGATTAATCAATTGACGGGTAGAGGTTGTATTAGCATTGATCTGCTATGGAAGCCGAGCAGGCAGGCTCGCGGAGTCGTAATTTACGCAGAGAATGACGTTCAATCCATAAAAGTAAATGCAAAAAATGTGCAAGCGCGTATTGATAAGCAGGCCGGGCGCCGTGCCGCAAATTTAAGATCTGCTTCATCCAGGGAGTTGGTCATAAATCCTTATGCCATTTGGGGCTTACAGCACAATTGGCTGGATTTGGAAAACAATAATGCGATCTGTACTTTCACAAAGCTAATACAGGATAAAGTTTTACTTAGCGGAAAGCTTTATCAAAATAACTTATCCATCACCCCTAATGTAAACAGTGTTGCTTCAACATTGGCCGTGACAAGCGCCAGTAGTCGACTCAAAACTATTGTGTTTGTTAACCAAAAGTCTCATGCCATATCTACTGCTACAAGTATTTCTATTGCGCTTGGTGAAAACATTGTCCCAACGGTAGATGAAAATCACAGATGGGATGCGTTAGAGTTAGAGCTTGGAGGGCTTGAGCATTCATTGCTAACCAAGGGAAGCGCCGCAGTCCCCCATAACGCATCTATGCTACGCATTGAAAGAGAGCTGTCTGAACGTATGTATAAACGTGCAGATGGTGCAATGGTAATTGTTGCTACCCCAACGTTAGCTCAAGGCCTTAATCTCCCTGCGCAAATGGCGATTTTGGCAGGAGATAAACGTGCTGAAAATGATGGTCGCCAACTTTTGGAGGCGCATGAATTATTGAATGCTGCGGCACGCGCAGGTAGAGCTGGGCATCTTGCAAATGGAATTGTATTGCTAATACCCGAGCCGATTCTCATGTTTCCTGAAAATAGAAGCTTGAACAGAGATGTCGTAAGTAAATTGCAGTCATTAATCCCAGAAGATGACAGATGTGTAGAAATTTCAGACCCAATATCTAGGGTTTTAGATGAAATTTCCAATGGCAATACTCTAGACCGTGACGTGATGTACTTAGTTAATCGACTCTCAACCCTGAGTGATTCTGAAAACGATGAAAGCTCATTGTTCAACCTTAAATCCTCTTTTGCTGCATTCCGATCTGGGACGAATAATGAAGAGCAGAGATTTGATGCCCAATTAGTTGAGTTGGAAAATCTTGTGAAGCTTAAAGACAGCGATGAAATTGATCAGTCTCTATCAATTCTAGCCTCACAAAGTGGGTTGCCACCACTTGTACTTTCACGTTTAAGGACCGCGATCATACAAAATGTTGGGTCTTTGCCAACGTCAATTAATGAATGGGTTATTTGGCTATTCAATTGGTTTAAGACTGATCCAGAAGCTAAAGAATTGTTACTTTTTGATGTGAAAAAGTCAGTACTCGGGGCAACTGGAAGAGATAAAAAAGGTGATCTCTCTGGTGACGTTCTGGATGCCTTATCTCCGGGGATATTTGCGTGGTTAGCTGGTTCACCACTAAGGGATGTGGAGATTGCTTTGGGGGGGGAGCCAGATTCAGGTAATCCATCTGCAAAAGCGTGCCCACGAGCTAGGGAATTGGTAGGCACTATTCTACCAAGGGGCCTTTCTTTTGTTATGGGGCTGGTGACACGGGTTGTAACTGAAATTAATCCGTACGACAGCCAGGAGAGTCTATCTTCCGAAGTAGTTGAAGCACTGAGTACAGCAATCCGCTTGGGTTATGATAGTCCTGAAAAACTAGCTTTCTCAATCGCAAATCCTGCTATTTTATGCCGGGTTGCAGTTCACCAAGCTTATTCTCAAAAAATGCCTTAACAGGATATCCAATGAAGTCGAATTTGAGATTTTAAATGTCTGCTATTGGCCGGATTCACACATCGAGATCATGGTACATATCGCGTATAACAATCGGCTGCACGGCGACCAGTTTTCCGCCGCTTTCGCGGCTCCAAACCGGCTCGTGAGCCGGGCGTTGATATGATTCCCATTGTCAAATAGATAAAAGTGTCCTTACCGGAGACCCAAAAATCTCCGGTAAGGACACTCTG
>NZ_NGVS01000020.1 GCF_002777975.1 Shewanella carassii
AGTGAGGTACAATCCCATGTGGAGTAGGGTGAGGTTGTCGCGTTTATCAAACTCAGTTTGATGCGATAGACGAACGCGGAGAGCTTGCTAGAAGCTGGTCATCGCCAGACGCCAAATTTTATTTTCACTTTTTATACCATTCCGCATTAAATTTCAGTCACTTTTGCCCAGTCTCTGGTGCACATCTTTATCACTCGCTTTGTACTGCTGACGAAGTTGTTCCAAGCCTGACTGCAAGCATCCACAATGTTCTCATATCCTTTGAAACAGCGATTAGCGAGATGACGTTGGCGTAGCCAACTCCACACCTGTTCGATGGGGTTTAGCTCCGGGGAATAGGTGGGCAGTTTAATCAAAGTGAGATTTGAGAAAGGCATTGCCGTATCCATAGTATGCCAGCCTGTGCCATCAACGATGACCACTGCATGCCGGTCGCTCTCGGTTGCCAACGATATCAATTCAAGGTGAAGTATCATGACATCTTTGTTGACCAAGGGCGTAATCAATGCCTCCGTTTTACCGCTACTTGGGCACACAGCCCCAAACAGATACCCATAATCAAATTGCTGCTGTTTGACGACACGGGGACGGCTACTCCGTTTGACCCAAAGTCTCGTCGTTTGGTGTTGTTGGCCAAATTCATTATGCCACTACATAATCTCAAAGGCGTGGGGCGGATATACCAGCAAACTTCTGTCGATACCTACAGTAAGGTCGCCTTTGCCAAGTTCTACACCACCAAAACCCCAATCACCACTGTCTACCTGTTGAACAACAGAGTATTACCGCTTTTCGAAGCTCAGGCGCTACCGATGCTACGTATCCTCACTGACCGAGGCACCGAATACTGCGGCAAAGTTGAACAGCACGATTACCAGCTGTATCTGGCCATCAATGACATAGACCACACAAAAACCAAAGCCAGACATCCGCAAACAAACGGTATCTGCGAGCGTTTCCACAAGACTATTCTGAATGAGTTCTATCAGGTCGCGTTCCGCAAAAAGTTGTACGGCACACTGGAGGAACTGCAAAAAGACTTGGACGAATGGCTGGCGCTGTATAACAATGAACGCACCCATCAAGGCAAAATGTGCTGCGGTCGCAAACCGATGGCAACATTAATTGATGGAAAACGGATTTGGGCGGAAAAGAATTTAGCCCAAATCTAATCTGACAACGGCACTCAAAAATCGGGTAACTGTCAGATCAGGTCTGAGCTAGTACAGATAATTCGTTGTTTACAGCAACCTTACCTTACTGGTGTTGTCCCCAGAAACTCTTGGATGCCTACAATGCCATAGCTTTGCCTGAAAAAGCTGCAATCGACGAGGTTTGTACCAAAAAGTCCTTTACCTTTAGGAAGGCTTTTAGCATAATGCCCCTCGTTCCACAGGGGTGTAGTTCCAATTGGTAGAACAGCGGTCTCCAAAACCGACGGTTGCGGGTTCGAGTCCTGCCACCCCTGCCACATTCCAGACGGCCTGCATAGCGATATGCGGGCCGTTTTCCTTTGTGTTAGAAAAGTTGTTAGAAATGTCTAAGCTGCATTTTGAATAATGATTCACTTCTTAACACTGCCAATTGTTGGTACCACTTCTGTTCTTCTGTCGTAGACATTCACCTGTCCAACGGTCTTATGTCCGCTAAATTGCTGTTTGTCGTGAATGTTTCCATCAAAGTCTGATATACCTTTTGCCTTGATATCGTGGAACGTGAATGTGCGTTCAATGTCAGGATGAGTAACGGCGAGCTTATCCATTGCACGGCGCCAACTGCTGCGCAAACCATCAGAGGTTAATTTGCCACCACCAGTTTTGTTGATCACAAAGATGCTGGCTACACCTTCGTGCAATGATTTTGCTTCATTCATGAGTTTTTTCAGGCGCGGCGACCATGCTTTGATCTGCTTCTTGCCCGTTTTACCTTGCTGAATAAAGATTCCTTCATCCAGTATCTGTGACCACTTCAGTGAGAGAACATCAGCTTGACGTGCAGCACATAGATAACTGATTTCGCAAGCTAGCCTTAGACGAAGTTCGCAGCATTCAAGGAGTGCTTTGAATTCATGATCTGTGATGTAACGATCTCGTGACTTGTTTCTGAACTTCTTAATGCCTTTAGCTGGGTTGTGTTTGCAATGTCCACGTTCATAACCCCATCCGAATACCACGCTGCATGCAGATAGTTCATGGTTGGCTTGTGTACGGCTTGTATTGCCTCGTATATCCATGTAACGACGAATATGATGGGGTTTAATTGTATCAGGCTCCATCTCCCCAAATACCTTATTGAACATCGCAAGCTCACGTTCGCGGTCGCGTTGAGTGCGAGGTGCTAATTCTTTGAATGTTGCAGATGCCTGGTACTCGTCAGCCATGCGTTTGAATGTGTATTTGGTCAGTGATTTCTCAATAGCTGCCTCATATGCCGTCCAAACCTCTGCGCGTGTTGAAGATGCCGCGCATAAAGTAATTGTGCGCTTGCCGTTCTTCATAATGTAGCTTGTAGGCTTACCGCGAACCTTATGCAGGTATACGCCTTTTGGCATCCATGCATCTTCTGGTTTGCGTTTAGCCATTGCTTATTGCCTCAAAATTAGGAAGAGTGTCATTTGCTACCACTCGATGTGTAAATGGGTAGTTTACCGCCGTCCACGTTACTACAGGCTTACCGTCACTACGTAAGTGATAATGTATTCCTTGTAACTTTAGCTGCTTGATTTGGGCGCTTGCTTTCGTATAGCCGGTTAGCTCTATTAATTGTTGCTCCGTTAGCATTTCGTTTAAAATGGTCGCCATATTAGTTATCCATAATGCTTGAGCAAAGAATTATTAATCCTTTGGCTCCAATATATTTGCGACTATTTTCTCATTCATTTTTTCAAGTGATGAACTCTCAAACTGCCCAATACGGACACATTGAGCGTTATTTAGCTCACTGCTTATCCCGCTTACTGTAAAGGTACAGACTACCTATAGTGATTATTGTAAAGAAGGCAAATAATCCCAAGATTCCCCAGATCAACGGCGTCATCCGTTATCCCTCTCGTTATCTAACATCTATCGTTTATAATAGCTTAGTCTTAAAAGGAGGTCATTATGGCAAGAACGTTAGAGCAGATTCTAGAGCAGGAGAAACCAGATGTTGTTCAGCAAGCTAATGAAAAGGCAAAGGAAATTATAAAAGATATTGATGGGAAGGCTGAGGCGTCAGCCGCTAAGGAGCAATCCGACGGCTGACGATGAAGTGGATATAAAAACTTTTCTAATCTCTAGCACCCGTTTAACTTATGGCCTCACGGGCGCAAAGCCGTTTAATTATCTACACCTTTAAAAATAAAGGCGCCCTCATGTTCAAGCTGCTCCAGCTCAGTATAAAATGCATCCTCAAGGTTCAGTTCTGCCTGAGCGGTACGTTTCTTACCGTTAAAATAAGCCCAGAACGAATTGATGAAAAACTCCTTCTGCAATTTAGAAATCATAGGCTTAACGCCGTCCTGATAAATAATTGTCGGCTTTTGTGTCATCCAGTCGTGCCACTCAATCTTAACCTTACCCAGCACTTGAACAATTAGAGGCTTAACATCCTCAATAGCACTCAAAACTTCTTTATCCTCTGCGCAAGGGTGCGCTGATATAGGAAGAAGAAGGCCTTGGATTGTCTCTTGAGTTGACCAAGCTTGCTCGGAATAAAAATACTCTTTGTTTTCAAAATCAAGATGTAAATGATATGCCATGACCAATCTCCAATTTGTTTAACACAGAGCTATTTTTACTCAGAAATTAGTCATAGTTGGCACGCCAAAGTGCCCATTTTGGACAAATCGGTCACTTTTGGTACTAGAAAACTTTCACATGTGAAAGTTTTTAGCCGGTTTTAACTCAGGTTCTTCCACAACCTTGACCTTGCGTCCAGCCGGTGCATAAAACAGATACCATCCCCCAAACTCAGTGGTTTGTTCCGCTAGAACATCTCCCTTTTCAGCGTCAACGAGAGCGACTCGAATTCCATCTCGATCAAGCTGGCCTTCAACTTCTCTAATTTCAGTTAACGGTAAACGTAACCTATTTACTCCGCCTCTAATCAATCTTGTTGATTCAACTGCTTTGTAACGAGGGGACAAGTTAAAGCAGCTACCTACCTGAATGGTGTAACTTTGATAAGGTGTGAGTGAACCAATGATGGCTGGTGTTACTACTTCCCGCCCAGCGACTGTTGCTTTAATGCCTTCAACTTCTGGCTCAGATGGTTCACAGATGCCGTTAAGGTTTAAATCTTCACAGGTTGATAGCTCCAACTGAGCTTGATTTCGCTGAGGAGTTCTTGAGAATCCCGTGCGGCCAAAGCTACCACTGACTGATAAAGTAATGTTGTTACCTCCACCAGACGAATGATTGAACGAAGCTGACACAGTTGCAAATTTCCAGTTCCAAAGATCAGCACGCAAGCTTTGTTGCTGGCCTTCCCATCCATGACCAAAATTGCTCGCCGCGTAGCGGTAGGTGAGGCGCCCTAAGCTGAATCGTTTTGATATCTCTCCATTGAAACGTTCTATATCTCTAATACCATTAATATCTTTACTTTCGTGCTCATAAGACGCCAAAACTTGCCAACCCGCCTCCATGCTAGCAAGCATCCGCCCTCCAAAGATGTTGGATCTGACACCATTGGTTAAACGATTCGAATAGTATGGAGATAAAGAAATTGATGTATTCAGTGTCTCAAGGCGCGTGCTGTGATACGTGCGTAGCGTCGTTTCCTGAGTTTCATAGCCGCCGTGCGTGCGGGAAGAATACTGAATAGTTGGTTGGAACAGAGAGCGTGATGAAACACTAACAGAGCGTAAGTGATAGTTGTCTAAATCACTTAATTTCCCAAAGATCGCAAGATTGTTATCCTGCCAAGAACCGCTCAGAGCGTATCCACTACTGCCATACCAAGCAGGCTCAAATGAAAAGTCATCTCTTGAATATAAAGCGGAAAAATACTGTCTTTCCTGCTCATCCTGACCAGCGAAAAGTGACAATTCATTGGTCATCCCGTAGCTCAAGCGTCCAATTAACTTGCTTTCATCAGTGGTTGGAGATTTGCCTACAGCTACTTGATAGTTTAGGCCTCCTACTGGCGCAAGCCGCCCCGAAATGGCTCTCTCGATTGTTTTAGTGTCTGTTCTGCCGTCAGGTAAAACCGCATAGAATTTATATTGATTATTAATGTAATTCAGCTCGATTTTGTAAGAGAACGGCTCGCTATCCAGAACCAGAGATTGTAAATAGGTTCCGTCACGGTAAACATCTACCCGTGTTCCAACAGGCCAATAAAGCTCAATTTGGTCATTAGAAAATGATCCAGTGGCAAGACTACTTTCATTCGTGAGTGAGAAACCATCTAGCCCGTAACGCTGAACACGACCGACTTCAATGTCTTTGACGTTGCTGTTCTCCTCGTCGTGCCACTGGCTGGAGAAATATGATTCTTGCTCTCCTAACCCTGCTCTAACATCAACATCGAGATTTGCGACGCGACCTGTTCCCGTGATGTTACCTGCAATATCACCTTTGCTTTGATAGGTGAGAAAGTAGTCAAAGGATTTTACATCCAGATTGGATACATTTGGCTCAATTGTAACCTCTGGTTTGACCTTTCTGGCTTTGGCTACGTTGTTACGTGGGTAAAAGTAGATGGTTTGTTCTGACCAAACAATTTTGGCATGACCAAGGTTGTTTAGCCTTTCCAAGGGAAGTTGCTCTTTTGTGTTTACACCAGCAGCATGCCATAGCCCTGGCTCAGCAATGGCGCTATCTACTTCACGAGAAACAAGGTATTCCCCCTTGTTTTGTCCGTTCACGACAAACTTCATCAGGTAGTCATCCGCACGAGTTGGTGAAGCTGTGAGTGTGAAAGCAGCGGCCAATAAGACAGTGGGCACAAAAACTTTCACATGTGAAAGTTTTTTCTTCATCGAGACACCTCCCTAACCGGGAGTCTCAGCGTGATTCTTGAGTGAACGCCTTGTTTTTCTTCGTTTTGTACGGCATAGGAAAATGCCATCCAGCTATCGTACGGCAGTTCCCCCACCTGCCGGACTTTTATCACCTGCCGCTCACCAGGTAGTAGCCTAGCCCGGCGAGGGAAAACCTGAAGGCCCTCAGGTGGTGTAATGCGAACAACTATCGGATTGTCCTGCAAGTTGGAGACTGGAATCTCGACAGTGGAAGCTAGCGAAATCTGGATTTCATGCTGGCGCAACTGAAGGGCTTGAGCCGGGACGGCCAGCACTGTGATCAGGAAAAAAGGAATAAGGAATCTCATGGAACCTCCAAAATGCTAGGGACTGACTTTGGCCAGTCCCTACACGGGTGATTACTGGTAGTCGATTTGCAGATCGACCGTTCCAGAGAAGATCCCTTCCTCCCAGGCACTGAGCTGCATGAATCCGCTGCTTGCTGTTGCCGGCTGGCGGTATGACCAGGCGATATAGAGCTCACCGGCGGCAGAAGTAGTTGCCGCAAGCGGTGCCGCGTTCACTCCGACACTTGTGGCGGTTTGTGAAATCGCATCCGTGCAATCCACATTTGAGGTGCGCAGATCAATCTTGGGCGTTCCACTGAAACTTAAAGTTGCTCCACCCGGCGCTGTGGGATTTGACAGGTTAGTGATGGTAATCCCGATCGATTTATCCATATCTCCTGTCACTTTTAAGCAGCCGGGCTGTACTGTGTCCTCCGGATTTTGCGCCAAATAAGTCGCCCAACTTTTTAAAGAGAACCCGCCTGTTGGGGCGGCTCCTGGCAGGCGTTCCAAGGTCATTGTGTATGGTTGAATCTCAACAACAGAGAGAGCTGGCGGGGTTGCCGAAATTTGAGCGGTCCCGGTTCCTGTACCTGCATAAGCGGCGGATGAAAGAGTAATAAATGCAGCGAGGGCGGCGTACTTAAATGATTTCATTTCTAGAATCTCCATGTGAATATAAAATGCGTTTTTCGCATGGGGAATTTTGAAGGTGATTACCTGATATTTTGGTACGCAAAATTGCCCTTTTTGGACAAAATGGAAAAAGGTTTAGGGTTATCGTAATTACGGTATTATCGTAATTATGATAATTACAGTAATTGAAATTTGTTCTGACGTGACAAACTTAACTGAATGAAATAATTGACCAATTTTGGTTTTGGAGTTGTTGACAACTCCCTCCGTCTTGCTATTATTTAGATAGGTAGCTGGCCTTTAAACAGCATATTGTTTTAGCTGAGTTCAACTCAGCCCATTCAAATAGCCTATTCACAATTTGTGATTAGGACATCAGGAAGGCATGGGGTCTTTACCTGTTCATCGTTTAACACTTTGAGCGGGGGCTTTATGCAATCCAACATCTTAAAACCATTACCATTTTTACCAACTCGACATCATCTCAATCGGTGGGCGGTTGGCTATTATCTTGTAAAAGAAGGGTTTTCTACTTCCATTGTTATGGAAGAAACATCTTTTACTTATAAGCAAATAAGAAAAATAAGAGAAGATTTAGCCATCAAAGAACATCGCCGAGCGAATTATGGGCAGGATATTATGTCAAAGTCGGATTGGGTGAATTATTCATCTGCAATACAAATCTACTGTGAATTGCGTGAGAAATTAACTCATTTAGAATCAGTCCTTGAAGCATATTCATGGCTGAAAAGTAAAAATGATTTTGATATTTCAGGTTTTTATAAAGCCTGTACGGAAATAAGTGCCGGAGAAGCTTTTTTTGCTGAATGTGTACATTGCCAGAGTGAAGTTTTTAGTGGGCCTGGATTGAGAGATAAAGTTGTCAGTAAATGCTGTCCTACTTGTGGAAAGAGTAATTGGGAGCATCCAAAAGCAGATCACCGTCTTGGACATATTGTTACCCGCCCTAAATCTGGTGACCAACAACCGTTGTTTTGAGGAGATTTGTTATGTACACGCAAATTACAAAAATTGAAATGGTAATTGCTGGCTTAGTAATCGCAAGTTTGTTCGGAGTGGACATAATTCGAATCGCCAGCAAGATATTTACCTCCATATTAATAGTAAGTTTTTAAACTGGTGAGGTAGCTGGCCTCCCTAAACAAACAGCAGATTAATTGATTTGGTAAGCAAAAACTTTCACATGTGAAAGTTCCAATGCGAGTTCTGGGCTAAGTCCTGAGCGGCCTTGCAGGTTCCGGCCTGCCCGGTTAAAGCGTATCGCCATAACCCCCCGTTACTCAGGCGCGAATGGGGCGGAGCGCTATCAACAGCCGCGATCGCAGTGCCTCAACTTTTTATTCGTTGAGGTTTGTTATGAACGTACAAATTCACCCTTCTTATTTCCGCAAAATAGTTTCGTCGGAACCATTTTCATTGATGCTCGATGTGGCGGCTGCAAGTGGCTATTCTTCTCATCGTGCTTATGTGTGCTTATCCATTGCTCGTGCAACAAAACTGTCCACCGCATGTGTAAATGCAGCCGTTGACGAGGAAATTAATCGTCGCTCAATTGTGCATTCTGCTCGTGTCGCTGGAGGTGCGGTATGAGTATCATCCGCAGGGCCCAAGGGCAGGAATTCACAGTCCTTCCGAACGGAACCATCCGCGATACACGCCTCTCACTCGACGCCTTGGGGCTGTTAGTGAAACTGATTTCACGTCCGCCCAATTGGGAAGTTCGCCCATATCAGCTGCAACAGGAGTGCTCGATTGGACGAGACAAGCTTCGCCGCCTGCTCGCTGAACTGGAAAATACAGGCTATCTAGTACGAATCAAATCGAGGCGATCTAATGGCACATGGGACTGGGTGTCCGAGGTGCACCAGGAGGCTCAAACAACCAAGAACGGAAATTCAGGGCATGGTGTAACCATGGACGGGTTTTCCGTCGATGGATCAGCCGTCAATGGTTCATCCGTCGCCGGTAAACACGGCGATATAAAAAAGACAGAGATAAAAAAAACAGAATCACAAAAAATAGACACAAGAGAGAGCTCTCCCGTACCAAAACTTAATCGTCGCGATTTAGTTATAACCGATGAAATGAGAAATTGGGCAGCATCAGTGACGCCGCTCGTCAATATTGAATGGGAAAGTCAGATTTTTGTTGACCATCCCAGTGGTCAGTCCCAACAGTTTAATTCCAAGGAGGCTCTTGTAGGCGCATGGCGCACATGGATGATGCGCGGCCAAAAGTATGCTGAACGTCAAATCCAAACCGAAAAGAGTCACTACTCTTTGACAGATGACCTCAACGATACGAGCTGGGCGCAAGGAGGCTGGTAATGGCAGCAAGAAACATCGCCGAGATCATTTCCTTGGATAGTCATGCCAGAACCGTGAAGTTTGGGCAAAATGAGGAGATTGTTAAACGTCCTCGCAAAGAACATCAGCCACATCCTGACCGCCTCCAGGAGGCGGCAGGCATCATCAACAAACTTTTCGCTGAACTCCAAGCTTGTTTCCCTGCATGGAAGCATAGCTTTCCAGGTCAGCATGACATTGCCGCCGCGAAACGATCATGGGCACGAGGATTGGTAGAAGCTGGTATCAGTTCTGAACAACAGCTCCAGTGGGGACTAAGGAAGGCTCGACGATCAGAATCCCCGTTTTGGCCGAGTGTTGGTCAGTTCATCAAGTGGTGCCAGCCAGATCCGGCGGAATTCGGTTTGCCTAAACCTGAAGCCGCCTTCCGGGAAGCGTCGCGAAATTCGCATCCGGCATCGGTTGACTGCAAATGGACGCATCCGGCTGTATACGTCGCCGCGAGGGAGACAGGAAAGTTCGAGCTTGCCAATCTTCCTTGCGATAAAACCTGGCCGCTTTTCCAGCGAGCGTACTCTATCACTGTTCGCCGAGTCTTGGAGGGGGAGGACCTCAGCGGCGAAATTCCGAAAGCCCTACCCCAAAAACGGGAACCGCGTTCGGTCGATCCAAAGGTAGCGCAGCAGCACATCGAGCGGTTGAAAAAGATGTTGAAGGGCGGCCAGTAAGCCGTCCTTAAATGAAAATGGACAAAAGCGTGTTAGATCCCCAACACTAATTTTTGAGTTTCGGATTAAAATTTCTATGGGTTTAACGCCGCATTAAGGTGTGAGCAACGCTATCACAACACTCAACCATGCAACCGTAAACACAAAACCCAACGATGGAACGAAAAATGCCAAGCGTTGGGAATCACTCTTAAATGCTTTGTTTGGCTTGAAGCAGAAGGTTATTACCAGGCTCAATCTTGCCCTCATTTGACAAGAAATTGAAATTTGACTTAGATGAGATTACTCGTTGATACGAATTATCGATTATCTTTCGATTAAGAATTGCTACCAACTCTCTACTTGCAATTCTAGTTTCATCTTTGATATCGAATTCACCTACAAGAGCCAGATTTTTCGTTACAGGAAAATAAACCATTGTATCTCTTAGCCCAAAACCAGGAGACACAAAACCCGGTACTTTTTTGGGTTCAGTCCAAGTCAAGCTTACCGGGTTATCAGTGGTTATGAACTCGCCAGCATCTTCACCTGCTTTGAGTAAGACCCAGTTTCTAAAATGTAGTAGCTCTGTTATATGTTGCATACCGATGAGCTCCATATGAATTTGATGCTCCCTCGTCACTTCGACATTATATTCTTTGCTATCGAAGAACTCTTTCATTTCTTCATATGTCTTACCTTGGGATATATCTTCACCAGTTTCTTCAAGAATCCGAGCTATCTGAGCCTCCCAACGTTCTTTAGTGTCAAGTGACATAGCCATAATACGTTTAGCTATCTCTATTTGAGGCTCTGCTATATGCTTCCTCATTTCTGGAGACTTAATTGCTAACATACCAATAAGCTCTAAAATTAGGTTTTTCGTATCACCAGAAAAGTCTAATGTCTTTTCAATACGTTTAAGAGCAGTAGCTACTTTCCCTTCAAATTCTGATTGCTGCTTTTCAACAATTTCTGGGTCTATGCCTGGAATATCTACTCTATTAAAGTCACGCATTCCTCCAACATTTCTAGGCTTAGTTTCGAATTTTTTCATTGTTTTTAAGTCAAAAACTGTGAGCTTCGAGTCTTTGGCGTTTCCTTTAGTAAAACCTTTCAAGTAACACTGGGATAAATAATGATGATGTCTAGATGTACTCATTTACAACTCCTCAAAGCACAAATTTGACGATTAGAGCCTAAATCCCACATAAAAGGCGGAGCGTCAGCGACGTCCAGCGCAACGAAGTGGAGCGGTCTTTGATGTGCTTGTTATGCATTGATTGAAACATATACGCCATATACTACATCCAGTCTATCTAACTCTTGACCCATTTCTGTAAAAACGAGATGCTCCTTGCAGATACCACTGACACTTGATAAGTGTTCGTTAGCACTCCGAATCTGAGGCAAGTCGAGAAAAGCTAAAAATTTTGGACACTTTTCAGGGTTTATTGATGCTTTTCGCTTGCCTTTTAGCATGCCGTTAACATCCTTTTCTATTCCGGCTCTTTGAGCTGAACCATATACCAAACCATTATTAATTGGGATGTTGCACTTAACTTCACCTACAAAGGATACCGGATAACCGAGCCATACATCATAGCCGTTTGAATTAGGCTTAGCCTCGAGAACTATACGCTCTAGCTCTGCTTTGGCTGAGCTATCAAGGTTGTAATGTTGCGACAACCAGTCGGCAAAAGACAGTGTGACTTTTAGCGTCAAAATATTATTTATATCAGACAGCGCTGATTTAAGAGAAATAAACCCTTCGGCATCTAGCTGTGAGTAGTAATCTTTGTTCGGGAGTCCAAAAGTTTCAGATAAAAATGTATTTAAGCGATGACTAAGATCAGCCTCTCGATCATATTCCATTTAGCAACACTCTCTTATGCATAACGCCTGAATCTAGGGAATCCCCAGATAATTCCCTTTTTATTCAATTTAGTAGACACGCATGGTGTTGATTGATCTAATTGATTTCGCCA
>NZ_NGVS01000037.1 GCF_002777975.1 Shewanella carassii
GTCACGCGCCTCACCACCGTAAGTCTTAGACAGTACAGTTGAGATAGCAGCAGTCAGAGTGGTTTTACCATGGTCCACGTGACCAATGGTGCCCACGTTAACGTGGGGCTTGGAACGTTCAAATTTAGCTTTAGACACGATATATTCCTTTCTTTTCAGAAGAGTCCGGCGCTGCCGGACACCATCAATCAAAATAACAGTTAATGCCGTTACCTAAATCAGGTACGAGCTTCGATAACTGCTTTAGCAACGTTTTGCGGCGCTTCAGAGTACTTCAAAAACTCCATGGAGTATGAAGCCCGACCCTGAGTCGCTGAGCGCAAATCTGTTGCATAACCAAACATTTCAGCCAAAGGTACCACAGCTCGAATGATCTTGATACCGGCGACGCCGTCATCCATACCTTCGATAAGACCACGACGACGGTTCAGATCACCTACTACGTCACCCATGTAGTCTTCTGGGGTTGTCACTTCAACCTTCATGCAAGGCTCGAGCAACACAGGGTTAGCTTGCAGCGCCCCCTTCTTGAAGCCCATAGAACCTGCAACTTTGAACGCCATTTCGTTCGAGTCCACATCATGATATGAACCATCGAACAGAGTGACCTTCACGTCCAATACAGGGAAGCCGGCGACAACACCGTTCTTCATCTGTTCTTGGATACCTTTGTCAACCGCAGGAATGTATTCTCTAGGAACTACACCACCAACGATTTCGTTGACAAACTCATAACCGGCACCCTCTTCACGAGGCTCCAGTTTCAGCCAGACATGACCGAATTGACCACGACCACCAGACTGACGCACAAACTTACCTTCCACTTCCACGGCACTGCGGATAGTTTCACGATAAGCCACCTGAGGTTTACCAACGTTACATTCAACGCTGAACTCACGGCGCATACGGTCGATGATAATGTCCAAGTGTAGCTCACCCATACCTGAAATCAGAGTCTGACCCGACTCCTCATCAGTCTCAACCCGGAAAGAAGGATCTTCCATTGCCAGCTTTTGCAGCGCAATGCCCATCTTTTCCTGGTCAGCTTTGGAACGAGGTTCCACAGCAATGGTAATAACCGGCTCGGGGAATTCCATCCGCTCCAGAATTACCTTATGGTCTGGGTCACACAGGGTGTCACCTGTTGTCACATCTTTCAGGCCGATAGCAGCAGCTATATCACCTGCGCGCACTTCTTTCAGTTCTTTACGGTCGTTGGCGTGCATCTGCACGATACGGCCGATACGCTCACGCTTCTCTTTTACAGAGTTGTAAACGGCTGAACCCGACTCCAGGACACCTGAGTAAACCCGGATAAAGGTCAAAGTACCCACAAATGGGTCTGTTGCGATTTTGAATGCCAACGCAGAGAAAGGTGCATTGTCATCAGAAACACGCTCAACTTCCTGTTCTCTGTCATCGATGCCCTTAATCGCAGGAACATCAACAGGAGCAGGAAGGTATTCAACAACGGCATCGAGAACTGCCTGTACGCCTTTATTTTTAAAGGCACTACCACAAGTAGCCAGCACAATTTCGTTGTTGATAGTACGTTGACGAAGCGCTTTTTTGATCTCTTCTTCTGTGAGCTCACCTTCTTCAAGGTATTTGTCCATCAGCTCATCAGAAGCCTCTGCGGCACTCTCTACCAGGTATTCGCGCATTTCGGTTGCCTTGGCAAGCAAATGCTCTGGGATCTCTTCGTGAGTGAAAGTCAGGCCCTGGTCTTCTTCATTCCAGTTGATGGCTTTCATCTTGATGAGATCGATAACCCCGCTAAAGTTTTCTTCTGTACCAATATTCAATTGAATAGGCACACAAGTTGCACCGAGACGGTTACGGATCTGTCCTACTACGCGATCAAAGTCGGCACCGGCACGGTCCATCTTATTGACGAACACCAGACGGGGGACATGATACTTGTCGGCCTGACGCCATACGGTCTCAGACTGAGGTTCCACACCAGAAGAACCACAAAAGACCACTACAGCACCGTCAAGTACGCGCAGAGAACGCTCTACCTCAATAGTAAAATCGACGTGACCTGGGGTATCGATGATATTGATACGATGCTCAGTAAACTGGGCATCCATACCGCGCCAGAACGTGGTAACAGCCGCAGAGGTAATAGTAATACCCCGCTCCTGCTCCTGAACCATCCAGTCAGTGGTAGACGCACCGTCATGGGTTTCACCCATCTTGTGGTTTACCCCTGTATAGAACAGGACTCGCTCTGTGGTAGTAGTTTTACCTGCGTCAACGTGAGCACAAATACCTATGTTGCGATAACGCTCAATTGGAGTTGTACGAGCCACGATTATACCCTCTTGACTAAGATAAAAATCTTAGCAATGTCAGAGAAAGCGCGGGCAAGCCCGCGCCCGATATTACCAACGGTAATGAGCAAACGCTTTGTTGGCTTCTGCCATACGATGCACGTCTTCGCGCTTCTTAACGGCAGTACCTTTGTTTTCGGAAGCGTCCAGCAGTTCACCTGCCAGGCGCAGAGCCATAGATTTTTCACCACGCTTACGAGCAGCTTCAACCAACCAGCGCATCGCCAGTGCGTTACGACGAACTGGACGAACTTCACATGGAACCTGGTAAGTAGAACCACCAACACGGCGAGACTTAACCTCTACCGCTGGGCGAACGTTTTCCAGGGCTGCTTCAAGGATAACCAGATGCTCTTCGCCTTTCTTATCGGCTACAACATCCAGTGCTTTGTAGATAATTTTTTCAGCAGTCGACTTTTTGCCGTCCTGCATAATGACGTTGATGAACTTAGCCAGCAACTCACTTTGAAACTTTGGATCAGGTAGGATTTTACGTTGTCCTACTACGCGACGTCTTGGCATAACTATTCTCCGTATGCTTCAGGTATTTCCAAAACTGGAATTTATATTTAGCTTGGCCTTACTTAACGGAAAACCATTAAGACTTAGGACGCTTAGCACCGTACTTAGAACGAGCTTGGCGACGTGAAGTCACACCAGCACAGTCCAGGGCGCCACGAACAGTGTGATAACGCACACCAGGTAAGTCTTTAACACGACCACCACGGATCAGGATTACACTGTGTTCCTGCAGGTTGTGGCCTTCACCGCCGATGTACGAAGTTACTTCGAAACCGTTGGTCAGACGCACACGAGCTACTTTACGTAGTGCAGAGTTAGGTTTTTTTGGAGTAGTGGTGTACACACGAGTACAAACACCACGCTTTTGTGGGCACGCGTTCAACGCAGGCACGTTAGTCTTTTCGACTTTAGGTGCGCGAGGCTTACGTACCAACTGGTTTACAGTTGCCATGTATAGCTCCGAATCAGTTGATTTCAACTCAACAATAAGGTGTGAAAAATCTAATCCCACAATAGTGGGACGCGGAATTTTAGAAAGGTAAGGCTTGGCTGTCAAGAAATAGCCAACTTTTGCAGCGTATTCCAATGAAAAAGGCGCCTTTCGGCGCCTTTTGTAACATCTATGCTACTTATTCCTGACTGCCAGCCAGGTTCAACAGATCGGCCAGGTTCTGTTCGGCTTCACTGGCGCTGATGCTAGGTGCTTCAGTCGCTACTTCACCGCGAGCCTGGTTACGGTTGTTGTGGTAAGCATAACCGGTACCGGCCGGGATCAGACGACCCACGATCACGTTCTCTTTCAGACCGCGCAGGTTATCACTCTTACCGCCTACTGCAGCTTCGGTCAGTACGCGAGTGGTTTCCTGGAACGAGGCCGCGGAGATGAAGGACTCAGTCGCCAAAGAGGCTTTGGTGATACCCAGCAGTTCACGTTCGAACTTGGCCGGAATCTTGCCCTGCTCTTCCAGTTCGCGGTTAGCGATCTTGACGCGGGACACCTCAACCTGCTCCCCTTCGAGGAACTCAGAATCACCGGCTTCAGTGATCAGACACTTACGCAGCATCTGGCGAATGATCACCTCGATGTGCTTGTCGTTAATCTTCACACCCTGCAGACGATATACGTCCTGTACTTCATTCACAATGTAGTTGGCTACGTTGTGGATACCGCGCAGACGCAGAATATCGTGAGCAGACTCTGGACCATCGGCGATCACTTCACCGCGTTCGACTTTTTCACCTTCGAACACGTTCAGGTTACGCCACTTAGGGATCATCTCTTCGTATGGGTTACCGCCTTCAGCAGGGGTAATGACCAGACGACGCTTACCTTTGGTCTCTTTACCGAAGGAGATAGTACCTGTGATTTCAGCCAGAATCGCAGGCTCTTTCGGCTTACGGGCTTCGAACAGGTCAGCAACCCTTGGCAGACCACCGGTAATATCGCGAGTCTTGGACGATTCCTGAGGAATACGAGCCAGTGCATCACCGACGCTGATCTGAGCATTATCTTCCAGGTTTACGATCGCATTGCTGGGCAGGAAGTACTGCGCAGGTACGTCGGTACCAGGAATGGTCAGGTCATTACCGTTTTCGTCAACCAAACGGATCATTGGACGCATTTCTTTGCCGGCGCTTGGGCGCTGGGCAACATCCAATACCACGATGGAAGACAGACCGGTCAACTCATCGGTTTGACGCGAGATGGTGACACCGTCAATCATCTGCTCAAACTTCACATAACCCGCCACTTCAGTGATGATTGGGTGAGTATGTGGATCCCAGTTGGCGATAGTCTGGCCAGCGTTAACTTCAACACCTTCCAGTGTTTCCAGCACAGTACCGTAAGGCACTTTATAGCGCTCTTTCTCACGGCCCAGATCATCGATAATCGCCAGTTCAGAGGAACGCGATACGATAACCAGCTTACCATCGCTGTTCTTAACGAACTTGGCGTTGTGCAGCTTCAGGTTACCGGCGTTCTTCACCTGGACACTGTTTTCTGCAGAAGCCCTGGATGCCGCACCACCGATGTGGAAGGTACGCATCGTCAGCTGTGTACCAGGCTCACCGATTGACTGAGCAGCGACAACACCGATGGCTTCACCTTGGTTGATCAGGTGACCACGAGCCAGGTCGCGACCATAACACTTGGCACACACACCGAAGTCGGTATCACAGCAGATCACAGAACGTACTTTAACTTCGTCGACGCTGTGCTCTTCCAACTTATCACACCATGCTTCATCCAGCAGGGTGTTGCGTGGCGCCAGGACTTCGTCGGAACCAGGATAATAAACATCCTCGGCAACAACACGACCCAGTACGCGTTCACGCAGCGGCTCAACCACGTCACCACCTTCAATCAGCGGCTTCATGATCAGACCTTCGTGAGTACCACAGTCATCTTCGATAACGACCAGATCCTGAGCAACATCCACCAGACGACGAGTCAGATAACCTGAGTTCGCAGTCTTAAGTGCGGTATCCGCCAGACCCTTACGAGCACCGTGAGTAGAAATAAAGTACTGCAGTACGTTCAGACCTTCACGGAAGTTCGCCACGATGGGCGTTTCGATGATAGAGCCGTCTGGCTTGGCCATCAGACCACGCATACCCGCCAACTGACGGATCTGAGCCGCACTACCACGAGCGCCTGAGTCGGCCATCATGTAGATGCTGTTGAAGGAAGCCTGTTTCTCTTCTTCACCGTCGCGGTTGATAACCACTTCGGAAGACAGGTTTTCCATCATCGCCTTGGAGACTTTCTCGTTGGCGCTGGCCCAGATATCGATAACCTTGTTGTAACGCTCACCGGCAGTAACCAGACCAGACTGGAACTGTTCTTGGATTTCCAGAACTTCGGCTTCTGCGTCGGCAACCAGCTTGTACTTGGCTTCCGGGATTTCCATATCGTTGATACCGACAGAGGCACCTGAGATAGTGGCGTATTGGAAACCTGTGTACATCAGTTGGTCAGCAAAGATAACAGTATCTTTCAGACCCAGCTGACGGTAGCAGGTGTTCAGCAAACGGGAGATCTGCTTCTTGCCCATGTTCTGGTTAACCAGATCAAAAGACATACCGGCTGGCAGGATCAATGACAACAGAGCACGACCTACTGTGGTGTCGACAATGCGGCGCTGCTGGGTGCGCTCACCGTTCTCATCGATATGAGTTTCGGTGATACGAACTTTAACCCGGGCGTGCAGCTCGGCGGCACCTGTGCGATAAGCTTTTTCGGCTTCGGCAACAGACTCAAAGGCCATACCTTCACCGCGGCCATTTACGCGCTCACGGCTCATGTAGTACAGACCCAGTACCACGTCCTGAGAAGGAGTGATAACCGGCTCACCGTTAGCAGGTGACAGAATGTTGTTGGTTGACATCATCAACGCACGGGCTTCCAGCTGGGCTTCCAGCGTCAGAGGCACGTGTACCGCCATTTGGTCACCATCGAAGTCGGCGTTATAGGCCGCACACACCAATGGGTGCAGTTGAATCGCTTTACCTTCGATCAGTACAGGTTCGAACGCCTGGATACCCAAACGGTGCAGTGTTGGTGCACGGTTCAGCATCACAGGGTGTTCGCGGATCACTTCATCCAGTACGTCCCAAACCTCGGCAACTTCACGCTCAACCATCTTCTTGGCGGCTTTGATGGTAGTGGCCAGGCCACGACCTTCCAGCTTGCCGTAGATGAATGGTTTGAACAGTTCCAGCGCCATTTTCTTCGGCAGACCACACTGGTGCAGACGCAGAGTTGGGCCCACGGTAATTACCGAACGGCCTGAGTAGTCAACACGCTTACCCAGCAGGTTCTGACGGAAACGACCTTGCTTACCCTTGATCATGTCGGCCAAGGACTTCAGAGGACGCTTGTTGGAACCGGTAATGGCACGACCGCGACGACCGTTATCCAGCAGGGCATCAACAGATTCCTGCAGCATACGCTTTTCGTTGCGAACGATGATATCCGGAGCAGCCAGATCCAGCAGACGCTTCAAACGGTTGTTACGGTTGATCACGCGGCGATACAGATCGTTCAGATCTGAAGTCGCGAAACGGCCGCCGTCCAGTGGAACCAGAGGACGCAGATCAGGTGGCAGAACCGGCAGCACCTTGAGGATCATCCACTCTGGCTTGTTACCTGAATGGTAGAAGGCCTCAACCAGCTTCAAACGCTTGGTGACTTTCTTGCGACGGGTCTCAGAGTTAATAGATGGCAGCTCTTCGCGCATCTGCTCAACTTCTTTCTCCAGATCGATAGCGCGCAGCAGTTCCAGAACCGCTTCGGCACCCATCTTGGCTTCGAACTCGTCACCATACTCTTCCAGCGCATCCAGGTAGGTTTCTTCGGTCAGCATTTGACCGCGCTCCAGGCTGGTCATGCCTGGCTCGATAACCACATAAGATTCGAAGTAGAGTACTCGCTCAATATCACGCAGAGTCATGTCCAGCATCAAACCGATACGGGATGGCAGTGACTTGAGGAACCAAATGTGGGCAACTGGGCTGGCCAGTTCGATGTGGCCCATACGCTCACGACGTACTTTGGTCTGGGTCACTTCAACGCCACACTTCTCACAGATCACACCGCGGTGCTTGAGACGCTTGTACTTACCGCACAGACACTCGTAGTCTTTGACTGGGCCAAAGATACGGGCACAGAACAGGCCTTCACGCTCAGGCTTGAATGTACGGTAGTTGATGGTTTCAGGCTTCTTAACTTCACCAAATGACCAAGAACGGATCAGATCAGGCGACGCCAGGCCGATCTTGATGCCTTCAAATTCTTCAGTCTTGCTTTGCTGTTTCAGAAACTTTAATAAGTCTTTCACGTTTCTCTCCTGAAGGAGTTAAACCCGGTGCCCCGCTCTCGCGGAGCACCAATTCGTTGCCAAACGCAGGCTTTAAACCGCGTCTTACTCTTGATCCAACTCGATGTTGATACCGAGAGAACGGATCTCCTTCAGCAATACGTTGAAGGACTCTGGCATTCCTGGCTGCATCTGATGGTTACCGTCAACGATGTTCTTGTACATCTGAGTACGACCGTTAACGTCATCCGATTTCACTGTGAGCATTTCCTGCAGAGTATACGCAGCACCGTATGCCTCCAGGGCCCACACTTCCATCTCACCGAAACGCTGACCACCGAACTGAGCTTTACCACCCAGAGGTTGCTGAGTAACCAAGCTGTACGAACCGGTAGAACGGGCGTGCATCTTGTCATCAACCAAGTGGTTCAGTTTGAGCATGTACATGTAACCTACGGTCACAGGACGCTCGAACTGGTTACCGGTACGACCATCAAACAGATTCAGCTGACCAGAAGTCGGCAGACCTGCGAGCTCAAGCATCTGCTTGATCTCTTTCTCTTTGGCACCGTCGAAGGCTGGGGTTGCCGTTGGCAGACCATCCTTCAGGTGTTTGGCCAGACGCAGAACTTCATCATCGGTAAATGAATCGATATCCACGCGCTGCTTCACTTCATCGCCCAGTTCATAGACCTGTTTGATGTAGCCACGCAGTTCAGCCAGCTCACGCTGTTCTTCCAGCATAGTATTGATGCGATTACCAATACCCTTAGCCGCAGCACCCAAGTGAACTTCCAGTACCTGACCAATGTTCATCCGCGAAGGTACACCCAGAGGGTTCAGTACGATGTCGACAGGGTTACCCTGCTCGTCGTATGGCATATCTTCGATAGGACAGATCTTGGAGATCACACCCTTGTTACCGTGACGACCCGCCATCTTGTCACCAGGCTGGATGGTACGCTTAACCGCCAAGTAAACCTTAACGATCTTCAGTACACCTGGAGCCAGATCATCACCTTGAGTGATCTTGCGGCGCTTGATTTCAAACTTCTTGTCAAAGTCGGCTTTCAGCTCTTCGTGCTGTTCAGCCAGCTGTTCCAGTTCGGTTTGCTTGGCTTCATCATCGATAACCTGAACCAATACGTCTTTGCGTGGCAGTTCGGCCAATTTGGCTTCACTGAAACCAGCGCTCAGCAGCAGGTTACGGGCACGGCTCAGAACACCCTCTTCGAGGATCTTGAACTCTTCAGTCAAGTCCTTACGGGCTTGAGCAATGTGCATCTCTTCGATTTCGATGGCGCGCTTGTCTTTTTCAACACCGTCACGGGTGAAGACTTGCACGTCGATAACGGTACCCTTCACTGAGTTAGGTACACGCAGAGAGCTGTCTTTAACGTCAGACGCTTTCTCACCGAAAATAGCCCGCAGCAGTTTCTCTTCCGGAGTCAGCTGAGTTTCACCCTTAGGCGTTACCTTACCAACCAGAATGTCACCGCCTTTAACTTCGGCGCCGATGTAAACGATACCGGATTCATCCAGCTTGCTCAGTGCAGACTCACCCACGTTAGGGATGTCGGCAGTGATCTCTTCGCTACCCAGCTTGGTATCACGAGCGATACAGGACAGTTCCTGAATGTGGATAGTGGTGAAACGGTCTTCCTGCGCTACGCGCTCGGAAATCAAAATCGAGTCTTCGAAGTTGTAACCGTTCCAGGTCATAAATGCGATGCGCATATTTTGACCCAGAGCCAGGTCGCCCAAGTCGGTTGATGGACCATCGGCCAGCACGTCACCACGAACAACTGGATCACCTACACTACAGCATGGACGCTGGTTGATGCAGGTGTTCTGGTTAGAACGGGTGTACTTGGTCAGGTTGTAGATATCGATACCGGCTTCACCTGGCATCAATTCATCTTCGTTAACCTTGACCACGATGCGACTGGCATCAACATAGTCGATCACGCCGCCACGCTTGGCGGCCACAACTACGCCTGAGTCAACAGCCAGCGTACGTTCAATACCAGTACCCACCAGAGGCTTCTCTGACTTGAGTGTTGGTACTGCCTGACGTTGCATGTTCGCACCCATCAATGCACGGTTAGCGTCATCGTGTTCAAGGAATGGGATCAAAGATGCCGCCACAGAGATGATCTGCTGTGGAGATACGTCCATATACTGGATATCGGAAGCACGCATAAAGGTGGATTCACCCTTGTGGCGACAGGCAACCTGCTCTTCCACAATACGGCCTTCGCTGTCGAGTTCGATGTTGGCCTGTGCAATCACATAACGGCCTTCTTCGATGGCAGACAGGTATTCCACTTCATCGGTAACCACACTGTCGATCACCTTGCGATAAGGTGTTTCCAGGAAGCCGTATGAGTTGGTACGGGCAAAGGTGGACAGCGAGTTGATCAGACCAATGTTTGGACCTTCAGGGGTCTCAATTGGACACAGACGACCATAGTGAGTTGGGTGCACGTCTCGAACTTCGAAGCCGGCACGCTCACGAGTCAGACCGCCGGGACCAAGAGCCGAAATACGGCGCTTGTGAGTCACTTCTGACAGTGGGTTGTTCTGATCCATAAACTGCGACAGCTGAGAAGAACCGAAGAACTCTTTCACTGCTGCCGAGATTGGCTTGGCGTTGATCAGATCTTGAGGCATCAGTTCGTTCAGATCGCCCAGAGACAGACGTTCACGTACTGCGCGCTCAACACGTACCAGACCAACACGGAACTGGTTCTCGGCCATTTCGCCAACACTACGGATACGACGGTTACCCAGGTGGTCGATATCATCGACTTCATCAAAACCGTTACGGATTTCGATGATCTTCTTCATTACGGCAACTATGTCTTCTTTGGTCAGTACACCGGTACCTTCGTTCTCGTCGATTTCGAGACGACGGTTGAACTTCATCCGGCCCACTTTAGACAGGTCATAGCGCTCTTCGCTGAAGAACAGGTTCTGGAACAGAGCTTCGGCGGCATCCTTGGTTGGTGGCTCGCCAGGACGCATCATGCGATAGATTTCAACCAGGGCTTCCAAACGGTTGGTGGTTGAGTCAATACGCAAGGTGTCAGAGATGTAAGCACCGTGATCCAGCTCGTTGATGTACAGAGTGCTGATCTCTTTGATACCGGCCAGAGACAGATTGGCCAGGTCTTCCAGGCTGATCTCGTTGTTGGCGGTAACCAGTACTTCACCTGTGTCAGGATCGATATAGTCCTGAGCCGCTACTTTACCAATGATGTACTCAACCGGAACTTCCAGTTCAGTGGTATTGGTTTTTTCCAGTTGGCGGATATGACGGGCAGTGATTCGACGACCTTTCTCTACCAGCACTGTGCCTTCTGAATCCTTGATGTCATAGCTGGCAGTTTCACCACGCAGACGATCAGGAACCAGAGTCATGACCAGAGAATCTTTCTTGATCTTGAAGTCGACACGCTCAAAGAAGATGTCGAGGATATCCTGAGTAGAATATTCCAGGGCACGCAGAATGATACTGGCAGGCAGCTTACGACGACGGTCAATACGTACAAACAACGCATCTTTAGGGTCGAACTCGAAGTCGAGCCATGAACCGCGGTAAGGAATAATACGCGCGTTATACAACACCTTACCTGAGGAGTGTGTCTTACCACGGTCGTGGTCGAAGAACACACCTGGGCTACGGTGCAGCTGAGATACGATAACACGCTCAGTACCATTGATAACAAAGGTACCGTTTTCAGTCATCAGAGGGATATCCCCCATGTAGACTTCTTGTTCTTTAATATCTTTTACAGTGCCAGCGGCAGCTTCACGATCATACAGCACCATGCGCAGCTTAACGCGCAGTGGAGCGGAGTATGTCACACCGCGGATTTGGCACTCTTTCACATCAAAAACAGGCTCGCCCAGCTTATAGCTGACGTACTGCAGTTCTGAATTACCAGAAAAGCTCTTGATGGGAAAAACGCTACGGAAAGCGGCCTCTAGGCCACGCTCACCGGTAGGATCTTGATCGGTGAACTTCTTAAAAGAGTCTAACTGAATAGACAACAGGTAAGGGATATCCAACACTTGTGGACGCTTACCGAAGTCTTTGCGAATACGCTTCTTTTCAGAATAGGAGTAAACCATGGGTTTCCTCTGCTTGCGAGATGTGACCAAGACTGAATCAACACAGTTAATCCAGCACGTTTGCCCATCACCGTTGATGGCAAGAACCTAACCAATAATCACTGCTAGGGACTGCAAAATCTGGCGACAAACGGTGAAAAAAATCGCCAACGCTTACAGCGCAAAAAAGGCCGACGGTCAAAAAACCGCCAGCCTCCACCCAATTGGCTTGGGTGATTGTAAGTCAATATGACTTACTTGATCTCTACTTGAGCACCAGCTTCTTCGAGTTCTTTCTTCAGAGCTTCAGCTTCTTCTTTAGAGATGCCTTCTTTAACAGCTACTGGAGCAGATTCAGCCATAGCTTTGGCTTCTTTCAGACCCAGACCTGTGGCACCACGTACAGCCTTGATCACAGCAACTTTGTTGTCACCGTGAGAAGTCATAACTACGTCGAACTCGGTTTTCTCTTCAGCAGCAGCAGCTTCACCAGCGCCGCCAGCAACTACTGCAGCAGCAGCAGATACGCCGAACTTCTCTTCCATAGCTTCGATCAGTTCAACAACTTCCATTACAGACATAGCTGCAAAGGCTTCAAGGATTTGGTCTTTAGTGATAGACATAACAAATGTTTCCTATTGTTCTGAATTCAATTCTGTTAAGCAGCCAGCTTGAAATTAAGCGGCTTCTTGTTTTTGATCGCGCAGAGCGGCCAGAGTACGAACGAACTTGCCAGCAGATGCTTCTTTCATAGTCATCATCAACTGTGCCAGTGCTTCTTCGTAAGTTGGCAGTTTTGCCAAACGATCAATGTCAGCTGCAGGGATGAATTCCCCTTCATAAGCTGCACCTTTAACTTCGAAAGCGGCTTGCTCTTTAGCAAAGTCTTTTAACAGACGAGCTGCAGCACCTGGGTGCTCGTTAGAGAAAGCGATCAAAGTTGGGCCAGAGAACACCTCTGTCAGACACTCAAAAGCAGTGCCTTCTACTGCGCGGCGAGCCAGAGTGTTACGTACTACACGTACGTACACACCGTTTGCGCGAGCAGTCTTACGCAGAACTGTCATAGCACCTACAGTCACACCGCGTGAATCGGCGACAACTGCAGAAAGCGCACCTTTGGCAGCTTCGTTGACTTCAGCAACAATCGCTTTTTTGTCTTCGAGTCTTAATGCCATTGGCTTTACTCCTGGATTCTACCTGGGGAATCCCCAGCGTTTACCATACTGAACACAAATGTACTCAGTTACTTACGGTGCAGATAATCCAGCAGAAATAAATCTATCTGGGGCCTGACACCGTCTACGCAGGAAATTAAGTCTTCCAAATGGGCAACACCTGCGGTCTTGGACGGAAGCCCATCTGAGTGAAAACACTCGTCATAGGCTCCAACCCACAAAAGTGCGCGCATTATAGGCTAACACGCGCATTTTGTAAAATTAGTTAGCAGCGTCCAGAGAGTTCTGGTCGACAGCTACACCTGCACCCATAGTGGTGGAGATGCTTACCTTCTTCACATACTGACCTTTGGCTGCAGCAGGCTTAGCCTTTCTCAGCGCAGACAGCAGTGCTTCCAGGTTTTCTTTCAGTTGAGCAGTTTCGAAGTCCACTTTACCGATGGTAGTGTGGATGATACCGTTCTTGTCGTTACGGTAACGAACCTGACCAGCCTTGGCGTTCTTAACGGCTTCAGCAACGTTAGGAGTTACAGTACCGGTTTTAGGGTTAGGCATCAGGCCGCGTGGGCCCAGGATTTGACCCAGCATACCAACAACGCGCATTGCATCAGGAGATGCGATAACTACGTCGAAGTTCATTTCGCCGGCTTTCACCTGCTCAGCCAGATCTTCCATACCTACCAGTTCAGCACCAGCTTCTTTCGCAGCTTCGGCATTGGCACCTTGAGTGAATACAGCAACACGTACTTCACGACCGGTACCGTGTGGCAGCACAGTGGCACCACGAACGTTTTGGTCAGATTTACGAGGATCAACACCCAGGTTAACGGCAACGTCTACGCTCTCAACGAACTTGGCAGTAGCCAGTTCTTTCAGCAGAGCAACAGCTTCGTTGATGTCGTATGCTTTGGTTACGTCCACTTTCTCGCGGATGGTGCGCATGCGCTTAGTCAGCTTTGCCATTATATTAGTCCTCTACTACCAAACCCATGGAACGCGCAGTACCTTCGATTGAGCGAGTCATCGCTTCAATGTCAGCACCAGTCATATCGGTTGCCTTGGTTTCAGCAATTTCCTGAACCTGGCTACGCTTGATAGTACCCACTTTCTGAGTGTTAGGACGAGCAGAACCTGACTTCAGACCAGCGGCTTTCTTCAGCAAGAAGGCAGCAGGTGGAGTCTTGGTTTCGAAAGTGAATGAGCGATCGTTGTAAACAGTGATCACTACTGGAATTGGCATACCTTTTTCGAACTTTTCAGTACGAGCGTTGAATGCTTTACAGAATTCCATGATGTTCACACCTTTCTGACCCAGAGCTGGACCAACTGGTGGAGACGGGTTTGCAGCACCGGCTGCTACTTGCAGCTTGATGTAAGCTTCAATTTTCTTTGCCATCTGACATTTCCTCAGTTTGGGTTCAAACGCTCAGGCGACATGCCTTGAGCTCCCCGAAAACAACGGGTGCGGATTATATAGAAATCCACACCCGTTGCCAAACGGATTTTGTATTTTATTTAATCAGGATTTTTCGACCTGATTAAAGTCCAACTCAACCGGAGTTGAGCGGCCGAAGATCATCACAGACACCTTAACGCGGTTCTTGTCATAATCCACTTCTTCAACAGTACCGTTGAAGTCGGCAAAAGGACCATCGGTAACCCGAACCACTTCGCCGGGTTCGAACATAACGCGATGAGTCGGAGATTCTGTTGTTTCCTGAAGGCGACGCAGAATAGCTTCGGCTTCTTTATCGGAAATAGGAGCAGGGCGATCTGATGTTCCACCGATAAAGCCCATCACACGAGGGATGCTCTTCACCAAGTGCCAGCTTTGATCGTTCATTTCCATCTGTACCAGCACATAGCCGGGGAAGAACTTACGCTCACTCTTACGGCGTTGGCCGGCACGCATTTCTACGACTTCTTCGGTAGGAACCAGCACTTCGCCGAAGAACTCTTCCATACCATGCATTTTGATGTGTTCAAGCAAAGATTTACATACACGGCCTTCGTAACCGGAAAAAGCCTGAACCACATACCATCTTTTCTTAGCTTCTTTAGCTTCAGTCATTCTAGTGCCTATACGCCAGTAATAAAGTTAACAATGCGCAGCAATACCGCATCCAGTCCCCAAAGGATCAAGGCCAGGATACCTGTCGCAGCCAGTACGATAAAGGTGGTATTCAACGCCTCTTGACGAGTCGGCCATACGACTTTGCGTACTTCGATTTGTGACTCACGGGCAAAGGCCAATGCTTGCTTACCCTTAACGGTTTGTAAGGCAATAAAACCAGCAATAGCGAATACGACAACCACACCCGCGGCGCGGATTGGCGTAGTGAAGACTTCGCTGTCGTTGTACATCTGGTTGCCGACGATCGCCACCGCCACCAGTAGTATAGCTATTACCCACTTTACGATATCCAGAGAGTTGCCCTGGTTTTCAGTATTTGTTGTCATCGGTTAATTCCGTTACTCATTACGACCTGAGCCAAGGGACAGCTGAGTAAGTTTAAGGCTTAAATCAGCGCCAGCCCGCTTTCGAACTCGCCCCTGACGAGAATTCTCCGGCTCAGGGCACAAAAATCGGCCATAGATTGTATTCTTAATCAGCTTTGTTATCAAGGATACACAGGGCGAAACCAGGAGAAAGCCTGACACTTTGCGCCAGCAAGCAAAAAAGGAAGCCGAAGCTTCCTTTTCAAAGTAACCTGTCTCGCAATTAAGCGATGATCTTGGCTACAACACCAGCACCAACTGTGCGGCCACCTTCACGGATAGCGAAGCGCAAGCCTTCGT
>NZ_NGVS01000012.1 GCF_002777975.1 Shewanella carassii
AACTCAGAAGTGAAACGCAATCGCGCCGATGGTAGTGTGGGGTCTCCCCATGTGAGAGTAGGTCATCGCCAGACGCCCAATAAACGATGGATCCCCAGCACTCTGTGTTGGGGATTTTTCGTTTTAATAGCATTTTGAAATGTCCACTCTTATACCAATTTGATTAATTATCTGGTCAGATTTATCCAGTCTCTGGAGCACAGAGATTTCACCCGACAGTATCCTCAATGAAGGTATTCCAGGCTCGGGATACGTGGTCAACAATGTGCTTGTAGCAATCGAATACTCGGTTGGAAAGACAGTGTTGTCTGAGTGATTGCCGTATCCATAGTTGCGTCATCAACTATGAACTCTGCAGAGGTGATTTGGGACATCTGAGTCGACAAGACAGGGATAATAAAAAGCCAGCATAGGCTGGCTTAGGGCTTAGTTTGAAAGCTCTGTAAGGATTTTATCAAGAATCGGTTGGTTGGCATCCGGGAAAGTATATTCCTGGAGTTTTTCCAAGTGCACCCACTCGACTTGCTGTCCCTCTACGCCATAGGCCGTACCACTGAATTCCGTGACCAGGTGGATATCCAGCAACACCTGTTTGTCCGGGTAGTCATAAGACAACAACATGAACGGAGTTGAGCCCGTTACCTTGAGCCCGACTTCTTCTATCAATTCTCTGGCAAGGGCTTGGGTGACGGTTTCACCGGTTTCGACTTTTCCACCTGGAAACTCCCATTTCCCACCTTGGTGCAGATGCCCATGGCGCTTGGCCAAGAGGATCTGCTCGCCGGATTTGATCACTCCGACTGCGACATGAACTCGTTTCATCACTACTGATCCTTGAAGAAGTTACCCTCATCGTAGCCAAACTCATCCAGCAGTTGTTCATCGAATTCTGGTTTGACCGGAATGGCGTGTTTTTCCGAGGCCCAATCACCGAGATCGATGAGTTTACAGCGCTCGCTACAGAAGGGCTTAAATTTGGATTCGGGGCTCCATTCCACCTCTTTTTGACAGGTGGGGCACTTAACTGTGATAGGCATTTGTGTGTCTCTTGGGCTAACAGATGGCGCCCATGGTAAAGAGTTTAGCTGCAGGTCGCCAGTAGGAATTTGACGGTTTTATCCGAATGTTTTTGCTGGTCGAACTGGACAAAGTGAATAGCAAAACGATTCCTGTGGCCACTTATCGTAGGATAACAGCCGTGTTCGGCATCCAGTTTGACTCTGACCAGTGATAGGCTTTGTTGGCTATCGCCTTGATAAAAGCCGGCATGAGCCACGGCATCTCGATATTCACTACTCATTCGGGTGAGTTGCAGTATCAGACTGATGGGCTGTAATAGGCTATTGAAATGGCTGGTCCATTGGCGAAACTCCTGGCTTCGCTCTTCCCAAGGCTTGGCCAGCCAAAAGTGGAGTTGTGGCAGGTCGAAGTTACAGCAAGCACCGGGCATGCTGAACCTCTGCCTGAGCGCCGATATAAATCTGTCTTGTTTTAACTGACTACCGGGGCGCTGTGGATGTTGTAGAGCTTCGCGGGCGAGGGAAAATTGTTCGAGATAATACTGGAGCTGCTGCTGATCGACTTGGTCTTGCTGTTGCCAGCTTTGCAGTTGAATGAGTTGACGGTCGATATCTTTAATAACTTCGCTGCGATAATCACAGCGTTCCGTGAGTTCACAGAGAGAAAAAAGCGGGTAGAAGCATCTGTGCTGATGATCTTGCTGCAAGTTATTGTCTAATTGATGGGCGAGATATTCCAGACGCAAATAGCTGCGGACCTTTTCATTGAGCGGCTGTTCGAATATCAGTTCTGTTGTATTCATGGATTTTGTCGTTCTGCCAGCTGTAAGTATTTATTATGCAGCGCCAGCACTTGCGACTGTAGCGCAGTAACATCTCCCTGATTATCAATGACATCATCCGCCTTATCGAGCCGGGTTTGGCGGTCGCTCTGGCTATTGATAATGTTTTGAACTTGTTCCTTAGACACCTTGTCACGCTCAATAGTTCGCTGCAATTGTAATTTGGGTGAAATATCTACCACCAAGGTGCGATGCACCAGTTTATCCAAGCCGTTTTCAAAAAGCAGGGGAACGACCATGATGACATAAGGGGAGCTTGCCGCTGCTATCTGTTGCAGCATACGGGTTCGTATCATGGGATGCAGCAGGGCATTGAGCCATTCCCTGTCTTGCGGATGATGAAATATTTGCTCCCTCAGCGCCGCTCTATTCAGATGGCCTTCAGGAGTCAGCATCTGAGGGCCAAATTTATCGCCAATTTGTCTGAGGCCATCTGAGCCCTTGGCGACCACCTCCCTGGCAATGATATCGGCATCGACCAGGACGATTCCCTGTTCGGCAAACAGATTAGCGACTGTGGTTTTGCCACTGCCTATACCGCCTGTGAGGCCTACAATAAAGTTTGCCATTTAAAGCGTCCCCAAATACCAATCAACAATCTGTTGTCCCCACACCAAGGCAACCCAACCAGCTACGGCAATATAGGGGCCAAAGGGGATGGGATTCCCCCGATTGAGATCCTTGAACAGTATGAGCAACACGCCCACCAAGGCGCCGACCAATGAAGATAGCAGGATAATCAGAGGTAGCATTTGCCATCCGAGCCAGGCGCCAAACAGTGCCAACAGCTTGAAGTCGCCATAACCCATGCCTTCCTTGCCGGTGACTAATTTAAACAGCCAGTAGATAGACCAGAGGCTCAAATAACCGGCCGCGGCACCTATGGTGGCATCAGTAATACTGGTAAAAGTGCCGGAGAGATTGATCAGTAAACCAAACCACAACAGCGGCAGGGTTATCTGGTCGGGCAATAGCATCTCATCCAGATCTATGCCGCTGAGAGCTATCAACCCAAAAGTGAGAATAGTGGCGTAAACAAATTGCAGGGTCGGGCCAAAGTACCAACCCAGAGTACAAATGAGTAAGGCCGTCAGCAACTCGAATAGGGGATATCTGGCGGAAATATTCGTCTTACAGGAGGCACATTTGCCGCCAAGCAACAGGTAGCCGATTATGGGGAGGTTGTGCCAGGGTTTGATATGGGTTCCGCACTTGGGGCAGGCAGACTTTGGCAATAATAGATTATATTTTGGGGGATAATTATCTATTGGGGCATTTAACTTTGTTTCACCTATCTGTTTGACAAAGTCGGCTTGATATTCATGCAGGTACTGATTGCATTCCTGCTGCCATTCACGCTTCATCATTACCGGCAGACGATGGATCACCACATTGAGAAAACTGCCTATTACTGAGGCAAACAGAAAACAGAGAACAAGAAAGAGCCAATGATTGTGGCTCAGTATGGCAATAAATTCTGACATGAAATATTAAGCTGCCCTAAAATAATGGTTTCGAACCTACTGTTTTTATTATTACATTTTGCTGGATACCAATAACAGCATTAACCTACCACGTTACCCATTTGGAAGATAGGCAGGTACATACCAACGATTAGCCCCCCTACCAGGGTGCCGATAACCACCATCATAATGGGTTCAATCAGGCTGGAGAGGCCATCAACGGCATCATCCACCTGCATCTCATAGATATTGGCAATCTTGTTGAGCATATTGTCCAGCGAGCCGGACTCTTCGCCTATCATCACCATCTGGATCAGCATATCCGGAAACAGCCTGGTGGTGCGCATCGCCACGTTCATCTGCATCCCTGCCATCACTTCGGTACGCACATTTAACAGCGCCTTGCGGTAGACATAGTTACCCGAAGCCCCGGCGGCAGACTCCAAGCCATCGATCAGAGGTACACCGGCGGCAAAGGTTGTGGCTAAGGTGCGGGCGAAACGGGCCATGGCCCCTTTATGAAGAATTTCACCTATCAATGGAATTTTAAGCACCATTTCATCTATACGGTTTCGGAAATGCTCAGAGTTGCGATGGGCGCGCACAAATAGCCAAACACTGATGACAATGGCCGCCAGGAAAATATACCAGGTACTCTGCAGGGCGCGGCTGATATTGACTATCAACTGGGTAAATGCGGGCAGCTCGGCACCAAAGCCAGCAAATATGCTTTCAAATTGTGGTACCACAAACAACAGCAACAGTACGGTCACGGCGATGGCTACCACAACCACGGCGGCCGGATAGAACATGGCCTTTTTGATTTTGGACTTGAGCGCCTCGGCCTTTTCCTTGTAAGTGGCGATACGTTCAAAGACTGCATCCAGTGAGCCGGAGTGTTCACCGGCAGCGACCAAGTCGACATAGAGGTCATCGAAATAGATTCTATGAGGACGCAGGGCATCGGAAAGGGGAATACCGGCCTGAACATCGGCCAGCACTGTGCCCAGCAGAACCCGCATCCTATTCTTTTCATGGCCGCGGGCGATCAGTTCGATGGAGGTTACCAGGGGCACCCCGGCGGCCAGCATGGTGGCTATCTGGCGGGTGATCACCGCAATATCCATCGCTTTGATTTTTTTATCGCCACCAAACAGCGAAGCCGATTTTTTGCGTACCGTCTTGGGGTTGATCCCCTGACTTTTTAGCAGGGTTTTGATTTCGGCTATGCTGGCACCGCGCAACTCGCCGGAGCTTTGCTTGCCGTCGCGGTTGAGCCCCTTCCAGGTAAAGGTATAGATCTGGGGTTGAGCCTTGGCACCTTTCTTCTTGGTTTTATTGTTTTTGGCTGCCGCCGTTGCTGTTGCCATAATAGTTCCTTGCGATATGCCCTTTCAGCCATCTGCCGTTAATTCTAGTCAGATTCATCGGTAACCGCTTTGGCGATTATCCCCATCAATAACTGGTTACCCGGTTGACCTCGGCAATGCTGGTGACCCCCTGGATCACCTTCAGTAAGCCCGACAAACGTAGATCGCGCATGCCCTGTTGTTTGGCGGTGGCGGCAATTTGCAGTGAATTACCGCCTTCCATAATGGTTCGAGCTATTTCATCGGACATCTTCATCACCTCATAGATGCCGACCCGGCCCTTATAACCGCCGGAGCAGAGCTCGCAGCCACAAGGTTTATAAGGGGTAAAGCCCGCATCTATCTGTTGCTGGCTGAAGCCCAGCTGCAGCAACTCATGTTCGGGGATCTCCTCCGGTTGCCGACACTCGGGGCAGAGACGGCGCGCCAGGCGCTGGGCAATGATCAGATTGACCGAGCTGGCAATGTTATAACCGGGTACGCCCATGTTGAGCAGGCGGGTGAGGGTTTCGGCCGATGAGTTGGTGTGCAGGGTCGAGAGCACCAAGTGGCCGGTTTGTGCCGCCTTGATGGCGATTTCGGCGGTTTCCAGATCGCGAATTTCCCCCACCATCACCACGTCCGGATCCTGACGCAGGAAGGAGCGCAGCGCCGAGGCGAAGGTTAACCCGGCCTTGGTGTTGATATGTACCTGGTTGACCCCTTCGAGGTTGATCTCTACCGGATCTTCGGCGGTGCTGATATTGCGCTCTTCGGTGTTGAGAATATTGAGGCCGGTATAGAGGGACACGGTTTTTCCCGAACCCGTGGGGCCGGTGACCAGGATCATTCCCTGGGGTCTTGCCAGCATCTCCAGATAGGCTTGTTTCTGGTCTTCCTCGTAACCGAGTTTTTCGATCCCTAATTGCGCCGAAGAGGAGTCGAGGATCCGCATCACTATCTTTTCGCCCCAGAGGGTGGGCAGAGTACTGACCCGAAAGTCGATGCTCTTGTTGCGCGACAGCCTCATCTTGATGCGACCATCCTGAGGCACCCGGCGCTCGGCGATATCCAGCTTGGACATCACCTTCAGTCGCGCCGATATCCGCCCGGAAAGTGAAATCGGCGGCTCGGACACCTCATGGAGTATGCCATCGATACGGAAACGGATGCGATAGCGCTTCTCGTAGGGTTCGAAGTGCAGATCCGACGCCCCCTTGCGGATGGCATCGGTGAGAATTTTATTGATATAGATGACGATGGGGGCATCGTCTTTGCCTTCGCTGTTGTCTTCCGGACGCTTGTCGGTGTCGGTGACTTCAATGCCAGCGAGGGACTCTTCGTCGAGGCCATCGAGCTCCAGCGAACTCAAGTCCTCTTCCAGCACTTTTTCCAGCGCCTTGGCTAATTTGTCCTCTTCGACCAGTATCGCCTCGGCATGCAGGCCGGCGCTGAATTGAAAGTCTTCCAGGGCGGCGATATTGGTGGGATCCGAGGTGGCGATATAGAGGCGGTTGCCGCGCTTGAACAGCGGCAGGCAGCGGTGCTTGTCGATCAGTTTCTTGTTGAGAAACTCTTCCGGAATGCTGCCAAGATCGAACTCGTTGAGATCCAGCAGTGGGGTGCCGTACTCCTCATAACAGAGCTCGGCTATGCTGCGGGCGGATAAAAGCTTACTGGTCACCAAGGTGGTGACCAGGGCTTGTTTGCTGTTTTGCGACTGCTTGATGGCCTCCGCCAGGCTGCTCTCATCGAGCAGCCCCTTACGGATAAATAGGGTCGATAATCCTAAATGGAGGCCAGTCGTAGGCATTGATTAACACAGGCCTGCTGCTTGACAGGTACCACCTTCTGTCCATTGAATTGGAGCAACAATGCCGTTAGGGGTTAAGGTATATGTTGCGCTATCAACTTCTGCGGTGCCTGTTGCAGTAATGATACCATCAGCGATGGTTACACTAGTAATCACACCAGAAGCACCGACGGCAGGGGGTAACCCCAGCGAGCCAGCATCTGCATCCGCCAAAGCGGTGAATTTGCCTGATTGAGCAGATACTTCAAAAGCAGTTTTAAACGCACTGGTTGCTAGAATGACTTCTGAAAACTTTGCCTTTTTAGTATATGTTTGATACGCAGGCAGTGCGATGGCCGCCAGAATACCGATGATCGCGACAACGATCATCAATTCGATCAGGGTAAAGCCCTGAGCACGCTTGTTGAGTTTGATACCTTTCATTTGCTTTCTCCATTGTTGCCGTCTTGAGTGAATCGGTAACTTGATTCCCTGTTACTCGTATTCCTGTGATGCCTGTAAATATTCAGGCGGTCTTTCCCGGCTTGCCAGCTTAGTGGGGATGACCCCAAAGCCTATCTGGATCCAGACTCAATCAGTTCAGCAAAACTATTTAAGTTTATCGTATGTCGTTCCGGCAAACCGCACCTTAAGGATCCGAGTGTCTACTCTAAGCTGGGTTGTTACATTTGTAACAACTTCACATGCCCGAGGCAGACGCCCGGTTGGTTGGTTACCTTGTCGGTGAGGTTGGCCGAAGCGGCCATCTCGCCCGCTATAAAAGTTAGTATAAAGTTACTCAAAAGGGAATCTCTAAGTGGCGAAAAATGGCGTAAATACGCGGTAAAGCTCAAAATTGTTACATGAGCGCTTATCATGGTAGCAACAATATTTTGGCACTTGCTAAGAAGATGTCAGAGAAATGTCATTGTCAAAAAATGCAATACTGCATCATAGTGTCAAATTAAGCTTGTTAATATTATGTTTATTTGCCATTTCGTGGTTTGGGTTGTTCGCCCGGGTGCTTGATGGGCTTTGGGGGTAAATATAGACGAGTGGGAACCTTGGGTTATGGTGGGTGAGTGGTCAATCGGCTCTCTCGCTGGCAGATGCTCTGTGGCGGGGTGAGTCTGAGGGCTTAGCAGCTATGGGTTTAGTGGCTATGGTTTAGTGGCTATGGATAGTGGTTTAAATGGATAGAGGTTTGAGTGAATAGAGGCTTGAGCGGTGGAATCGAGTCTGGCTGCGGTTGGCGATGTTAGCGTCGGCGAGCGAGCCCGGGGCGCCGGGGCTCGCTTATGGAGGCCGAAGTAGGAACTCGGGCCTTAGTTTTTAAGGCGCATGGAGAGGTCCATCGCCCGTACGTGCTTGGTCAGGGCGCCGACCGAGATGTAGTCAACGCCGGTTTGAGCAAAGGCGCCTATGGTTTCCAGGGTAACATCGCCGGAGACCTCGAGTTTGGCACCCAATCCCTTGGCTTTGAAGCTGTCGTTAAGCTCTACCGCTTGCAGCATCATGGTGATATCAAAGTTGTCCAGCATGACAATATCGGCACCCCCTTGCAGCGCCTCGGTCAGCTCCTGCAGGTTTTCTACTTCGACTTCCACGGGTTTTTGCGGGTGCAGCTCACGGGCTGCAGAGATGGCGTTGGCAATCCCGCCACAGGCCATAATATGATTCTCTTTGATCAGGAAGGCATCGAATAGGCCGATACGATGGTTTTTGCCTCCACCGCAGGTGACGGCATATTTTTGTGCCGTGCGCAGGCCGGGAATGGTCTTACGGGTATCCAGCAGGCGGCATTGGGTGCCGGCCAATTTATCATTGTAGACTTTGGTGAGGCTGGCCACGCCCGACAGGGTTTGAATAAAGTTCATCATGGTGCGTTCGCCGGTGAGCAACAGGCGTGCCGGCCCAGAAAGCTCACACAACAGCTGGTTGGGAAGCACCAGGTCACCATCGTCTACATGCCAGTGCAGGGCGACTTCGCCGCCGAGCTGGTTAAATACCTGTTCGGCCCAGGCTTTACCGCAGAAAACACCTTCTTCACGGGTAATAAGAGTGGCTTCGGCATACTTGTCTGCGGGGATCAACAGAGCGGTGATATCGCCCTCAGAGGCCTTTTGGTGGCCAAGGTCTTCGTCCAGAGCGGCTTTGACACTGACCCTGATATCATTTTCGAGCATGATGCGCGTCCTTGATTGACTCGGGATTGTTGGGGTAATGATTATTGCTAGATTAGCATAATAAGCCTGGCTGCTGGTATTGTGTTCGAGGCTTAACTCGCCGAGGCTTTAACCTCGGCAGATGATGAGATTAACCGGTATCAGCGGGCATTGCCGCCCTCAATGTTTGACGTTGGCGGCGATGGGTTGCTGGTGGCCGAATAGGAATAAGGGGGAGAGTCGTTGGTAAAGGAACAATGGCATGACGGCTGGTATCGGCAGGCAAACCACAGCCCTTCGCCTCATTTTAATCGTAGGCCCGATGCTGAGGTGAGCCTGTTGGTGATCCATAATATCAGTCTGCCGGCCGGCCATTTTGGTCTGCCTTATATAGAGCAGCTGTTTTTGGGACAGCTGGATGTAGCGGCCGATGCCAGTTTTGCCGATCTCAAAGGGTTGCAGGTGTCGGCGCATTTTCTTATTCGCCGCGATGGTGAGTTGCGCCAATATGTTTCGGTAGATCAACGCGCCTGGCACGCCGGAGTCTCCAGTTTTCAAGGTCGCAGCGGCTGTAATGATTTTGCCGTTGGCATTGAGCTGGAGGGCACAGATGATTCCGGCTTTACCGAGGCGCAGTATCATACTCTTATTACTCTGACCCAGAATTTACGGCTGGCTTACCCGGATATCAGTAAAGAGAGAATTGTGGGCCATAGTGATATCGCCCCGGGACGTAAGACAGATCCAGGCCCAGGATTTGATTGGCAGAGATATTTACAGGCACTGTGACGGCTGTGGATTTGGCATGGTCACTGGCTTAGATAGAGCAAGGAGAAGGAAAGATGGCACTGTTTTCCCTGTTGATCGCGATTATTGTTGAACGTTTGAAGTTGTTGCCCGCCCGTTGGCAGTTGGACAGCGCGCTGCTCTGGTATCAAAAGCAGATGTTTACCGACAGCCAGTTGAGTACTACAGGTGGCATGATGGTGGCGCTGTTATTGCCTGCGGTCACTGTGGCGGTGGCGCTATGGGTGGTGGATGGATGGTTTTGGGGCCTGGCTTCGCTATTGTTGTGGGTGGCGTTAGCGATAGTGTGTTTTTCCCATCAGTATCAAAGGCGTTTGTTCAAGCGTTATGTGCAGGCCGCCTGCCGTGGTGATGTGCAGGCCAGTTTTCATTTTGCCGGTGAGCTGGATTGCAGCGAGTGCCTGGATGCGGTCAGTGAGGGGGAGCTGGGGGCTCGGGTGGGCCAGAGCGTAGCCTGGCTCAATTACCGCTATTATGGTGCAGTGGCGCTGTTCCTTATCTTATTTGGCCCGGTGGGAGCCGTGTTTTATTGCAGTGTGCGCTTTTTTGATGAAAGGCGTCAGCGTTTGAGTAAAGAGTGGCCCCTGGTACATACACTCTTGTATTGGCTCGATTGGTTACCGGCGCGGATCATTGGCTTTGGTTATGTATTGTGTGGCCATTTCAGCAACGCTTTTCCTCGTTGGTGTCAGTTGGCGTTGACACTGGATTCCCAGCCCAGAGAGATAGTGACCCGAGTGGCGCTGGCTGCCGAAACCCTGCCGGAAGATGAGGGGGTTCCTGTATCTGTTCAATCCACCCTGGCCTTGCTGGCTCTGAGTAAGCGTAATTCAACGCTGCTGATCACTTTGTTATCTCTGTTAACCATCTTTGGTCTGGTCAATTAACATTGATATCTATGACGGAAAGGGGATGTCAAACCTATGTTATCAGTGGGCTTGCCCAGAGATGGGAAAACTGGGCTATGCTCACACATCGTGAGATGACTTGATGTAGATCACCAACTGGACTTTGAAAGTGTGATTTGATAAAGTGCGCTCACTCATGATAATTGGTAAGACCAATTAACAATAGGAGCTGAGGGCCAGATGGCTTATAGCAAAATCAGTCAGCCAAAAATTTCTGATGTCATCATGAATCAGTTGGAGCAGATGATCCTGGAAGGCAGCCTTCAGCCGGGTCAGAAGTTACCTCCTGAACGTGAGTTGGCATTACAGTTTGAAGTTTCCCGTCCCTCATTGCGGGAAGCGATTCAAAAGCTGGAAGCAAAAGGGTTACTGTTGCGCCGTCAGGGCGGCGGTACCTATGTCAAAGAACAGCTGTGGCAGAGTCTTGCCGATCCCATAGTCGAACTTATGCAGGGCGATCCGGAGAGTCAGTACGACTTGCTGGAGTTCCGTCATGCCACCGAAGGCATGATGGCTTATTTTGCTGCCCTGCGTGGAACAGACGCCGATATGCAAAATATCCAGCGGATGATCCAGGAAGTGGAAGACGCCGACAATATTGAGACTCAAGCCGCTGCCATTGTGCATTTTTATCGGGCGGTAGCCGAGGCTTCACACAATGTTGCCATGCTGCACCTGGTGCTGAGTTTAACCCCTGTGCTACATAAAAATGTGGCGCAAAACCTGGAGCTTCTGAGCCGTCGCGAAGAAGCTTCATCCATGGCGAATAAACATAGGCGGGCCTTGCTGGCCGCAATCGTTCGCCGCGATCCCGAAGCTGCGCGTGAAGCATCCAATGACCACTTGAGTTATATCGAGGAAGTCATGTTGTCGGTACGCGAAGAAGATAGCCGGTTGCAGCGTAGCCTGCGCCGTTTGAAGAGCGGCGTGTAGCCCGAAGGCGGCAATGGCCCGCCTCAGGACGTCGCAATCACTATTAATACAATGTATAGAAGGACAGTGTCATGTCTGAAAATATGCTACAAGACTTGGATCCGTTAGAGACACAGGAATGGGTAGAATCCCTGCAGGCCGTATTGGAGCAGGAAGGCCCTGAGCGTGCTCATTACCTGTTGGAAAAGCTGATCGACAAGGCTCGCCGTAACGGTACTCACCTGCCTTACACTGCCACTACTGCTTACCTGAATACCATTCCGGCCTGGCAAGAGCCTCAAATGCCGGGCAATCAGGAGATGGAACGCCGCATTCGCGCCATTGTGCGTTGGAACGCGCTGGCCATGGTACTGCGTGGTTCCAAGAAAGATCTGGAGCTTGGTGGTCATATTTCCAGTTTCTCCTCCAGTGCCACTATCTATGATGTGTGCTTTAACCACTTCTTCCGTGCTCCCAACGAGAAAGATGGCGGCGACCTGGTTTACTTCCAGGGCCATATTGCCCCCGGCATCTATGCCCGCTCTTTCCTCGAAGGCCGTCTGAGCGAAGAACAGCTGGCCAACTTCCGTCAGGAAGTGGATGGCAAAGGCCTGTCCTCCTATCCGCATCCCAAGCTGATGCCTGATTACTGGCAGTTCCCTACGGTTTCCATGGGTCTGGGACCTATCCAGGCTATCTATCAGGCGCGCTTCCTCAAGTACCTGACTGACCGTGGTATCAAGGATTGCTCCGAGCAAACCGTGTATTGCTTCCTGGGCGACGGCGAGTGTGACGAGCCGGAAGCGCTGGGTGCCATCGGTCTGGCCGCTCGTGAAGAGTTGGATAACCTGGTGTTTATCGTTAACTGTAACCTGCAGCGTCTCGACGGCCCTGTGCGCGGTAACGGCAAGATCATCCAGGAGCTGGAAGGTGAATTCCGCGGCGCCGGTTGGGAAGTGGTCAAGGTTATCTGGGGCCGTTACTGGGATCCATTGCTGGCCAGTGACACCAGCGGTAAGCTGCTGCAACTGATGAACGAAACCGTTGACGGTGAATACCAGAACTGTAAAGCCAAAGGCGGTGCCTGGACCCGTGAACACTTCTTCGGTAAGTATCCTGAAACCGCCGAGATGGTAGCCAACATGTCTGATGATGACATCTGGCGCCTGAACCGTGGTGGTCACGATCCGGTGAAGATTTACGCCGCGCTCGATAGAGCCAAGAAGACCAAGGGTCGCCCAACCGTTATTCTGGCCAAGACAGTGAAAGGTTATGGTCTGGGTGATGCCGGTGAAGGCAAAAACATTGCCCATAACGTCAAGAAGATGGACATTGAAGCCATTCGTCACTTCCGCGACCGCTTCAACATCCCAATCCCTGATGACAAGCTGGATGAAATCCCCTTCTACCATCCGGGACCGGACTCCGAAGAGGTTAAATACCTCAAGGAACGCCGTGAGGCCCTGATGGGTTATCTGCCTGCCCGTCGGCAGAAGTTCAGCGAAGAGCTGCAAGTGCCTTCACTGAAAATTTTTGATGCGGTTCTCAAAGGCTCCAACGGCCGTGAGATCTCTTCTACCATGGCCTTTGTGCGGGTATTGACTGCCTTGCTGAAAGATAAGGGCATAGGTAAGAAGATAGTACCTATCATCCCGGATGAGGCCCGTACCTTTGGTATGGAAGGTCTGTTCCGTCAAGTGGGTATTTACGCTCACGAAGGCCAGAAATATGTGCCTCAGGATGCGGATCAGGTTGCTTACTATCGTGAGGACAAGTCCGGTCAGGTACTGCAGGAAGGGATTAACGAGCTGGGCGCCATGTCCTCTTGGGTATCGGCTGCGACCAGCTACTCGGTCAATGATACGCCGATGATCCCTTTCTATATCTATTACTCCATGTTCGGCTTCCAGCGGATCGGCGATCTGGCTTGGGCCGCCGGCGACATGCGCGCCCGTGGTTTCCTGGTAGGTGGTACTTCCGGCCGGACTACGCTGAACGGTGAAGGCTTGCAGCACCAGGACGGTCACAGCCATATTCTGGCCAACACCATTCCTAACTGCATCAGCTATGACCCAACCTATGGTTATGAAATTGCCGTTATCGTTCAGGATGGCATTCGCCGCATGTATGGCGAAGATCAGGAAGATATCTTCTATTACCTGACCACAATGAACGAGAACTATGTTCAGCCTGAAATGCCACAAGGCGTGGAAGAAGGCATAGTCAAGGGTATCTACAAGTTGGAAAGCGTTGCCGGTTCCGGTAAAGGCAAGGTCCAGCTGATGGGTTGCGGCACTATCCTCGAGCAAGTACGCAAGGCGGCACAGGCGCTGGCGAAAGACTTTGGTATTAGCACAGATGTGTTCAGCGTTACCAGCTTCAACGAACTGGCGCGTGATGGCCAGGCGGTTGAGCGCTGGAACATGCTGCACCCAACCGAAACTGCCAAGGTACCTTATGTGAGCACAGTGCTGGCCAAAGATGCGCCTGCCATTGTCGCGACCGATTACATGAAGATCTACGGCGAGCAGCTGCGTGCTTACGTGCCTTGTGACTACAAGGTGCTGGGTACCGACGGCTTCGGCCGCTCTGACAGCCGTGCCAACCTGCGTCACCACTTTGAAGTGGATGCCAAGTTCATCGTGGTTGCTGCGCTCAAGTCGCTGGTGGACCGCAACGAGCTGCCGGTAGATGTTCTGGCCAAGACCATTGCCGAATACGGCATCGACGCCGACAAGATCGACCCACAGCACGCGTAAGAGGGGAAGCAGAATGGCTGATATGAAACAAGTACTGGTTCCCGATATTGGCGGGGACGAGGTACAGGTTATTGAGATCTGTGCCAATGTGGGTGACAGCCTGGCGGCTGAAGACTCCATTATTACCGTTGAAAGCGACAAGGCGACCATGGATATTCCCGCGCCATTCGCCGGTGTGCTCAAAGAGCTGAAAGTGGCCGTTGGCGACAGCGTGTCTGAAGGCACCTTGATAGCCTTGATGACCGCCGAAGGCGCAGAAGCGGTAGCTGTTGCAGAAGCGCCCAAGGCTGAAGCTGCGCCTGCTCCGGCAGCGGCCCCAGCACAGGCGGCGCCGGCCGCACCTGCAGCCGGTGGCAGCCAGGTCATTGAAGTGACAGTGCCGGATATTGGCGATGCCGCAGATGTCGATGTTATCGAAGTGCTGGTGAGCGAGGGTGAGGCTATCGAAGCCGATGCCGGTTTGATCACGCTGGAAACCGATAAGGCGACCATGGATGTCCCTTCGCCTCAGGCGGGTACAGTCAAGTCACTGAAAGTGAAGGTTGGCGACAAGGTTTCCCAGGGCTCTTTGGTGTTGCTGTTGGAAGTTGGCGCCTCTGCCGAAGCACCGCAAGCGCCAGCGGCTCAAGCAGCCGCACAACCGGTGGCCGCTCAGGCTGCCGCGCCTGCCACTGTTGCAGTGAAAGAGATTGCGGTTCCCGATATCGGTGATGCTGCTGATGTGGACGTTATCGAAGTGCTGGTGGCGGTAGGTGATGAGATCAGTGCCGATCAAGGGCTGATCACGCTGGAAACCGACAAGGCGACCATGGAAGTACCGGCACCCTTCGGTGGCAAACTGGTTTCTCTGACCGTTAAAGTGGGTGACAAGGTGTCTCAGGGGAGCGTGATTGCCACGGTTGAGACTCAAGGCGCCGCTCCTGCAGCAGTTGTTGCACCGGCAGAAATCCCTGCTCAGGCGGCTCCAGCCCCTGCAGCGGCTCCGGCGGCCGCGCCTGCAGCGCAGAGTCGCCCACCTGTGCCGCATCATCCGAGTGCCGGTGCTCAACCAAGCACAGGTGCGGTACACGCTTCTCCGGCGGTACGTCGCCTGGCCCGTGAGTTCGGTGTTGACCTGACTCAGGTGAAAGGCACGGGGCGTAAGGGTCGTATCCTCAAAGAGGATGTGCAGGCCTATGTGAAATATGAACTGTCACGGCCCAAGGCCACGGCGGCGACTTCTGTCGGCGGCGGCAGTGGTCTGCAGGTTATCGATGCACCTAAGGTGGACTTCAGCAAGTTCGGTGAAGTGGAACAAGTACCACTGACCCGGATCCAGAAGATCTCCGGCCCTAACCTGCATCGCAACTGGGTGACCATTCCCCATGTGACTCAGTTCGATGAGGCTGATATCACAGAGATGGAAGCCTTCCGTAAGCAGCAGAATGAATTGGCGGCCAAGCAGAAGCTGAATGTGAAGATCACTCCGCTGGTGTTCATGATGAAGGCGGTTGCCAAGACGCTGCAGCAGTTCCCGGTATTCAACTCCAGCCTGAGCCCGGACGGTGAATCGCTGATCCGCAAGAAGTACTACCACATCGGGGTGGCGGTCGATACGCCAAACGGTTTGGTTGTGCCTGTGGTGCGTGATGTGGACAAGAAAGGCATTATCGAGCTCAGTCGCGAGCTGACCGAAATTTCGATCAAGGCCCGCGACGGCAAGCTTAAGGCGGCCGACATGCAAGGCAGCTGCTTCACTATCTCCAGCCTGGGGGGGATCGGCGGTACCGCGTTTACGCCTATCGTCAACTATCCGGATGTGGCGATTCTCGGGGTGTCCAAGTCTGAGATCAAGCCGAAGTGGAACGGCAAAGAGTTTGAGCCAAAGCTGATGTTACCACTGTCACTGTCATACGATCACCGGGTGATCGACGGGGCGATGGCGGCACGCTTCAGTGTCACTCTGTCAGGTATCTTGTCCGATATTCGGACAATGATCCTCTAACACAACAGGCTGCCCCTCGGGGCGGCCTTTTGTTTATTGTGATCAGTGTCAAACACGGGTTAAAATGCGCCCACCTTACGAGACAAGCACTTTCGAGCTGGCGCATCGCAGGTTGGGATGGCTGTCCCCAACGGAATGAAAGAAATCAGAGGAAAAAATGAGTAACGAAATCAAAACTCAGGTAGTGGTATTAGGTGCTGGCCCTGCTGGCTATTCTGCGGCTTTTCGCGCGGCAGATTTAGGCCTGGAGACAGTGATTGTTGAGCGTTTCAGCACTCTGGGTGGCGTATGCCTGAATGTGGGTTGTATTCCTTCCAAAGCCCTGTTGCATGTGGCCAAAGTGATTGAAGAGGCCAAGGCGGTATCGGATCACGGCGTTGTGTTCGGTGAGCCAAAGATCGATCTCGACAAGCTGCGTGGCTTTAAAGAGAAGGTGATCGGCCAACTGACCAATGGTCTTGGCGGCATGTCCAAGATGCGTAAAGTGAAGGTGGTTAACGGCTTCGGTAAGTTCACCGGCCCTAACAGCATTCAGGTGCAGGGCGCCGATGGTGAAACCACAGTGGTTAACTTTGACAACGCCATCATCGCGGCCGGCTCTCGCCCAATTCAGCTGCCTTTCATTCCTCATGAAGACCCTCGTATCTGGGACTCTACCGATGCACTGGAACTGAAAGAGATCCCAGGCAAGATGCTGGTGATGGGCGGCGGTATCATAGGTCTGGAAATGGGTACTGTTTACTCGTCTCTGGGCAGTGAAATCGACGTGGTTGAAATGTTCGACCAGGTGATCCCAGCGGCCGACAAAGATGTGGTGAAGATTTTCACCAAGCAGATCAAGAAGAAATTCAACCTGATGCTGGAAACCAAGGTGACAGCGGTTGAAGCCAAAGAAGACGGCATTTATGTGTCAATGGAAGGTAAGTCGGCACCTGCCGAGCCAGTGCGTTACGACGCTGTGCTGGTGGCCATTGGCCGTACTCCCAATGGCAAGCTGATCGATGCCGACAAGGCTGGGGTCAAGATTGATGAGCGTGGCTTTATCAATGTCGACAAGCAGCTGCGTACCAATGTGGCCAACATCTTCGCCGTGGGCGATATCGTGGGTCAACCAATGTTGGCTCACAAAGGTGTGCATGAAGGCCACGTGGCCGCCGAAGTGATTGCCGGTATGAAGCACTTCTTCGATCCTAAGGTCATCCCATCCATCGCTTACACAGATCCTGAAGTGGCTTGGGTTGGTCTGACTGAGAAAGAAGCCAAAGAGCAGGGCATAGCTTACGAAACGGCTACCTTCCCATGGGCCGCCAGCGGCCGTGCTATCGCTTCCGATGCCAGCGAAGGTATGACCAAGCTGATTTTCGATAAAGAGACTCACAGAGTCATCGGTGGCGCCATTGTGGGTGTCAACGGTGGTGAGTTGCTGGGCGAAATCGGTCTGGCCATTGAGATGGGGTGTGATGCCGAAGATCTGGCGCTGACCATTCATGCTCACCCGACTCTGCACGAGTCTGTAGGGCTGGCGGCCGAGATCTACGAAGGTTCAATCACAGATCTGCCGAATCCAAAGGCAAAAAAGAAAAAGTAATTCTCTGAATGGGATCTTGTTCCCAAGCAGTGTCGAAAACAGGCCCAGTTAGCTGGGCCTGTTTTTTTGTGCCTATTTGGCTATTTGTAAAAGTATTGTTGTTTTTAAGATGAAATTCAGCAATCTAGCTGGTAAATTCAAGACTGGTCACCAGGGTTATTCATCAGCCGATGATTAGAAAGTTAGTCACTATTTTTCTAGGGTTATCACTCTGCCTTTGTTTCGGGGCTGCACCCACCTATGCCGATGAACTGGTTCAAAGGGTGTTTTCTTCCAGAGACGGTTTGATCAATACCAGTATTCTCGACATCAGTATGGATGAGCGGGGATTTATCTGGCTCTCCACCGAGCAGGGGCTGTATCGCCTCAGCAATGCCAACATTCGCCGTTTGGATCGCAATGGCCTGGAATCACGAATGGCCGACGAGTATCTGCCATTGGTTCAGTCTCTTGGACAGCAGCAGATGCTGGTGAGTACGCTGTCGCACGCCTATCTCTACCATATAGCCGATAACCGTTTTAGTCAGTTTGGCAGTGATGAACTGTTCCCCGATTATCAAGGCGGTGGGGTTGTGAAGAGCCTGAAGTTGGCTAATGCCGATTGGTTGTTATTGACTGAAAAGGCTCAGCTCTGGCGTCTTAGTCAGGATCTGCAACAACTGCAGAAGTTGTTTGAGCTGCCCTATGACAGAGATCTGCTCTGGAGCCAGGTATTGCAGCTCGATAGCGGTGACTTGTTGTTGGGCCATGCCTACGGGGTGGAGCTGAGATCTCAGGATGGCAGAGTCGTTAAACGTTTACCCTGGCAGGAAAGTTACGGCCGCCTCAACGCCCTGTTTATCGACAGTCATAAACAGATCTGGATGGCGGCCAGTAAAGGGGTATTTCGAGTCGATTTACCGGCCAACAGCATCATTCCTGTGGCAGAAATCCCCTTTTTTACCAGTGTGATCACCGAAGATCTCCACGGAAACCTATGGATTGCCAGTAAGCAAGGTTTGCTGAAATGGTCTCCCAAGACTCGTCAGTTGAAACAGTTCAAAGAACAGTTGAAGCTCAAGGCCGGTATTGAATATATCAATGCCTTGCTGGTCGATGCCAATGGCTTACTTTGGGTCGGCGGCAGCGGACATTCCTTGGCTGTGGTGGCCGACTCCCCAGATTTTTTACTGGATAGTTTTAGCGCCTCTGAGCCTTACAAGCTCAGTGATGAGATGGTTTGGACCATCTTGGCCGACAGTGAGATGTTGTGGCTGGGAACCGACTCTGGGCTATTGGCGGTCAATAGACACACCCAACAGAGCCAAACCGCGGTGCCTCAGGGGATGGAGCTCAATGACAGTATCTACAAGATAGATAACCTGGATTCGGAGCACCTGTTGCTTTCCTCCACCAATGGTTTGTTTGTGATGAATAAACAGACCCTGAAGGGGCAACCCCTGGGAGATTGGAACGGCAGTGGTCAGTCACTGAGTCATAAGACAGTCTTCAATACTCTGCATGAAGATAATCTTTGGTGGTTTGCGACCAGTAATGGCCTTTATCAATGGGATCAGACTAGTGGCAGTATGACTCACAAGAGTCTGCCAGGTGCCGAGCATAGCGGTAATAATCGGTTGATTTATGGTGTATACCGCGATAGCCGTCGGCGTTTGTGGCTCGGTGGCAATAAGTCGTTCGGCTATCTGGAACAGGGCGGCGGTTATCGTTCGCTGGAGACGGTATTCGACGAATTGCCGCATATGCCGACTGTGAGTCAGTTACTGGAACTGAGTCCGGATCGCTTCTGGCTGGCGACTCGCCAGGGGGGCTTGATTGAGCTGGACTTACAGACCATGAAGGTACGTCGGCTGACCCAGGAATGGCAGCTGGACTGCAATACGGTGTTTTTCCTGCAGGACACCGGGGATTATAGAGTGGTGGGTTGCACCTATGTCTTGATCCGCCAGGATAAGCGCAGCGGGCAGCTCACTGTATTCAATAATGATGACGGCTTGGTGGGCAAAGAACTCAATGAAGGGGCCTATTTCTTTGAGCCGCAACAGGGGCTCTATGTAGGCACCCCAGATGGGGTGATGTTGCTCGATGTCGATGCCATGGTGAACCGTATCTCCCGTCATGGCGCCATTCTCGAATCTATTGCCGCCTACTATGACAACAAGACAGAGCTGAGTTTGGTGCCTGTACCCGGAAAGCGCATTGCTCCGGGAGCCCGCATGCTCAGCTTTCAGTTGACCAGTATGGATTACCTAGATGATGCGCCTATCAGTCTCAAATACCGTTTACGGCGGCCGGGGGAGGAGGTGCTGAACTATTTACTGCTGGATAATCAGTCCCAGATCAACCTTTCAGGGCTGACTCCCGGCGCTTATCAACTGGAGGTGATTAGCCAAAATAATGGTCTCTGGCAATCAGAAGCCTTTCGCTTTCCCTTTTCTGTTGACCAGTTCTGGTGGCAGAGTCAGTGGTTCAAGGGGTTGCTGTTACTCATTGTACTGGCAACGATTTTCAGTATCGTGCTGTTGCGTCAGCGTCAGGTGCAACGTTTTATGACCATGAACCTGGCGCTGCGCCAGAGCGACGACAGGCTGAGGCAGTCGCTGAAGGGCAGTGAGTCGGATCTCTGGGAGTGGCGCCGTGATACCGGTCAGTTTCACTTGGACAATCGTGGCGGCGTGCTTGGCAATGAAAATGACCTTATTCTTATCGACATAGAACAACTGCCGGTGCATCCGGACGATAGGGCTGCCGCCTTGGTTGAGTGGCAACGACTGCTCGAGGGTGAGAGCGACAGGTTCGAGACGGAATACCGGTATCTGCGTCGTGACGGCAGTTGGGGCTGGCTCAGGGTGCGCGGTAGGGCAGTGAGTCATGACCCGGTTTCCGGCAAGGTCAGCAAGGCCGCCGGTATCTACTCCGACATTACTATCAAGCGGCAACTGGAGGATGAAGTCGAATTGCTGGCTCAGGCGTTTGAAAACACCTCAGAAGGGGTATTTATTCTGGACGCCGAAGAGGTAATTAAAGTCGCCAACCGCGCCGCAGAGGCGATCGTCGGTCAGGACAGACAAAAGCTTCAGGGACAACACTTTGGTAAGTTAGTGGTTGGTGAGCATTTCCATAAAGATAATGTCGCGGCCCTGCTGCAAGAGAAGGACTCCTGGACCGGCGAGCTTGAGATCAAGGGGGTTGCCGGGTCGCGCTGCCCCGTGTGGCTCAATATCTCTCTGATGCAGGATCGCAAAGAGCGGGTGCAACACTATGTGGTGGTGTTCTCCGACATCACTGAGCGCAAGCGTACCGAAGCGGATCTGCGCCGCCTGGCCAACTATGACGTGCTGACCGGCTTGCCGAATCGCTCGCTGTTTGCCAACCGTTTGCAGCAGGCGATAGAAGGGGCGAGTGATAAGCAACAGAAACTGGCCTTGCTGTTTTTGGATCTGGACAGGTTCAAGTATGTCAACGACTCCTATGGTCACAGCATGGGGGATGCCTTGTTGGTCGAGGCCGCCAACCGATTACAGTCGGTAATGGAGCAGGAGCAGGTGTTGTGCCGCTTTGGCGGTGATGAGTTCGTAATCCTAGTGAACGATGTTGAGATAGATAAGCTCAATCGTTTGTGTGAGCGCCTGTTGGCGCAAATAGCGCAGCCGTTTGAACTCTATGGGCGGGAGTTTTTTATTTCCACCAGTATCGGGATCAGCATCTGGCCCGATGATGCCAGACAGCCCGAGGCGCTGATCAAGAATGCCGATCTGGCCATGTATCACGCCAAGGAAGAGGGACGGGGTAATTTCCAGTACTACTCCAGTGATCGTAATGCCGAGGCCTTGTATCACCTGCGTTTAGAGGCGGATTTACGTCATGCCATAGAGCAGGACCAGTTTGAGCTCTATTACCAGGGGCAGTTCGATGTCAAGGAACGGCAAGATTTTATCGGTATGGAAGCCTTGTTGCGTTGGCATCACCCGACGGAAGGCTTTGTACGGCCGGATATTTTCATTAAGGTTGCCGAGTCCTGTGGTTTGATTGTCGCCATCGACCGTTGGGTGTTGCGCCAAGCCTGCGAGGATGGGGTTCGCTGGAGCCAGACTAGTGCCCGGCCGTTTAAGTTATCGGTGAATGTCAGTGCGATGCATTTCCGCCACCCGGAATTTATCAGTGGTGTGCGCAAGATCCTCGAAGAAACCGGAATGCAGGCGCAATATCTGACTCTGGAGATCACCGAGGGGGTGCTGATGAAAGAGTTGCAGATTGCTCGCCAGCATCTGCAACAGCTGAGGGCCCATGGCATAGAGGTGGCGATTGATGACTTTGGTACCGGCTACTCCTCTTTGGCTTATCTGCGCCACTTTGAAGTCAACACTCTGAAGATAGATCGCTCCTTCCTCAAGGATATTGCCAGTAACAGCGCCGATCAGGCGATAGTCAGCAGTATCGTCGAGCTGGCCCGTAACCTGGGACTCAAGGTGGTTGCCGAAGGAGTGGAAACTCGGGAGCAGTTGCAACAAGTCACGCAGAGGGGATGCCATGTTATTCAGGGATATTATTTTGCCAAGCCGGTGCCTGCCGCCGAGTTGACATCCTGGTTTTATGAATAGCCATCCATAACGGTTGTTTATGCTCTTTTAGAGCTTTCTCTTTACTGTAAATTCTTTGTTAGAATATGTCGTCTCTGATTCTGGAATGCTTGCAAGGTATGAAGACCTCTCTGCGCTTATTGGTTTTGATTGGCACTCTATTGAGTGTGGCCGCGATGGCGGCTGAACGTCCCAAAGTGGGGCTGGTTCTCAGTGGCGGTGGCGCCAAGGGCGCGGCGCATGTCGGAGTGCTCAAGATGCTGGAGGCCAACAATATCCCAGTCGACTATGTCGCCGGTACCAGCATAGGTGCCTATGTGGGTGGTCTCTATGCGCTTGGCTACAGCGCCACAGAAATAGAGATCATCATGATGAATGAGGACTGGTCCAAGGGATATTCGGATACCATTCCTCGCCAGGCCATGAGCTACCGGGATAAACAGCAAAGGGATCAATACAATATTCCGCTTAATCTGGGGATCCGTGACGGTGAGGTGCAGTCGCCGAGTGGGGTGCTTTTGGGGCAAACCATGTCGCAACTGTATCGCAATACCACAGATCTGGTGCGGGAATTCAACAGCTTCAACGAGCTGTCCATTCCCTATCGGGCGGTGGCGACAGATTTGGAAACCAGTTTGCCTGTGGTGATCAGCAGTGGCAGCCTGGTGCAGGCGATGCAAGCCTCGGCTACCGTGCCGGGAGCGCTGCAACCGGCCGAAATTGATGGCAAGTTGCTGGTGGATGGGGGCATTGCCAATAACATGCCGGTGGATGTGGTCAAGGCCATGGGCGCCGATGTGATTATTGCCGTCGACATAGGTTCACCTCTGGTGAAGAAAGATCAGCTCAACGGCACAATAGCGGTGTTGAACCAGCTGTCGACCATGTTGACCAATGCCAGCACAGAGCGGCAAAAGGCCTTATTGACCAAGGACGACATACTGCTACGCCCTGCCATAGATAAGCTTAGCACCACAGACTTTACCGACATGCCCAAGGCGCTGGAGGCCGGAGTGACGGCCGCGGTACAACATACCGCCAGACTGAGTCAATTGGCGGTTTCCCCCGAGGAATACCGCGCTTATGTGCAGCAAAAGCGTGAGACCAGTCGAGGTTGGATGGATGAGCTGGATCGTCCTGTGATTCGTATCGTTCTCGACAACCAATCCAAGGTCAGTGACTCGCTGCTCAATGATATGCTGGAGATCGAGGTGGGCGATAGGGTCAGCAAGCAAGAGTTGAATGACAGCATCGCCCGCCTATACTCGCTGAACAAGTTTGAGCGGGTCAGCGCCGAATTTCAGGATACTGCCGAGGGTAGGGTGTTAACCGTGACCACCAAGGCCAAGTCCTGGGGGCCCAACTATTTTCAATTTGGCTTGAATTGGGAGGACGATTTCTCACTGGATTCGGCGGTGACTCTGGATGGTGCCGTGACCATGACAGACTTGACCGAAAATGGTGGTGAGTGGCGCAACGAGCTGAAGATGGGCTTCGAGAAGCTGATAGGTACCGAATTTTACCAACCTCTGGACAAAGATCAGCAGTTCTATGCCCGCGCCCGTTACCAGTATGAGATCAAAGGTTGGGATGTCTTTGATGCCAACAAACTCTACTTTGAACTGGATCGCAAGAGTCACAGGGTCGACCTTGGGTTGGGGTACAACTATGTCAAACAGGGGCGAGTGGAGTTGGGACTCACAGCAGAGTCCGGGATTGTCTCCAATGATGCCTTTTTCGATGATCTTAAGTTCAATACTTATGGTGCCTACTTCAAGTTCGGCTATGACACACTGGACAGTATCAGCTTTCCCACCTCGGGTAACCGTTTCACCCTGAATGTCTATCTGCGCAATGAAGAGTATGAAGAGGGAGAGTTCAAGACAGATCCCGAGCAGTCGCTGCAGATAGAAGCCGACTGGAAGGGGGTGGTCAGTGTCGGCAGTCATTCTTTTGTCGGCAAGGCGTCCTATGCCACTGTGGATAAAGATGGCAACTTTACTCTCTATGTATCGGACCTCGGTGGTTTCTTGAATCTCTCCGGCTACCACAAGAACTCCATCGCCGGCGCGCAGAAGGTTTTCGGTGCCTTTATCTATCAGTATGATCTTGGTCGCGATGCGCTGGGGATGCAGGACTTTCCCCTGTATCTGGGGGCTAGCTTGGAGGCGGGTAACGTTTGGGGCCTGGATGAGCATGTAATGTTTAACGATCTCATCTATTCCAGCAGCTTGTATCTGGGGACAGAAACCCAACTGGGCCCTGCGGCGCTCGGCTTTGGTTTCAGTGATAACGGGGAAAAAGCGGTTTACCTGTTTCTCGGCAAAAACTTCTAAGGCGGGCATCGCCTGTCAGTGACCCGCTCTGTAGTGTTCATAGATATTTACAAAAATCCACTACAGACTGGTCACAGGGAGTGCTAAGGTTTTAAGCTGACATGTTTGTAACAATATAACTATTTGAACAATCACAGATTCGGGGATGAAAATGAGCAAAATAAGCACCCTGGCATTGGGCGTCGCCCTCAGCCTTGGTCTGGCTTCCTGTGCCAGCCAGCAAGCGCCACAGTCGCAAGTCGAAACCCAAAAGGTCTCGGGTATTGAGCTGGAGAACTTTGACCATCAGGTTCGCCATCAGGACGATTTCTACTACAGCGTCAACGGTAAGTGGTTGGCCACTACGCCTATCCCGGCCGACAAATCCAACTATGGTGCCTTCTCTGTTCTTTACGAAGAAAGCCAGGCGGCTCTGAAACAGATTATCGAAGAAGCCGCCGCCAAGCCCAATAAGGCCGAGGGTTCAGTGGAGCAGAAGATAGGCGATTTCTATGCCGCCTATATGGATACCACTCTGACAAACCAGTTGGGGATCGCGCCGCTCAAGGGGCAACTGGCCGATATCGCCAAGACTGCCAGCCACGCCGATATTGCTGCGCTGATGGGCAAGCTATTGACCGATGGCTCCGGCATTCCCTTTGGTTTTTACGTCAACAACGATGCCAAGAATTCCAGCCAATACGGGGTTTACCTGTACCAGAGCGGCCTGACACTGCCGGATCGTGATTACTACCTCAAGGACGACCCCAAGTTTGTCGCCAACCGCGAAGCGATGCGTGAATATGTCCGCAAGCTGATGAGTGCCGCAGGCTACCCGCACGCCGATGCCGCTGCAGCCAATGTCGCCAACATTGAACTCTTTATTGCCCAGAGCCAGTGGAGCCGGGTCGAGTCTCGCGACGCCAACAAGGCCTACAATAAGATGAGCCTGAAAGAGTTGCAGCAGCTGATGGGCGACTTCGACTTCGACGGTTTCGCCAAGGCCGCTGGGCTTACCGGCAAGACCCAGGACGTGATAGTGCGTCAGCCTTCCTACTTTGAGAAGCTGGGCGCCGAGTTCGGCAATTTCCCTGTTTCGGCTTGGCAAGACTACCTGGCATTCCATCTGGTGGACTCCTATGCTGGCTTGCTGAGCCAGCAGTTTGTCGATCTGCATTTTGATTTCCACAGCAAGACCTTGATGGGTATTCAGGAGCAAAAACCACGCTGGAAGCTGGCCGTCGATGGCGCCGATCAGGTGATTGGTGAGCTGGTGGGTAAAGAATATGTTGCCCGTCACTTCCAGCCTGAGGCCAAGGCGCGGATGGAGTCGATGATTAAGAACTTGATCAAGGGCTTTGAAGTCAGCATCAATGAGCTGGAATGGATGACCCCCGAGACCAAGAAAGCGGCTCAGGAAAAACTGTCCAAGTTTACCTACAAGATAGGTTATCCGGACAAGTGGAAGGACTACAGCAATCTGGAGATCAAGGCCGACGATCTGGTGGGTAACTACCAGCGTTATGCCCGTTTCGAGTACCAGGACATGCTGGCTAAGCTGGGCAAGCCAATCGATCGCACTGAGTGGCACATGACACCGCAAACGGTGAACGCCTACTACAACCCTGTGATGAACGAAATCGTGTTCCCGGCCGCCATTCTGCAGCCGCCTTTCTTCAACATGGAAGCCGATGATGCGGTGAACTATGGTGGTATAGGCGCGGTGATCGGCCACGAGATCAGCCATGGTTTTGATGATCAGGGCGCCAAGTATGACGGCGACGGTAACCTGCGCAACTGGTGGACGGACAAAGACCGCGAAGAGTTCCAGAAGCGCGGTGCGCAGCTGTCTGCCCAGTACAGCCAGTTTGAAGCTCTGCCAGGCAAGTTCGTCAACGGTGACTTGACTCTGGGCGAGAACATAGGCGATCTGGGTGGCTTGACCGTTGCCCTACGCTCTTATCACCTGAGTCTCAACGGTAAAGAAGCGCCGGTAATGGATGGCCTGACCGGCGATCAGCGTTTCTTCGTCGGTTGGTCACAAGTGTGGCGCCGCAACTACCGTGATGAGGAGCTGGGGCGTCGTCTGCTGACTGACCCGCATTCACCCAGCCACTACCGCGCCATGGGCACTCCCCGCAACGTGGAAGGTTTCTACAAAGCCTTCGACCTCAAGCCGACTGACAAGATGTATCTGTCGGAAGAGGACAGAGTGAAGATCTGGTAAGGTGGATTATCAGAAAACAGAGCCAGGCAGATGCCTGGCTCTCTTGTATCTGGCGGTTTATAGGGTATCCAGCAGTGTCGGCAGGGCTTCCAGGCTATCACGCTGATAATGCGCCGCAGCCCAGCGGGGATCCTGGCGCTGCTCGGCTGCCGGGACTATTAAGGTCTGCATATTGGCGGCGCGAGCGGCTATCAGGCCGTTGAAAGAGTCTTCTACCGCCAGGCAGCGGCTCGGCGCCAGTGCCAGTTGGGCGGCGCAGGAGAGATAAACCTCGGGGTGGGGTTTACCGAGTGGATAATCCTGTGCCGATTGAATCGCATCGAAGGCTTCTGTGATGGCGAGTTTGCCAAGCACGGCATCGATAATATCCCAGGAGGAAGAGGTGGCCAGACCCACTTTCAGGCCTCGACTACGACAGGCACTGAGGGCATCGACAACACCAGGCATGGGTTTGCCATCGCGGCGGATATAGGCGATGACTGCCGCTATGATTTGCTCGGCGATATATTGAGGATCTACTTTGACCTCGGGAAAGCGCTGTAACCAGAAGTCCACCACTTGATCGATTCGCAGGCCGGTGGTGAGCGCAATGGCCTCGCGGCTGACTGTCATTCCAAGCGAGTGTAAAACCTGATACTCGGCTTGCTGCCAGACGGGTTCGGAATCGATCAATATTCCGTCCATATCGAAAATAACGGCCTGAATGCTGGGTGCTTGCATGGAAAAGTCTCAAAAAAACGCTGCGGATTAGGATGCAGGATAACGAAAAGCGACTCCGGGATGCAAAATTCGATTGTCGCAATCTAATTATTTGTATTTAAATGAAAAAATCATTTTTTCAAACTATTGTCTAATTTCCTTTGTTTTATGAGAAGCTTAGTGTGTCGCCGACCTTGGGATTTGGCCACGATTTCTCAGTTGCCTTAGTGTGATCTCATTCATACTTTTGCAAAGCTGTAGTATACTGCTAGCCGGAATTTACGGGTCGATCCTGTGGGGCTGTCAGCTTCATTCATGAAGACGTGCAGTCGTAAAAGCGCCTAACAAAGAGGAATGTTGCCGTGCTAGAAGCATATCGTAAACACGTCGAAGAGCGTGCTGCTGAGGGCGTAGTCCCTAAGCCATTGGATGCACATCAAGTGGCTGAGCTTGTTGAATTAGTGAAAAACCCACCTGCAGGCGAAGAAGAATTTATTCTTAACCTGCTCGAAAATCGTATTCCCCCAGGTGTTGATGAAGCCGCCTATGTTAAGGCCGGTTTCCTGGATGCCGTTGCCAAGGGTGAGGTGAAATCCCCAATCCTGAGCGCCGAACGGGCGCTGGAACTCTTGGGCACCATGCAGGGCGGTTACAATATCGAACCCCTGATCCGCCAATTGGACAACGAGCAGATGGCCCCACTGGCGGTCAAGGCTCTGTCCCACACCCTGCTGATGTTTGATGCCTTCCACGATGTGGTTGAGAAGATGAAGGCGGGTAACGCCTATGCCAAGCAAGTAGTTGAGTCCTGGGCCAATGCCGAGTGGTTCCTCAGCCGTCCCAAGCTGGCCGAGAAAATCTCTCTGACCGTATTCAAGGTTACAGGCGAAACCAACACCGACGACTTGTCTCCGGCTCCTGATGCCTGGTCACGTCCCGATATCCCACTGCACGCCTTGGCGATGCTGAAAAACGCCCGCGACGGTATTGAGCCGGATCAGCCAGGCGTGGTAGGTCCAATCAAGAAGATTGAAGAACTCAAGACCAAGGGCTTCCCACTGGTTTATGTGGGCGACGTGGTAGGTACAGGTTCTTCCCGTAAGTCGGCGACCAACTCTGTGCTGTGGTTCATGGGCGATGATATTCCATTCGTGCCCAACAAGCGTGCCGGTGGTTTCTGCCTCGGTGGTAAGATAGCCCCTATCTTCTTCAACACCATGGAAGATGCCGGTGCTCTGCCGATTGAGTTAGATGTGGGCAACATGGAGATGGGCGATGTTATCGACATCTATCCTTATGCCGGTAAAGTGACCCGTCATGACAGCGATGAAGTTATTTCTGAATTCAAACTCAAGACTGATGTGCTGCTGGACGAAGTGCGTGCCGGTGGCCGTATTCCATTGATCATCGGCCGTGGTCTGACCGACAAGGCCCGTGAAGCTCTGGGTCTGGAAGCCTCCGATGTCTTCGTGCGTCCAGGTGACGTTGCCGATACCGGCAAGGGTTACACCCTGGCGCAGAAGATGGTAGGTAAGGCCTGTGGCGTAGAAGGTATCCGCCCCGGCCAATACTGTGAACCCAAGATGACTTCTGTCGGTTCTCAGGATACTACCGGCCCTATGACACGTGACGAGCTGAAAGACTTGGCCTGTCTCGGTTTTAGCGCCGATTTGACCATGCAGTCTTTCTGTCACACTGCCGCTTATCCCAAGCCTGTTGACGTGAATACGCACCACACTCTGCCTGACTTTATCATGAACCGCGGCGGTGTTTCTCTGCGTCCAGGTGACGGTGTTATTCACTCCTGGCTGAACCGCATGCTGCTGCCTGATACCGTAGGTACAGGTGGTGACTCGCACACCCGTTTCCCAATCGGTATCTCTTTCCCTGCAGGTTCCGGCCTGGTGGCTTTTGCCGCCGCGACCGGCGTTATGCCACTGGATATGCCTGAGTCTGTGCTGGTGCGCTTCAAGGGTAAGATGCAACCTGGTATCACTCTGCGTGATCTGGTGCATGCGATTCCGCACAAGGCCATCGAAATGGGGCTGCTGACCGTTGAGAAGAAGGGCAAGAAGAATATCTTCTCCGGCCGTATTCTCGAAATCGAAGGTCTGGAGCACCTCAAGGTTGAGCAGGCATTCGAACTGTCTGATGCGTCTGCCGAGCGCTCTGCCGCCGGTTGTACCATCAAGCTGGATAAAGATCCTATCATCGAGTACCTGAACTCCAACATAGTCATGCTCAAGTGGATGATTGCCGAAGGTTACGGCGACCGCCGTACCATAGAGCGTCGTATCAAGGGCATGGAAGAGTGGTTGGCGAACCCTGAACTGATGGAAGCCGATAAGGATGCCGAGTACGCGGCCGTGATTGAAATCGACCTGAACGAGATCAAAGAGCCTATTCTGTGTGCACCGAACGATCCCGATGATGCCGTGTTGCTGTCTCAGGTAGCCAACACCCAGATTGATGAAGTGTTTGTCGGTTCCTGTATGACCAACATAGGCCACTTCCGCGCCACGGGTAAGATGCTGGACAAGTTTGCCAAGACGCTGCCGACTCGTCTGTGGATTGCTCCGCCAACCAAGATGGACAAGGATCAGCTGACCGAAGAAGGTTACTACGGTATCTTCGGCCGTGTCGGTGCTCGTATCGAGATCCCGGGTTGTTCTCTGTGTATGGGTAACCAGGCACGGGTTGCCGATGGTGCGACCGTGGTGTCGACTTCTACCCGTAACTTCCCGAACCGCCTGGGTACGGGTGCCAATGTGTACCTGGCCTCTGCCGAGTTGGCTGCCGTTGCGGCGCTACTGGGACGTTTGCCAAGCCCTGAAGAGTATCAGGAATATGCCAAGGAACTGGACGCAACAGCGGCCGATACCTACAGATACCTGAATTTCGACCAACTGGAGTCTTACACCAAGAAGGCCGGTGAAGTGATCTTCCAGTCAGCGGTTTAAGTTATCGCAATAACAAAAGCCAGCTCATAGAGCTGGCTTTTTTGTGTCTGAAAGGCCGCAGACGGATGCAATATGGTACGGCGATGGCTTGCAGGCCCGTTATTGGATTCAGTTGATGGTCGGTGCCAACTTCTTGTTGTGCAGCACTTCTAACATTCTGTCTTCCAGCTGGAAGCGGGTCTCCAGGGCGTGTACCAGTTCGGCGAGATCTTTATCCAGCTGGTAGAGCAGATCGTCGCTTTCCAACTCGGAATACTTGTCGCTGAAGTCCAGGGCCTGATCTGTGGTCTCGACAATCTTTGGCAGCAACTGCTGTGCCAGTGCCTTGTTCGAGTGTCCCTGTTCGTCACAGGCGTCGACTACCTTGTTGAAGACTTCGAAATGCCCCTCCGAGACGTAATCCACCAGCAGATTGCAGAAGCTGCGGACTTGATCTACGCAGGGCAGGGACTTGTCACGTTTTTCATAGGGAGCCAGTCCAGCCAACTTACAGTAATAAACCAGTAGTTTTCTGCGGTTGTTCAACCATTGATCCACCAGAGCATTGGCTCCGCCCCATTTTTGCTCGGCTTGTTCAAGTTGTTTCAGCATGCTTGTCTCATCCTTTATCACCGCACTTGCTCCTAATTTAGGTGACAAGTTAATCAGTGATCAACTCTTTTCGGTGTTTTTCAATCGAGGTCGGATTGGTTGTTTCTTGTGCGGGGAAATGGGGGATGTTAAAAAATGTATCAAATTATGATATGGGAAATAAAAAGCCCAGCGGTAGAAACTACAGCTGGGCGAGGAAAGTTTTAACAGGCTCGATGTGACGAGCTTCTTGATTGTTCTTGCTAGCGCAGAGTTTTTATACCAAAGGGTGAGAAGCTGTGCAACTTTTTTCTGTCTTTAGCCACTTAGTTGACACTGTGGTTTTTTGTGTGTTTGTTGTGTAAATGTAATGTTTCGCCTGGCTCAATGATGGACTTTGAAGCTTATTGAGGCGCTTTATCCATGGCAATGGTCACATAAATACTCAGACACAGGTTACAATACAGCCGCAAATGCTAAACTACCGCCCCAGCAGATCTCAATCGGAGTAGGAATAAGCCCAATGGCAGAATTAAAAAACGATCGTTATTTACGTGCGCTGCTCAAGCAACCTGTTGATGTTACCCCAGTTTGGATGATGCGCCAGGCTGGCCGCTATCTGCCAGAATATCGTGCTACCCGCGCTGAAGCCGGTGATTTTATGGCGCTGTGCCGTAATGCCGACTTAGCCTGTGAAGTTACCCTGCAACCGCTGCGTCGTTTTGATTTGGATGCGGCAATCCTGTTTTCCGATATTTTGACTGTGCCTGACGCCATGGGGCTGGGTCTGTATTTTGAAGCCGGCGAAGGCCCTCGCTTCGAACGCCCAACCGATACCATAGAAGCCATCAAGAAGCTGGCTGTTCCGGATCCGGAAGATGAGCTGGGTTATGTGATGAAAGCCGTCAGCACCATTCGCCGCGAACTCAAGGGCGAAGTGCCGTTGATCGGTTTCTCCGGCTCTCCATGGACACTGGCCACTTATATGGTCGAAGGCGGCTCCAGCAAGGCCTTCGAAAAGATCAAGCGGATGATGTATGCCGAGCCTGCTGCATTGCATATGCTGCTGGACAAACTGGCCGATTCCGTAACCCTGTATCTGAACGCCCAAATCGCCAACGGTGCTCAAGCCGTGATGATCTTCGACTCTTGGGGCGGTGCGCTGTCTCATGCGGCCTATCGCGAGTTCTCATTGCGTTACATGCAGAAGATAATCGATGGTCTGAACCGTCATTCTGAAGGTCGTCAGGTGCCTGTGACCCTGTTTACCAAGGGCGGTGGTCTGTGGCTCGAAGCCATGGCCGAAACCGGCTGTGATGCTTTGGGTCTGGACTGGACCATAGACATAGGCGATGCCCGTAAGCGTGTGGGTGACAAGGTGGCCCTGCAAGGCAATATGGACCCATCGACTCTGTACGCTTCTCCTGAGCGTATTCATGAAGAAGTGGCGCAGATCCTGGCCAGCTATGGTCAAGGTACTGGTCATGTATTTAACCTGGGTCATGGTATTCACCAGCATGTGGATCCTGAGCATGCCGCTGCCTTCGTTAAGTCGGTACATGAACTGTCGGCTCAGTATCACAAGTAACCCAGTTGCTTGATGAAAGGCCCGCAACGCGGGCCTTTAGTTTATTTATGACTACTGGTTGTTCGCTGGCGGAAATGCCATTCCTGTTTTGTGATTCCGTTGTTTTCAGGGCGGATATTGACTATCGGTCGCCATTGTTTAATGCCGTTGTATGGTAGATTTTTTCTTTTATTCGCATAACCGATAGCCGTTCGTTTTCAAAGCCGTCGTTAGGGCTGAGTCGTATTCCAAACAGAATGTCATTAGTGGCATTTCCAATTTTGTAAATTGTGCTGAAAAGCACATAAGTAACCACTTTTTCCTGCGCCAAATCAACACATGCAGATAGTAGTCAGTGCCAGACTGGTGTAGTCTGCCTTTATCTGAGTGGGATGACAGATAAGACGTCGGCACAGTCGTTATGATTGCACGTCAAATGAGGTATGTTGCCCACCGGAGACTGCTGAATTCAGTTCTCCGAAAACAATAAGAAGCCGTGGTTTGAGATGCACATTGGCAAAAAAATTGGCGTATTTATTCTGGGTTTTTGTATTCCGGCCCTGCTGACTGTCGCCTATAGTTTGAATTTTTGGTTTGAATATAGCCTGGGCCAGTTCCGGCAACAGACGCTGGAACATGAATACGCGGGGATTGAACAGCAGTTCGATCGCGAGTCTTATCGGCTGGTTCAACTGGCGCGTCTTTATGCCCCGATCCTGGAGAATCAGACAGACGCCTTGTTGATGGGGTGGCAGGAGGGGCTACAGTCTTCCAATATCAGCCTGTTCCGCCTAGAACAGGACAAGATCATCCCATTGGCCGACGGTCGAACCCGAGTCGCCGGACAAGTATTCCCCGATGCCAATATGTTCGAGTCTCTGGGTAAAGAGGCTTACGGTGCCGCCATTGTTAAAGGGCAGCCACTGCAGATAGGTTTTCATCGCATTAACGATGATGAAGCTCTGATTGTGACCCGTTTATTGACCCCCGTTCACCTGCAAAGTCTCGGCCAAGCCGATCTGATCCATTCGATTACTTTGGTCCCGGCCGATGAGCCCCTAAGTTCGGGACAGCACATGCTGTTATATAGCCAAATTCAAGTCCCTAGCCTGGTGGGGGCGCCATTGATGCTGCAGGTCAGGCAGCAAAGAGATGCTTTTGAACGCCTGGAATGGCAAAGCCTATCCGTAGTGATGCTGCTGCTATTGGGGGGCATGCTGATGGTGGCCATAGGTTATTTGTGGTTAAGGCGAGGGTTGGTTAAGCCTTTTGATCGCCTGATGATGGAATTAAAAGAGATCGATCCCAGTGCCAGACGCTATACCCATGTTAGTGGTAGCGGCGGCGCCGAATTCAAGGTGTTGGCCGACAGGATCAACAACCTGTTGCTGCGCATCTTTCAGCAGAAGGAACGCTCCCGAATTACCCTAGAGTCCATTGCCGAAGCCGTGATCCTCACCAACAACAAGGCCAAGGTCATTTACCTTAACCCCCAGGCGGAATCACTGCTCGGATTGCGCAGTCAACAAGCTCAGGGCCGTACCCTAGATACCCTGCTCAAGAGCGATAAAAAACTGGATAAAGAGTTATTCAGCTTCATGGCCAGCGGCAGTCGGGTGCCTGAATACAGCAAGGTCACTCTGCAGAACCCTCAACCCAAGATTATGGAACGAGCCGTCAGTAATCTATTCAATCACAAGGGAACTGTGATCGGTGGAGTTCTTGTGCTGCGGGATATCACTCAGGAGGAGAACCTCAAGCAACAGCTCAGATTGAAGGCCAGTGTCGATGGCATTACCGGACTCTATAATCGCAGCGCCTTTGAAGAGCGCCTAGCGGAGTTCGCCGATGGGGCCCGCACTTTGGCATTTTGTTATCTGGATCTGGAGCAGTTTAAGCTTATCAATGATAACTGTGGTCATGATGCCGGTGATCAGATGTTGATCATGGTTGCCCGGGCCATAGAGTCTTGCCTGAAGGGGGATGAAATACTGGCCAGGCTCGGTGGTGATGAGTTTGGTTTGGCCGTCCGTAACCGTAGCGCCTTGGAAGTCGCCAGGTTGTTGAAACGTGTGGTTCGGCAAGTTTCGTTGCTGAGCCTGCCTTGTGGTGGCGCCCATTACCGGGTCGGTGTCAGCTGCGGGGTGGCTTTCCATCGTGGTCCTTGCCGTGCGCCGGCCGAGCTGCTCAAAGATGCCGACATTGCCTGCCTGGCAGCCAAACGCAAGGGCAGCAACCAAATTCACTTCTTCGATGATCGCAATAAAGAGCTGGCCAATGAACGCAATGCCCCCAAGTGGGCGGTGCGCATTGCCAGGGCCATAGAAGACAAAGAGCTGCTGCTCTATTTCCAGCCGATTAAGGGGCTCAATGGTTGTTGTCGCCGTCAGAGGCTGGAGATCTTGCTGCGGATCCGCGACAACAGTGGCCGCATCTTGCCTCCGGCCCAGTTTATTGCGGCGGCGGAACGCTTCAAGTTAATGCCCGATGTCGATAGGGAAGTGATCCGCAAGGCTTTCCTGTGGCTCTCTGAGCATCCGCAGCTGTGGCCTGAGATCAGTATCTCTATCAACCTCTCGGGTAATAGTCTGGGCAGCGAGGGCATGCTCGAATATATCGCCGAGATGCAGGGCCGTTTCGGGATCCCCAGTTCCTGCGTCTGCTTTGAGATCACGGAAACCAGCGCGATTCAAAACCGAACTCGGGCGATGGAGATGCTCAACCAATTGCGCCGCCTGGGATTTGCCTTTGCCTTGGACGACTTTGGCAGTGGCTTTGCTTCTTACGGTTATCTGCGCGAGCTTCCCGTGGACTATGTGAAGATAGATGGCTGCTTTGTCCGGCATCTGGCGACCAATGCCAGGGACTATGCGATCGTGAAATCGATTCACGATGTGTGCCGGGTCATGGGGATAGAAACTGTGGCCGAGTTTGTCGAGAACCAGGAGATCATGGATAAATTGCTGGAAATTGGGGTCGATTACGCCCAGGGATATGCCATAGGGCGGCCTAAACCCCTGGAGCAATTTTACCTCTGGGAGAAGCGCCATGAACATCAGCAGCAGGGATTGCACTTGCAAGAGGAGTATGCGAGCTTAGCCTGATTACTTCGACAGACAATGGACTGCAGATGGAAGGATTGGCCGATAAAGTCATAGTGATCACCGGCGCCTCGGAAGGAATTGGGCGGGCGCTCGCTCTGGCACTGGCACCGCTTGGCGGACAACTGGTACTCAGTGCCCGCAATGAATCCAGGTTGCGTACCCTGGCGATGGAGGTCGAGTCGGTCGGCGGTGCGCCGCTGGTGGTTTGTAGTGATATCGGGCGACAACAGGATTGTGAAGCCTTGATAGCCACGGTTATCGAGCGTTTCGGCCGACTAGACATACTGATCAATAATGCCGGTATGACCATGTGGAGCCGCTTCGATGAACTCAAGCAGCTGGACATTCTCGAACAGTTGATGCGGGTCAATTACCTTGGCCCGGCTTGGCTGACCCATGCGGCCCTGCCGTATCTCAAGGCCTCTCAGGGGCAAGTCGTTGCCGTGGCTTCTGTGGCGGGGCTCACTGGAGTGCCTACCCGTAGCGGTTACGCCGCTTCCAAACATGCTGTAGTGGGTTTCTTCGATTCTCTGCGTATCGAGTTGGCTGAGGACAATGTCGCTGTGACAGTGATCTGCCCCGACTTTGTGGTTTCAGAGATCCATCGACGGGCACTGGATGGAGAGGGTAAGCCGCTCGGGGTTTCTCCTATGACAGAGAGTAAGATCATGACCGCCGAAGAGTGTGCGCAGATGATGTTGCCTGTCATTGCCGCTCGGGGCAGGATGCTGATCACTTCATGGCGTGGCAGGCTGGGACGTTGGCTCCGGCTTATTGCTCCGGTCTGGGTGGATAACCTGGCCCGTAAGGCCATAGCCTCCGGACATTAGTCTACTAAGTATGAAAAAGCCTCCGCATGGGAGGCTTTGGGCATTCCAGAGATTACTTTTTGTCGTTGAGGTGCTGGACTATCGTTGCCTTGGCTTCTTCATGGCTGGCTTTCTCTTTTTGTGCCTGAATATGGGCCGTGGCCTTGTGGCCGGTTAAGTCCTCGGCAATATGCAACCAATCCGGATGCCAGTAAAACTGGCTGCCTTCCAGCGTCGACCAGTTATGTACTCCATGAGTTTCACCGTTATATATCAGATCTTTAATTGAATATCCCATAATCAGCACCTCCAGGTTCGTTAGATGTCCGTATTGGCGTAATACAGTGCATTATCATGCGACCGTAGCGGTCGCATGAGTGTGAACCTTGTCGCGTTTTTTAGGTGCGGAAACGGCTGATCAGTTGGGCCAGGTTGTGGGCCAGCTGACTCAGTTCCTGACTGGATTGAGACACGTGTCCGGTTCCCATGGAGACCTTGGAGGCGGCGTCACTGATATTGGTGATATTGACCCCCAGCTCGCCGGTAACGGCGGTCTGTTGCTCGGTGGCGCTGGCGACCTGAATTGCCATATCGTTGATGATACTGATGGCTGCACTGATCCTTTCAATCGCATCACTGGCGTCGTTGGCGCAGCGAACACTGCCCTGCATCCGCTCACGGCTTCTTTGCATTACTTCATTGGCATGTTGGGCTCTTTGTTGCAACTGCTCTATAGTGCCTTTGATTTCCAGCGCCGAGCTTTGGGTACGACTGGCAAGAGTACGCACTTCATCGGCCACCACGGCAAAGCCTCTGCCGGCCTCACCGGCCCGGGCGGCTTCAATGGCGGCATTGAGGGCCAACAGATTAGTCTGTTCGGTGATCTGAGCGATCACTTCCAGCACCATGGCAATGGAGTCAGAGTCTTTTTGCAGCTGACCTATGACTTCGCTGGCGGTAGTGATTTCCGCATCTGAGCTTCGAATGGTTTCCAGGGTTTGCAGCACTACCTGCTGACCTTCGGTTGTTGCCTGTACGCCTTGGTTAGCTTGATCGGCGGTTTGCGTGGTGTTGCGGGAAATATCGGCAATCGAACTCTGCAGCTCTGTCATGGCGGTAGCTACCTGGTCGACCTCAGAGCGTTGTTGTTGCATCTCGTCGGCGGATTCAGCAGCAACGGTAGTCATCTCTTCCACGGCGGCTGCCAGCTGCACCGAGGCGGCACCTATTTGAGAGATCATATCGTGCAGTGTGGTGCGCATCTGTTCGAGCGTTTCGGCCAAGTGGGTAAATTCGCTGCTGCTGAATTTTTCCATCGGGATGCGAGTCGCAAGATCGCCGGAAGCAATGTTTTCCAGTACTTGAGTGGTGGCATTCAGAGGCATAAAAATGCGTCGCAGCAGGAACCAAGCGGCTCCGAGCGCCAGGGTTACAAAGAGGCAGAAGACGATGACCAGGCTGTTGCTGAGAGATTGAATTGCCTGTTCACTGGCTCCTCTGGCATCGCTGACCTTCTTGGTTTCCAGTTCCATTAAGGCTTTGAGTTCTGTCTCAACATTGTTGTAGATGTGCCACGCTTCCATTGAGGTGAGCATGTTGGCTGTATTTTCTGCCAGATCGCTGAGGTCTTGTTTCAAAAACTGATTATGCAGTCCCATAAAGGCTTGCAGTGGGGCATCCAGCTTCATTAATTGTGTAAGGGTGTCTTTTCCGGCACCCTGCTTGAGATCTTTTAGTGCCGCATGGATCAACAGGGTCTGATCCTGCAGATATTGACGTGATTCTTCACTCATAGGAGCGTCCAGTACCCGTCTCAAGCTGTAACCCAACTGTTCACGTCTAAGACCGGATACCAGTTGTAGTAAAGAGGCGGCCTGATCATTGCTGTGATACTCTCGTTCCAACAGACTGATCTGACTTTTAACCTCTTGCAAATGATAGGCAATAGTGCCCAAGGATAGGCAAAATAGCGCTAACAGCGCAGCGAACAAGGTGATCAATAACTTGCGCAAAGAAAGATTGGAAAAGATGGCTTGGTTCACAACCCGACTCCAAAAACAAATGTATGAAATATATAATGAATGTTTCAATATCCTAGGTGTTTGTACCGGAATAAACTGTGAGTTAAGGCAATTTAATTGGTAAATGTTTTAGTTTTTAGTATTTTTCATTGCTTATATCTGTAAGTCATTATTTGCGTTTTGGTTTAAAAAAGATGGTGTCGTGGAATTAAGGCATATAACGCCTTGCTATCTTCCGGCGTGTGCTATTGCTGGTGAAAACTCTCTTAGGACATTTTTCAGGGGGATTCCCTGGACAAATTAAGTCGTGATTTGTTGTTCACTATTGAATAGTGCGTTGCTATTTGCCCGCTTAGGCTTGATTGTGTTGGCTTCTCTGCATTCATTTCTATCATCCGACATGCTTTTTTGCCGTTGGCCAAGTTCTTGGTTACGTATGAGCAGAGGGGCTTTCCTGCTATAATGCGCGCTCGTTTTTGTGGAGGCGCGAATGGACGTATCTTCTTTATTGGATGGCCTGAATGACAAGCAGCGTGAGGCGGTGGCCGCACCTCAATCGAGCATGCTGGTGCTCGCCGGAGCCGGTAGTGGCAAGACCCGGGTACTGACTCACAGGATTGCCTGGCTGCTGCAGGTGGAAAACCAGAGCCCATACTCCATTATGGCGGTGACCTTTACCAATAAGGCGGCCGCCGAGATGCGGGAACGGGTGGAGAAGATAGTCGGTAACCATATGGGCCGCATGTGGATCGGTACCTTCCATGGTCTGGCCCATCGTCTGCTGCGCACTCACTGGCAGGATGCTGGCCTGCCGCAGAATTTTCAGATCCTCGACTCGGATGATCAGCTCCGCCTGCTCAAGCGCATCCTCAAGAGCCTGAATCTGGATGAGAAACAGTATCCGCCGCGGATGGTGGCCGGCTATATCAACGGCAAGAAGGATGAAGGACTCAGGCCGAAACATCTGGATGGCGGCCTCTTCCCGATGGAGCAGAAGCTGGTGCAAATCTATCAGGTGTATCAGGAGTCCTGTGATCGCGCCGGGCTGGTAGACTTTGCCGAGATACTCTTGCGGGCTCACGAGCTGTTTCTCAACAAGGAACATATTCTGGCCCACTATCAGGATAGATTCCGCAATATTCTGGTGGATGAGTTTCAGGACACCAACGCCATTCAATATGCCTGGATCAGAGTACTGGCAGGCAAGAACGCCAATGTGATGATAGTGGGCGACGACGACCAGTCCATCTATGGCTGGCGCGGCGCTCAAGTGGAAAACCTGCACAAGTTTTTGCAGGACTTTCCCAATGCCGAAACTATTCGCCTGGAACAAAACTACCGCTCCAGCGGCAATATTCTCAAGGCCTCCAACGAGCTTATCGCCAATAACCCGGATCGGCTGGGCAAACAGCTTTGGACCGAAGATGTCGATGGTGAGCCGATCTCAGTTTACTGTGCCTTCAATGAGATGGATGAAGCCCGCTTCATCATAGGCCGCATTGGCGACTGGCAGGACAAGGGCGGCAGTCTCAGTGACTGCGCCATCCTCTATCGCAGTAATGCTCAATCGCGGGTGTTGGAAGAGGCCTTGCTGCACAAGGGGCTGGCCTATCGCATCTATGGCGGCTTGCGCTTCTTCGAGCGTCAGGAGATCAAGGATGCCATGGGATACCTGCGTTTGATTGCCAACCGCGACGATGACGCCGCCTTCGAGCGGGTGGTCAACACTCCCGCCAGGGGGATAGGCGATCGCACCCTGGATATTCTCAGAACCACGGCCCGGCAGCAGCAACTCACCCTGTGGCAGGCCTGCGTCCGTTTGTTGGAGGAGAAGGTCTTGGCCGGCCGCGCCGCCAATGCGGTGCGCAGCTTTATGGACTTGATAGTGCAGCTGCGCAGCGACACCGAAGAGCTGCCCCTCTATCGCCAGGCGGATAGAGTGATCCAGGACTCCGGGCTCAAGGCCATGTATGAGCAGGAAAAGGGCGAAAAGGCTCAGGCCAGAGTGGAAAACCTCGAGGAACTGGTCACCGCGGCGCGCACCTTCGAAGTGCCGGAAGAGCTGGTGGACATGGGTGAGTTGAACGCCTTCCTGTCCCATGCGGCGCTGGAGGCGGGAGAAGGCCAGGCCGATGCCCACACAGATGCGGTGCAGCTGATGACGCTGCACTCGGCCAAGGGGCTGGAGTTCCCGCTGGTGTTTATGGCCGGTGTTGAAGAAGGACTGTTCCCCAGCCAGTTGTCGCTGGAAGAGGGCGATCGTTTGGAAGAAGAGCGGCGCCTGTGTTACGTGGGCATGACCCGCGCCATGCAGCAGCTGTATATCACCTATGCCGAGTCGCGGCGCATCTATGGCCGTGAAAACTATTCACGGCCATCGCGCTTTATCAAGGAGATCCCGCCTCAGTACCTGCAGGAAATTCGTCTCAAGGCGCAGGTGGCCACCCCCATGGCCAATAACAGGTTCAACAAGTCGCAAAGCAGCTTCAACGACACGGGCTTTAATGTTGGCCAACGGGTATTGCATCCCAAATTCGGTGAGGGGATAGTGACCAACTTCGAGGGCCAGGGCGCACAGGCCAGGGTACAGGTAAATTTTGACGATTTCGGCAGCAAGTGGTTGGTGGTGGCTTACGCCAAGTTGGTTGCTTGTTGATTGTCATAACAGGAAAATTTGCTTTTTGTGGTGTCAATCACATTGCCGCTGAGTCATAATGCAGGGCAAGCTTAAGGCCGGGATGTTTGGAGAGCCTACCGATGAACTTGAGGGAAAAAATTGACGTCTATGCCCGTCTGTCGCGTCTGGACAGACCCATAGGAACTTTTCTGCTGCTGTGGCCCTGTTTAATGGCGTTGTGGTTGGCGGCCGGGGGCTTACCGGATCTCAAGGTGTTGATCATCTTTATCATAGGTGTGTTTGTGATGCGCGCCTGCGGCTGCATCATCAACGACTATGCCGACCGTGAGCTGGACACCTATGTCGAGCGCACCAAGGCCAGGCCTTTGGCCAGTGGCGAGGTCACGGTCAAAGAAGCGCTGGGCCTGTTTGTGGTCATGGGGCTTTTTGCCTTTGGTCTGGTGCTGCTGCTCAATCCTCTGGTGGTTAAACTCTCCCTTGTCGGCATGCTGCTGACCATTATCTATCCCTTCACCAAGCGCTACACCAATATGCCGCAGATGTTCCTCGGCACGGTTTGGAGCTGGTCGATCCCTATGGCCTACGCCGCCCAGACAGGTGAAGTGCCTGTCGAAGCCTGGTGGCTATTTGCCGCCAACTGGTTCTGGACTGTGGCCTACGACACCATGTATGCCATGGTGGACAGGGACGATGACCTCAAGGTGGGGATCAAGTCCACCGCCATTCTGTTTGGCCGTTACGACAGGCAGATCATCGGTCTGTTTCAGCTGGCGGCGCTGGCCTGCTTTATGACAGCAGGTTATGTGGCCGAGCGTGGCGCCCTCTATCTGGTGGGGCTGCTGGCCTTTATCGGCTTTGGGCTTTATCAGCAGAAGCTGATTTATGATAGGCAGCGGGCGCCCTGCTTCAAGGCGTTTCTCAACAACAACTGGGCGGGTATGGCCTTGTTTGTCGCCTTGGGGATGGATTACCTGCTCTGAACGACATTGAGTTTGACTATCAACGCCGCGATTCCCGCGGCGTTTTTGCTGGCACACACCGCCGCCAGCCGTTAATCTGAACTGCTGGGTTATTGAATGAAGCAGTGGCAAGAGGTGCCGCTGAGGACTGAAGCAAGAAGGAGTCTTGGTATGTTGATAGAACAACTCTTTGGTATTGAATTTCCGCTTATTCAAGCCCCCATGGCTGGTGCTCAGGGCGTGCCGCTGGCATTGGCGGTCGCTTCTGCCGGTGCGCTCGGCTCCATTCCCTGCGCCATGCTATCCCATGACAAACTCAAGCAAGCTATTGAGAGTTTCAGGCGTCAGAGTGACCGGCCGCTGAACCTCAACTTCTTCTGCCATAAGCCACCCGAGGAACAACCCGAGCGTTTGCGTACCTGGCTGCAGCAACTGGCGCCCTATTACCGTGAATTCGAGGTCGAAGAGCTCGGCGGTGGTGCTGAGCGGCGTCCCTTCGATGAAGAGGTCGCTGCGGTTATAGAACCCTTTCGCCCCGAAGTGGTGAGTTTTCATTTCGGGCTTCCTTCCACCGAGCTGATGCTCAGGGTCAAGAGCTGGGGCACCAAGGTGATTGCCTCGGCAACCAGTGTCGCCGAAGCCAAGTGGCTCGAATCCAGAGGCGTGGATGCCATCATAGCCCAGGGCCTGGAAGCCGGTGGTCACAGAGGCCATTTCCTCAGTGATGATTTGACCGAGCACAGTGGTACCTTTGCCCTGTTACCGCGTCTGGTACAGGCGGTGAAGGTGCCCGTGATTGCCGCCGGTGGTATTGCCGACGCCGCCGGAGTGCAGGCGGCCATGGCTTTGGGAGCGGCCGGGGTGCAGGTGGGCACGGCCTATCTCTTGTGCCCGGAGGCCGAGATCAGTGAACTGCATCGCCAAGCGCTGAAAGATCCGCAAATCAATCGCCATACGGCACTGACCAATCTCTACAGTGGTCGCCCGGCCAGAGGCATAATGACCCGTTTGATGCGTGAGTTGGGGCCTTTGGGGCAAGCGCCGGACTTTCCATTGGCGGCCAATGCCATTGCGCCGCTGCGCGCCGCGGCAGAAGCACGCGACTGCAGTGATTTCAGCCCGCTCTGGTGTGGTCAGAACCCGGAGGGATGTCGGGAAATTCCCGCCGCCGACTTGACCCGTGAGTTGATGGCGGCCTTTATCAAGGCTTGAGCTTTTTCTGGTCTAGTGTATGTAACTGCCTGTATCATTGCGAATTAGTCACTCCTGCAATCGGCGGAATGACCCTATCTTAAGATGGACGGCAATCAAAGCTTTGACTGTGGCGTAGAGCCGCAATAGGGAGATATAGATGAAAAAATCACTTGCTCTGGCGCTGCTGGCCCTGATGGTCAGCGCCAACGCTGCGGCGCGAGATACCATAGCCCAGTATCCGGTACAGGAACTGCTGCAGACCGAGAAGGCCAAAGAAGCCCTTCACGATGTGCCCCTGTATTTTGCCACTCAGGCGCATCCGCAGATCAGCAAGAGCTATGGCGAGGTGATCACCAATAAAAAGACCAATGCCTTTGGCAAGTCGGATCGCGAAGCCTGTGAGTGGGTGATGTTGAGTGCCCTCAAGGCATTGCAGGAACGCGCCGAGCGTGAAGGAATGGACGCCGTGGTCAATATCCAGTCCTATTACAAGAAGCGTGAGTTTGCCAGTGAAACCGAATATGAGTGCGGCGCCGGGGCTATCATGGCCGGGGTGGCGCTGAAAGGGACCTTGGTGAAGTTCTAACGGTGAAGTTCTAACGATGAAGCACTCACAGTTTTAATCGCTGAAAAAGCAGACCTGAGGTCTGCTTTTGTGGGCGAGCGGTTGGGAACCTGTTTGGTTCCCCAAAGGCGAGTGCCAGTTTAGGATTGAACGCCGAGCGTTACACCAGGTCCTTGAGGTTGGCTGGACGATAATAGACAGACTTGAGTACCTTGCCCTGGCGCACTGTTTTACCGGTCATTTCCACATCTTTGGCACACTTGGCTATCAGGAAGTCACCTTGACGGCTGCCGATAATTTCCACCCCTTGCTTGGCATAGTGGGCCACGGTATCTGCCAGTTCCTGCTCATTGCGGCATACCTTGCTCATGTTGCTGGCATGCACTTCATCCCAGCAGGGCTCAAAGTCGATTGCCTTGTTGGCGGCAACCTGCAGCAGCAGATCTATCAGGTAACTGATCTCCAGTCGCTCCCCGACCTGGTTGCAGCCCAAGTGCACCAAGCGGCCCATCAATACATACACGCTGTCGACTATGGCGTCGGCCTGTTCAATTTTGTCTGTTGCTTCGGCCAGTTCGGTCAGCTCTTCGCTGATAAGTGAGGTGTGCAGCGTGTCTGCCTTGGCATCCAGGGTGTCAGGAGAGTCGACCGGCAGATCGAAGGTGGTTCGGAATTCGTGAATATCCCGGTAGAGCTTGCTGTATAGCTCTTGAGTCAGCAGAGTCAGTTTCATTGCTTGGGTTCCAGCTTGGGCAAAGGAGGGGATGATAAAGAATGCGCGCGCCGAAGGCAAAAAAGCGCCGTAAAAAAGCCTCCCGAAGGAGGCTGTTTGAGGTGAAAATCAGAGAATGAAGCGACTCAGATCTTCATCCTGAACCAGGTTGTCCAGGTGAGCATCGACATATTCGGCATCGATAACAAACTTGCTGCCGGACTTGTCGCTGGCCTCGAAAGAGATGTCTTCCATCAGCCGCTCCATCACAGTGTGCAGCCGACGGGCGCCGATGTTTTCGGTACGTTCGTTGACTTGCCAGGCGGCCTGGGCGATGCGGTCGATACCCGACTCGGTAAATTCGATGCTGACTCCTTCGGTGCCCATCAAGGCCACATACTGCTCGGTGAGCGAGGCGTGGGGCTCGGTGAGGATCCGTTTGAAGTCGGAGGCGGTCAGGGCATCCAGCTCGACCCGAATCGGCAGACGGCCCTGCAGTTCGGGGATCAGATCCGATGGCTTGCTCATCTGGAAGGCGCCGGAGGCGATAAACAGAATGTGGTCTGTCTTTACCATGCCGTGCTTGGTGTTGACTGTGCAGCCTTCCACCAGAGGTAATAGATCACGCTGTACCCCTTCGCGAGACACGTCCGGGCCTGAGGTTTCGCCGCGCTTACAGATTTTGTCTATCTCATCGAGGAACACTATGCCGTGTTGCTCGACCAGCTCAATGGCCTGCTCTTTGAGATCTTCCTGGTTGACCAGCTTGGCGGCTTCCTCTTCGACCAGTTGCTTGTAGGCATCCTTGATCTTGAGTTTCTTGCGCTTGCTCTGTCCCTGACCCATGTTCTGGAACAGGCTCTGCAGCTGGTTGGTCATCTCTTCCATGCCGGGAGGCGACATGATTTCGACACCAATTTGCGGCGCCGAGACATCGATTTCGATCTCTTTGTCGTCCAACTGGCCTTCACGCAGTTTCTTGCGGAACACCTGGCGGGTGTGGGACTTGTCCTCGGTTTCCTGATCCCAATCGTTCTTTGGCTTGGGCAGCAGGGCATCGAGAACCCGCTCCTCGGCGGCTTCTTCGGCGAGGGAGCGGCACTTCTTCATCTGCTGCTCGCGGGTTAGTTTGACCGCGGCGTCGGTGAGATCGCGGATGATCTGCTCCACTTCCTTACCCACATAGCCCACTTCAGTGAACTTGGTCGCTTCAACCTTGATAAAAGGCGCATTGGCCAGCTTGGCCAGACGGCGGGCGATCTCTGTCTTACCAACACCGGTTGGGCCTATCATCAGAATATTCTTCGGGGTCACTTCCTGGCGCAAGCCGGCATCCAGCTGCATGCGGCGCCAGCGGTTACGCAGGGCTACTGCGACAGAGCGTTTGGCCTTCTGTTGGCCTATGATGTGCGCGTCCAGTTCGTGGACGATTTCGCGGGGTGTCATTTCAGACATAATGCTTCCTCACGCTCGGGATCAGTAATTCAGTTCTTCTATAGTCTTGAACTGGTTGGTAAATACGCAGATATCGCCGGCTATGGTCAGCGCCTTCTCGGCAATATCACGGGCACCCAGTTCGGTGTTCTCCAGCAGCGCCAACGCCGCGGCCTGGGCATAGTTGCCACCAGAGCCTATGGCGATAAGATCATGCTCCGGCTGCACCACATCGCCGTTACCTGTGATGATCAGTGAGCTTTCATGATCGGCCACCACCAACATGGCTTCGAGTTTCCGTAAGGCTCTGTCGCTGCGCCAGTCTTTGGCCAGCTCGACCGCCGACTTCATCAAATGCCCCTGATGCATTTCCAGTTTTGCCTCGAAGCGTTCAAACAGGGTAAAGGCATCGGCGGTGCCACCGGCAAAACCGGCCAATACCTTATTGTGGTACAGGCGGCGTACTTTGCGGGCATTGCCTTTCATCACAGTGTTGCCCAGAGACACTTGGCCGTCACCGGCGACAACAACCTGATTATTACGGCGTACAGATACGATAGTGGTCACGATAGATCCTCTTCTCGGGCGGACGGCGTGTCCGTCATGGGTCAAATCCCCAGGGTCTGCTGCATGAAACGGCCCATTGGGGCACAGCAAGGCCAACTAATGAGGTGATAGTTTTCTATATGGGGTTGGGGGCGGGAATATCAAGTGCCCGGCAGAGGCTTTCGTCCTGAAAAACAAAAAGGCTGCAAATCTTATTGTTTGCAGCCTTTAAATTGAGAGGAGTTTATTCCTCCCAGAACCAGATCATACAGCCGTTGAGACCGGCTCTTTGCAGCACGTGGCGCTGCCGCTCGGCATCGCGCTTGCTGTCGTAGGGGCCGAGCACCACCTTGTACCAGACGCCGCTGGTGCCTTGCACCTTGCGCACCTGGGCTTCTAGCCCCTGGAAGGCGATCACGGCTTTCATCTCGTCGGCCTGGGACTGTACCCGGAAGGAACCGCACTGCATCTGATAAGGGCGAGATGGCTTGTTGCTCTCTTCCGGAAGATCCACTTCTACCTGCTTGTTTTCCAGCTCCTTGAGGTAGGTCCACTCCTCTTTGGGCTTGGGCGGTAGAGCGTTGGGGTCTTTCTTCTGGGGCACCGGCTTAGTCTGTGGCTGAGGCTGAGCCACTTCGGCCTCGGGGGCGCTGCTCTTCAGGCTCCAGAGGAAATAGCCAAAGCCGGCCACCACGGCCACTACCACCACAAGCAACAGCACAGGAAAGCCTTGCTTGGGCTGCGGTTGCTTGCGAGCGCCCCGCTTGGCAGGCTTGCGGGGCTTGGGTTTGCTATTGGCGTAATCGCGTCCCATGGATTACATGCGCTCCAGAGTCTCGATACCTAGCAGTGACAGGCCTTGCTTGAGGGTCTTGGCGGTCAATTGAGACAGCAGCAGACGGCTGTGCTTCTGGGTTTCGTTATCGGCCGCCAGCACGGGGCAGGCTTCGTAGAAGCTGGAGAAGGCACCGGCCAGTTCGAACAGATAACCACAAAGTACATGGGGTTGGCCCTTGTCGACCATACGGGCAAGGATTTCACCGAACTGGGCCAGCTTGTTGCCCAGCTCTTTTTCCTTGTCGTGTTCCAGAGCGATAACGGCATTGCTCAGATCCACATCTTCGGCCCGCTTGAAGATCCCGGCAACCCGGGTGTAGGCGTATAGCAGGTATGGCGCTGTGTTGCCTTCAAAGCTCAGCATCTGATCGAAGCTGAAGATATAGTCGCTGGCGCGGTTCTTCGACAGATCGGCGTATTTCACCGAGGCGATGCCCACTACTCGGGCGATTTCGGCCAGGGTGTCTTCGTCCATGTCGGGGTTCTTGCTGCGTACCAGCTCCAGCGCCCTGACATTGGCTTCATCGAGCAGGTCAACCAGTTTCACCACCCCGCCGCTGCGGGTCTTGAATGGGCGGCCGTCTTCACCGTTCATGGTGCCAAAGCCCATGTGTTCCAGTGTCATTTCCGGGCGCACAAAACCTGCGGTGCGGGCCAGGCTGAACACTTGCTGGAAGTGCAGCGCCTGGCGCAGATCCACGAAGTAGAGGGCGCGATCGGCATGCAGGGTACCCGAGCGATAGCGCATGGCTGCTAGGTCTGTGGTGGCATAGAGATAGCCGCCATCGGCCTTCTGAATGATTACCGGCAGGGCTTCACCGTCTTTGTTACGGAATTCTTCCTGGAATACCACCTTGGCGCCGTTACTTTCAGACAGCAAGCCTTGGGCATCCAGATCTTTGACCACCTGTTCCAGATCGTCGTTGTAAGCGCTTTCACCATGGACATCGGCGCGGGTCAGGCTGACGCCCAGGCGCTGATATACGTCATGGCAGTGGCTCAGGGAGATATCGTTGAACTCACGCCACAGCTTGTTGCAGTACTCGTCACCGGATTGCAGCTCGACCACCAACTGGCGGGCGCGGGTGGCAAATTCGGCCGACTCGTCGAAACGCAGTTTGGCGGCGCGATAGAAGCTTTCCAGATCAGACAGCTCCAGGTTGGCGTTTTCGCCATTTTGTGCCCGCAGCTCTTCCATATAGGCCAGCAACATGCCGAACTGGGTACCCCAGTCGCCGACGTGGTTTTGGCGGATCACCTTGTGACCGAGAAACTCCAGCGCCCGCACAACGCTGTCGCCAATGATGGTGGAGCGCAGGTGGCCCACATGCATCTCTTTGGCGAGGTTAGGGGAGGAGTAGTCCACTACCACGGTTTGCGACTTGGGCAAACTCACACCCAGATGCTCGTCGGCCAGTGCCGCCTGCAGCTGTTTGGCCAGGGCACTGTCATCAATAAAGAAGTTGATAAAGCCGGGGCCAGCTATCTCTACCTTGGCCACATGGCTTGAGGCAGGCAGGTTGTCGATGATCAGTTGTGCCAGCTCCCGAGGTGGCTTGCCGGCAGCTTTGGTCAGCATCATGGCCAGGTTGGTGGCCAAGTCGCCGTGACTCTTATCCTTGGTTCGGTCTACCTGAATCCTTGGCGCAGTCTCTTCGGGGATCAACCCCTGTTGTTTCAAAGTGGCTACTGTCTGTTCAAGCAAAGATTGGATATGTGATTTCATTGGCGTTTTATCGACACTGACTGATAAAGGTTAAAAGGGGATAACCGCACATTCTAGCGCTTTCGGCGGTAACATTGCTATCACCAGTACGGTTTTATCAGCAAATTTTGTTGTTGCCTGGATTTGCCACAGCCAGGGCCGTTTTAAGATCACTATTATGGATGAATCTTTGTTTAAGAATCGCTGATCTTTATTTTTGGGGAGTATGATGTCGATCCTGTCTTCCCCCAAGTGCCGATTTTGCCATCGGCATGCGTCGATAGTTTCAATGGAGATATAGATGCTGGACTCCATCACCACAGTGTTACAAGCCATTTGGCAACAGGATTTCACCGCGCTGCATGCTCCGGGTATCGCCCTGAGTATCTATGTGTGCATCTTCAGTTTTATTTTCCTGGAGAGCGCTTTGCTGCCGGCGGCCCCCTTGCCTTGCGACAGTGTGGTCATACTCTCAGGCACCCTGGCGGGAATGGGGATCCTCAACCCCTTGCTGGTGTTTCTGTTACTGTTTGTGGCGGCCGCAGGCGGCAGCTATTTGGCATTTATTCAGGGGCGGCTGCTCAATCGTTTGCCCAAGGTGCAGGGCTGGGTCTACAAGGTGCCGCCCGACAGTCTGGCGGCAGTGGATAAACTCCTTGGTCGTCATGGGCTGGTGGCACTCTTCTGCGCCCGTTTTCTGCCGTTGGTGCGTTCGCTGCTGCCTTTGGTGATGGGCGTGCGCATGGCCTGTATCAAGACCTTCTATTTTTTTGCGGCCCTGAGCGCCTTCTTCTGGGTGGGGCTGTTGGTATCACTGGGCTATATGATGCCGTTTCTGCCCGAGCGGATCAGCAAGCTGTTGACCATGGCGTTGATGGCGGCGCCGGTGATTACTCTGGTATTGGCGCTCGGCAGTTGGCTGACCTATAAGCTGCTGCGCAAGCCGCAGGACAAGCAGGGGCCTCACGGTCAATTCTGAGCCGGATTAAAGCCGTTCGAGGGAGTTACAGCAGATCCTGCGGACTCTTATCAATTACAACAGATCCTGCGGATCTCGATCCAGACTCCAGCGGCAGCGCTTGGCCTCGGGTAGCTGTTCGGCCTGAGGCAGCAGCTGTTCAAACACCTGTTGCAGCCTGCGTCTGTCCTTGGCTTGGGCCAACAACTGGCGCCGATACTTGCCGGCCTTGCGATCCAGCGGCGCCGGCAGCGGGCCTATCACTTCAAAATCCTTGTCCATGGGTAACATGGCGGCAAAGGCCGCCAGAAAGGCATCGGCATCCTCGGCGCGGTGTGATTCGGCGCGGATCAGCACCATATGCCAGGCCGGGGGTAACAGTGCCTGCTGGCGTTCATTGAGCTGACTGCGGGCAAACTCGCCATAGCCTCTGTGAAGCAGGTCCCTGAGCAAGGGGTTATCGCTCTGATGAGTCTGCAGTAGCACAGTGCCTGGCTTGCTGGCGCGACCGGCGCGACCGGCTACCTGGGTATAGAGTTGGCCGAAGCGCTCAGGGGCCCGAAAATCGGCGCTGAACAGGGCGCCATCTACATCCAGCAGCCCCACCAGGGTGACATCGGGAAAGTGATGTCCCTTGGCCAACATCTGGGTGCCTACCAATATCTTGTATTCGCCGCGATGAATGGCGCTTAAGTGCTGTTCCAGCGAGCCTTTGCGGCTGGTGGTATCCCGGTCGATTCGCACCACGGGATACTCGGGAAACTCCTTGCTGAGCGCCGCCTCCAATTGCTCCGTACCTATGCCCTGACCCTGCAACATGGTGCTGCCGCAGTTGTGGCACTGGCGTGGAATCGCGTATTGGTTGCCGCAGTGGTGGCAGCGAATTTCGCCGAGGGATTGGTGCAGGGTGAAAAACGCATCACAGCGATCGCACTCATGCAGATGGCCACATTCGTGGCACAGCAGGGCTGGGGCAAAGCCGCGGCGATTGAGAAAAAGCAACACCTGGTTACCGGCCTGCAGATGCAGGCGCATCTCGTTCAGCAGCGGTTGCGACATGCCCGCCTGCAGCGGTTGGTTGCGGATATCTATCAGTCCCTGACGCACCTTGAGGGCATTGCCGGCCCGCTCTCCCAATTGCAGATGTTGATAGCGGCCGCTGAGGGCGTTTTGCAGGCTCTCCAGCGACGGCGTTGCGCTGCCTAGCAGCACAGGAACCTGCTCCAGGTGACCGCGCATGACGGCCAGATCCCGGGCGTGATAACCCACGCCTTCCTGCTGTTTGAAACTGCTGTCGTGTTCCTCATCGAGAATGATGATCCCGGGCCAGGCCATGGGGGTGAACAGCGCCGAGCGGGTGCCGATTATGATGGCCGCCTCACCGCTGCGGGCCAGGCGCCAGGCGTCGAGGCGCTGCTTGTCAGTCAGGCCGGAATGGATCACGGCAACCGTGACTTTGAATCTGCGTTTGAACCTGTTAATGGTTTGCGGCGTCAGGCCGATTTCCGGCACTAGGATCAGCGCCTGCTTGCCAGCCTTGAGTATGGTTTCCAGTACCGCCAGGTAGACCTCTGTCTTGCCTGAGCCTGTGATCCCTTCAAGCAAGCTGCACTGATAGCCGCTCTGTGCATTGAGGCTGGCGACCGCCACGGCTTGCTCCGGGTTGAGCCTGTGAGGTTCTTCCCCCAGTTCAAGCTTTTGCCGCCATTCAAGATTGGCGCTGACTGACCGCTCTCGTTGCTCGGCCCAGCCCTTGTCCAGCAGCCCCTTGATGGCACTCTTGCTCAGCTCCAGCGCATTGACCTCTTCAGTGGTCAGTTCCCCCTGTTTGAGCTGTTGCAGCAGTTTGCGTTGGGCGGGAGCGCGTTTCAGCGACTCCAGTGTGGCTTCCAGGCCCGCACTGGTCAGACACAGATAACTGATTTTCTCCGGCGCGGCATCGGCACCCTTGCGCAGCGCCACCGGCAGGGCTTGGGTCAACATCTGCCCCTGGCTGCAGAAATAGTATCTGGCGGCCCAGAGGGTCAGTTGGTACAGCGCCGGTGGCAGCAATGGCGCGCTGTCCAGCACTTGATATACCGGCTTGAGTTGTTTGGGCTCGAGCTCGCACTCATCACTCAGGCTTGTCACTAGGCCTATGAGTTGCTGGCGGCCAAAGGGCACCTGCACCCGCATTCCCGGCTCGAGTGGCCAGGGGCAAGCTTTGGGCATCAGGTAACTGAAGTTCTGCCGCATGGGAACGGGAAGGGCAACTTCTACAAACTGCGGCATAGTCAGAATTTTCGCAAATGATCACGGCACATGTTGCCCGTCAGTTTACTCAGGCTAGAATGAGAGAACCAGTCCCGGAAACAAAAAGCCGCAAAAACCACAGCTTGAATCTGCTGACTTAACGAATCCAAACCAAAGAACTTAAGCCAGAGAACCTAAGCCGAATAGTCTAAACTGGGTAATTCAAAATCAAACAGAGAGGATAGGGATGAGAGCGGGTTTACTGATGTTTGTACTCATGTTGCTAACGTCTGTTGCCAGAGCAGAAACCGCCCATGTCAGTATCAATCAAAGAATGTTTGAACTCGGGCACTTGCCCATGCTCAAGGTCAACGTGGTGGCCGACAGTGAGGATATGACCCGGCTTGAGTTTATTGTCAGGCAGCAAGGTGCGGCGGAAAAACTCATGGTGCAACCCATTAACCGTTACATGGTGTTGCTGCTGGGGATAGATGAAGTGACCGACAAGCAGGCCGAATTGCTGGTGCGGGAATACCGAATCAATCGCTGGCATGAACTCAAACGCTTGCCCTTGTTCGATACCTCGGTGCCTGTGGCACTGCGCTCTAACCGTGCCCGGGTCTTTGGTGAGCAGATGCCGAGTGAGTCACAGCGGGCTGCAGTGCCAGCCACAACAGGAGCAAGCGAAGCTGTGCCATCGTCAGCCGTTCAAGCTCAAAGGGTTAAAGAAGTCGCCGGTCAACCCCAGAGTGAGCCTCAAAGCCTTGGCGTGTCCTTGGCCTCTCAAGCCGTTGCCGCGCCAGGCTCACAGGTAACGGCGCCGCCAATTGAGACGCGTGAGCCGGGATGCATGCTGGATTTCGATGGTACTGAAACCCTCTGGCGGGTGGCCAGCCGCTATGCCGAGAGCCGCCATACCCATGTCTACGGCGCTATGCTGGCTATTTTTGAGGCCAACCCCAAGGCCTTCAACCGTGGCAACATTCGCCACCTTCGCCGCGATGCCAAGTTACACTGCCCCAGTAGCCGCTTGTTGCAGTCCTATGGAGATAAGACGGCCGCCAAAGAAAAGTTCGAGCAGATGTAGTCACCTACTTGTCAGCGCTGGGCAGATACTGTACTATTCTGCGCCCTGAACTTTTGATATTAACCGCATGTGGTGTCCGACTTCGGGTTGGAAGAGCGACATGGCCTTAACTTGAGGTAACCCCAATGAAACCAGGTATCCATCCTGAATACGCAGAAATCACTGCAACTTGTACTTGTGGCAACGTCATCAAAGTAAACTCTACTGCAGGCAAAGCTCTGCACTTGGACGTTTGCGGTGCATGTCACCCTTTCTACACTGGTACTCAGAAAGTTGTTGATACCGGTGGTCGTATCGACAAGTTCAACAAGCGTTTCGGTATGCTGGGCAAGAAGTAATTGCCACTGCAACCAATCGAAAAGGCGTCCCATGGACGCCTTTTTTGTTGCTCTTTTCGGGGCAAGAGTATCCTCTTTCGAGCGCCTTTGGATAACCTTATCGGAAATGGAAATCAGCTAAATATTTTATGGATAGTATTTGAATGAAGGCATAGCTAGTTCACTTTGAACCAGTGAAATCCCCAGGCTTTATGACTCATAAAGCCCCTGTCAATACATGTTGTTGAGGCTTATCATGTTTTTCGGTTTGAACTTCTGCATATTATTCGACTGACAGCCTCTGGCGTCTTCTCTACCTAATGGGCAGGGTGATAAGTCGCTGAAAATATCGATATTAACGCATAGTTTATTGTTAACCCTTTTAAGTAAGTCTTGTTTTTTTAATTGGCCAAACATCAGATCCAGCTTTATGGTACTGATATGCAATATGTCGGCTATTTCTTCCCGAGTTAACTTGAGATCTATGGTTAACCAGCGATTATTAAATGGGGATTGAAGAACAACTAATATATCAAACAAGAACTTAATAAGCTTATCTTCCGGTGATGATGTTAACAGAAATATGGCTAATCCAGTTTGTCTTTCTGTATAGTAGGCCGCGTCATACATAAACTGCATGAAGAGCTCTACATCCTCATTAACCAATTTCTTTATTACTTTCTTGTCTATGGTTATGATCTTGCTGTCTCTGGCGGCCAGAATGCTTTTACAGCATGTGCAACCGTCATCCAATAACAGGTGATAGTCAGTCAGCCGGCCAGGGAAAATGACATTTAAAAATTTGGGGCGAGTAAAGTCGTTGGTTCTTTTGGAGTAAAATATTAGCCCGCTTTCAAGGTAGACAAAGTTATTGAGAAGTATATTTTTGTTTAATGGCGAGCCTTTCTTTAACTTTCTTACGATACCGTTGGCGTAAAAGAAGTTAGCGATGCTTTCATTGACTCCTCCGGGAAAAAATAGAGTCGATTTCTTTTTTTCATCTGCGCCAAGTGATATAACATTCAACATTACTTATGCCCTAAAATAATGATTGATTGAATAGTAACAAACCTCTTGAGTGACAAATGTGTTATTGATCCGCAAAATAAGGATTGAGCTGTGTCGGGTACATCTGAGTTATCAGTTTTTTCTTATGTTGTGAGCGCTAATCTCTATTGATAATGACAGGCGACTCATCCACCAATCTCTGTAGATAGAGAAAATATTCACTGGCTAATAACGCCATGCTTCGATAATAGTTTGTTTGGGCATGTGCGATGGCCAATTCCAGACACTGCTGTACCCAAGGTTGCACATGACGATCAAGTAAAGTGTGAAGGATTGCCATGGTGTCATGTTGCTTATCTTCGTTGAGCTGAGCCAACAAGTAGGCAATAACGGCAAAGATCAGTCCGAGATGATCAACGGGTTCGTTCCGCTCAAAATGGATTTGTAGGCCATGTTGTTGATAAAACCTCATCAACTCCAGCGTCGAGGCTTCATTCAATAAAGCGGATGCCGATTGATAGACTGAGCCCCAAGGTGGCGCAACCGGAGTTCCCGGGCCGTTGAATAACTGGCCATAGTCCAACTGAAGCGCAATCAGTTGCTTGTTGCTGCCATCCCAGTGTTTGAGATAGTGTTCCAATTCGGTCAAGGCCAGGGATTCGCGCTTACTTTGGGTTAACCTGGGCCACTGGGTGGCGATATCGTTTAGTCGAAAGTGTTCGACCAGCTCAGCCGTTGGCAGATCCAGCAACACCTTATGAAATACGTTGGCAATACTCTGTAAACTTAAGAGTGTATCGGTTGATATAGTCATAATCATCCACAAAAAGGAGAGCAGCCAAGGCTGCTCTCTTGGAGGGTTACACTTCTCTAATATTCAAAATGTGCCCATTGCTGCGAGCATTGCGGGGCGCTTTGACTATCAGGTTGGGAGAGGTGATAGATTGCGAGGGCAGCGGAGCAAAGTGACCATCGCCATCACCATATTTGGCTCTCAGGTTATCCATGGTATCGAAATCCAGTGCCCTGAGCGGGCAGGCATCAACACATATGGGTTTCTGTCCTTGCTGCAATCTGTCCTGGCAACCATCACACTTGGTCATAATCTTACGTTGCGCATCCAATTGCGGCGCATCATAAGGGCAGGCTCTGGCACAGCTTTCGCAGCCAATGCACAGGGACTCATCGACTAACACCAGACCATTATCTTTCTGTTTATGCATGGCGCCGGTTGGACAAGCCTTAACACAGACGGGGTCGCTACAATGGTTACAGCCTATGGAGGCATAGTGAGCGAATACATCCTGTTCATAGCTGCCATCGCTATTTTGGCTCCAATTGCCGCCGCCGTATTCATAGACACGTCGCCAAATCACCCCGGGTAAGGCGGCTACCCCCAGTTCTCTGACATTGTCCTTGGCACGCAACAGGCCAACCATGCGGTCTTTACAGGCAATATGACAAGTCTTGCAACCAGTACATTTGCTGCTGTCAAAATAGAATCCATATTGAGTTTGCTGAGTCATTTTTTCGATCCTCTATTATCTTTTCTTGATAACAGCAACACGGTTGGTGTGTTGAGGGTTACCCTTGGTAATGGGAGATGGGTGATATTTGGTAATGGTGTTGATACAACCCCCCAGATCGACAGTATGTCCGGAAGGTCCGGTGTTCTTGGCCGGATCCGGCTTGTACCAAGCGCCTTGTCCCAGTGAACACACACCGGGTATCACTCGGGGAGTCACTTTCACCGGCACTTCAATAGTGCCGCGTTCGTTGTAGGCCCACACTATGTCACCATCGGCAATACCTTGTGCCGCGGCGTCAGTTGGGTTCATCCACAGGGCATCTTCCACGGCCTCACGCAGCCAAGGCACATTGTGGTAACTGGAGTGGGTGCGTCCCTTGGTGTGGTAGCCACACAGCTGTAAGGTAAAGCCTTTGTCAATTGCTTCCTGATCCTGGTAGCCATCCCAAGTCACTACATATTTAGGTAGCGCGGTGATTTGATCTCCCGGGCGTAGTGTCCAGGTGGCTGCCTTGCGCGCCAGTGAGATGGAATAGAGTTCGATCTTGCCTGAGATGGTAGGTCTGGCATTGGCAACCGGGTCGGTGATATAAGCCTGCATCGCAATGGTCGATGTTGGCATGTATTTACGGAATACCCCGGCTTTTTGCGCCTCGGCATAGGTCTCAGGCCATTTAATGTCAGGATGCATCGCCTTGGTTTGTTCATACAAATGTTCACACCACTGTTCGCCTGTACGCCCCTCTGTATAGGCGGCTTCTTTGCCCATCGCCTTGGCAATACCGCTACAGATGTCGTACATGGACTGAGCCTGGCCCAAAGGCTTCAGGGCGCTGCTCATAAAGGTGGCATAGGCCATCTGTCCCGAAGCGTAACTGTCGTTGGCAAAGTCATTGGATTCCAGCCAAGTGCTGTCCGGCAACAGATAGTCGGCAAACTTGGCCGATGGCGTCATCCAGCAGTCACAGACCACGATTAGCTCGCACAGACTCTCGTCTTTCAAAATGGCGGCGGTGCCGTTGCTGTCGGAATGTTGGTTAATCAAGGCATTACCGGCGCAGTTGATAATCGCCTTAATATTGGTTTTGAGTTTAGTGGCGTTGTGATCCACCAGTTCGTTAGTGCTACCGGCGACACGAACGCCATCTGTGCTGCCGGTAAACTCCTGGCCGCGAACTATGGCTTCTGACCAAGTAAACACAGGAATGGTGACATCAACCGGGTTAGTGCCGGTAGGCATGCCGGGAATGGCAAAGCTGTAGCTGGTAGGCATGGCGCCGTTATTCACCCCTTCGCGGCCCAGTTTGCCGGTCATGATTGCCAGAGTGTATACCGCACGTGTGGCCTGATCGCCATTGGCATGACGGCTGATGCCCGCGCCGGCACTAATATAGGGGGCGTTGGCATTCATGAGATCTGTGGCCAAGGCTTTGATTTTGTGTTCGGGGACGCCACATACTTCTGCGGCCCATTTGGCATCATGGGCACCATCGGCGGCAAACTTACCGACACCCATGATGTAGTCGTGGTAGTTTTCAGTTGGATCTATGTACTGGGCATGAGAGGCAATAAAGGGATCATTGTTGAGGGCGACCGCAGCCTTGGCATTTTCCAGAGACTGTTGATCGAATCCCACCACATACTTATCCAGGAAACCCTTCACTTCGCGAGTAACAAATCCAGAAGCGATCATTTCATGAATGATGGCTTCAACAAGCGCCGCATCTGTGCCTGGTCGTATGGGTAACCAGTGTGTTTCATTGCCGCGCATTGAGTCTGTGTAACGAGGTTCGACCATCCAGACTTTGATGCCTTTGGTATTGGCCGCCAGAGACTGGATAAAATCATAGCCTTCACCACTACCGCTCATGCGAATTTCATTGGGATTGAAGCCAAAACCGACAAACAGATCCGAGTTGGCAATCTGATCCAGCGAAGTGCCGCCAATACTGTCCCACTGGTCGCCATAGGTCGCGATACAGGCCGCATATGCCCCGGCCCAAGAGTAATCCCAGTGATGGTTCAGGAAGCCGCCATTGAGGTTGAGTAGCCGTCCCCAAGTAGCGGTGTTGGCTGCAAACCCGTAGTAAGCACCGGTTCCATAATGCATATAAATGGACTCGGGACCCTTACTTTGATCTTGGGAGATCTGTTGCAGTTTTGCCCCAATCTCGGCATAGGCCTCATCCCAGCTGATAGGCACAAACTTGCCCTCGCCACGCTCGCCCACGCGCTTCATCGGCTGACGTAACCTGTCGGTTGCATAGGTGCGCTGACGCAGTGAACGACCACGGGGACAACAGCGAATTTGATGGTTTACCCCATACTCATCTGTGGTTTCATGGTCGGATTCAATGCGGGTGATGACACCATCACGGCTGAACACTTTTACCGGGCAGTTGGAGCCGCAGTTTACTAGGCAAGCCGACCAATTCAGCTGTTCTTCCGCCACCGGAGGCTTGGGAGGCACTGCATTAGCATCCTTAGAGCTGGAGTTACAACCGGATACTGTAGCTGCAGCACCGAGAGCTGCACTCATTTTCAAAAAGCTTCTGCGTTCCATTGTTTTTATCCTCACGATTTAAGCCTTGCTCAAGGCAACAGGTAG
>NZ_NGVS01000038.1 GCF_002777975.1 Shewanella carassii
GGGGGCTCAGGCTCAGTTTGTCCAGTGCATCGCACAGCACCAGGGTGTGTTTGTCGCTGCTGTGCTCGAAGTAGTAGAACAGCCCCGCTTCGCGGGTCAGGCGTTCGAAGAAGTCAAAGTCGCTCTCGCCATACTGCACGCAGTATTCCCGTTTGCGGCTTTCATGGCGCGGGTCACAGCGAAAGGCGTAGTCGGTAATGCCCATTTCGCCGAACAGTACCGCGATGATGTCGGTCAGGCTCTTTTCCTGGAAGATGCGGCTGTTGCGCCGCAGTTGCAGGCGGCTCAGGGCCGGCTCCAGTCTCAGCCGGTAGNCACCGCGATGATGTCGGTCAGGCTCTTTTCCTGGAAGATGCGGCTGTTGCGCCGCAGTTGCAGGCGGCTCAGGGCCGGCTCCAGCCTCAGTCGGTAGCGGGTCTGTCTGTGGCCGCTGTCGCCGCGGCCAAAGCGGCTTACTATGCCGTGCAGTTCTCGCTGGCATTCGCCGTCCTGCCACCAGCTCAGTACCCCGCTCTGGTCCACCAAGTCGCTCGCCTTGATATCGTCCCGGCGACTCAGCAGCTCAAGCTCAACCACATAAGGACTCGACAGCGATTCTTCCAGCTTGAACGACAGCACCGACAGGCTATCCTCTGCCAAACTGCCCGCCTTGAATCCAAAACGCATGCCGCTCCCTTGATGACTCATCTTCGCTGTCCTTATTGTCCCTGTCCTTTCGCGGTACTCTTGCTGTCTGAGCTCTTGCTGTCTGAGCCCCGGCTTCCCCTGTTTTAGGGNTGACTCATCTTCGCTGTCCTTATTGTCCCTGTCCTTTCGCGGTACTCTTGCTGCTTAGGCTTGTTGCTCAGGATTGTTACTTAAGCTACTGCCTGGCTTGCCTCAGCCCTGACTTTCTTTTGGGCTTGCTCGCTGTCGCTGAGTGCCGTTTTGCTCTTGGTTTAAATGCGATTGACTTGAATGTCTGTTGAATGTCCGTTTAGCCGAATTGCACCAAAAGCCATTGGCCTGCTCTCTGTCTCTCCATCAACCGTTTACACTGTCAGTTGACGTCCTCGCCAGAAAACACCCCAATGGCAAACAGCCACCGCAAGGCGGTGGCTGACACACACTATCAGGCTTCGATGGGCTTGCGCCAGTCATCCGCACCTGAAGTACCGGCACTCACGTGGTCCCAGTCTATCTTGCGATAGGCCATTGCCACCTCAACCAATTGAGTGAAATCCGCCTTGTTCGGGTCCTGGCAGTGTGGCATGTGGCAGTTGATGTCCACTATCGTCGCACCTTCAAGCTTGGTGGTGAAGAAGTGCTCCTGCTTGCCCTCGATAGAGGTGCGGTACCACTTCAGCTCAACCTTATTCAGCTTCTCACCGGATGACAGCGAGTTGTACATCAAAGGCACTGCCTTATTCAGCGCCACGGTGAACTTGAACGGCTTGTGCACCCGTTGACCCGAAGGCATACCTGACTGTGGGTCGGTCGGCACTGTCACCACATGGTTGAATTCCTGAACCAGCATCTCGTCTTCATGACCTTCCACAAAGATGTCGCCCACTGACTCGGCCGTAAACGCGCCTGCGGTGATGTTGCCCTGGGTTTGACCTTCGATGGAGATATAACATGGTGTTGGCATGGTTAATTCCTTTTACTGTTGAATGAGTGATAAAACCTCATCTCCCAATGCCAGAAGCATGCCAAATCGTAAGCCACTGTTTTACAACAACATCCAAACCACCCCCCACTCTCCGGGCAATTTCTTGCCCGAACCCGGGCAATTTTTTGCTCGCCGGGCAACTTCTTGCCCGAAGAGAGTTGCCCAAGTAGAGTTGCCCGAAAGAGTTGCCTGAAGGAATGTCCCAAGGAATAAGCTGAAGTCGACTGGCTTTTGTGAGCCAATAACGCGTAATTCGATAAGAAAATGAATGGATAAAAAAACAGCAAGCCTTAGCTTGCTGTCGCAATTATTTCTATGAATCGCTTGAACCCAAAGGTATCGTATTTACCTATCTAAACTGACAATCCGGCACTTTAAGCATACCTCAGCATTTATCAGATTTAGACCAACAACTTCCGGATGTGTGGAAAGTTTGATCCCATTAACTCATAAGCGGGTAACTTGCAGATGAGGCAACCTTTTAACAATAAAATCGACTACCGTTTCAAAATTAGTTTTATTACAAAATATACTGACACTACCCCAAAAAGATTCTATATCACCACTTATCAACACCATTTTCCTGCGGCTATCAATTTTCAACTTAGTAAATATTAGCTTACCCTTTTGATCCTTTTCATCCCAAAACAACGGTACATATTGAGCCTTTTCAGGCTCGTAATCGGGAACAGGACAAAAACTTAAAAGCACCAAACCTCCGGGTCCGGCTAACAGCAATGGATTCGTCATAAAAACCAAAGGTAACAATATCAAAGCACCTATTCGCAACATTAACGCTAAAGCGGTAAAATCCAACTTACGATAGCGCCACTTTGGATATAGCTTTAAATTATCTTCAAGCATGCCACTTTGAGTAATCTTATAAGCGATATGATGATATTGGCTTCGAGTAAGAGCATAAAAAGCAAGCAAGATAACACCAAATAGAATTGCAAGATAAAAGTCCCATATCTCCAGGGTTTGCCATCTGCCTTCATCACTAATTAGTCTGCTTAAGATGGGAGCAGCAACAGGTAAAGCTAACATCCCCAATATTATTTTACTGTGAAGCACCAAAGCACTCGTTGGCCAGTCAAAGGCTCTTGGGCATTCCCACAGAAATACAGCCTCCTCATGCTCCAACTGCCCAATATCCTCCTGAGTAAAACAACCTTCCTCTAATGCTGTCTGGTTATACTGAATATAATCGGGCCGTTCAATGATTCCGCTCATTATCTACTCCATGATATTTTTCATATTCAGCATAACGGGAGTCGCCCCACTAGGCCAAGCGAAACTGCCCTTGGCTGCTGGCTTGATAGTCTTGCCATTGTATATGTTACCGATATCCAGAGGGTCTATCTCAAAGCACCACTCTTTAGCAACGTTGGTGAGGTCATATCTTTGCACGGAAAGCCAAATTTCAGAGTAGGACTCCTTCATTGCGACGGGGACCAACCAATGGATCCCCATACCTTCTGGCGGACTGAGATCGATATTCAACTCGTTGTCCAAGCGATTAGGCAAACCTTTAGTCAAGATCTGCTGCATCGCCGCATCACTCAAACGTACGGGTGTGATATCCCCCCAAACTCTACTTGTGAGTTCCAAAAGTGCTCGATATGCTCGCGTCTGTCATTACATATCTTTAGCCGTATTCTAAATAGGAAAGCAGTACAGCATCCAAGCCAGGGTATCCCAGCCACTGGCGTGAAACTTTAATCTACCTTTCTTTTAAGATGCTGCTGAAAGTCGCCCAGAGAGCCTCCGGCTTGGTAGTGCGCGGTGATTTCCGCTTTTAAGCGAACCAGCTCTGCGCTGGGCTGGGCCCATTCACTTTCAGGCAACGGCTGAGACCAGGCCTCCAGTGCTGCGGTGGGTTTAAAGGTGGCAAGGTTTTGGGTCCACTCTGACACCCAATAGGGAAACTTCCACAGGCAAAACACATTCACCAGATAAAACCACACCATGCCCGCATAGGAAGTGCTGTGCAGACCCCACTCCATCCAAAACAGGTTTTTCGGCCCTATCTTAAAGTGTTCGTGCAGCAACTTGCGATGCTTATCAAAGCTGTGTCTATCTTCCGGTTGCGCCGCTGAGGCCCAATATTCCGGTGCTTCATCCATATAACAGCGCATAGTCTCCCAGGAGAGCTGCGCCGAGGCCACTGTGGCAACCGGCCGGGTCAGCACCCAGTAGTTGTCGCCATGGGGCAAGGCCATCCCAAAAGTGACGTTAGTCATCACATTGGTGCCGGTGGCGCCCTTATGCATGGCGACCCAGGACACCACCTCCTCCCAGGGAATAAACTGCGGCTGTTTGCTGCCCTCGGGGTAGTAGCACACCTCACGGCGCTGGCGGTTAAACCTCAGCGGCCGCTGGCGGGCAGCTTTCAGCGATGTGCTGATGATGACATAGCCGCCTAAACAGAGGGCAACGGATGCGCAAATAATGGTGAATGGTAACAACTCAATCACAGATTCAACAAAGTAATGCCAAAACGAAGCCTGTCCGTCATTGATAATATAATCCTTACGCGCTATCAACAGGCTGGTAGCCATTTGTACAAAAAGGAAAAAGCTTATACAGCCAGTGTACAACTGCACCTGAAAGGCCTTGCCATGACTGGTTCCGCCTATGTCCATATAAACATCATTGATTTCCAGTACCTCGCCCGAGGGGCCAAGTGCCGATGAGTCCATGGCCGAAGGCAGGGGTTTGGGGGAGAAAAACAGTGCCTCGCCTAGGGGAAAGGGGCGCAGCTCCCCTGCATAAGGGGGAGTGGCATTAAGATCTAAGCTGGCTGATGTTTGACTCATAATTGACTCTATTTACCTCTGTATTGTCTGTTGATACGCTTGCTAACTGATGCTATTGCTAATTGCTACTCTTATTGCCGCGAAAACGGCATTACTTGAATGACAGCTGCGCTGTAGTGAGCGGGCGCAGGTTGGCCTCTGAGACATTTCTGGCCTTAAACAGCTGCACCTGGCTCAAGGCGCCGACGCGATAAAAACTCTCGGTTTGAAAGCGCACCGTCTCTCGCCTGTTGGAGTCCGGCATCGGCCGATAATTCAGCTCCAGGGCAATGCCATGGTTGGCGTTAGTCTCATTGGGGTAGATGAGCAACGCAATCTGTAAAGGTTCACCTGGCTCACTCAAGCAACGCCATTGCAGCTCCAGCGCTGCCGTGTAGGCCTGCCAGTCATTGCTTTGTGCATCGGTCATCCAGTAAGCGGCGAGCTTAACCTCGGCGTCATCCAGTTGCTCCAGCGAGATCCCGGGCAGAGTCACAGACAAGGCTCTGCCCTGAGTTAGCTCAATCAGGTTGGCTCTGGGCTTGGCGGTGAGCTTCGCCAACTGATAGTTACTCTCTTGTAGAGAGTCAAAGGCGGGTTTCTTGCCCCAGCGGCTCTTTTCAAACCAATTCTGATAGTCCGTGCGCTGGTTCATATTGTAGATAACGGTTGTGCCGAGTTGCAGCGCCGATATCGCGATACCGATAAGATTAACCCTCAAACCGATACTCAGCAATCTGCCACTGTTGGTAGCCCATAGCATGGCTTTAGGGATATTGCGGGTATCATTCCAGATAGAGAGGGCAATAATACCAGTGCGAATAAACCCAGAGCCATTGACAACTGTGAGGCTGGACTCTGCCGCCAACTCCATAATGGCGCGATTGCGGGCATCTGCATCGCCGGCATCCATGGCCATCTTCATTTTTTCCCGAGCTTGCCATGCCTTGGCGCCTGAAAAAGTACCGCTGAAAAAATAGGCTAACAAGCCCATACCCGCCGTCCAGCGCCCCAGACTGGCGCCATATTGCAGCTTGCCGGCACCGCTTTGCACCCGTTTTAAGGCGCTCAGATTAGTTGTAGCCTTAATGCCCTGCACCAAACCAAAGCTGGCTCCTAGGGCACCGGATAGATCGCGACTGATATCCAAATCTGAAACATCTTTCTGTTTATCAAAACTGTCATTATATGTCTTGGCAGCATTCCAAACGGCAAAGCAAGTCAGCATAAAGGCCAGGGCATCCCAACCATTGGCGCGAAACTGCAACTTACCACTTTTTTTGAGTTGCTGATCCCGGGCCATGACCTTGATCTCGGCGCGCTGCTCTGGGGTGAGCCCCTTTATCTGATAGCCAATCTTACCGGGTTGCTCACCATAGGGGGTCATACTCTGGGCAATTTGGGGCTCGAGAAGAGAGAGCTTATCCTGATTTGCCTGATGACTTTGGCGCAGAGACTTAACGTTCTCGGGTTCACCGGAATTGCCCTTTTTGCGATGCCGAGCAAAAGCTTCACGGATCTGATGACTAAGTCGGGTATTTTCCTGGCGTAAGTTCGAGGCATCTGTTGTCAGAGACTCAAACTTTGTCGCTTCAGCCGCAGATGCCACTGTGACTGTGACCCCCTGAACACCATAGGCTTTAAGGAGTTCCAGCCACCCTGCATTGTTTAAGTTTCGTAACACACTATTGGGGTCAAACTGGAGATTTTGCGACATTGAGTGTAGTAACTCTTGAGTCTTATCTGCCAGTGCCAAGGTCATGGCCGGCTGATAGCTGTCAATGGTCAACTGATGAAACGCCTTCAGCTCATCATCGAGATTGGTAAATTTTAGTCTTGCCGGCTCATTCGATACCAGGCTGTTCAAACTCGTACCAATGTTGTTGAACTCTTGCGCCGACTCTTTGGCAGTCAAACTACTTTTTATCTTATTGATATGATCTAGGATCTTCTGGGTCAGCTTATCATAGGCATCAGTACTTAAGGTAAAGACCGCCGGGTAGCTTATCCAGGGGAATTTATCCAAGGTGCCGGCAACCAAGGCACTGGCAGTGTCATTCCAACACAGATCTTTAATACAGCTGTATTCGGCGGCCAGATATTCACGCAATTGTTTACTGGATGTGGAATCAAAGTACCAGGCTGCAAAATAAAAGCGGATAAATAAAGCGCTGCGATCGGCCGTGATGGCGTCAAGCATCCGATGCCAACCCTGCAGCTTAGTCCGCTCCTGCTGTAAAAACTGCCTCATCTCATCAAGATGAATTAAATCACGAATGCCGTCTTTACCGGCATTCCAATCTCCCCAGGACACATTCAATAAAGAGCCGCCTCTGTTTTGCAATATGTACTGTTCCTTTACCGAATGAATGACATCCTCATACTTATCCATGAGATCCGGCCCCAGTGCCGCTTTCATATTGCGATACTTTTCACCGACCGTCGGGCGGGCCATATCGTCATATTTTTCATCAAGTTCATGTAGCCAATCGATGACTGCTGATTTTTGGACTGAATTAAGAGACTTGGCAAAACTGGTATCGCCGACAGCAAAGGCAAAGCTGTCAATACGTTGAGGCGTTAATAATAATTGGCTTTCGATATAGCCGCCTTCGACATACTTTTGATAGCGCATCTCATCGCTTTGCCATTCTTCCAGCCACTGGGCAACTTTGTTCTGATATTCGGCCAAGTCCCGCAATACACCTATATCATCATTGAGGATCAGATAGAGATGATCTTCTTTATACTGCATGGCAACTGTGGCCGACAGAGATGCAAAATCAACCGCTTTATATAGGGGCTTGTGCTCCCAGATATAAGGCGTTGGTTGATCTTCCGAGGCAGTCATTTTTTCAGCACACTCGGCCAGCCAGTTTTTTGCCTGCTGGGATGTCAACAGATCTTTGCCGCCTTTCATTGCATCGGCAGCGGCCAGATTGATAGCCTGCATAAAGCGCTGTCTATCTTTCTCATTGGCAATGACTTGTGAACACTTCACCGCTGTCCATTGCAGTTCCGAATAGGCGGCATAGATGGTGTGTTTTTTGGCAAATATCAACGCAGCCTCTCCCACTGAGTGGGTTCGCACATCGCTGGCCACTTCACTGCCTTGCCACACCAGTTTGCTGATTTTTCCCTGCTTAACAACATATTCATGAAGGAGGGTTTCTCCTTTTTTTTCCACTATGATATACAGCCAGCCATCGCGTAATAATCTTATCCCAAGAGGCTTTGCCTTAGTCTTATAAGGAAGCTTGATATCGGTAGGCGTAAGCTGTTCAACCAAACCATAACGCACTGGGATCAGTTGAACTGACGGTTTCATTAACTGACAAGTACCAATAGGACTTTTGGCGTCTTTCACCTCGCCGCATCTCGCGGCGTCCATGGGGTTGTTCATACTGCAGATTCCTCTTGTTGCTGTGTTGCAGCAGATGCCGGCTTAGGTTGGCTATATTGAAAGGCGAGCTCAGCGGCCTGTTCAATGCGCTGTGTGGGCGGCAACGCAGAGGGAGTATCGACCAAGAGACGAATATCCGGGTAAGCTGCGCCAGTAAGTGCAGCTTCACCTAAAAAGCCGATGATGTTGAAAAACATCAATAGATCACGTTCGATGCAAAATCCCTTTTGGTAGGCGATATCAGCCCAACGAGCTACCCAAGCCTGTGGTTCCTGGAGCTCAGCCCAGCGAGTGGGGAAGTATTTCATCATGTGGCGGGCGATACTTTTTTGGATATTACACCATGAGATCTGCCCCAGACGTCGCCATTGCTCATCGCTGAGTTTTATATCTGGGCTTATCTGTGTATCCGCCATCTCCGGCTGCCTCAGATGACGCCAGCCATCTCGTGTCGGTAGCCATGCCTGAGTCATGGATTGCCACAATTGTGGCATGTGAGTATCCAGTAATACCCAAGCCGCCTCACTGTGGGCAAGCTTGAAAAACACTTGGCTGCCATAGGGAGACTGGATCCTGATCAGCCGTCTCATCTGGCTACAGATAACATTGAGGGGCAATGCGGAGGCGAAGAAGTATCCAGATAACGGCTTGTTTTGAGCTAAAAACCATTGCTCGACTGGCTCAGTGGCTCTTATCACGTAAGGAGATACTGATTTTAATGTGTCGTAAGGCTGAAACAGATATATGGCTTCAAGATCGAGCTCTCCAGCTAGGCCGTATAACTGCCTGGCCAGCTCGGGGATTTGGCCGCCATCAACACATAAATAGATCTGCTCCCCTTTATCCAAGATAAATGGGGGCAGTGTCAATTTGACACCTGTACTCATAGGGTTAATCCCCCCCCCTCATTACATACTTCACACAAGGGCTCTTCACCCTTAAGTGCGGCCACTTGTTTTGCGGGAACAAACCCGATTTCAGCTTGGGGCAACTCGGCAGCGGCCACTTCACCCGGAAGCTCCGGTGCCTTGCCGGCAAAGCCGCTGCCTGAGCCGGGGCTGCCACCCGAGTTGAGATTAACCGCCGCGCCGCCCAGGTGCACCCCGGCCGGATCGACTTTGACGAAGCTGCCACCGGCACTGATACTGATCTCGGCGCCAGCATCGAGCACCATTTTCCCCAATGACTTGAGATGAACTTCACTGCCCACTTCGAGCGCTTCTTTGGCGGCGACTTTCTGCTGATAGCTGCCATCCACTATCAGGCTCTTGTCGCCTGTTACCTGCTGACGGGACTCGCCCAACACCGTCAGGTGGTCGTTACCACCGATGCGGCTGCGCCTTTCATTGTCCACATCCAGGTGGCTGTCGTGCTTGATATGCTCGTGTCTGTCATTCTCGGTCAGTAGGTTCAGGTCTTTCTGCGCATGCAGGTAAATCTCCTCTT
>NZ_NGVS01000019.1 GCF_002777975.1 Shewanella carassii
GGGGGCTCAGGCTCAGTTTGTCCAGTGCATCGCACAGCACCAGGGTGTGTTTGTCGCTGCTGTGCTCGAAGTAGTAGAACAACCCCGCTTCGCGGGTCAGGCGCTCGAAGAAGTCAAAGTCGCTCTCGCCATACTGCACGCAGTATTCCCGTTTGCGGCTTTCATGGCGCGGGTCACAGCGAAAGGCGTAGTCGGTAATGCCCATTTCGCCGAACAGTACCGCGATGATGTCGGTCAGGCTCTTTTCCTGGAAGATGCGGCTGTTGCGCCGCAGTTGCAGGCGGCTCAGGGCCGGCTCCAGTCTCAGCCGGTAGTAGGTCTGCCTATGGCCGCTGTCGCCGCGGCCAAAGCGGCTTACTATGCCGTGCAGTTCTCGTTGGCATTCGCCGTCCTGCCACCAACTCAGTACCCCACTCTGGTCCACCAAGTCGCTCGCCTTGATATCGTCCCGGCGACTCAGCAACTCAAGCTCAACCACATAAGGACTCGACAGCGATTCTTTCAGCTTGAACGACAGCACCGACAGGCTATCCTCTGCCAAACTGCCCGCCTTGAATCCAAAACGCATCCCGCTCCCTTGATGACTCATCTTCGCTGTCCTTATTGTCCTTGTCCTTTCGCGGTACTCTTGCTGTCTGAGCTCTTGCTGTCTGAGCCCCGGCTTCCCCTGTTTTAGGGAAAGGCGTTGAGCTCCGCTCGCTGAGTGCCCTTTTGCTCTTGGTTTAAATGCGATTGACTCGAATGTCTGTTGAATGTCCGTTTAGCCGAATTGCACCAAAAGCCATTGGCCTGC
>NZ_NGVS01000013.1 GCF_002777975.1 Shewanella carassii
CTACCTGTTGCCTTGAGCAAGGCTTAAATCGTGAGGATAAAAACAATGGAACGCAGAAGCTTTTTGAAAATGAGTGCAGCTTTGGGCTGTGCCGCAACAGTCTCAGGCTGTAATTCCAGCTCTGATGACGCCAACGTTGTCCCGCCCAAGCCACCTGTCAGTGATGAACAAATTAACTGGTCATCCTGTTTGGTGAACTGCGGCTCTAACTGCCCGATTAAGGTATTCAGCCGTGATGGGATTATTACCCGGGTGGAAACCGATCATGAGGTGGAAGATGTTTACGGCCTCCACCAAATCCGCGCCTGTGCCCGTGGTCGTTCATTGCGTCAACGTACTTACGCCCCGGATCGTCTGAAAACACCGATGAAGCGCGTGGGCGAGCGTGGCGAGGGCAAGTTTGTGCCTATCAGCTGGGATGAGGCCACTCAAACTATCGCCGAGAACCTGCAACGGGTGATCAACCAATATGGCAACAAGGCGGTATTCCGTAGCTATGGCTCTGGCGCCTATTATGGTTTTGCCTCCAATGCCTGTTTTAACCGCCTGTTTAACCTGGTCGGTGGTTGCCTGAATGCCTATGGCAACTATTCCTGGGCGCAACAGATGGAAGCGGCCAAGCATACTTTTGGTACCGGCAGCACTTCCGGTTCATCGACTGTGACCATGGAGCACAGTGACTTTTTCCTGGGCTTTGGTTACAACCCCAGTGAAATGCGTCAATCCGGTTCGGGTGAAGGGTACGACTACCTGCAGGCCCTGATGAAGAACAATGGTCTTAAGGTCGTGATGATTGACCCTCGCTACACCGACTCTATGTTGGGTAAAGAGTCAATGTGGTTGCCGATCCGCCCCGGAACCGATGCGGCGTTTGCCGAGGCCGTTGCTTTCGAGATGATCCACTCAGGTTGGGTTGATGCCAACTCATTGGACTTTATCAATAAGCATACCGTGGGTTATGACGCCGCTTCTATCGAGCAACAAAAGGCCGCGTTTTTGGCCAGCGGTGATGCCAAGAAGCAAGAATACGCAGCCTGCATGGACAGCAGCGACAACTACCATGACTACATCTTGGGGGTTGGTAAGTTTGCCGATCAAGGCGCTCGTACTCCAGAGTGGGCCGAGAAGATTACCGGCATCAGTGCCGCCCACATCCGCCAGGTTGCCGAAGATCTGATGAATGCCAAGGCTCCTTATATTGTTGTGGGTGCCGGGGTCAACAGACAGGCCAATGGTGAGCAAAATATGCGTGCCTTGTATATGTTGTCGGTACTGACCGGCAAGCTGGGTACGCCAGGCGCCTCTAACGGTGAACTGCCTTACATGAGCAGCATGTCACGTGCCGGTATCCCAACCGGTTCCAACCCAGTTAAGGAAGCCATCTCTTTCTTTACCTGGACCGAAGCGATTGAAAACGGTAAGAACTTCACCGCGCGTACTCATGGTATCCGGGGAACTGCGGATCTTGATGAAAAGCTTGGCAGTAACATTCATTTTGTTTTCAGCGCCTCAGACAGTTCTTTGCTGAACCAGCACGCTGAAATCAACAACACCGCACGTATTTTACGTGATGCTGAAGACTTGTTTATCGTTTCCTGCGATTGCTGGATGACTCCAGGGGCCAAGTTTGCCGATATCATACTGCCCGATACCAGCTGGCTGGAGTCCAACGATCTGGTGAATGATTCCTATGCTTCAGGTTCGCTGGGGTATTTGACCGCTATGTCTGCCGCAGTAAAACCTATGTGGGATTGCAAGTCCATGTATGAAGCTGCTGCCATGATCGCTGAAAAAATGGGTGTTGGTCAGCTGTTCACCGAAGGTAAAACCGAAGCCGACTGGTTGGAAGAGTTGTATCAGAAGACCAAGAGCGCCAGTGCGAACCTCGGCGTCAGCCCAGCTTTCCCTGCCAGCTATAAAGAAGCCCAGAAGATCGGGGTGTTCCGCAAGAACATGGGAGACAAGCATGTTGCCCTCGACAGCTTTGTCAATGGTGGTAAAGCGCTATCTACACCTTCAGGCAAGATAGAGATCTATTCTGCTGAGCTGGCTTGGCGTGCCAAGAACTGGGAGCAGGATAAGGTTAAAGGTGACACCATTACAGCCATTCCTCAGTACACAGTGACTTGGGATGGTTACGAGGATCAGGACGCCATAGATGCCGGCTTCCCACTGCAGCTCGCCGGGTATCACACTAAGGGGCGCACTCACTCCAGTTACCACAATGTGCCTTGGCTGCGTGAGGCCGTGGAGGACGCTGTGTGGATCAACCCCATCGACGCCGACGCCTATCAGTTGGCTGCCGGTGATGTGGTCGAGATGTACAACGAGCGCGGTTCTATCGAGGTTCCTGTAAAAGTGACTCCAAGAGTCGCTCCAGGTGTGGTTGCACTGGGCCAAGGGGCCTGGTACCTGGCCGATGCCAATGGTCGTACCGGCCAACTTGGTAAGGTGATCGATGTCGGTGGGGCCATCAATACTCTGACTCGCTATATCCCTAGCCCTGTGGCCAAGGGGAATCCGCAGCATACCAATCGTGTTCAGCTCATCAAGAAAGCATAAGGGAGCACTTGCAAATGACTCAATCTATTCAATACGGCTTCTATGTCGATACTACCAAGTGCACTGGTTGCAAGGCCTGCCACGTTTCCTGTAAAGATCGTCAGGGCGATTTGCTGCGAGCCAATAACCAGCCTTTGACCAATGGTGTCCCTAGTCTGAAAGGGGTGACCTGGCGCCGGGTTTATGAATATGGTGGCGGTAACTGGTCTGTGGATCCGAATACCGATACCTACACTCAGGATATATTTGCCTACTATATGTCCATTGGTTGTAACCATTGCAGTGAACCTGTCTGCGTCAAAGCCTGCCCAACCGGCGCCATGCACAAGCGTCGTGAAGATGGTCTGGTCCATGTCGAAGAGTCCCTGTGTATTGGTTGCGAAAGCTGTGCCAGAGCCTGCCCTTACGATGCGCCTCAGATAGATAGAGAGCGTAAAGTAATGACCAAATGCGATGGTTGCTATGAGCGTTTGGCTGAAGGTAAAAAACCTGTGTGTGTGGAATCCTGCCCAATGCGAGCGCTGGACTTCGATACCATGGACAACTTGCGCGCCAAGTATGGGGATGGGGATGGTCATATCGCCCCATTGCCAAGTGCATCAATCACGGCCCCCAACCTGATCATCAAGGCGAATCGCCATGGTCAGCCTGCGGGCAGTGGTGCCGGCAAGGTGCTCAACCCCAACGAGGTGTAATCGTGCAACAGGCGCCTCCGGGCGCCTGTTTACTTCAGCTCAGGAAAAAAGATGACTAATCCATTATCAAAGATAGATTTCGCTGAATATCAGGGGATTGCACGTTTGTTGCATCATCTTCTCTATCAGTATCCACAAGCGCAACTGATTACCGAACTGAAGGAGAATCAGGTGGCCGAAACTTGGCCTGAGTTTGCGGGCCGCGATGGTAACCGAGTCGGTAGGGAAGCCTTGGTTCACTATCTGCAAAATTGGGATGACACTCAATTTCTGGAGTTACAACTCGATTATGGACAACTGTTTTTCGGTCCCGGTGAACCTAAGGCAATACCTTATGGCTCTGTGTATCTGGGTGAGGAACAACTGCTGAATGACAGAAGCACTCTGGCATTGATGGATTTTTATCAGGCTCATGATGTGAGTCTGGCGTTGACGGTTCGCGATCCTGTTGACCATATAGGCTTGTTCTTTAGCGTGTTGGATGCCAGTTTGGGGCGCTTGGCAGAAGAGCCAGACAATCAGGCGTTGAAACGTTTTATTCAAGTGTTGTTGCAACAGCATCTGTTGACCTGGTCAGGACGTTGCCTGGAATTGGCTGCGGAACATGCACAAACGGAGTTTTACTTTGCCATCGCTTTGTTGGCACAAGATTTTTTGCAACAATTGACCAATGATTTTGAATTGGTACCTATGTCCGTCAGGTTGTTTCGTTAGCAGGAGATAAGAGTGAGCGTTATCCAGGCATTAGGAGCCCAGTGGCAAAAGGCTGAGTTTGCTGAACGTTTGGCTAAAGAGTTACTCAATCGTCAGCTTGTCAATGAATTGTCCGCAGGAGCGACTTCATTGACAACGCTGTGTAATCTGGTTGCTGCGCTGAGCTATCATCCCGAAGATCCTCGTTTTACGCAAAGCCAGATAGATGATGGCGTATTGCTGTCGGTATTCTACGACTGTTTCAGGTTGCTATTCATCAAGGAAGCGCAGCAGCAGCCAGTGAGTCAGGCAGAGCAACAGATACTGCACCTGGCGTCGAAATTGGCTGCCGAGTTGTCTGCTGACAACCTGGATGAATCGCTGCAACAACAGCGCCAACAACTGCTGGATATCAGCCGTCAACTCGAACAGCTATACACTCAGCGGCGCAGACTCAGCCGAAATATGGGAGCCGGTTAATCCAGTACAAACAGGGTTTGCTGTAATCCTACCGCTTCACCGTTTTCGGCCAGTATGGCTTTAACCGTGCCACTCTGTTCTGCCTTGACCGGATTGAGCGCCTTCATCGCCTGCACATAACCCAGCACAGTGCCCGGCTCGACTTCTGTGCCCAGTTCCACCAGTGGCTGGCCATTGTCGCCGGCGCTGCGTAAGAAAGTGCCAGCGACAGGCGCCAGCACCTGCACGTTGTCGCTGTTCATGCTGAAGCTGGTCTGAGGTTGCTGCGGGCCAAAACGGCGGATACGCACGGCCTCCTGACCTTCGGTTATTTCCAGCTCATTGATGCCGGATTCCTGCACCAATTCGATCAGTTTTTTGATTTTGCGGATGTCCATCGTCATTCTCAGCACTAAAGGGTGACAGGACCTTCCTCTGCTCAGCCTTGTTTGAGTGCCGCTATGGCGGCTTCCAGGGCAAACTCATAACCCTTTGGCCCCAGTCCCACTATCACGCCCTTGGCCTTATCGGAAAAGAAAGAGTGATGGCGGAAGGGCTCTCTGGCATGCACATTGGAAAGGTGCACTTCGATGAAAGGAATGGCGACCCCCAGCAGAGCATCTCTGAGTGCCACACTGGTATGGGTGAAGGCGGCCGGGTTGATAATCACAAATCCAGCATCTGTGTTGTGGATAGCTTCTATGAGTTGGTATTCGGCATTGGACTGGATATGCTCCAGTTCCACTCCGGCGGCGGCAGCCTTGTCCTGCAATCCCTGCACCAGTTGCTCCAGCGTCTGGTGGCCGTAATGTTCCGGCTCTCTGCGGCCAAGCAGGTTGAGATTGGGGCCGTTCACCAAGAGTATTTTTGCCTGACTGCTCATATTGTTTTCCTTGCCTTGAGGGAGAGTTCGCACTTGAATTTGTGCCCCCCTGATTTCAGCAAAAGCTGTCGAATTTGTCGACCAATAGCCGCACAATCGCTGCACATTCCTTTCAGTTGTCAGCAATTATTGTCTATTACTGTAGCGAGACTGGTCTTATCAGAAGCGGATCTTATTCTGCCGCAGCGATTTGACTTCACCGCGTTGTTTCTTGCTGTCGACCCGGCGCCTTTGGCTGGCGCGGGTGGCCTTGGTGGGAATTCGTTTCCTGGCGACTTCACCGACCGAGGCGACCAGCTCGATAAACTGCTGTAGCGCGGTTTGGCGGTTGGCGTCCTGGCTGCGGCTTTGTTGGCACTTTATAATGATCTTGCCACTTTGAGTGATGCGGTGATCTGCCTTGGTCAGCAGCCTTTCCTTATAGAAGTCCGGCAGCGACGAGGCCTTGATGTCGAAGATGAGTTGGGCCGCAGTGGAGACCTTATTCAGGTGCTGGCCCCCGGCACCACTGGAGCGGATAAATTGCCATTCGATTTCATTTTCTGAAACTTGGACACGGTTTGAGATCTTTATCATGGCAAAATAACGGTTATCTGGGGCGGTCGCTATATTACCATTCCCAGCTTGGCTTTACTCGCTCAGCGAGACGGAAAGTCGGCAGTCGAAGTGCTGGAGCGGCCGACATGGCGCCGACACAGCACTCGATGTTAGGCGGACGTGGTGTCTCGGAAGGCTAAACTTACTATCAGTAAAGGTATTACCCATATCAACATCGGTCGTACGCTAGGCCTGTGTTGATGCTTCAATGGAGTTGTGCTTATGTTGTGTCAAATTCCGGATATTGCCAAAGGCGTGATCAGCTTATTCGCCAGCGGCCGTATTACCGCCGAGGATTACCGCACCTACCTGCGTCCCGCGATCAACAGCTACCGTCAGGAGTGGGGGCAAGTCTGTCTCTACATAGAGGCCGATGTGTTGTTGGAAGGCTGGGAAATGGCTTCACTCTCGGGAGCCGGTGAAGTGCAGCTGCCGCCCTTCGATGCCTTGGTATTTGTCGGTGGCCCGGATTGGGTCGGTAATGCGGTGCGCCTGCTGGGACCCTTTGTCAGCGCCGAACTGGCCTGGTATCCGTTGGAGCATAAAGATGAGGCTATTCGCTGGATTGCCAAACGTTCGCTGCGCTAATCATCTCCTATGGGGTCAAAAGGGCAATTCTGTTATTCTTGGGCGGTTGTCGATTCACATATAAGGAAATTTCGATGTCATTATCCAAAGTTTTTGCGGTTTCTCTGGCGTTGGTTTTTGCCGCTGGATTGAGCGCCTGTGCTCCCGAAGTAGGTAGCGACGCCTGGTGTAAGCAGATGGATGAAAAGCCCAAGGGTGATTGGACTGCCAATGAAGCTGCCGATTACGCCAAGCATTGCGTGTTTAAATAACTGAACTTTATTTCGGTCTGTTGGTCTATTTGGGCACAGACCGTTTTTGTACCCTGAATGGGAATTATCCTTGGCTGTATTTGTCCGTAAACTGACTCATATGCTTATTGCCCTGGTGGTGCTGCAATTTTGCGCCGCCAATATAGGCGCGCATCAGTTGCATCTGGGCAATCATACCGAGGAAGAGAATAATCACCCTCATCTCAAGTTTGTCACCGAAGTCACTGTTATCAGCCAATGTGTCGATTGTACCTGTGAGGCAGAGACTTCATCAGGGATGGATATTTCCCGAGTGGCTCACAGTCATGTGCATACAGAATCCCAGGAGTTTGATCTCTGCCTCGATTGTCAGTGCCATGGCGGGCACCTGTCACTGCCTGTGGCTCTGGCACAGAGCCCGACTCCCTTGATCCCCCCCCGGCCTCAGAGTCTTGAGCCGGCTTTACAGCTCTATTTTCCGTTTCCGGATTACCGTCCCCCAATAGCCTAACTGACTGATTTCAGTGTTTGTGGTGTCCAGGCGCAGTTTGCCTGTGTGCCATGGCGCCTGTCTTGTGCTGTCTATAGTCAGAGCCTTTAACCGCTTTTATCCCGACTATTTGACTCATCTCATGCGTCATGGCCAGCATCGCTGCAGCACTCTGATCAGTATTCGATTCAACAAGCAAAGCATTAACCATTGACTTTAGATTTAACTCTAAGGTTTATCCTTTGGCCACACGATTTCATTGCGGCCATATAGGTCTTTCCCAAGGAAAGTTTATGTTGAAATTTATAGTCTCCATGAGTCTATTGGGGCTGGGAGCGTTAGCCTCACAACCGGCTTTTGCCGCTGAGAAGCCGGAGATCTCCTATCTCGTTGGTGGCACCGAGTCTGAAGTGTCATTGGCCTGGCTCGAGCAGCTGATGCAGCGAATGAGAACCTTACCCGAGTTTCAGGCTCAGGAAGCGAGGATCCGCGAGGCCCAGTATCTGGCAAAGGGCGCCGATCGCGCCATCTACAACCCAGAGCTGGGCTTGAGTTATCAAAATGCCCCGGAAGATGACACCTACAGCCTGTCTCTCAGCCAAACCATTGACTGGGGCGATAAGCGCGCCGCGGCCAGTGCATTGGCGCTCACACAGTTGATGTTGCTGGAGAGTGATATCGCTATTGAACGTTCCCGCTTGTATGCCGAGGTGTTGCAGGCCCTGGTCGATCAGAGTCTGGCACAGAAGAAACTGATGTTTGTGCGGGCGCAGCAAAACTATGGTGAGCAGCAGTTGCAGATCGCCAGGCAAAGGGCCGAGGTCGGTGATCTGTCCCAAGCGGAATTGAATCTGATGGAGTTGGAACAAGCCAGTGCCATCAGTGAATTGGCGCTGGCCCAGAAGGCGCTGCTGGATGCCGATACCCGTATTTTGGCGCGTTTTGGCCGGGCAGAGCTGCCCTTTGGCAGCTTCGCCGATCGGCTAGAGTTGCCCGCAACCGAGGCGCCTGTGCCGGCTCTGGTCAGTGCCGGGTTGCAACTTGAATTGGCGCGGCTGCAAGTCAATCAAGCTAAGGCCCAGGCGGCGGCCGACCCCAATTTAAGCCTCAATGCCGAGAGAGAAGGCTCCGACAACAAGCTGGGAATTGGCATATCTGTGCCGCTGCAGTTGCGCAACGACTACAGCGAGTCGATAAAGGCGGCCATGGAGGCGGTCACCGCCGCCAGTGCCCAGTACCAAAGCGTTGAGATGGCGCTTAAACAACAAGAATTGCAGTTCAACTACAGCTTACCCAGATTGAAGCAGAGCTGGCTCGATTGGCAACAGCAGGCCTTGGTGGCCGGTCGCCAGGCGGCCGAACTCTTGGGGCAACGCTGGCGCAGCGGCGATCTTAGCACCAGCGACTATTTGACTAGTCGGCGGCAGTTAGCCAGCAGTTTTCAGGCCGGTCTTGAACTGGAGGCCGCCCTCTACCAAAGCTGGCTCGAGTGGATGGGCGCTTCGGGGCAACTGCCCGGCGCACTGCCGAAAATAGCCGTATCCCAGGAGAATGCCCAATGACAGCCCCATACACACTAAGGTACAGAACAATGAATAAGACTCTACAATACCCAAGGCTGCAGGCCGCCTTACTGGCGCTGATGTTGGGGCTGTCCAGCCCTTTGACTGTCGCCGCCGAAGAGGGACATGAAGATGAACATCAGGCGCTGCAGCTCTCAAGCGAGCAGCGCCAATTGGCTGGAGTAGAAACCCAAGAGGTCAGCGTTGGTGGCTTTAGCCTCAATGCTTTCGCCAATGCCACCTTGCTGGTAGATCGCGAGCGTACTGTGGTGCTGACGCCGCAACTGGAAGTGCGGGTGTTGGAACGGCATGTGGTGCCGGGGCAAGAGGTAAAGGCGGGCGACCCCTTGTTGACCTTGGGTGGCGCCGCCGTGGCCCAGGCTCAGGCAGACTATATTAATGCCGCCGCCGAGTGGAGCCGGGTCAGTCGCATGAGCGAGAGTGCCGTCAGTGCCAGTCGCAGGCTGCAGACACAGGTTGATGTCAGTCTAAAACGCGCCATTCTCAAGTCGCTGCAGATGACAGAACAACAGATAAAGGCGCTGGAAAGTCGCCCCCAGGAGATAGGCCAGTATCAGCTGTTGGCGCCCATAGATGGTCGGGTGCAGCAGGATGAGGTGCGCCTAGGGCAGTTGCTCGGCGCCGGTAGCCAACTGTTGCAGCTGACCGATGAGCGCTCGCTGTGGGTGGCCGCCGAGCTGACCCCAGCGCAGGCCGAAGGCCTGAGCGAAGGCAGTGAGACTCTGGTGCGAATTGGCGATCGCAGTGTCAGTGCCAGCGTGATAGGGCGCTCCCATGAGTTGTCCAGCGTGACCCGCACCGAGCGGGTGCTGGCGCGGCTGGATAACACTCAGGTGCGTTGGCATGCGGGCCAGTTTGCCGAACTGTTTTTGCCCGATCCCCGCGGTGAAGGTGTGATGCTGCCGGATGCGGCATTGAGCCGAAGTCGTGATGGCGACTGGCAGGTGTTTATCGAAGATGATGACGGTTTCGAGGCCAAAGAGGTGCAACTGCTGGCCAGTGAGCGCGGCATGAATCTGGTATCCGGCATAGAGCCCGGAACTCGGGTTGTTACCGCCGGCGCCTTCTTCCTGGCATCCGAGCTGGCCAAGTCCGGCTTCGACATCCACAACCATTGAGGAAAGCACTATGCTGCAATCGTTAATAGATTGGGCTATCCGCAACCGCTTTCTGGTGTTGCTGGCCTTGATTGTTGTTTTGGTGGTGGGGGTGTTTGCCCTGCCAAAGCTTAATCTGGATGCCTTTCCCGATGTGACCAATGTGCAAGTCACTGTCAATACCGAAGCCGAGGGGCTGGCGGCCGAAGAGGTGGAAAAACTCATCTCTTATCCGGTGGAATCCAGCATGTACTCACTGCCTGCGGTGACAGAAGTACGTTCACTCTCCCGTACCGGGCTTTCCATAGTGACAGTGGTGTTTGAGGAAGGCACAGATATCTATTTTGCTCGTCAGCAGGTGTTTGAACAGCTGGCCGCCGCCAAGGAGATGATCCCGGACGGAGTCGGAGTGCCGGAAATTGGCCCCAACACCTCGGGTCTTGGGCAGATTTATCAATACATTCTGCGAGCCGAGCCGGATAGCAATATCGGCGCCGATGAGCTGCGTAGTCTCAACGATTATCTGGTGAAGTTGCTGCTGATGCCGGTTGGCGGCGTGACCGATGTGCTCTCTTTTGGTGGTGATGTGCGTCAGTATCAGGTCAGGGTCGATCCCAATCGACTGTTGGCCTATGGCCTGTCGATGTCACAGCTGGAGCAGGCGCTGAATGCCAACAACCGCAATGCCGGAGGTTGGTTTATGCCCAATGGTCAGGAGCAACTCGTGGTGCGCGGCTATGGTCTGTTGCCTGCGGGTCAGGCCGGGCTGGATGCCATAGGCCGCATTCCGGTGAGCGAATACCAAGGCACGCCGGTCACAGTTGCTGACTTGGCGGAAGTGGGCTTTGGCAGTGAAATCCGGGTTGGTGCCGTCACCATGACCCGTCGGGACGACAATGGTGAAGCCAAGGCCTTGGGCGAAGTGGTTGCCGGGGTGGTGCTCAAAAGAATGGGCGCCAACACCAAGGCGACTATCGATGATATCGCCGAGCGCGAACAGTTGATCAGCCAGGCGCTGCCCGAGGGAGTCACCTTTGAGGTGTTCTACGATCAGTCAGACTTGGTGACCAAGGCGGTGACCACAGTGCGTGATGCCCTGTTGCTGGCCTTTGTGTTTATCGTGGTGATCCTGGCACTGTTCCTGGTCAACGTACGGGCCACCTTGCTGGTTCTGTTGTCGATTCCTGTCTCCATTTTGTTGGCATTGCTGGTGATGAGCTATCTGGGAATGTCGGCCAACCTGATGTCGCTCGGTGGTTTGGCGATCGCCATAGGTATGCTGGTGGATGGTTCTGTGGTGATGGTGGAGAACATCTTCAAACATCTGAGTGAGCCGGATAGGCGCCACCAAGACCAGGCGCGGCAGCGTAGCGATGGCGAGGCAGACCCTTATCATGGTGAGGAAGACCATCACAGAGGTTCGATTGCCATGCGGGTATGGCAGGCCGCCAAAGAGGTGTGCAGCCCGGTGTTCTTTGCCACGGCTATCATCATAGTGGTGTTTGCGCCACTGTTTGCCCTGCAAGGGGTCGAAGGCAAGCTGTTTCAGCCGATGGCGGTGAGCATCATCCTCGCGATGATCTCGGCGCTGTTGGTGGCACTGTTGGTAGTGCCGGCGCTGGCCGTTTATCTGTTCCGCAAGGGGGTAACTTTCCGGCAAAGCCCAGTATTGGCACCGCTTGAGCGTGCCTACCGCCCGCTGCTGCAAAAGGTATTGACCTCGCCTGGCAAGGTGGGGCTGGTGGCGGTAGTCATGCTGGGCATGAGCCTGTCGCTGTTGCCAAGGTTGGGCACGGAATTTGTACCTGAACTGGAAGAGGGCACCATCAACTTGCGGGTCACCCTGGCCCCCACTGCGAGCTTGGAGACTTCTCTGGATGTGGCGCCCAAACTTGAGGCCCTACTGCTGGAGTTCCCTGAGGTGGAGTATGCCCTGTCACGCATAGGGGCACCTGAGCTGGGCGGTGACCCTGAGCCTGTGAGCAATATTGAAATCTATATCGGTCTCAAACCTTTGGATGAGTGGACTTCGGCCGAAAACCGCGCCGAACTGCAACGCTTGATGGAGCAGAAACTCAGTGTCTTCCCCGGATTATTGCTGACCTTTTCCCAACCGATCGCGACCCGGGTCGATGAACTCCTGTCCGGGGTCAAGGCACAGTTGGCCATCAAGCTGTTTGGCCCGGATCTCGATGTGCTGGCGGAAAAAGGCGAGCAACTGTCGAAACTGGTGGCCCAGGTGCCCGGCGCCGTGGATGTGTCTCTTGAGCAGATCACCGGCGAGGCGCAATTGGTGGTGCGGCCCAACAATGCAATGCTGGGACGTTACGGCATCAGTGTCGATGAGGTGATGTCGCTGGTGAGCACAGGCATAGGCGGCAGCAGCGCTGGTCAGGTGATCGACGGCAACGCCCGTTACGATATCAACCTGCGTCTGGCCAGCCGTTTCCGCCAGAGCCCGGATGCGATAGCCGATCTGCGTCTGGTAGCTGCCAATGGGGCGCAGGTGCGTTTGGGCGAAGTGGCCGATGTCAGCATAGAGATGGCGCCGCCCAATATCCGCCGTGACGATGTGCAGCGGCGAGTCGTGGTGCAGGCCAACGTCTCCGGTCGGGACATGGGTTCCGTAGTGCAGGATATCTACAACCTGGTGCCCGAAGCCCAACTGCCGCCCGGCTATACCGTGATGGTGGGCGGCCAATATGAGAACCAGCAGCGGGCCCAACAAAGGCTGAGTATGGTGGTGCCCATCTCTGTGGCACTGATCGCCTTGCTGCTTTATTTCTCCTTTGGCTCTATCAAGCAGGTGGCGCTGATCATGGCCAATGTACCATTGGCACTGATAGGCGGTGTGCTGGCGCTCTGGCTCAGTGGTACCTATCTGTCTGTGCCCAGCTCCATCGGCTTTATTACTCTGTTTGGGGTGGCGGTGCTTAATGGCGTGGTACTGGTGGACTCAATCAACCAGCGCCGCAACAGCGGCGAGTCGTTGGAACAGGCGGTGTTTGAAGGTACGGTCGGCCGTTTGCGCCCTGTGTTGATGACGGCGCTGACTTCGGCGCTGGGGCTGATCCCCATCTTGATGTCAACCGGTGCCGGCAGTGAGATCCAAAAGCCGCTGGCCGTGGTGGTGATAGGCGGCCTGCTGAGCTCAACCGCATTGACTCTCCTGGTATTGCCGACCCTGTATCGAGCCCTGTATCTCAAGAGCGAGAGGGAGCTGGAAACCTTGGATTGATGGGAAGATGACGCGACCTAAGTGGAAGATGAGAGCCGCTTTGGGTTATGGCCGGACTGCCTACCTGGCCTGCGTCTAAGGCCTGCCGCTTTGCGGTAGGCCTGGGCAGGGATGCCCGTTTTTAAAGGAAAAATACGTTGGGGAACCGTTTGGGGCCGAGGCTTTGAGCATCAATGACAGGGTTCAGCTCTCATCGGCGCCGAGCATACGCTGCAGCAGTTGGCTTAGCCTGGTTATTGTCTCTTGGGGAGTGGCATGGCCGCAGGCCACGGCATTGGCGACTTCATTGATGGCGCCATGGATGGCCCAGCACAGCAGCTTGCTTTGTGGAGCAGGCTGCTTGAGGTAATCGGCAAAGAGTTCGCTGTAGAAATCGGTGAAGAAGTCGCGAATATCTGTGGTGATGTTCTGATACTCAGGATAGCCACGCAGCGCCGCAACTATCGCCTCATATTCGGGGCCGCAGCGTACGGCGCAGTCCAGATAGGCGCGGCAGACCAAGGTGCAAAGCTCTGCCAGCGAAGCTTTTTGCTCCGCTGCGGCTTGTTTCACCGCCTCGACAAATTGGCTGTCGTAGTGGCGGTACATCTGTGCCAATAATCCTTGTCGGGTGGTGAAGTGGCGATAGGTCAAAGGTTTGGTCACTCCGGCTCTTTGAGCCAGGGTGTTCAAGGTCAGCGCATCGGTACCGGCTTCGCGGACAATCTCGCAGGCAACTTCGAGCAGTTGTTCACGGCGCTGATCTTTGAGCATTCTCTTCTTCACGTATTCCCCATAGATAGCTGATTGAATTTAAATTGAAAAAGCGGCAATGCATCGCATTGTCGCTTCTCTTTTGTCACTCAGTATAGGGTTGCAGTGGAACCTTTGGAAAGTCGATTTTCGGCTGCACTGTGTTGTTGACCCAGTTGCTGAAGTTATTCAGACCACTCCAGGCGCAGACCTGCATCACCTTGGCCTCACTGATCCCGGCATCCAGACAGGCCTCTAGCAAGGAGTCCGGCAGTTTGCCTCTGTGTTGCAGCAGCGCCAGGGCGACATCCAGCAGCAGCTGATCTTCGCTGTTATCGGCCTTGCCTTGCTGCGCCTTGATACAGGCATCGGGACTGAGTCCGGCACGTTTCCCGGAAAAGCTATGGCCGCTGACACAGTATTCGCAGCCATTATAGTTGGCAACCGCCAGGGAGATCATCTCCCGCTGGGTCAGGCTCAGCAGGCTGTGCTCTTCCAGATTGGCCTCAAACTCCAGATAGCCCTTCATGACCGCGCCATTTATGCCCAGAGCCGAATAGAAGTTGGGGATCATGCCATAGCGAGTCTTGATCTCCTGCAATATGGGTTTGGCCAGTTCATCGGCATTGTCCAGAGTGCACTTGGTTAACCTTTCCACACTAAAACTCCTGTTGCTGTTAGCCGTTTACGGCTTGAGCGCAACGGCAAAAAAAATACCAAGCTGTGCCGTCGGCTGCTTTGCCTCTCCTCGAAACGGACGGCCTCGAAACAGATACCCTTGAAACGGACGCCCTTGAAACGACAGCCACCGACGCTTGGTTGGCTAAGTTACCTATGGTAACAAACGTAAAGTTACCATTGGTAACTTCTGTTTGCAATCTCCAGCTAGCCTGTTTCTTAAACAAGGTTTGAGACATTGACCATGACCCCTTGCCGGATATTGCTGATTTTACTGTTGGCATGGCCTAAGTCGCTGGCGGCTTCAAGGCCAATCAACCGCTCTCTATGGGTAATATGGCGTCATCCCGGGGGAGGGCAGATCACATTTGGCGGCATTGAACTGTAAATGGGTGTTTTGTAAACGATATTGTTTTTGCGTTTCCGTTAGAATTGCCCTTCCTCGTCCGAAAAGGAGGCTCGGCCGCCGGCTTAAGCAGGTGTTTACTGAATGTCTGCTATTGGAGGAAGGAAGACATATTTGCTAATGACTCAAGGAATATGAGAGATGCTGGACGTATTAAAAAACAAGCTTGAAGCCTTCACTCGCCCCAATACAGACAAGTTACTGCTAGACGCTTGCCGGATTATTGATGAGCAGCAAACGGGTTTGGCACAAGCCGTCAGTCAGTATATTTTGAGCGGTGAACCTGTGGCATGCCTGTCGCAGCTCCAGCAGCTCAGTGCTAGAGAAACACTGGCGCGGCCGGGTGTTTCCTATGGTTACGGACAAAATGATGAACGCTTGGTTCAGGCCCGTGATGCCATTAACCGGTTTGTGGCAACCGGTGCCTGTAATGAAGCGGCCGTTATGCGCCGTCTCGGCTTGGTGTGTCATGCCTGCAACCCCGACATAAGCATCTACGGCGTGCAAAACAGCTCGAGCGGCTGGCTCAATGGCGTGCTGATGCTGTTCAAAGAGTTGGCGGAAGAGTATTACGGTTGCCGTTTGGCGGGCAAAGATCTGCCCAGTCGTGACTATCTGGCCTCGCTGGTCGCGCAATATGAACACCCGCCCCATGAGCTGGAAGCCTTTATTCTTGAAGGTTCTGACTCTTATTATCACGATACTTTCCGCACCGCGCTTAGGAAGAGAACCGACTGGCTCAAGCTCAGTGAAGATCCTGAATATCTGCAGCTGTTGAAACAGTTGCATTTCAGCGGCCGCGAAACTTTTTGCGCTTTGCTCAATAAAGCCTGTCAGACCCTGTCACCGGCGCAGCTGCCGCTGGTCATGGCGTTGGCCGCCGATGGTTCGGCGACTGTCCGTGAAGAGGCCCTGAAACTGCTGAAAAAGAGCTCGCAACAAGAGCTGCTGGCGTTTCTGGAGCGGGAATTTCCGGGGGCCAAGGCGGCTACCCGTGGTCACTGGCTGGTTGTGGCCGGCCGCGATCCTGAAGCGACCCCCTTGCTGCAGCGCTGGCACAGTGAAGAGAAATCCGCTGCTGTAAAAACGGCACTGGCGAAAATGCTGGATAACACGACCCGGCAGCAACAGAGTGACCAGTTTAGCTGGGATATTCCGGCCGTTGCGGCCATTGATAAAAACGTCAAAGTGCCTGAAGAATGGCTCGGTCTGTGTGAAAAGCAGTTGGCTAAAGAGATCAAAGAGCTTGAAAACGATATCGCTGCAGCGGAGCACCCAGATGCCCCCAGCTACCGAAAAAGTTATTTGGCCGACTACCGGAAAAGTCTGCAGCAGTGGCAGCAGATCAGTAGTGCCAAGCTGCAAGCGGCGCTGATGGATCTCGAAAGAGGCCGGCAATCATCTCTGTCAGGGTTTTATTCTCTGATCAGCCACGCCGATCTCGATGAGCACCCCAAAGCCTGTCTGCGGCTTATTTTGCGGATGGAACGTCATGAGCTCTCCTGCCATTCCTGGGAACGTATGCTGGGGCAGGAACATATTCTGAAAAGTCTGCAGGGAATGACGGATTTACGGCAACTCTTGAGCCTGTGCAACCAAGAGAATCAACCCGCCGCGGCCTTGGTTGAAGCCCTGTTTGGTTACGAAGGCCGCGAAGATGACTGGTTGCCTGCCGCCTGTGAACAACTGCTGATCTGGCCCTTCTTTGCCGAAAACCCCGACTATATAGAGCATGGCCTCAATGGCCAGGTGCTCAATGGCACCTATCGACACGATGCCAATCAGGTATTGATACAGACCTTGGCGATTCTGGCCGAATTTCCCAAGCTGCCGCAGCACTGGCAAAGAAAGGTTCATGAACATGCCTTCCATGGTCGCAAAGCCATACAGGCGGCGGCTCAGTACTGCGCCGAACGCCACGGCGCCGATATCAGCCTGATTACTCCTGAGCTGGCCTCCGGCAGCAAGGATAACCGGGTGCTGGCCGCCACTTGGCTGGGTCGCCTCAAGGCGGCTTCGGCGCAGGAGGCATTGAGCCAGGCGCTGAAGAAAGAGAAAGATATGCCAACCCGGGTGGTGTTGCTGGAAGCCTTGTTGCAAACCGGCGCCGATATCAGCCAGTTCCTTGGCAAGGAAGCGCTGCTGGCCGAAGCCAAGGCCGGCCTTAAAAAGGCGCCACCCAAGTCGATGGATTGGTTCCCGCGTGAATCGCTGCCCGCATGCCGTTTTGAAGACGGCAGCCCGGTCGAGCCCGAACTTGTGTTCTGGTGGGTCGTCTTGGCGGTGAAGCTCAAGCAGCCTCAGGGCAACCCATTGCTGAGTCACTATCTGTCGCTGCTGGATAGTGAAAGCCGTCAGCGTCTGGGGCATTTTATTCTGTCGGCATTTATCGCCCAGGATACCCGTTGTCCTTCGGATGATGAGGCGCTGGCATACGCCAACGCTCACCAACATCAACAGTTGCAAATTTTCCAGCAATGGGCCCGGTATAACTGGGGTAAAGAGTATCAACACAAGACCCTTGAGGATGCGTTTCAAACCTGTTTTGCCGAGAAAAAGAATGAGCTCTTGGGCTCGGCCATCAAAGACAAGGGGATGTTGGCCCTGATCGCTGGCGGCGATGCGCAAACCCTGCTGGGCATGATCCAACCTTTTATGAAGAAGCGCTATGAGCGGCGGGCACAGATAGAGGCCATGTTGCAGGCCTTGGCCAACTCGGACGATCCTGTGGCGATTCAGTTTCTGCTGAGTATTTCGCGGCGTTATCGTACCAACTCGGTGCAGGAGCTGGCGCGGGCGCAAGTCAGTCAAATTGCGGCCCGTAACGGCTGGACTCAGGATGAACTGGCGGATCGCACTGTGCAGACGGCCGGGCTCGAACATCTGACCCAGCCCAGCCAGTTTGAATTCGGCAGCCGTACTTTGGCGCTGGCACTCGGGGACGACCTCAAGCTGAGATTGCTCAACGAAGAGGGCAAGCTGCTCAAGAGCCTGCCGCAACCTCGGCAGACAGATAACGAAGGCGATATTGCCGAAGTGAAAAAGTGGTTCAGCAACTGCAAGAAAGAACTCAAGCAGGTGGTCGAACAGCAAAGTGCCAGATTGTATGAAGCCATGGTCACAGAGCGGCATTGGCTCGCCGCAGACTGGCAGCTATACCTGCATCAGCATCCGGTCATGTATCGCCTGTTGCAGCGCACCCTCTGGCAGGTGGAGATTGATGGTCAATGGCAAACCTTCAGACCCACGGAAGACGGCGCCTTTATCGATATTGACGATGAAGAGCTGCAACTGCCCGCTGCGGCGAGTATACGCCTGGTGAGCGGTAACCTGTTAGCGGAGGCAGCGCTGGATGCCTGGCGTTCACATCTCAAGGATTACAAGGTCAAGCCGCTGTTCGAGCAGCTGCGAAGTGCCGAAGTGACGTTGACTGAAGGCCAGGAGGCACTCAATGACCAGCACGGCCGGATGACCGACTGCTATACCCTGCGTGGCCTGTTGACCAAGAAAGGTTATCAGCGCGGTGAAGCGGAAGACGGCGGTTTCTTTGATCACTACTTCAAGCGTTTCGATACCCTGGGGCTGAGAGTGGAGTTCGGCTTCAGCGGTAACTGCGTGCCGGAAGAAAACGAGGCCGCCGCCATCTATGACATCAGGGTCATGGAGCGGACCAACCCCCGTGGCCGCTATGCCCGCTACCGTCAATTGCCGTTGGCCGAGGTGCCGGTCAACCTGCTCAATGCCATCGCCGTTGACTATCGTGAAGTCGGCGACAAGTGTGTGGCAGATCCGGACTGGGAATCGAAACTGCCCTGGTAAAGGTCGATAACGGATGGATTAGGCTGCTGCCTTGGCGGTGGCAGCCAATAAGGAGAAGCAAACAGGATGGAACAAGTCATTCGGGCTCATGCCGAGCAGCGTTATCGGGATGAATTGCAACGCTTGATGGCGGCCGACAAGGGCGTTATTCCACCGGGTTGGGCGATGTCGGCCGGGGCGGTGCGACGTTTTATCTGCGGCGATGCGGCGCTTGATATCAGCCGCAAATACTACGGGGAAGATGCCCTGGTGGAGCGGGCCATTGTCAGCCTGATGGGCAACAACGGCCTGATGCTGGTCGGTGAACCCGGTACCGCCAAGTCGATGCTTTCTGAGCTGTTGAGCGCCGCCATCAGCGGCAGCAGTGAGTATCTCATTCAGGGCACAGCAGGTACTACGGAGGAGCAGCTCAAGTACAGCTGGAACTTTGCCCTGTTACTGTCCGGTGGCCCCAGTCTGGAAGCCCTGCTGAAAAGCCCCGTCTATCAGGCGATGGAGCAGGGCAAGCTGGTGCGTATTGAAGAGATCACCCGCTGCCCGCAGGAGGTGCAGGATGTACTGATCTCGCTGATGTCGGAAAAAAGCCTCAGTATCCCCGAGCTGGGCGTCTCGATTCAGGCCAAGCCCGGCTTCAACCTGATAGCCACCGCCAACCTGCTGGATCGTGGGGTCAACGAGATGTCCAGCGCGCTCAAGCGCCGTTTCAACTTCGAGACAGTGCCTGTGCTCAGCGATCCTCTGCTGGAGCGCCAGCTGATTTTGGCTCAGGTGAGCCAGCGTCTGGCGGACAGCGGCCAACAGGTGCAGTTGGATGAAGCGCTGGTGGACTTGCTGGTGCGGGTATTTCACGACCTTCGCAGTACCGTCGGCCCGCAGGCGATGGATGCCACTCTGTCCACGGCCGAGGCGGTTAATATAGTGCATGGTTGCGCCCTGCACAGCCTCTATTGGCAAGAGCCCATGAGTGCCGCCCAGTTGGTGCAGCAGATGCACGGCACGCTAATCAAGGACAAGGCCGACGATGTGAAGAAGCTGGCTCATTACATGGATGTGGTCGCCCGTGAACGCCAGGGGTGGCAAGCCTTCTTCCAGGCAGGAAAAGCGCTGTGGATGAGGTGATACTCCTTAGAGAGGAGTTTGGTGAACTGCTCAAGGCCGCCGCGGCCGATCCCGGGGTGTGCTGGTTGCCGCTGCGGCATCACAGCCCCGCCTGCGCCGCCATGGTGCTGGAGCAGTTACAGCGCCGGCAGCCCCAGGCTGTGTTAATAGAAGCCCCCGGCAGTTTTATCCGCCATCTGTCGCTGCTGCAGCGCGATACTGTGGTGCCGCCTATTGCCATCTATCAGAGTGGCAGCTACTACCCTCTGGCCGAGAACAGCCCTGAATGGCAGGCGCTGCGCTGGGCGACGGCGCAGGGCATTGAGGTGATCTTCATCGATCTGGATGAAAAGGCGCTGGAGGGTGGTGTAAGCAACCGCTGGAGTGATAGCCGCTTTTTAAGCTCGGACTACAGCCGCCGCCTACAGCAGCAACTGGGCTGCCGGGATGCCGACGAACTCTGGCAGCGTTTGTTTGAACAACAAAATTTCGCCTCGGCCGAGAGCTTCTTTACCCAGGTATTGCTGTTCTGCGCTGCCAGTCGTGCCTGCTTTGGCACAGACAGCCTGGAAGAGATGGGCGATCTGGCCCGTGAAACCCAGATGCGGGCCCATATCAAGGCGGCCCGCCGCCGCTATGAGCGAGTGGCCGTGCTCACAGGTGGTTTTCATACCCCGGCGTTGATTAACTTTGCCGATGAGGCCAAGGCGATCGTCGTCGATGACACGCAAGACAGCTTTGTGATCCGTTTCAGTGACGCCTTGCTGGATGCCCGCAAAGGCTACGGCGCCGGTATGCCTTATCCGGCCTTCTGTCGCTGGCAGTTTCAGCAGCGGCAATTGAACGCCGATGATTGGTTGCTCTACCTCTTGGAGCAGATGCCGCAACTGCCGCTGATCTATAAGAAAAACTGCTTTGAACATCTGCAGGCCCTCTGTCGTTTGCGTGGCTTGGCGCGCCCCGGCAGCTATGATCTGCTGGATTCTCTGGGCAGCTGCCTGATTAAACAGCAGCTGTCGGCATCGACACTCGAACCCTGGCAAAAGGTGCTCAGCGGCGATGCCCTGGGGCAGTTACCGGCCGACCAACCTAGTTTACCGCTGGTGGAAGAGGTGTTGGCGCTATGTCGTAAGGCCAGATTGCAGACGGATAAACCGGGACGCTGCCACTTCGATCTCTACGCCATGACGGACAAGCATATTGAGCGCCGTCGCCTCCTGTGTCGGCTGCTGTTTGTGGGCAGCGGTTTTGCCAGGCCACAAAATGGCATGCCGGTCATCCGGCAATTGAAGTTCAACCATCGCCACGAACATTGGAACTATCATTGGACTCCGGCGGTGGAAGTGGCACTGGCCGAGAAATCCAGCCTGGGGCTACGTCTCGAGCTGGTGGTGAAACGGCGGCTCAGTGAGTTGCCCCAGGAAGATTTGCAGCAACTGGTGGAAAAACTGGTGTTGGCACTGCATCTGGGGATGCCGGAAGAGCTGAGCGCCCATGCCATTGCGCAGCAGATAAGCCAATGCAGCGACATTCAGCAACTGGCCAATAGCTTTATGACCTTGCTGGCGGCAGCGCATCATCCACTGTTTGCCGATATTGAGCTGCTGGCTTACCAAAAAGCCCTGTGGCATCAGGTCGGCTTTCATTTACCGGCAATCAACCGTCTGAGCGATGAAGAGGCGGTGAAGTTACTGTTGGATCTGCAGAGCGTAGCAGTCTTGCATCAGGACGAGCTCGAGTCTCCCTGGCGTGACAGACTGCGCTGGTTGACAAGTCATAACGCCCATCGACCCGTGCTCTATTTTGTCCTGCAGGCCTTGGCTATCGAGCTGGACAAGTTGGACCCGGCGCCACTGCTGCAACAGTTGCAGCTGCAAAACGATCCCTTCCCTGTGATTGAGGCGCTGCTTAAGGTGGTGCCGCACTGGTTGCGGCAAGACCATGGCCTGCTGCCCATGCTGAATCACTGGCTCAGTGAGCTGAGTGAGGCGCAGTTTATCGACAAGCTACCGGCCATGAGGGGCTTGTTCTGCGCGCTGGATGCCAGAGAGGTGGATGAGCTCTGCCGCCGTTTGCTGCAGCTGAATCAGTGGGATAATGGCCTGAATTGGTTGCAATACGGGATATCTGAACAGGACTTTCAACAGGGGCTGGCGCTGGAGCGGCAGCTGCGCAGTGACCTGGAGCAACAAGGATTGAGTCAATGGATGAGCAACTGAAGCAGCGCTGGCGTCTGGTGTTGGGGCGCTATGCCAACGCGCTTGATACCCGTCTCAGCGCCCGGCAACAGCAACAGGATGAGGTGTTGCAGCAGCTCTATCAGGAGGGCCAGCTGCAGCGTGGCTTCAAGGTAAGCGCGGGCTTGGGGGAAAGCGAGTTGGCAGTGACCAACTGGCTGGAGGCAGCGGAGACCCTGTTTCCCCGTTCGGTCAACGACAGGCTGCAGTCCGATGCGGTCGAGCGCTTTGGGTTGCATCAGGTGTTGCAGCAGCCGCAGGTGCTGGAAAAGATCACTCCCAGTATGGGGGTGCTGAAGCAGTTGCTGAAACTCAATGCCCATCACAAGCCGGCCATTCGGCAACAGGTAGAGCGAATTATTCAGGGAGTGGTCGAGGAGTTGCTGCGCCGCCTGCGGCCGACCTATATCAACAACTTGAGTGGCAGGCTCAACCGCCAGGCCCACAGTCCGGTGAAACGGCTGGCCAATCTGGACTGGCAGACCAGTATTCGCCGCAACCTCAAGCATTTTGATGGCGAGAAGGTCTGTTTCGAGCGGGTCTATTTCCATGCCCGTCAGCAGCACCAATTGCCCTGGCACATAGTGCTCTGCATAGATCAGTCCGGCTCCATGGCGACTTCGCTGATTTACTCGGCAGTGATCGCCGGGATCCTGACCCGCTTGCCATCGGTGAAGTTGTCGCTGGTGGTGTTCGACACCCAAGTGGTGGACTTGAGTGAGCAGGCCCAGGACCCCGTGTCTGTGTTGCTCAATTGCCAGTTGGGCGGCGGCACCCTGATCTCCCAGGCCTGGCGCTATTGTCAGCAACTCTGCTCCGAGCCGGGGCGCTCTGTGGTGGCAACCGTGTCCGACTTTGAAGAGGGTGGTTCAATGCAGGCCTTACTGGCCCAGGCCCAGGGGATGATAGACAGTGGCATCAAGATGCTGGGGATGACCGCCATGAATCACGATGCCGAGCCTTTCTACAGCACTTTTAGCACCGACAAGCTGCAGCGCCTGGGGATGGAGATAGGCTCACTCAGCCCGGATAACTTTGCCGAATGGCTGGCGCTGACTATGGGGCTACGCCGATGAATGAAACCATACTCACCAGCCTAGGTAGTGCAGGTTTGGTGCGCCGGGCCCGCAAGGCATTGGAGAAAAGCCAGCCGCAGATGCAGGATTATGGCTTTGAGTTTGAAGGGCAAAAGGGGCAGCTGGATTGGGATAACCCGCTCGCCAGTCGCTGCGATTGCGGCGCCTCCGGCCTGTGTAAACACATAGTGGCTGCGGCGCTTTATCTGCTGGAGCGGCCCGCATCCCCTGAGACTCGCGCCGAAGAGCCGCCCCGGGTGGAACTCCATCTGGCCGAGCTTTTGAATGATGCCGGCAAGACTCAGGTTCGCCGTCTGTACCAGCAGAGTCAGCGCCGCTGGGCGGTGGATATTAAGCTTGCGCAAGGCACAGTCTGCGTCGAACTGGAGGGGCAGCAGCTGTATTTTCGGCGTGTACAGGGGCTGCAGGATATTATCTGCACCGAAGAGGCGCAGCGTTATGCGCTGCTCGCCGTCTGGCTCTATTGCCAAGAACAGGCCATCGCCTTTGAATGGCCGCAATGGCTGCTCGATGAGCAGGCGCAGTTGCAGTATCTGGGGCAGCAGAGCCGCGATCAGTTAAAGCGCCGTTGCCTTAAGTTGCTGGAGCAGATGACTGAGCTCGGCATCGAGAGGTTGCGACCCTCGTCCCTGGTAGAGCTGGAACTCCTGCTGGTGCCCATGGACAGGCAAAATCTGCCACTGACCGCTTTGAAACAGCTGCATGGCACGCTGGAAAAATATGTCTCGGGCCAAGGTGTCAGGGATAGAAAATTGCTACTCAGCTGTCTGGCCCGCTCCTTGGCGGCTCTGGAAGGCAGCCAGGCTCAGACGCAAAGACCCTATCAACAAGCGCCGGAGCAGGTGCTGGGGCTGGGCGCTTTCCCCTGGCAGAGCGAAGGGGGCGCCCATGGTGTGACTCAGGTATTGCAGGATGAGCAGGGGCGTTTTATCACCCTGGCCGAGAGCCGCCCCAAAGCCGAGCAGCGGCTGGATTATGCCAGTGTATTTCGCGGTCTGCCCATGCTGGCAGGCGCGCCGTCGGCCTTGGGTTGGCAGGGTAAGACCCAAACCCTGGCTCAGGCCGAACTCAATGCCTGGGGGCGCCTGCGGCGTTTGCAGGATACCCGGGTCTACCCCGCGACCCAGCCGCTGGAGCCCGTGAGTCTCTCTGTTGCCGACGAGATAGACTGGCAACAGGAGTACCTGTGTTTTCGGCCGAGCGGTCTCTACCTAAGTGGTTTCAATCAGGCCAGTCAGTGTATGGAACTGCACTATTGGGACAGGGAGCAGGCGCTGCTGAGTTTCTCGCTGCCTTACAACAAGTTGAGTCAAAGAGCCGTGACCAATCTGGAGTTGCTGGGCGAGCGGGTACCCGAGCTGATAGTGGCGCGCATCGAGCGCACAGCCAGCCACTTATACCTTCGGCCTGTGTCCCTGCTGCTGGATAACTGGTTCAGCCTCTTTTTCGATACCTTGCCCCAATCCAGCGACCAGCAGCTACTCGCGCAGGCGCTGGCCGAGCCGTCAGCCCCCCAGGCGCCGCAGCCGCGCCTGGGCCTGATGCAACAAACCCTGCATGGGGTGCTGAATGAGCTGGCCGATGGCCTGCCGGCACCAAGGCCAACATTGGCGCAAAGGGCCGAGCGTCTCGGGCTGATGACGCTGAGTCACAACCTCAAGGGAGCTAAAGCGCGGGACTATCTGCGCGCCGCCTATTGCGCCGAGAAAATGCTCGCCATGTGCCTGATCAAGCCGGTGCACTATCCGGAAGCGTAAAATAACTCCTGCGATACCGATCGTTCCATCTTGTCCCTTTCACTGTGATTCACATCAGCCGAGAGGGACAAATGTCCTTAACTTGAGCTTTGCCATCTGCTTACATGGGCGCAAAACACAATAATGCAAGGAATAGATGATGGATATTGCCGCTTGGTTTGATATCAACAATACCCTGGTGAACATTCCCATTGGCAGTGGCTATGCCATGTCATGGATTGAAGCCGTGGGCACAGTATTTGGTTTGCTCTGTATCTGGTTTGCCAGCCAGGAAAAAACGATTAACTATCTGTTTGGGGTGGTTAATGTCACTCTGTTTGCGATTATTTTTTATCAAATACAGCTCTACGGCATCTTGCTGCTGCAGCTGTTTTTCTTCTGCGCCAACCTCTATGGCTGGTATGCCTGGACCCGGCCGGATCAGCAAACCGGCGACACCCTCAAGGTGCGTTGGCTGTCGAAGCAAAAACTGGCCTTTACCGCGGCGGTCTCAGTGCTGGGCATCGGCCTGATGACTGTCTATATCGATCCGGTATTTGCTCTCTTTGCCCAGGTCAGTGTCGATACGCTCAACCTGTTTGGTGCCGGGCTGGCCCAGCCAGTGCTGGAGCCGGATGCCTTCCCCTTCTGGGATTCAGTGATGACAGTGCTGTCTGTGGTGGCGCAAATTCTGATGACCCGAAAATATGTCGAGAACTGGATCCTCTGGGTACTTATCAATGTGGTCAGTGTCGGCATTTATGCCGCCCAGGGGGTTTATGCCCTGTCGATTGAATACATCATTCTGCTGTTTATTGCCGCCAACGGTACCCGTCAGTGGATGCGTACCGCCAAAGACAATGGCAGTCGTCCGGCGGAGGCTTGCTGATGAGTGCCGATAAACAGCCGCATATCTGTCTGTCTCCATCGCAGGTGAGTGAGCGGGTGCTCCTTTGCGGTGAGCCACAAAGGGTCAATCGGATTGCCGCGCTGTTGGACGATGGCCGGTTGCTGGCAGAGAACCGCGAGTTTCGCAGCATGGGTGGATTTTACCAAGGCGTCGCTGTCACTGTTTGCAGTACAGGGATAGGCGCACCATCGGCGATTATCGCCCTGGAAGAGTTGTATCAGTGTGGCGCCCGCCGTGTCATTAGGGTCGGCTCCGCCGGCGCGCTGCAGCCGCAGATAGCCTTGGGCGAGTTGATTCTGGCCGAGGCCGCAGTGCGCGATGACGGTGGCTCCGGCTGTTATGCGCCGCCCGGTTACCCGGCGCTGGCGAGTCGGCAGCTTATCAATGCCATGGCGGCCTATTTGCAGCGCCGCGATTGCCGCTTCCACGCTGGCATAGTGCGCTCACACGACAGTTTTTACCGGGATGATGAGCTGGAGATTTGCCGTCATTGGCATCGACTCGGAGTCTTGGGGGCCGACATGGAAACAGCCGCGCTGCTGACGCTTGGCCGCCTGAGAGGCCTGGAAGTGGCTGCGGTGCTCAATAATGTGGTCTTGTATGGTGAAGATGTGCAACAGGGCATCAACCAGTATGTCGACGCCGATAGCGCCATGATGCAGGGGGAAAAGCTGGCGTCTTTGGCGGCGCTGCAGGCGCTCTGCTGTTGAAGTTTGTGCCCGTAAGGCTGATGGGCTAGCATGAGCCATCATCTTTACGGGATCTTGTTGTTATGCAGCTGCAACCATACAGCACCGGGCGTTTCAGTGCGCATCTAAAGCAGTCTCACCAGGCGTTTTGCGACGCCATGCTCGAGTGCTGCGGCCAGAGCCAATTGCTGCAGGCCGGTGAAGATCTCTTGTCTCAGGGGCGGGAGTTGACCCATATGTGCCTGGTGCCCGAAGGCCGGGTGTCGATGAATATCTGCGCCGTCAATGGCCGCAGGTTTCAATTGGGGGAGTTGGATTGCGACTGGCACCTTTTCGGTGAGATGGAGTTCTTTACTGCCACCAGTTGTCAGTGGAGTGTGGTGGCCGAAGAGCCGATGGAAATCCGCCAGTTATGCCTGAAGAAAGTCAGGCAGATGCTGCTGCAACAACCCGAATTTACCCTCTTTTTTGCCAGCGCCCTGGCCTGGGATTATCAGGACTCGCTGGACATTTACACCAATAGGCTCTTGCACCCTATCAGCTATAACATCGCTTTCGATCTGCTCAGGCGTCAACACGAAGAGGTGATGCTGGGTTCCTGTGGCAGCCCGGATCAGGAAGCGGAGCGATTCGGCACCTCTGGCCGGGTCTATCGCAGGGCGGTAAAAGAGCTTATCGACAAGGGCCTGGTCATAAAACAGGGCGCCTTGCTGAAAATTGCCAACCTGCAGGCATTGCAGGATTTTGTCGATAAGGCTTAGTAGCCAACTCATTGATCTGACATTTAATTCAGTCAGCGGACAGGCAACGGGTTTTAGACTAGGATTAGTTTGCGCAAAGGCTTTGGCAGCCGCGAGTAGATCTAGCGAGAAGATTAAGGAGCAAAAATGAGTTTGGGGACAGTTTCACAGACAGGGCTTTTACTGGTGTTGGTCGCCGCGGCGACGCTCAGTGGCTGCGGGCAGCAGGCACTGGATAACAGCCAGGATGTTGCCGCCGCATTGGCTACAGGTGATGGCTCAACCTCGCCCCAGGCAACAGAGCGGGAACTGCCGACATTTGATTGCAACGCCTTGGGCGAGCGGGCTTCCAGTATAGAGATGCTTATTTGTCAGGAACCCGAGCTTGCCAAGCTGGATCAGCAGCTGGCCGAGGTTTATGCCAAGGCCAGTGACAAGGCGGTCAATGAACAGCCACCCTTGCTCAAGGCCGAGCAGCGCGGCTGGATCAAGGGCCGCAACGAATGTTGGAAGAGTGAAGACAAGCTGCAATGTACCAAGGACTCATATCAAAGGCGGATAGTGGAGTTGCAGTCCCGTTATCATTTGGTGCAGTCTACCGGCCCGGTATTCTTTGCCTGTGACGGCAACCCGGCCAATGAGTTGGTGACTACTTTCTTCGAGACAGAGCCGGCAACCATGATTGCCGAGCGCGGTGACAGAAGCATTTTGATGTTCAGTGTGCCAAGCGGTAGCGGCGCCAAGTATCAGGGCGGTGACTACAGCTTCTGGGAGCATCAGGGCGAGGCCAGGGTGACCTGGGGCTATGGCGCCGAGGAGATGCTTTGCAAGCCCACAACCCAAGACGATAAGTAAACCACTGACCCAAAAACGCCCGCAATCGCGGGCGTTTTACTGCAAGTGCTCTTTTAATCCAACAGTACTTTTACGACTACCTTGCGGACAGCAACGGCCTTGGCCAGCGTGCCCGGCATATGCATGTCTCCGGGGAAGAAGATGGCAAACATGCCGGCCTTCAAAGGGATAAATGCCGCAGCTTCGCTATTGGATTGATAATCAAACTCGGCATAGTCGTGCGCCTCATGATAGGGGCGACTGGGCGTTTGGGCTCCCAGCGGCAGGTAGCCAAACTCCTCTTCACCACTGACCACATACTGCACGTCCAGATAGCGTCTATGTACCTCGAATGGCTCGGTTTCTCTGGGCTTGGTGTGGTAATCGTTGATTATGGCAAACAGCTTTTTACCATCCAGTTCATAGCTGCCGGGGGCCAGTTGGCTGAAGTCTGTTGCGGCCAGATAATCCAGGGCAGCCTGAATACGTGGGCCCAGCACTCGGTAATGGCCACGGTTGGCCAGAGTATCCACTATCATTTTGTATCTTCTGGGGAAAGGGGTTGGCTCAGTATAATAGCATTCCTGCTGGAAGTTTGATCTCTTTGAGAAGCAGCAGGCGCATACAGGCGCTTGAGTTGCCAAGCGGCCGATATCAGGGGGCATCAGCGCCAAAAAGCACAAAGGCCAGCGATATCGCCGGCCCCCATGTTTTCCTGCAAATATGTTTCCCTGCAAATATGTTTCCCGGTAAATCAGTAGCTGTATCTGGCTTCGAGGAAGTAGTAACCGCCGTTGAAACCAAAAGGTGTGTTGGTCAAGGGATAGACGAAGATCCCGTTGAAGTTGTTGTCGTCCGGGCGTTTTTCCGGATAGGTATCGAACAGGTTCTGCACCCCGGCGGTGAAGCTCAGGTTATCTGTGGCCGCATAGGTCAGCGACAGATCCACGGTGAACTTACCGTCGTACTCCACGTCTTCACGTGAGTAACCTATGGTGTAGGGGCCAAAGTAACTCAGGCGCAGGTTGGTCTTGAAGTCGCCCAGGCTGTGGGTCAGCCCCAGGTTACCTGTGTTCTTCGGATTGGCCTTGGTCATCCGGGTCTGCTCTATACGGTCAAACAGCTGATCTTCCAGGCCATCCAGAAGGTTTGGCAGATGGATATCGCGGATTTCCGTGTCGTTGTAGGCATAGGCTAGGCTGGCGCGCAGATCGCCATAGCTGCCGAGATCAAAGTCCTGGGTCACCACCAGATCCACACCTCGGGTGCGGCTATCGACGGCATTGATAAAGAAGCGTGCCGACTCGGCGTTGGTACCGGCCAGTGCATCTGCCACCACCTGGGAGTCGGCAGGTGTCAGTGAGCTGGAGAGCACGATTCTGTCATCTATGCTGATCTGATAGGCATCCAGAGTCACCGCCAGACCGGAATCATTGGTGTATACCAATCCTAGGCTGAAGGACTCTGACAACTCGGGTTGCAGCTTGCCTACCTGCAGCGCCTGGGTTACGGAAGACAGGTTGTTGAAGGTGCCCGACTCGGTCGGTACCAGCTGGCCTGTCACGGGATCCGGGTTGAACAGGGTCGAGATATTGGTGAAGTACAACTGCTGCACGCTGGGTGCGCGAAAGCCGGTGTTGGCAGTGGCTCTGAGTGCCAGGTTGTCGGTCAGATCGTATCTGGCCGCCAGCTTCCAACTGGTGTTGTCACCAAAGTCGGAATAGTCTTCATAGCGCACCGCGGCGGCCCAGTAGAAGTCGTCGGTCAGTTGGTTTTCCACCTCGAGATAGACACCTATGTTGTCTCTATCCTCATCTACCGCCGATTCTGGGGTAAAGCCGCCAAAGCCTTGGCTGCCGCCGGCCTTGTTCTGATAACCGCCATTGATATAAGAGGCTTGCTCTCCGGCTTCCACCTGATAAGCGTTCTGGCGCCAGGCTGTGCCCATAGCGACCAGGAGCTCTGAGTCATTGTAAAAGTCGAAGTAACGTGAGGCATCCAGAGTCAGGTTCCACTCTTCGGTGGACAGGGTACCTGCGTTGAATTCGGTTTGGCTGCCGGGGCCCAAAGAGGCGTTGAGTGTGTTCTCGACCCGGTACTTAAAGCGGTTCTTGCCGTATCCGGCCGAGGCATCCAACTGCCACTCGCCCAGGTTAAATTTATAACCCAGCAGCAGCGACTGATCTGTGATCTTGGGGGTTATCTGCGGCAGGAAACCATCGGGATAGATTTCGGCAACATTGCGGCTATCCAGTGGACGGCGGAAGAAGGCGCCGGAGCGGGTCTCGCGCTGGCTTAAGCCACCGAAGGCGTACAGTTTGCTGTCATTGGCAAACTCCTGAGCGGCATTGAGAAACAACCCCAGGTTGTCATATTCGGCGTCACCCACATGGTGATTCTTGCGGTTAACGGTTTCTTCGCGGGGATCCGGGCTGCCATCGGCCAGCAATGGATATTGCTGACGCGGATCCAATCCGGCGCGATTGGTGCTGTTCTTGTGATGCGCTTCCAGCGACAGATTCACAAAGCCAGTGTCACCTATGCCGAGGCCGTGGTTGAGGCCGACACGCCATTGCTCGCCATCACCCTGATAGGTTTGACCGGCTTGGGCCGATACCATGCCACCTTCACTGTTGTCTTTGAGTACTACGTTGATCACCCCGGCGATGGCGTCAGAGCCATATTGGGCCGAAGCGCCATCACGGAGAATTTCGATGCGTTTGATGGCCGTCATAGGGATGGCGTTCAAGTCGACGTTGGACGAGCCCTTGCCCACGGTTCCAGAGAGATGGACCAGTGCCGAGCCATGACGGCGTTTGCCGTTAACCAGCACCAGGGTATGGTCCGGTGACAGGCCGCGCAGACTGGCGGGACGCACCGCATCTGAGCCATCGGTGACCGAGGAGAAGGGGAAGCTGTAGCTAGGTGCGGCAAACTGCAGCGCCTTGGCGGTTTCCGTCATGCCTGTAGCTTCCAGTTGTTCGGCCGTAATGATATCGACCGGTGCCACGCTGTCGGTGGCGGTTCGCAGGGCGATACGTGAACCTATGACGGAGATGGTTTCGATACTGGGCTGCTCTTCGGCAGCAAAGACGGCAGGAACAGTCAGTTGACTCGCTACTGCCAGTGAAATAAGAGCTAAGCGCATACGACCTCTTGAATGATTCAAAACTGCATTTTTATTGCGCGGATATTAGCATTGTTACAATTGATGCATTTAGACGTAAAAGTGATAACTCAGAGCGCAGCGTTCTAGAAACATTTGGTTTTTTCGAGAAATTTTTTTCCTGAACTTGGTGCTTTCTGATTCTTTTTGTCTTGGTGTTTTTTAGGTTTTGCTTTTCATAAGTAATTGTTATTTATGTTTATTTGTTTTTGTTGTTTAATATTTTATTGAGCTGTCATTGTTTATCGAATCAAGCCCGTTTTTTATCTGGCTTTTGCCTAGTTATTTACCTGCATGGTTACCAGAAAAGAGCCTGGCTGTCGTTTTTTTGTGCGTCGAAATGCGCTTGCTTGGCTCGTGGAGCGTGGGAAGGGCGGCCGAGCAAGGGGATAAAACCTTTGGGGCTCGGGCCGGGCTTGGCAGACGGCGCAAGGCTGCGGTATCTTGCCTGTGACTTTTGCGGCTCAGGGAGTGACTTTTTGGCTAACTTGCGATTTCTTGCCGGTACAGACGCCCATCAGACATTGATGGAACAGGGATTAAAGCCTGAGTCTTTTACTCAACTATTGGCGGCGTCCGGTGGTCCCAAATGGCTGGGGATTGCCGGGCTCGACAAATACCTGTTTGGTGAGTTTTTCAAACAGAGGCAGACTCCGCTTTACACTCTTGGTGCTTCATCCGGCGCCTGGCGTTTGGCCTGTCTGGCTCAGGCAGATCCGCTGGCGGCTTATCAAAGGCTGGAACAACTCTACATAGGCCAGCGCTATGAAACCCGTCCGAGTCGGGAAGAGGTCAGCCGCCAGGTTCGCGGTATAGTCAGCGGGATTTTAGGCACAGGCGGCGCCGAAGAGATCCTCAAACAGCCGCATATTCGCAGCCATATAGTGGTATGCCGCGCCCGTCACTTGAACCGGGCCGACAGCAAGTTGGCGCTGGCGGCAGGCCTGGGCGCTGCCGCGATGACCAACCTTGTCAGTCGCCGCACCTTGGGGTGGCACTTTGAGCGTCTGGTATTTGCCTCTGCCATAGAGGGTTCTCCCTTCGCTCAGCTTAAAGATCTCCCCGGAAATAGCGCCTTGCTCAGCAGTGACAATATAGAAGCCGTGTTGCTGGCCACAGGTTCTATTCCACTGCTGCTGTCACCGGTAACCGAAATCAGCGGTGTGACCAACGGGCACTTCTATGATGGCGGCATCACTGATTACCACTTCGACCTGCCGCTGTCACGGGCGCCGGGGTTGACCCTGTATCCGCATTTTTATCCCCATATGGCGCCGGGATGGTTCGATAAATCCTTGCCATGGCGTCGGGCCAAGCGCCGTTATCATAATGCTTTGGTGTTGGCACCCACAGAGGAGTTTGTCGCTTCGTTACCCTATGGCAAAATTCCAGATCGCAAGGACTTTGAAACCTTGGATAGCGCCAGTCGAATTCAATATTGGCGCCGCGCCGCCGATCTCAGTAACAGATTGGCTGATGAATTTGCCGAGGTATTTCTCGGCGGCAAAATAGCCCAAAGACTGGAGCTTCTATAAATACGCTTGCAACAAAACTCACTCAATGCCTGTCTAATTCATTAGCAGACCTAAGGACTAGCCTAAATTGCCAATGGATGAAATTTCAGCAACTGCTAGACTTTAAAACGAATGTTGAACCTCAGGTTCGCTTTCGGTTGCTCACTCCCCGAGGGGAAGGAGGTTGCTATGCATACACAGGAAATGGCGTTACTGACCTATGATGCCTTGTTGTTGCCAGGTGGACGGCTTGAGATCAGGATCCTTGACCCCATTACCCTGAGCATGGTGGCCGATGTCCTGAAGGGGAAATATCCGCTGGCTTTCGGAATGCGTAACAGCGTTGCCATGCCGCCCAGTTTTCCCATTGCCACTCGCTGCGAGCTCATCGACTTCAATCAGCTGGAAGATGACTCGCTGAGTATCACCCTGGAAGGCAAGCAAAGGGTCAAAGTCCTGTCCGCCAAACAGGAAAAAGATGGCCGTTGGCTGGCAAAGGTAATGGATTGTCCCAACTGGGCCGAGGAGCCTATTCGGGGCGAGTTCACTCTTATCAGCGCGGCACTGGAGCAGTTTTATGAGGTCAACCCGGACTTGCGCGGGCTCTACTCATCAGAAGTGCATCTGGATGATGCCGCCTGGGTGAGCCAGCGTTGGCTGGAGGTTTTGCCCTTATACAACAAGGACAAACAGCTGTTGTTGAATCAACCTGATTGCCACAAGACCATGGACTTTGTGCTCAAGTTGATTAAGTCCCATGTTCAGCAACAGCTTTGAGGGTACCTGCCTCGAATAATTTAAGGCAGATAGAGTAGAATGGCGGCCCTGAGTCGCCATTTTTTATTTTGCCGGAAGAGTTATGAGCCAAACAGACAGAGCCGCACAGCCCTCCTATGTAGTCTTGCCAAGGGATGTGACCGACAAAGCCACTGTATTGGCCTTTCTTATCGACCATTTCAGCCGCATCGATGCCGATGTCTGGCGTGAGCGGGTCGCAACCGGCAAGGTACACTGGCAAAATGGCGAGCCTATCCAGGCCGATACCCCTTATCGGCCTACCGCCAGGGTCTACTATTACCGTGAAGTCCCCAAAGAAACCCGGATCCCTTTTGAAGAGCGGATCCTGTTTCAGGACGAGCACAGCATTCTGGTGTTCAAACCGCACTTTTTGCCTGTGACTCCCAGCGGCAACTATGTCAACGAGTGCCTGGTGCACAGGTTAAGGCGCCGCACCGGAATAGAAACCATAGCGCCGGCACACAGGCTGGACAGAGAAACGGCTGGCGTCATGCTGATGTCCACTGACCCCGAAACCCGGCATGCCTACCATGCGCTGTTCCGTGAAGGCCTGATACGCAAGGACTACCAGGCGCTGGCGCGGCTGACACCTGAGCTTCAGGCGGGATTGGCAACTGGTGAACTTAGCCTGCCGCTGCACTGGACAGTGAAAAATCGCCTCATCAAGGGCGAGCCCAGTTTTATCATGCGCTTGGCAGAGGGTGAGGCCAACAGTCACTCGGAAATCAGTCTCATCGCCGTTAATGGCGATATGGGGCTGTTCAGTCTAAGTCCAATTACCGGCAAGACTCACCAACTCAGGCTACATATGCAGAGCCTCGGAATGCCACTGCTGAACGACAGGTTTTACCCTGAGTTGCAGCCCAGGAGCGAAGACAATTTCAATAAGCCCCTCAAGCTGATGGCTTGTCGCTTGCGCTTTATCGATCCCATCAGTGGCAAGCCGCAGGATGTAAGCGTAGCTGGTTTTGAGGCTGATTTGGCGCGCGCAACTGAGGCGTGATGAGCCGATAATCCAATGGGTTTGTGACCCAAGTGAGTTGTGGCTAAGGGCGTGTTCGCAAGCGCGAGAGACGGATTATCAGGTGAGCGCTGAAAGTTATCGAGTCTGGATTTTGGCTAAGCTGAAAAAGAAAAAGCTTTCCCGACAAAAAGAGGCGTGCGTGACGGGAAAGCGGGCAAAAAGTGTGGGCGGAGAAGTCACATTGTTCTTTGCCAAAGAGTTGCCCGGAGTGACTTGGGGAGATGCCCCGGGACGGTTGCACTGTTACTGTGACGTTTTACCTTCGGCGATTGCCTGATACTTGGCGGCAAAACGTAACAGATAGTCATCAATACCCGGGTCATCCCAGTCCAGATAGCCCCGGATAAAGCCGACTAAGTTGCCATTAGGGTCAAATACATAGGTTGCAGGCACCACGTTGGCCGGCATGATCTTCTCTATCTCTTTCTTGCTGTCTATCCAAGTGTTATCCAACTTAAGCTCATGCTTGGCCAGAAAGGGAGCCACCGCCGCCGGATCTTCATCTATAGATAGCGGCACAATCTGAATGTTACTGCCTTGCAATTTGTTGCGCAGCTTGGCCAGGGTTGGCATCTCTCTGATACAGGGTGGACACCAACTGGCCCAAAGATTCAGCAGTACTACACGGCCCTTGTATTCATCCAGGGTCTTGGGGTTACCCTGCAGATCGGCAAAGGTGACGTCCGCTACCTTTCTGGCATATTGCATTTCAACAAACCCACGCATAAACATAGGCTTGTTCGGTACAGGCTCACCGGTATGGTAGGCCTTTTGTTGCATGATCCCCCCTTGAGCCGACAGTGGCAGGGGTAACAACAGGGCAAGACAAAGAAGCAAGTAAGATCTCAAGATGGGTCCTCCTGATCATGGGTGGATTGAGTGTTATTGCGGCCGAAAAACAGCAGTACGCCGGGAAGCACTAATAGCAAGACGATAGGCCCCAACCACAACAATGCCGTGCCGGCATTCAGACTGGGTTGGTAACGGATCTGTTCGCCATAGCGTTCCACCATAAAGTCGAGGATCTGCTCCCGGCTCTTGCCCTGTTGCAACATCAGATAGATCTGCGCCTTGAGCTCGCTGGCAATGGCGGTTTCCGACTCAAACAGGTTTTGGTTGGTGGCCATAGGGCAGCGTAATTCCTTGGAAATATCTATGCTGAGGTGGGCGATATCCATATCGGTCGCCTGGGCTTCGACGCAAGTAAAGCTGAGCCATAATCCAAGTAGCATTAGCCTAATCATGTTGGAGTCTCCCTGAAGCGTTAAGGAAAGCGGCCTGAGGCTGTTGTTGGTATCTGCGTCTGAGAGCGGTTAAACCGCCGATAGCCATCAAGGCGCCGCCGAGCCAGATCCAACTCACCAATGGTTTGATGCTGAGGCGCACCAAAAATTCTTCATCACTCAGCTGAGTGCCCATGGAGACATAGAGATCACCAAAAGCACCTCTATGGATGGCGGCCTGGGACAGTGACATGCCATTGGTGTTGAATTCCTGCCGCTCCGGGTAGAGGTAAGTAAGCAGTTGCTCATCTCGCTCTACCCGTATTACCGCCTGTTCGCCGCGATAGGCTGGTTTGTCAATCAGGCGGGTCTGCTCATAGATAAAGGTATAGTCGCCCAGAATACTGCCCTTGCCCGGTCCCATTCGCAGCAGTGAATGCTGCTCGAAACAACTGACCCCGGTTGCGCCGATGATGCTGATGAGGAGTCCAAAGTGCGCCAATAGCATGGGAATATTCAATGGCTTGGAATTCTTTGAGGGTAATGGCAGCAGGTAAAGCAACAGTATCAAGGTCAAGAACAGCGTCATGCTGCCCCCCGCTAGCAACCAAGGATCCAAAGAACCCCGGAAATACAATACAACAGCCGTCAGTGCTAATGTGGCAAAGGCTAACATAAACAGATACTTATAATTAACCTTTGGCAAGGTGCTGAGTGCCATTGGCAGGAGCGCCAGCGCCAACATGGGCACAAACAGGCTATTGAAGTAGGGAGCGCCGACCGACAAGCTTCCCAGTCCAATGGCTTGATAAAAGAGTGGATACAGGGTACCCAACAGAGTGGTCAGAGCCATGGCTAGCAGGATCAGACTACCGAGCAATAATTGGCCGTCAGGGCTCAGCGGCGCCAACTTGCCCGCTCGCCAGTAGTGACGACACCTGAGACCAAACAGGGTGAATCCGGCGCCACCATAAAGTAGCAGTAACAGGAGTATGATGACTCCTCGCTCCGGATCGGCGGCAAAGGCATGCACCGACTGAATAATGCCGGAGCGCACAATAAAGGTGCCCAGCAGGCACAGGCTGAAACCCAGCAGTACCAGCGCCAGGGCTGACAGCTGTGCCAAAGGATTATGGTTTTTGAGTAACAGACAGTGCAGTGCCGCAGTGGTGACCAACCAGGGGATAAAGGCGGCATTTTCCACCGGATCCCAGAACCACCAACCGCCCCAGCCCAGTTCGTTATAGGCCCACCAGGACCCCAAGGCATTGCCCGCGGTAAGAAACACCCAAGTGAGCAACATATGACGCTTGAGTCTATCGAGACGGGGGGCCGTTAGTTTATCACTGACGAGTAGCGCCAGCGCGATACAAAAACAGATCCCAAGGCCGGCATAGCCGAGAAACAGTAAGGGGGGATGCAGGATAAGGCCTATGTCCTGCAGCATGGGGCTGAGATCGCGCCCTTCTATGGGCACTTCCGGCAGTAGGCGGGCAAAGGGATTGGCATACAGCAACATAAAGAAGATAAAGCCGCAGAGAATCGCCGAGCAGCTGCCATGCAGCATCAACAGATACCCCTTATCCTGCGAACGTCTCGGTAGTCCACAGTAGGCCCAGAGAGCCATTACTGTCATCCAAAACAGCAAAGACCCTTCATGACTACCCCATACCGCCGCCAGCTTGTAGAACAGCGGCAGAGCCGAGTTGGAATTGTTGGCGACATAAGCCACCGAAAAGTCGTTGAGAACAAATGCCAGCGCCAGTATGACGATAGCCCCGCTCAGCCCGAGGAATTGCCCCAGCAGCAAAGGTTGCAATGGCCAGTCTAATTGTGGCCAGCGATATTTGAGTAATGCCAATAAGGCACTGAACAAGGCGCAGCCGCCGCCTAGGATCAGCAGAAAGTGCCCCAGTTCGGGCAACATGGTGATGGTAAACATGGCTGCTCTCTTGTTATGTGGGAAATTCCCGGAAATAGATGGCCAGAGACTAGGAGGATTAATGCTTTGGCTCTGTGATCTGTCGCGCCTTTATTGCCGCCAGTTTGGTTGTGCGACATTTTTTAATTTTCAGCATCAAGATTGAGCTTTTTTGAGAAATAAAACGCTCAAAAAAAGAACTGAATAATCTTATCTTCAAATATTAAAGTCATTGTTTTAAAAGATAAATATAAGGTGTTGCTTTCTTGATTTCTCAAGCGGGGGTGGGCTGTGCTCTAGCGCAGGTTTTTGCTGCCGCACATATGAAGAATGAGTCGCGACCGGTCAAGCCGGCAATAACAAGTTCGTTTGTGAAATAACCAACGACATATTCAGGAGTAGTATGATGAGACGATGGCAACAAAAGACAGCACTCAGTGTGTTGTTTTGCTTTTCTGCCGTCAGCGGCGCTACTGCGCTCGCGGCAGATAAACCAGGTCACGGCAATAAGCAGATGGGAGAGTCGGCACAGAAGGTGATCGCCAATCCCAACGGTATGGAAAAAGTCAATGGCGTGAAGACGCTGCAAGACTATATCGTTCAGGAAAAAGAGCTGTTTGATTACTTGTTCCAGAATCACCCTGTGTTCAAGTATCAGGAAGAAGGCCGCCTCATTGGTATGTACAAGGTCAGTGACCGCGGTGAAGAGTACATGGACCAAGGTAACGGCCAGAAGTACAGCAAACGTGTTGGCCGCCCTTCAGCGGTGCAATATCGTTTGGCTGCCAAGTCAATCCTCGACTTCCCCAACAAGTTTGTTGGTCCTGAGAAGTGCGGTGAGTGTCACGCGGTACAGTATGAGAAGTGGCAGCGTTCTCGTCACGCCAAGACCATACGTTTCCCAGGTGAACACCCGGAAGTGGACAACGATCTGAAGAAAAAGTTGTATGGTTCTGACGCTTCTATATTGCCGGACGGTGTGACGCCAGATGCGATCTACGCCACTGTAGGTACTCCTCGTACCAAGTACGGCTTTATCGACAGCTATCTGGTGCGTGGTTCCTACCATATTGAAGGCGGTCTGCTGAAAGATGGTACAGGTACCATGGTTGCCGGTGGTAACCAGTTCTCCCGTGGTTGGGCAGAATGGTTGACTCCGGAAATGGCCAAGAAGATCCAGAAGGTTATTCCTGACTTCCCAACCAAGATGGAAGACTTCGGTGCCAGTGGTTCTCACCAGTGGGGTATGACTTCCTACGGTGCCAAGTACAAGAAAGAGTTCTTGTTCCAGCCTGCCAGCTCCTACTGCGAAGTGTGTCATAGCTTCAAGTTTGACTTTAAGAACAAGCAGGAATACCTGGATGCCCTTGGCGATCCCAAGAAACTGCAAGAGCACACCATCAGCCGCGGTATCGCTTGTGAAGAGTGTCACGGCGCCGGTGGTCACCTGGATGGCGGTAACGGCGGCGGCATGCCTTCCAACTGTGAACGTTGTCACCAGCGGTTCAACTATGTTGACGAACTGGCCGAAACCGAGCAAGGCAAGGAAAAGCTGGAATATGCCTTCAACGTTAAGATGAAGTCTTCTTGCCCATCTTGTGGTACCGAAGGTTCACAGATGTTCATGTCTTCTCACTATGACAAGGGCATGCGTTGTTCTACCTGTCACGATCCACACGAAGTAACAGGTAACGACTGGAAATCCGGTTACACCAAGCCTGCAATCAAGAAAGACTGTGTTGACTGTCACCAGGTTCAGGCCGAAATGGCTGCCAACACCAGCACTCACGCCAAGAACAGCTGTACCAGCTGTCACATGCCTAACATGGGTAGCTGTGAAAACTTCACCGCGATTCAGTACCCAGATATGGCCGGCTTCGACGCAGTGCGTAAGTCTCACCTGTGGAAGATCGATGTCAGCCCAGATCGCAAGACGCTGAATCCTCCTGAAGGTCAACCTCGTAAGTCCACCACCAAAGGCTGGACTGTGGCTCAGGATGAGAATGGTCACGGCTATCTCGACCTGATGTGGACCTGTGCTCGTACCTCTATCTCTGACCACGACGTGGTTGAGCGTAAGGGTTGTCACAGCCAGTTCCAGTCTGAGCTGAGCAAGGGCCTGCACTTCAAGGATCAGAAAGAGATCTACGGTAAGGTCATGAAGTGGCAGACTCCTGTCAAAGACAGCCTGGCCAAGGTGGAAGATGCGCTCAAGCGAATCGATCGCAAAGTTGCCAAGAACAAGCTGTCTATCGAAGACAAGACACAAGTTCTGCTGCTGACCGACAAGGCTCGTGAAATTGTTGAATTCGTACGTAAAGACGGCTCATGGGGTGTTCACGCTCCTCGTTATGCCCGTAAGCGTATGGATGCAGCAACTACTTACGTGACTCAAGCTGAAGCCATTGCCGATGGCAAGGGCACCAAGACAGCTTCGCTGTAACGGGTAATCGTGGCTCCGGGCATCTGCCTGGAGCCATTCTTAGGGAGAATAAAGATGCAACTCCGATTCTCATTGAAACAGTCACTGAAATCGTCACTGCTGTTGCCATTGGCGTTCCTGTTTGCCGCACCTGCAGTACAGGCCGGTGGTGGTGGAGATTTAGTACCGGCCCCCTACCATGAAGAGATCCTCAACCAGATCTCCATGCGCGAAGCCGAGATGTTACTCAATCAGCCAGGGGTGATTTTCTACGACGTCAACACCCTGGAAATATGGGGCGATGGCTTCATTCCCGGTGCCATTTACTTCAACGTCAATAACTGGAAGACATTGCTGCCGGAAAACAAGGACACCACCATGGTGTTTTACTGTGCCAACCGTCTATGTACCTCCAGTAATGTGGCCGCCAGAGAGGTGATGAAACTGGGTTATACCGACGTCAGGCAGATGCCGGATGGTATCTATGGCTGGCGTATTTCCGGACGGCCGATAGAGCGTCCTTAATAACTGATTTACTGGGCATTGAATTTTTTATATTGCAGGATAAAAACATGAAATTACAAAAACTTGCCGCTACTATTTCTCTCTCTCTCTGTCTGAGTCTGCCCGCGTTGGCGGCCGACTTGAAAACAGAAACAGACAAGACTTCCTATGCCCTCGGTGCGTCCGTGGGTAACTATATTTCGGGCCAGGTTTATCAACAGCTGGAGCTGGGGGCCGAAGTCAATATGGAGCTGCTGATCACCGGCTTTACCGATGCCTTGAAAGATAAGCAGCAGCTGACAGATGAGCAGATCCTGGATCTACTGAATCAACGCGCCATCGTACTCAATGAAGAAAGAGAGGCCCGTTTCAATAAGTTGGCTGAGGACAACCTCAAGGCCGGTGAAACCTTCCTGGCCGAAAACAAGAAAAAGTCCGGCGTTAAAGTGACCGACAGTGGCCTGCAGTATGAAGTGCTGAGCATGGGCAAGGGTAAGAAGCCCAATCCCGAAGATGTGGTGACCGTCAACTATGTCGGTAAGTTGATTGATGGCACTGTGTTTGAAGATAGCAGCGCCAACAAGGCTGCCAGCCGTTTTGCCTTGATGACAGTGATCCCCGGCTGGGAAGAGGGGCTTAGACTGATGCCTGAAGGCTCCAAGTTCCGTTTTGTTATCCCCTCCAAGCTCGCCTATGGCGAGGAAGCCCCGGGAATTATCCCGCCTCAGGCCACTTTGATCTTTGAAGTTGAACTGGTCAAGGTTGAACAGCCGGGTAAAGACAACAAGCATCCTATGCCTGGTCACGGTTGACAGGAGGCGCTATGGCTAACCCGCTCTGGTTGGGACTTGCCCTGCTGAGTCTGGCGTTTATGACGCTGTTTGCCCTCTACCAGTGGCAAACCAGCCGGGGTGATAGAGTCGTGCCGGCTCTGTGGCACTGGAGTCTGTTGCCGCTGCTGATCATAGGCCTGAGTCTCGGGACTTACTCCTATACCGGCCGTTATAACGATTGGCAGTTGGCCGAGGCCGATGACAGCATAGATTATCTGTTGGCTGCCGAAATTGTCCGGCTTCGGCGCGCTAGTGCCGAGGCGCCACAAGACACCAGCCTGATGCAACAGCTGGCGCAGGCCTATGTGCGCGGCGGCATGTATCTGGATGCGGTGGCCACCCTGAAGCAGCAGTTGCAACTTCAGGGCAAGAGCGCCGCCTTGTTGGGACAGTTGGCCGAAGCTGCCTATTACCGAGATCAGCGTCAGTGGCTGCCGGAATCCCAGGAATGGGTCGAGCAAGCTTTGGCGCTGGATAGTGCCGACCCCGGCACCCGGTTGCTGTTGGCCAACGATGCTTTTCTTAACCAAAGATATGCCGAGGCCATAGGCCACTGGCAGCTGTTGCTCGATAGCGACAATGAGCAGTTGGATCGTCAGGCGTTGCAATATGCTATTGCCAACGCCCGTAGCCGACTCGAATGATTTTTTTCAACCCTCGCCAATGGGTTGTCCCTGCAAGGCCCCGGCGAGGTGTTGATTCTAATAACTGGAGATAAAGATGAAAAAGACACTACTTGCCATCGCTATTCCACTTTTAATGCTGGGTTTGCCCGCTTGTAGTCCGGCCCAGAGTGATGATCAGCCCATTCGAGCGCAACACCTTCAGCAGCATGACAAATGCCATATGTGTGGCATGGTGATCACCAAATACCCTGGACCCAAAGGGCAATTGATGCTCAAAGACAGTAATGCCGTGCCCAAGTTCTGCTCCAGCCGTGACATGTTCAGTTTTGCGCTGCAACCGGAAAATCAGCGCCGGATCAAGGCGATGTTTGTCCATGACATGGGCACAACCGACTGGGAGCATCCCGATGACAGTGCCTTTATCGATGCTACCAAGGCTTGGTATGTCTATGGCACTAGCAAGAAGGGAGTGATGGGACCCGCTGTTGCCCCCTTCTCAACCAAAGAGGCGGCAGAAGCCTTTGCCGAGTCTTGGGGAGGCCGGGTGTTGACCTACAAGGATATTACCCTGGAGTTACTTGAAGGAAGTCACTAAGGGCTATGTTGAGGTTTTTACTGCTCCTTCTACTGCTCTCATTTGGCTGCTTTGGCAGCCAAAATCCATTGCAGGCACGCATAGATGCGCTGAATGAAGGTGAGGTGTTGACTCTGGCAGCCGGCGAATATCAGGGGCCTTTGGTCATCAGTAAAACCATTACTGTACTTGGTCGCCCGGGTACTGTGATTGATGGCGGCGGTAAGGGCAGTGCCGTGACTATCGCCGCCGCTGGGGTGCGTCTCGAAGGGCTTGAGATCCGTAATTGGGGCGCCGATCTTTATGAACATGATTCTGGGGTGCGTCTGCTGCCGGGTGCCGATGATGTCCAGCTCTTGAGGTTGGAACTACAAGGGCCTGGATTTGGTATTCATGGCGAAAAATTAAAACGGCCCAGAATTGAACACTGCAAGATCCTCGGCGATGACAAGCGTTACTTTCTCGATCGGGGCGATGGGATTTTTCTGGAATATGTAGAAGCCCCCGAGCTGCACTACAACAGCATTCATTCGGTTCGTGATGGCATTTATCTGGAAAATGTTGATGTCAGTCGCGCCAGCCACAACGAGTTCAGTCGCCAGCAATATGGCATTCATTATATGTATACCCGCCAAGATTGTGCTTGGAACAATAACGCCTGGAATCTATTGGGAGGATATGCGCTGATGAGCTCCAAGGCGATCACCCTGGAACACAATAAGGTTACTAATGCGGTCGATTTCGGCATCTTGCTCAATGTGACCAACAACAGCGAAGTGCACCACAATCTGGTGGCAACTATTCACAATCCCAAAGGGGATCCCGCCATAGCCAGTGAAGGTAAGGGGCTATTTATATACGGTGCTGCCGACAATCGTATCAGCCATAACCGCTTCAGCGACAGTGATACCGGCATCAGTGTCGCTCTGGGGGGAGAGGGCAACAGCCTGTGGCGTAACAGCATAGAAAACAATCTTACTCAGGTGCGTTATGTCGGCGATAAGGCACAGGAGTGGAGTTATCAAGGTCAAGGTAATTATTGGAGCAGCTATCAAGGTTGGGACTTGGATGCCAATGGTCTTGGCGATAGCCCTTATCAGCCCAATGATGCGTTGGATCGTTTGTTTTGGCTCTATCCAGAGGCCAGATTATTGATGGACAGCCCTGTGGTGCTCTTATTGCGTTGGTTACAGCGCCAGTTGTCGTTGGGGGAAGATATTGGCATTCGCGACAGTTTCCCTTTGTTGCAACCACCGCTGATCTCTACCGTGACAACCGGGGCGGTGGGCTCGCGCCATCTGCTAGAGGAGACATACTATGCTCAGCATTGATTGTCAGCAATTGGCTTTTATCCGCGAGGATAGACAGGTACTCGAAAATATCACCTTTCAACTGCCGCAGGGAAAAATGTTGGCCCTGGCCGGGCACAACGGTGCGGGCAAGTCGACTCTGATCAAGCTCTTGCTGGGACTGTTACCGCCGGCCGCTGGCGAGCTGACTATTTTGGGCAAGGCGGCCGGTGAAAGCCGCATGCAAGTGGGATATCTACCCGAGAACGTCAGCTTCTACGACAACATGCCCCTGGGCGAACTATTGAGTTACTTTGCCAAGTTGAAGGGGGTTGCTCAGCCCAGAGTCAGGGCATTAATGGCCGAATTTGAGCTGGAAGATATCGCCCAGCGTAAACTGAGGCATTGCTCCAAGGGGCAAAGACAGCGGCTTGGGTTGGCGCAGGCGCTACTCAGCCGCCCCGGATTGTTGTTGCTCGATGAACCGACTGTGGGTCTGGACCCTTCGGCCTCGGCACTGATGTATGCTCAATTGGCGGCGCTGAAGCAGCAAGGCTGCGCCATAGTGGTGTGTACTCACGAGTTGGCTTTGGTCGAGCCGCATCTGGATCTGGCATTACTCCTGTCCAAAGGGCGTATTCAGGCTCTGGGGGATTTAGCAGGCTTGCGTCGTCAGTCGAGCTTACCACAGGAGGTGTGGTTACCATCTGGGTTGGATCTCAGTCGCGATCCCGTGTTGGGTCCAGTATTTACGCAAGGGAAGTTGCGGATTGACAGCGCTGACGTGGCCGAGGTCGTGGCTATTTTAACCCAAAAGTACCATTGTTTTGATTTCCAACTGCACAAGGCGTCTCTTGGAGAGTTGTTTCATCATTTTATGGCATCGGATCTCGGGCAGCCGGTTTCGACTGGTTCGCGCAACAAACTCGGGGAGGCCGCGTGATGGAGCTTGTGACTCAAGGAGAACCCTTGCAAGTGCAGTCCAATAATCCTGTTTGGGTCGTTACCGTCAAGGAGTTTAAAGACTGCGTACGCAGTCGCTGGTTGCTGACGGCTTGTTGTTTGTTTGCCTTGTTGGCGACAGCGGTTATTTTCGGCAGCGGCGCAATTGGGGGCGAGTTTCGTTGGCAGCCATTGCCGCAACTGGTGAATTCCCTGTTGACCCTGACGGTTTTTTTGATGCCCCTGTTGGCCTTGCTGTTGAGTTACGATGCTTTTGTCGGTGAGGATGAAGCCGGGACCTTACTGTTGATGTTGACCTATCCCATGCTTCGTGGGCAATGGCTCACGGGTAAGCTGCTGGGGCAGGGGGGAGCCTTGCTGGTGGCGCTGCTGATAGGCTTTGGTCTGCCTTTGTGTCTGCTGGCCATATTGGAACCTGCCTACCGAACGCTGGAGTTACCGGCCACTCTGACTATTCTGGTGACAAGCGCCTGGTTACTCGGTTTGGTGTTTATATTGTTGGGATATTGGGTCAGCCTCTGGGCCCGACAGAAGGCTCAGGCGCTGGCAATCTTGATGCTGTTCTGGCTGGTGTTGGTATTGCTTTACGATCTGGCGCTATTGGTAATTGCTGTGGTGGCGGTCGACAGTCTGGGTCAAGAGAGTTTGCAATGGCTGATGTTGTTGAACCCGGCAACGGTATTTCGCTTACTCAATCAAAGTTTCCTGGGAATGGCGACCGCCGGAGTACCACAATGGCCTTGGTTGCTGGGCATTTTGTTGGCCTGGCTGTTGCTTTTGTATCTAGGTTGTCGTTTCTGTTTCAACAAACGACAACTCTAGCTTATTACTTGATTATGTATGAGTTTATTAGAGGTTTTATCGAATAGAAACAAATTGTTAAATGGTATGGTTATCACATTATGCCGCTTACTATCAGGGTACACTCCAAAATCATACTCGGTCCCCGTCAAGGGGGGCCGATCAAACTTCTTGGAGTGAATTTCTGGAGTGACAATGCAGCAGCTGACTCCCTATTTGGTGTTGGATGCCAAGGCCAAACACCTACTGGATCAACGTGACGGTTCAGAAATAGTTCTGTCTTTTTCTGAGGCTCAGGTATTGTCACACCTGTTGTCAGCCCCGGGAAATGTGTTTGGCAAAGATGAATTGTTGGCTGTTGGCTGGCCGGAGCGAGTGGTGGCGCTGACCTCACTGACTCAATGCATCAGTATTCTCAGGAAAAAGCTGGAACCCTATCCCGAAATTCAACTCAAGACGGTTGCCCGCCGCGGCTACCAGCTGAATATCTCCGAGCAGTCTCATGTGCATATGCTGGCCATATCCGATGGCGAGGCCATCCGTAATGCTTTGGTGAGCGTGTCTCTGAAAATTAAAATCCTGGGGATTTTATTGTTGTTGGGACTGGTGGGCTTTTTCTGGTATTTCAGTGATTATCACGAAATGGTCAAACATGTCAGCCAATGGCATGCCGACAAGCAGTTGCCCTTGAATGTGGGCGGTACGCTGGCCTCGGCGCAACTGTTTTATCATGATGGTGCCGAGAAGTTACATCCCTCTATGTGGCAAAAGCACCTGACGCCAGAAGGCAACGTGATCCAGGGATTGAAGCATTTCAGTGCTTATGCGGCTACCGATGGGCGTAATTACTCTTTTGCTGTTTGTCCCAGCGCCGATGAAGCCGGTTGTGACGGCGATGGCATTATCAATATCACCACCATAGATCCCAACCCAGCCGGGTTGAATATGAAGGAGTTTTTACCTCTCAGCCGAGTGATGGAGCGGCGGATCCGTTATAACCGCATTATCATCCCCGCGGCCGTTGATGATGCCGAAGTCATTGAACACAACTACCATGCCGACATCTATTTCCCGGTTGCCGGGGAGCTCTTGGTGCGCACCGATCTCAGCCTGTCTTTGGTGTATGAAGGTAAAGATTCCGGCCGTTTCTACTCCTCCGCCTGTGTGACAGATCAGGACTGCATCACCACCCCGATAAAGTATCAACTGCGAGGCAATTTTCAGCAATACAGTGCCGAGATTTCCGGCAATCAGGTCGACGTATTTCAAGTCAAAGTGACCCAGAAAGAGCTGACCAAACCTAACAATGTCAGTGACTCGGCGATGCACTTCTACCGCGAGATCCGCAAAGACGATATCCGCGATGAGGTGATCTACTACTACCGGATCCATCAGGATCACAAGACTGCCGTCTGGATAGTGCCACAGATGGGTAACCTGCTGGCCTGGACCACCTACAGCGAAGTGAAACTCTGAGCCGTTGACGGTTCAGTTATTTCACTACCATGACGGGGCATTTAGCCTTGTTGATAACCTCTTCGGCGACACTGGGCTGCAACCAATGGGCCAGCGCCGTGCGCCGATGGCAGCCGATGACTATCATGCCCACATCGGCGCTTTCGGCTTCTTCGAGGATTTGCCCGGTGGCACTGCCGCGGCGGATTACTACCTCGAGTTGCTGTTCTGGATGTAACTGTTGCAACATTGAATGTATTTTCTGTGAGGCATAAGCCTTCATATGTTTGTCTAGTTGCTCTTGAGTCACCGCCACTATGCCGAAGTTCTCTTCATGATGGGGCAGAGTGGTAATATCCTCGCCATAGGCTTTGCTTATCACATGCAGCAGCCTCAGCTTCACTTTATAGAGCGCCGCCAACTCTATGGCATATTCCAGGGCGTGTTCGGATTCTTCAGAGAAGTCGACCGGACAGAGAATTTGTCGGGTACGCATGGTTCATCTCCTATTATTGGCCTTTCACCACACCTTTAAGTTTATGTCAGCTGAGACCAGGCACAAATTGCCTGTTTGCGAACTCAAATGCCTGCCGATGGATTTAGGGGTTCTCTATATCAAAAGCCGGTGCTTCGATCTGAGCAGTCGTTGACGGCTGATTTTGGGACTAACATGGGCTTGGCTAAAGGCGGCTGAAATAGTTGTTTTGAGGTATGTTGCCTCAGGCTGTGATTGGTTAGTCTGAGTTACTGGTTTTATCACTTAGATCCAATGACAAAGGATGGTCAATAAAGGCCTTAAATCGGAAGGATGCCGTATCACAGAGTGGCCTTCCAGCCTTGTACCTGAGATAAATTGGTACCCACCAAGAAACCAGCATGGTGTTTATCCAACAAAAGGAAGGAAAGATGGATGAGTTAACTCTGACTGAATTTATATTGATCCGAGGACCTGAGATCATCTACTGGGTCTTTACGGGATTGGGCGCGATTGTGACTTTGTACATGATAGGCTTTTTCTTATATAGCGGTGTGACTATCTTTGATAATGGCCAAAAGAAAGAGATGCCGTTCAGATATAAGGTCAGCTATGTGCTGGTAGTAGCGGCATTAATGCCTTATTTCTACATAGTTTTTATCAAAGAGCTTCTGTTGATGTGGTCCCAATATCGGCAGGCCAGTTGGAGCCCGGTCAGTGCTTGATAGGCAAGCGCCATGGCGCTTGAACAAATAAAGCCCCTGTCGGGGCTTTATGCTTAATGGGATTAGGCCTGAGTCGCAGCCGCGGCAGAATACTTTAGTTCACCAGGTCGTATTGTTCCTTGAGCACCCGGATGATTTCTGCCTTGGGATTATCCGAGAGAGTAATCTTGGCTCCGGTGACTTTCTCGGCAATACCTGTGTAGGTACGCGAGACATTCATCATGGCCTCCAGTGGCAGGTCGTTATCACGGGCCAGGGCTTCACGTTCCGGCATTCTGTCCTTGTTCAACAGGATATCCGGATCCGGGAAGTGGTTGAGCAGGAATTGACGGAAACCTTCTTTGGAGTTCTCGAGGATCTTGCCGTCACGGTAGGCGCTGCCATCCCAAATACGTGAAGAGTCCGGGGTTCCCACTTCATCCATATAGATAAGCTTGGATTGGCCTTGTTTGTCAGTGACATAGCCAAATTCGAACTTGGTATCGACAAAGATCTGATCTTGCTGTGCCAGCGCCTCGGAAATGACTTCGAATCCCTGCTTGAGCAGCTTTTCGTACAGATCGATATCTTCAGGCTTTTCAAAGCCAAAGGCCTCGAAGTTGGCCTCGATATCTGCGCGGCTGATGTTGACATCATCCTGCTCCGGTACCCCAGGGATCCCCTTGAGTATGCCCTTGGTTGATGGGGTGATCAGTAACTCGGGCAACTGCTGATCCTTTTGCAATCCTTCCGGCAGCGTGATGCCGCAAAATACCCGCTCACCCTTTTGATAGGCACGCCACATGGAACCGGTAATATAGCGGCGAATAATGGCTTCCACTTTTATCGGACGAGCCTTTTGCACTATCCACACGAAGGGATGGGGAATGTCGAGAATATGGCTATCTGCCAGCCCTTTTTCCTTGAACAGGCTGAACCAGTGGTTGGAGATGGCGTTGAGCGCCGCCCCTTTGCCTGGGATCCCTTTGAGGCCATCTTCGCCATGGAAGATGCAATCGAAGGCGGAGATACGATCCGAGATCACCATGATCGCCAGCGGAGTATCGGCGGGCACATCATAGCCCTTTTCGCGGATCAATCTGGCGCTGTCGGCCTCGGTCAACCAGTAGACACTGCGCACTTTTCCGCTGTGAACCGGCTTGTCGGTGCGGATAGGCAAATCATTGTTTACGGCTAGAACGGAATCAGCAAGACTCATGACGAGTATTCCTCTGGGTGTAGGGTTTAAGGCTAAGTCCGGCAGGCGGGGTTATTGTTATCTGCCTGTTTCCGGGAGAATGCGAGCCGACGGCGGGGCAGCAGCAAGCAGCAAAAAAGGCTGTGCTTGAGAGGTAGAGCCGCTGTGGAGTCATACCAGTATGAGATGCCGCCGACAAAAGATGGGCTATTTTACCTCAGTCGCAACCTTTTGCCACGGGGAGGCTTTGTTTACTGGGGCAAAACTCTGTTCGCGATAGAGACTAATGAGGCTGCACCCAGGGAGATTGGGCGCTGATTCGGCATCCATGTTTCAGCCACCTTATTTGCGCCAACGGTTGTCGGCGACACTGAGGGGGAAGTCGGTGTAATTCTGCAATCATAGCGTTGCTTGAAATTGCTTATATATCTACAGACATACGCCTATTTTCCAGGCACAGGCGGAACTGTGACCTTCCGAGCCAGGGATGGCGAGGCAGAGCTTACAGGGATGTACTCGCAGCGAGTCACAGGATCGCCTGTGCATAAGCCTGCGGCAGGCAATGAGAAACATCCGTCGCCGGAGGCCCTGCCAATACTAATTAGTAACTTTTAGCTGGAAGCTATGATAGCCGCTGTTCCAGCGGCCTAAAGTCGTGGTGTTCCACACCACACCGGGCAAGGGGCTTTGCTTGTCCAAAGCCCCTTGCATCCCCAAGGACACCCCGACGTAGCCGAAAGCCCCGCTGGCTTATGACGCAAATTGGCTACACTCAGGACTCGCCTCCTTGCTCGACCTTCGAGCCTCGACATCCCTGTCTCGGCTACGCCAATTTGCAACAACGCCAGCGGCGGCTCCGAAGGGGGAATTGGTGCAATTCTATTAGTACTGAGTAGCTGGAAACATTTTAGGGATCTGCAGATATACGCCTAATTCCAGGCATAGGCGGAACTGTGACCTTCCGAGCCAGGGATGGCGAGGCAGAGCTTACAGGGATGTACTCGCAGCGAGTCACAGGATCGCCTGTGCATAAGCCTGCTGCAGGCAATGGGAGACATCCGTTGCTGGAAGTTCAATCTATGTTATTTGGCTATTTTGAGCTGAAAGCAATGCTAGCCGCTGTGCCAGCGGCCTAAAGTTGTGGTTCAAATGCCTCAATGCATAACAGCCAAGTTGCCATCTCTTGATCTCGCTCGTAAGCACGTTGCTGCGCAACTCTCGCCATGTCACAGGGGAAGCCTGTGCGGGAGACCGTTCTCGGACATCCTGTCCTTATTCGGGCTTCCAGCATCCGCACTCTAGGTGGTGGGCAATAGCGGTTTGGCATTAGGCCCCGCTATTGCCAAACCCTTCCTCAGTCGCGTGTCTGACCTGTGCCATTGACCAGGAATTTCTCCGTGGTCAATGACTCCAGTCCCATGGGGCCGTAGGCATGGAGTTTAGTGGTGGCGATACCGATTTCGGCACCTAGCCCCAGCTCGCTGCCGTCGCTGAAGCGTGATGAGGCGTTGACCATCACCACAGAGGCATCGACCCCTTGCTGAAATTGCTGCGCCGCTTGCTGGCTTTCGGTGCAGATCACCTCGGTATGGTGGCTGCCGAAGCGGGCGATATGCTCCATGGCATCCGCCAGTGAGTCGACCTGGCGCACGGCGATTTCCAGGCTCAGGTATTCCTGGCCGAACTCCTCTTCCGTCAGCACCGTGGCCTGGTCGAAGAAGGGCGCCGCCTTCTTATCGGCATTGATCTTCACCCCCTTGTCGGCCAAGGCCTGAGCGGCGATGGGCAGCCAGACTTTGGCGATATCCTTGTGTACCAACAGGCCCTCCAGGGCATTACAGACGCCGGTGCGTTGGGTCTTGCCGTTGAGCAGCAGGTTGAGCGCCTTTTCCACATCGGCATCTCTGTCGACATAGAGGTGACAAACGCCTTTAAAGTGCTGGATAACCGGGATTTTAGAGTTGTCGCTGACAAAGTTGATCAGGCCTTCGCCGCCTCTTGGGATCACTAGGTCGATATAGTCGCGCTGTTGCAACAGTTCCAGCATCAGGGCGCGGTCGGGATCTGGCACCACGGATACCAGCGCGGTTGGTAGTTTGAACTCCTGTAGCACTTTGTGCAGCACTTTGGCTATCGCCAGGCTGGAGTTGAGCGCCTCTTTACCGCCGCGCAGTATTACCGCGTTGCCCGATTTGAAACACAGCGCTGCGGCATCCGCGGTCACATTGGGGCGCGCCTCATAGATCATACAGACCACCCCGAGCGGCACTCTGAGTTTGCTTATCTGAATACCGTTGGGACGGCGGCCAAGCTCGCGGCGCTGACCCACGGGATCGTCCAGCTTGACTATGGTGTCTATGCCGCTGGCCATGGCGGCGATCCGCTCTGGCGTCAGAGTCAGCCGGTCGAGCATGGCTTCGCTGAGACCTGCGCTGCGGGCCGCTAGGAGATCTTCCTCATTGGCCTTGAGAATATTGTCATTTTCAGCGAGAAGCGCTTGGGCCATCGCCTTCAGCACCTGATTTTTGGTTTGGGTATCTATGAGTGCCAGCTCCCTGGCCGCCTTGGCCGCTGAGCTTGCCAGTGTGGTTATCAGACTCATTTAGGTCCTCCTTTGTTCGTTGCACTACTCTGGTGGCGGGCCGCTGCTATTTTTCCAGTTGCGGCGTTTTACAGAGCAGGGCGATATCTTTTTCCGAGACTATGCCGCCCAGGCTATCGGTAAAGCTGTCGGCCAGTTCCGGGTCTTCCTGCTCGGCGATAAAACTCAGCAGGCGGCTGCTGTAGTTGCTGCGAGCCTTGGCCAGACGGGTGCCGTCGTCACTGCACAGCAGTATGGTATCGCCGGCGGCAAAGTTGCCTTTGACCTCAAGTACTTCATTACTAGAAAGCTCGGCGCAATCCTTGGCGCTATCCATCTCTTCATCGGAGGTGACTATCACTTCCCCCTGCGCCCTCACTGTGTGGGTCAGCCAGTGCATCCGCTCCTGCAGCGGGGTTTCGGATGCCCGGAATAGGGTGCCGGGATTGCGGCCCGACAACAGGGCGTTGAAGCTCTCCTCTTTGAAGCCGTTGACTATGTAAGTATCAATGCCGTGGGAGCTGGCCTTTTCCGCCGCTTCTATCTTGGTGCGCATGCCGCCGGTACCGACATCGCTGTGACTGCCGCCGGCCATGGCATAGATGGTGGCATCGATTTTATTGACTTCGGGCAGCAGCTCGGCATCGCTGTGCAGATGTGGGTTCTTGTTGTAGAGACCATCAATATCCGAGCAGATCACTAAGGTATCTGCGTCGGCAGCGGCTGCCACCATGGCCGACAGGTTGTCGTTGTCACCCACCTTGAGCGCATCTGTGGTGACGGTATCGTTTTCGTTGAGGATCGGCAGTATGTCGTGATCCAGCAGGGTAAACACGGTTTCCCTAATCGACAGATAGCGCTCTCTGTCGCGCAGGTCGCCATGGGTCAGCAGAATTTGCGCCGTGGGAAAGTCGAAAAACTTATCCCAGGTCGCCATCATCTCAGTCTGCCCGGCGGCGGCCATGGCTTTTTTCAGTACTACCTGGGCCTCTGGGCTATTGGCTTCACTGCCAGGTTTGAGCGGAAACCTGTGGGCTCCGGCGGCAATTGAGCCGGAAGAAACCAGTATGGTCTGAATGCCTTTGGCGCGGCAGCGCACAATGAATTGGGCTATGGCCAGCAGATAGCGCGAGCTACAGCCCTGTCTGTCAGGGGCAATCAGGGCGCTGCCGACTTTTAAAACAATTCGTTGCCTTGGTTGCTTATTCATAACTTCCTTAACCTATTTGAGGTGTTACTTCGAAGCGGGTTGGGGATGGAAACCAGACCCGGCGTCTGCCACCGGGTCTAATTGGGGATCTGTTCTATCCAGCTATCAGCCGACCTGCTGCAGTTTTTCCCGGGTAGCGTGGAAGGTCTCCTGCACTGAGTGTGAGGGATCCTGGCTAAAGTGGCTGACCAGCACTATGGCCGCAGAGCTTATGATAAAGCCGGGAACTATCTCGTAGATCACGCTGGAGAGTGTCTTGCCATCGGGCAAGACAGGCAGCAGGATCCACAGCAGCACTGTGATGGCGCCGGTGAGGATACCGGCAACGGCGCCCGAGTGGGTCATCTTCGACCAGAACAGACTGAACAGCACCAGTGGCCCGAAGGCGGCACCGAAACCGGCCCAGGCGTTACTCACCAGTGACAGTATGCTGCTGTTGCTATCCAGGGCCAGCAAGGTGGCCACGGCAGCAACGGCAAATACCCCAAAACGGCCTATATTCACCAGCTTCTTCTCGTCTATGTCCTTGTGGAACACGGCGCGGTAAACATCCTCGGTCAGTGAACTGGATGATACAAGTAGCTGTGAAGAGATAGTGCTCATGATGGCAGCCAGAATCGCCGCCAGCAGGAAGCCACTCACCAAGGGGTGGAACAGAATTTCCGAGAACAGAATAAAGATGGTTTCCGGATCCTGCAGCCCTGGGTGGAACTTGTTGACATAGGCGACACCGATAAGACCTGTGGCCAGGGCGCCGAGTATGGTCACCAACATCCAGCTCATGCCTATGTTGCGGGCGGTCTTGATATCTTTCACCGAACGAATTGCCATAAAGCGCACTATGATGTGTGGTTGACCGAAATAGCCCAGTCCCCAGGCCATGCTGGAAACAATCGCCAGCAGGCTCATTTTCTCCACAGATTCAGACAGAGGCACTATGGTGTGATTGGCCTGCGCCATCATCTCAGTGCCATTGTTGAACTCCTGAAAAGCCACTATAGGCACCATCACCAGGGCGACAAACATAATACAGCCCTGCACAAAGTCGGTCATACTGACGGCCAGAAAGCCCCCCAATAGGGTGTAGGCCACTACCACTGAGACAGTGATCACCAGGCCAAGTTGGTAACTCAGGCCGAAGGCGGATTCAAACAGTTTGCCCCCGGCGACCAGGCCGGCAGAGGTGTAGAGAGTAAAGAAGAGTATGATCACCGCGGCAGAAATCATCCGCACCGAGCCGTTTTTCTTCTCGAAGCGTTTGCTGAAAAAGTCCGGCAGTGTCAGGGCGTCATCGGCTTCCTGGGTATAAACCCTGAGCCTGGGGGCTACCAGCAGATAGTTGAACCAAGCGCCGATAAGCAGGCCCAGCGCAATCCAGATGGTGTCGAAGCCGATAACAAACATGGCGCCCGGCAGACCCATCAGCATCCAACCACTCATATCGGAAGCACCTGCCGACAGCGCCGTGACCTGAGGGCTGACCTGACGGCCGCCGAGAATGTAGCCCGAAATATCATCGGTAGAATTGCGATAGGCAAACAGGCCTATCGCCAACATGACCACAAAGTAGATGGCCAAAGAGATATAACTCGAATAATCCATAGATTAGTGCCCGTTATTGCCACTGAAGGCTTGATTGAATTTTTGTTTGCAGAATGGGTATAGGTAGGTTGAGAGTACGAGCCAGAAACACCCTAATTGGATCAGGTACTTGGCTTTATCTCTGAGGCTGATTTGGTAGCGTGAAAGATGACTGTCAGACTCCTGTGAGCTGTTGGCATTCATCGTGATTCTCCTTCCTTAAGTTTTATCTAAAGTTGGGCTAATGAAAAACCACTTGAAGGCTAACCAATCAAATGATTAGTGTTCAAATGGTTTTGATTCGAACGATATTATTCATGCTTATCAGAAAATGATCAAGTTTATATCTGAGTGATTTACTGGGTTATTACTGGGTTTTTGCTATATTATTTGTTTAAAATTATATATTTATGCTTTTATTTTCTTAAGCTTATCAATTTTTAATATATTGCATGCAATTATAAGACAAGCGATGAAATCTCGATTTGAGCTATAACTGTTTTGCAATCAAGCTCTGAAATAAGCCGGAAATAATTAGAGTTTAAAATTAATTTACGACAGTACCTGACTCTGCTAAATGAACAGTTGCAAACCCGCGCAATCGCTGGGCCAGACGCTCAGCCCAACGTCGATAGACTCCTCAAAATAGCGCTTGAACTATAGGCGTTTTTATATATGATTTACCATATATTTGGTTATCCATATATTCTGCCGGTTGCTGAAGGTGTTCATTTGAGTGGCAACTGAAACGGCAGATGTATGGCTGACCGAATATTGGCCTTAAGGAGCGGCATTTATCATGGAACTACCGAATTTTTTCAAAGCCTTGGCCGATGAAACCCGGCTGCGCAGCCTGCTGTTGATCCTGCAGCAGGGAGAGCTTTGTGTCTGCGAGTTGACTGAGGCCCTGGCCTTGAGTCAACCGAAGATCTCCCGTCATTTGGCGCAGCTGCGAGCTCAGGGGTTGCTGCAAGACAGACGTCGGGGCCAATGGGTGTTTTATCGTCTCAGCCCCGAGCTGGCACCCTGGTGCGAGCAGTTGCTGCGGGACACATTGACGGCCAACCCTGGCTTTATTGCTGATGAGCTGACTCGGCTGGAGGCCATGGTCTCGAGGCCGCAAGCTTGCTGTTGAAACCGGCCGGAATCTATCACTTGAGCGCCGGAAGTTAACCGCCGGGGGACCGGAGAGGGGGATGTATGGGCATTTTTGAACGTTGGCTCAGCCTGTGGGTAGGGCTGTGCATTTTAGCTGGGATAGCGCTGGGTTATCTGGCACCTAATGTATTTGCCGCAATTGCGGCGCTGGAATACGCCCATGTCAATCTGGTGATCGCCGTGCTTATCTGGGTGATGATCTATCCCATGATGGTGCAAATCGATTTTTCCGCTATCAAGGATGTTGGCCGAAATCCCAAGGGATTGCTGCTGACGCTGGTGATCAACTGGTTGCTGAAGCCTTTTACCATGGCACTGCTTGGCTGGCTCTTTTTCCGTTTTTTGTTTGCCCCTTGGGTAGAGCCGCAAACGGCGCAGGAGTATATCGCCGGGATGATCCTTCTCGGAGTCGCTCCTTGTACCGCCATGGTGTTTGTCTGGAGTCAACTGACCCGCGGCGATGCCAACTACACTCTGGTGCAGGTATCGGTCAATGATGTGATCATGATTTTTGCCTTCGCACCCCTGTCGGCGCTGCTGCTGGGGGTGAGCGATATACAGGTGCCATGGGAAACCTTGATTCTGTCTGTGGCGCTGTATGTGTTGCTGCCTTTGTTAGCCGGGGTATTGACCCGCAAACACTTCAATAGCCGACCAGGGGCGATCACGGCCTTGCTGTCCAGACTCAAGCCCTGGTCGATATTGGGGCTGCTGCTGACGGTAGTGCTGCTGTTTGCTCTGCAGGCCGAAACCATAGTGGCCCAGCCGCAAAATATTGTGCTGATTGCCATCCCGCTGTTACTGCAAACTTACGGTATTTTCCTGCTGGCCTGGTGGCTGGCGAAGCGTTTGCGCCTGCCCCACAACATAGCCGCCCCGGCTTGCATGATAGGCACTTCCAACTTTTTCGAACTGGCGGTTGCCGTGGCTATCTCCCTCTTTGGTATGCATTCGGGAGCGGCACTGGCCACAGTCGTTGGGGTTCTGGTGGAAGTGCCTGTGATGCTGTCTCTGGTGGCATTTGCCAATCGCCGCCGCGGTAATTGGCTTGCGGCCAACAAATAAAAGGAGAACTGAGATGACAATAAAGGTGGGAATTAACGGCTTTGGCCGTATGGGGCGGCTGGCCTTGAGGGCTGCCTGGGATTGGCCGGAACTCGAATTTGTGCAGATCAACGACCCGGCGGGTGATGCCGCCACCCTGGCGCACCTGTTGGAGTTTGACTCGGTTCATGGCCGTTGGTCGCACCCAGTCGAGCATGAGGACAACGCCATAGTCATAGCCGGGCGGCGGATAGCGACCAGTCGCAATCAGGCCATTGCAGACAGTGATTGGTCTCAATGCGATCTGGTGATCGAGGCCTCGGGCAAGATGAAAACCAAGGCGCTGTTGCAGGCCTATCTTGATCAAGGGGTGAAACGGGTGGTGGTGACAGCGCCGGTTAAAGAGGAAGGCGTCGCCAACCTGGTGATGGGGGTGAATCATCAGAGTTACGACCCGGCCAGGCATCCGATAGTGACAGCCGCATCCTGTACCACCAATTGTCTGGCGCCTGTGGTCAAGGTCATCCATGAGAACTTCGGTATTCGTCATGGCTCCATGACCACAATTCACGACATCACCAACACCCAGACTATATTGGATGCGCCCCATAAGGATCTGCGCCGTGCCCGTGCCTGTGGTCAGAGCCTGATCCCGACCACCACAGGCAGTGCCACCGCTATTACCCATATTTTCCCTGAGCTGAAAGGCCGCCTCAATGGCCATGCGGTCAGGGTGCCGCTGGCCAACGCCTCGCTGACCGACTGTGTGTTTGAGTTGGAGCAAACAGTGACAGAACAACAGGTCAACGACTTGCTGCAACAGGCGGCCGAGACTGAACTCAAGGGCATTCTTGGCTTCGAGTCGCGACCGCTGGTGTCGGTGGACTACAAGACAGATCCCCGCTCCTGCATAGTGGATGGGCTGTCTACCATGGTGATCAACGGCACTCAGCTCAAACTCTACTGTTGGTATGACAACGAATGGGGCTATGCCAATCGCACCGCCGAGTTGGCGCTGATGGTGGGCCGTTTGGACCGGGATGCCTGAAGGACAACACCATGGCTGAAATGAGTCCGGCGCTGCGCCAATATCTGCTGATCACCGGTAACTACTGGGCCTTTACCCTGACAGATGGCGCGCTACGCATGCTGGTGGTGCTCTATTTCTATCAGTTGGGTTACGGTGCGCTGGCCATTGCCATGCTGTTTATCTTCTATGAGTTTTTCGGTGTGGTCACCAATCTGTTGGGCGGCTGGCTCGGCGCCCGTTTGGGGCTCAACCGCACCATGAATATCGGCCTTGGGCTGCAGATAGTGGCGCTGGCTATGTTGTTGGTGCCTCAAGCCTGGCTGACCATTCCCTGGGTGATGGCGGCCCAGGCACTGTCGGGGATAGCCAAAGATCTCAACAAGATGAGTGCCAAGAGTGCCATCAAGACCCTGGTACCCAAGGATGCGGCCCAGGCGGGACAGACCCTGTATCGCTATGTGGCGCTGTTGACCGGCTCCAAGAACGCCCTCAAAGGGATAGGTTTCTTCCTCGGCGGTGCGCTGCTGAGCCTGTTGGGATTTGCCGGTGCCATTGCCGCCATGGCCGCTGTTTTGACCTTGGTGTGGCTGAGCTCGCTGCTGTTTCTCAAGGCAGAACTGGGCCAGGCCAAGAATAAGCCCAAGTTCAGTGAGCTGTTTTCCAAGAGCCGGGCGGTGAACATTCTCTCTGCGGCCAGGCTGTTTCTGTTTGCCGCCAGGGATGTTTGGTTTGTGGTGGCCTTGCCTGTGTATCTGGCCAGCCAATTTGGCTGGGATCACTGGCAAGTGGGGGGCTTTCTGGCCGGCTGGATTATCGCCTACGGCTTGGTGCAGGCTCTGGCGCCCAGGCTGACCGCCAGGGCCGACGGCAAGACAGTTGGCAAGCATAAAGGCTCGGCTTTGCCGGGACGGGCGGCGGCGCTCTTCTGGTGCGGCTTGCTCACTCTGGTGCCGGCGCTTATCGCCCTTGGGCTTGGCAGTCAATACTCGCATGTCTGGCTGATCGGCGGCCTGTTGCTATTCGGCGCCTTGTTTGCGGTGAACTCTTCGTTGCACAGTTTTCTGATTGTCAGTTATGCCCGCGAGGATGGGGTATCCCTGGATGTGGGGTTCTACTATATGGCCAACGCCGCCGGGCGCTTGCTGGGCACAGTGCTTTCCGGTGCGCTGTTTCAGTGGTGGGGGCTGGAGGCTTGTCTGTGGGTTTCCAGCGCCATGTTACTGCTGACTCTGATTATCTCCCGCGGTCTGCCCCAAGAGCATGAGGCGTAATGATCCATTGCAAAATTAGACTATAAGGGAGTGTCACTTTTTCCCATAAGGGCATAGGCTTAGGGAAGGTGCGAACAAGTCCCATGCGTGCTCTGCGTTGGCTTACAGGCCTGTATGCAAGGCGTGGTTCGCAGCAAATGGCTAGTCCTTTACAAGAAGCACAACATAGCAGACAGGTTTGTAAGCAACGCCCTTCGGGGCTTTCACAGCAACCGGCTCTCTGCGTTATCCAACTTCGACAGGCCCCGGCATGCCTTCAGTCAGATGCCTTGAACGCCAATTGCTGTGCAAGCCAGAGTGCCACGAGGACTTATTCGCACCTTCCTTAGGAAGGTGCGGCAGAGTTTTCCCGAGATTCTGGCTTAATAGCGTTGGGAAGATTATCCGTAGCATCATTGGCCGAATCGTTTCAAAGAGGGAAGTGTTATGTCCATGAGCTTGCAGTTTTGGGGTGCCACCCAAGAAGTCACAGGTTCCTGCCATCTGTTGCGGGTCAACGATGCAAGTTTGTTGTTGGATTGTGGTCTTATTCAGGGAGGGCGGCAGGATGAACTGCGTAACCATGAAGCCTTTCCCTTTGCTCCTGAATCCCTGACTGCCGTGGTGTTGAGCCACGCCCATATCGACCATTCGGGGCGCTTGCCCCTGCTGGTGAAGCAGGGTTTTAGCGGCCCCATCTACACCCATAAGGCCACCATGGATCTGTGCGCCATCATGCTCAAGGATGCCGCCATGCTGCAGCAGCGTGATGCCGAGCGGCAGAACCGCAAACGTGCCAGGCAAGATCTCGAGCCGATAGAGCCATTGTTCACCGAAGAAGATGTCGAACTGGCACTGACCCGTTTTATTCCACTGGACTATGGCACCAAGCTGGATCCCATTCCCGGTGTGACCCTGTGTTTGAGTGATGCCGGCCATATTCTGGGGTCGGCGCTAGTGGAGCTGTGGATCAATGATGGCAACACCAAGAAAAAACTGGTGTTCAGTGGCGATCTCGGCCGCGCCGGTATGCCGATCCTCAAAGATCCTACGCTGATCCAACAGGCCGATCTGGTGTTGATGGAAAGCACCTATGGCGACAGGTTACACCGTAGTTGGGAGGCGACCCTGGAAGAACTCAAGGGGATCTTCGCGACAGCCATCAGTGAGAGCCGCGGCAATATCCTGATCCCTGCTTTCTCGGTTGGCCGGGCGCAAGAGCTTTTGTATCTGTTTCACCTCTATGCCGGGGAATGGGATCTGTCACGCTGGAAAATCTGCCTCGACAGCCCCATGGCGATAGAGGCCACCAAGGTGTATATCAATAACTATCCCTTGATGGACGAGGACTTCAAGCGCTTCGTGCATCAGCACCCCGGGCAGCACCCGCTGCTGTCTGGGATAGAGTTTATTCAAAGTACCGAAGAGTCGATGGAACTCAACGACGTACACCAGGGGCTTATCATTATTGCCGGCAGCGGCATGTGTAACGGCGGTCGTATCCGCTGTCATCTGGAACACAACCTGTGGCGGCCCGAGTGCGACATCATCATCTGTGGTTTTCAGGCACTGGGAACCCCGGGGCGGCTGTTGGTCGATGGTGCCAGCGAGCTCACCATCAACGGTAATTCGGTGAATGTTGCCGCCAGAATTCACACAGTCGGTGGGCTGTCGGCCCATGCGGATCAGGCCGAATTGCTGCGCTGGTATCGTGAGTTTGAGGGGGCGCCGCCACTCATTCTGGTTCACGGGGAGCCGGATGCCCAGCGGCAACTCCTGAGTGTGCTGGAACATGCCGACGGTGTGCAGCCCAAACCCAGACCCCAGGCCTCGGCCATAGCGACCGAAGGCGACAAGCTGGATCTCAGCCGTCTTCCCGAGCTGAGTTGGATTGTGGGCTAAGTGAGTTGTCAGGCTTAACAGCTTCTGAGAATTAACCTGGGTTATTTTATCTTTGCCATTAACAATAAAAATGCTCCTTTATTAAGGAGCATTTTTATTGTTGGTGCAAACCTGGCTTTAGCCCTGGCGCTGCCAGAGGATCTCCAGCTCATCGGCTTCGCCCATGGCGGCTTCCAATAGATTGATGAGTTCGGCATCGGCCTCTATGGCCTTAAAGGTTTCTAGTTGAGTACGGTTCAGCCAGTAATCCTGATCGTCATCATGCTCTTCTACCAGGTTGTCGATCAGGAACTGCAACTGCTGTTCGGAGATATGCCCGATAACGGTGCCGGTTTCTTTATTGCTGAGTTGGATCATTCTCTCTCCTTGGATTGCTGTGGCCTCAGTGGCCGGATATCACAGTGAAGATGCGGCTAAGGCTTCGGCGAGCCTTAGCCGCATCCACCTCTATTTAGTGGGTACGTTGGATCCCATTTTTTGTCATAAAACTCTCCTCAAGAGCGACCCCAGCCAGAGTAGCGATCGCCAGGCCAAGCACCAATGCCAGCAGCAGAGGCTTGCAAGCCCCCATGGGCACCAGCCAGATCAGCAGCAGCGCCAATACGCAAATGCCACCGCTGATGGGGTTGAATAAGAGGTCCAGACTGATCTCGAAAACACTTAAGGTTTCGGCGTCTTGATAGCGCCGAAAATGGATCAGTAAATAGAGGGCGGCGCAAAGCAAACTGATGCTGGCAAAAACCAATAGGCCGCTGAGACTGAAGGTCTCTTTGAAGTATAAGGTGGTCTGGTAACCCGCCACAGTCAGTATTGCCAGCCAGATAATCAGCAGTGGTGCCAGGATAAGTCCCATTACAATCCCTTGGTTAGACATCCGTGTATATAGGTGACTGTAACCTAAAAGTATTTGTACAACAAATCGCCTGGCGGGAACTGTGGCTTGGTTCGCTTCTCTGCCAAAGTTTATTTTTCGATCTTTTCAAATTGCAATCCCCATCAATTAACAATCTTGTTACTTTTGGGCGGTTTGCGGGATATACTCAGGCAAGTAATGGTTGTCGGGTGAAAACTTGTTTGGAGAATCCTTATGCGTTTTATCAAGACACTGTTTATCCTGTCGGTATTGATGGTGGCTGTGCCGCTGATCGCCGCCCTGTTTGTCAAAAGCGATTACCAGGTGACCACCAATGTGGTGATCAACCGCCCGGTGGCCGAGGTCTATGACTATGTGAAGTATCTTAAGAATCAAGATAACTTCAGCGTCTGGGCCAAGATGGATCCGGCGATGAAGCGCAGTTATCGTGGCATCGATGGTTCTGTTGGCTTTGTCTCGGCTTGGGAGAGTGATAACCCAGAGGTGGGCCGCGGCGAGCAGGAGATAGTCGCCATGGATATCAACAAACGCATCGATTATGAGCTCAGATTTCTGACTCCCTTCGAGGCCACTGAACCCGCCTACATGCTGTTTGAGCCCTATGAAGGTAATAGAACCAACCTCAGTTGGGGCTTTAAGGGGCATCTGGATTATCCGATGAATCTGATGTTTCTGTTTGTCGATTTTGAAACCATGATCGCCACGGATCTATTGCGCGGGCTCAGCAATCTCAAGCTGTTACTCGAGTCTGCACCCGCGCCGCAGGAACAAGTTCAGAGCCCGTAAATCCAGGCTACCCATTGACGGTAAAGATTCAGCCCTATCAGCAGGTTAATCGGGAAGGTGACCCCCAGCGAGGCCAGCATGGCCACGCCGATATTGGCCGATGGAATGGCCGCGCGGATCGCCGCTGGTGCCGCAATATAAGAGGCGCTGGCGCAGAGGCCGGCCAGTACCAGTGCCGAACCGGCGGGCAGCCCCAGGGCGTGACCTGTAATGATACCCACCCAGGCGAGTACGAAAGGCGTGATGGCAGCGAATGCCAACAGGCGCCAGTGACTCAAGGGCAGCGGAGCACACACCCTGGCGGTACATAAGCCCATCTCCAGCAGGAACAGCGCCAGCAAGGTCTTGAATCCCTGCATCAGCACAGGGCTCAAAGAGGCCAAGCCTTCAGTGCCGTAGCCCCATCCGATAAGCACGCCGCCCCCCAGCAATATCACCCCACGGCTGGTAAGCGCTTCCAGCAGGATATTACCGCTGCGTCCTGGCTTATCCCGGTTCAGGCGTCGATAGAGCCACAACATGACTATGATGGATGGCAACTCTAGCAGTACCAGATAGAGAGTGGTTTCGGGCTTGAGTGGCCAGCCCAGTTGTTCTGTCATGGCGTAGACAACAGCAAAGGTCCCGGCACTGACCGAGCCGTAGTGGGCGGCAATACTGATGGCATCGCTCTGGGATAGGCGAACCACTTTTTTCAATATGGGATACAGCGCCAGCGGGATAGCCAGTCCCAGACCTATCACCAGCCCCAGCTCGGCAAAAGACAGCTGATCCGTGTGGCCGTGCAGCGCCATGCCGCCCTTGAGGCCCAGGGTCAGCATTAACAGTATGGAAAGGGTTTCGTAGGTGGATTCGGGGACTCTGAGATCCGATTTGAGCAGACCGGCCAACAGGCCTAGGCCGAAAAAGGCAATAACAACATCAGGCATGGGGTTCTCCTTGTTAGACGGCTGGAGATTGTGCTCGCCCGGCGTTATATTGGAAAATAAATTATTCACTACATATATATAGATAATTATCTATGGATCTTCGTCATCTCAGCCTGCGCTTGTTGCAGGTGTATATCGAAGTGGTCCGGCGGCAGAATATTTCCGCCGCTGCCAGACACCTGTATCTGACTCAGCCGACCGTGTCGCTGCAATTGAAAAAACTGGCCGAGCTGGTGGGTGAGCCCATACTGGAAACCGGCCCGGGAGGGCTGCGGCCGACTCAGGTTGGGCAGGAGCTGTACCGGGCCGCCATCGATGTGATGACCCGTCTGGAAGACTTCAACGGCATGCTGGCCAAGGTGCGGGAAGGGCAGAGCGGCCACATCAATATCGGCCTGGTGACCACGGCCAAGTACGTGGTGCCGCGGATCCTAGGCGCCTTCTATCGTCATTTCCCCGGTGTCCGAGTCACCCTGAACATAGGTAACCGTGCCCATGTGCTGAATCGTTTTGAGCATCTGGAAGACGATCTCTACCTCTTCAGCCATCCTCCCAGGGGCGAAACTGTGCAATCGGCACGGATCATTCGTAACCCTCTGCAGTTGATTGCCCCCAGAGATCATTGGGCCGCCGGGCAGAGTGAACTCAAGTTTGAGCAGCTCAGTCGCGAGCGCTTTCTCATTCGTGAGCCGGGGTCGGCTACCCGTTTGATGTTTGAGTCTTGGCTCAGCGGTCAGGGGATGGAACTGGGCGACTGTATGCAGATAGAAAGCAATGAGGCCATTCGCCTGGGGGTCGCCTCTGGGTTGGGGCTATCAGTTATTTCGGCCCATACCCTGGAGGAAGGGCGTGAGCGCCCGGCCATTCTGAACGTGAAGGGCTTCCCGTTGGAGAGCAACTGGTATCTGGTGAGCCGTAAAGACAGGCGTATGCCCTATGCGGCGCGGCAGCTGGTACATTTTATGGCTGAGCATCTGCAGCAGTGCATAGAGGCCGAATGGGTGGCTGGTGATATCGCCCAGCTACCAACCAACCTGGGGTTGAGCGCCGACTGAGTTTGACCTCGGGTTTCCAATTGTTAATCTTTCGTTGTAATCTGGACGTTCCCTATGCAATTTTGCCATAAATAACAGGTAGAAATTGCAGTGATAACAATAACTATATGAGGTTGGAATGGAAACAATAATGGAGTGGGTTAGCCAGCTCAACAGCCTGGTTTGGGGGGTGCCCATGCTGGTGATGATCCTGGGGGTAGGACTGTTTCTGTCCATAGGTTTGCGCTTTATGCAACTTCTCAAGCTGGGGAGAGGCTTCCGTTTACTCTGGTCCGGGCGGATCCCGGATAAAGACACCAATATGAAAGGGGAGATCAGCCCCTTCAATGCGCTGATGACGTCACTGTCGGCCACCATAGGCACAGGGAATATCGCCGGAGTGGCGACGGCAATATTTCTTGGCGGCCCGGGGGCACTGTTCTGGATGTGGTGCACCGCGCTGGTGGGAATGGCCACCAAGTTCTCTGAAGCCGTGCTGGCGGTCAAGTATCGCGAGGTCGATGACAGCGGCAACCACATAGGTGGCCCCATGTACTACATCAAGAATGGTCTCGGCCCGAAATGGGCCTGGTTGGGAACGCTATTCGCTTTATTTGGTGGTTTTGCCGGTTTTGGTATCGGCAACACAGTGCAGGCCAACTCGGTGGCCGATGCCTTGGACAGCAACTTTGGTGTTCCAGTCTGGGCAACCGGCCTGGCGATGATGATCCTGGTGGGGGCCGTCCTGATGGGCGGCATCAAGCGGATTGCCGACGTTGCCGGTAAGTTGGTTCCCCTGATGACTGTGTTTTATATTACCTCAGGCTTGGCTGTGATTGTGGTCTATTTCGATCAAATCCCGGCGGCGCTGGAGCTGGTATTCGAGAGCGCCTTCAACCCAGTGGCGGCCCAGGGCGGTTTCGCCGGGGCGGCCGTGTGGGCCGCCATACGTTTCGGGGTGGCCCGAGGGGTGTTTTCCAATGAGGCCGGTCTTGGCAGTGCGCCGATTGCCCATGCGGCTGCCCAGACCAATAACCCTGTGGCTCAAGGACTGGTGGCCATGTTGGGGACCTTTATCGATACCATAGTGGTCTGCTCCATCACAGGTTTGGCGATTATCGTTTCCGGCGCCTGGACCTCGGGGGAAACCGGCGCAGCCTTGACCTCCTACGCTTTCAGCCATGCCTTGCCCATAGGGCAGTACATAGTGGCCGTGGCACTGGCGATTTTTGCCTTTACCACCATTCTCGGCTGGAGCTTTTACAGTGAAAAATGTGTGCAGTATCTATTGGGTACCAAGGCCATAGTGCCGTTTCGCCTGGTCTGGACTCTGATGGTGCCTGTGGGCGCCATGGCGTCTTTGGACTTTATCTGGCTGGTGGCCGATACCCTGAATGCCATGATGGCGATCCCCAACTTGATAGCTCTGGCGCTGCTCAGCCCAGTGGTCTTTACTTTGACTCGGGAATACTTTATCAAGCAGCGTCAGGCTGAGTTGCAAAAATAGTGATTGGTTTAGAACCCAAAACAGGGCAACTTAAGTTGCCCTGTTTTTTATCAGTCGGCGTTGCTGTCAAACTCAGTGTCTTCCAGTAACTCGAACATGGGTTCGGCGTTGGGTAACTGTTTGAATAGATGACTGAAGTGACGCTGCACCCCCTTGAGATCTATTCCGGCCATCCCGGAGGCGAAACCAAACCAGGCATAGAGGCCACTGAAGTTATCGAACATGGGCGGCAGATACTTGGGGGCGGCAATAAGCCCCTCCCTGTGGGCCTGATAAAGCACCGGGATATCCTCAATAGCCAGCTTGCCGACAAACAGCATAGGGATAATCTCCGGGATCCCGGCGGTGATGGCGGAGCGGATAAAGTTAATGTTTTCCACATAGCCGCGCACATAGGAGATATCCTTGGTGAAATAGCTGCCACCTTGCACCATGCCACCGCGAAATACCCGCTGAGTGACCCGGTAACTATCTCGCTTACTGAGATTCTGACCGCAGAAATAGTTAAATACTTCAATAAAGTCGGCACCTTGCTCGGCCATATCGACCGCGGTGATCCTGTCGCTGATACGCCTGGCCCGCCCTGGGTTGGAGCTCAGGGTGATGGTTTCCATCAATACGGCCAGCCCTTCCTGGGCTGCAGCTACCCTGGGAGAACCGACGCTGAGCCAGGTGGCCCAGGGTTGAGCCCGGCCATTGAGGGTGGTGCCCACATGTACCCAGCCCTCATGGACCTCATAAACATCGAGATCCGATTGGCTGAATAGCGCCTTGCTATTGAGTTTGACCGTATCGCCGCCCACGGCGGCATCCGAGACTATGCCGTCACTTAAGCGCACCCGAATATCGTCACTGTGAAAGTAATCTTTCAGGCGGCGGCCGAGTATATCCACCGCCTCCGGTGCGGCGATTTCTTTGGGGTGATGACGATTGCTGCGCAGCGCTGCCGGCAGCGAGAAGATATAACTCAAACGATCGCCGAGCTGCCTGAGATTGTGTCTGTCGCCGTGGAGCTTATGGTTGGCGCTGCCGTAGAGGCGACGGCTGAATTCACCGAAGTCGGCCTTGCCGCGGTGTTGCAGCATGTCGATAACCTGAAGATATTGCTCGATATTGGCTATCAATATCTTGCCCAGCTTGTCGTATCTTCCCAGACGCTTGCGGGTCTGCAGACGCAATTCAGTTAACTCTTGGCGGGTCTTATCCGGGTCAAAAGGCAGCGGCAGACGCTGGTAAAACTCGGCGTCTATCGCGGGTAATTGCTTGCCGTTATTCTCGAGAAATCGGGCCTCTATCTCTCTTGGCCACTTGATGGCATCGAGGATTTTTATCGGTTTTTGCAACCGGATCAGTTCATCCGAGAGGCGCCGCAGATCCTCTTTATAAGCACTTGTGTCTGGCATCAATGGTCTCCTCGGAAGACACAGGTTATTAACGATTATCATCTTGGATAACGCGCTATCTGGCAACAGAATTTATCCTTGCCAGATCTTGGTGCAACTGTTTGATTATTGAGCATGTCTGGCTAGCCTGGAATTCAGTAATTATTTGATATTTATGGTTTTGCATTCTTGGCATTCAAACTGCTTACCTGAGATAGATGGCAGGAATTTCAGGAGCCGTTATGGCAAACATGAGTTACTTGAGTGTGATTGAGCGTTTTCATGAGTATCAGCCGCTAATCGATGAACTGTTACAGTCGATTCTGACCGGAATGGCCGATGCCCAGCTCTTTGAGGATACCGGAAAGGCTATCAAGGTATTTTCCGAAGTAGCGGTCTGCTATCCCTTTGTGGAGTTGATGTATTTGCTCGATGAGAATGGCCAGCAGGTGAGTCCTAACCTGGCGCTTATCCAGCAAAAGATCAAACTGCTGACCGTGGGGGAACATCCGGATCGCAGCCAGCGCCCCTATTTTCTCAATACCAGCGACAAGAGCGGGGTACAGATAACTTCGCCTTATCTTTCCAATGCGTCCGGGCAGTTATGCTTATCGGCGTCCCTGGGCGTGAGCCGTTTGGATGCCAGTCGTGGCTTTGTGGTGGTAGATATCAATCTGACCCGGCTGATTGAGTTTATGATGGGCGACAGTTTAAGGCGCAAGGTGACGCCGCTGTTCAAGGCAGTTTATCTCACTCTGGTGACAGGGCTATTCATTATAGTCGGGGTATTAGTGCTGATTTCGGCCAGGGATATCTGGCACTTGTTGGTGCAGGGGCCGCAACTGGCTCATGACTCGCTCAAGCCGTTCGGGATCATCATCTATATCACCCTGGCGTTGGCGATATTCGATCTCGGCAAGACCATACTGGAAGAGGAGGTGTTGATGCACAAAGACATCTTCCGCCACAGTTCCACCCGGCGCACCATTACCCGCTTTGTTTCCACCATATTGATCGCCATCTCTATTGAGGCCTTGCTGACCATGTTCAAGGCATCACTCGGACAGGTGGAATATATTCAGGGAGCGATTTTGATGATGTTGGCGGTGGTTGGCTTGTTGGTGGCCTTGGGACTATACGTCTGGTTGGGTGCCAAGGCCGAGGCCCTGCTTATTCAAACCCAGTCTTTACGGGGACGGCAAGGGTAAGGAGGATGTTGCTGACATCCTCCTATTTCTGAAGGCTAAAACATATCGTCATCATCGAGCCCCATGGCTCGTCTGAGTTCCAGGCGTTCCAGATAATCCTCCAAACGGCGTTTTATCTGGCGTTTATGTTGCAGCGCCTTCTCGGCCTGGCGGTTTTTTGGGGTGGTCATCGCTTCAATTTCAGCATCGTTGGGCACGAGTTCAACAATATGGGCCATCACGAATTCCTCACGGTTTATCCAAGGATTTTCTAGCCAAAAAAGCATTGGCTGAAAAGCAAAAATTTTTGTCTAACAAAGCAAATGATTCTTTCCGTCCCTCTAATCAATATTAGTTTTGGTTAAATTGAAATCTAGCATTGAGGTTCTGAGGGATATGAGATCGAGACAGCATTTTGAACATATTTTCCAAGAACCTAAATCTTGGGGCTTTTGTGCTGTTTTTGACTTGTTTTTTTCATGAACCCGACCAGAATTAACCTCATAGCATTCGCTTAATTGGCTAAGGACTCGGCTGTTTATGATCCAGGACGATCGTCTCACCGCATCATCCACCTCTGTAAAACGCTTCGGCTTTTCCACTCCGGCCTCGGTTTGGGTGATTATCCTGGTTGCACTCCTTTTTACTTGCCTGGGTTGGTACCTGTTCAATCAATATGCGGAGCAGCGCGGACGTGAGCGTTTTGAGTATCAGGCCATGCTGGTCAAAGATGCCATAAGAGATCGTCTGTTGACCTATGAACAGGTGCTGCGGGGCGGCGTGGGCCTGTTTATGGCATCCGACGGCGTGACCCGTGAGGAGTGGCACGAGTATGTGACCAACGCCAAGATGGAGAGCTTTTATCCCGGGATCCAGGGGATAGGTTACAGCGTTATTGTGCCCTCGGAACAATTGGCGGCTCATGAGGCCGCCATCCGTGCTGAAGGTTTTGAGGAGTATCGAATATACCCAACGGGCGAGCGTGAGACTTACCAGGCCATTATCTATCTGGAACCCTTCGATTGGCGTAACCGGCGGGCATTTGGTTATGACATGTATTCCGAGCCGACTCGCCGAGAAGCGATAGACAGAGCCATCAACACCGGGGAGGCGGCAATATCCGGCAAAATCACCCTAGTACAGGAAACCCAGCAAGATATTCAGGCCGGTTTCTTGATGTATCTGGCGCTTTATGATGAATCTGCCGCCGGCCCCAAGGCCGCCAAGGGCGTGGTCTATGCCGCCTTTCGAATGAACAATCTGATGCAGGGCATTTTGGCCGACAAGTTTCCCAGCCTGAATCTAGCGATCTTCGATGGTGATAGCCCCTCAGACACTTCACTGCTGTACAGCACTGAATCGCAAGGACTGACTACCAAACTCTATAACCAAGTACTGCCGCTCAAGGTCGGCGGTCATCAATGGCTGCTGCAAATCGGTGCCGACAAGAGTTTTGTCACCGAAACCGAGAAATTGCAAAGCAAATTGATGTTGGGCATAGGCGTGCTATTTATCATGGCGTTGCTCTATTTTCTGCTCAGTAACGCCAGGGCCAGATACCAGGAAGGCTTGCTGGCCAATGAGATCCTGGCCAATGAAAAACGCTTCCGTTTGGTTATTGAGGCCTCGCCGTCGGCGCTGATCATGGTCGACGGTCATGGGCTCATCACTCTGGTAAACGCTCATACAGAGCAACTGTTCGGTTATGCTCGGGATGAGCTGCTGGGCCGCAGCGTGAACATACTGCTGCCGGAGAGCCTGCATAAGTCGCACAATCAACACATGGGGGGCTACCTGCAGCAGCCAATTGCCAAGAACATGTCCCAGCGTGATGATCTGTTTGGCCGCGCCAAAGATGGTTCATTGGTGGCGGTCGAAGTGGGGTTGACCCCAATCCATTTCACCAATGGTCAGTCGATTCTGGCCACCATCAATGATGTCTCGGATCGCAAACGGATTGAAGCCGAAAAAGCCCGTCACACGGAGGAGCTGGAGAAAATCAACCGTGAGCTGGACAGCTTTGCCTATATCGCTTCTCACGACCTAAAGTCGCCGCTGCGAGGCATAGAGCAGTTATCCGAGTGGCTAGCAGAAGATCTCAGCGATAACAGCAGTGAACAGGTGCAAAAGTATCTGCGACTGATCAAGAGTCGGGTCCAGCGGATGGTTCTGCTGCTGGATGGCTTGTTGACCTTCTCGCGCATAGGCAGGGTGGATACCGAGTTGACGGAAGTGGACAGCAAACAGTTGCTGCAGGATACCTTCAGCCTGGTGGCGCCGCCAACCGGGTTCAAGCTGGTCATCCTGTCTGAGATGCCTATGCTAACCACGGCCAGGGTGCCGCTAGAGTTGGTATTTCGAAATCTGTTCAGCAACGCCATCAAACATCACGATAAGGGTGAGGGGGTGCTCAGTGTCAGCGTCGAGCGCCAGGGCGACTATTATTGTTTCTGTGTTACCGATGACGGCCCTGGGATAGCGGCCAAGTTCCATCATAAAATTTTCGCCATATTCCAAACGCTTAAGCCTAGAGATGAGGTCGAGGGCAGTGGCCTGGGGCTCTCTTTGGTGAAAAAGTCGGTGGAAAATATGGGCGGCAAGATCTGGGTGAAATCGGAAGGGCGTGGTTGCAGCTTTTGCTTTACTTGGCCGGTGCACTTCAAGGAGGAGTCATGAGTCGAACTGCCGGATATAAGGAAGTCACTATTCTGTTGGTCGACGACGATGATGTCGATTACATGGCGGTGCAGCGGGCGATGCAGCAGCTCAGGCTGCTCAACCCCTTAGTTCGAGCCAAAGATGGTTTGGAGGCCTTGGAGATGCTGAATGATGGTCGGGTGCGCCATCCCTATCTGATCCTGCTGGATCTTAATATGCCAAGGATGAATGGCCTGGAGTTTCTCAGCCATATTCGCAATGACCCTGTGTTGTCTCTCTCCGTGGTCTTTGTGCTGACTACCTCAAGCGCCGATGAAGACAAGGTCGAGGCTTATAAGCATCATGTGGCCGGCTATATGGTCAAACATGAGATAAATGACGGTTTTTTCAATATTTTCAATATGCTGGAAAGCTATTGGCGTATTGTCGAATTGCCGCAATCCTGAGGGATGGAACGCATGAATCTGCTGTTGATCGATGATGATGAGATAGACAGAGCCGCTATCATCCGCGCCTTGGATCAATCTTCCCTGGCATTCAAGGTGATGGAGGCCAACTGCGCCCAGAGGGGCTTGGAGTTTGCCTGTCAGCAGCGTTTCGACGGCATACTGCTCGACTATATGTTGCCCGATGCCAATGGCCTGGAGGTTTTGAGCCGCCTCAATGAATCTGCCGGGGAGCAGACCGCGGTAGTGATGATCTCCCGTTATGAGGACGACAAGCTGGCCCAGCGCTGTATCGAACTTGGAGCGCAGGATTTTCTGCTCAAGGATGAAGTGAATACCAGTCGCTTGACCCGCGCAATTCGCAACGCTAAACAGCGGGCCTCGATGGCGTTGGCACTGCGCCAAAGCCACGAGAAACTCAAAGAACTGGCCGAACATGATTCCCTGACCAAGCTGGTCAATCGCTACGGTTTTGAACTCTGTTTGAATCGCACCTTGAGTCAGGTCAAGCGTCATCAGGACATGCTGGCGGTGATCCTCTTGGATCTGGATGATTTCAAGGGTATCAACGACACCTTAGGGCACCAGGTGGGAGATGTCTTACTGGTGGAAGTGGCCAACCGTCTCAGCGCGGCGCTCAGGGAAGGAGATCTCATTGCCCGCCTCGGCGGTGATGAATTTGTGGTGCTGGTGACAGAGTCCGAGAATCGATACTTCCCTATGGTCGTGGCCAACAGGCTGCAACAGGCCTTTGAAGAGCCTTTTCCGCTTGGAGAGCATGAGGTGCTTATCGGTGCCAGCATCGGTATAGCGGTATATAGCGACTTGGTTTGCGATAGCTCTGAGCTGCTCAAGTGTGCCGATATTGCCATGTATCGCGCTAAAAAAATGGGCCGTAATCAGATCCAGTTTTATTCCGAAGAGTTGGCCAGGGAGGTGAGGTTTCGCAATCGTATCGAAATGGGCCTGAGAACCGCGCTGGAGCGGGATGAGTTCAGGGTCTTTTATCAGGGCAAATTTGATGCGATTACCGGCGAGTTGTTGGGTATGGAGGCCTTGCTGCGCTGGCAACATCCGGAAGATGGCCTGCTGGCGCCAGACAGTTTCCTGCCGATAGCCGAAGAGATAGGCCTGATAGATGAGATAGGCGAGTGGGTGTTGGCACAGGCCTGCGCGCAAACGGTTAAGTGGCTTGCGATGCTGGCCCCCAGGGGGAAGCAGTTATCTGTGGCGGTCAACCTGTCGCCATCGCAGATCATTCGTGAAACCCTGTATCAGACCATTGTCAGGGTGTTGCAGCAGACCGGACTGCCGGCAACGCAGCTGGAGCTGGAACTCACCGAAAATGCCCTGATTGAGGAGCCTTTGGAGCTGGCCAAGGTGTTGGAGCGGATTGCCTCTCTTGGTGTGGTGTTGTCACTGGATGACTTTGGCACCGGCTTTTCGTCCCTTGAGCACATCAAATATTTTCCTATCAATGTACTGAAAATCGACAAGAGTTTTGTGGCCTCGGTTGAGCAGGATGAACGCGGTAAACGTTTGTTATCGGCCTTGATTAACTTCGCCAACGGTTTTAACGTGGTGTCGGTGGCCGAGGGCATAGAAACCGAAGCGCAGGCGCAGTTTTGTCGTGAGCGGGGTTGCAATCTGCTGCAGGGATACCTCTATTGTCGGCCGATTCGGCCCGAGGACTTTGAGGTGCAGCAAATTTTACCTTTGCTGACCGAGGGGGATGTTTGATTTTGCTTGCCTATTGGTAAGGGATAGTCAAAGATGCCACCTCTTTTGCTGGGCCATAACTCTTTGGCGGATCTCTCAAACATGAAAATCGGTATTCTCTCTCAATTTCCAGAGCTTTATTCTACCCGCAGGCTGGTGGAAGCTTGTGAAGGGCGCGGCCATCAGGCCCGGGTGATCAATCCGCTTAACTGTTATATGAATATCAATTCGGTGCAGCCCAGTATTCATCTAGAAGGTGAAGAGCTTGCCGGTTTTGATGCCATTATCCCGAGGATCCATGCCAGTGTGACTTTTTACGGCTGTGCCCTGGTACGCCAGTTCGAGATGATGGGGGTATACGCCGCCAATGACTCTATCTCCATAGCCCGCTCAAGGGATAAGCTGCGGGCACTGCAGTTGCTCTCTCGCAAAGGGGTGGGTATGCCGGTCACTGGCTTTGCCAGCAAGCCGGATGATATTCCGGATCTCATCGCCATGGTGGGTGGGGCGCCGCTGGTGATTAAGCTTTTGGAGGGCACCCAGGGAATCGGCGTGGTGCTGGCCGAAACCAAAAAGGCCGCCGAGAGCGTGATAGAAGCCTTTCTGGGGCTTAAGGCTAACATTCTGGTGCAGGAATATATCAAAGAAGCCAACGGCAGTGATATCCGCTGCTTCGTGGTGGGTGACAAGGTGGTTGCGGCCATGAAGCGTCAGGGGCCTGAGGGAGATTTTCGTTCCAATCTGCATTTGGGTGGTAGCGCCGAGAAGATCAAGATTACCCCTCAGGAACGCAAGACCGCCATTGATGCAGTCAAGGCGATGGGGTTGGCCGTGGCCGGGGTGGATATTCTTCGCTCCGAGCGCGGCGCCTTAGTGCTTGAGGTCAATTCGGCTCCCGGTATCGAAGGTATAGAGCTGACCACGGGTATCAAGGTGGCCGAGCCGATAGTGGAGCATATCGAAAAAATGGTTGCCGCCCGTAAACGCAATCGTCCAGTCATCGCCTGATTGCGCCTCGGGCTTTCCCATCCTTAGAATTCGAACTCATAGACATAGCTGAGCACTATCTTGGCATCGTCGTCCGGCAGATCCGTATCGGCCACCATAAAGGAGACTGAGCCTATGCCGGTTTCCTTGCTGATGGCCAAATGGTAGTCGGCGTAGTCGGAAACCCCGAACCAGCTCTGCACCACATCACCGTCTGAATAACCATAGTGTGCTGTCAGCGTCACGGTTTCCGTGATGGGATAGCTGAACCCGGCGTGGATATAGCTCAAATCCTTGTTATCCAGTGGCGCAGCGGCCACGTCATCACCGGCATTAACCACCTTGGCATAAGCCAACTCAAACCACTTCCAGCTGAGAGTCAGCGCCAGCTCACCAAAGTCGATATCGCCTTCGGCATCCGGGTAGCCATAGTAGAGATAGCTGATGTCATAGCCAAAGTCTTCGCCTAGGGTGCCGGAGTAACCACCGTAAAAATCGAGCTCGTAACTGGTATCGTCACCAAAGTCGACATTGGAGGCCCAGGTTCCCAGGTAAAAACCCGAGTCGTGGCTATAGTCTATACCGCCTTGAACGGCGACAGAGTCATTCGTCTGGGTGGTGCCGCGCCACAGATAGTTGGAGGCGGCACCTATATTCCCCGATACAGCGGCCTGGGCTTCGCCGGCCAGCAACAACAGACCCGCAATAACTGACAGTGAAAACTTGGTGTGTTTCATTCTCATCCCCTCGATGGTTTGGGTTCTGGAGCCGGGCAAGCTTGACCGGTGCAGATACTCGTTATTGTCTGTGCGGAATGAGCGAATCCCATGCCAAGTTTAAATGAACATTAAATACAAATAGTTAGATTTTGATTGCAAGACTGGTTAATAAAGTGTTGCATTCTGCTGGGGCGGGCTGCACTGCTTTTGTGCAGTCGAGAATGGGAAACCGCAGGCAATAAAAAACGCCTCAATATGAGGCGCTTTCATCCGTGAAAAGCGGTTTAGTTGACGCTGTCACGCAGTGATTTGCCAGCCTTGAACTTGGGAATCGTAGCGGCAGGGATCTGGATCTCTTTACCGGTTTGCGGGTTACGACCTGTACGGGCGGCACGGGTTGAAGTTTCGAAAGAGCCAAAGCCTACGATGGAGATTTTAGTTCCTTCTTTCATGGCATCGGTCACTGCTACTTCGAACGACTTGAGGGCGCGGGCAGCTTCGGCCTTGGACAGGTTGGCGTGTTCTGCCATTTTAGCGATAAGTTCAGTTTTGTTCATCTGGAGCGTCTCTTCTTTCCGTCGATAAGTTTGTTATTGCCCGTCTAACATGCCATAAGGTTTTTGGCTTGAAAAGGCATTTCAGCGGGGTTATTGGGCTTTATCTACTATTTTTTAACTAAAAAGACACAAGATTGTGAGCCGGTCGCTGATTTATTGTCATCGGTGCCATCTAGCTAGACTTTTCCTGCTGCAAAAAGCGTTTGGTCTTGGCCGAAAAAGCCACCCAATACTGGAATGCCAGCAAGGCCAACAACACAGCCGCCAGCGGCAACAAGGGGATATTTCGCCCAGCCAGTTCCAGTTTGACATCTTCAGGTGTTATCTGCAGCGCTATCAGAGCCGTAGTGGCGAATGCCAGTAGTCCCAGAGTCTGAATAAAGAGATAGATGCGTAGGGCCCACAATGACCAGGATGTGCGTAGGATCATGCCGATCAAAACCGGGATCACCCCTAGGGTAAACAGGTCCAGGGCGCCTGTATTGATTGTACGCCACAGTGCAACTACGGCCAGTACCAGGTAGAGGATACCAAGTATTACTAGGGGTATTGGTCTTGAGTTGGACATAAATGACTCCTGTGAGAAATTGGCCTAAGTCTATGGAAAGCCCAGGGGGGAGTCCAGTCGGATTTTGGCCACTATTTGCGGTAAAATAACCGCCGACATTTTTGGCAGGATAACACTCAATGACAGAAGAGCAGTTTTGGGAGCTGGTCAGCCGCGACTATCCCGAACAGGACCAACAGGAACTCCAGGCACGTTTGACCGAAAAATTGCAAGACTTGAGCGATGATGATCTGGCCGAGTTTGATAAGCACTTTGCCCGGCAGCTCAGGCTGAGTTATAGCTGGGATCTCTGGGGAGCAGCTTACATCATCGCCGGAGTCGATTCAGATTATGGCTTTGCCGAGTTTCGCAATTTCCTGGTGACTCTGGGTAAGGAGCGTTATCAGGCGGCCTGCAATGCACCGGATTCGCTGGGAGAGCTGGATGTTTGGCCGCAGCTGAATGGTTACGCCTATCCTTTTGTTGAGGAGATAGATCTGCTGGCCGGCCAGCTATACGAGACCCGTACCGGCAAAGAGTTGCCTTTTGTGCCTTCGGGGCTGAGTCAGCCCAAGGGTAAGCGTTTCAACGATCAACCCAAGGCACTGCGCAAGCTTTACCCCAAGCTCAGCGCCCGTTTCCCTTTCTAAGCAGGCTTAGTCGTTGCGCATCTGTTCACACTGAAAGCCCTGACGGCGGGAGTCGAAGCGGCAGTAGCTGCCACACTCCCAAGGTGCCCCCTCCGCGGCCTGGGACTTCTCGATGGCAAACGCCTTACAGCTGGCATAGTCGCCAAAATCGTCCTCTTTGATATAACGCCCCGAATCGAAGCCATGGGTATAAATGAAGGCGCTCCAGGTTTCCGGCCCCTTGGGTTTGGCATCCTGATTGATGGCGACGAGAACAATTCCCAGGGCGGTAAATAGTCCCAAGGTAATCAGCAAAGACGGCGAGAATTTCACTGGCGCTCCTGTTGTGACTGGTTTTTTTAGCACTGCTATTAGATTACTTCCTTGGGCCTGACTCAAGCAGCCTTGTGTTAAAGCTTGTTGGGGCTGCTACAAATTGATACTCAGGTTAACGCATTTTTGCGGGTGTCTATGAAAAATAACAAAATAAAATAATCACTTATAACAGGATGATGTTCGCATATTAGTTTTGCGTTAAGCCCGGATTCAGGTTAAATTTTATACTCTGAGTTTGAACCAAATGCATACTAACATTCGCTCCCAAAGGAGGCTGATATGAAAATCAGATATCTGTTACTTGCAGCAGCCCTGACCTCTGGCTCGGCGCTGGCGGCCGACAAGGTCGATGAAAACCCGGTTACCGAGTCGGGTAAGGTCAAAATTGAGTGGCAGTCACCCAAAGATTTTCGGGATATCAAGTCTGCCAGCGAGCTGCAATCCCGTTACGAACAGCGTCTGTTCGATACCTTGACCCAGTCTCTGGATAAAGACGTTTCCTCATCTCTAAAAGACAACCAAAAGTTGGAACTGACAGTCACAGATGTGGATTTGGCCGGCGATGTACGGCCTACCTTTGGTGCGACCGTTAACGATATACGTGTAGTCAAGAACGTTTACCCGCCCAAGATCAGCTTCAGTTATCGCTTGCTGGAAGGCGATCAGGTGGTCATGGCTGGCGATGAAAAGCTGACTGATATGCAGTTTCTTGACCATGTGGACAGAATTAACAGCGATAGCTTTCGCTATGAACAGCGAATGCTGAAAGATTGGTTCCAGAAAACACTCAAGCCCAAACTCTAAGCCGTCCTGGGCATTTCCAGCAAGCACAGCCCTCGGGTGCTGTGCTTGGCCTGTTTTTTTGCCAGTGCACACAGGCGGGACAATTCATGTTCGTTGGCGTTCAGGCTCAATGGCGGTGGCAGTATTCCAACGCTGAGGCGCAGTAGCGGTTGACGGCATTCCAGCCCTTGTCGGTCCTGGGTAAACAAGTGTTGTCTTTGCCAATGCTCGTCACTGAAAAACTGCCTTTTGCCCCGTTCAAACTCTGTCAATATTTGCAGGCAAACCCCTTGCAGTTGCGGCTCTGTGCCTATCATTACGAAATCATCTCCACCCACGTGGCCGATAAATTGCGCCTTGCCGTATTGTCTGAGCAGGTTGCCGACGGCCCTTATCACCTCATCACCGCGACTGAAGCCATAGATGTCGTTATAGGGTTTGAAATGGCATAGATCAAAATAGGCCAGATAGAAGTGCTGTCGTAGTTTCCGTAGCCGTTGCAGCTCTTCCTGAATGGGCACATTCCCGGGCAATTCAGTCAATGGGTTGGCGTGGCGCGCCGTCTGTATTCTGTGTTCAGTGATGCGTTGCAGCAGCTCGCGGGTATGGCCCAGACCGATGAAGTCACCCTGACGCAGAATAATGAATTCCTGTGCTATTTCGGAGCCAGGCTTGGCGGTGAGCTTTTGACTCACCCGCGACAGCGGCGTGGCCGCATCGACCATAAGCACATCTTTGTCCATGAGTTCTGTGGCCGCTTGGTGCTCATGAAGGGCGCGGCCATAGGGCCGGGAAAACAGCTCCATTAATCGATGGCGATAGACCAGCCCCAAGGGATGCTTCTGCTCCAGAACTACTATGCACTGAAGTTCCGGCTGGGAGAGAAAGCGTTCGCTCAACTGCTTGAGTTCGGTATCAGAGCCGCAGGTTTGCGCCTGATGGCACAGGCTCTCTGCCGCCTCGTTGTATCTCGGTTGTTCCTGCTGACGAATGGCGAGATAGCGGGTCTGCAGTTGCCTATCCGGCAGCGCCTCGGGTCTGCCAAGCAAAAAGCCCTGACAATAGGTGATCCCGAGCTGGCGCAGTATCGTCAGCTCGGCTTCTGTCTCTATGCCCTCGGCGATGACTTTACAGGTCAGGCTCTGGCACAGTTCTATGATGGAGCGGACAAACTCCTGTTTAACCGGAAACTTATCTATCTGATGGATAAAGTGGCGATCAATTTTGACATAGTCGGGGGAGAGTTCTGACCAGAGGCGCAAGCCTGAGTAGCCGGCGCCAAGGTCGTCGAGTGCGGTCAGAAACCCTTGATTGCGATAGTGATCCAGACAAGCTTTGAGCTGATCTATGTCATCGGCCGGGTATTGTTCCGACAGCTCTATGACCACATTGGATGGCGCTATGCCGAACTGTTGCAAGAGTTTGAGTGTTTGCCCCTTGGGATGACTGGGATCCAGCAGTGCCTTGGGGGAGATATTGATAAACAGCTTGCCCGGCAGTTGTCTTTGCTGGAATTGGGCTATGGAGACCCGGCGGCACAAGGTCTCCAGCTCGGAGAGGCGCCCCAGTCGTTCGGCGGTACTGAACAGATGAAATGGAGAATGAACGCTGCTGCCGATAGGGCCGCGGCTTAGGGCTTCAAAGCCATGAATACTGTTGCTGTCTATGTTGATAATCGGCTGAAACAGAGCGGTGATATCCTCTTTATCCAACACTCTTCTAAGCTCAGCAATCCTGTCTATGGCCACCAAACTGCAATACCTCACCAGGCCCAAATCGGATAGAGTCTAGGTGTTGCAAGTGACACTAAGATGACAAAGCCGGGCTTGGCCCGGCTTAACGCAGTGATTTTGCTGTTTGAACTCTTGCTACTTACTCTGCTGTTTAAATTTTTGCAGCGTCTGCAGTAAGACTGCCAGTTTCGGCAGCAATGCCTCCAACTGTTCCGGGGTGGGCGCCGTTTCGGCTTCAAGATCCGCTACCGCCTGTGCCAACTCCTGTACATAAGGGAGGAAGCGATTGCTGCATGTGGTAAAGCCTTGATCTTGGGTGAATACGGCAGAAAACTTCCCATGGCCGGCCTGTTGCAGCTGATCCAGACGATTATCGGCATCGACAGCCTGGCGGTAAGCGGTCTGCAGATTGGCTTTCAGTTGCTCAATGACCTTGGTATATGGCATAACAGCCTCTAACTGATGAACTTTGGCTGAAATTATAAGGAACAGGGATGCGCGCAACAAGTCGAGTGCTGTGGTTCTTCTTCGGATGTGGCTTGTTTTTAAGTGGTATTGCTCAAGCAAGAGATGGTGACAAGCCGCCTTTCTACCAACTGGAGTTCGCTGGCAAGACGGCCTTTATCATGGGCTCAGTACATGTTGGCAAGGCCGACTTCTACCCACTGCCAAATCAGATAGAGCAGGCCTATCACAATGCCGGTGCTCTGGTGCTGGAAGCCGATGTCTGCGATCCTGCGGCGCAGCAATTGCTGCAGAAGTATGGCTTGAAGGCCGCAACACCTGATGAAGAAACTCAGACGCTGCTGCAGGGCTACTGTGGCGGCAAGCCTTTGTGCCAGCAATTGGCTATGATGTCCCCCTGGTTGCAGTCGGTGCAAATCAGTATGCAGCGCTTCGTGGAGCTGGGTTATCAACCCAGCCTGGGTGTGGAACAGTATCTGTTGGATGGGGTCGGTGGCAGACCCGTGCTGGAGCTGGAAAGTACAGAAATGCAGTTGGCACTGCTGGACTCGCTGGCGCTGGAGCACCAGTGGAGTATGGTGCGGGAGAGCATTCGCGGTGAAGATAGGGAGATCCAGGCGCTGATCACGGCTTGGCGCAGCGGTAATGAAAAAGCGTTGGCAGAGTTGATGTTGCATCAGCTGTCCAGCGAAGGTGAAGACGTATTGCTGGAAAAACTGCTATGGCAACGTAACCAAGGCATGGCCGAGCGCCTGTTGAGTCTGATGGCTTCCAATCAGGCGCCACTATTTGTGGCCGTCGGTGCCGGGCATCTGGCCGGTAAAAGGAGCCTACTCGAGTATTTGCATAAAGCTGGTGTCAACAGTCGTAACTGCTGGCAGCAAAGCTGTGATGTACCGTCCGGCGAGGCAAACTGAGGCGCTGAGGTCTATACTTGCTGTGCTTGGACACAGGGAGTTGAGATGCAAGGCATTAGCGATGCGTACAAGGGGTTTGAAGGAACAGTTCGTCAGTGGGATCAACGTTTTGGCAAGGTGGTTGCCAGGGTCGATCCCGGCGATTTTTATATTACAGGTGCCGATGAGTACATTTTTACCCGCTTGGGGTCTTGTGTGGCGGCTTGTATCTGGGACCCCGTACTCGGCATAGGTGGCCTGAATCATTTTCTGTTACCCGAGCGCAAACTTCACGAAGATTGGCACCGACTGACCAGCTACAGCTGCCGCTACGGCAACTGGGCCATGGAGCAGTTGATCAATGCCATACTCTGTGTCGGTGGTCAGCGACACAGATTACAGGCCAAAGTATTCGGCGGCGCCAGAATGGGCCAAAGCAGTGTGCTGAATGTCGGCCAGTCCAACATAGATTTTGTACTGCGTTATCTCGAACTCGAGCAGATCCCAGTGCAGGCGGAGGATTTGGGCGGCCCTTGGCCGCGTAAGGTGATGTTTCACCCCAACAGTGGCAAGGTCTTGCTCAAGCACATGGATCCCGAACGCCTAGCGCAGCTGGTGCCGGAAGAGAATCGTTATCTGGCTCAGATAGTGGATGGCAAAGATCAACCCTCAATCGAGCTGTTCGGCCCGGATGCCTTGTGAGCAATGAAATGCACGTAGCGGCCCAGAGAAAGATAGGGCTGCTGGCGTGAGTATTTCAGTTCCATCTCCAGCAGTTGCTGGAAGTCGAAATTTTCCGGCAGGCTCTTTTTAAGATAGTCATGGATGACTCTTACCCCGGATTCACACCTCAACTCCAGTTGCCACTCGTTAAACCAAGCTTGTACATCGGCTATTTGCAGCGGATGTTTCGGGCTGAGGCGGACTTTTTTGCGGGTCTGCAGATCGGCAGCCACATAGTCGAGATTGCCAGACACCAAGGCGTGAAAGCGCATCGCTTCCTTATTGAAAAACATCAGTGAAAACAGGCCGTCATCTTTCAAGAGTGACAGCAAGCCCGCCAGCGTACCCTTGGCATCATGCAACCATTCGGCAACCGCATGGCAGAGGATAAGGTCGAACTGGCCCAGTTCCGTTACGTTCAGCTCCTGAATGGCGCAGTGCAGCAGTTGAATATCCAAGGGCTCGGACGAGGCGGCCATCTGTTCTTTGGCTTGTTCCAACATGGCCGAGGAGATGTCGCAAAGTACGACTTCATGCCCCATGGCTGCCAGCTTCTGGCTGAAAAAGCCAAAACCGCCGCCGGCATCTAATACTCTGAGTTTTCGGCCGGCAAAGTAGGGGAGGTGCTCTTGCAGATCGCGCCAGAGTACCGCGGCTCTAATCTGTCCTTTGGGGGTTCCATAGATATTGTTGGCGAACTTCTGCGCCAGCTTGTCAAAGTTCTGATCTTGCACTTTTGGATGTTCTAAAAGACTCGAAGACATATAGTGTCTCACAAGCCGTGGTTCTTGGCATTAGTCCCAGATAACGGGTGGCTGACCGTTGGCAAAATCATAGATAGCTCCGCAAATCGCGGGGATGAGGTATAATGTTCGGCTTGGAATACTCAAGGTGGGCTTTTTGGTTATGAAATTCAGTGTCGAACTGCGAACGATGCCTTCGTTGTTTTCGCTGTATCGCAAGATTTTTTTCGGGCGAAAGCCTGGCTGGGACAACCAGCCTTTACCTCGTATCAGTGTTAATACCACCAATGTAACCCTGGAGTCCGGCAAGGTGGCCGATTACGCTCAGGTGTGTGGCTTCGAGTTTGATGGTAAAACTTTGCCGCCTACTTACTTGTATGTGATGGCCTTCAGGTTGCACGCGGTGATCTTTACTCATGATGCCATCACTTTTCCTCTGCTGGGAATGATCCACCTGCGTAACCGTATCAGTCAGTTTCGCAGTGTTACTGTCGATGAGTGTTTCGATATCGATTGCCGTCTCACTGATAGTCGTGAGACAGATTCCGGACTCGAGTTTGACCTTATCTCCAGAGTGACTGTGGCCGGAGAGTTGGTGTGGGAATCCTTGTCTACTTACCTGTACCGTATAGATAAGCCCGGGCGCAGAGCCAGGCCTCCCAAGGCCGGGGATATTCAATGGGAAAACCCCAGCGTCTGGGAGTTGGGTGACGACCTGGGTCGGCGTTATGCCAGAGCCTCGGGCGACTATAACCTGATCCATCTGCACCCCTTGCTTTCCAAGCGTTTTGGTTTCGACCGGGTGTTGGCCCATGGCATGTGGTCCAAGGCCCGCTGCGTGGCTCAGCTGATGCCGGAGCTGGGCAATAAGCCCTGTGTCATCGATGTGGCATTCAAGCTGCCGCTGTTTATGCCGGCCAGTGTCTGTTTCTGTGCTCAGACCCTAGAGCAGGGTTATAAGTTTGAACTCAGGGATCAGAAGGGGCGCAGGCCGCATCTTTGCGGCGAGGTCTCACTACTCTGAGCCATAAGGGGGCCTAGGTTTTGCACCTGGGCCTCTGTCTTAATGGCCTCTCTGGCGCTCGCCATTTTCCTTCCGCTTGGAAACTGTTTTTCAACCATTTTCAGTTAAGTTTTTTTGACTCAGATTAAGGTAATACTGAATGACGTTTTTTCGGGCTTTTGCTTGAGGCGGGAATACCCTAGTATGCGGGTCTTTTGAACGATTAGCTTTGGCCCCTGCGGGAGTTTTACTGAATGTTGAAGGACATAGAGATCTCTAGGATGACGCCGAGGCGTCCCATTGAGCATATTGCTACCGAGCTGGGACTGCGGCCTGGAGAATTCAGCTGTTACGGCGACCACAAGGCAAAAATCCCGCTGAGTTTGCTCAAACGGGTCGATGATTACTTGCCCGGCAAGTTGATTCTGGTGACTGCAATAACACCTACCCCCCATGGTGAAGGTAAGACGGTGACCAGCATAGGCTTGACCCAGGCCTTGCATGCGCTCGAACACAAGGTCTGCGCCTGTTTGCGTCAGCCCAGTATGGGGCCTGTCTTTGGCGTCAAAGGGGGAGCCGCAGGAGGCGGTTATGCTCAGGTGGTGCCGATGGAAGAGCTGAATCTGCACCTCACCGGAGATATTCATGCCATTACCAGCGCTCACAACCTGGCCGCCGCCGCGCTGGATGCCCGGCTGCATCACGAGCAGCGTCTCGGGGCGGTAGAGTTCAGCCGTCGCAGTGGTTTGGATGCGCTCAATATCGATCCGGAAAAGATCTTTTGGCACAGGGTGATGGATCACAATGATCGCAGCCTGCGACAGATTCAGATAGGGCTGGGAGAGAATAATGGCCCGGAGCATGAATCGAGCTTTGATATCACCGCCGCCTCAGAGCTGATGGCCATTTTGGCCCTGAGTCGTGATATTAACGATATGCGTCGCCGTGTCGGCCAGGTGTTGCTGGCACTCGATACCGCTGGACAGGCGATTACCGCCGAACGGCTCGGGGTTGCCGGTGCCATGTGCGCCATCTTGCGTCAGGCATTGGAGCCGACACTGATGCAGACTCTCAATGGTGCCCCTTGTCTTATCCACACAGGACCCTTTGCCAATATCGCCCACGGCAACTCCTCTGTCATTGCCGATGAGATGGCGCTGAAACTCAGCGACTATGTGGTCACTGAAGGCGGTTTTGGTTCGGATATGGGCTTTGAAAAGTTTTGTAATATCAAGGCGCCGGTTTCCGGACGTCGGCCTGATTGCACCGTCTTGGTGGCGACCTTGAGAGCGCTTAAGAGTAATGCCGGACTCAAGGGTGAGGCTGTCAGTCGGCCTGACCGGCAGGCTCTGGAGCAGGGCTTTGCCAATCTGGCCTGGCACTTGGCCAATGTGCGTCGCTATGGTACTCCTGTGGTGGTGGCCATCAATCGCTTCCCCGAAGATACCGAGCAGGAGCTTGAGTGGCTGAGACAAGCCTGTCTGACTGAGGGCGCCGATGCTTGCGAACTCAGCGAGGCCTTCGCTCTAGGTGCCGATGGCGCCAAGGCGCTGGCCGAGTCGGTATTGGCGGCCATAGGCAAGGGCCGTGGTTTCAAGCCTCTCTATGACCCTTCGCTTGGACTCGAGGCCAGCTTGGCGACTCTGGCCGAGCTTGGTTATGGTGCAGCAGGAGTTGAGTTGTCGGCCAAGGCCCGTGAGCAACTGGCCGAGATCCAGCGCCTTGGCGCAGACAAGCTGCCTGTGTGTATGGCCAAGACGCCAATGTCTATCAGTCACGATCCCAAACTCAAGGGGGCGCCAAGCGGTTTCACTCTGCCAATCACCGAGCTTAGGCTCAATGCCGGAGCCGGTTTTGTCACCGCCTTGGTGGGCAAGGTGATGACCATGCCTGGGCTGGGCTTGAACCCCGGCTATTTGCATATCGATATCGATGAACAGGGTGAAGTGATAGGGCTTTAACTCGGCAATGACAAAGGGCGCATCAGCGCCCTTTGTGGTGTTGGATACTGCCGCACCGGTTTAACCGCGGTAGAAGTGTACATCCCGCTGCGGGAATGGAATGCTGATCCCTTCCTCGTCGAAGCGCATCTTCACCGCCCGGGTAATGTCCCAGTAAACTTCCCAATAATCTTCCGGCCTGACCCAAGGGCGCACTACAAAGTCCACCGAGGATTCACCCAATAGGTGCAGTTTAACCGTGGGCTCAGGGTGTTTCAGTACCTTGGGATGCTCTTGCACCAGTTGCTCCAGCACGGCTTCGGCTTTTTCGATATTGTCGCTGTAACTGATGCCGAAGGTCATATCTACCCGTCTGTGATGCTCGGCGGTGATATTGTTAATGGTATCGCCCCAAATTTTGTTGTTGGGAACAATCAGTCGTTGGTTATCTAGGGTCTTGATGGTGGTAGAAACCAGGCTCATATGGCTGACTCGGCCAGTGACCCCGGCGGCATTGATCAGATCTCCCACATCGAAGGGGCGATAGATGAGGATCATCATCCCTGAGGCGAAGTTGGATAGGGTATCTTGCAGCGCAAAACCGATAATCACCCCGGCAATACCGAAACCGGCCAGTAGAGGCCCGAGTTCGAACCCCAGCTGTGACAAGGCGATCAACAAGCCCAAAGTAAAGATGACCTTGCCCGAAAGCGAGGTGAAGAAATCTTGCAGCAGCTTGCTGAACTTGAGCTTGGAGTTACTGACCGCCTTGGCAACGATTCGCTTGGTCAGTTTGGCCAGCAAGCCGGTAAGTAGCAGGATAAACAAGAAGATAAATATCTTGAACAGCATATCCGGCCCGCCTTCAATCAGCTGCGCCTTAGCGATATCGAGCCATTGTCCGGCCAGGCTGGAGACGACATCGATATTGAGGACGTCCTGAGTGATATCCCCGGAGATGGCAAACAGGGTCTTTTTCAGATCGCTGGTATCCACATCCAGTTTATCCAGCATGCCAATTACAGCGCTCAGGCTGCTGCTGTTATTTTCTAGCCGCTCTTTCAGCAGGGTCAAGGCCTTGTTCTGCTCGCTGCTGACATCTTTGCCCGCCAAAGCATTTTCGGCCATTTGAACCCCCAACTGCTGCTGGTTGTAGCTCACCAGGCTCTCCAACAACTCGGCTCTGACGATAAGATGTTGTTTGAGAGAGTCTTTCGCCTGGCTGACATCCTGCCCCAGTTGTTCAGACCAATTGAGCAGTTCCAGCAAGCCTTTTTGAATTTCATCCTTTTCCAGGCTGCGGCGGGAGATCTCAAGCATCAGCTGTTGATCTTCCCCTTTGCCGAGTTTGCCCTGCAGCGCCACTATCTCCTTGTCGAGATATTGCACCATTTGCTGCAACAGTTGTCGCTGCGCCTCCAGGTGCGGCAGAACGCTCATCAGGGCCTGAGGGTCTGCATTCTTGTCGCCAATGGCATCAATGCTCTCTTTGAGCTTATTTCTTTGCGCCAGAGTCAGCGCCTTGATCCTAAACTCCGTTACCGCCTTGAGTTCGCCCTTGGCGCTGCGAAGCTGTTGAATATTTTGTTTTATGGTTTGCTGCATCAAAGTGAGCTGCTCGGTGGCGAGCGGTTCAGGTTCAGATGCAAAGGATTGCCAGGAGAGGGATAAACACAACACCAGTAAGAGAGTTCTAACCATGTTTTTGTCCGATTCTTATCTGTATTTTTTGAAGCGTTTGAGTCAATAAATATGACACGAAACGTCATATGGCGCCTAAAAAAGCTTACAGATTTGTGGTTTTTCACACATGAGAGATATAAGGCGGACCTCAGCTTTGCTAGAATGGCGCCCCTTTGTGAACTCGCCGGAGAAAGCCCGAGTGTTATGCCCCAATTGCAATAAAACCTTTAATGTTTCTCAGATAGCTCAGCAGCGGGGTAGTGGCTTTTCTGCGCAGATCCAGTGCCCTCATTGTGAAGCCTGGCTAGGGAAGACGCCTTGGTTATTGAAATTGAAACTGATGGGATTTTACCTGGGGCTGGCGGCGACTATCTGTGCCTGGTTGGTTCCAGAGACCAGACACTTTGGGATACCCATCGCAATTCTTGGGCTGATCGTCTTGCTGATCAGCCACTTGATGGATCATCTGCACACGGTTGAGGCGCCGGTTAAAGTTGAAGAGGATGATTCGGCGCAGCGGCAGAAGTACCGTTAACGGCTTACTCTATCACCTGTACCTGATTGGCCAGGGAGGTTTCGACGTAATAGATGCCACCTAAAATTGCGCCACAAAACAGAATGGCAAACAGGATGATTCCCAGGTTATTTTTGAGAAATGCCAACATAGCTTTTCCTTTGGTTGATGCCTATTGCATGGCTGATACTGTATCGCTTAAACCTTATCCGGCAGAGCTTAAGCAGAACTTAATCGCCTGTCGTGTCAGCAAAATATCTTCAACATAGATTGCAAATTTACACATTTTGTAACGCTTGCAGCTTTATTTTCCCTCAGTAACCTTGTTGCAACCTTTGTCTCAGCTGACTTAAACTAGCGCCGGATCTGTCTGGGGGATGTTAGGTTTGGATATCGCTGTTCGTACAAGAAGCACTATTGCAATATGGCTTGCCGCCATATTGGTGCTCTTGTCTGTGGCTGCGTCGGCCCACAGCATTTCCCATCTCGAAGAGGGGCACAAGACTCACTGTACTCTCTGCTTCCATCAGCATCAGCTGAATAAGGTCATGCCCGGCACCGGGCTGCATCTGGATGCTGTCAAACAATCCTATATCAGAGCCAGTTTTACGGCTTCTTCCTGGCAGGCGCCCCACGTTCGCCTGTTTAACAGCCGTGCACCCCCTGTTACAGCCTGAATTTAAAGAAACTGCTATTTAAATTTTGCTATCGACCGCATCGAATTGCGGTGCGATGACTGCTGTATTTCAGGAGCTAAAATGACTGTTTTTTCAACTCGTATTTCGCCTCTGGCCTTGGCCTTTGGCTTGGTTTCCACCTGTGCAATGGCCCAGGACCCTACGCTGACCAATCCGGCGATCAGTGCGGTTTTGGATGGCTATTATCAAACGGCGGATCGTCCCTTGGCCGAGCGTCAGGAAGGTTTTGGTCTGGGGGAAACCGAACTGGCACTCAGCGCTAATATTGATGATATGTTCTATGGAAAAGTCACCACCATCATAGAAAACCATGATGGTGATACCGAAGTGGAGCTGGAAGAGGCTTTTATTCAAACTTTGGCGATGCCGGCTGGGTTTGCGGTGCGTGCCGGTCGTTTCCTGTCTGACGTGGGCTATCTCAATAACCAACACCCGCACTCGGATGCCTTTACCGACCGACCGGCGGCTTACCGCGCCTTCCTAGGCAATCATTACTTCGATGATGGTATCCGCTTGAACTATGTGGCGCCGACTGATCTTTACTGGGTCATGGGGCTGGAGGCCTTCAAGGGCGACAAGATGCGTGCCGAGGATGAACACGGCGAGCGCGAGTTCGAGGATGTGGGTGTCTACACCGCTTACACCAAGATAGGTGGTGATATAGGGACAGACAGTTCCTGGCAGTTGGGACTGTCATATCTGCGCAATGAAAATGGCCGCCTGACCCCTTTTGAAGAGCACGCGGGTGAGGAAGAGGAGCATGATCACGGCCACGACCACGAAGGTCACAGCCATGGTGCAGCCTATACGGGTGAAAACACTTATATTGCCGACTTTGTTTATAAGTGGGCACCCAACGGCAACTACAAGTATCAGCATCTGACTGTGAGTGGTGAGTATTTCCGGGTGGCAGATTTCGTTGCCGAGGCCGGGCATGAGCATCACGAGGATGAACACGCCCATGCTGAGCCGAAAGATTACCATCAGGGCTGGTATCTGAGCGGTGTCTACCAATGGAGCCCCAGCTGGTCTACCGGGATCCGCTATGGCGAGTTGGATACCCAGCAGGCCCACGACGATCATTTCCACGGTCAGAAGCTGAAAGAAACCGAAGTTAGCCTGGCCTGGCATCACAGCCATTTCTCTACCGTAAGACTGCAGTACACCAATCAGCGTGGCACTAATTTCGACGGTATCGAAGACGACAATGTTATCACTCTGCAATACGTTATGACTCTGGGGGCCCACGGTGCGCATCAATTCTAAATTTGTCGGCCTGGCCACGGCCGCTTTGACTCTGGTGGCCAGTTGGCAGGCTCAGGCCAGCCTGAATATTTTTGCCTGTGAACCTGAATATGCCGCGTTGGCCAAGAGCTTGGCACCGGATGCGGACATCTATTCGGCCACAACGGCCTTGCAGGATCCTCACCAGGTGCAGGCGCGGCCCAGTTTGATCGCCAAGATGCGCCAGGCGGATCTGGCGGTCTGCGCCGGTGCGGATCTGGAAATCGGTTGGTTGCCTATGCTGCAGATGAAATCTTCCAACGCCAAGGTGCGCTCTACGGATCAGGGGCTGTTTTTTGCAGCCGATCAGGTTGAGACCCTGGATAAGCTGGATTCGGTCGACCGCAGCATGGGGGATGTGCACGCCAAGGGGAATCCGCATCTGCACTTTGACCCTTATCGGATGCTGGATATCGCCAAGGCGCTGAGCGCCAAGCTGGTGGCCCTGGATCCTCAAGGAAAAGCCGACTATGAGGCTGCGCTCAAGGCATTCAGCGAGCGTTGGCAGCAGGCTATTCCCAACTGGGAGGCCGAAGCGGCATCACTCAAGGGCAAGAAGGTTATCGCCTATCACACCAGTTTCCGCTATCTGTTCAACTGGTTGGGAGTTTCTCAGGTCGCGGATCTTGAGCCCAAGCCCGGGTTGCCCCCCAGCAGTTCACACTTGGCTTCGCTGCTTGAGCGGGCAGGGCAAGGGGATGTCAGTGCCGTGGTAGTGGCATCCTATCAGGATGAACGTGGCGCCAACTGGTTGGGTGAAAGAGCCAAGCTGCCGGTATTGGTATTGCCCATGTCGGTAGGTGGTAACGCCCAGAGCCAGGATCTTTTCAGCCTGTATGACAGCGCCATCTCGCTGCTCAAGAGCGTGAATTGATTATGGACAGCGGACTGTTCAGCATACTCCTGCCGGCCTTTGTGGCCGGCCTGCTGGTGCTCTCAACCCATGTGGTATTGGGGCGCCAGGTGTTGAAGCGCGGGATCATCTTTATCGATCTGGCGATTGCCCAAGTCGCGGCACTGGGGGCGATAGTGGCGCATCTTAACCATGATCTGGAGGATATTCCTTATTCTCATGTATGGATGCCGGCATTGTTTGCCCTGGCCGGGGCCGGAATCATAGCCTGGTTGTCACGTAAAATGGCCTCTGAACTGGAGGCCATGATCGGCTGCTTCTACGTGTTGGCTGCTGTGACTGCCATGTTGTTGCTCTCCAACGACCCCCATGGTGCCGAGCTGCTCAAGCAGCTGATGTCGGGGCAGATCCTTTGGGTCAACTGGCCACAACTGATCTTGCCGGCTCTGGTTTATGCTCTGGTGTTGGGGCTATTGCTGTGGCGCCCGTCTTTGCTCAATGGCGCCGTGTTTTATCCCCTGTTTGCCCTGGTGATAACCCTGTCGGTGGAGCTGGTGGGTGTCTATTTAGTGTTCAGCACCTTGATTCTGCCGGCACTGGCGTTGAATAAATACAGCGGCCGTTTCGCACTTGGCTGGGCCTATCTGGTCGGAGTATTGGGTTATGTCGCCGGTCTGTGGGCCTCGGCGAGTTATGACCTGCCTAGTGGGGCCGCTATAGTGGCTACACTGGCTCTGAGTGCGCTGCTGTTTCGTATACTGCTAAGTTTCAGCGATCGTCCCTGAGTCCAGGCCGCTGAGAACTAACCTCCAAATGCGGCCCGGCGGCCGCATTTTTTCTGCTGTTAAAAATCAGCGCACAGATGTAAACAAAAGATTGAGCCACAGCAGGCCTGTAGCTATACTGTCCGCCGTTGCATAAGTGGAGTAAATTTATGCTGTTGATAGTCCGTTCTCTGCTGCTGGCAGTGCTCTTGTTGCTGGCCTTTGTTTTTGGTGGCATTTTTTGCATCTTGCGTCCAAGACACAGGGATAATGTACACCTGTTTGCCCGACTGTTTTCGGCGGTAGCCCCTATATTGGGTGTTAAAGTCATAGTGCGAGCAGGCAAAACCAACCCGGGTGAGCCCTGTATCTTTCTGGCGAACCATCAAAATAATTTCGATATGTTTACCCACACGGCTGCGGTTCCCAAAGGTACTGTCAGTCTGGGGAAGAAGAGCCTGTTGTGGATGCCACTTTTTGGTCAGCTTTATTGGCTTTCGGGTAATATTCTCATCGATCGCAAGAACCGTGCCCGCGCCTTTGAAACCATGGCCGAGACGGCGCGCAAGATCAAGGAGAAATGTCTCTCTGTGTGGATCTTTCCTGAGGGTACCCGTAGTCGCGGTCGCGGTCTGTTGCCCTTTAAGGCTGGAGCATTTCATACCGCCATAGCCGCCGGAGTGCCTATGGTGCCGGTGCTGGCTTCCAATCAATGCCATATCAAGCTCAACCGCTGGAACAATGGCGTGGTGATCATTGAGATGATGGAGCCTGTGGCGACTACCGGTCTAAGCAAGGCCAATGTCAAAGAGTTATCCGATAAGATCCATGCCACCATGGCCAGCAAGCTGAAACAACTGAATGCCGAGGCGGCAGCACTTATGGGTAAAACTGTGCCAGCGGATATCGTATAATACTCCCTGACACTTTTTTTCGGAGACAAGCATGTCTAATGAACGTCTGTTGCAGGCGCAGAAGCAGGAAAACCGTGACATTATTCAGTCCTTGCTGGATGACGGTTCTGAGGCCGATGCTGAATACACCATAGAGCACCATTTTTCGTCCACTAACTTTGATCGCCTGGAGAAGGCCGCTGTCGATGCCTTTAAATTGGGCTTTGAGGTTAATGATGCCGAAGAGGTGGAGCTGGATGACGGTAGCCTGATCTTCTGTTTTGACGCTATTGCCTACCATCAACTTGAAGCCGAGCTTCTGGATAAGGCCTGTGAGCAGTTGCTGCAGCTGGCGGTCAAGCACAAGGTCGACTATGACGGCTGGGGCACCTATTACATAGGTGACGAGCTGGAAGATGAAGACGACGAAGAGCAGGACTAAGTCCTGTTACCAATAAAAACACCGGGTTCTCGACCCGGTGTTTTTGTCTCTGCCTGTTTTGCTGGCAGATTTATTTTCAGTTGTAGTCGACCGGCTTCTCACCTATTACAACCGGAAACTCTATCTGTTTACCTGCACGGATCACTTGCAGGGTAACCTTGGTACCGGGTGTGGTTTCGGCAATCCTGTCCATCAGCATATAGATGCGGGTAACTTCTTCGCCCTGATACTGAGTGATCACATCTCTGGGCCTCAGACCGGCCAGTGCTGCCGGGCCATTGGGTTCTATGCCGGTCACTACTACACCGCGAAGATCCGGCAAGTTGAGTATTTGTGCCACAACCGGGCTGACGTCTTCACCTGAGATCCCCAAGGCACCGCGAATCACCCGGCCATCCTTGATCAGTTTACCCATGACCGCATAGGCCAGCTTGATGGGAATAGCGAAGTTGATGCCATGGCCCCCCCCTTCACCGCCTATCTGGAAGGCGGCGGTATTAATGCCTATCAGACCACCATGGGTGTCTATCAGGGCGCCACCCGAGTTACCGGCATTGATGGCGGCATCGGTTTGCAGAAAGTCCAGATAACCTGTACTCAAGCCGTTACGCCCTGTGGCACTGATGATCCCCTGAGTGATGGTTTGCCCCAGGTTATAGGGATTACCTATGGCTAGCACCACATCGCCTACTTGAGGAGGGCTGTCGAGATTCACTGGTACCACGGGTAGGTTCTCGCCTTGGATTTCCAGCACGGCGAGGTCAGTTTCCGGATCCTGACCGACGACTTCGGCACCGAATTTTCGACCATCCTGCAATGCCACCACAATTTCATCGGCCTTCTTGACCACATGATAGTTGGTGAGAATGTAGCCTTCCTTGCTCATGATGACGCCTGAGCCCAGACCCTGCAGTAAACCACCATCCAGAGGTCGGCTCTGATTGATACCCAGGCTGTAGATGTTCACTACTGCTGGCGCGGCGCGGCGTACCGCCTTGGCAAAGGACAGCTCTGCACCACTGTTCCCCCTGAACTGCAACAGGTTGCCACCGAGATTGCCTTCGCCCAGAAAACGGTTGGCCAGCAAAAAGATGGCTGCCATAACCAGGCCAAAGACCACTGCTTTGCAGATATAGATCAGGGTTTCTTTCATTGTGATGATATTGCTGAATATTAAAAAAGGCTCGTTAGATTAGCATGTTTCTTACGGTTCGGAGCAATAGTTCAGAACAATAGTCACGTGATAAACAGCAGATTCTGTAGAGCACTTTAACCGTTGAAAATAAAACAGCGGGGTAATTCCCCGCTGTTTTTACGCCATGGTTAACCCCTGAGGATCAGATACAGGCTGCTGTTGCCCCTGACTATCTTCAGCGCCACCGCGCCTTGCTGCTCTTTGAGCTCCTCTTTCAGAGCCTTGAGCGTGGTGGTCTTGGTGCGGTTGACCCCAATAATCAGGTCACCCTTTTGTAAACCACTCATAGCCGCTGGAGAATTCTGGGCGATATCGGTGATCTCGATACCTTTCTTGCTGTTCTCCAGAGTGGCACCGGCCAACATCGGATGAACAGCGCCAGCTGCGGTTTCTTTCACTTGGCTGGCTTCACCCAGGGTGACTTTGACCGTCTTGTCATCACCATCACGTATTAAGCCAAGCTCTACCTTGCTACCGGCACCCATGGTACCAATCTTGGCTCGCAGTTCCTGGAAGCTCTTGATCTTACGGCCATTGATACTCACGATAATATCACCGGCCTTGATGCCCGCCTTGTCGGCGGCGCTGCCTTCCATTACTTCACTGACAAAGCCGCCATGCTGGGTCTCGAGACCGAAGCCTTGAGCCAGTTCATTGTCTAGATCTCGGCCCATGACCCCCAGCACGCCGCGGCGCACTTCGCCGTGTTCGATGATCTGATCCACCAAGCTATGAACCATGTTGGCTGGGATCGCGAAGCCGATACCTACGTTACCGCCGCCGGGAGCCACAATGGCGGTATTGATACCGATAAGCTCGCCGCGCAGGTTAACCAAGGCGCCGCCTGAGTTACCGCTGTTGATGGCGGCATCGGTTTGAATGAAGTTTTCCAGCATCTCTATGCCAAGGCCGGTGCGCCCCAAGGCACTGACGATACCCGAGGTGACGGTTTGCCCAAGACCGAAGGGGTTACCTATGGCCACGGCGAAGTCGCCAACCCTTAAGTCATCCGAATCGGCAGACTTGACTGCCGTGAGGTTGTCGGCCTCAATCTGCAGCAGAGCGATATCGGCGTCTTTATCCTTACCTATTAATTTGGCCTTGATCTCACGACCGTCGTGTAGACCCACCTGAATATCATCGGCACCATCAATCACATGGTTGTTGGTGACTATATAGCCCTTATCCGCATCTATGATGACACCGGAGCCCAGGCCGCGGAAGGGGCGCTCCTGTACTTGCTCCTGTGGGGCGTTGGGGCCGAAGAAGTAGCGGAAGATATCCGGTACCCGTTGACGAGAAACTTGAGTGCCGGAAACAGCCACAGAGACAACTGCCGGAGTGGTCTGTTCCAACATGGGAGCCAGACTCGGCATGGTTTGGCCGTCTACGGCTTGTGGCAAAGCGGCCTGTGAAACAACCGGGGCCAGTGTCAGAGTAGCCCCCAGCAGGGCGGCGGAAACAAGAGATAACTTGGTTTTCATCTATGCATTGCTCCTAATACGGGATCAAATAACCATGTATTGTTTGCCACCGAGGTGGCTGAATCATAAAGGCTCGTATGAGCGTCCGTTAACTAATCCGACTTTACGCCTGGTGAAAAAGTTCATCATTCATTAATAAAGATTAATTCTGCTCTGCTCTGAGCGAGGGCGTAGTTTCAACCTGGTCATCAGCATCATTGGTACTTGTTTGCATAAATGGCAAGGGGGGCAGTTGTTCCTCTTTGGCCAGTCTTTGGCTGCCTTGATTCCAATGCTGATTGAGGCGATTGATCTGTTCTGTCAGTTGTCCCAATAGTGCTCGCTGTTCGGCCAGATGATCACTGACTTCCTGCTTGTGTTGGCTCAATTCCATCTTGCTGCGCTCTATGGCTGCCCCTTTACTGCTCTTGCCGAGCCCGCGGCTGACCAAGGTCTTGCCGATATAACCCAGTATCAACCCCAGAATAAAAGCCGCAAATACCAGTGGCCATTCCATATCGACTCCTTAAATTTGTCTTTGTGTCTTGCTGCGCTTGCCCTATCCCGTGGGGATATGGGCAAAATATACCCCGAGCTAAGGTCTCATGATACCATTTGCCGCCCCGACTCTGTTACGTGAGTTAGGTTAGGTACCCATCAAATAAGGTTAAAAGAGAAGAATTCAAGTGTCGCAGTTAACCCCCTGGCAGCATTACCAACAAGATCTCACCCGTGATGATTTCAGCCATGACCCGGCGCAGGAACAGGCAGTACGGGCATTGCAGCGTGTTTATGATGAGCTGCAACGGCCGCAAAAGTCAGCTTGGCGTGCTTGGTTTAGCCGTGAAAAAAACGCAAAAGTTCAAGGGCTTTATCTATGGGGCGGTGTCGGGCGCGGCAAGACCTATCTTATGGATACCTTTTTCGATGCATTGCCGGGTGAGCAGAAACTGAGGGCGCATTTTCATCGCTTTATGCACAGAATTCATCGGGAACTGGACGAACTCAAGGGAACCCGGGACCCGCTGTTGGTAATAGCCAAACAGATGGCAGCACAATATCGGGTGATCTGCTTCGATGAGTTCTTTGTTTCGGACATCACAGATGCCATGTTACTGGGTACGCTGTTCGAGGCCTTGTTCAAGGAGGGTGTGGTCTTGGTTGCTACCTCCAACATAGTGCCGGATGACCTCTATAAGAATGGTTTGCAGCGGGCCAGGTTTTTACCAGCCATCGCCGAGATTAAGGCCAACTGCCAGGTGCTGAATGTCGATTCAGGAATCGACTACAGACTGAGGACCCTGGAGCAGGCTGAGATCTACCATCATCCTCTCGATGAAACGGCCGAATCCAACCTACAACGTTATTTCACCCAACTGGCGCCCGAGTCAGAAGTCTCTGAAACACCGCTGGAAATCGATGGACGCAGCATAGTGATCCGCAAGCAGGCTCAAGGTGTTTTGCTGGCCGACTTCCGCGCACTGTGTGATGGACCTCGCAGTCAGCGGGACTATATGGAACTGGCACAGCTGTTTCACACCGTGTTGCTCAGTGGCCTGGAACAGATGGGCGCCCAGCAGACAGGGGATGATATCGCCCGCCGGTTCCTGGCGCTGGTGGATGAGTTCTATGAGCGGCATGTGAAACTGATTATTTCGGCCGAGGTTCCGCTCGAGCAGATTTACACAGATGGGCAACTGAGTTTCGAGTTCCGCCGTTGCCGCTCCCGCCTGATTGAGATGCAGTCCCGGGATTACCTGGCGTTGGAACATCTGCCTTAGGTAAGAGCAAAATCCGTTTTGCCATAGAAAATTCAATTAAATAGGCATGGTCAATAAGGCTTGAATAGCGGCAGAGCGATGACGGCTCGAAAAAGATCACCTTTTGCGGCGAGATATTAAAAAGCAGGTGATTTTTAGTTCAGCTTTGACTATAATCCGCCACCTGCCCACGTTACTCCGCCGATTGGGCGGATTTAAAAGCCAGTTTCTTTGCTCGAAGGGGCAGAGTAAGGCATTTTTGTGTTATCTGCATCCGCAGGTAGCATGTGACAGAATTTAACTTTGGGTTTTTGTAATAATGAAGACTTTTACTGCTAAGCCAGAAACTGTAGCTCGTGACTGGTACGTTGTTGATGCCGAAGGTAAGACCCTGGGTCGTATCGCCACTGAAATCGCTCTGCGTCTGCGTGGCAAGCACAAGGCTGAGTACACTCCTCACGTAGATACCGGTGACTACATCATCGTGATCAACGCCGAGAAAGTAACTGTGACCGGTAACAAGGCTGCAGGCAAGACGTACTACTCGCACTCAGGCTTCCCAGGTGGCATCAAGCAAATCAGCTTCGAGAAGCTGCAAGCTCACAAGCCAGAAATGATCATCGAGAAAGCAGTCAAGGGTATGTTGCCAAAAGGCCCTCTGGGTCGTGCCATGTTCCGTAAGCTGAAAGTTTACGCTGGCGCAGAGCACAACCACGCTGCACAACAACCTCAAGTTCTTGATATCTAAACGGGATTAAGCAAATGGCTGCAACTCAGTACTACGGCACTGGCCGTCGCAAAACTTCAACTGCTCGCGTATTCGCTAAAGCAGGTAGTGGCAACATCGTTGTTAACCAACGTCCTCTGGATGTTTACTTTGGTCGTGAAACCGCTCGTATGGTTGTTCGTCAACCGCTTGAGCTGGTTGAAATGACTGAAAAGCTGGACATCTATGTAACTGTTAAGGGCGGTGGTATCACTGGCCAAGCTGGCGCTATCCGTCACGGTATCACCCGTGCTCTGATGGAGCTGGACGAAGCTCTGCGTCCTACTTTACGTTCTGCTGGTTATGTAACCCGCGATGCTCGTAAGGTTGAGCGTAAGAAAGTTGGTCTGCGTAAAGCACGTCGTAAGCCACAGTTCTCCAAGCGTTAATATCGCTTTCGAGATACCAAAAACCCAGCATATGCTGGGTTTTTTTATGGCTGAGATTTATCCCTAGCAGCCCTGTATACTCAGGGTTGTTGTGGCAGGTTTAAATGGGGTGAAACATGAGTTGGCAACTACTGTTGATGGCCTTGGGTTTGGTATTGATCCTTGAGGGGATAGGGCCCTTGTTATTCCCTAATCGCTGGCGCCGCTATCTGCTGGAGGTGGCTTCTCAACCGACAGCCATCATGCAACGCTTGGGTGGCGCTCTGGTTGTTGCAGGAATCGTCATATTGATTATTTTTTCATAAATACTTGCCCCTTCCATGTCAATATCTGTTAGAATCCTGCTTTAACCGCAACCTTGCAGCAAACAATGGGCAAAAATGTAGTTGTTCTCGGCACTCAATGGGGTGACGAGGGAAAAGGTAAGATTGTCGACCTTCTGACCGAACAGGCAAAATTCGTAGTCCGTTACCAAGGTGGCCACAACGCTGGTCATACTCTGGTTATCGATGGTGAAAAAACCGTTCTTCATCTGATCCCCTCAGGCATTCTGCGCGATAACGTCAAGTGCATTATCGGCAACGGCGTGGTTTTGGCGCCCGATGCTCTGATGAAAGAGATCGGCATGCTAAAAGAGAAAGGTATTCCGGTAGAGGAACGCCTGCTGATCTCTGAAGCTTGTCCTCTGATCCTTCCTTTCCACTGTGCGCTGGATATCGCTCGCGAAAAAGCGCGTGGTAATAAGGCTATCGGCACTACAGGACGCGGCATCGGCCCGGCTTATGAAGATAAAATTTCCCGTCGCGGTTTGCGCGTAGGGGATCTCTTCAATCCACAGCTGTTTGCCGAGAAGCTGAAAGAAGTGATGGCCTATCACAACTTTATGCTCACCGAATACTATAAGTGTGAAGCTGTTGATTACCAGAAGACTCTGGATGAAGCACTGGCACTGGCAGACTATCTGAAAGGTCTGTGTGTGGATGTCACCGAATTGCTGGATCAAGCCCGCAAGAATGGCGACAACATACTGTTTGAAGGCGCTCAGGGCACATTGCTGGATATCGACCACGGTACTTATCCATTTGTAACCTCTTCCAACACTACCGCGGGTGGTGTGGCAACAGGTTCCGGATTTGGCCCACGTCATCTGGACTATGTCTGCGGCATCATCAAGGCTTATACCACCCGTGTGGGTGCCGGCCCATTCCCGACTGAACTGGAATGTGAAATCGGCGATCACTTGGGAACCAAGGGCCAGGAATTTGGTGCGACAACCGGTCGTAAGCGTCGTCCGGGTTGGTTGGATATAGTGGCTATGCGCCGCGCGGTTCAGATCAACAGCATCAGTGGTTTCTGCCTGACCAAGCTCGACGTTTTGGACGGCTTGAAAGAAGTGAAGCTCTGCGTAGGCTATCAGCACCCAGACGGTACTGTGTCCAATGTGACCCCGCTGGCGGCTGAAGGCTATGAGCACGTTACTCCTGTGTATGAAACCATGCCAGGCTGGAGTGAAAACACCTTTGGTGCCACTTCACTGGAGCAACTGCCACAGGCAGCAATCAACTATATCAAGCGGATTGAAGAACTGCTGGAAACACCTGTCGATATCATCTCAACCGGGCCAGACCGGAATGAGACCATGATTCTGGTGAATCCATTCAGTTAAGTAAAAAGGCCGCCTAAGCGGCCTTTTTCGTTTATGGGGCTTACACTGTTTGCCCTTAAGAATTGGGTTATACTGCCGATGAAAAGACAGTCTATTTGTCATCAGGACAGCTTATGTTGCGTATAGCCCTATTACTCTTGTTAGTAACCAGTGCCAATGTGTTGGCCGAAGAAACCAAGGCCGTGGATATCTACAGCCAGGAAGAACTGCTGGAGCTTATTCGCAGCAAGCAATACCTGACCCGGGTCAAAGCCGATGACTGTCAGCTGGTGCAGGATATTGAGGCGCGCGCCGAAGTGCTCAAGCAGCCGTTGTACCAGTACCTCTGGGGGGAGATGCTTAATTTTGGCATCTGCGTCAAGGCCAATCCACCCAGAGGAATATCGCTGCTCAGGGATGCCGCCGAGCAGGGCAGTGCCGAAGCCATGGTGCGCATTGCCGAGTATTATAAAGATGGCAAGTTTGTACTGCAGGACAAAGAACGTTCGGTGCAGTACCTGTTACCCGCTGCCGCCAACGGTGACCTACCGGCCAGAATGATGCTGGTCGAGCTGTTTGCCAAGGGTTATGGCAGCCCAAGGGATTATGTCTTGGGGTATCACTGGCTCTACAACCAGGTGTTCAGCGATGAACAGACCCAGCAAGACGCCAAAAGATTATTGCAGCTGTTAGCGGCTAAAATGCCCGCCAGTCAGGTGGAGAAGGCCAAAAAGGAACATCTGCAAAGCCGTTAATTAGCTTGTCGCACTGGATGCGACAACGAAAAAAATTGGAAATTGAATGATAAAAGATCCTCATTTTGAGCGAGAACAAGATAAGTACGACAACCCCATCCCCAGCCGGGAATTTATATTGGAATATCTGCGCTCGCAGACCTCTCCCCTGAATCGTGAGCGGATCGCCACGGCCCTCAACATCTCCGACGAAGAACAACTCGAGGCGCTGCGGCGTCGGCTGCGTGCCATGGAGCGCGATGGTCAGCTGGTATTTACCCGCGGTCAGTGTTACGGCCTGCCGGAGCGGATGGACTTGATCCAGGGCACTGTGCTGGGCCACAGAGATGGCTATGGCTTCTTCCGTCCCGATGAAGGCGGTGATGACCTGTTTATCAACCATGGTGACATGCTCAGATACTTCCATGGTGACAAGGTGTTGGCGCAAAAGGCCGGAGTCGATCGCAAGGGGCGCCGCGAAGCCCGCATAGTGCGTCTGGTCGCTGAGCGAACCGCCGCTCTGGTAGGGCGTTTCCATGTCGATTGCGGCATGGCCTTTGTTATTGCCGATGATAAGCGTATTACCCAGGAAATATTGATAGACAACGCCGATCGCAACGGCGCCCGTCAGGGCGATGTCGTGGTGGTGGAACTCACCCGCAGGCCGGGGCGCTATGTCAAAGCCGCCGGTAAGGTGGTTGAAGTGCTGGGCAAAGAGATGGCACCGGGCATGGAGATAGAAATTGCCCTGCGCAACTATGATCTGCCCCATACCTGGTCTGCCGCCATCGAAAAGAAACTGCGCAAAATATCCGATGAAGTGCAGGAAGAGGACAAGGTAGGTCGAGTCGATCTGCGACAACTGCCCTTGGTCACCATAGACGGTGAAGATGCTCGCGACTTTGACGATGCCGTCTATGCCGAGCGCAAGCGCAGTGGCGGTTGGCGCCTGTGGGTGGCCATTGCCGATGTCAGCTATTATGTGCGCACTCAATCCGCGCTGGATCAAGAAGCCCGTGCCCGAGGCAACTCTGTGTACTTCCCGTCACAGGTGATCCCTATGTTGCCGGAAAAACTCTCCAACGGCCTGTGTTCCCTGAATCCGGGAGTCGACCGCCTCTGTATGGTGGCCGAGATGACAGTATCGGCGGCGGGTAAGTTATCCGGCTACAAGTTTTATCCGGCGGTGATGCATTCCCACGCCCGTTTCACCTATACCCAGGTGGCGGCCATGCTGGAAGGCGAAGAAGGCCTGGAAGAGCATAAGCCTTTACTGCCGCATCTCAAGGTGTTGCAGGAGCTGTATCTGGCGCTCGATAGCCAGCGGGCCAACCGTGGTGCCATCGCCTTTGAGACGCTGGAAACCCAGTTCATCTTCAATGAGCAGCGCAAGATAGACAAGATAGTGCCCAGAGCCCGTAACCAGGCGCACAAGATCATCGAAGAGTGTATGATCCTCGCCAACGTGGCGGCGGCTAAGTTTGTCAAAAAGCACAAGGGTGAAGTCCTCTATCGGGTGCATGAAGCGCCATCCGAGCAGAAGCTGACTCAGTTCAAGGAGTTTCTGGCTGAGCGAGGGCTCTCCATGGGCGGCGGTCTCGAACCCGAACCCAGTGACTACCAGGCGCTGATGGAAAAAGTACAAGGTCGCGCCGATGCCGAACTCATTCAAGTGATGTTGCTGCGCTCCATGCGTCAGGCGACTTACACACCGGACAATGAAGGTCACTTTGGTCTGGCGTTGGAGGAGTATGCTCACTTTACGTCGCCCATTCGCCGTTATCCTGACTTGGTGTTGCACAGGGTGATCCGTTACCTGCTCGCCAAAGAGCGTGGCGCAGCGAGCGACAAGTGGACCCCGGACGGCGGCTATCACTATCAGCTCGATGAACTGGATCAGCTTGGCGAAGAGTGTTCCAACACTGAGCGCCGCGCCGATGAAGCTACCCGGGACGTCTCCGACTGGCTCAAGTGTGAGTTTATGCAGGACCATGTGGGTGACACCTTCGATGCGGTGGTGGCTTCCGTCACCAGCTTCGGGCTGTTTGTGCGCCTCAATGATTTGTTTATCGACGGCTTGGTGCATATTTCCACCCTGGGCAGCGACTACTTCCAGTATGATCCCATGCGCCAGCGCCTGATAGGTGAGCACTCAGGGCAGATCTACCAGATTGGTGATGCTGTGACGGTCAAAGTCGCCTCGGTCAATCTGGACGACAGGCAGATAGACTTGCTGATGGTGGACGAAGAGGGTCGCAGCCAGCGCCGTAAAGGCCGCAGTAAGAGTAAGCCGTTGACCGCGCGGGAAAGGGTCAATATTGAAGGAGCCCGCCGCTCGGCCAAGGCACAGAAACCGGCAGGTAAAGGGAGCGCCAAGTCTAAGTCCACAGGCGCATCCGCCAAGAGCAAATCAACCAAGGCTGCCGGCAACGCCGGGGCGAAAAAGCCCAAGGCAGCCAAACGAGTCAAGAGAAAGAAGTAAATGAAAAAACAGGAACTGGTGTTTGGCATTCACGCGGTCGAGTCTTTGCTGAAACACGCTCCGGAGCGGGTGCTGGAAATGTGGCTGCTCAGCGGTCGTCAGGATGACAGGGTCAAGCCCTTGTTGGAGATGGCGGCTCAGTGGGGCATTCGCGCCCAGCAGGCATCTCGCAAGACACTGGATGACAAGGCCGAAAGCACTCAGCACCAGGGGATCATCATCCGGGTGCGTCCGGCCAAAGTATTGACCGAAAACGATCTGGAAGCCTTATTAGACAAGACGGAATCGCCATTTTTGCTAATCCTGGATGGTGTCACAGATCCCCACAATCTGGGGGCCTGTCTGCGAAATGCCGATGCGGCCGGAGTTCACGGCGTCATAGTGCCTAAAGACAACTCCGTGGGACTGACGCCGACCGTCAGCAAGGTGGCTTGCGGCGCGGCCGAGACAGTGCCGCTGTTTCAGGTGACCAACCTGGCGCGTACCATGAAGCGTTTGCAGGAACGGGGTGTGTGGATTGCCGGCACTGCAGGCGAGGCCGACAGCACTCTGTATCAGGCTGACCTCAAGGGGGCTCTGGCTATTGCCATGGGCGCCGAAGGCAAGGGGCTGAGACGCTTGAGCCGCGAAAGCTGCGACACCCTGATCTCTATTCCTATGGCGGGCAGTGTTTCCAGTCTGAACGTGTCGGTGGCGACCGGTATCTGTCTGTTTGAAGCCGTGCGTCAGCGCCTCTAATTGCCGAGTATGACTAGCCCTCTTTGGAATACGGGCGGCGAGCTTCACGGCCGCGCCAGCCCGAATCTCATGCAACTGCAACAAGGCTATCTGGGTGAAATCTATGGCATGGCGTTCTTCGAGCGCCTCGGCCAGGATTATCATTCTCAGGTAACCGAGAGCCAGTTAACAGAAATCCACTTAACTGAAAGCCTCTTAACAGAAAGCCTCTTAACAGAAAGCCAAGCCGTGTTTTCTCTATTGTTCAAGGTGGAGCAATATACTGCCGAGGCTTTGTTGAAACTGCTGCCTGAGCTGGCAACTCTGGACGAGGCGTTGCAGGAGCAAGTGCGCATGCAAGCGCAAAAAGAGGTGGACAGTTGGCTTAAGCTTTCCTGGCATGAACTGCTTGCGGCGCTGCGCCTCTGGGTCGAACCTTACCAGCAAAAATATGCCAAGTGGGCGGATGATGCCGAGAGTAACTCTGAGTACGGCGTAGCCTTTCGTCTGTTGGAGCGGCATGAAACCGCCATCTATCTCTATCTGCAGGCGCTTGAGCGCGGTGACAAGCACGCCGCGTTAATCCTGGAGCGTTTTCTTGGAGCTCTTTAGTTGAAAGAGCTCTTCAAGTGCGGAAATTACTGGAAGGTATAGAGCAAGTTGAAGGTGGTGATGGTATCTGTCTGCTTACTGCCTTCCGGCACCACTTCTGTGTATTTAACGTTGAAGCCTATCTTGAAGGCCCAGTCCTGAAACAGGGTGTTTTTATAACCCATGTCCAGAGCCAGAGTATTGTTATTTTCGCCTACCTCGGCGGTCAGGTCGGCAGTGAAACTGGTGTACTCGTGGATCTTCTGCTCAAACTTGGCCGCGGTTCGTAGGATCACATCTTTCTCGGCTACAGGATCCGGCGCCGCGTCAGTTTCTATTGGCATGTTGTATCGATAACCCGGGCCGACTTCGAGACTCAACTTGGTTCGGCGGGTGCTGATGGCATCGAAACCATAACCACTGGAAACCGTGTAGATCTCTGTGTAAGAACCGAACTTGTCCCAGATGAATTCACCGCGGCCAAAGATATAGCCACCGTTGAGTTTGTAGTTGGACTGCAGTTGCAGATTGTACTTCTCGGCGGTGGTTTTTTCAGAGTCAGAGGCGAAATAAGCCTTGAGGGTTCCTTCCTGTTTGGCGTTTTCCGTGTCGTAAACCAACTTGGTACGACCGTTGAAACTGCTTGAGTCTGTGTTACCTGTGTTGAGCTGAAAGCCGGCCTCAATCTCAGCGGTGAAGTCGCTTGGAGGCTCGCGATAATCCGGCGGCACCAGGGCCCAGGCCGAAGTCGGTAGCGCAAACAATAACGCCAATACAGAGGATCTTGTCATTATTCTTGTGTCTTTTGCTGTGACTGCCATAAATTTAGCGCCACATAATACCTGCTCATGGGGCCGAGGCAAAGTTATTGCTTGAGTTTACCGCGGCCTTTATGTACTATTTCGCGCCTAATTCAGTCACATTAATTTTCGTTCCTTGCCTCCATTTGGTCTGACTGAGCCAACCACGAGGCTAGATAACCGTAAGGAGCACTAAATGCGTCATTACGAAATCGTATTTATGGTTCACCCTGATCAGAGTGAACAAGTACCAGGTATGATTGAGCGCTACACAGGTGTTATCACCGAAGCTGGCGGTCAAATCCATCGTTTGGAAGACTGGGGTCGTCGCCAACTGGCTTACCCAATCCAGGATCTGCACAAGGCTCACTATGTTCTGATGAACGTTGAGACCACTGCAGAGTCTGTTGAAGAGCTGGAAACTGCTTTCCGTTTCAACGACGCCGTTCTGCGTAGCCTGGTGATGCGCACTAAAGCTGCCATCACTGAAGCATCTCCAATGGCCAAAGCTAAAGACGAGCGCGATTCACGTCGCAGCGCCGTTAGCGAAAAAGCTGCTGAAGAAACCCAAGAAAACGCTGAAGCAAGCGCTGAGTAAGTTTTTCTGTGACCACCAATCACTTGGTGTTGTCCGGTACCGTCATTCGGTCCAGACACTTTGATAGCCCGGCTGGAATACCTCACACGGTACTTCAACTGGAACACAGGTCGCAGCGTTTCGAGGCCGATTTGCCCAGAAACGTCTACTGCCAACTTCAAGTGATATTGAGTGGTGAACGCTTCAAGAGCGTAGCAGACAAGCTGAAAGCGGGTGTGGATATCCAAGTCAGTGGTTTTCTGGCTCTACAACAGAGTCGCAATGGCCAAAGCCGACTGGTGTTACACGCCGAAAATGTCGAATTGAAAAATTAGGAGACTGTCAAATGGCACGTTATTTCCGTCGTCGTAAGTTCTGCCGTTTCACTGCTGAAGGTGTTACGGAGATCGATTACAAAGATATCGCTACTCTGAAAAACTACATCACAGAAAGCGGTAAGATTGTTCCAAGCCGTATCACTGGTACTTCTGCCAAGTATCAGCGTCAACTGGCTCGCGCTATCAAGCGTGCTCGTTATCTGTCACTGCTGCCATACACTGATCTGCATCAGTAATCGGCACTGTTCTAGCTAGAGGAATTGATAATGAACGTTATTCTGCTTGATAAAATCGCAAACCTGGGCAACCTGGGTGACCAGGTATCAGTTAAGGCCGGTTACGCTCGTAACTACCTGCTGCCAAAAGGCAAAGCTGTTGTTGCCAACGCTGAGAACGTAAAAGTTTTCGAAGCTCGTCGTGCTGAGCTGGAAGCCAAGCTGGCTGCCGACCTGGCCGCTGCCACTGCTCGTGCAGAGCAGATCTCTGCTCTGGAAGCGGTTGTTATCGCTTCTAAAGCCGGTGACGAAGGCAAGCTGTTCGGTTCTATCGGTACCCGTGACATCGCTGATGCAGTAACTGCTGCTGGCGTTGAACTGGCCAAAGCCGAAGTACGTCTGCCACTGGGTGCTCTGCGCACTACTGGCGACTTCGAAGTTGAAGTTCAGCTGCACACTGAAGTAAAAGCGGTAGTTAAAGTAACTGTTGTTGCTGAAGCTTAATCCCGGCTTTTACTAGAAAAACACCGCCTTCGGGCGGTGTTTTTTTATGCCTGTTTGGTCGCTGAGTGCCTCGGGGGGCCCCCCTTTTTTCTTTGCCTGCGAATGCCCAAATCAAGCACCTATTACCAGCACACCTTCACTACTATATAGTCACTTGTTCACGTCGCTATTACAGCGGCATTGATTGAAGATTTGTAATCTCTGGTAGAACCGCTGCTGACTTGATTGGCGATGACTACAGAGACGAAAACACCCGCCGGGGCGGGTGTTTTCAAGGGTATTGCAGACTAGTGGCTATCAGTTGCGCACCAGTTCCAGCTCTTTGAGCAGGTTGTCGGCATGATCCACTTCATCCATCATCCACAGAATGTAGCGGATATCCACGTGTACGGCGCGGGTGATGGTGGGGTTGAAGTACCAATCTTTGGTGATGGCTTCATAGGTGGAGTCAAAGTTGAGGCCAACCAGTTCGCCCTTGCCGTTAAACACGGGGGAGCCTGAATTGCCTCCTGTGGTATCTACGCTGGAGAGGAAGTTAACCGGTACAGAGTTGAACTCGGCCGGGTTATCCAGGCAGGAGAACAGGCGGCACAACCAGCTGCGGGGATCCTGATACAAGTGCTGCACGTTATGCTCGCCCAGTCGTCCCTGCTTGATGGCATCCAGCAGCTTCTGCGGTGCATTGTAGGGCTCGACACCTGTGTGCTTGGCGACTATTCCTTCCAGCTTGGTAAAGGGTTGCTTGTAGAGCGCATCACGGGACTGATAGCCATCGACCATACCATAGCTGATCCTTAAGGTGCCGTTGGCATCCGGATAGACAGGCTTACCCATGGCCTTGTTATAGGCGATGATCGCCTTCATGTAGGCGGGGCGGGCGATGGACAGCTTACCAGCCAGTTCCTTGTCGGCTTTTTCCTGCGCCATATTGGTGTCGTACAGGGCTACTGCCATACGAATGAAGGGATCGCTGCTGCTCTCGAAGGCTTCCGGCTTGGCCTGCATCCAGTCGAGGCGTTTTTCTGGGTCGGTCAGCTCGGTCAGGGCATACATGCCTTCGAGCTTGTCGCCCAGGCTGATGCCTTGCTCGGGTGTCAACAACTGATCCATCACGGCGACCCGGTTATCCTGCGCCAGGTAGGCGTCGATATCCATCTGCCATAGGGTCTTGTCGACGCTGATATCGAAGCTGGAGTCAAGTCGCTTGAGACGGGCGGCGAACATCTTCATGTCACGCTCTTGATAACCCGCTTCGCGCTCGGCATCCGGCTTTTGGTTTTCTTTGGCCAGGCGATAAAGCTGCTTGGCGGTGCCGAGCAGGGCACTGGATTGAGCGTTGTCAAAATAGTAGCTCTGCTGATACTTGTGTTGTTGCTCGGCCAGCAGTTGTTCGAGCTCGCTCAGTTGCGCCATCAACGGCTGTGCGTCTTTATCTTTGGCCAACCAGTCGCGGAAGGCATTTTCCTCGACCTGCTTGATGGCGGCGATGTCTGTGGCGTGGAAGCCATCCAACAAGCCGTTGAGTTTTTTCATCCGGTTGGCCATGCCGGCCAGAGTACCGGCATACTTGATGGCGATATCCTTGTCGGAAGCGCCCATGCCCTCAATGGTGTCGATTTTGGCCTGATAGCGGGCGGCTTGGGTCGGATAGAGCCAGTCGCTGGCGAATCTCAGCTCTGAGGTCAGGCGGTAGCGGCTGGTTGAACCCGGGTAACCGGCCACAAACACGCCATCACCGGCCTTAACGCCATCGGCATTGACCTTGAGGAAGCTCTTGGGCTGATAAGGCACGTTATCCTCGGCATAGGCTGCCGGTTTGCCATCCTTGCCGACATAAGCCCTAAGGAAGGTAAAGTCGCCGCTGTGACGAGGGTATTCATAGTTATCTATGTCGCCACCGAAACCGCCAACACTCTCGGGTGGCGCATAAACCAGGCGCACATCGCGAATAATCAGCTGTTTGATCAGGTAGTATTCAAGTCCATTGTGGAAACTACGTACTGAGCAGCGGTAGTTGTCGTCGGCTTCACACTCTTTGACCAGCGCCTTGCTGTTGGCCTGGATGGCTTCATAACGCGCCAGTGGCTCGGTCGGCAGGTTGGCCGTTATCTTATCTGTGACATCTGTGACCGCCTCGGTGACATAGAGGCGCTCGTTGGGACCGGCCGAAGGCTCCAGGCGTTGCTCTTTGGCCAAAAAGCCATCGGCCAGATAGTTGTGTTCTTTGGTGCTGTTGAATTGGATACCCCGATAGGCACAGTGATGGTTGGTGACAACCAATCCTTGGGGTGAGACGAAACTGGCGGTACAATAGCCGAGGCCCACCACGGCGTTCATGGGATACTTTCCGAGATCGGCCAGTTGCTCTGCCGGGATGGCGATGCCGCGCTCACTGAGCTTGTCGGCAATAGAGGGCATTTGGTAAGGTTGCCACTGCCCTTCATCGGCTATGGCGAGGCCAGAGGTCAGCGCCAAGGCTGCAGCCAATGCATTGCGCATGTTCATTCCTTATTTATAGTTAGTGTCCGTTTGGATATGAAAAACAGGTGATTGTAGGTGTAAAATTCCTGTTCTGATTGAACCGGGTTTTATATCACATTTTGCCTGATTGTTGGAGAGTTGGAGATTTATGCAACAGCAAGGTGCCTTTAAGGCCAAAGACAAGCGAAGAGACGTCCAGGTTGACGCGCTCAAGCTGCCTCCCCATTCCATTGAGGCGGAGCAATCCGTGCTCGGGGGACTGATGCTGGATGCAGAGGCCTGGGACAAGGTGTCCGAGGCCGTGGTCAGAGAAGACTTTTACTCCCGTTCCCACAGGCTGATTTTTGGTGCCATGCAAAAGCTGGTAGAAAACGGCCAACCCATAGATTTGATTACGGTTTCAGAACAACTGGAACTGACTGACGAGCTGGAAGATGCCGGTGGTTTTACCTATCTGGGTGAGATCGCCAAGAATACCCCCAGCGCCGGTAATATTCTTTCCTACGCCGAAATCGTGCGCGAGCGTGCCGTGGTGCGGGAGATGATCCGGGTAGCACATGAGATTGCCGACGCAGGTTACAACCCAGAGGGGCGGGACTCAGGCGCCTTGCTGGACTTGGCCGAAACCAAGGTGTTCAAGATAGCCGAGCAGCGCGCCAACGCCAACGAGGGCCCGGAGGGGATCAAGACCATCCTCGAAAAAACCGTCGACAAGATTGAGCAGCTGTACAACAACCCGCACAACGGTGTGACCGGGGTATCCAGCGGCTTCTCCGATCTGGATAAGATGACCGCAGGTTTCCAGTCCGGTGACCTGATCATTGTCGCGGCCCGTCCTTCCATGGGTAAGACCACCTTTGCGATGAACCTGTGTGAATACGCGGCGCTCAATGAAAACAAGCCAGTGCTTATTTTCAGTCTCGAGATGCCCTCGGAACAGATCATGATGCGTATGCTGGCGTCGCTTGGCCGGGTAGATCAGACCAAGATACGTACCGGCCAGTTGGATGATGATGATTGGGCGCGGGTGTCCTCTACCATGGGGATCATGCTCGAGCAGGGCAAGATGTATATCGATGACAGCTCGGGCCTGACGCCGACCGAAGTGCGCAGCAGGGCCAGGCGTATCGCCCGGGAATACGGCGGTCTGTCTATGATCATGGTCGACTACCTGCAGTTGATGCAGGTGCCGGCGCTGGCCGATAACCGGACCCTGGAAATTGCTGAAATCTCCCGCTCGCTCAAGGCCCTGGCCAAGGAGCTGGAGATCCCGGTGATCGCCCTGTCACAGCTGAACCGCTCATTGGAGCAAAGGGCCGATAAACGCCCGGTAAACTCTGACTTGCGTGAATCCGGCTCTATCGAGCAGGATGCGGACCTTATCATGTTTATTTATCGTGACGAGGTGTATAACGACGATTCGCCCGATAAAGGCACGGCAGAGATCATCATAGGTAAGCAACGTAACGGCCCCATCGGCCGGGTCAGGCTGACTTTCCAGGGGATGTTCTCCCGTTTTGACAATTACGCCGGTCCGCAATTTGAAGAGGACTAAACCTCTGCGGACGGTTTTCCCGGCGCGGCCAGAGAGCGCGCCATCCAATCCAAGATTGAAGGTAAGCTTTGAAACCCTTTCCCAGAGCAGAGATTAGCAGCCGGGCGCTGCAACATAATCTGGCCAGGCTGCGTGAGATCGCGCCCGCCAGCAAAGTTATTGCTGTCGTCAAGGCCAACGGCTATGGCCACGGCTCACTGAACGTGGCCAAGAGCCTGAGCAGTGCTGACGGCTTCGGTCTGGCGCGGCTCGAAGAAGCGTTGGAGCTCAGGGCCGGTGGCGTAACGGCCAAGCTGTTGTTGCTCGAAGGTTTTTTTCGCAGTACTGAGTTGCCTCTACTGGTTAAGCATGACATAGACACTGTGGTGCATCATGAGTCGCAGTTGCAGATGCTGGAGCAAGCCAAGCTGGATAAGCCGGTAACTGTGTGGCTCAAGGTCGACAGCGGCATGCACAGATTGGGTTTTCGCAGCGACGAGTTTAGCGAAGTGTATCAGCGGCTGCTGGATTGCCCGCAAGTGGCCAAGCCCATCAATCTGATGACCCATTTCGCCTGCGCCGATGAGCCGGACAATGACTATACCCGCAAGCAGTTGGAGCATTTCAACCAGCTCACCGCCGGGTTGGATGGCGACCGCAGTCTGGCCAACTCGGCCGGTGCCCTCTATTGGCCCAGCAGCCAGCAAAACTGGATTCGCCCGGGTATCGCCCTCTATGGGGTGTCGCCAGTTGTCGGTGACCGAGGCGCCAACCACGACCTGCAACCGGCCATGAGTCTGGTGTCACAACTGATAGCCGTGCGCGAGCACAAGGCCGGGGAGAGCGTGGGCTACGGGAGTTTTTGGCGCTCATCAAGGGATACCCGCCTCGGCGTGGTGGCCATAGGTTATGGTGATGGTTATCCTCGCAATGCCCCCGAGGGCACGCCTGTGCTGATCAATGGTCGCCGGGTGCCTGTGGTTGGCAGGGTGTCCATGGATATGCTGACTGTGGATCTGGGGCCGGATGCCCGGGATGCGGTCGGTGATGATGCCCTCTTGTGGGGGCCGGCGTTACCGGTGGAAGAGGTAGCGGCTCATATCGAAACCGTGGCCTATGAACTGGTGACCAAGTTGACTCCCAGAGTGGCCGTCTGCCTCGATTGAATGAGTCATGCCATTGAGTTGGCAAACACTAAAGGGCGCCTCGGCGCCCTTTGTCATTATTGATTCTCGAAACAGATCTCTATGTAGGCCGAGCCCTTGGGAGCGACAAAAGGCATGATGATCTTCTTGCCCTGGGCCTGATGGGAAATCTTGTGGCCTATGCCGGAAACCACCACAGGGGTGGCCATTTCAAACTCATAGCCTTTGTCCGACAGCAGGTTCTTGGCGCCGCCGGTCACCATGTTGGTGATCTCCCCTACCAGATCTGTCACTTCTTCATTGATATTGCCGGGATTTTCTCCCAGCATATTTTGCATTATCTCCAGGATCAGTCCTTGCTCAAAGGTGATCGACAGCGATCCTTTAGTCTGTGGCCCCACCATACCGATAAGTCCGGAGACATCACCCTTGGCCAGGTTGTCTGTCTTGAGTCTGGGCTTACCCGGGGTCAACTGCATGTTGGCCATGGTGGAAACCACATTGAGAAGTGACTGAAGAAAGGGATTGATAAAAGTGACATTCATGCCGGATTTGTTCCTCTTGCTGCCTAGGGAATTGCAGATAGCGTAAGGCTAATCCATAAGCGGTTTCACTCCCGCCCACTGGATCACACTCTTATTAGCTTAGAACAATGGCTTGGGCTCTGTGGCGATTTCTTGCCCGGAAAAACTGTGCCCGGCATAAAAACCGGGCACAGCGCGAGCTTCAGGAGACTTTTTCGATTTTCGCCGGTAGCCCCTGGCGGGCCGAGGCGCCGCTGGCCCAATCCACCAGAGGATAGGAACCCGAACGGCTGGGATCCAGCACTGCGAGATCGTTGAGGTTAACCCCGGCGCGGATCAGCGGATTGGCTGCAACCTGCTTGCCATCTATGCTGAATGCCCGCGCGCCGAGCTCCTTGTGACCAAAGCCGTGTTCAATGGCGATGCACTCCGGGTGCACACCGGCGACGCATTCCACCAGTGCTAGTACACTGCCGTTGGGGGTGCTGATTTTCACTGTATCCCCTGTGGCTATGCCCAATCTTTGGGCCGTGTCTTTATTGATCCGCACCGGATTATTGGGGTGCACTTGCCTGAGCCTGTCAGAGCCGATACTCATGGAGCTCATGGTGTGTGACTTGTAGCTCGACAGCAACATGGGCCAGGACTGGCGGTCGAAGGCTTGCCTGAGCTCTGTGCCATCGACCAGGCGTTGACCATAACTGCGCGGACAACCACTGAGAAACTCGCCGCTCTGGGAGTGACGGCGACTGCCCACCTGGGGGTTCCACAACATCATCGGCTTGGGCCAGACCTTGGTGGGGTTGCCTTCGGCGTCCCTGGCCTTGTTCATTGATTCGAAACGGCCACCGCGGGCATAGAGATAAGCCACCCTGGATGCTTCCTCTTCGCCGAGACGGGCCTTGAGTTCGGGAATGATCCTGGCAACCCCGGACCAATAGAGATCTTCCTTGCCGATGGCGGGGACTTTCTCTCCCAACCAGGCGACGTTGGCGGCGCCGTAGAGAGAAAAGTCGGCGGCGCGAGTCAGCGGGTGGCGTGTGCCATCATGGGCCAGCACCGCATTTTCACCGAAGCCGGGCAAGGCCAGCGCCATGGCAATCCGGGTAAGAAAGCTTTCCATGCACACGGGATCGCCATCCACTGTGTGCTCCACCCTGGGTTTGACTATCGGCCAGCGGCCGGTGGCTATCTTGGTCATGGTGCCCTGCCAGGCCGAGGTCCAGCCCCAGGACTCATAGGTGAGGGTGTCCGGCACTATATAGTCGGATAACGCCGTGGTTTCGTTGATAAAGCTGTCGATACTGATAAACAGCGGCAGCACCTTGGGGTCTTTGAGCTTATCGCCTATGGCGGCACCGAGCCCGGCCTGACCATAGACAGGGTTGCCCATATGGTTGATCCAGGCCTTGAGCGAATAAGGGTAACCGTTGACCGCCGCGGTTAGATGCTCGCTCAACATGGGCGCCGAGATCGGGAACCAGGGCTCCTTTGCCGGGTAGGGGGACTCGCCGGCCTGCTGCTTGCGCTTGTATTCCGAGCTTTTTTCATAGGGGAAACGGGAGCGCGACAGGAATACTCCCTTGGGCTGCACCATGCCGTCAAACTCGGCCAGATTGTAGCGTGGGCCTTTGCCGAAGGCCGGGAAAGTACCGCCCTTGGCTAGCGCGCCGCCCTTTTGGTTGATATTGCCTATCATGGCGTTGAGCATCATGATGGCCCAGGCGGTATAGAAGCCATCACTGCTCATGGTGCCGCCGTGGCTGATCACCGCGGCCTTGCTGCCATGGCTGGTGAACTTGTTGGCCAGGGCTTCAATCTCATCGACCGGCACATCGCATTCGGCGCTGTATTGCGCCAATGTCTTGAGCCGGGCCGATTCGGCCAGCAGGCTGAAACTGCTCTTGCAGGCCAGGCTCTGGCCATTTTGGCCTGTGAGTCTGCGGTCCACTTCGAGCTGCGCCTTGGGGCAGACCTCGGCGGCCATGGGTTCACCGCTGACGGCGTCCAGCACCAGCAAGGGGTCTTCATCACCGAAAGGCTTGCCGCTGAAGGCCAACCCCAATTCGCTGGCGTGCAGATATTGGCCGTATCTCGGATGCGCCTGGTCTGAATGCACCAGGAAACCGGCATTACTGAAACCGCGGAAACCGGCGGCTTTGGCGGCCTTGGCATTGGGAGCACTGAGAAACTCGGCGCTGTAGCGCTGATTGTCGATGATCCAGCGCAGCATAGCCATCGCCAGCGAGGCGTCTGTGGCCGGGCGGATCGGCAACCAGACGTTGTCCGGCGCCGACGCCAGATTGGAGGTGTTGGGCAGCATGGGCGAAACCACAACATAGCTGAAGTTGCGGTTGTTGACCCTGGCATTGGCCATTTGCCGCGCTTGGCGCTTGAAGGGGTTGCCGGATTGCTGCGGTGAAGTGCCGATGAACAGTAGAAACTCGGCATGATCCCAGTCCGGTTTCAAGTGGGCGTACTTTTTCAGATCGTCCAGCAAGGCGCCGGCACCAGCCCGATAGCTGAAGCCACAGTAAGAGCCGTGGTTGGCAAAGTTACGGGTGCCGAAGCTGTTGAAGGTAAAGCGTTTTATCAGCGTGTCCCGCCCCTCATCCGAGGCGTTGCTGACCAATAGCTGATTGGCCTTGGGACCATATTCAGGATTGGCTGGATCCAAAGGCGTGTTGAGATCGCGAATCGCCCTGAGTCCATCCACATGGCCTTCACCAAACAGATCGCCACCTTCGACAACCTCTTTGAGCAACTGCTCGAATGCTATGCTCTGCCACTGGCCCGAACCTCTGGGGCCGACCCGTTTCAGGCAGCGTGTTACCCGATAGGGGCTGTCCAGTAACTCCAGCATGGCGTTGCCGCGGGCGCAGGCGGTGGAACGCCCGGCAAGCCCCTGTTCTTGCCAGGCGCTGGTAGCCACCAGGGCATCGCGCACCGGGGTGTCAAAGTCCAGGTGTTCACGGGCCGACAGTGGATGATAAGGGTTACCACTGATACGGATAATGCTGTCGGTTTCATTATCGATACGGGCCCGCACCCCGCATTTGGTCCAGCAGCCGAAACACATGGTATTGGCCAGACGCTGGTTGTCATTGGCGCTCAGTTGGCCGCTATTCAGGTCGACCTTGAGCTCAGGTGCCAGCGAGTTGCCATGAATCGCTTCTTGGGTATTTTTGCCCGAGCTGCCATTGACCAGGCCCTTGCCCAGCTGGGTTAGGGTGTGGCTGTAGCCCGCAACAAATAGTCCGGTACCACCTGTGATGGCAGCCCCTTTGATAAAACGGCGTTTACTCTTGTCCATTATGCGGCTCCTTTCAGTCCGGTGGCAGACTGACGTATCAGTTCGGAAATCAGGGTGATCAGGGCCAGCCAAAGGCCAAAGGTACCCAGGATCCCCAGCAGCCCCTGTGGGCCCCAGGGCAGTTCATAGAAGTAGGTGCCGGCGCCATACTTGGGATCCGTCTGCGCCTGGATAAGCACCAGCCAGCGAAAGCCCCAAGCCAGGTGGATGGCGGCAAAGCTGCCAAACAGCAAGGCCCAGCGGGGCAGATGTCTGAAGGCCAGCAGCAGCGCCAACAAGGCCAGGGTTGCCAGCACCCAGATAGCGGCCAGTTGCCAACTGGGGCTGTCGCCGAGCAGTAATCTGGCTTCATTGGCGCTGTTGCCGCCACTGATAGCCCAGCCGATAAGCAACAGGGCAAACAGGGCGAAAGAGCCACGCAGCCAGAGCAGCAGCTGTTTGTCTGTCTCCTGCTTATGGCCATTGAACAGGCGGTTGAGCCAAATCAGCATGCCGCTGCCGGCGGCCAGGGCGCTGGCGGCGAACAGAGGCGGCAGCCAGTAGCTGTGCCACAGCGGTCTGGCCTTGATCGCCATGGTTTCCATGCCGGTGTAGAGGGCGATACTCAGGCCGCTGAGCAGGGCAACCCAGGCCAGAGGCTTGAGCCAGGGCTCTCCTTGCCAGTTTCCCAGTCGTAACCAGTATCCCAGGCGGCTCCAGCCATCTTTGGGCTGAGTCGGAAGGGAAGGGCGCAGCAAGAGGTAGGCAAAGGCCAGCGCCGCTGCCATAAATAGCGGCAGTAACCAAGCGCCATACCACATCCAGGAATCCGGTCTGAGCTGCATATAGAAATGCCAGGCGCGGGCGGGTTGGTGCAGATCGGCCAAGAGTGCTACAGGTGCCACTATGGCTGTGCTGAGGATCAGGCTGCCGCAGAGTGTCAGCAGGCGCTTATCCTTGGCGCCGGGGCGGATAATGGTTAGCGCCGCAATCCACACCGCGGAATAGGCCAGTCCCATCATAAAGAAGTATTGCACCGCCCAGGGTAACCAGGTGATGGCGATATCCGGGGTCAAGATCTCTTTAATGTCCATGGTGCAACTCCTCTCCAGTGGCGGTCATCAGGCTGCGAACCGGTGCTTCGCCGCGGATCCTTTCTTCAAATGCGGCTGTCATCCCCAGGTAGAATACGCAGGGCGAGGTTTCGGCCGAGGGCTTGAGTACCTTGATCTCGTCTCTGTGCTCGGCCAGCATGCGACTGATTTGGCTGCCGGGATCGTTGAGATCGCCGATGATCCTGGCTTCACCGACACAAGTTTCGACGCAGGCCGGCAGCAAGCCCGCCTCCAGCCGATGGGCGCAGAAGGTGCACTTGTCGGCGGTGTTGGTGTCATGGTTGATAAAGCGCGCATCATAGGGGCAGGCCTGGACACAGTAACCGCAACCGACACACCAGTGGCTGTCGACCACCACTATGCCGTCCTGGCGCTGAAATGTGGCGCCAGTGGGGCAAACCGGGATGCAGGGGGGATTTTCGCAGTGGTTGCAGAGCCTGGGCAGCATCATAAAGGCGCTTTCCTGCCCTTGGGTCACTTCATACTGGTTGACTGTGGTACGAAACTGTCCCAGTGGGGGTTGGTTTTCTATGGTGCAGGCGACAGTACAAGCCTGGCAACCAACGCAGCGGCGCAGATCGATCAGCATGCCATAGCGTTTGCCACTGGTTGCCTGGGGCTTGGAAGTCGATGCCTGGGCGACGGGCAAAAACGCAGCTCCGGCGCTGATGGCGGCGATTTGCCCCAGTAGTTGACGTTTACTCTTGTCCATACAGACTCCTGAGTCTTGCGGTGATTGGAAACCCACCGGGCTCCTGTTGCCTGTATTCTCGGCAACTGGCGCCCTTGGTCTCTATAGTGGTTTTCCACATATCGGGGCCGCTATTGATCCAGCGCAAGAAATTGAGGCTAGAATGGCGGGCAGACTGATGTTGCCCCTGCCGCTTGTGGCCGCTACATTTCCTAACCGGAGCCAAAATCAAGAGATGAGAACCCTGTATCTGCTGTGTTATCTGTTTGCGACTGTACTGCTCAGCCATTGGCCGTCAGCTGCGGTAGCGACTGAGCCGTTGCCGGTATCAGGCCCAGCCATGACAAGCGGAGCGCTGACCGATAAGGCGGTGGTGGATATAGGTGTGTTGGCTACCCGGGGCTACAGCGATAGCATCAACCGCTGGCAACCCACCATGAATTGGCTCGAGCAGCAGATCCCGGGATATTACTTTCGCCTGCACCCTTTGACGCTGGAGCAGCTATCGCAGGCGGTGGCCGCCCAGGAGCTGGACTTTGTGATCACCAATCCGGGCCAATCAGTGCTGTTGGCGCGGCAATATTCCTTAAGCTGGCTGGCGACCCTCAAGAGCCGCCTCAATGCCGGTGAGCCGATGCAGGTGGGGTCGGCGCTGGTGGTAAGAAGCGAGTCCAGCCTGCAACATCTGCAAGATCTCAGGCACAAGCGCCTGGGGATAGTCTCGACCCAGGCCTTCGGCGGCTACCTGACCTTGGTGTATGAAGCGCGGCTCAAGCAGATAGATCTGCCAAGCTATGTGGCCGAGATCCAATCTTTGGGGTTTCCGCTGGATAATCTGCTCTATCGCCTGCGCGATGGCAGTATAGACGCCGCCGTGGTGCCAGTCTGCCAGTTGGAGCAGATGGCGGCGGAGGGGCTTATCGATGCCGGGCACTATCGGGTGCTGGATAACCAGGCGCCGGCAGGGTTTGCCTGCGAGGTGTCTACCCGCCTCTATCCCAACTGGTCTATGGCCAAGACCAGCCGTGCCGGTCAGGGGCTGGCCAAGCAGTTGACCCTGGCCCTATTGGCACTGCCGGAGGACAGTGAGGCGGCCAAAATGTCCGGCTCGCTGGGGTGGACCACGGCGGTCAGTCAACTGGCCATTGATAAGCTGCTCAAGGATCTGGACCTGCACCCATTGCAGGCGCCTTGGTGGCAAAGGGCGTTGCAGTGGCTCAAGGCCCACAGTCATTGGGGCTGGAGCTTGCTGGCGCTGCTGGTGCTGCTCAACGGTTATCACTTCTGGCTCGAATACAGTTTCAGTCGCCGCGGCCGGGAACTGGCCAAGGCCCAGCGGCAACTGAGTGAAAACCTCAGTCTGCTGGAACATGCCCAGCGGGCGGCGGTGGCCGGTGAACTGGGTGCCAGCCTGGCCCATGAGCTGAACCAACCTTTGGCGGCCATAGGCAACTATTGCCACGGCGCCAGTGTCAGGCTGCAACAGGGGCAACTGGACAAATTGCCGCTGGCACTGGAACAGATACAGTCGGAAGTGGGCCGCGCCCACGGTATCATTCAAAGGCTCAGGGGGCTTTTGAAAAAGCGCCCGCCGCAAAAACAGTTGCAGCCGTTCAGCCCCTTGCTGAGCGAGACGCTGACTCTGCTGGGGCATGAACTGGAGAAACAAGCGATCCGCGTCGATTGGCAGATTGTCGGCGAAGAAAGCCCCATGCAACTGGATACAGTCGCCATGCAGCAACTCTTGTTGAATCTGCTTAAGAATGCCATCGAAGCCTTGGCTGAAGAACCTAAGGCCGAGCGAATTATTGCGCTGCGGCTGGATTATCAATCTCAGCCCGGCAAGCTCTTGCTGGAAGTGCAGGACAATGGCCCAGGGCTTAAACAGGATGGCAAGAGCCTGATGCAGGCCTTTACCAGTACCAAGACAGATGGCCTGGGGCTGGGGCTGGTGATCTGCCGCGAAATCGCCGAGAGCCATGGCGGCAGCATCAGTCTGCTGCAGCCGCCTGAGGGCGGTTGTCTGGTCACTGTGGTGCTGGCTTAAACCCGTTTTGCCAAGGAGAAAGAAAAATGCCGGGACAATTTGCGGCCCAAAACAGTTCACCGACTGATGACAAGCGTCAGTCAGTCTATCTGGTGGATGACGATGATTCGGTGCGGCGTTCGTTGGGATTTATGCTGGAAGGCTATGGTTTTGAGGTGCAGGCCTTTGAAGATGCCGAGCATTTTCTCAAGGCGCAGCTGTTGGATCTGCCCGGCTGCCTGATCCTCGATATGCGTATGCCAGGGCTCAGTGGGGCGCAGCTGCAGCAACTGCTCAACGAGCGTAATAGCCCGCTGGCGGTGATCTTTCTCACCGGCCATGGCGACGTGCCGCTGGCGGTGGATGCACTTAAATCCGGCGCGGTGGACTTTTTTCAAAAACCTGCCGATGGCGCTCGCCTGGCCGAGGCGGTCACCAAGGCGCTGAGTCACTCTGCTGAAATCGCCAAGCGCCGAAAGCTGCAAGGCATCTACCAGGCGCTGACTCCGAGGGAGAAAGAGATATTGCATCTCATCGCCAAGGGCTATAAGAACCAGCAAATAGCCGACGAACTCTGCATCGCCATGCGCACAGTGGAGATCCACAGATCCAACCTGATGAAGGGCATGCAGGTGAGCTCACTGGCTGAAATGTTGTTGATTTATGCCGGGATAAAGACTGAAACCTATTAAACCGAGAACTACCTTGCATTGTTGATGATATGTTATCATTTGTGGGTTGGATAATAGGTGGATCTATGGATAGAAAAATCATATTACTGGCGACAGCTGGGCTTGTACCTTTTTCTCAAGCAGCTGTCTATAAATGCGAAATTGACGATAAGGTTATTTTTTCACAGGACCCATGTGATGCAGGTTCAGAAGAAATAGATCTTAGTAATATTGGGAGCGTGGTTAGTCGGCAGGATTCTGTTCCTGAGGGCACTTTATCTAGTTTACGAGAAGATATAGATACTTATGTAAAGGCGCAGGATATTCAACGTAAAATAGATGAACTTGAGTATGACAGGCGTCAGGTGTTTAAAGAGCGGGATAAGCGTATAAGGCAGTTGCAGCATAGCAGGGCCTTCGCCAGTAACAACCTTGCCGGGGCTAAGTGGGAGCAAAGTTTGGCTCAGGAGATGTCTGCTATTACTCAAGCTGCGGATTCGAGAGTGACCTCAATCGATAGGCAAATCGCGGAGCTTAAACAAGAATTGAAAAGTATGTAAGTTGATATTATTTCAATCCCTTTGGGTGGGTGATTGCTTTCCGATGGGGTTAATGAAGGGGTTTGTTGTTTCATTATAGTGACAATTGCTTTTACATGTTTCTGCAGCTGTCGTTTTGTGGCCGCAGAGGGTAAAATAGCGGCCCATTTTTGCGTACCGGATCTGTGAATGCCAAGCCCTATCGATGCCAACCGCCGTTTTTCCATTGCCCCCATGCTGGATTGGACGGACCGCCATTATCGTTACTTTGCCCGGCTGATGTCGAGTCAGACTCTGCTCTACACTGAGATGGTGACCACAGGCGCGATACTGCATGGCAAGGGCGATTATCTGGCTTATAACCAGGAAGAGCACCCGTTGGCATTGCAATTGGGTGGATCCAATGTTGAGGATCTGGCCCGCTGCGCCGAAATCGCCCAGCAAAGGGGGTATGACGAAGTCAACCTCAATGTGGGATGCCCTTCGGATAGAGTACAGAACGGCCGCTTTGGCGCTTGTTTGATGGAAGAGCCCGAGCTGGTGGCCCATTGCGTTGATGCCATGCGCCAGAAGGTGGATATCCCGGTGACGGTCAAGACCCGCATCGGCATAGATGATAAGGATTCCTACGAATTTCTTTGTGACTTCATTACCAAGGTGAGTGCTGCAGGCTGCGATACTTTTATCGTTCATGCCCGCAAGGCCTGGTTGCAGGGGCTTAGTCCCAAGGAAAACCGTGAGATCCCGCCATTGGATTATCCCAGGGTGTATCAATTGAAGCAGGATTTTCCCGGCCTGCAGATCAGCATCAATGGTGGTATCAAGAGCTTTGAAGAGATGCATGCCCATCTGGCCCAGCTGGATGGGGTGATGGTGGGGCGCGAAGCCTACCAGAATCCCTATCTGCTGGCCGAGGTGGATCAGAAGATCTTTGGCCTCGATAGCCAGGTTATGAGTCGCGATCAGGTGGTGGATGCCATGTTGCCCTATGTGGAAGCTCATCTGCAGTCGGGCGGCCGCTTGAATCATATCAGCAGACACATGACAGGCTTGTATCAGGGGATCCCCGGCTCTCGCAGTTGGCGCCGTCATCTGAGCGAGAATGCCCACAAGCCGGGGGCAGGCATAGAAGTGTTACTGCAGGCTCGTGAAATGATGCACAGCGGAGTTTGACCTTGCTGTAATACCCGAGTGGTGAAAATCGCTATGGTGATAGTGCTTTTTACCAACAGATAGGGAATTGCTGTGTTTTTGTGCTGCTACGGTCAGTCATTCTGGGTTAATGATTGGCCGTTTTTGTTTTTTATTTCATTTAATATCATATCCTTAATCGAAAATTTTCCCAGTTGGCACGCCCTTTGAATTAGTCATCTTGACCGCTGACCCGCTCAGCTTAACCAGAAAGGGATGACAAGCATGAAAACTTCCAACCTGACTATTCAATCTTTGCTGCTTGGCGTTGTTTTGGCCTCAGCCAGTGTTTCAGCCCAGGCCGATGTACTGCCTACTCAACCTATCCTCAGTGCTGTTGAACAGAACCTGAGCCAACAGGCCCAGACCATGTTGCTTAGTGCCAAGCGTGAAATGCTGGCCTCCCTGCAACAGGAACTGGAGCGTAGCGTGGCCCAACTGAGCGAGGAGATGACTCAAGAAACCCTGAGTCAGATCACCGAATTACCCGTGGAGACCAGTGTTCTGACCCAAGCCAACGATTGAGGTGCCTATGTGGATAAATAGCACTTTGGCACTACTGATGTTTCTGCCGTTGCTTGGCTACACTCTGGTGGCGTTGTTAGCCTGCGGTGCCCGGCAGATACAGTTAACGAGATAATCGGAGTCAGTTATGTTTGATTTGGAACGTACACTCAAGGGAAATTCTTCCATCGTCTGTGGCCTATGCCGCGATATGGCCGAGCGTTTTGGCTGGTCGGTATTCTGGACCCGAATTGTTGCCGCAATCATCACTCTGATGCACCCATTGCTCGGATTGACGGCTTACTTTGCCCTGGCACTGCTGTGGCCCAAGTGGGTGAAATGAGTATGTATAACAAGAGTCGAAACAAGCACAGAAGATATAGGTTGCTGTCTCAGTTACTGGTATGGAGCATTGTCGGCGCGCTGATCCTTATGGTCTCTCTGCTCAGCCGCGAGTTTATGTCAGTGGGGATTTGGGGTAGTCCGTTTTTATGGTTGGATGCCGAGAACTGGAGCTGGGTGTTGACCCTGATAACCGCGATGCTGGCATTGGTCTGGGCCGCAATGACTTTCAGTGTGTTGGCTGTGGTGTGCGTACTTTGTGTTGCTGCGGCATTACTGATGTTTATCAGCGGCTTTGCAATGATTTGGCCCGTTCTGATATTGGCATTGGCAGTATGGGGAATAGGCAAGTCCAGTCAATGGCAGGAGTAGTAGTGTTGCTGCGACTGGCTTGGTGTCAGCCCAGCCGCAGCAACATTGGATTCAGCCTCGATGATTTAACCTTTGTTGAGAAACTGGCGGAAAACCGCTTTGGCTTCATCGCTCTGCAGACGCTGGCCGAAGAGTTCCAACTCCTGGTGCATCTGGTGTTGTACCCGGCTCTTGTGTGGTCGCATAAGTTGTCTGGTGAGTTGCAGCGCCTGAGGTGGCTTGGAAGCCAGGGCCTTGGCCTTTTCCAGCGCATAAGGGAAGAGCTCCACCGGACTCAACATGCGGTTGATGAGTTTGAGATCCAGCGCCGTTTCGGCATCGAAACTCTCGCCCAGCAACAGCAGCTCAGAGGCCTTTTGGTAACCGACCAACTCAGGCAGTAGCAGGCTGGAGCCGGCTTCAGGCACCAGTGCCAGGTCGATAAAGGGCAAACGGAACTGGGCTGTGTTATCGGCATAGACCAGGTCACAATGCAGCAGCAGCGTGGTACCGATCCCGACAGCGGCTCCGCTTACAGCGGCGACCAAGGGCTTTTTCAGCTCCAGTAGGCAAAAGAGAAATCGCACTGCAGGATGGTTGGGGCCCAGATCCGGCTGCTTGAGAAAATCCGCCACATCATTGCCTGAAGTGAAGCAGTTTTCACTGCCTGTCAGCAGAAAGGCACGGATCTCGTTGTCCGCTTCCCCCTGGATCAGGTATTCTGTAAGCTGCTTATACATATCGAGATCGAGGGCGTTACGTTTATCCGGACGGTTAAAACGTATGATGCGTACACCCTGCTCATCCTGAACCTGAATCGTGCTCATTCGTTGTTTCCTTTGCTGACGAAATGGGTTTTACATGGAGTTTAAGACATAGATGGCGATATTCAAACAACTGTTTAAAGTTATCTTGCTGGCCGGCATCAGTGCCAGCGCCTTCGCCTCGAACATAATGCTCGAACAAGGATATATCCGGGCTATGCCCGCTTCAGTTCCCAATACGGCGGCGTATCTGACACTCAGCAACCATGGCGCGGCGACTGAGCTGGTTTCTGCCAGCACCCCAGTGGCCCGTGAAACCATGCTGCATACCCTGATTGAAGAAGATGGCCTGGTTAAAATGCGCCATGTGGCGGCTTTCCCGCTGCCTGAGCATGGCCAGTTGACGCTACAAAGCAGCGGCGATCACATCATGATCATGGGCCTCAAGGCACCGTTAGAGCTGGGGCAAAAAGTGCCTATGACACTGAGTTTTGCCAATGGTGAAACCCTCAATATCGAACTCGAAGTAAAATCCCCTCATGATGCTCCTGCAGCTCAAGAGCATCATCACCATCATTAAGGAGAACCCGGGATGCAAATGACATGGAAAAAAGGTGTCGGTGCTGCGGCCATAGTGTTCGTTATCGCATACGGCATCAGTGTGTGGTGGAGTATTGAACCCGAAGTACTGCCCCCCCAGGTGATGACATCGGAAAAGGGCGAGAAAATCACAGGTTATGCCACTACCAGTGCGCTGATCAATACCATGGAGACCTTGCTGGATAAGCAAGGAGGCTGGTTGTCCAACGACATGATGCCGCCTTCTGTGATGATGGACAACATGCCGGCGTTTGAATTTGGCGCCTTGGAACAGGTGCGGGATCTCGCTTTGATCATGCGCAAAGAGTTCAGCCGCTCCCAGTCGCAGTCCACCGCCGACAAAGATCTGCTGGAAGCGCACTCCAAGCTGAATATTGAGCATACCAGTTGGCTGGTGCCCAGTGCCGAGAGCGAGTATCGCGATGCTATCAAACTATTGAAGGTTTACCGGGCGCGGATGATGGATCCCAATAACCCGGATGCCCAGTTTTATGCCCGTGCCGATAACCTCAATGAGTGGTTGAAAGAGGTGCAGAAGCGTTTGGGCAGCATGTCGCAACGTCTGGCCGCCAGTGTGGGTCAGGAGAGGCTGAATACCGATCTGGCCGGCGACAGTGCCGCCCGTCAGTCGACCCCCAACCTGGCGAGTCAGCAGATTAAGACCAGCTGGTGGCAAATAGACGATGTCTTCTATGAATCCAGAGGCTCTGCCTGGGCTTTGCTGAATTTCATGAAGGCAGTAGAAGTCGATTTTGCTGACGTACTGAAGAAAAAGAATGCCGAAGTGAGTCTCAAACAGATCATCCGTGAACTGGAAGCGACTCAGCAAACAGTCTGGAGCCCAATGATCCTCAACGGTTCCGGATTCGGTTTGGTGGCCAACCATTCCTTGGTGATGGCCAACTATGTGTCCCGCGCCAATGCCGCGGTGATTGATTTAACCAACTTGCTTTCACAGGGTTAATTTATGAAAAAGACTTTATTGGCGACAGCCTTGCTGGCTTCTTTGATGGCGACCTCCGCCCAGGCAGCAACAGTCGTAGGCTTTAAGGTAGGCGCCGATTACTGGAAAGGAGATGCCAGCGGTACTTTCGCCGAGAAAGGCCAGCCGCAGCAGGAGTTCAACTATGACTCTTCCGCCCAGTACAGCCTTTGGTTCAGCGTTGAGCACCCTGTGCCACTGCTGCCCAACCTGAAGATCCGCGAAAACCGCCTGAAAGAAGATGGCGCGATGAGCAATGCCAACTTCAATTTCAACGGCCACAGCTTCAGCGGTGATGTTTACGCCACGGCTGACCTGAGCAACACAGACTTTATCCTCTACTATGAGCTGCTGGACAATGATCTGGTTGCTCTGGATGTGGGTGGTGCCTATAAGTTGATGGATGGTTCTTTCCGGGTGGCAGACAAGGGGCATCCTGAGCAGCGTGATATCGACAGCGGTGTGGTCATGGGTTATGCCAATGCCGAGGTTGGCCTGCCTTTCTTCGGCCTGTACGCCTTTGCCGATGTGTTGGCCGGTATCAATGAGTCCAATGTCTATGACTACCAAGTGGGTCTGGGCTGGGAGTTTGATGGCGTGGCGCTGGATACCCGGGTGCGTGCCGGTTATCGCGAGTTTAAATTTGACGTGAACGGCTTCAACGGCATGAGCAGTAATATGCAGTTTGACGGCTTCTTTGCCGGCGTAGAACTGGTGTTCTAATTCCGTTTCAGTCGATTAGTCACAAAAAAACCGCCAGCTGGCGGTTTTTTTATTGGTTAAACTCCCTTACTGCTGTGCAGGAGTTTTCAGGCCGTTGTTGATGGAGATGACATCATCTTCATTCAGGGTGCCTGTGGCTTGTTTCAGTGCCAATATCGACTTGATATAGCCGTAACGGGCGTTGGACAGCTGACGCTTGGAATCATACAGATCCCGGGTACGGTTCAGCACGTCAACTATGGTACGGGTACCCACTTCAAAACCGGCTTGAGTGGCTTTCAATGCACTTTCGGAAGAGAGCACTGACTGCTCATAGGCCTTGATGGAGCTGATAGAAGCGCCAACGTTGTTGAAGTTGTTGCGAACATTTTTGACTACCTGGCGGTAGGTCTGCTCCAGTCTCTGACTAGCTTCAACATAGGCGTATTGCGCTTGTTTCACCTGAGAGCTGACCTTGAAACCTTCAAAGATAGGCACGCTCAGGTTAACGCCTACAGTACCGTTATCGAAGTCTGGTTGGCTCTGGCTGCCCACTTCCTGCTCCAGGCCTTTGGTATAACCGGCACTCAGGCTCAGAGATGGCATATGGCCGGCCTTATAGAGGCTGATGGTTTCCTGGGCGATATCTTTACCGATACGCTGGGTCAGCAGGTCGACACTGTTGGTCTCGGCCATCTTTAGCCAATCGCTTGGCATCGCCGGGGTTGGGCTGGCTGCAGAGAAGCGGTTGGTGTCCAGGATATCGATGCTCTTGTGATCTATGCCGGTGATTTCCCGCAGGGCTTCATAGCTGTTGATCAGTTCATTCTCGGCCAGAATTTCGGCAGCGGTCGCCAGGTCATACTGAGCCTGTGCTTCATGGACATCGGTAATGGCTGTCAGACCAACAGCAAAGCGTTGCTTGGTTTGTTCCAGCTGACGCTCGATGGCACGCTTCTCGGCGCCTTTGAATTCGTAGTTGTCCTTGGCCGCCAACACGTCAAAGTAAGCGGTGGTTACCCGGGTGATCAATGTCTGCAGGGCTGAGGCGTAGACGGCATCGGCCTGTGATGCGGCTTTCTCTGCCAGGCTCAAACCTACCCAAGCGGCATGGTTATAGATGACTTGGTTGAGTTGGATGGCACCTGTCAGGCCGCTGCTATCTTCAGAAGGATCGTTCCAGGCTTTATTGTAACCGACATTGGCACTGATGCTTGGTAGCAGTGGGGCGCGGTTTTCTTCAACTTTTTCATATAGTTGATCTCTTTGCGCCTTGGCTTGGAGCACTACGGGATCATTGGTTAATGCCTGCTGATATATCTGAAGTAAATCGTCGGCTTGAACGGCCGGGGCAGAAACTGCGAGCGTTAACGCCGCGCATAAAGTGCGGATCTTGAATTTCATTGGCTGTCCTTATAGACAAACACCCTGTGACGGGTGGTTTCAACTTCGTTAGACTGTTAATGCCTTTGATAAAGGCGGTTTGCGCTTCCCGACGCTTCCCGATACAGCAAAACTTAATGGTTTTGATACTAAAAAATCAACCGTTTTCAAGTCAATTCGGAAGTGTAACAGATTTTATTGGCAAATGGTGCCGGGTGGTTCGAAATTGCACCTTTTATAGCTAAAGCGGAGTGAAAATGGCAGCAGAAAAATTCACCAAAAAGGATATTCAGGTGCTGGGGCAGCGCACGCTGTACCGGGGATTTTTCCGGATGGAGGAATATCGTTTCCGTCATCGGTTGTTTGCCGGGGGCTGGAGCGATGAAGTGACTCGCGAGGTATTTGAACGCGGTCATGCCGTGGTGGTTTTGCCCTACGATCCGCAAGAAGACAAAGTGGTGCTGATAGAGCAGGTGCGATTTCCGGCATTGGAAACCAGTGAATCTCCTTGGCTGTTGGAGTTGGTGGCGGGTATGATTGCCCCCGGTGAAGTGGCCGAGGAGGTGGCCAAACGGGAACTTTTGGAAGAAACTGGACTCCACTCCAGTGCAATTTCGGCCGTAAGCAGCTATCTTTCCAGCCCCGGAGGTTGCAGTGAACGCTTCTTCTTCTATTGGGCTGAAGTCGACTCATCAAAGGCAAACGGATTGCATGGCTTGGCCGAAGAGCATGAGGACATTAGGCTGCATGTGCTGTCCCGCAGTGATGCTTATGCCAAGGTGCTCAGTGGCGAAATCGACAATGCTTCAACCGTGCTCGGACTGCAATGGTTGCAGCTCAATTATCAAACTTTATTGCAGGCCAATGAATAAGAGAGACAGTGACAAGAAATATCAGCCGGATGTCAGCCGCTTTTTAGCCCTGTGTGGTCGCAATTATGGCCATATTCAGCGCTGGTTACCGGATGAGGGGGAAGTGGGCGAAAGCTGGCAGGTAGAAGGAGACTTCGGTTGCCTGGATGTCGAGTTGCTGGAAAATACCCGCTATACCCAGTTGATCAGTATTTCCCGCCATGTGGGAAAGGGCGGCTTGGTGCCTGCTCCCAAAGTCACTGTACGGATTTATCATGATGCTAAATTAGCAGAAGTGTTAAGCAGCCGACAGATTTACCAATTGCGGCCGGTGTATGATTATCCGAACTTACGCATGTATCATCGCGACGAAAAGTACCAGGTAAACGCCTTCCTGGAGGAGTTATTGAAAATAGACTGTCAGGCGCGCCTCGTTTGTCAGTCCTGAGATTGGGTAATCAAAGTGCTGAAAGAGGCAATCACATACAGTATTCCTGAGGACAAGAGTGTTCGTTTGGTGCAGATCACAGATCCTCATCTGTTTGCCGATCCCGAAGGGCAGCTTCTTGGCGTCAATACCGCCAACAGTCTCAATGCCGTTATCAATACCATTCAGGCGGTCAAGTATCCTGCCGACATGCTGCTAGCCAGTGGCGATATCAGTCAGGATTACTCCGGTGAGTCTTACCGTAACTTTGTTGAAGCGGTCAAGCCGTTAAACCTTCCCTGCCACTATATTCCAGGTAATCACGACGACCCCAGGATCATGTATCTGCATATGCAGGGTGAGCGAGTCTACGGTCATAGGCGGGTCTTGGCCGGGAATTGGCAGATTATCCTGCTGGACTCCACTGTGCGGGGAAAACCGGGTGGCCATATGGCTGAAAGTGAACTTGAGGTCATTCGTAGCGCGATTGCTGCCGAACCAGACAGACATGTGCTGTTGGTGATGCACCATAATCCAGTGTTGGTGGACTGTGCGTGGTTGGATCAACACTGCATGGACAATGGCGCCCAGTTTCTCAAAGAGATGGGGCGTTACCCTCAGGTAAAGGGCATGCTCTGGGGCCATGTTCATCAGCAACTGGATACCGAATACCAGGGTGAAAATCACAGGCTATCTTTGATGGCGACCCCATCGACCTGTATTCAATTTAAACCCTTGTCTTCCTACTTTGCGCTGGATGCTCTGCAGCCTGGCTACCGTTTGCTGGAGCTTAAGCCCGATGGTAGCATGCTCACCAATGTTTATCGGATCCCGGGCGAACGCTTCGCACCGGATGCTGAGGCCAGCGGCTACTGAGTTTTATCGGAGCAGCTGCCTAGTGAGGAACTATGCTGCTCTATATTCACGGTTTCAACAGTTCTCCCTTGTCTGACAAGGCCGTGCTTACCCGCACCCATATTGAACAACACTTTCCCGGTGTGCGACTGGAGCAGCCGCAGTTACCCAGTTCGCCCAAGGCGGCAATGGAACTGTTGATTCAGTTGACCGAAGCTGCCAAGGCCAAGGGTGAGCCTCTGGCGTTTATCGGATCATCCCTCGGCGGGTATTTTGCCTCTTGGCTAGTGGAGCGTTATGGCGGCAAGGCGGTACTGGTTAATCCGGCGGTGCGCCCCTTTGAGTTATTCAGCGATTATTTGGGGCCGCAATACAATCCCTATATCGATGAGCACTACCAATTATTGCCGGAACATCAGCTACAACTGATTGAATTTGATACGCCAGTCATTCTCAATCCGGATCGTTTTTTTGTATTATTACAGACTGCCGATGAGGTACTGGATTATCGCCAGGCCCTGGGCAAATATCACTGCTGTGAGATGCTGCTGGAAAGCGGTGGAAACCATAGTTTTGTGGGTTACGGCGACAAGCTGGACTCAGTCTGCCGTTTTTTACACTTATCTTGACAATCAGATCCTCGCGGCCCACCATGGCCTGAACATAAAAGACAGTGTGCGCTATGACCAATCAATACACCTCCGATGCCATTGAAGTACTGAACGGACTGGATCCGGTAAAACGCCGTCCCGGCATGTATACCGATACCACCCGACCCAACCACCTGGGTCAGGAAGTCATAGATAACAGTGTCGATGAGGCCTTGGCCGGGTTTGCAACTCGAATCGATGTGGTATTGCACACAGACAACTCCCTTGAAGTCACAGACGATGGCCGAGGCATGCCGGTGGATATTCACCCGGAGGAGGGGATCCCCGGGGTCGAGCTGATCCTGACCAAGCTGCATGCTGGTGGTAAATTTTCCAACAAAAACTATCAGTTTTCCGGTGGTTTGCACGGGGTGGGGATCTCTGTGGTCAACGCCCTTTCTCGAAGAGTCGAGATCACGGTTCGCCGCGATGCCAAAGTCTATGAAATGGCCTTCGAGCATGGCGATAAGGCCGAGAGTCTCAGGGAAACCGGTACCTGCGGGCGCCGCAATACCGGCACCCGGGTGCAATTCTGGCCTGAGCCCAGCTATTTTGATTCGCCCAACTTTTCGGTCACCAAGCTGACTTACCTGTTGCGGGCCAAGGCAGTACTCTGTCCTGGGCTTAGAATTCGTTTCGCCAACAAACAAAACGGTGAGGTCCATGAGTGGTTTTATGAAGAGGGCCTGACCGACTATCTGAAAGATTCTCTCAAAGAGGCTCCGGCTCTGCCACAGGAGCCTTTTGTCGGCAGTATCAAGACCAATCTGGAAGCCGCCGACTGGGCCATTACCTGGCTGCCCGAGGGCGGCGACAGTATCAGCGAAAGCTATGTCAACCTGATCCCAACGCCGCTTGGTGGTACCCATGTGAACGGTTTCCGTCAGGGACTGCTCGAGTCGATGCGTGAGTTCTGTGAGTTTCGCAACCTGATCCCTCGGGGGATTAAGCTTAGCCCGGAAGATATCTGGGACAAGGCCAGTTTTATTCTGTCGGTGAAGATGCAAGATCCGCAATTTGCCGGTCAGACCAAGGAGAAACTCTCCAGCCGCCAGTGTTCTGCGTTTGTGTCGGGTGTGGTGCGTGATGCCTTCAGCCTCTGGCTCAACAGCAACACAGATCAAGCCGAACTGCTGGCTGAGATGTGCATCAACAACGCTCAGAAACGCCTCAAGGCGGCGAAGAAAGTCGCCCGCAAGAAGGTCACTTCAGGCCCGGCGCTGCCCGGTAAACTGACCGACTGCACAGGTCAGGATCCGGCGCGTTCCGAGCTGTTTCTGGTGGAAGGGGACTCGGCCGGTGGCAGTGCCAAACAGGCCAGGGACAGAGAGTTTCAGGCGATCATGCCGCTGCGGGGTAAGATCCTCAACACCTGGGAAGTGGAAGCGAGCCAAGTGCTGGCCTCCCAGGAAGTGCACGATATCTCAGTGGCCATAGGCTGCGATCCCGATAGCGACGATATCTCCGAACTCAGATACGGCAAGATATGCATTCTCGCCGATGCCGACTCGGATGGTTTGCACATAGCAACCTTGTTGTGCGCACTGTTTTTGAAACACTATCGCACCTTGGTTGAAAAGGGGCATGTGTATATTGCGATGCCGCCACTGTTCCGTATCGATATCGGCAAAGAAGTGTTTTACGCTTTGGATGAGTCTGAAAAGCAAGGCATTCTTGACCGGATTGCCGCAGACAATAAGAAAGGAAAGGTGCAGGTTACCCGCTTTAAAGGTCTGGGTGAGATGAACCCACTGCAACTGAGGGAAACGACCATGGATCCCAATACCCGTAGATTGGTACAGCTGACCATAGACGATGTCGATGAGACTGTGGCATTGATGGACATGTTGCTGGCCAAGAAGCGTTCGGGTGATCGTAAGTCATGGTTGGAAACCAAGGGAGATCTTGCTCAACTGTAATCGCCCTTGATGTGCCAATAACTATAAAACTTAAAGGCAAGGATATGATGAGCCAGAAGAACAGAGTCGGTATCGCGGCTGGCAGGGGCCTGCTTTTATTGGGAGCCGCGTGGCTTAGCTCTGCGGTCAATGCATCTCAGTCGATGATCATTACCGTGACCAAAGGCTTTGGTGTTTCTCTCTATGCTACAGACGTTGGTGATGCCAAGCAGATGGCCGTAGGAGATGAAGGCACTCTGTTTGTTGGTTCTCACAAGAGCGGCACGATCCACGCTTTGGTCGACAGTAACCATGATGGCCGGGTCGATAAACGCTATCTGATAGCCAAGGGCCTGGATTACCCGGAGGCGTTGGCCTTTCACAAGGGCGATCTCTATGTCGCTCTGGAAGATAGAGTGGTGGTGTACCGGGATATCGAACCTAGGCTCAGGCGCCCTCCGCGGGCACGGGAAGTCTATGACCAATTGCCGGGCAATGGCAAGAAAAGCGCCAGAGCCATGCGCTTTGGCCCGGATGACAGGCTCTATATCGCCATCAGCGCTCCCTGCAATGTGTGTGAACCCAGTGCCCCTTTTGGCAGCATCATTGCCGTGGATGTGAACTCGGGCAGTAGTCAGCAGATAGCGCTCGGAATACGCAATGTCATAGGTTTTGACTGGTCACCACTGGATAACCGCCTCTGGTTTGCCGATATGAGTCGCGACTGGATGGGGGATAATCTGCCGCCGGATGAGTTAAATCGGGTCGATGTGGCCGGGGCGCATTATGGATTCCCTTATGTGCATGGCAAAGCGGTGCAGGAACCTGCCTATGAAGAGCCCAAGAGCCTGAATATTACCAAGCCAGTCTATGAACTGCCGGCGCATGTATCCCCGATGGGGATGCTGTTTTATCGGGGAAGCCAGTTTCCCGCTGAATATCATAACCAGATTTTATTGGCTGAAAATGGTTCTTGGAACCGTTCCAGTAAGGTGGGTTACCAGATAGTGGTGCTGGAAACCGATGGCCGCCAGGTGAGCAATCGCCGCACCCTGGTGAGTTTTCTCGATGGTGAGTTTCCGGTGGCCAGACCCCATTCACTGGCGATGGCCCCGGATGGCGCCGTCTATATTTCGGATGATCTGAAGGGAAACATCTACCGCCTGTACTACAAAGACACTGATGCAGAAGATACAGAATCTGAGTCGGACTATGCGCCGGCACCTGAACAGGAAAATGAATAATGAGTGATGCGATAGCCTTGAGCCTGGATGGCGTGGAGCAGATGCCGCTCAGGCGCTTCACCGAAGAGGCATATCTCAACTATTCCATGTATGTGATCATGGATCGGGCCTTGCCTCATATTGGCGATGGCCTCAAACCGGTGCAACGGCGAATCGTTTACGCCATGAGCGAGCTGGGATTATCGGCGGCGGCCAAATACAAGAAGTCGGCCCGTACCGTGGGTGACGTGCTGGGTAAGTATCATCCGCACGGCGACAGCGCCTGTTACGAAGCCATGGTGCTGATGGCGCAGCCCTTCACCTATCGCTATCCCTTGGTGGATGGTCAGGGTAACTGGGGGGCTCCGGACGACCCCAAGTCGTTTGCGGCCATGCGTTATACCGAAGCCAGACTATCCAAGTTTTCTGAGGTGCTGCTAAGCGAACTCGGTCAAGGCACAGTGGACTGGGGCGTCAACTTTGATGGCACCCTGAAAGAGCCCTTGGTACTGCCTGCCAGACTGCCGCATATTCTGCTCAACGGTATTACCGGTATCGCAGTGGGTATGGCCACGGATATTCCGCCCCATAACGCCCGCGAGTTGGCCAGCGCCTGTATCGAGCTGCTGGATAATCCCAAGGCCGATTTGCCACGGCTGATGGAATTGGTTCCCGGGCCCGATTATCCGACTGCGGCCGAAATTATTACCCCGAGCGCCGAAATCGCCAAGGTCTATGAGTCGGGCCGTGGCTCAATCAAGGCCCGCGCAGTTTACACTGTGGAAAACGGTGAAGTGGTGATAACGGCTTTGCCGCACCAGGCCAGCTCCAGCAAGATCCTCGAACAGTTGGCGGCGCAGATGCAGGCCAAGAAGTTGCCTATGGTGACAGACTTGCGCGATGAGTCGGACCATGAAAGTCCGGTGCGCTTGGTAATAGTGCCGAGATCCAACCGGGTCGATATCGAACAGATGATGGCGCACCTGTTTGCCACCACAGATCTGGAAAAGAGCTATAGGGTTAACCTCAATGTGCTCGGTCTCGATGGTCGGCCTCAGGTCAAGGGGCTCAAGCAACTCTTGAGTGAGTGGCTGGAGTTTCGAATTCATACTGTGCGCCGCCGTCTGGAATTCCGTCTGGATAAAGTCCTGGCCAGGTTGCATATTCTTGAAGCCTTGATGATAGCCTTCCTCAATATTGATGAAGTGATAGAGATCATCCGCTTCCATGATGAACCCAAGGCCGAACTGATGCGCCGCTTTGGGCTGACAGACAAGCAAGCCGAAGCGATTCTGGAACTCAAGCTGCGCCATCTGGCCAAGCTGGAAGAGATGAAGATCCGTGGTGAGCAGGATGAGCTCGAAGCCGAGCGGGAAAAGCTGCAGCAACTGCTCAGCTCGGAACGCCGCCTGAAGACCTTGATCAAGAAAGAACTGCAGGCAGATGCGGAAACCTATGGTGATGACCGCCGCTCGCCACTGGTGGTGAGAAGCGAATCCAGAGCACTGTCGGAGCAGGAGTTGGTGCCAACCGAGCCCGTGACTGTGGTGCTATCTGAAAAGGGTTGGGTACGCTGTGCCAAGGGTCATGATATCGATGCCGCCGGGTTGTCCTACAAGGCAGGTGACAGTTTCCTCTGCGCCGCAGCCGGACGCAGCAACCAGCAATCTGTGTTTATTGACAGCGCCGGGCGCGCCTTCGCCACGGATACCCATACTCTGCCTTCGGCCCGTAGCCAAGGGGAACCTATTACCACCAGATTCAATCTGGCCCCGGGGGAGAGCATGGAGCACGTATTGCTCGGGGATGATGATAACTGCTTCCTGCTGGCGAGTGATGCCGGTTACGGCTTTATCTGCGCCTTTAAGGATATGGTGTCGCGTAACAAGGCGGGTAAGGCTTTGCTGACGCTGCCAGCCAATGCCAAGGCTTTAACGCCGCGTAAACTGGACAAGTCCAGACCCAGTTCGATTCTGGCCATTACCAATGAAGGGCGGATGCTGATGTTCTCCATGGAGGCGCTGCCGCAGTTGGCCAAGGGTAAGGGCAACAAGATCATCGGCATCCCGTCGGAGCGAGCAAAAAACCGCGAAGAGTTGGTGACCCATCTATACCTGGTGCCGGAAGGTGCCAATGTCACCCTCTGGGCCGGCAAGCGTAAGCTGACATTGAAGAGCAGCGATCTGGAGCATTACCGTGGTGAGCGGGGCCGTCGCGGCGCCAAGCTGCCAAGAGGGCTGCAAAGGGTCGACAGTGTCGAAGTCAGTTTGGAGGAGCCGGCGCTGTAGCCCGGCCCAAAAGTAGCCCGGCCCAAAAACCACAAAAGCCGCATCATGATGCGGCTTTTGTTTTTTTACCCAATATATCAGGCGACTTCGTAATAGTTGGGCTCGAGATCCAGCTGATTCTGGATGATTTGCGTCGCCATCCGTACACACTTACCGCATTGATCACCCACACAGAGGCGTTTTTTCACCTCGCTGAGGCTAACATCTCCCTGGCTGACTGCCTGCTTTATCTGGGTATCCGTAATCGCATGACACAGACAAACGTACATTTATCGGGCTCCGGTTACTGCTGGTAAGTGGACGTTATTTTTCAATACGCAATTCTAAATGAAAACCGTTATCAATACTAATAACGCTTGGGTATATTTTAGGGCAGATCACCCTTTAGTTGGTTATTAGGGAAGGTGCGAATAAGTCCCATGTGTGCTCTGCATCGGCTTACGGACTTGGATGCAAGGCGTGGTTTGCAGCAAATGGCCCTAGTCCTTTGCAAGAACTTCCTTAGGTCTTTAGTCAGCAAATAGCACCGCGCCCGGAGGAATGGGCGCTAGAGGAAGGATTAGTAGCCTCTGTCGAAGTACACCAGGTTCTCCAGTGATTCGGCATTGAGGTAGTGGTGATAGTTCCGGGCGAAAATATCGACCACCTGAGACGGGAAGCTGGGCGCCGAAATATGGGGAGTGATTACCGCATTGGGGCAATCCCAGATGGGGTGCAGCGGTGACAGCGGCTCCTGGGCAAACACATCCAGCACGGCTTTGAGCCGGTTTCTGCGGCCGAGTTCGACCACCAGGGCATCGAGATCTAGGGCGTCACCGCGGCCTATGTTGAACAGTATCGCGCTGTCTTTGAGTTGTGCCAGTCTCTCTTTGCTCAGCAAGCCTCGGCTCTCCTGAGTGCTCGGCAGAGTGTTGACAACCACATCGGCCTGGGGCAAAAGCTCATCGAGCTGGGCCGGGCCGATGATGCAATCAAAGCCCGCGACGGCTCTTTGGCTGCGGTTCATACCCCAGACCTGCATCTTGAAGTGTTTGGCGCTGGCGGCCAGGTGCTCACCGATGGAACCCGTGCCCAGGATCAGCATCTTCATCCCCTGCAGGGTTGCCAGGGAGCCAGGGTGCCAGTATTTCTCCTGCTGCTGGTGATGATACAGCGCATGTTGACGAACTTCGGCGAGCAGATAACCGAACACATATTCACTCATCAAGGGGCCGAAGATCCCCTTCACATTGGTCAGCAGGTAGTCTTTCCTGGTTTTAGCGCCAAGCAGTTTATCGACACCGGCGAAGGTTGATTGCAACCAACTGAGATTCTTGCCGTGACTCAGCAGCGGTTGGGCCAGAGCCGGCTCGGCCAGCCAGATATCGGCACTGGCGATATTGGCCGGGTCATCGCCCAGGATAGTAAGGCCAGGAAGTGATTTTTCTGACAACAACTGTCGATATTCAGCATTTTCCCGGGTGAGTAACAGCAGCTTGTATGCCATAGTATCTGTCCTTGTTGTTTTCGTTATTTTTATGGATTTTATATTTTAATGGATTCAGTTACGCAACTGCTGACCCAGCTGGGCAGTCAGCTCTATCCCTGGCTCAATGAGATAGCCACCGCCATGGTTGCCTGCGTCATTTTGGTGTTCGGTGCCGACTTCAACCGTTTCCTGCGCCGTAAGCTCGGGGCACGCAATTTTGTACTGCGCACGCTGATCTTTATTCTGGTCAACGCCTTTGGTTACGGCATGCTGATAGTGGCGCTCAGTCCCTGGCTCGCCAGGCAGCTGGCGCATCTACCGGCGTTGTGGACTTTACTCTTGGTCAGCGCAACTTTTATCTTTGTCGGCGGCTGGGCCCAGCGCAATAACCAGAGTTGAACAATCTAACCAGAGATCATTCAAACGAATGATCAATCAAACCAGTGGCGGTAGTCGGTTTGTGACTCCTGAGTCAATGCGGCGGCGGCTCTGTCTGGATAGTTGGCAAAAATACCATCTGCCCCTAGCGCCGCCAGCGCCCTGATATCATCGGCATCATCTACGGTATAGACATACACTTTGGCGCCGCGCTGATGAGCATCGGCTACCAGTTCTCGGCTGATAAAGCTGATATCCAGATGCAGTGACCAGGCCTTGAGCTCACTGACCACGGCGGCTTGGTTGAGCGCTATCCCCTCGAGCAGTGGCGCTACGGGTACGTCGGGCAACTGCTGTTTTACCTGTTTGAGCCAGAGGTGATTGAATGAGGACACCAGCAGCTGCTCTGGCTGGTAGCCGAGTTGCAGTAGCTGCGGGTATTGCTGGATAAAAGGCTCGACGCAACCCACTCCCTTGAGCTCTATGTTGACCGTCATGCGCCCCTCGATAAGCTCAAGTACCTGGCGCAGGGTAGGGATAGGTTCTCCCTCGACCCTAAGCTGCTTTAGATAGCTGCTGCTTTGCTGCGCGAGCAGCCCTTTGCCGTCGCTCTTGGGGCTCAGGCGGCGGTCATGGAAGACCCAGAGCTCACCATCGGCATGATGTACATCCAGCTCAACTGCCTCACAGCCAAGCTCTAGTGCCAGCGCCATCGCCTTAAGGGTGTTTTCCGGCGCATAACCACTGGCGCCACGGTGCGCGAAAATCAACATCTGCGATTAACCTCTGATAATACCGCTGGTGTCTTTGTTGTGCGTATTGCTGATATGCACTTCGAGCTGAGGATAAGCCAGCTCCAGCTGGTTCTCCTTGAGCTTCTTGCTGATCCGCTTGTGCAGATCGTGGCGCAGCGGCCAGCGGGAAGACATATCTTTGGCGTAAGCCCTGACTTCATAGTCCTGAGTGTGCTTGCCGAAACCGGCAAACCAGACTTCCGGTTCTGGGGTCTCCAGTGCGTTTTCACACTCTTTCACTGCCTGATAGAGCGCGGCCTCCACTCGAGCAGGATCTGAATCCCTGGCGACCGAAACATAGATGATCACCCGGGTAATGGGATCCGACAGCGACCAGTTAATTAGCTGCTCTGTGATAAAGGCCTTGTTGGGGATGATAATCTCTTTTCTGTCCCAATCTATGATGGTGGTCGCGCGGATTTTGATCTTGGATACCGTACCTGTAAGGTCGCGAATAGTGACGGTATCGCCGATCCGCACCGGCTTTTCAAACAGTATGATAAGGCCCGAGATAAAGTTGGCGAAGATCTCCTGTAGACCAAAACCAAGACCCAGAGTCAGCGCTGCAATTAACCATTGCAGCTTGGACCACTCCATCCCCAAGGTGGCAAAGCCGATGACGATACCGATAAAGACCACCAGGTAACGGGTCACAGTGGTGATGGCAAAGCCGGTTCCCGGGGTGAGATCCAGCTTTTGCAGCACAGTCAGCTCCAACAGGCCGGGCAGATTGGTGGCTATCATCATGGAAAAGCCGACCACAATGGCGCCAAATACCAGCGACTTCATGGTGATGGGCAGTGGCTGCTCGACTCCGCCTACCCCGGTAGTCGTTGTTGTCCAAAGAGTAATGCCGTCGAGGAAGCTGAACAGGGCGGTGTGGGTTTGGGTCCACAGGCCGACCAGGCAGGCCAGAAACGCCAGCAGCAGCAGGGATCTCACCAAACCCAGTGATTGGCTGGACATGGTTTCCAAATCGACTACCGGCTCTTCATAGGTGTCCTGATGATCGTTGTTGCTTGATGAGGTATCACCTTTTTCCCGCTGCGCCAGACGCTCGGCTCGGCGGGCCTTGGCGCGATCGAAGGCGATGCGGCGCCTTTCAATCAACATCCAACGTTTCAGTAACTGGTACAGCAACAGGAAGCCGAGTCCCAGCAGTAAAGAAAGCTGCAGCTGCAGCAGCATCTGGAAGGCGGTGAAATAGTAGCCCCTGAATGCCAACACGGCGCTCAGTGGCGGCACCAGCAACAACAGTAGCCACAATAGTTTTTGCAGCAGACGCTTATTCTTGTCGTCCAGATGGCTTTCACGATAGCGACGGGACAGAGTCAGTACGTCCCGATAGAGCATAAATAGCATGATACAGAACAGAATAAAGGCGCCGCGGCCTATGCTGTTGCGCACCAGAGAGGAGTCGAGAATTTCGGTAAAGCCCATGACGCCCACCAGAGGCATGGCCATGATGACAAAGCGGCGAAAACGCTGTTGCCCTTGACGGATCACCTCTTGCGGCCTTTTGAAATGGCCTATGAGCAGGCCCTTGTCCAGTGCCAGCAGATAGATGAAGCGATAGAGCTGGTACAGGCTGCCTATAGCCAGTACGCCCATGCCTATGGCCTGAATGGGATTACTGTTGGACTGCAGCATAATCAAGCCGGCCGCCACTATGGGAAAGGGTTTGAACAAGCTGTAACCGGCGCTGATCACTAATGTCTGGATGGTGTAGATAAATTTATCCTGGGTCACCTTGCCGACCGGCGCCTCACATTCGCGCATCATGGTCTTGAATCTGGGGGTGAGAATATCCTGGGCCACCAGACACAACACCGCCAGGATGATCCACCATGACCAGTATGGACTCAGTTCGGTCAGCCCCTGCTTTATCTCAGGCAGGTCGGTTTGTTGCCAGAGCCAGAGACTGGAGCGCTGCAGATCCGTCAGCCACAGCTTGCTGATGCTGTAGGCGTTGGGTACCCAGAACAGGTGTTCATTGAGGGTGGACTTGAGTCTCTGATAACTGTCGGTGAGCAGCTCATACTTGCTCTTGAGCTTGGCCAGTTCACTGAGATAAGTGTCATAGCCTTTCAATAACTGATTCAGCAAGGCCTGTTGTGATTCAAGCAATCGCAACTGAGATTCATTGCTATAGGCCTGGGTCGTTAGCCGTTGCTCATTGGCGGCAAACTGCTGCTCAATCTGATAGCGATTGAGTCTGGCATCGGCTATCTGGGTTTGCAGGTGTTCTTGGTTAGGGGGCTTTGGCAGTGACTGCAGGATCTGCAAAAAGCGCTCACCGAAAACCGGGTTCATCTTGACCCAGCTGATCTGCTCTTTGATGTTGTCCAGTTGCTTGCTGTGGGACTGATCCTGCTTCTCCGCTTGTTCCTGCAGGGCTATGGTCTGCGCCGTCTGCTCAGTCAATTGCTGCAACTGCTGACCATACTTTTGATTAGCCTGGCTTAGCTCTGTGGTCAGACTATCGTGAGTACCGGCCTCAGAATTGAGGGTTTCGGCCAGTGTGGCGTTGACTTGCTGCTGCCTGGCATCGGTAATGGCGCGGTTAAGCTGCTCGATAAGTAGTTCTTGTTGCTGCAACTGCTTGCGTACCAGTTGCAGTTGTAACTGATGCAGTTCGCGCTTTTGTTGGCTGACTGCCAACTCGCTTTCCAGCGTGGTGAGCTGTTGCTCCAGCAATAACAACTGCGCCTGTTGCAGTGCTTTGCTGGTATTGTCAGTGGCCACTGCCTGAGTTTTTTGCTGTTGCAGCAGCGCCTGTCTGATTTTAACTATTTCGGCAGGTAACTCGCTGTGGCGCTTGAGCATGGCGCTGTTGGCCTGGCTGAGGCTGGTTTCACTCTCTTTCAGTTCGGAAAGGCGCAGATAGGCCATGGAGGCCTGCTGATCCAGATCCTGATGGCGTTCGGGTTTAAGTGGCGCGGCGGCTTCTTGCAGCAGATCATAAAGATGTTGGCGCCGATTCTCGAAATTGAGCTGCAGTTCCTGATAGCTGCGGGTTGTGTCGGCCAGCTGCTGAATGCTTTTTTCCAGCTGCGCCAGTTGTTGCTCCTGCGACAGGGCTTCCGTGTTTTGTTGATTAATTCCCAGGCGTTTATCCAACCCCAGTGGCGAGTTGGCCTGGGCGGAGGCGACAAAAAAGAGACAAAACAGCAGGATGCAGGCTCGAACCATAGTTAAATTCAAAGAGTTAAATACAAAGAGTGAATCGACAGCTCATATTAGCTAAGTTAAGCGGGTTTTGATATGTCAGCCAAGGTTCTTTTTCGGGGCTTGTGATTTGTGACTCTGTGATGTTTCAAACAAGGCGGTTGCCACCACCAGAGTACCGCCGATAGCGGTTGTTAGCGTCAGCGACTCATCCAGCAGTAACCAGGCGAGCATGGCGCCATAGAAGGGTTGTAAGCAGGAGACTAAACCGACAGTTTTGGCGCTCAAGTATCTGAGTGCCGAGGTAAACAAGGCATGGGGCGCCGCGGTAAAGACGACTCCCAAAAGCAGCAGCAATCCCCAGGTTTGGTTGCTAATGTCTCCGGCATCAAGACTGTGCCAAGGGGCCAACACCAGCACCGCCACCGCGGTTTGGTAAAACATCGCCTGCTGGCCGCTGTAGGCGGTGAAGTGGCGTTTGTGCAACAGGTTGCGGGCGGTGAACAAGATGGCGGAAACAACGCCGACCAGGATCCCAAGGGTAACGTCGTTGCCCAATGACGGCTCGGGGATCAGCAGAATCACTCCTAGCAGCACGGCCAAACCGCTGACAAGATCTCTAAGGTGTAAGCGACTGCCGGTAAACCAGGGTTCGACCAGCACTGTCATCACGGGATAGGTGAAAAAGGCTATCATGCCGATGGCGACAGAGGAGAGTTGCATCGCCGCAAAGTAGGTCACCCAATGGAGGCTGACAATCACCCCAAGCAACAGGGCAACAAGGTAATCTTTGCCGCGCAGCAAGCGCAGGCGTTGACGGCTTAGTTTAACCAGCAGCGCCAGAACGATGGCGGCGATAATGCAGCGCAGCAGAGTGATATCGAGGGCGCTCAAGGGGATAAGCCGGGAGAACAGGGCGGTTCCTCCGAATAGGAGTACCGCCAGATGCAGTTCTGTCAGGCCTGTACGTGCTTGCCCCTTGGCAGACAAGTTCAGTCCTCTATTTGGGCAAAAGGTGCACCCATACGGGTTACGGCACCTGGCTCAACACCATCGGCAAATTCATCCAGGGCGTCCTTGGCAAACAGCATGACCACGGTACTGCCCAATTTGAAGCGGCCCATCTCGGCACCTTTCTCCAATGTGATGGCATCCGGCCCTGTGGTAGGGTATTCCCAGGTAAACACGCGCTTGCCTGTCGGCGGCGTGACAGTGCCGGCCCAAACGGTTTCTATGCTGGCCACTATGGTGGCGCCAACCAATACCATGGCCAGGGGACCAATTTCGGTTTCGAATATGGCGACCACTCGCTCGTTACGGGCAAACAGTCCGGGTACATTGCGGGCGGTCAACGGGTTGACTGAGAAGAGTTCGCCGGGCACATAGGTCATTTTCGACAGCGTGCCTTTGATGGGCATATGGATTCTGTGATAGTCCTTGGGAGCCAGGTAGATGGTGGCAAAGTCACCGTCTTCGAAGCGTTCGGCATCTTTGGCCTGATTACCCAGCAGGGTCAGAGCCGAATAGTGATGGCCTTTGGCCTGAAAAATGCGGCCGTCTTCAATGGGGCCACACTGACTCACGGCGCCATCGACCGGGTGCACTATATATTCAGGGTCCTGACACAGAGGGCGTGCGCCGTCTTTCAGGGCGCGGGTGAAAAAAGCGTTGAAGCTCTTGTAAGCTTCAGGCTCGCTTTGGGCCGCTTCTGACATATCTATCTTGTACTGTTTGATAAACCAGCGAATAGCCCAGGTGGTCAGCTTGCCGGCTTCGGCCGCTGCCAGTTTCCCGACCAGGCGGGACAACAGGTGTTTGGGCAGCATGTACTGCAGTGCAATCTTCACTTTATCCAATTTTTGCTTCCTTCAAATGGGCTTTACCAGCTTAAATGTCGTCCATGCCGGCGCGGAAGTGGCGGGCGTGACGCTGTTCATCCAGACTGGTGATAATTCTGTGATAATTGTTGAATCTGTCTTCGGCAATTTTGCCTTCCTCTACCGCTTTACGCAATGCGCAGCCGGGATCGTCCAGATGTTTGCAGTCGCGGAATTTACAGCCGCCGAGAAAATCCCGGAACTCCACGAAGCACCAGCCGACACGGTCGGCAGGCAAGTGCCAGAGGGCAAATTCACGAACCCCGGGGGAATCAATCAGATCGCCGCCGCTAGGCAGGTGAACCAGTTTGGCCGTGGTGGTAGTGTGTTGACCCAGGCCTGAGTTTTCCGAGACTTCTCCGGTTTGCAACTGCGCCTGTGGCAGCAGGGCATTGATAATTGAAGATTTACCTACTCCGGATTGCCCGGCAAATACACTGGTTTTTCCTTGCAACAGGGTTTTCAGTTGCTCTAGCCCTTCAGCAGTTTTACTGCTGACTTTATAGACGGGGTAGCCGATAGCACGGTAACGGGCCAGGGCGGTTTCCACTTCAATGGCCTGAGTCTCATCCAACAAGTCGACCTTGTTGAGAATGATCACCGGCGGGATCTCAGTGTCTTCAGCCGCCACCAGATAGCGGTCAATAATCTGGGTGGTAAAGCTCGGCAGCACAGATGACACTATGAAAATTTGATCTATATTGGCGGCAATGACTTTAACGCCATCATAGAGGTCGGGTCGGGTCAGTGACGAGCTGCGCGGGTGAACGGCTTCAACCACACCGGCGACGGTAGTTTGCGGATCGGTCGCCAGACGTACCACTACTTTATCGCCGGTAACCAGGCTGCCTATGGTGCGGCGAAGATTACAACGAACCAGTTGGCCATCATGGGTTTCAATATCGGCATGCTGGCCGAAACGGGAAATAACCGTGGCCTCCAGCTCGGGGCCGAGTGAGCTATCCTGTATTTCAGGGGCAGTCTCAGCAGCGTTTTTCCCACGTTGCAGACGCTTCTGATGATTGGCTTTCATACGGCGCAGTTGGCCATGGCTCAATGGTTTCTTTTTACTCACAGGCAGCTCTTCGCGGTATAAGGTGATTTTGTGTCTTGGCAAAAAGCAGTATGATACACGGTCTTAAATAAAAAAGCCTGAATTTAGGCGAACTGGAACGGTGGGCTGAGCTATGGTTGCGGATGAAAATAACCTGATTTGGATCGATCTCGAGATGTCCGGGCTGGAGCCTGAAACCGATAGGGTATTGGAAATAGCGACCTTGGTAACAGACAAGGAGCTGAACATTATCGGTGAAGGGCCAGTGATAGCCATTCATCAGAGCGATGAAGTGTTGGCTGCCATGGATGATTGGAATCAACAGCATCACGGCGCTTCCGGGCTAATTGAGCGGGTGAAGGCCTCCAAACACACAGAGGCTGACGCCATAGCCGAGACCATAGCTTTTTTGAGCCAGTACGTGCCTAAAGGTGTGTCTCCCATGTGTGGCAATAGTGTCGGCCAGGACAGACGCTTTCTGAACAAGTATATGCGTGAACTGGAAGAGTACTTCCATTACCGCAATATCGATGTCAGTACGGTGAAGGAACTGACTAAGCGTTGGCAGCCGGAAATCATGAAGGATTTCAAAAAGCAAAATACTCATCAGGCATTGATGGATATTCAGGAGTCGATCGCCGAACTGAAGTTCTACCGTGAGCGAGTATTTAAAATTTGAGCGATCGGACGATAAATCTGTTTCAGGGGGTTGCAGCAGATGGAAATTTCCATATAATGCGGCCTCACCTTTCCGCTGGTGGTAACCAGTGTGAGTAGGTAAAGTGGTAAGAGTTTACAGTTTGATGCGACATTAGCTCAGTTGGTAGAGCGGTACCTTGCCAAGGTACAGGTCATCGGTTCGAACCCGATATGTCGCTCCAAATTCCAGACACCCACTGTCTTTAAATGTGGACTTAAGTGATGCGACATTAGCTCAGTTGGTAGAGCGGTACCTTGCCAAGGTACAGGTCATCGGTTCGAACCCGATATGTCGCTCCAAATTCCAGACACCCACTGTCTTTAAATGTGGACTTAAGTTATGCGACATTAGCTCAGTTGATAAAACAGAAGGTCGGTACCTTTGTTGATTGTCAACGCAGATGATGAAGCAAACAAGCGATGCGACATTAGCTCAGTTGGTAGAGCGGTACCTTGCCAAGGTACAGGTCATCGGTTCGAACCCGATATGTCGCTCCAAATTCCAGACACCCACTGTCTTTAAATGTGGACTTAAGTTATGCGACATTAGCTCAGTTGATAAAACAGAAGGTCGGTACCTTTGTTGATTGTCAACGCAGATGATGAAGCAAACAAGCGATGCGACATTAGCTCAGTTGGTAGAGCGGTACCTTGCCAAGGTACAGGTCATCGGTTCGAACCCGATATGTCGCTCCAAATTCCAGACACCCACTGTCTTTAAATGTGGACTTAAGTTATGCGACATTAGCTCAGTTGATAAAACAGAAGGTCGGTACCTTTGTTGATTGTCAACGCAGATGATGAAGCAAACAAGCGATGCGACATTAGCTCAGTTGGTAGAGCGGTACCTTGCCAAGGTACAGGTCATCGGTTCGAACCCGATATGTCGCTCCAAATTCCAGACACCCACTGTCTTTAAATGTGGACTTAAGTTATGCGACATTAGCTCAGTTGATAAAACAGAAGGTCGGTACCTTTGTTGATTGTCAACGCAGATGATGAAGCAAACAAGCGATGCGACATTAGCTCAGTTGGTAGAGCGGTACCTTGCCAAGGTACAGGTCATCGGTTCGAACCCGATATGTCGCTCCAAATTCCAGACGCCCACGGTCTTTAAATGTGGACTTAAGTGATGCGACATTAGCTCAGTTGATAAAACAGAAGGTCGGTACCTTTGTTGATTGTCAACGCAGATGATGAAGCAAACAAGCGATGCGACATTAGCTCAGTTGGTAGAGCGGTACCTTGCCAAGGTACAGGTCATCGGTTCGAACCCGATATGTCGCTCCAAATTCCAGACGCCCACGGTCTTTAAATGTGGACTTAAGTGATGTGACATTAGCTCAGTTGATAAGACAGAAGGTCGGTACCTTTGTCGATTATTGACTCGGATGATGAAGCAGATAAGTGATGCGACATTAGCTCAGTTGGTAGAGCGGTACCTTGCCAAGGTACAGGTCATCGGTTCGAACCCGATATGTCGCTCCAAATTCCAGACGCCCACTGTCTTTAAATGTGGACTTAAGTGATGCGACATTAGCTCAGTTGGTAGAGCGGTACCTTGCCAAGGTACAGGTCATCGGTTCGAACCCGATATGTCGCTCCAATCTCTATCTCTCCCCCAAAAAAATCTTTAAAAGTGCCTTTTCGTGATCTGTCGCAGGTTTCTTGCGTTTTGTCTAATGTAGTGATATCCGCAAACACTGATTTATGACCTTGTTCAAATATTCTCACTATTTTTGCTTACATAATGTCCTTGTACTAATTTGAATTGTGCCGTTGACGGCAGCAGAAATGGAGATAGGTAGATGCGTATACAACAGTTGCGTGAGCTCCTTGAATTTGTAGCTAAATGCCGTCTTGATATGGCCCAGCTCTATCACAGATTGCATACTCAGGCTGACTCATCTAGGGTCAAATTGATGTTGGAATATTTTGAACAACATCAAAAACATATCGCTGAAACCCTCGAAGATTATATCGATGAGGCGCCAAACAAGATCCTCGATACCTGGTACAAAGATATTGTGTTTGAGGACTTTGGCAAACGCTGCCGTGACACCATGCTGGCGGCCAATATGACAGAAGATGAAGTGCTGAATCTGCACCTGGATCTGGAAAACCGCTTGATCGCTCTATTGGAAAAGGCCGCCGGTTCATCGGTTTCGGCCGAGGTTAAGGGGGCTTTGGAAGACTTGGTGCGGGTCGAGAAGATCCAGCAGCAGCGACTGGTCCACAGTACCATACGTATGGACGACATTTGACGTCTCCCAGATGTGGCGGATCTGCTTGGGTCTGCCGTTAGTTCTGCCCGGCCCAGACCGGGCTTTTTCATTTTTATCAACTTGTTCTGACTCAAGTCATAAATGTTCACTGACTTTGTTGCTAGTGTGGTATCGGTCATCGCTGTTTTTATGCGCAGGTAATCATAGCGTCAGAAGTATGCTTGGATGGACTCAGTGTCGGGCATCCGTATTATCTCTGAGCGTTTCTGCGATTGTACAAGTTCAGTGAACGAGTGAGATTTTCGCGTTAACAAGTCATTAGTATCTGTCAGTCAAGAGATAGGAGAATCGATATGGCCCAGGATTTGTCAGATATGCCTCAAAAACTATACAGTGCCAAGGCTGTGCGCCAGGCTGAACTGGACTGGGTCGCAGCCGGACAGGGCAGCCTCTATGAGTTGGTCGAGCGGGCCGGGAAAGCCGCCTATGAGGCGTTGGCTGTCAAATTGACCCCTGGCAGCCGGGTGCTGGTCATTGCCGGGCAGGGAAACAATGGCGCCGATGCCTTGGTTTGTTTACGCTGGTTATTGAACTCGGGTTTCAACGCCAGCCTGTTTATCTTTCCCGCCAGTCAGCCCAGTACTGAATGGGAGCAGGCGTGGGAGCAGTTGCAGCAATCTGTGCCAGAAGTCGCGCAGGTCTCAGAAATAAACTCAACCGAATATCACTGGATAGTGGATGGGCTGTTGGGGACCGGCCTCAAGGGCGATGTGCGGCCTGAAGCCGCCGACATGATAGCTCAGATAAATGCGACAAGGTCCAAGGTGTTTAGCCTGGATTTGCCTTCCGGTATAGATGCCGATACCGGCGCAGCTCTAGGGGCGTCAGTCGAAGCCGAGCAGACACTCTGCTTTGCGGCCCTTAAGCAAGGGCTACTGACCGGCAGGGCCAGGCATTGTTGCGGCGAGTTGCATTTTGCTGACTTGGGGCTGAGTGACTTCCTGCCACCATCGGATGTGATTAGGGTCGGCGCTGAGTACCTCAAGGGGCTTTTCGATGCCCGCCCCAGAGATAGTCACAAGGGCAAATCGGGCAAGGTTACCGTCATAGGCGGCGATTATGGCATGGGAGGGGCCGTCAGACTGGCGGGTGAAGCCTGTCTCAGGGCCGGCGCTGGTTTGGTCACTGTGGTGAGCCGACCTGAGCATCAACTCACGGTCAATGCCAACAGGCCGGAACTGATGTTCTGGGGCTGTGAACTGGTGGATATGGAAGTTTATCTGCGCCTTGGCTGGGCACAGGTACTGGTGTTGGGGCCAGGGCTAGGCCGCGCCGACTGGGGATACAATCTGTTCAAGGCGGTCAGTCTGAGCGATAAGCCCTGCGTGCTGGATGCCGATGCACTCAACCTCTTGAGCCAGGAAAAACGAGCCCAAGACAACAGGGTTCTGACCCCTCATCCGGGGGAAGCCGCCAGGTTGCTGGCAACGGATATTGCTGATGTCGAAGCCGACAGGTTTGCAGCGGTTAGAAAGCTGCAGGCTCAATATGGTGGAGTGGTACTACTCAAGGGCGCCGGCACCCTCATCTATGACGGCAAACAGCTGTTTGTTGCCCCTGTGGGGAACCCTGGGCTCGCCAGCGGTGGGTGCGGCGATGTGTTATCTGGTATAATCGGCGCGCTGATGGCTCAGGGACTGGACAACACCCGCGCGACTGTGGCAGGCGTGATAGTTCATGGCGGCGCCGCTGACCTTGCTGCCCGTGAGGGGGAGAGAGGCATGCTTGCCAGCGATCTTATGCCCTGGATCCGCCATCTGGTAAACACTGACTAAGCTTAACGGGCCAATGTAAGGCGTGGATCCACACTTAAATGACTATTGAACACAGCTTGACTCTGCAATTGGCAGATGAGACTCAAACTGTCGCCTTAGGGCGGCAACTGGCGGCCTTGATCAGTGCGCCGCTGACCATTTATCTGACCGGTGAGCTTGGCGCCGGCAAAACGACTTTCAGCCGTGGTCTGATCCAGGCCTTGGGTCATCAAGGTGCGGTTAAGAGTCCGACCTATACACTCGTGGAACCTTATGAGCTTGAAGGAATCGAAGTATATCATTTCGACCTTTATCGACTCAGCGATCCTGAAGAGCTGGAGTTTATGGGGATCCGGGATTACTTCAACGAGCGTAGCCTTTGTATTATAGAGTGGCCCGATAGAGGTATGGGGTGCTTGCCTGCTGCCGATATACATCTGCATATCAAGTATGCTAATACTGGTCGTGAAGTGTCGTTGCAAGCCGGTTCCGACAAAGGAAAGGTGCTATTAAGAAAAATAACAAACGATGGTAAAGACGAATAACATCTTATTTAAACTGACTTTTTTTATTGCCTGTTGGGTAATGGCGGCGCCAATTTGGGCGGCCAATAAACTCGACGGTGTGCGTATTTGGGCGGCGCCCGAATCTACCCGGGTGGTTTTTGATTTAAGCCAGGCGCCAGACTACAGCTATTTCACGCTCAGCAACCCTGACAGATTGGTGGTGGATCTGAAAAAGAGCAGCAATGGCGTCAAGCTGGAAAAAGTTGAAAATAATAGCCCTCTGGTCAAAAGGGTGCGTTTGAGCCAATCGCCGGAAAAAGGCACGCTACGGGTGGTCATAGATCTCAAGCGGGCTGCGAAGGCCAATCTGTTTTCCCTGCCGCCAACCGCACCCTATGGCAACCGTTTGGTGGTGGATCTTGATGACAAGAGCACTTCGGCAAAAGCCAGGGTCGCTCCGACAGCCACAGAGGCAATGCGGAATGTGATTATCGCCATCGATGCCGGTCATGGTGGTGACGACCCCGGCTCTATCGGCCCTTCCGGTTTGTACGAGAAGAAGGTCTCACTGGCGATTGCCAAGCGAGTGGAAAAGAAAATCAACGCGACTCCCGGGTTCAAAGCCGTGATGATCCGCACCGGTGACTACTTTGTGAATTTGAATCGTCGCTCGGAATTAGCGCGTCAGAGTAAGGCCGATCTACTGATCTCAATTCACGCCGATGCCTTTACCTCACCTCAGCCCAGAGGCGCCTCAGTGTGGGTGCTCTCCATGCGGCGGGCCAATAACGAAATCGGCCGCTGGCTGGAGCAGAAAGAGAAACATTCCGAGCTGCTCGGCGGTGCCGGTGAGATTATTCAAAATACCGATAATGAACAGTATCTGGCGATGACCTTGCTGGATATGTCGATGGATAGGTCCATGGCGATGAGTCACACAGTGGCCAGCGACATTCTCTCCGGTTTGGGTAAGGTGACCAAACTACACAAACATAAGCCCGAGTCGGCGAGCCTGGCGGTGCTCAAGTCGCCTGATATCCCCTCCATTCTGGTGGAAACCGGTTTTATCTCCAACCCACAGGAAGAGAGATTGCTCAGTAATGCCAACCATCAGGACAAGCTGGCTAAGGCGATACATAAAGGTGTGCTCAAGTATTTTGAAGCCAATCCGCCGGCCGGAACCATGTTGGCCAAGAAGGGCGTGATTAAACACAAGGTTGCCAGAGGTGAATCTCTGTCGGTGATCGCCAATCGTTATGCGGTGTCGGTGGCCGATATCAAGCAAGCCAACAACCTGAAGTCGGATGTAGTGCGCATAGGTCAGCAACTGGTTATCCCCAGAGCCTGAGGAAAACATGGCAATTCAGATATTACCACCGCAATTGGCCAACCAGATTGCGGCAGGCGAAGTGGTTGAGAGACCAGCCTCTGTCGTGAAGGAGTTGGTGGAGAATAGCCTGGATGCTGGTGCAACCCGGGTCGATATCGAAATCGATAAGGGCGGCGCCAAGCTTATCCGGATCCAGGACAATGGCGCCGGTATCGCCAAGGAAGAGCTGGCACTGGCGCTGTCTCGTCATGCGACCTCTAAGGTGCATACGCTGGACGATCTTGAAGCCATTCTCAGCTTTGGTTTTCGAGGCGAGGCGCTGGCCAGTATCAGCTCGGTTTCCCGCTTGACCCTGACATCCCGCACGGCCGAGCAATCCGAGGCCTGGCTAGCCTATGCCGAAGGCACGGATATGGGGGTTAAGATACTGCCAGCGGCCCATCCCGTGGGCACCAGTATTGAAGTGGTCGATCTCTTCTTCAATACTCCGGCGCGCAGACGTTTCCTCAAGAGTGACAAGACAGAGTTTACTCATATCGATGAGTGGCTAAAAAGAATTGCTTTGGCCCGGCCAGAAATTCACCTGACGTTGAAACACAATGGCAAACAGGTGCGCAACTATCGTCCGGCGGACAATGAAGCCCAATATCTGCAGCGTCTGGCTCAGGTCTGTGGCCGTCCTTTTGCCGAGCAGGCTTTGAGGGTGGAATGTCAGCACGACGACATGCGCCTCAGTGGCTACCTGCAGTCTCCTTGGCAAGTCGAGCCTTGTGATACTCACTATTTTTATGTCAATGGCCGTTTGGTTAGAGACCGTTTGGTGAATCATGCGGTCAGGCAGGCCTTTGCCGGTTTGGCCGAGTTGGAACAGCCCGGCTATGTGCTGATGCTGGAGCTGGATCCCCATCAAGTAGATGTCAATGTTCACCCCGCCAAGCATGAGGTCCGTTTCCATCAGGCCAGATATGTGCACGATTATATTCTGCAGGCTTTGAGCTCTGCCCTGCAGCAAGCACAGCAACTGCCGGTCGATGACGTTAATCCGTATTTAAGCCAAACAGATTATGCTGCGCCGATTAAAACTCGGCCAAATGCCGCTGAACCAAGTATCCTGCCAACGGGAGTGACAGATAGCCGCCGCGCCGAGCCATGTTTTCGAGAGCCTGAGTCAAGCAGCAGTCATGCTGGATATCAAAGCCGATATAGCGACAGCGCTTCTTTAGACGGCAAAGTATCGGGTGCATATTCAGGGGGCAATCCCCGTCAGGGAGCCGCGGCTCCCTCCAAGTCGGCCATCAGCAGTTATGGCGCCTTGTTGACGACGCCAGGTGTGGTCAATGAAGCGAGTTCTGCAGCAGATCTGAACCCTATGCCAGCTTTGCTCGATGGCGAGTATTGGGTATTGGTCGAAGATGAGCAACTTAAACTGCTCAAGGTGAAAGTCGCAGCCAAGCGATTGAGGTATATGGAGATTGTTGCCCGTCTCCCCACAGGTTTGACTGGCCAGCCACTGTTGATGCCGGTCGCTGTAGATGCCGATTCGGAATGGCCGGCGTTACTGGAGGAAAGGGCGACTCTGCTGCGGCAGTTGGGGTTGGATCTCAGTATTCGTCATTCGCAGTTGATAATTAAAAAAGTGCCCCCATATCTGAGGGACACGCAGCTGGCGAGTTTGATCCCTGAGCTGCTGCAGTGGCTCAGATTCGAGCAACCCCAAGAAGCGGCCTTGGCAAATTGGCTGGCGCAGAGCAGCTTGAGTAGCTTTGTTTCGGCACCATTGATATGGCAGGGGATCTCGGCTCTGGATGAGTCGGCTCGGCAAGAAATTTTACAGCTGGCCAAGGCACTGCCATGGCGGCAATGGTTGGAAGACGAACATAGTGAGTAAGGCGAAACAGCCAAGAGTGCTGACATTGATGGGGCCGACCGCCTCAGGAAAAACAGCGTTGGCGTTGGAACTCGCCGAGCATCACAACTGCGAGATCATCTCGGTAGATTCGGCACTTATCTATCGGGGAATGGATATAGGCACGGCTAAGCCCAGCGCGGAAGAACTGGCACGAGGGCCACACAGGCTGATAGATATCCGCGATCCCAGTGAAAGTTATTCGGCTGCCGATTTTCGCAGCGATTGTTTGCAGGAAATCGAGCAGATCGTCAACATGGGAAAAACGCCGTTGTTAGTAGGTGGTACCATGTTGTATTTTAAAGCATTATTGGAAGGGTTGTCGCCACTTCCCAGCGCCGACGAGGCGATAAGAGCTCAGATACAGCAGGAAGCCGAACAACTGGGTTGGCAAGCTTTGCATCAGGAGTTAGCGCGAATTGACCCGGTTGCGGCTGCGCGCATTCACCCTAATGACCCGCAACGTTTGGGGCGGGCATTAGAGGTTTACCGTATCAGCGGTAAGAGTTTGACTGAGCTGACTCAGTCAAAAACACCTGAGCTGCCCTATGATGTGGTGCAATTTGCCATTGCGCCCCAGGAGCGTAAGACACTGCATGAATTGATTAAAGTGAGATTTATGCAGATGTTGCAGGCCGGGTTTACCGACGAGGTGGCCAGGTTAAAGCAAAGAGGCGATCTGTATCTGGATATGCCCTCAATGCGCTGTGTTGGATATCGCCAGTGCTGGCAATATCTGGAGGGTGAATTTGACCATGATACTATGGTCGAAAAAGCCGTCGCTGCTACTAGGCAATTGGCGAAGCGTCAATTAACATGGTTGCGAGGATGGCCTGAGTTGAATTGGCTGGAGAGCGGGGCGCAAGGGAATTTAGTTCAGCTTATACGTCACTGCCGCTAGCTTAATGGCCCTTGCTGTATAATACTCAAACCGAACAAGAAAGCTTTTTGTTAGATACTATATAAATTAAAAAAAGGAAATAAAAACATGGCTAAGGGGCAATCTTTACAAGACCCATTTCTGAACGCACTTCGCCGTGAGCGCGTTCCTGTTTCCATCTACCTGGTCAACGGTATCAAGTTGCAGGGACAGGTGGAGTCTTTTGACCAGTTCGTGATCTTGCTGAAAAACACGGTTAGCCAGATGGTTTACAAGCACGCTATTTCGACTGTAGTGCCTTCTCGTCCCTTCAATGTGAGCAATCATCAAAGTGGCGGTCAGCAAAACTACAACTCGCAGCACGACGATAGCAGCGAACAGTAATTAAGTTAAGGAGTTCACTTCTTGTTTGATCGCTATGAAGCGGGAGAAACTGCCGTACTTGTTCATATCGACTTTTCCGATGAAGACAGTCGGGAAGACCTTCTCGAGTTGCAACTCTTGGTTGAATCGGCCGGGGCGCGTTCGGTAGGGGTGATAACAGGAAGCCGCCGTGCTCCTGACCGCAAGTTTTTCTTGGGGACGGGTAAGGCGGAAGAACTGGCAGCTTTGGTAGCTGCGACCGAGGCAAATGTGGTGATTTTCAACCACGCATTGAGTCCCGCACAGGAAAGAAACCTTGAAATCCTGTGCCAATGCAGGGTGTTGGACAGAACCACACTTATCCTTGATATTTTCGCTCAACGGGCCCGTACCCATGAAGGCAAGTTGCAGGTGGAGCTAGCGCAGTTGCGCCACATGTCGACTCGCCTGGTGCGGGGCTGGACTCACCTTGAACGCCAGAAGGGTGGGATAGGTTTGCGTGGCCCGGGTGAAACCCAGCTGGAAACTGACCGACGATTACTGCGGGGGCGGATCAAGTCCATCAATCGCCGTTTGGAAAAAGTGGATAAGCAGCGGGAACAAAGCCGCAGGGCAAGGCAGCGAAGTGACTTGGCTACTGTGTCATTAGTGGGTTATACCAACGCAGGTAAGTCCACTCTATTCAATGCGTTAACAACATCTGAGGTGTACGCCGCCGATCAGTTGTTTGCGACCCTGGATCCGACGCTGCGTAAGCTGGAGTTGGACAATGGTGCGGTATTTTTAGCTGACACAGTAGGTTTTATTCGCCATTTGCCCCATGAATTGGTGGCGGCGTTTAAGGCGACTTTACAGGAAACCCGGCAGGCCGATCTCTTGCTGCACGTGGTGGACTGCGCCGACGACAATATGAATGATAACTTTGAGCAGGTACAAGAAGTGCTCAAAGAGATTGAGGCCGATGAAATTCCACAGCTTCTGGTCTGTAACAAGATAGATCTGTTGGAAGAGATAGGCCCCAAAATAGATTTCGATCCTGAGGGCCGACCATACAGAGTATGGATCTCGGCGCAGCAAGGGTTGGGACTGGATCTTCTCAAGCAAGCGGTGGATCAGCTGACTGCTGCTACCATAGTTGAGCTTAGCTTGAGAATACCGGCAACAGCCGGGCATTATCTTGGCCAGTTTTATCGACTGGATGCGATACAGCAGAAAGAGTATGACGACCTGGGGAACTGTATCTTGTCTGTTCGTTTACCACAGCCGGACTGGCACCGGCTGGTTAAGCAGAGTCAAGGTGAGTTGGAAACCTTTATCCTCGAACCCGAGATTGATAAAGTAGTTTGTTAATAATCTCGTTTATTCATCCACTTATGGAGAGTTAAATGGCTTGGAACGAGCCCGGTAACAAGGGTAATGATCCTTGGGGAAACAAAGGTGGCAATGACAAAGGGCCACCAGATCTGGACGATGTATTTCGCAATTTGGCCAAACGCTTTGGCGGCAAGGGTAACGGTGGCTCGGGTTTCAGCATGGGGACTCTGGCCATAGTTGCAGGTATTGCCCTGGCGGTATGGGGTTTTTCCGGTTTCTACACTATCAAAGAAGCGGAGCAGGGCGTTGTGCTGCGTTTCGGTGAACATGTCGGCGAAGTTGGTCCTGGCCTACACTGGAAAGCCACCTTTATCGATACGGTTTTACCGGTAGATGTCGCATCGGTGCGCTCTATTCCGGCGTCCGGCAGCATGCTGACCGCGGATGAAAATATGGTCGTGGTCGAGCTCGATGTGCAGTACAAGGTGAAAGATGCCTACCAGTATCTGTTCAGTGCCGTTGATGCTAACTCGAGCCTGCGTGAAGCCACCGACAGTGCGCTGCGCTATGTCATTGGTCATTCAAAGATGAATGACATCTTGACCACAGGGCGTGCCAAGGTACGTGACGACACCCGTGCCGAAATTGAACGCATCATAGCACCTTACAATTTGGGGCTGCAGATTGAAGACGTTAACTTCCTGCCGGCCAGACCGCCTGAGGAAGTGAAAGACGCCTTCGATGATGCGATTTCAGCACAGGAAGACGAGCACACCTATATCCGTCAGGCCGAAGCTTATCAGTTGGAAATCGAGCCCAAGGCCCGTGGTCAGGTGGAACGTATCAGTCAGGATGCCCGCGCATATAAAGAGCGTGTCATTCAGGATGCTGAAGGTGCTGTGGCTAAGTTCAACAAGTTGTTGCCTGAATATAAGCAGGCTCCTGAAGTGACCCGTGAACGCCTCTATATTGATGCGATGCAGCAGGTGTTCAGCGATACCAATAAGGTGCTGATAGATGCCAAGAATAATGGCAATCTGATGTATCTACCACTGGATAAGCTGATGTCTCAGGACAACAAGGCTAAACCTAAGGCTGCGCCGGAACCTGAGCAACATGTGGATGCTGTTAACAACCAAAGAAACAGTGATAACAGCAGTTTCAACGGGCGCTTGTCCCGCGAAGAGCGTATGCGTCAGGGGAGGGAGTAAACCATGAGCAGATTCGTACTCATTATTATTGCCCTGCTGGCAGTTGTTGGAGTGTCTTCGCTGATGGTTGTCAACGAAGGCGAGCGCGCCATTGTTTCCCGCTTTGGCGAAGTACTGAAAGATAATGTTGACGGCAAGATGGTCCCTCGAGTCTATGGCCCGGGTCTCAACGTCAAGATCCCGCTGATCGACAAAGTCCGTTATATGGATGCCCGTATCCAGACTCTGGACGGCGCTGCCGACCGCTTTGTGACCTCAGAGAAGAAAGACCTTATGGTCGACTCTTATGTTAAATGGCGAATTAAGGACTTTGAAAAATACTATCTGGCAACAGAAGGTGGCAACAAGTCCAAGGCTGAGTCACTGTTGCAGCGTAAGATCAACAGTGACCTGCGTACCGAGTTCGGTAAGCTGACCATCAAGCAGATTGTTTCCGGTACCAGCGAAGGTAGCACAAACTTGGCTGAGAGCAGCAGTCGTGATGATCTGATGCGTATTACCCTGGAAAATGCCGCCAAGAGCGCTGAAGGTCTGGGTATAGAAGTGGTCGATGTCAGGGTGAAGCAGATCAACCTGCCATCCAACGTCAGCCACAGCATCTTCCAGCGGATGCGTGCCGAGCGTCAGGCGGTAGCCAAGAAACACAGGGCAGAAGGTAAAGAAGCGGCCGAGAAAATCCGCGCCATGACCGATGCCAACGTGGTGGTGACTCTGGCCAATGCCCGTCGCGAAGCGGAAAATATCCGCGGTGAAGGCGATGCCATTGCCGCCAAGATCTACGCCGATGCTTACACCAAGGATCCAGAATTCTTCAGTTTCCTGCGTAGTCTGGAAGCCTATAAGGCCAGCTTCGCCGGTAAATCTGACGTCATGGTGTTGGAGCCGGACAGTGAATTCTTCAAATACATGAAGCAAAAAGGCAAGTAACAGTATTGCTCGAAAGGCCCGGACTGGTTCCGGGTCTTTTTTTATCTTTTTCTCGGCTTAAGATTAAAATCACAGAATGACAGGTATTAATGTGTAAAGGGGATAAATTTTATTATTAGTCAAATGGTTATGCTTTAGCTTTAATTAAACTACTCCCGGGTTACAGGCTTTTTTACTAGGTTGTTGCTGTTTTTTTAACCCGAAACTGCTAAAAATCTGTAATCAATCTAACCAAATTGTGTCTTTTGACTATGATCTGCTTCTAATTTTTCGCTATAATGAGCCCCGCCTCAAAGTTTGACTTTTACTTATAGTGATAGCTAATAAGCCTAAGGTCTTGAAAAACAAAAATTCCAACACCCTCTGGGAGATAAGTGGATGAGCAATGCGCCAGTCGATACCGGACGTCGCAGATTCCTGACAGCTGCAACCGCCGTAGTGGGCGGTGCTGGTGCCGTCGCTGTAGCGGTTCCCTTTATAAAGTCATGGAATCCGAGCGCCAAAGCGAAAGCTGCAGGCGCGCCGGTAGAAGTAAATATCAGTAAGCTAGAACCAGGTCAGCTGATCCGTGTGGAATGGCGTGGCAAACCAGTATGGATTGTCCGTCGTACCGAGGAAGTTCTTAATGAGCTCCCAACCCACGATGACAGACTGCGGGACCCGGCTTCTGAAGAATTACAGCAGCCTGATTACGCCCAAAATGGCGTACGTTCGATTAAGCCTGAGTACTTTATTGCCGTAGGTATCTGTACTCACCTGGGTTGTTCACCTACTTATCTGCCGGATTCTTTCGCAGAGCAGGTTGAAGGTGTGACTTCGGGTTTCTTCTGTCCATGTCACGGTTCCAAGTTCGATATGGCCGGTCGCGTCTTCCAGGGCGTACCCGCTCCACTGAACCTGGTGATACCACCTCATCAATACATTGATGAGGGTAACGTGCTCATCGGTGTAGATCAGGGAGCTGCATAATGGTTAAGAACATTATTGACTGGATCGATGCGCGTATTCCTATGACTGCGACCTATAACCGTCATGTCGGTCAGTACGCTACCCCCAAGAATTTTAACTTCTGGTATTTCTTCGGCTCTCTGGCGCTGTTGGTTCTGGTGAACCAGCTGCTGACCGGTATCTGGCTGACCATGAACTATGTACCCACCGCCGAGGGAGCATTTGCCTCCATCGAATACATCATGCGTGATGTGGAATACGGTTGGTTGCTGCGCTATATGCATTCCACCGGGGCATCGGCCTTCTTCGTGGTGGTTTACCTGCATATGTTCCGCGGCTTGATTTATGGCTCTTACCAAAAGCCTCGTGAACTACTGTGGCTGTTCGGTATGTTGATCTTCCTGGTACTGATGGCCGAAGCCTTTATGGGTTATCTGCTGCCATGGGGGCAAATGTCCTACTGGGGCGCTCAGGTAATTATCTCACTGTTCGGTGCTATCCCCGTCATCGGCGACGATTTGACTCTGTGGATCCGCGGTGACTATGTGATTTCAGGTGCAACCCTGAACCGCTTCTTCGCCCTGCACGTGATCGCGCTGCCTCTGGTACTTGTGGTACTGGTATTCCTGCACCTGATTGCTCTACACGAAGTGGGTTCCAACAACCCTGACGGTATCGAGATCAAGAAGAACAAAGATGAAAATGGCTGGCCTGTCGACGGCATTCCATTCCATCCTTACTACACAGTAAAAGATATCATGGGTGTTGCCGGCTTCCTGATTGTCTTCTGCTATGTGCTGTTCTTTATGCCTGAAGGTGGCGGTTACTTCCTCGAGAAGCCTAACTTCGAAGCGGCCAACCCAATGAAGACACCTGAGCATATTGCTCCTGTATGGTACTTCACCCCGTTCTACGCCATCTTGCGTGCCGTACCGGACAAGTTGGGTGGTGTCGTCCTGATGGGGCTGGCAATCGCGGTACTCTTCGTGCTGCCATGGCTGGATCGCTGTAAGGTTAAGTCGGTTCGCTACCGTAGCATGATTCACAAGCTGAACATTGCTCAGTTTGCCGTGTCCTTTATCGTTCTGGGTTACCTGGGTGCGGTACCTGCGACACCAACACTGACCATTGTTGCCCGGATCTTTACCATCACTTACTTCGGTTTCTTCCTGTTGCTGTTCATCTACAGCAAGAGTGAAAAGACCAAGCCAGTACCAGAAAGGGTGACATTCAAATGAAAAAGTTATTGATTGCTTTGGTTGCCTTGTTGCCCCTCGGAGTCCTGGCCGCCAGTGGTCCAAAGATTGAGCCTAGCGGAATCGATTGGACTGAACAGTTGCAAGACAAAGAGTCGCTGCGTCGCGGTGCAGAGTTGTTCCAAAACTATTGTGCCGGTTGTCACAGCACTCAGTATCAGCGCTATCAGCGTGTTGCTGAAGATCTGGATATCCCTGTTGACGAGATGCGTAAGCTGATCCACACAGATGCCAAGATCGGCGAGCTGATGGAAAACGCGATAGAGACTAAAGATGCGGCCAAGTGGTTTGGTGCCGCGCCTCCAGATCTGACTCTGGTAGCTCGTGTTCGTGGTGATGACTGGGTCTATTCCTACCTCAAGGGATTTTATAAGGATCCAAGTCGTCCATTCGGCGTAAACAACACTGTGTTCCCGTCAGTTGGTATGCCGCATGTGCTTGAAGAACTGCAGGGAATGCCGGTCAAGCAGGAAGATGGCAGCATCACGGTTAGCGGTGGCAGCCTGTCTGCAGAAGAGTACGATAAGGTGGTTCGTGACCTTACCGGCTTCCTGGTCTACTCGGCTGAACCGGTTAAATTGGAGCGCGAAAACCTGGGTAAATGGGTGCTCGGCTTCCTGTTTATATTCTTTGTGATCGCCTACTTCCTCAAGAAAGAATATTGGAAGGATGTACACTAACCCTTAGAAAGGGGTAGAATATATTATCCGCATAGTGTAAACGGGGGGCATAGCCCCTCGTTTACATTTGTTTTTTTAGATTCCGGAGGGTATCAATGGCTGTTGCTGCCAATAAACGCTCTATCATGACCCTGTTCTCAGGTGCCGATGATCTCTATAGCCATCAGGTTCGCATCGTATTGGCTGAAAAAGGGGTAACTGTTGATGTGTTGCAGGTGGATCCCAATGATATGCCAGAGGATTTGCTGGAGCTCAACCCCTACAACTCAGTCCCTACTCTGGTAGACCGTGAGTTGGTGCTGTACGAAAGCCGTATCATTATGGAGTATCTGGACGAACGCTTCCCGCATCCGCCGCTGATGCCTGTTTATCCAGTTTCCCGTGGCCAAAGTCGTCTGATGATGCACCGTATCGATACCGATTGGTATGCTTTGGTCGATCGTATCCGTAAGGGTGATCGTGCCGATGCGGCTCGCAAAGAGTTACTGGAAAGCCTGCTTTCTATTGCACCTGTGTTTGCCGAAATGCCTTACTTCATGAGTGAAGAGTTTGGTTTGGTCGATTGTTATCTTGGCCCCTTACTGTGGCGTTTGCCGGTATTGGGTATCGAACTGGATAACCGCGCGGGTAAAGACATCAAAGCCTATATGAACCGCATTTTTGAGCGTGAATCCTTTAAGGCATCTTTGACTGAAGCCGAGCGCGAAATGCGCATGGGTATCTGATGAAAGATTTGACCCCAAGTCGTCCATATCTGCTTAGAGCTTACTATGAATGGCTGATGGATAATCAGCTGACTCCACATCTGGTAGTGGATGCCACTGTGCCAGATATTAAGGTACCGCTGCAGTATGTTAAGGATGGTCAAATAGTACTGAATGTCGCCGGCAGTGCTGTCGGTGGATTGCAGCTTGGCAACGAGTTTGTCGAGTTCAATGCCCGCTTCGGTGGTGTACCACAGCAAGTGCTGTTGCCTATGGCGTCTATCGTTGCCATCTACGCCCGTGAAAACGGTGCTGGTACAGTATTTGAGATGGAAGATGCCTATCTGCTCGAAGAGGGTGAAGAGGCGTTGTTGAATGTTGTCGAAGAAGATGAGCAACCTCAAGAACAGGTGGTTTCTCAAGCCTCTGAGGACAAACCTAAACGCCGAGCTCATCTGACTCTGGTCAAATAAGTTTTAAGGTCCTATCACCTTTATCAAAAGCCAGTCCTGATGACTGGCTTTTGTTTAGCTCAATATTCCAGGGATTGTTCACTTTCGCTGATATGGCATTGAATCGCCTCGACGCTGTGCACGCTATGGCGGAACGTATCAGTTGATTTCAGCATTTTCGCAATGGTCATCGAGGCCGTTTAAGCCTTAGCTTCAAAGAGGCGTTGCCGCATTAGCTGACAGCGCCTCTTTGTCTACTGGAGGCTTCTTCAATTAAACAACTTGCCCAGCACACGCTTGACGACGCTCGACTCGTCTTGCTTGAATGGCTCTGTATTTTCTTCGGTCAGACAATCAAACTTGGCGATGATTTCCAGCAGGCGTTTGCGCTCATCTGCGGTCAGCAGCCTGGACATATCCGGCAGCCGCTGCTGGCTGGCCAAGTGGATAATGAAAGACTCAGGTTGCCGCCCTTCGTGCATGGCAAAATACACAGTGGCCTGTGGCGTCACACCTATCCTATCCAACCAGAGTAGTGCCCAGAACTCCTTGTCGGCTTCAAGCTGCAGGCTCACATCGACATCGCCGATGCTTGAGTGCCCAAGCGCTTCATCCTGCCAACGCTCGGCCATATTCAGATGGCCTTCGGCAACCAAATGGTTGATATAGGCTTCCCTGACACTGGGACAGCCCAACCAGTGCAGCCCTCGCTTCCCAAGACCGCTGAGAAACAGTGCCAGCCGCTCTCCCATCTCGGTTGGCAACAGCCAGACAAAGTCTGCCACGCCAACCTTGCCGCGATAATCGCTGTAGGGATCCCAGCCTTGCAGAACCGGCAGCTTCAAGGCTTGTGGTGTCAGGTTTTCCAGGCCTTCGCCGCTTTGCAAATAGGCCTGTAACTTGTCATAGACAGTCTTCGCCGCTGCCGGTTTGAGTTTTTGCTCCAGGCCGCGTTGCAGGCTGAGGTTAAATAGCTCAAAGGCTTGCTGCGGTAAGGGGCGCTCCGGGAAACAGGCCTTGAGATCGGCAATAAATCCCAGCATGGCCGTTTCATCGCAATAGTTTAGGGCATCCAACAGCTTTTGCTGAGCCAGCCAATGGCTGCGGCCTATCATGCTGTTATCTTCGGGATCGCCTTCGGCAAAGCTTGCCAATCGCTCCAGGTAACGTTGCCAGAAGCGCTCGTTGGCCGGGGCATAGCGCGCGATGCGCCTGTCTTGCAGCAAAGTATGGGCATCCAGCTGCGCCTCGCTGACTCCCAGTGCCAGCAGCTTTTGATGCAGGCTCAGCTCTGTCTGCGGATCATCTATGGCGGCATATCCTTCATAGTTTGCATAAAACTGACTGATGCGGCTGATAAGCACCATAGGCGCCAGTTTCAAAAGCAGTTGCCAGTGGCGCTGGGCCAGGATCTGCAGTTCGGTGTGAGCCTGTGGCAGTTGGTTATTTAACAGGAAAAACAGGCTGAGCAGGCCGCGCTGGAAACCATCGTCCGGGAAAAACAACCAGTAGGCCGCTTGACGCTGGCTTATCTGGCTTCCCCGTTTTCCCCCATCCTTGCCAAGTAGCGATTCGGCAACGGCGGCCATAGTGTCAGCATCCTGCTGCTCCTTGGCCTCACTGAGCCAGGCCTTGAGTGTCAAATGCTGCGGATTATCGCTATTGAAGCGGCCACCATGCCGATTGAAGACACGCATATAGGCAGTGAGGAAATGCTGCTCCAGCCAGCCAAGCAGCGCCTGGGTTTCTGCCGCTGTGCACTCGGGGCGGCCGAGCCGATAGGCGGCATAGGCGACGCCTCCCAAGTGGGTCGGCAACTTGTCCAGTGCCGCCGGCAGACGATCGGCAATGGCTGCATCCAACTGTGCGAAGTCACTTTGCTTGCAGGTATGGCTAAGCAGGAAAAAAGGCAGCTCATCCAAGCTGGGTAGTGGGCAGTTGCCTTGAGTTTGCCCGGAGCTCTTGCCACTTTCCTGCTCTGTTTGGGCGCTGCCAGTATCGGTTTTATCCTGCTGCCAGGGGGCGAACCTGTCGTCCATCAGCCAGGCTTCGGCAACCTGTGCCTTGGGCTCAACGCCGAGCGCATCCTGCAGCGCCAGCGCCTCATCTTCCACCCTGTGCCCCAAGATCAATTGCTGCTTGACCTGATCCCGCCACAGCTCAGTGTCTTCAAGTTCCGCTTCTACCGGCCAGTCGTCCAGGCTGTAGAAGAATTCCAGTATTGGTTGGGTTTCTTCCAGCGTTTGTTCATCGGCATAGGCCAGCAGCGGGGTTTGCTCCAGACGTTTGAGGAGCTGCGCCTTAAACCAGGCGTAATCGTCAGCATGCTCGCTAAAGTGTTCCAGCAGGCTGGGGTTGACAGGATCACCTTCGGCGGTTTGGAAAAAACAGCGGCGGCTCTGTTCGCCATCACAGTGCAGATAGGCGTGGATCAGTTCGCGGCGCCAGCCGAACTCTTCTACCAGTTTGCCCAGCAATTCCACGGGTGAGTAGCCGCTGTCCAAATCCCAGTAAGGCACCAGAAAGGCGGCCAGATAATGACTCAGTTCGGGATATTGCCTGGCCAGCATGTAGAGGGCTTCTACCCCGAAGACGTTGTAGTCATCGAGAAAGAGATCGCTAAAGTCGTTACGACTGCGGGAGAAGGCCACCATGGCCTCGGCAGTTGCCTTGATCTCGTCCAATAGCTCGGGGAAGTTCAGCGCTGCGGCAAACAGCACGGCTTCAGTGCAATATTTAAAGATGTGGTGCGCTCGAGCGGCGCTGAGTGCATGCACCAGCAAGTTGCGGTTGTCGCCGGCATCGTCATTGCTGAGTGGCTGCTGTTGCTCGTTGACAAACTCGATATTGAACAGCAGGGAGCCTTCAAGACGAAAGGCGCTGCCATCGTGCAGGTGTTGCCGGTATTGCTGCAGCGCCAGGGCGATGCTGGCGGGATCTTGTGGCTTGAGGCTAATGCTGAGGGTTTTGTCGAACTGGGGCATATTGCTTCCTTGATATTAAATTAACGCTTTTGCCGGTCGCTGCCTGTGTGGCACTTCCTGTTAAACAACCGGCGACCGCGCCATGAGTCAGGGCGTGGCAGTTATCCTGTTATTACTCGTTTATTGGGTTATTCCCAACTGCTGTTTTATCAATGCCTGCTATTAAGAGCCTTGCGCCAAATCTTTGGCCAGTTGCCGGACCGCGGCAGACTCGTCTTGCAGGAAGGAGCTGAAAAGCTCGGCGTCAACCCCGGCTTGCGCCAGTAACTTCAGCAGGCGTACACGTTCGTCTATGGTCAAGAGCTGCGAGGTCTCCGGCAGTCGGCCCTCATCGGCCAAATGTTTGAGGAAGGGCGCAGGGGCGCGGCCTTGGCTTACGGCGAAATAGACAGTGCTTTGCGCCGCTACGCCTATGCTGTCGAGCCAGCCAAGGGCCCAGTTTTCCTTGGCACTCTGAAAGGCTAACCCTGAGTCATAGTCGCTGTGACGCTTGTGTCCTACGCTTTGATCTTCCCAGCGCTGCGCCATCGAGAGACCACCCTCGGCAATGAGGTGGTTGACATAGGCCGTCTCCACACTCGGCCGGTGAAGCCAATACAGGCTTTGGGTTCCAAGGCCTGCGAGAAACAGGGCCAAAGCTCGCCCCTGCGCTTCAGGCAACAGCCAGACAAAGTCGCTGAGCTCAGCCGCATCGGCGGGGTCGTCAGAGCGGCAAGGCGCCCAGTCCAGCAACTCGGCCGTGGCTTGGGGCGTCAAGGGCTCAAGCCCTTCGCCCGATGCCAGATAAGCCTTGAGTTGGCGGCAGAGGTTTTGCGCCTGCTCTTCGGTAAATGATTTGCTGAAGCTTTGCCGCAGGCAAAGATCAAACAGTTCGAAAAACGCTTGCGGCAAAGGCGTCTCGGGGAAGTTGGCCTTGAGATGGCCAAAAAAGCTCAGCCTCGGCAGCTCGCGGCCAGAATCCAGCGCTTGCAACAACTGCTGCTGTTGCTGCCAGAGGCGGCGGCCTATCATGCTGTCATCATCTGGGTCGGCTTCGGCAAACTGCTTCAGCCTGGTGATATAACCTTGCCAGAAGCGTTTATCGGCCGGGCGATAGGCAGCCACCTGTTGTTCTGTCAGCAGGCAATGAGCATCGAGCTGCGCCTCGCTGACACCCAGCTTGAGCAGGTTTTGCCGCAATTCGGCCTCGATATGCTCATCGTCAATGGCGGGATAGAAGGCGTAGTCAGCCCAGCAATAATAAATTTTTTCAATCAGTTGCAGCGGATCCAGCGTCAGCCATAGCTGCCAATGCCTTTGTGCCAGGGTTTTTAAGGCCTGCCACTGCGGCGCTTCGAACTCCGGGGCGCAGAGCAGGAAATACAGCGCCAACAAGCCGTTTTGGAATCCTTTATTGGCATTGGACCACAAGAGTGCAATGCGCTTTCCGTCCTTACTGGTATAGAGTATCTCAGAGGCAATTTGAGCCATCTTGGCAACATCGCCCTCGGTGTCTATATCCGTGAGCCAGCTCTTTAGAAGGCGATGTTCACGCCTTTTCTTTTGGTACTCTCCGCCCTCATAGAAGATATGATGCTGAAATTGTAACGGCAGCTGCTGCACCAGCCAGCGAAGCAGCGCCGCGGCCTCGTTGGCCTTGTCGGCTTCCGGGCTTAAGCTGTGGGGCGAGTTCAGGCGGCTCAGGCGATAGGCGGCATAGGCGCAGGCGCCAAGGCTCTTGGGCAGTTCGGCCAGCGCGCAAAGCATCTCCTCTCCCACTTCGGCATCCAGCTCTTCCAGCTCGCCAATCCTGAGATAGTCTTCCGGCTCTTCCAGGTCATAAAATAGCGCGGCATAGTCAGAGTCCGGCTCGTTCTCATCATGCTCCCAGTCATAGTCCTCTGCCAGAGCCTGCTCTTCCCCGGTTTGCCATAGACTATGACGGTCGTCTTCCCGCCAGGCCTCTGCCACTATTACCAGAGGTTGGCTCTGCTCGCTCAGCTGCGCCAGCAAGGAAAGCGCTTCATCCTCTACCCGGCGACCCAAGATCAATTGCTGCTTGACCCGATCCCGCCACAGTTCAGTGTCGTCAATGTCAGCCTCTACCGGCCAGTCGCCCAGACTGTAGAAGAACTCCAGTATCGGCTGGGTTTGTTCAAGCGGTTGTTCATTGGCATAGGCCAGCAGTGGCGTTTGTTCGAGACGCTTGAGCAGCTGCGCCTTAAACCAGGGGTAATCGTCCGGATGCCCGGCAAAATGTTCCAGTAGGCTGAGGTTGACTGAATCACCCTCTGTGGTCTGGAAAAAGCAGCGGCGATTCTGTTCGCCATCGCAGTGCAGATAGGCGTGGATCAGTTCGCGGCGCCAGCCGAACTCCTCCACCAGTTTGCCCAGCAGTAACACAGGTTGGTAGAAGCTTTCCAAGTTCCAGTACGGCACCAGAAAGGCGGCCAGATAATGGCTCAGTTCGGGATATTGCCTGGCCAGCATGTAGAGGGCTTCCACCCCGAAGACGTTGTAGTCATCGATAAAGAGATCGCTGGAGTCATTGCGGCGGCGGGAGAAGGCCACCATGGCCTCGGCAGTGGCCTTGAGCTCGTCCAATAGCTCGGGAAAGTTCAGCGCTGCGGCAAAGAGTACCGGTTCGGTGTAAAAGCTGAGTCTGTGATCCCGGCGGGCAGTATCGAGGGCGTGTTCCAACAAGGAGCGATTGGCACCGGCATCGTCACGGTTAAGCGGCCGCTGCTGCTGATTGACGAACTCGATATTGAACAGCAAGGAGCCATCGAGTCGAAAGGCGCTGCCGTCGTTCAGGTGTTGCCGGTATTGCTGCAGTGCCTGGGCGATGCTAGCGGGATCTTCTGGATTGAGGCTGACGCTGAGGGTCTTGTCGAACTGAGACATACTACTTCCTTGAAACTGGGGTCCTGCCCGGGCACTGGGATGTGACGTTTTTCGCCATAAGGCCCAAGGCTTGGCTAGTCTAACGACAGTGGCTTTGAGGGTAAACGCCTTATCCGCCGCAGTGGCATTTTTGTGAAGCTCGCAGTTTGCAACCTGTTTGATGTGGCGTAGCGCTCACTTTCCACAGTCTCGGGGGTTAGGTTGTTTGTCAGGGATTGCCCTTCACAGAGCAACTGGCTAGGGTTAAGGCCTTTTTGTACAGGAGTTGGTTTTCCCTCCGGCGGAGCCTGTCATGGCTTGGGTGAAGTCGTCTCGATGGGACAGCCCAAATCAATCAGGCAGGATGTGGGAAAACAAATACGGCATTGCCTCAATCAAACTCCTGTCACGGAACGGTATAAATAAAAAATAAGGAAGCAGCAGTATGGCGCCAAGAGTTTGTTCCAGTGCACTGGAAGCGGTATCCCTGATAGGGAATGATGAATTTATCTGGACCCACTCTATGGGAGCCACCCCCAGAGTCTTGCTGGAGGCGCTGGCACAGCATGCCATGACGCGGCAGAACCTGACCTTGCTGCAACTGCATACCGAGGAAGCCGAGGCCTTGAGTGTGCCCGAGCTTAAGGGCCATCTGCGCCATCGCTGTTTCTTTGGCGGCGCCCCGACCCGCGCCCTGCTGGCCAGTGGCGAGGCGGATTATGTGCCTGTCTTTTTATCCGAGGTGCCCAAGCTGTTTCGCTCCGGCGAGCAACCCATAGATACGGCGCTGGTACAGGTGTCACCGCCTGACAGCCATGGCAACTGTTCGCTGGGGATCAGTGTCGAAGCCAGCCGCGCCGCTTGTGATGTGGCCGGCCGGATCATAGCCCATATCAACCCGCAAATGCCGCGCACCCATGGCGACAGCTTTGTACCCTATGACCGCTTTGCCGCCGTGTATGAACAGAGTTCGCCTCTGCCCGAACACCCCATGGCCGGAGCCGATGCCATCAGCCAGGCTATCGGCAAGCATGTGGCCTCTCTGGTTGAAGACGGAGATTGCCTGCAGATGGGCATAGGTGCCATTCCGGATGCCGTATTGGGGCAGTTGGCAGACAGACGAAACTTAGGGATCCACACCGAGCTGTTTTCCGACGGCATTCTGGCGCTTTATCGCTCCGGGGCGATTAACAACAGCCGCAAGAAGGTGCATCCGGGGAAGTTGGTCACCGGCTTTGCGCTTGGCAGTCGCGCCCTCTATGACTTTGTCGATGACAACCCCGAAGTGCTGTTTCTGGATATAGAGCAGGTTAATGACACCTCGGTTATCCGCCGCAACCCGCAGGTAATGGCCATCAACTCGGCGCTGCAAGTGGATATTTCCGGCCAGGTGTGCGCCGACTCCATAGGCACCCGAATCTATTCCGGGGTAGGCGGGCAGATGGACTTTATTCGCGGCGCCGGTCTTTCTCCCGGTGGGCGCTCGGTTATCGCCCTGCCGAGCACGGCCGCCAATGGCGCACTTTCCCGTATCGCGCCTGTGCTGAGCCCAGGTGCCGGGGTGGTGACTACCCGGGCCCATGTGCACTATATTGCCACCGAATATGGTTGTGCCAACCTCAGGGGGCGCAGTATCCGCGAGCGAGCCAGAGCCTTAATCGACATAGCGCATCCGGATTTTCGCGAATCCCTGTGCCGGGAGACATTCGAGCTCTGGGGTTTGAGTATTTGAGTTAACGCTCATTAGGTAAAATTTAACGCTGTTATCATGGTGTTAACTTTGTATACCGGGTAAGATGCGGTCAATCTCTTATCGCGGTAGGTTCCATGAGCGACAGCAGCTTCTTTTTGGGTGATTGGCAGGTCGATCCCGGCAGCAATAGTTTGCGGCTGGGAAAGCGCTTGCGGCAGTTGGAACCCAAAGCCATGGATGTGCTGCTGTATCTGTGTCGTCGCAGCGGCGAGGTAGTCAGCAGCGATGAGCTGCTGGATGCCTGTTGGCCCGGCAGCGACACGGGCGATAACCCGCTGCACAAGACCATTAATCAGCTGCGCCGGGCGCTGGACGACAAGGCCGGCGATCCTTCTTTCATCGAAACTATCCGCAAACGCGGCTATCGAGTTGTAGCCGATGTCCGTTTCCCCATCGGCCACGAAGCCAGTTTGCCATCGCTGGCCTGGAGCCAGGGCTCACCATTTCCCGGGTTAAAACCCTTCAGCGCCGATTATGCCGGGGTGTTTTTCGGCCGTAGCGAACAGATCAACGCCTTACTGGAACGCATAGCCCGGCAGATCAAACATGGCCGCGGGTTTTGCTTGCTGCTAGGCCCCAGCGGCAGCGGTAAGTCGTCGCTGATCAATGCAGGCATTTTGCCCAATCTGGCTTCGCCTCAGGGCTTTCACGGCATAGGCCTGGCCTGCTATTCGATACTGGATCTGGCCGATGTCGCCGAAGATCAACTGCTGCTGGAGTTGGCCGCCGCCATGCTCGACTGGGAGCTGGACGATGCGCCGGTTTTGGCAGGCTACAGCGCCGAAACGCTGGCGCATGCACTGGAACAGGATATCGACAGCCTCTGCGCCCAACTCTGCCAGGCGCTGCCGTTCCAAAGTTGGCAGAAGCCGAGGTTCGGCCTGTTTGTCGACCGTCTGGAAGTGCTGCTGTCATCGCCGCGCTTCTCGGCCGAAGCCCGTGAGCAGGGGCTGGCGCTGCTCGACACCCTGGCGCGTTCCGGAGCCGTATTGCTGCTCAGCGCCTGTCGCAATGAGTTCTACCCTCAGGTGGTTGCCAGCCCCAGCTTGATGGCGGGCAAGGGCAATGGCGCCCATTTCGATCTCTTGCCGCCCAGCCGTCAGGAACTGTTGCAGATGATACGCTTGCCGGCCGCAGCCGCAGGCTTGAGTTGGGAATTTGACCCTGAATCGGCACTGGGCTTGGATGAGCTGCTGTGCCGTGAGGCCGCCAGTAACCCGGATGCCCTGCCCATGTTGCAGTATATGCTGCAGGCCCTGTATCTGCAGCGCAGTGACGACAACCAGTTGCAACTGGCGGTTTATCACCGCCTGGGTGGGCTGGCCGGGGCTATAGGCCAGGCCGCCGAAGATGCCATCGCCTCCTTGTCGAGCTCGCAAAGGGCGGCCCTGCCACGGGTGCTGTCGCTGCTGGTGACCCTCAGGGAAGATGAGCAGTCGGTCACCAGTCGCAGTGCCAGATATTCCGAATTGGCCACGGATGCCGAGCGCGCCTTGGTTCAGGCCTTGGTCGACAGTCGGCTGTTTGTCTCCCATCTGGAGGACAGCGAACCCGGTTTCAGCATAGCCCATGAAGCCTTGCTCAGACGCTGGTCCAGGGCCAGAGACTGGATAGATAGCCACAGGGAAGGGCTGGCGGCCAAGGCCAGGCTGTTCCATCAGGCCAGGCGCTGGCAGCAACAGCAGTGCAGCCGCGATTTTCTGCTGCCCCAGGGCAAGCCGCTGACCGAAGCGCTGGCGCTGAAAAACGATCCCCTGCTGGAGCTGGATCCTGTCAGCGAAAGCTATGTTGCCGCCTCCAGCGCCAGAGGGCAGCGCCAACGGCGCCTCAAGGGCGCGACCTTCATGCTTTTATGCCTCTTGACCCTCATCTCGGTATTCATGAGTTATCGCAGCGTTGAAGCCGAGCAGCAGGCGCAGGCTAAGCGCCTGGCGGCGGAAGACTTGCTGGGCTTTATGGTGGGCGACTTTGCCGACAAGCTGCGCAGCATAGGCCGGATGGATCTGCTCGATGGTGTCAGCAACAAGGCGCTGGATTATTTTCGCGAGGCCGACAGCAGCCTGAGTGAGGCGGCGCTGTTTCGCCATGGTCAGACACTGGAAGCCATGGGGGAGGTGGCCTACTCCCGTGGCCGGGTGGATGAAGCGGAAAAGGCGCTGCTGGCCGCCAGAAACAAACTCTTGCCACTGTTGTCCGGCAGTACAGATCAGCTGGAGCTGTTAAAGACCCTTGGCGCCAATGCCTTTTGGCTTGGGCAACTCAAGTATGACCAGAGCGATTGGCAGGGCACCCGCCCCTGGTTCGAGGCTTATCTGCAACACAGTCTGGCCATGTACCGACTGGCACCGGACAACAGCGAAGCGCTGATGGAACTCTCCTACGCCCACAATTCTCTGGGGTCCTTATCGATGAAGCTGCAGGACTTCAGCAAGGCGCGCCAGGGCTTTGAAGAATCGCTGCGGCTCAAGTTGATCGCACTGGCCGAGTCGCCGGATGATCCTCAGCGTCTGGCAGATGTCGCCAATGCTCGCTCCTGGCTAGCCAGGTCTTCGAGTGCAGAAGGGGATATTCAAGCAGCCATCGCCATTCATAGGCAGATAGCCGAAGAGTTAAAGCGGCAGGCTCAGGGAGAACCCTATCAGCTATACAGATTATCCGGAAATCTGGAGATCTTGGCTCAGTTGTACAGAGCGGTGCAGCAAACCGAATTGGCCAAAGAGAGCGCAATGGAAGCCAGTCGGGCTATTGCTGCCGCGCTTGAGGCCGATCCGGAAAATGAGCGCTGGCGAATGCAGCAATCTTTTGTTGAGGTGTTACTGGTTAGCTTGCTACCGGCATCAACAGAAAAAACAGCCATGCTTAATGCCCTCAGAGGGCATCTGGCCAGTAAGCCGTCAAGCGAAACCTCGACTAAGCAGCTTAAATTGGAGGCTCGTTTTTGGTTGGTCGCTGCCAATGAGCGGCTCGAACAAGGTGATTATCAGCAAGCTCATAAGCTTGCTCTGTTGGCAGAAGCGTTTTTTACAGCATTAGGACAGAAAACGGTTTTGGGCACTGTCGATATGGGAGCCCTGGCCGAGGCTGGGCTTGTAACCGCCTATAGTGTGTCCATGTTAAATAACGATATAAGCTTTGCCTATACTCACTGCCAGAAAGTCGGCCGAATGCTGCAACCATGGGTCACTGTGAATCGTGATGCCCGTATACTCGCGCCTTATGCTATGGCTTTGGATTGCATGGATGACCAACAGGAACTGTTGAAAATGAAGGCTAAATATGAGCCTCTTGGTTATCGTTTTAGTCAATTTAAATACCCCCTCAAAAACTAACCAGAAACAAGGATGAAGCTATGTCTGTACCCGTAAAAAATATCATTGTAACCATTACTCTGGATGATAACCGCGTGCCTCAGTTTGCCTATGAGCCGGACGGCCCAGTAGTGGTAGATAAGCCCAATACTCATATTATCTATAAGCTGCAGGACAAGACTGATATGGATCTGGCCTTTGTCGGCGCCTCCTTCGATACCCCCTTCGACGGCATTATCGATGCGGTCAAGACCGAGGCCCCGGATATGTTGATACTAATGGATACCAACTCTGTGGTGGGCAAGACAGGCTTTAGACTGATCCTCAGTAACAGCAGCAACACTCTGCTGGTTTCAAGCCAAGATCCCGAAGTCGTGAATACCGGAAACGACTGAGTAAGCTTATGTTGCTGAAAGGGTGTTTAATCCAAGCTTAATTACATTAACCTGGGTGGCTTCAGTCCTGAAACCACCCAATCAGTTTTTCATCTCCACATAAGGCATGTGGAGCGAATTGACATGGAGTCGTTATGCGTATTGCTTTGATGGTCAGCGTGCTGCTGGCAAGCTTTCCCCTGGCACTGAGTGCCGCTACTCAGGCCGAGATCGATCTGGCGATGGCACCGGTAAAGAGTGACGCCGAGTTGCAACTCTTGCTGGCCGAGCCTTCGCCGTTGGAGCCCTTGGGGCAGTCTTTACCCGCCTTTATCAATAGTTTGGTGTTTGATAAGCAGGGCCTGGTAAAGCTGGATCGCCGGCTGTTGCAACAACCACTGAGTGCTTCGGAAGTCTATCGGATCCTGGCGCTGTTTGGCTGGCAGTCACGGATGGCCGAGTTTGACCAGGCGGCGCAGCTGAGCCAAACCGACAACCTATTGTTGAGGCCGCGTTTACCTTACTGTGATGTCAGTGAGCCCGTGGTGCTGAGTGTCACTCTGGATAGCGCCCGGCAGGCGAGCTTTCACTATTCACAGCAGGGCGTGGAGTGCAGTGGTGATGTGGTGGTCAGTGAACCAGCGGTGATCACCTACCAACTGTTGAACCTGGATAATTCTCCGGCCGGGCTGAAATTTGTCGGTGCCGCCTTCACCAATCCCTTCGATGGTCATATCGATCGGATCGAGGTCAGCGCCGATGGCCTGACGCTGCAGCTGCATGACCCTATGCGCAATACAGGCACAGGCAAGTATCAATTCCTGTTCAGCAGTGAGGAATCGCCACTCTTGCTGGCCAGCCCGGATCCGGAGGTTATTAATCGACCCAAACTTTAAATCCGGCTTGATTGCATTAGTCGGAGTGGTGTCTGTCTCAGATGCCACTCATTAGAGATATTCTGCTTGTTCTCGTTTCAGTGTGGGGGCTCTAATCTTAAAGCTGTCACTAAGGATATAAAGTAATTATTCCCTCCGATCCGTGCCGTTCGGGGATTCTTTCCCGCCCGAAAAGCTCCTTTGGTTGCCAATCATTGCCGTATTTCTGTGGTTGGACGCCTTTCCTGCCTACAGAAGGTTGGAATTATTAACGATATTTTTCAATTAATTACATCGTAAGCTTATCAGAAGGTTTGCCTTGTACGTACGCGCTAGAGTTATCCCTGTCGAATATTGAACAACCCGCAGGTCGGGAGGGAGAACAGCATGGCAAGCCCCTACAGCAATGAAGCTGGTTTTAGTCAGTGTGAGTGTGACAGCGAGGCTTTGGCGACCCTGATTGAGTGCATGCAGCAACCTATGGTGCTGGCCGATGGTGAGGGCAAAGTGTTGGCGGTGAACTCTCCGGCGGCCGAGCTGCTGGGCGATCAGAGCGAAACCTTTGCCGGTGAATTCTGGCATACCTGGTTGGCGGCGCCTTATCGTAGCCGCTACGCCAGCATGTTCAGCAGCCAATATGGCCGCCAGGTACCGCTGCAACATGGCCCCTGGGAAGTATTGCTCAGACGTGTCGATGGGGTCGAGCTGCCGGTGAATCTGTCGCTTTCCTTTATTCAGGGTTTGCTGCCGCTGTTTGTGATTGGTTTGCATGATCTCAGCGGCCACAGGGATGAGATTAAACGCCTGTCCACCCTGGCGGCGACCGACTATTTGACCGGACTGGCCAATCGCCGCACCTTTACCGAGACACTGGAACGCCAGTGGCAGCAGTGCGTCGATAAGCACAAGCCCATCAGCACCTTGATCATAGATGCCGACCATTTCAAACAGTTCAACGATCAGCATGGTCACCTGATGGGGGACGAATGCCTGAAATTGATGGCCAAGACCATAGCCACGGCGTTGCCATCGCCCCAGTGTCTGGCGGCGCGTTTTGGCGGTGAGGAGTTTGCCCTGGTGTTGCCCGGATTCAACAGCGCCATGGCCTGGGTGGTGGCCGAGCAAATAGCCGAGGCCATTCGTAGCCTGGACTTCGTCAAATTGGGGCTGAGCCGTGAGGTTTGTGTCAGTGTCAGCCAGGGGATTGCCACTGAGATCAATGGCCAGTACCGCACGGCCGAGGCCATGCTCAGTGCGGCGGATACCGCCCTGTACCGGGCCAAGAGCGATGGCCGCGACAGGATCAAGTTATCCGCCTGAGGAGGATAGGATGAACTGGTATGTGATGACACTGATGCCCAGCGCCCGGGAGCGGGCCGACTGGTTTGTCGATATTCAGCTGCGGCGCTACTGCCATTCGCCGAAAAAAGCCGCCCTAAGACTGTGGAAGGGCTACTGCACCGAGCCTTTGGTAAGACAGCTGCTGAGCGACTTACAACAGATAGCCGCGGCTGAGGGGCAACTTCCGGCGGAAGAGCAGCGCTATTTGCAGGCTTTGCTGGCCCACTTCGACTGGTTGGCGAGTCAGCAACAGATGCGTTTGAGCCTCTCCTGAGCCTCACTGTGAAAGTGATAGAGGGCGTCCTGAGGCTTGTCCTGACGCCAAAGTGCCTTGTCATCCAAGCCCAGCAGCAGGGCGCGCAGGACAATCCCTGTCAGGCCGTGCGACACAAGGATCACCCGCTCCGGGGTTGCCGGATCGGTCAGCCAATGTGCCAGCCGCTGTTGCACCTGGAGTAGTGTTTCTGCGCCCGGGCCCTGCAGATACCAGTCATTGCGCCCGGCAAGCTCGGGTCTGGCGGCGTGGATATCGGCGACCCGGGTCTGCTCCCATTCACCTAAACCGCATTCAATCACCCTAGGCTCGGCAATAATGGCGCCGGGATCCCGGCAAAGCATCTCTGCCACCAGAGTCGCCGTTTCCATGGCCCTTCCCAGCGGGCTGGAAACCAACTGAAATTCGTGTTCAGGATTTCCTGCCGATTGCCGCAGCTGTTGTTGCAAGGCAACACCATAGGCTTTGGCCTGCGCCCTGCCGAGTTCGGTCAGCGGCGAGTTACAGTGTCCCTGCAGCTTACCGGCGGCATTAAACTCAGTCTGGCCGTGGCGTAGTATAAATATTTCCTTTGGCATGGCGATCAATTCCCGATACTGCTTAAACGGTTGGCTGCAAAAGAGGGTACTCCCCGGCTGCGTAAGGAGCAAGTTGCAGCGTTTTCGATAATTCGAATCTGTTAACCGAGGAGTGTCGGCATCGGCCGAGCGCAGGAGCGGCTGCCAGATTGGGCCGGTGAGTTGTCTTATCAAAAAATGGCTTGTTGAAGCATACAAATATTCTGTAGTAGCGGCCCATTGCTCAAATTAACCGAGGGAGATGGCTATAATTTTGAATGTGCGTCCAGGCGCACCGGGATGTGTTGAAATACTGCCAAGCCTGAGCCGTGTGAGTGCTCCGGCCCGAACGATTGCAGAGGGAATATGAAATATCTTTTAGCGAGTATCCTGGCATTGCTGGGCAGTTATCAGTGCATTGCTGCTGAGCCTGAGTGGAAGCTGGCTTTTGGGCTTCATGATTTTCAGGTGGAAAGTTCAGACACCCTGGGGGCCCATGTGGCAGTGAGCCTGGATTATCTCACCGAGTCAGAGATTGCCCTTCATGGCAACCTGAACATCTATCTCGATAACGATAAAGACAAGCTGGATCCCGATCATATTCCTATCTGGTTTCAGTCCGGCTACTTTGCCCGGGGCCAGTGGCTAACTCTGACGGGTAACTTAACCCTGGATTGGCAACTGTCGCTGCGGGGAAAGCGTAATACCGTCAGTTCGGTAGAAAAACAGATTAAGCTCTATCCTTCGTTGTTACTGGACTACCATCGGCAGGCCGTTGGCATGACTGCCGAGGTGGGAATGGGGTACTACTATCTTGAGATTGACGATGATGTGCCCAAGTCCCGCGGTTATCAACGTGGCGAGTTTGGCAATGATGCCACGGCCTGGACTACTGCACTGGGGGGATTTTGGTTATTGGCCCCGAGTTGGAAGCTTGAGGGCCATCTAGCGTATTGGGCCGATGGCAGTGAAACTCTGGAGACGGTTTACAAGGTGGGCCTGACTGTGAATACCCCGAAGTTGTTCAAGGCATCTGAGTTAACCTTATCTATGGAGCATACCCGCTACAACTTGGACCATTACGATAAATGGCCCAAGGAGAGTGTAGAGTATCAACCTATTTTGCCCTGGGATGAAGATACTTTATATCGGCTCTATTTCACGGTTCCCTGGTGAGTCTTATTCGGCTTGATTCTAGTGGCGGTCGGTTGGGTTTGAGAGCTTGCATTCAGACCTGTAAGTAGACGCAGAGCACGCATGGGACTTGTTCGCACCATCCTTAGATTATTCGTAATGGGTTGCGCCGGAAAAAGAGGCCGATAATGGTATATAAAAGTCGATATTTAGGTGACTAAAATATACCATCTCGGCCTTCTTGGCGGTGATGACTGTTACGTCTTACAGGTGATATTTAACGATAAAGGAAAAGTTGTTTTGGTCTTCGCCTTTAACGCCATACTTGTTGAGCCACAGAGAGTATTCTATTCCTATCATGAGTTTATTCTTTTTTCCCATTAGATAGGCTCCCAAGTCGTATTTTAATTGGGGGTTGAAATGGAATGTTTCCTCCTTAATGGCTTCATCGTAAGAAACTACCCAGTCAATATAGCCATCAAATACTACCTGGCTATCACCCAGCGGCCAGCTGAATTTGAAACTGGGTGAGAGTTGCCAACCATCACTGATATTGTCACTATTCAACCCCTGACGCCGATAAAAATTAATCTTGAAATAGTCTGCGGTTGGTAGATTAAAGTCGACTCCCAAACCATAAAGCAGGCTCTCTACATCGCCTTTGCCTTCTTCAAGACTCAGAGCCAAAGATAAGTCGTTGACTATGTTGTTGTCGTACTTTACGTCAAATATTTTCGCCGAACTAAAGCGGGTTGTCAGTTCGCCGTAGTTGCTTCGCTCACTGCCAAGGGAGTGATGAAAATGCGTAAAGTCCTGAAACAAAAACCAATCGCCATAACGCCAACCTCCTGCCGATTCCAGGGTCAGGGTAAACTGTTGATCGGATGGTGCCAGTTTAAAGTCTTCGCCATAGAGGCCGGTTACGCTGAAATCATGCCAGTTTACCAAAGGGGCGGCCTGAATTGGCAGGGTGAGCATAGCCAAGGGTAGCAATAGTCGTTTCACTCGAACTCTCCTACTTGGCCAGCTTGAGGCAGACACCGCCCAACATGGCCATCATGACTATGCGGGTGGCATCACGCAGACCGTTCCAGTGCTGAGATTGCCAGCTGGCAAACCATTCACCACCTGCCGCCTGGAAAATAAAGCCCCATACTAATACCGCCAATCCCATGGCTATCAGGGCTAAGGTCTTCTGCTGTTCAAAGGTTTGACTATCAGAGTTAAAGTGTTTGGCAAGCTTGAACAGCCCCAGGAAGCCGCAGAAGGTGAGGGTAGCTTCGATAATGATGATGGAAATAAAGCCTATCATATGGACAGAAGGTGCGGTGACGGCACGCCACATAATATCCGGGCTGTTATAGGTGGTGTCCATGGAAAATACGTGGCGCACAAATTGTAGGTTGGATTCTGAATCAGTGATATTACCCAGACAGCCGATAGCGGCGATGGTCGTTACTGTCAGAACTATCATCATTGAAAAAAAACGAAACGCATTGGTTGAATTAAACATGGGATACTCCGTTATTTTTAGTGGTCGCAACTATCTTTCACTTATTTTATTTCTTAGGGTATTCCAGTGTTAATAAGTGTGGCTGGCGCGTAGTTTGATAGGGTGTTTTATGATTTTTTTTCGAAAACCATCGGCGCATTATGATCTGAAAAGAATTAAAGATTAGTTGATTAGATGTTGGTTGAGCTTGCTCTTGTCAGTAAGAATAAAACTCTTGTTATCAGGGAAAGGCATAAAATCATCAAAGCTGGGATAATGCCGACTCGATTCGGGTATGAGATGTATTATCCAGAGGATGTTGCCACTGAAGGTTATTAATGACTTCAAACAGTATGTTATACAGAGGGATTGGCTTGAGTGATGCCGGTTCCTCTTCCAAGATCAAGGTTGTCGACAGTGCCATGGCCCCCCGTTGAATGCATAGCACTGTATTGCGGCAAAGGGCGATTTGTTCATCGCTGGAAAGTAATTCCCCCTGCAATTTGGCGCGTTGCAGAAAACGTTTGGTTCCCTGACAAAAGGGGATTAACTGTTTACGTAGTTGTTCCTGGCGTTCTTCTGAGGCACTGGCCGATATTTGGGGCAGTTCAGCGAGTACAGAAATACTGGTGCTGAAACGATTTGGCGAAATAAAGGGAAGTAGGTTTAATGTCAGCCAGGTTTCTGCCGGACGCAGTTTCATGCAAAGCACAGAGGTGTGCATCACCAGCAAGCGTTGGGTCTCCTTGGCCATCAGGGTAACCAGCAGGTCTTCCTTGTTGATGAAGTGGCTATAGAGGGTGCCCATACTGCAGTTGGCTCTTTTCGCCAGTTGCGAGAATCGGAAGGATATTAACCCCTCTTCTTTAATTATTTGATCTGCAGCATTGAGAAGAAGCTCCTCCCTCTTTTTAAATTTTTCGCTTTTTCCCTGCATGATACTGATAGTCAATGACTTATTCCTAAACCATATCAGCCTAAGGCTTTTTTTTCATCCGCATGTTTACGTGCTTGTTCACATAAAAATTATAAAAAACGAAAAATTATCATAAGTATAGAAAATGTTATTTTTTCAATAGTCTATGCGTATTATTGGTGCTCGCTGAGCCGGATGCCGGGGGCATCTGTTTATATTACTTCGAGCCTCGACATCCCTGTCTCGGCTACGCCAATTTGCAACAACGCCCGCGGCGGCTCCGAAGGGGGATTTGATGCAATTCTTCCCATACAGAGTTGTTTTAAACTGCAGACATACGCCTATTTTCCAGGCACAGGCGGGACTGTGACCTTCCTAGCCAGGGATGGCGAGGCGACTACCGCATTTGTTCCAGACAAATGTCGGCATACACTCCATCCATGGAGATAAGGGATGTACTCGCAGCGAGTCACAGGATCGCCTGTGCATAAGCCTGCGGCAGGCAATGGGAGACATCCGTTGCTGGAAGTTTAATCTATGTTATTTAGCTATTTTGAGCTGAAAGCAATGCTAGCCGCTGTGTCAGCGGCCTAAAGTCGTGGAGCAAATGCATCCATGCATAACGGCAGTATTTGAAAGCACGTTGCTGCGAAACTCTCGCCGTGTCACTGGATTGACTGTGCGAGAGGCCGTTCTCGGACGTCCTGTCCTTCACGGCATTCAGGCTTCCTGCCCATCCTCACTGCTGGGTATTGGCTGCAGCTTAGCCAATACCCAGGCACAGGATTGTCTGTGCAAAAGGTTGTTCTTGGCGGCGCCGCTATCGGGGAAGGGAATAACTTGGTTTCCGGCGGTTTTTTCATCAGCAATGAAAAAGACCCAACTCACGTTGGGTCTTTGGAGGGGGGAAATCAATGAGGTTTTGCCGCTCAGGTTGGCGGCAAACGCCTTAACCCTGTTGCGGTTCCACTGCCCGATAATGATCCTGCATGGTGTAAGAGCGGGCGTAGAGCGCAAACACCAAGGCGGCCAGCAGGGCGAAGCCGGCGAAGAAGAACATCTGGAAGGCGGTGACACTCAGGCCGGTTTCGGCAATCTGATTGGTCACGGCATCGCTCTTGACGCTGGCGTTGGCTAATAGCACCCAGAGGTTGCCCACAGTGACCGATAGGGTCCAGAAACTCATGATGCTGCCTTTCATCGACTTGGGTGCCTGGCTGTAGGCAAACTCCAATCCGGTGGCAGAAACCAGTACTTCACCGAAAGTCAGCAGCGCGTAAGGTAGCACCTGCCAGGTGATAGACATGGGGGTGCCGCCATCCATCATCAGCTGAATGCTGCCTATTACTATCCAGGAAAGGCCGGAGAAAGCGATACCTGCACCCATTTTACGCAGGGCATTGAGGCGCATGCCGCTGCGCTCCAGCATGGGGTAAAGCACAAAGTTATTAAAGGGGATCAGCAGCATAACCAGCAGTGGGTTGAGTGCTTGCATCATGGCCGGTTCAAACCAGTCCGGCTTGACCATGTCGTTGGCCTGTAAAATCCAGGTGGAAGCCTTTTGATCGAACAGTGACCAGAAGGGAGTGACCAAGGCAAACAGGATTAAGATGCGGAATACGGCGCGCACACCGTCCACCGCCTCGAGCGGATGTTGATTGCGGGCCCGCTCCAGCTGCATGGAGGCGCCTATGCCGACAAAGCCCATCAAGAGCACCATCGCCAGACAGAGCGCGGTCACCACTCCCAGGCTGTCGTATTGGGTGAGAGAAAACAGCGCCAGCACTATGCCTATGGCACTCAGCAGCAAACCTGTATTGGCCTTGCCGGGTACCGGAGTGAAGATGGCGCTCTTGAGCACCGGCAGGAAGCCGTGTGGATCTTTGGGCTCGGGTTGCTGGTGGACATAACGTTTACGGCCGCCCCAGAAGAATACCGTGGCGATAAACATCAGTACCCCTGGGATACCGAAGGCCACCGAAGGGCCGAAGAATTTCAGCAGCAGCGGCATCGACAGCGAGGCGAAGAAGGAGCCGAAGTTGATGGTGAAATAGAACATGTCGAAGGCTTTTTGCGCCAACGACTTATTGCTCTGATCGAACTGATCGCCCATGAACGAGGACACTAGCGGCTTGATGCCGCCCGAGCCCAAGGCTATCAGGAACAGGCCTGAGTAGAAGCCGGTTTTGCTGGTTTCGAAAATCGCCAGGAAGGCATGGCCAATCACATAGACTATGCTAAGCCATAAAATGGTGTGGTATTTGCCGAAGAAACGGTCGGCCAACCAGCCCCCCAAGAGAGGGAAGAAATACACCCCGATCACAAAGGAGTGGAACACATCTTTGGCCTCACCCTGACGCAGTTCTTCCGGCACCGACAGCAGCAGAGCCGTCATCAGGAAGGGGGTCAGAATGTTGCGCATACCGTAAAAACTGAAACGCTCGCAGGCTTCACTGGCAATGATAAAAGGGATCTGTCGCGGCCAACGCGCAGAGGAAGGTGAGCTCATAATGTACCTTGGTTATTGTCGATTCTAATAAAGGTTGCAGCTATATGCGCATAATCCGGCTTTCCATTCAACTCTGGAGCTTGGCAAAAGCGTATTTTTTGTGAGCTTGAGTACAAATTTGCATCGAAAGTCATGAAAAGGGCAAACTGATTACTCGCATTGGCAGCGGCATTGAGCTGTCATCATAGCGCCACGCTAAACCAAGGCTATCGGGAGCCAGGCACCATGGGTACACCTTTGTATGGACCATTGACCATCGCTGAATGGCTCAGGCTCAACCTGCAGCGCCAGGGCTTGTTGCAACCGGCGGCATCGGCGGCGGCCATGATCCATCAACTGGGCTATGTGCAGATAGATTCCATCAATGTGGTCGAGCGGGCTCATCACCATGTGCTGCATAGCCGGTTGCCCGGTTATCACCCCGAGCAGCTGCAACAGGCTATGGCCGATAAAGAGGTGTTCGAGTACTGGGCTCACGCCGCGGCCTACCTGCCCATGAGTGACTACAGGTACAGCCTGCAACGCAAACGGCAACTGAGTCAGGGGGATAAACACTGGTTTGAACCGGACGAGCCCTTGATGCGGGAAGTGCTTGCCAGAGTGCGCGCCGAGGGGCCGCTCAAGGCCAGTGATTTTGAACACTCAAGTGATCCGCGTGGCAGTTGGTGGGACTGGAAACCGGCCAAGAAGGCGCTGGAACAGCTGTTTATGCGCGGCGAGTTAATGGTGCTGCGGCGTGAACGGTTTCAAAAGGTTTATGATTTGGCCGAGCGGGTGCTCCCGCCGGGGATAGATACCCGGGTGCCCGACGATGATGAGTTTGGCCGGTATCTGGTGAACCGCTTTCTCAATGCCAACGGTTTTGGCTCAGAGGCCCAGTTTGCCTATCTGCGTAAAGGCATGCGGCTGGTTATCAAGCGGGTGTTGGCCCAAGGGCTGGAGGCCGGTGAACTGCAGCACTTTAAGGTCGATGGTCAGCAGTATTTCTGCCCGGCAGAACTGAGTGCGCCGCCCATGATCCCGGATCGGGTCTGGCTGCTCAATCCCTTCGATAACCTGGTTATTCAACGTAACCGCTTAAAGCAATGGTTTGGCTTTGACTATCAACTGGAGGTGTACCTGCCGCAGGAAAAGCGAGTTTACGGCTATTTCAGCCTGGCCATCCTCTGGCGCCAGCAGTTTATCGGCCGGGTCGACGTCAAGGCCGACCGGCCGCGCCAATGCCTATTGTTGCAAAACCTGGTGTTGGAGCCTGAGTATGCCAATCGGCCTTTGGATGATGGATTGCTGGCCGAGCTTACCAGGGCCATTGCCGACTATGCCCGTTTCAATGCCTGCGAGCGTTGGAAGTTGGTGCGCAGTAATCACAAGGAGCTAAAGCAGCGCTGGCGCCGTTTGCAAAGTTTATAGTGCCAACTCGGCTCTGTGCCTGCCTTAAAATAGCCGTGTAGTTGGCTGAGAGGAGTGTGGCATTTTGGTAAACAAATCCCCGCAAGCGGACTTTTGTCCTCAAGGCTTTTTTGGCGTCGCCGGTAGACTCGGGCCAGTTTTTATCCGAGGAACAGCTTATGACAGCACATATCAACGCCGCCAAAGGCGATTTTGCCAAGACAGTTATCATGCCCGGCGATCCTTTGCGGGCCAAATACATTGCCGAGCACTTTCTCGATGATGCCCGCGAGGTGACTTCGGTGCGCAATATGCTGGGTTATACCGGCAGTTGGCAGGGTAAGCCGGTTTCCGTAATGGGCCACGGCATGGGGATCCCCTCCATGGTGCTTTATGGTCATGAGCTGATCAACGACTTCGGGGTTGAGCGTATCATTCGGGTGGGTAGCCTGGGGGCGACCCAGCGTCAGGTGCAGATGCGTGATGTGATCCTGGCTCAGGCGGCAGGGACAGATTCAGTCACCAACGCCAAGCGCAGCGCAGGTTATCATATGCCGACTTCGGCCAGCTTCCCGCTGCTGCTCAAGGCCTGGGAACAAGCCAAGGCCCAAGGGCTGAATGTCAGGGTGGGCAATGTGTTCAGCGGCGATCTCTACTATGACCCGGATGAAGATCTGATCCCGGCGCTGGAGCGCTTCGGCATTCTGGGAATAGATATGGAAGTGGCCGGTCTCTATGGCCTAGCGCAGCAGTTCGGTATCGAGGCCTTGGCGATTCTGACCGTATCGGATCACTGCCTCACAGGTGAAGAAACCAGTGCCGAAGAGCGCCAGCTGTCGTTTAACCAGATGATCTCGCTGGCGCTGGCCGTGGCCTAAGGAAGGTGCAAACAAGTCCCATGTGTGCTCTGCGTCGGCTTACGGGCCTGGATGCAAGGCGTGGTTCACAGCAACCGGCTCTCTGCGTTATCTGACTTCGACAGGCCCCGGCATGCCTTCAGTCAGATGCCTTGAACGCCAATTGCTGTGCAAGCCACTCTCTACAAAAGAGAAGGCAACGAGGACTTATTCGCACCTTCCCTAATACGTTGATGGATGATAAGAAATGAATAATAAAATCACACTGACGGCCATCAGTTTTCTGGCCAACTTTATCATGGCGGGTTTTGCCTCTCAGTTCGGTATGTTGATAGAGCCGATAGCCACCCGCTTCGGAGCCGATGTCAACGATGTGGCTTCAATCTTCTCACTGCTGAACGGCGGCGCCCTAGCGGGCACTGTTGTGGCCTTTTTGTTGATTGAAAAGGTCGGTATCAAGCCGATGACACTGCTGAGCTATGCCGTTATCTTCCTGTCGGCGCTGGCGCTGCATTTTGGCTCTTCGTTGACCGTGGTTATGGTGGCCATGACGCTGGTGGGTTTGTGCGGCGGCATCGGCCTGTGTATCGCTGGTACTCTGGTGGTGTCCCTGTGGCAGGAGCGAATCCAGTCCACCATGCTGGTGGTGCAGGATGCCACCTTTAACGTGGCCGGGGTGGTGTTTCCGTTGATCACCACTTATGCCCTAACGCACTCCATGGCCTGGAGTTACAGCTATCTGGCGGTAGGCCTGGTGGCCTTGCTGACCCTGGCACTGGCGGCCTTCACCTCTTTCAGCCGGGTACAGGGCCAGGGTGAACAGGCGCAGTCCGCTCAGCGTTCCGAATGGAACTTCGGTATTATCAGCGGCGGTCTGGGGCTGTTTCTGGGCATGTTGGCGCTCTATACCTTCCTCACTTGGGCGCCTATGTTTGTGAAACAGAAGTTTGAGATCCCGTTTGAAGAGGCGGGCAATATCATCACCCAGTACTGGTCGGCGGCGTTGGTGGGCGCCTTGATCTCAACCCTGATAGTGACCCGGATGCAGATCCGCCACTTCCTGTTGATGATCATCTCGTTGGCATTGTTGCTCACCAGCTGGATTGTCAGCTGTGGCGATCTGGAAACCCTGGGGTACCTGACCTATGGCTACGGCTTTGTCTGCGCCGCGCTCTATAACGCCTTTATCGCCTATGGGGTTTCCTTTGTGAAACAAGCCAGTAGCCGCAATGTGTCTTTCATTCTGATCAGCGGCAGTGCCGGCGCCATGTTCAGCCCGGCGATTAGCTCAATGGCGGAAAAGATAGTGGGCTTGCAGACCGTCATGTATGCCATTCCTGTGCTCTACGGGGTGATCTTGCTGATGCTGCTGGTGTCCAATTTGGGCTTTAAGCGTCAGGCCGAGGCGGCTGCGGTCTGAGCCTGAAGATCTTCTCAGCGAATAGGGGAGCTAAAGCTCCCCTTGTTCGACAAAATCCTGCAGCGCCTTGAGATCCATTATCTCCAGCTTGCCCTTGCTGCGCCGAACCAATCCGGCATCTTCCAGCGATTGTATCGCCCGGCGATAAACTCTGGCGGTAGTGCCGAAACGCTCAGCCTCCAGATAGCCCTTATTGAACCCAGATACCGGCAGGTCATCCAGCTGCTGGTGATAGAGGTCGTAGGCAATGTTGTAGCTGATGGGGTAGAGCATTCGTCGGGTGAAAATGTCTACTGTGTCCTGATAATCTATGGCGATGGCACTGGCGAAAAACAGCGCCAGCCTGGGGTGCTCACCCAGGGCCTGCTGCAGCTTGTCGGCGGGAATAATGCCGCAGGTCAGTGGGGTTTGTGCCAGAATGTCCAACTGGCAGGGGTTTTGGGTGAAAAACTCCATTTCACCGAATAGCTGCGAGTCACATTTCAGGGTGCCGAGTTGAAAGTTGCGGCCGTTGCGGGCGCTGTAGCTCATGGCGATTTTGCCACTGGGCACCAGTACCAGTTGATTCAGCTTCTGCCCCTGCTGCATCAAGGCTTCTCCCGGCGCAAAGCGGCGCTGCTCGCTGACGCAACTGAGCAATACCCGCTCCACGAGAGGGTAGTCTGATTGCCATTCCTGGGAGTATCTGCCTTGGGTAAGAGGTTTAAGCTGCATCTTGGGGTCGAAAACTGGGGCTTGGTGGGGGAATTATCCTGCCAATGGCGCAGATGGCAAGCAAGGATTGGTTGCAGCAGCGGTTTCAGGATTGACCTTTGTCGTCAATCATGGAACCCTATCGGCATTCTTGGGCCATACAGAGCAAAGTGCAGCATGGGGTTTTCACTCGGTGTTAACCGCTTCTCCCTCAGAGACAGGGCGCTGGTGTCATTGATCATCAGTCTGCTGGTGATTCTGCTCTGTTTTGGTCAGCAGCTTTCGCTGTTTGGCTCCTGCCCACTCAAGGCTCAGCATCAACTGACGCAACTTGGTGTTGATACTGCGCCGACTCACGCCAATGATGCGGGCAAGGCGCAGCTCAATGAAGAGCCCTGCCATCTGTCTTCCCATATGCTGAACCTGCAACCTGTGGTACTGCAACTTGGACTCACTGCCCTGTTGCTGTTTCTGCTGTTGCTCAACTGGCTCGGCAGTACCCGGCCTTTCAGTGTTTATCTCTCTCACCCCATAGTCTCCAAACGAAGGCGACACTCAGTGTTGTGCGTGTATCTGGAATGAAAACATCCTGAACTTTTGCCGGTTAACACCGGGTTCTGATGTTTTGTTTTGGAGCTAATTTCATGTATTTAAAAAGAATATGGCATGCCTTCGCGGTATGTCTGATGCTGCTCAGCCAAGTTGCATTGGCAGAGCCGCTGAGCAGTGGCTGGCTCAAGCACCCGGATCATCCTCCGGTGAAGGTGCAACTGACGCTGGCCGATGTCGATGCCAGCCAAGCCGGTGAGCTCAACGCCCTGTTGGATGTGGCCTTGAGCGGCGACTGGAAAACCTACTGGCGCGCGCCGGGGGAAGGCGGGATCCCGCCGACTCTGGACTGGTCCGCCTCGGAGAATATTGCCACGGTCGACTGGCACTGGCCCTTGCCGCAGCGCTATGTGTTGCAGGGCATAGAAACCCTGGGTTACAAGGGCGATACCCTGTTTCCACTGACTATTCGCCTCAAGGACCCCGGGCAGCCGTTTCGGCTCAAGGGCACCCTGACCCTGTCTTCCTGCACCAATGTCTGTGTGTTGACCGATTACCCTGTGGAGCTGAGTGGTCAGGCCGCCGGGCTTAAGGCCGATGATGGCTTTTTGCACCAGTGGGGCGAGGCGATGGCCAGGGTGCCACAGGGCAATGGCGGCGCGATATTGCAGTCGATTGTCTGGGATGAAAAGCAGCAGTTGCTGCAACTGGCTATAGAAGCCGCGAGCCCCTGGCAACAGGCAGATCTGTTTCTGTTCGGCGAGGATGAGACAGTCAGCGAGCTGATCTTCTCCCGGCCGCAGATCCAGACAGATGGCAAACGGCTTACCGCCACTTTCGGGGTCAAACACTGGCTGGGAACGCCGGATCTGGAGGGCAAGCCACTGCTGATCCATCTGGCCGACACACACCTTTCGGCCGAACTGAGCGGCGCCATCGCCACAGGGCATGTTGCCAAGCCGCAGCCGAGCCTGCCGCTGTGGAGCCTGTTTCTGATGGCGCTGGCCGGTGGCCTTATTCTCAACATCATGCCTTGCGTATTGCCTGTGCTGGGCATGAAGGTGCACGGGGTCATGATGAGCAGCCAGGGCAGTCGCAGTCAGGTTCGTGGCCATTTTATGGCTTCGGCACTGGGTATTTTGCTGTCCTTCTGGTTGATTGCCGCCGGTCTTAGCCTGCTGAAGTTGTCCGGTCAGTCGCTGGGCTGGGGGATACAGTTCCAGCAGCCCTGGTTTATCGGTTTTATGGTGCTGCTGACCTGGGGCTTCGGCCTCAATCTGCTGGGGGTGTTTGAAATCAACCTGCCTTCCAATTGGCAAACCCGCCTGGCCGGTGCCGGTGATGATTCGCGCCTCGGCCACTTGTTGCAGGGGATGCTGGCCACGCTGCTGGCTACGCCATGTACCGCGCCGTTTCTCGGTACTGCGGTGGCTTTCGCCCTCGGCGCTGACTACCCCATGCTGTTTGCCCTCTTTAGCGCCATGGGACTGGGAATGGCCTTGCCCTGGTTGATGTTGGCGTTGTGGCCGGCGTTGGCGCAGCGTTTACCCAAGCCCGGGCGCTGGATGAATTGGGTCAAGCCTGTGTTCGCGCTGATGATGCTGGCAACCTGTCTCTGGTTGCTGAGCCTGTTGCAAAGCTTCTTCTCTGTTGCTGTCATCTTGGGGCTGGGCGCCTTGATGTCGCTGCTGACACTTGGACTGCTGGGCAAGCGTTACGGCACTCAGGTAATGGTGTATGCCATTGGCGGCAGTTTTCTGTTTGCCAGCCTGGCGCTCGGGGTAGGTTATCTGACCCGGGATGCCTGGGTCAGCCCGCTGCCTTCGGATCACCACTGGCAACCGCTGAATTTGGTGCAGCTTAAACAGGCGGTCGATGAGGGCAAGACAGTGTTTGTCGATGTCACGGCCGACTGGTGCATTACTTGTCAGGCCAACAAGGTGGGGGTGCTGCTGCAAAACCCTGTTTATGATGCCCTTGGCGATGACAGAGTGCTGCTGATGCGTGGTGACTGGACCAAGCCCAGCGAGGAAATTACCGCCTACCTCAAGGCCAATGGCCGCTTTGGGGTGCCTTTTAATCAGGTCTATGGCCCGGGAACCCCCGCCGGTAACCCATTACCGGTAATTCTCAGCAGCGATGGGGTATTGGCGGCCTTGGCCGAAGCGGAGAGCAGACAATGACCCAGAAAAATAAACCGGCCTACAAGGGGCTTCAATGGCTCAAGACCCTGCTTGGCTATGGGCTATTCATTCTGGTGGTGAGTGTTGCCCTCGATGCTTTTCGCAGCCGCGAGATGCCGGAAACCTTGCCACTGCAAACGGTTCAGAGCCTGGCCGGCAACCAACTGGATATCGCCGCCATGAGTATGGAGCGCCCGGTTATTTTGTACTACTGGGCCAGTTGGTGTGGCGTCTGCCCCTTGGTGTCCGGCACTGTCGATGGTTTCAGTGACCGCGAACAGGTGGTGACTGTGGCGCTGCAGTCGGGCAATAACACCCAGGTCAAGCAGTACCTGCAAAACAAGGGCTATGGCTTTGAGGTAGTCAATGATCCCAGCGGCGCCTTGGCGCGCTCCCTTGGCGTATCGGCGACACCAACGCTTTTGTTTATTTATCAGGGCGAAATCCGCAGCAGCACCACAGGAGTCACAAGTTGGCCGGGGATCTGGCTGCGACTCTGGCTGACAAAAATGAATTTAATTTGAGGAATAACAAGATGAAGTATTGGATAGTATTGAGTGCCTGGCTGCTGGCGGCCAGCGGCAGTTTACAGGCGGCCGAGCAGCAGCTGAGCCAACAAGAGGAACAGCAATTGGGGCAGATCCGCAGCATTTTGCTCAAGCATCCGGAGATCATTCCCGGCGTGCTCGGCAGCATAGAGTCTTATGTGGAGCAGCGACAGTTGCAGCAGCAAGCGCTGGCCAAGCACAAGGACTGGCTGTTCAACAACCCGCAGATGCCGACCATGGGCAGCAGCAAGCCCGAGTTGCAACTGGTGGTGTTTACCGACTACAACTGCCCCTACTGTAAGCGGATGGAGCTGGAATTTGCCAAGCTTTTAAAGGAGTTCCCAAACTTGCAGGTGGTCAATGTGTTTGTGCCATTGAGGCAGATAAAGGCCCAGGGCACTGAGCTTTCGTCCGGCGGCTTTGCCCTCGAAGTCTGGCGGCAGGATCGCAAGGATTTCCCCCGGGTACATGAACTCTTGATGGCCAAAAATGGCATGCACACAGAGAATTCACTGCAGCAGGTCGCCAAGGCCACGGGCACTGAACAATACCTCAAGCCCAGCGGCCGCGCCGACGAGTTGATGCATACCAATGTGAGAGTCTTCTCTGAACTGGGCTTTGGCGGCACGCCGACACTGCTCATAGGTGATGAAGTGATCCCCGGCTATATCGACTATGCCACCCTCAAGGCCGTGGTACAGCAGGTGCTGGAGCGCCAAGGGTAATTGGCTTGCGGCCGTTATCGCCTTTCTGGGATAATTGGCCGTCGCCGGGGCGAGCGCCCCGGCTTTCCCCGCACAGATGATTAAGAGTCGAGATGAAACACGTAAGCCTGCAGCTGACCGAAGACGGGTCACATACTCTATTTAATGCCGAGCTCAATGAGACCTACCACTCCCACAAGGGGGCGTTGGCCGAATCCCGTTATGTGTTTATCCACGCCGGGCTCGAGCAGGTGTTGCAGGACTTTGACCATCTGGCGATTCTGGAAGTGGGCTTTGGCACCGGGCTCAATGCCCTCATGACCCTGGGTAAGGTGCTGGAGCTGACAAAGGCGCGTCAGCAGAGTGGCTTGGCGCCGCTGCCGGTGCGCTATGTCACTATAGAGCCTTATCCCTTGTCCGCCGAGCTAATTGAGGGGCTGAACTACAAGGGCATGCTGCCCGACTGGTATGCGCCGCTGTTCGATGCCTTGCACGCCGCCCCCTGGGATCAGGATGTGGAAATCATGCCGGGTTTTGTGCTGCGTAAGGTCAAGGGCAAGTTGGAGCAGCTCGAGTGGCAGGGCGAACCCTTCAACTTGGTGTATTACGATGCCTTCGCCCCCAGCAAGCAGCCGGATGTATGGGCGCTGGATAACTTCAAAAAGTGCTATGGGTTGCTGGAGCTGGGCGGCTTATTGGTGTCTTACTGCGCCAATGGCCAGTTCAAGCGAGATCTCAAGGCCGCCGGTTTTCAGGTTAAAGCTTACCCGGGAGCCCTTGGCAAGCGCGAGATGACCCGCGCCTGGAAGTTAGACCCGCTTTAAGCTGCGACGCAGTCCGGGCAAGGCCTCCAACGAGCACAGCAGCAGTCCGGCCCAGATGAGGGAGAAACTCACCAGTTTCACCTCATCAAACACCTCACCAAAGATGACCACCGCCAGCAAAAATTGCAGGCTGGGCTCAATGTATTGCAGCAAACCCACCATGGACAGACTCGTGTATCTCAGCGCTAGGCTGAATAGGATCAGCGGCGCCAGTGTCACGGGCGCCGAGCCGATATAGAGCATAATGCCTTCGCTGCCGCCAATTAGTGCGGCGCTTTGCTCTGTGGCCAGCAGATAACAGAGGTAGCCCAAAGCAAAGGGAGTCAGCAGCAGTGCCTCCAGGGTGACCGAGGTGAAGGAGTCAAAGCGGATAAACTTTTTCAGCAGCCCGTAGAGGGCAAAAAAGCTGCCCATCACCAGAGACAACCAGGGCAAGCTGCCGTATTGATATACCTGCCAGCCAATACCGGCAATGGCCAGTACCACCGCGGCCAGTTGCGCCTTGCTTAGTTTGTCGCCGAGGAACAGTACCCCCAGAGCGATGGCAAACAGAGGGTTGATAAAGAATCCCAGGCTGGCCGCCAGTACCTGACCATGGGTCAGGGCCCAGGTGAAGCTGACCCAGGAGATACACATGATAAGCCCGGCGGCAAAGCACAGCAGCAATGAGCGTTTATCACGCCACAGCGCGCCAAAGGCAGGTAACGGTCGTCTCAGCAGGACAAAGACCAGCAGCATAAAGGGCACAGACCAGATGACCCTGAAGGCCAGCAACTCAAAGATGGCCGCATCCGGCAGCAATTGATAGTAGAGGGGTAATATTCCCCAAAGCACGAAAGAGAAGGCCGCCAGAGCGTTTCCCTTGAGAGAGCTGGACATGATTTTCACCGAAACAACACAATACTCGGATATGGCGGCTATTCTGGCATGGCCTTTATAAAAGGGAAGTGAATTAACTCACTGTTTAAAAAATCTTTTCATTCTGTTTAAACCAGTGATGACGCTGGAGCTGCATTTCCAGTAACTCAGCATCAGAAGCGGGAAAATTATTCGTTTCCGTTGCCCCCAGCTGGCCTCGGGCCACTATCTCAAACCCCAGTGCCTGATAACAGCGGCGGGCCGCGAGATTGTCATGGAACACAGCTAGGCTTAGATGCGTAACCTTGGGATCGGCAAAGGCGCGCTCTATACCCTGACGCATTAACTCCCGCCCCAGCCCCTTGCCTCTATGCTTGGGGGAGCAGATCACCCGGCATAGCCGGATCTCATCGGGTTTTCTGGCCAGCAGTTCCAGATAGCCCAGCAGCGAGTCGCTATCCAGGCTAGCTTGGTCACTGGCTTCGACTCTTGTCAGCGCCAAAGGAGCGAGGTTTGCCTGGGCTTGATGCTGCTGCAGCTTTGGTGGTGACAGCGGCCAACCCAGCCCTGGGCCTGCCCAGCGCAGACAAGCCTCTGCCGACTCTATCCAGGAGAGCAACAAACCGGCCCATTGCGGCTGAAAGGGTTGCAATATGCAGTCGGACATTGCGCGTTTCCTCCTTTGAGTTCAACTTGCCAAGTTAACCCAGAGATGGGGGGATGTGCCAGGGCTGTTGGCACCAGAAAGGGGGGGGGCAGCTGGCGCTGCGGTTATCATGGCTTTGAGCTAAAAGTATCTAAGCCTGTATTGCCCGAGCTTCCGGCGACGGATGTTGCTCATTGCCTGCCGCAGGCTTATGCACAGGCGATCCTGTGACTCGGTGAGAGTTGCGTAGCAACATGCTTTCGAGCGCGCGTCATGGATGACGAGCTGGCCGTTAAACAGGGACGTTATTCGAGTACGTCCGTGTAAGCTCTGCCTCGCCATCCCTGGCTCGGAAGGTCACAGTTTCGCCTGTGCCTGGGATTAGGTGTATATCTGCAGAACTCTGAAATGCTTCCAGCTACTCAGTGCTAATAGAATTGCACCAATTCCCCCTCGGTGTCGCCGAAAGCCGTTGGCGCAAATAACGTGGCTGAGGCATGGATGCCGAAGCAGCGACAGTCGAATCAGGGATGAGCGTCTGAAGCGGTAGTTATTTGCGCCATTAGGCCGAGGGGCTTTCGACACCGTGTGGGGCGGCAAGGGAGATCCAAGAGGGGATTGCTGTTGATCCCCGCTTGGTCGGGTGTGGGGCGGCGAGTGTCGCATAGCGACTGGCTACGAGCGAGAGCCAGGGATGGCGAACTGGCCCTTGTGCATGGATGCACTTGCTCCACGACTTTAGGCCGCTGGTACAGCGGCTATCATGGCTTCCTGCTAAAAGTATCTAAGCTAATATTGCCCGAGTTTCCGGCGACGGATGTTGCTCATTGCCTGCCGCAGGCTTATGCACAGGCGATCCTGTGACTCGGTGAGAGTTGCGTAGCAACATGCTTTCGAGCGCGCGTCATGGATGACGAGCTGGCCGTTAAACAGGGACGTTATTCGAGTACGTCCGTGTAAGCTCTGCCTCGCCATCCCTGGCTCGGAAGGTCACAGTTCCGCCTGTGCCTGGAATTAGGTGTATATCTGCAGAACTCTGAAATGCTTCCAGCTACTCCATTTTCACAGAATTACACCGACTCCCGCTTGAAGCGGCCGCAGGGCGTTGATGACAATCGCGTAGCGAGGCATGGCCGTTCACGGGCGTCCTGCCCTTCATGGCATTGGGACTCCTGTCCGGCAGATGCCCACTCAGCGCCAGTTAATCAGGGGCGAGTGTCGTCTAGCGACGAGCTAACGAGCGCGAAACAGGATGTTGAGCTGGGCCAGAGTCACATGGATGTGACTCTGAGCGTCTGGCGCGATAGCGAATTGGCATCATAAGCACAAGGGGTTGTCCGCTGCGTCGCGGGTCGCTGGGGGGGTGGAAAGGGGGCGAGTCGATACAGCCCCCTTTCCTCGGGTGTGGGGCGGCGAGTGTCGCATAGCGACATGCTTACGAGCGAGAGCCAGGGATGGCGAACTGGCCTTTGTGCATGGATGCACTTGCTCCACGACTTTAGGCCGCTGGCACAGCGGCTATCATGGCTTTGAGCTCAAACCATCAATGAACTTGGTTTTAGCTGCTAGCTAAGCTAAGACCTATCACCTGCGGTGCAGATAGGCAGGAAGCCCACCGCAGGTACAGGAACGAAATTAGGACCTATTTTGACGGTCACAGTTTTATCTGGGGCTGAAAACAGGCGCACAGATTAAACTCATGAGTGTTGGGCACTGGATTGCTTGATATCGAAGGCAAGCCTCAGAATTGCCATCTGAACTGCACATCCGGGACTTGCAGATACCTGAGTTCATTCACCAACTGGTTTTTTTCATTCAGCAGCTGTTTTTTCTTCTCCAGGGTGCTGGCCTTGTCTGTCATGGACACCAGCTTCTGATCCAGATCGCGGAGCTGGTAGTCGATCTGACGCAGGCGGCTGCGGATCTCATCGGCGCGTTTATTGAGCTGGTATTGGTGGTAGCCAGCATTGTACTGTTCGATGAAAGCGTTGCTGGAGCAGACCCCTGCATAGCCTTCACCCGCCAGACCGACTCGGTAGCCGTTTTCCGGCTGACAGTAGTTTTGCAGCCCCTGTAGATAGCCTTCACGCCAGCCGCCATGATCAACCCGAATACCGAATTCGGCACAATCTTCGGCATAATCATTGATTCTGCTGGCATGGGTGCCATTGTTGCCATCCTGAAGCCCAAGGGCAAACCAGTCTGAGTTTTGGCATTGATTGAGGTCGAGTGAGCTGCATTGAGTCAGCATGAGTGCGCTCAGTGCCAACAAGGTGTTTTGGTATTTCATTCTGTAAATGACTACTTATCAGTTGAAAAAGCCAACTCCTTGGCGAGGGGTTGGCATAATACAGCGATTAGTTCCAAAACAGATACATTTTAATACAAATTTACAATTTAGCCTCGAAAGGGCCCAACATGTTCGCCGGATTGACCCAAGTATCAAACTCGGCCTCGGTTACCAGTCCCGACTCCAACGCGGCTTGTCTTAGACTAATGCCTCTTTGGTGGGCGTCCTTGGCGATTTGGGCGGCCTTGGCATAGCCTATGTGAGGATTGAGGCTGGTGACCAGCATCAAGGAGCGCTGCAGCTGCTTGGCGATCATCTCGCGGTTGGGTTCCAGCCCCGAAGCGCAGCGCTCATCAAAGCTCAGACAGGCATCACCCAGCAATTCGGCGCTTTGCAGCAGATTGGCGGCGATGAGCGGCCGAAAGACATTGAGCTGAAACTGGCCGTTGCTGGCACCTATGCTGACGGCGAGATCGTTGCCCATCACCTGAGCCGCCACCATGGTCAGCGCCTCGCACTGAGTCGGGTTAACCTTGCCGGGCATTATGCTGGAGCCGGCTTCGTTGGCAGGCAATAGCAGTTCCCCTATACCGCAACGGGGGCCGCTGGCGAGCATGCGAACATCATTGGCTATTTTCATCAGGCTGACCGCCAGGCGCTTGAAGGCGCCGCTGAGTTCCACCATGGCATCGCTGGCACTCAGTGCCTCGAACTTGTTGGTCGCGCTGACAAACTGCTCACCACTGAATGACGATATCAGTTCGGCGGCGCGCTCGGCGTAACCTATGGGAGAATTGAGCCCAGTCCCCACGGCCGTGCCGCCAAGAGCCAATTCACGGCAGTTTGCCAACGCCCCCTCTATGGCGCCTATGCCTTTGTCCAACTGAGTCACCCAGGCACTGATCTCCTGTCCCAGGGTCAGCGGGGTGGCATCCATAAAGTGAGTGCGGCCGGTCTTGGTAATATCGGCAAACTGTTGTGACTTGTGTTTTAGGCTATCGCGCAGCGCAGCTATGGCGGGCAGTGTGTGCCTGCAGGTCTTGAGTACCACGGCGATATGCATGGCGCTGGGGAAGGTATCATTGCTGCTCTGGCTGCGATTGACATCATCGTTCGGGCTCAGGCGGATGGCCTTGTGTGCCAGCGCCATGCCACGATTGGCTATCACCTCATTGAGGTTCATATTGGTTTGGGTGCCGCTACCGGTCTGCCAAATGACCAGGGGAAAGTGCTGCTCCAGTTGGCCCGCCAAGATTTCATCGCAAACTCTGGCGATGAGCGCCGCCTTGTCCTTGGGCAGTTGCCCAAGCTCGGCATTGGTCTGGGCAGCGGCTTTCTTCAACAGGGCGAAGGCGTGGATGATAGCCCTCGGCATACTCGCTTGCGGGCCTATGGGGAAGTTTTCCAGACTGCGCTGGGTCTGGGCGCCCCAGTATTTGTCTGCTTCGACCTTGACCTCGCCCAGGGTGTCTTGCTCAATCCGATATTGCATTGCCGCCTCCTGTCGTCTGTTGCCGTCCTCAGCATAGCATGGCCTTTGGCCCACTCCTGAAATAATCCGCCGGGTTTCCCGGTCAGGTTTGGGCGGCCTGTTTCAGGCCTGGATTCTGATTTTTACAAAGGGAGTAAGCATGAGAGTATCGGTTTGGCCTGCGTTATTGCTCTTGGGAGCTCAGTTGGGGGCTTTGGGCTCCAGTTCGGTAATGGCGGCTCAGGCAAATGATTTTATCCAGGTATTTGAAGCGCTTTCCGGTCAACATCCGGGAGAGCGCAAGGGGCATGCCAAGGGAATCTGCACCATTGGCAGTTTCCGGCCAAGTGCAGAGGTGCCATGGCTCAAGGAACTATCTCTGTTTGCCACAGAGCAGGCACTGCCCGCTCAGGTGCGTTTTTCCATGGCGGGTGGCGATCCTTTTGTGGCCGATACCAGTCGCAGCCCAAGGGGGATAGGCGTACGCATCGAACTGCCGGACGGGCAGGTGCATCAGTTGGCCGGGTTGACCACGCCTGTGTTTCCGGGGAAAGATCCCGACAGTTTTCTTGGCTTGCTGCGCGCGTCATTGGCTCAGCGTGAGGGGGAAACCGGCGCGGTTGCACGCTATCTGCAGCAACATCCGGATGCCGCCCGCCAGGGGCAGTGGCTTAAGCAGCACAATCCACCGGCGGCCTATACCTCGGTCAACTACTTTGGCATTCACAGCTTTATTTTTGGTAACGAAGGCCAGCAAAAGCGCTTTGGCCGTTGGGAGCTTTGGCCTGTGGACGGGGAGCAACCATTGACGGATGCCGAAATGGCGAAGTTGCCGAATGATTTTCTGCAGGACAGGTTGATGCAGAGGCTGAAAACAGGACCGGCTCAGTTTGAGCTTAAGCTGACCCTGGCTGAGGAGGGGGATCCCTTGCTGGACCCTTCACAGCAGTGGCCGGAGAACCGACCCAGAGTCACTCTCGGGCGCCTGAGCATAGACTCGGTTGCGGCTTCGGCCTGCGACAAGCTGAATTTTGATCCCAATGTGCTCAGTAAAGGGATTGCCGCCAGTGATGACCCTGTGCTGCGGCTGAGATCCGCGGCTTATGCCATCTCATTTGGCAAGCGTCTAAGCGGCCAGTAACGGCAATAAAATGACAGGAACGAACCTTAAAAATGTAGCGCTTTATCGTTGTTATATGTACATTTTTTATCGTTGGGGGCGATAACTGTATGTCAGGTTCGCTCCTGTCGAAACTTTAACGGATTAGGGTAAACTCCTGGCTCAACTGACGAATGCGCTGCTGCAGTTGCTGCAGTTCTCCCATCAGCCGGGATTGTTTGGGTCTGCCAGCCGCTTCATTCTGCGCCAGCCACTGATAAACCTGTTTGGTGGAGATCCCATGCTGACGGGCAACGTCAAACATGAGCCTGCCGTTTTGGGTCACTTCTTTAATGGCTTGCTGTCGCAGTTTCTGCTCGTTAATTTCCATACCGCCTCCCTGATGGTTCAAGAATGGTTTTCCAGAGCGGTTATTCCAGCTCTGCTATTCCACATCCCATTGGCTGTAGCCCAATTGCTTGAGGCCATGCCAGAGCGAATGCCAACTGTCGCGCATTTTCATCAGTGTTTTCATCATGACTCCTGAACAGTGGAATACTGCTTTATAGGTATGTAAGAAACATGCCAATTTTTAATCTTCTTTTAATATGTTGATATAAAAGAAAATTGATTCATTTCATGATCGGGTGTATCTGTCTGGCGCCCCCCAATAGAGTGCAGTCTGCTCTATTTTGGGACTTTATTTGATGTCAGCGCCATGACACTTGGCTGACAATCCGGGGGGAGAAAGTCAGATTTGACTGAATCCGTGCTGAACGCCGTGCGGATTTGTTGTCTCTATGGCCTCCGGGGGATTGTCTGCTTGAAGCGCTGCTATATACTTTGGCGCCAGGTAGGTTCCGCTTAGATTGGAACAAGCAGACGAAGGAAAAATAACATGAAAAAGCGCGCTTTTCTGACAGCTCCTCTGTTGCTGGCATTGCTGGCAACTGGCTGTACTACAGTGAATCCTTATACCAATGAACAACAGACCGCCAAGGCGACCAACGGAGCGCTGATAGGTGCCGTAGCCGGCGCAGCCATAGGTGTGGCCTCCTCCAGTAAGAGTGACAGGGGCAAGGGCGCCCTGATAGGAGCCGCATCCGGTGCAGCCTTAGGCGGTGGTATCGGCTATTACATGGATGTACAGGAAACCAAGCTGCGTCAGCAGCTGGCTTCTACCGGTGTCAGTGTGACCCGGGTGGGCGATACCATAGTGCTCAACATGCCCAATGAAGTGACTTTCCAGGTCGACAAGACAGATCTCAGCAGTGGTGCCATGCGGGTATTGGACAGCGTAGTGCTGGTGGCCAAGGAATATGACAAGACTCAGCTGAATGTGGTGGGTTATACCGACAGCAGCGGCTCTGAGTCTTACAACCTGAGATTGTCACAGGTTCGTGCAAGCGAAGTAGGTAATTACTTGATCCGTAAAGGTGTATCCGGACAGCGAGTGCTGACTCAGGGCCGAGGTGAAGCCAGCCCAATCGCTTCCAATGCCACCCCTCAGGGACGGGCACAGAACCGTCGGGTAGAGATTATTCTTAGTCCGCTAGGCTAAGATTTTAAGTCTTAGGGTCGCTTAGGCGGCCCTTTTTATTGGGTCAAATTGTCCCTTTCTCCGGTTTTCCCTGTCAGGTGGCGTGATCTTGAGGGGAATTTATGACAAGTTTTGCCGTAGTGCGTTGATTTGTGACGCGCTTTGGTTGAGTTTAGCGGCATCTGTATCTTATACACCGGAGAAAAATAAATGAAAAAGAGTGTCTGCTTACTCGCCCTGTTACTGCCTGCCTTCTCTCAGGCGGCGGATCTTGAGTTCAGGGCCGCGGGAAGTTTGAAGACCGCCATGACGGATGTTATCGCCAGTTATCAGGCCGATGGCGGCGTTAAGGTCAATGCCCAGTTTGCCCCTTCAGGCTTGCTCAGAGGCCGAATTGAAGAGGGCGAGAAGGTCGACCTGTTTGCGTCGGCCAATATGAAGCATCCACAGAAACTGATGCAGGAAGGCAAGGGCGCGCCTGTGGTGATGTTTGCCCGTAACCGCCTGTGCGCCTTGGCGCAAGATAATGTTCCGCTGACGACTGAAAACATGTTGGATACTCTGCTGGACAGCAAAATCAAGCTGGGCACCTCCACTCCCAAGGCCGACCCCGCCGGTGACTATGCCTTCAAGGTGTTTGACCGCGCCGAAGCTATCAAGCCCGGTAGCCAGGCTAAATTGGCGGCCAAGGCCCTGCAATTGACCGGTGGCGCCGACAGTGCCAAACCTCCTAAAGGCAAAAACCCCTATGGCTGGGTGATGGCCAACAAACGGGCGGATGTATTTTTAACCTACTGCACCAACGCTGTTTTGGCCAAGAAAGAAGTGCCTGAGCTTAAGATAGTGGCGTTGCCCGAGTCGCTGGCAGTGGGTGCCAATTATGGCATGCTGGTGCTGGATAAAGCCGACTCTGCCGCTTGGCCGCTGGCCATGTATATTCTGTCTCCCAAGGGGCAATCCATCCTGGCCTCTTACGGCTTCGAAGCACCGCTGAAACCTTAAACAAACTTTCATTCAGGTACGGATATGTTTCTCGTGACGTCTCCGTGCCTTTCTTGGATGCTTGTCTGATTTTTATCCAAATATGCTTGCATCTGCAATTGTTCCCCTTCTAAAGTAGGGCTTTGTGTTCTTGCTTGGGGGAAGCATGCTCGAAACCAAAGGCTTACCGATAGCGACAGATTATCTCGGCGATGAAGTGGGATTGATCCGTCTAGGCTACGACAGTCAGGGCTTGGATGTTGAAGTGAGTGTTGAAGGCCGCCAGGCCACGGTACATTTTGGTTCTGTTGTTGGCTTTCGGGTTCTCGATGAAGGCGATCTGATGGAGTTCTGGACCGAATGCAGTCTCTCCAATGGTTGGTTGTTTCAGATCTCCAACGGTGGTTGGTTCCGCCAAGAAACCAGTCGCAGCGGCTTTATGGCCAGTACCAACCTTGATTTACAAGAATATCTGCTGGTGACTCGAAGGGAGTGTGTCTCTGTCTTCTGTGAGCTGGAGGAACCCAAGATACTTTGGTTTACCGATTGAGGTCAGCGTCAGTGTCGCCGCTTCGGCGGATAGAGAGCGAGTCGATTCACTCTCATTTTTGCCATGCAAACCTGAGTCGGGTTCATTGAAACCCGATCTCAGACTCATCAATGCTGGAGCCTCAGCCCATTAAAACGAGAGTCGCCAACCCCAGGAAGGCGAACAGGCCTATCACATCCGTCACAGTGGTCAGCACCATGCCGCCGGCCAGTGCAGGATCCACATTGAGTTTTTTCAGTATTAAAGGGATGCTGGCCCCGGCGAGACCGGCTACCGTCATATTGATCAACATGGCGCCGCCAATAAGGGCGCCGAGCGCCAGATCGCCTTTCCAGATCCACACGGCGGTGAATACCAGCGCCGACCACAACAGGCCGTTGAGAAAGCCGATGGCCAACTCCTTGCCGATAAGCCAGCGGGAGTTGCTTTGACCTATGTGACCGAGGGCGATACCGCGGATCACCAGTGCCAGCGTCTGGTTACCGGCAACGCCGCCCATGCTGGGCACTATGGTCATCAGAATCGCTATGGTGGCAAATTTTTCCAGTGTGCCTTCAAACATATTACTGACCGAGGCGGCCAGTAGGGCGGCAAACAGGTTGAAAGTCAGCCACAAAGAGCGGCGAATAGCACTCTTGAACACAGGGCCGAAAGTGTCTTCATCATCGTCCATTCCCGCCATCCCCATCATGGAGTGTTCGGCGTCTTCACGGATAACATCCACCACATCATCGATAGTGATCCGTCCAAGCAGATGGCCTTCGCTATCGACCACTGGCGCAGAAACCCAGTCGTGTCGTTCAAACAACTGAGCCACATCATTGTCTGACATGGTGACGGGAATGCTCTCAAGCTCGGGATCCATGATGTCGCGGATCCCGGCAGTCGGATCGCAGGTCAGTAGGCTGGAGAGCTTGACGCCACCGAGTAATATATCGCGCCTGTCCACCACATAGAGGGTATCAGTGGCTTCAGGAAGCTCGCCTCTTTGACGCAGATAACGCAGTACCACATCGACATTGACGTCCGGCCTCAGAGTGACGGTATCTGTGTTCATCAGGCTGCCGGCACTGTCTTCCGGATAGGAGAGCGCCTGTTCGACCCTGGCCCTGTCCTGGGCACTCATGGAGTGCAGTACCTGTTTGTAGAGGGTGTCCGGCAGGCTTCGCAATACATAGGCCAGGTCATCGGTATCCATACCGGCGGTCGCTCGCGCCAAACGCTCAGGACTCATCAGGCTGATCAGCTGGTCTTTCATATCTTCACCCAGCTCTTCGAGGATCTCGCCGCTCTGCTCCTGATCCACCAGTTGCCAGAGTACCTGACGGGTACGCGGCGGTGAAGATTCGAGAATAAAGGCGATATCTGAAGCCGTCATCCGCTGCAGCATGTCGCGCACGTGCACAAACATACCACTGCCAAGAGCTTGGTTCAGTTGAGTAAGACGTTGTTCTGTCAGCTCTTGGTCGAGCGCTTCTATTGGCATGCAGTTCCCCCCGTTATGCAAAGCGAGGGTATTTTACATCAAGACCGGGGAGTTATAGAAACAAAGAGTGTGACGCTAAGGCTTTAGCTGGCTTCGTCGAAACGGGCGTTGATCAGGGCGCAGATAGCGTCCATCGCGGGTTCGGCATCCGGGCCTTCGGCGATGAGGCGAATCTTCTTGCCTTGGCCGGTTTCCAGCATCAGGAGCCCAAGCACACTGGCGGCCGAGGCTTTTTTCTTACCTTGGATCAGGGTGATATCGGCTTCGAATTCACTTGCCAGTACCGCTAGTTTAGTGGCAGCGCGGGCGTGCAGGCCCAGTTTATTGACTATGGTGATTTCCCGTTCAACCTTTGCCATTGCTCAGCTCCCGGTGACGAGCCTGTACCTTGTGTTTGCTATTGCCAAAACGTTTGGCGAGCTGCTCGGCAACATAGACAGATCTATGCTGGCCGCCGGTGCAGCCTATGGCTATGGTGAGGTAACTGCGGTTGTTGCGTTCAAGGTGCGGCAGCCAGGTTTCCAGTAGATTTTCTATCTGCCAGATGAACTTGTTTACTAGTGGCTGGCGGCTGAGAAACTCCTGCACAGGTTCATCCAGCCCGGTCAGTGGTCTGAGCGCCGGCTCCCAGTGAGGGTTGGGCAGAAAGCGCACATCAAACATGAAGTCGGCTTCCTGAGGCATACCGTGCTTGAAGCCGAAGGATTCAAAGTTGATCACCAGTTCTTTATCGACACTGCCAAGCAGAATTTCCCGCACAGTATCACTGAGTTCATAGATATTCATGACTGAGGTATCTATGTAGTGATCCACTAGTTTTGACATAGGCTCCAGCAGCTTACCTTCGAGCTTGATGGCGTCCTGTAGTGAGACTTTGCTCTTGGATAGGGGGTGCAGTCTGCGTGTTTCGCTGTAGCGCTTCAGCAGCACTTTATCGGAGGCGTTGAGGAAGAAGCTGGTCAGTTGGGTGTTTTCCGGCAAGGCTGCCAACTGCTGTTCAAGCACCTTTTCCTGATCCGGCATATTGCGCACATCTATGCTGATGGCAACCAGATCATTGCTGCCGCGGAGGTTATCCAACAGGCTGCCTATCATGGGCAGGGGCAGATTATCCACACAGTAGTAACCCAGGTCTTCGAGTACCCTGAGGGCAACGGATTTTCCGGAACCGGAGCGGCCTGAGACTATCGCGAGTTTCATCCTGTGATCACCTGGTAGAGTTCGGTTGCATCGCTGGATTTACGCAACTGCTTGAGTATCGCCTTGTCGCTGAGCTTTTCAGCCATGGCGGATAGAGTACTCAGGTGTTGCTGGCATTGTTCGGCGGGCACCAGGAGGGCGAACAGTATGTCCACCGGCTGGTTGTCTATGGCATCGAAGGCGATAGGCTCTTCGCATTTGACCAGCACGGCAATCGGCTCTGTGATATCAGGCAGCCGGCCATGCGGAATCGCAATACCATTACCTATACCTGTGCTCCCCATCTTTTCGCGGGCCAATAGGCTTTCAAAAATCGCTTGAGAGGAAAGGGTGGGGTACTGGGCGCTGGCGAGATCGCTAATCAGCTCCAGTACCTTTTTCTTACTGCCCGGAGTGGCACAGGTGGTGCACTCCGGCCGCAGGATGGTACTCAGTTCCATCGTTAGTGTTTTGTCAGCTTTTCTTTGTGTTTAATGACCTGACGATCCAATTTATCAATCAGAACGTCGATGGCGGCATACATGTCGGCATGTTCAGAAGTAGCATAGACTTCGCCGCCATTGAGGTGGATCTTGGCTTCGGCAATCTGTTGCATTTTTTGTACATTGAGCACAACGTGCACATTATTGATCTGTTCGAAATGGCGTTCAAGTTTCGAAAACTTACTTTCCACGTAGTCACGTAGTGAGTCGGTGATCTCGATGTGATGTCCTGTCAGGTTGATTTGCATAGAAATATTCCTCCAAATTCCAACTGTGGATTTATAAACTCTTACGCTGGTTCGACGGTGGTATCATCATAGCCTCGCGATACTTGGCTATGGTGCGTCTTGCAACGTTGATTCCCTGTTCTGCCAGAAGCTGCGCCATCTTGCTGTCGCTTAAGGGCTTCTTCTGGTTTTCCGCTGCCACGAGCTTCTTGATAAAAGCCCTGATCGCCGTGGAAGAGCATTCTCCGCCATCTTCGGTACCGACATGGCTGGAGAAGAAGTACTTCAATTCAAATATTCCCCTGGGGGTATGCATATACTTTTGAGTGGTGACCCTGGAGATGGTCGATTCATGCATCTCGACCGCCTCGGCGATATCGTTGAGCACCATGGGTTTCATGGCCTCTTCACCATATTCGAAAAATCCCTGCTGGAACTGCACTATGCAGTTGGCCACCTTGAGCAGGGTGTCGTTGCGGCTCTCCAGGCTCTTGATAAACCATTTGGCTTCCTGAAGATGGCCACGAATAAACTGGCTGTCTGATTGGCTGCGGGCACTGCGGGCCATGGCAGCATACTGCTGGTTGATCCCGAGTTTGGGCATACAGTCCGGGTTGAGTTCCACGACCCAGCGGCCATTTTTCTTCCAGACGCTAACATCCGGGATCACATATTCTTCGTCCATCGGCTGCACCAGCAAGCCGGGACGGGGATTGAGACTCTGAATCAGGTTGATGGCGTCACGCAGTTGATCTTCCTTGAGTTTGGTCTTGCGCATCAGGGTGCGGAAGTCACGGGCGGCAATGAGATCCAGGTGTTCGTCAATCAACAAGCGGGCATTGGCCAGATGTGGGGTGTCGGCGTTGAACTGCTGCAACTGGATCAGCAGGCATTCGCGCAGATCTCTGGAGGCGATGCCGACAGGATCGAAGTGCTGGATCCGCTTGAGTACCGCCTCGACTTCATCGAGTTCAATCTCAGGGTTGCCCATGGCTTCGAGGATCTCCTCTGTGCTCTGGGTCAGATAGCCCTGTTCGTCGATGGCATCTATGATGGCGGTGGCAATGGCGTCGTCGGTATCGGAAAACGGAGTCAGGTTCTTTTGCCACTCCAGGTGTTCGTAGAGACCTTCGCTGGTTTCTCCCTGGAAGGGCATGTCATCTTCACGGCCCATGGCCGGCCCTGAGGCACTGGCAGCGGTAAAGACTTCATCCCAGGTGGTATCCATAGGCAGCTCATCCGGCATAGATTCATTGCTCAGTGCCTCTGAGGTTTCTACCGTGGAGCCATCGACTTCCTGGGGACTTAGTTCGCTGCTGTCGTTTTCTTTATGGGCGTCAATGGGGTCGTCCTGGCTGTCCTCGGCCATCTCCAAGAGGGGGTTGGCTTCCAAGGCTTCCTGAATTTCCTGCTGCAGCTCAAGGGACGACAGTTGCAGCAGGCGGATGGCCTGTTGCAACTGAGGTGTCATGGTCAACTGTTGACCCAGTTTGAGCTGGAGTGACGCTTTCATTATACCGCTAATCCCTACTCGTTATTTTTCAATGAAAAATTTCAATAATAACAGGCTATAATACCCGGAATTCCCTCCGGATGACATGATCCTAACTATAGCCTGAATTGTTCGCCTAAGTACACAGCGCGTACTTGTTGGTTATCCAAGATTTCAGCGGGTGTGCCTTCGGCAATCAACTGTCCATGGCTGACTATGTAGGCTCGCTCACAAACGTCGAGTGTTTCGCGAACATTGTGGTCTGTGATCAACACCCCTAAACCGCGGGACTTAAGCTGTTCGATGATTTTTTTGATATCGATAACTGAGATGGGATCCACACCGGCGAACGGCTCATCCAACAGAATAAACCTTGGATTAGCGGCCAGCGCCCGGGCGATTTCCACTCGGCGGCGTTCACCGCCGGAGAGGGACATCCCCAGGCTGTCACGTATGTGGGTAATGTGGAATTCTTCCAGTAGCTGTTCGAGCTGTTCCTCGCGCTCGTCGCTGTTGAGCTCCTTACGGGTTTGCAGCACGGCCATGATGTTGTCATGTACCGACAACTTGCGAAAGATACTGGCTTCCTGTGGCAGATAACCTATGCCTTTACGGGCACGCAGGTGCATGGGATCTAGGGTCAGCTCGTCTTCATCGATAAAGATACGGCCCTTGTCACTCTGTACCAGCCCGACCACCATATAGAAGGTGGTGGTCTTGCCCGCCCCGTTGGGGCCCAGTAGCCCGACGATTTGGCCGGTATTGACCGACAGGCTGACGTCTTTGACTACGTTGCGCTTCTTGTAGCTCTTTGCCAGATTCTGTGCCGTCAGGGTGCTGGTCATTGCGGCTCCTGCTGCTGTTCTTTTTTGTTGAGTTCCTGATAGTTTTCCGGCTGGATAACAGTGGTTACCCTATCTTGGCCTTTGCCGCTGCTTTCCGCTTCCAGCTGCTGCTTGTTGATGTCGTAGACTATCTTCTCGGCGGTCACTTCGCTGCCGTCCTGTTCTACTTTGGCTTGGCCTATCAAGGTCATGATGCGGCTGTCTATGTTGTAGTGGATCTCTTTGGCCTTGGCGCTGGCCAGACGGCCATCTTCCAGTTTCTGGGTATAGGTGGCAGGTGAGCCCTTGGCCACCAGGATCCGCTCGCCGCTCTTGTCTTCTGTGTAAGCCGTGAGTTCATCGGCCAGTAGTTTCAAACTGCCCTGGGTGACTGTGACTGGCCCGCCGTATACCACGCGCTTGTTCTTGATATCGGCAAACTGATTGGCGGCGCTGATCTCTACTTTTTGCAGCAGATCTTCTTCGATGGCTATCGCCGACAGACTTGTGATGCACAAGAGGGCACCGATAAAAAACTTACTTGGTTTCATAGGTTCCTTTCACCTGACTGGTCAGCTTTACTTGCTGAGCATTGAGATCGGCGTACAGGCCGGATCCCTTGATATTAAAGTCTCTGCCTTCGATCAGGATCTCGCGATCTGAGGTCATAATCATGGTGTCCATATCCAGCTCCACATAACTGGTTTTCAGGCTCTGGATTGGTTCATTGGGGCTAATGGCGTCGATGATAACATTATTTTCAAGTACCACTCGGTTAGTCTTGCGATTGAGCCTACCCTCATTGGCAGACAGGCGCCACTGCGCTTCGCCCTTGTCCGGATAGACCAGATAAACCGGTTGGTTGAAGAAGGTCTTTTCACTGGCTTCATAGTGTTCCATGTGCGCCGCGGCGACCCTGCTGGCGACATTGCCCTGCTCATCAAAGTTGACCGAGCGCAGGTCATCGGCGACAAAGTCCGGTCGTACTACATCCACCGGCGCCTCGCTCTGTTGAGCGTTGCGCTTGTTCTGCACTTGCCAGTAAAGGATAAGTGCAGTGGAGAAAAACAAAATAATGGCCAGGGTGACCCTATTCATATACTCATTCCGTGGGCTTTTTCAAATTTGTCCTGACTGAGCAGGATAAGATCCGCCAGTTCCCGGAGCGCGCCATGGCCACCGGCAATCTGAGTGACCATGTGGCAGTGCTGCCTTACCCAAGGATGGCCATCGGCCACGCAAACCGCCAGTCCAACTTGCTTCATCACCGGCAAGTCGACAATGTCGTCACCGATATAGGCCACTTGTTCAGGCTTGAGATCATAATGTTTAAGCAGCGCCTCATAGGGCTCCAGCTTGTTGTCTATGCCTTGATAAATCTTGTCTACCCCCAGGGCCGTCATACGGTTTTCGACTATCTGGGACTTGCGGCCGGTGATCACCGCCACCTGAATGCCGCAGGACAGCAGTGAGCGCACTCCATAGCCATCGCGGGTGTGAAAGGCCTTCAGCTCTTCGCCGCTGTTGCTCATATAGATGCGGCCATCGGAGAAGACACCGTCGACATCACAAATAAGCAGTTTGATTTTGGCGGCTCTTTGCCAGTTGTCTTCGCTTATGGGGCCGTAAAAACCTTGATGACTCATCAGATAACCCCCGCCTTGACCATATCCAGCATATTGAGTGCTCCAATCGGCTCATTGGCGCCATTGATGACGATAAGGCCGTTAATGTCATTCTCATCCATCACCTTGAGCGCCTGCGCCGCAAGGATATTGTCACCACTGGTGATGCAATTTCGGGTCATCACATCGCTGATTTTGGTGGTACGCAGGTTGACCCCAGCGTCTATGACACGTCTCAAATCACCATCGGTGAAGATACCCACGAGCTGCTTCTGTTGATTGACCACGGCGGTCATGCCCAGGCCTTTCTTGGAGATCTCATACAGGGCATCGGTGATACAGATATCTTCTGTGACCAGCGGCAGCTCTTCGCCTTTGTGCATCACATCGCTGACCTTGAGTAGCAGTTTGCGCCCCAAAGCGCCGCCGGGATGCGACAGGGCAAAGTCATCTTTGGTAAAGCCCTTGGCCTGCAGCAGCGCGACCGCCAGGGCATCTCCCATCACCAGGGTGGCCGTGGTGCTGGAGGTGGGCGCCAGCCCCAGCGGGCAGGCTTCTTCCGGCACCTTGATGCACAGATGCAGCTGCGCCAGTTTGGCCATGGTGGAATCAGGTTTGCCTGTCATGGAGATCATAGGGATCCCCTGGCGCTTGATGACGGGCATCAGGGTCAGAATTTCGCTGGACTCGCCCGAGTTGGAGATAGCCAATACGATATCGTTTTCACTCAATACCCCCAGGTCGCCGTGGCTGGCTTCGCCCGGGTGAACGAAAAATGCCGGGGTGCCCGTGCTGGCGAGGGTGGCAGAAATCTTGTTGCCTATATGGCCCGATTTCCCCATCCCCATCACTATCACCTTGCCGCTGCAGTTGAGGATCAGTTCGCAGGCTTGGGCGAACTCGGGGGAATCAACAAACTGGTACAGGTTATCCAGTGCTTGTTTCTCGATATCTATTACTCTGCGGCCCCATTGGCGCAGTTGCTTAGCTTCTGCCATAGTTGTCTCTCGTCTTTTTGCCCTTCATCGCTAGTGGGATTGAAACAGGCTGTATTGATAGCCGATGAAGCTTATCAGTAGTAAGGCACCGTGCCAGCGTTTGAGTTCACGTTGTTTGCCAGTGCTCAGCACCAGGAGTGCCAGGGCACAACTGGTGCCCAAAACCATATAAAAGTCGCGTCCGGCCGCCGCGGCATCGATTACGCCCGGGGCGATAAGGCCGGGTATTGCCAGTACCGCTAAAATATTAAACAGATTGGAGCCGACAATATTGCCTATGGCCAAGTCGTCCTCTTTCTTGAGTACACCGGCCACACAGGCCGCCAGTTCCGGCAGGCTGGTGCCTACGGCAATAATGGTCAGGCCGATAACCAGATCCGACAGTCCAAAAGACTTGGCGATGCCGACTGCGCCGTCCACCATCCAATCCGCCGATAGCGGCAAGAGTACCAAGCCTATGATCAACCAGAGTACCGCCTTGGCAGTGGGCACATCTTTGGGGATCTCGGCATCGGCTTCATCGGCGAGTGGATCCTTATTCTTATTGGTCAGCGCATGCCAGATAAGATAGCCCATCAGGCCGAAGAACAGCGCCAGTAAAATAACTCCTTCGCTGCGGCTGAGATACTGATCGTGTAGGAAGTAGCCCGCCAGCACTGTGGCGCCCAGCATCATGGGGATCTCCCGCTTCAGAGTCTTGGAGCTGACGGCAATAGCCCCAAGAAGGGCGGTTAAACCCAGGATCAAGCTGACATTGGCAACATTGGAGCCCAGCACATTACCCACGGCCGTGTCAGGCATGCCGGCCATGGAGGCGCTGGCGGCAACGAACATCTCTGGAGCCGAACTGCCCATGGCGACTATGGTCAGTCCTATCAACATGGGGGGTAACCCCAGGTTACGGGCAAAAGCCCCGGCGCCATAAACGAATTTATCGGCACTCCAGACCAGGACGGACAAGCCGGCGAGCAGCAAGAAAATATTGAATAACATGCAGTAAATAAAGCTACGGATTCTGGCGTGCATTTTCGCCGTATTTGCTACAAATTGAAAGTATCACGGCGCGATACTATTGATTCAGTTGTGCGCTTATCCTCAATTGCGTACAATTTATCGCTTATATTTGGCTTGGCCATGCGGGTTACCGGGCGCCATTCAGCGTCAATTCAGTAAGCCTGCGGCAGTATCGGGCCTTAATAACGGCGAACCTTATGTGCCGTGGCGCAATAACCGCGCCGTAACTTGAATTCCACTAGACAAGGTCTCCATTTCATTTTGATGCCGGAATCCAACAAGCAGCAAAATCCTTCTCCCCTGGTCGAGGTCAACAACCTCGGCTTTAGTCGTGGGGCGAGGGTGATTTTTGAGCAGGTAAGCCTCACGATTCCCAGGGGTAAAGTCACTGCCATCATGGGGCCCAGCGGCATAGGCAAGACCACGCTGCTGAAGCTCATCGGCGGGCAGTTGACTCCGGATCACGGTGAGGTGCTGTTCGATGGTCAGGATCTTAACAAGCTGAGCCGCCACGAGCTGTTTGAAGCTCGTAAGCGGATGAGCATGTTGTTCCAGAGCGGTGCCCTTTTTACCGACATGAATGTGTTCGATAACGTGGCCTTTGCTCTTAGGGAGCACTCTGGGCTGCCGGAAGCCATCATCCGCCGCATAGTGTTGATGAAGCTTGAAGCCGTAGGGCTTCGCGGCGCGGCGCAGTTGATGCCAAGCGAACTCTCCGGCGGAATGCAGCGCCGGGCAGCCTTGGCCCGTGCCATAGCACTCGAGCCGGAAATGGTGCTGTATGACGAGCCGTTTGCCGGTCAGGATCCCATCTCCATGGGAGTGCTGGTGAAGCTGATTAAAGAGCTGTCCGATGCTTTGAATCTCACCTCTGTGGTGGTTTCCCATGACGTGGGCGAAGTGCTGAGCATTGCCGACTATGTGTATGTGATCGCCGACAAGCGCATCATTGCCCAGGGAACACCGGTCGAACTCCGGCAGGCCGACAATCCACAGCTGAGGCAGTTTATCGACGGTATGCCGGACGGCCCCGTGCCTTTCCACTATCCGGCGCAGGATTATCAGAAGGAGTTGCTCGGTGAGCTTGACTGATTCGATAGCCAATCTTGGCCGCAATGCGCTGAGTCTGGTGACTGGGCTCGGCAAGGCCGGATTGATGCTTTGGGGTGCCCTGGTGCAACTGCCACGGCCACGCAAAGGCTTGCCACTGCTGATAAAGCAGGTGTATGTCGTCGGCGTGCAGTCCATGGTGATCATTTTGGTTTCTGGACTGTTTATCGGCATGGTGCTGGCGCTACAGGGCTACAACATCCTGGTGGACTTTGGCACCGAAGAGAGCCTGGGCCCCATGGTGGCGCTGAGTTTGCTCAGGGAGCTTGGGCCAGTGGTCACCGCCTTGCTGTTTGCCGGCCGCGCCGGTTCGGCCCTGACCGCTGAACTGGGGTTGATGAAATCCACAGAGCAGCTCTCCAGTTTGGAGATGATGGCGATAGATCCGCTACGGCAGGTGATTGCGCCGCGCTTCTGGGCCGGGGTGATCAGCATGCCGCTGTTGGCCTTGATGTTTACCACTGTAGGTATCTATGGCGGTTATCTGGTTGGGGTCGAATGGAAAGGTATAGACAATGGCGCCTTCTGGTCGATTCTGCAGGCCGCGGTGGAATGGCGGCAGGACATAGTTAACTGTCTGATTAAAAGTTTTGTTTTTGCCATAGTGGTGACCTGGATAGCTCTCTATCGTGGTTATCAGGTGGTGCCTAATCCGGAAGGGATTAGCCGCGCGACCACCCAGACTGTGGTGCAGTCCAGCCTGGCGGTATTGGCGCTGGACTTCTTATTGACGGCGCTGATGTTTGCCCGCTGATTTTGGCGCCGGCGCATAATGGATGATTAACTCTGGTGACTCTATGTTGACACGAAAAATTGAATTTATGGTGGGGCTCTTCCTGTTGGCCGGACTGGTGGCTTTTTTGCTGTTGGTATACAAGGTGGCCAATGTGGAGGTGCAATCCTCTAGCAATACTTACACTCTAATGGCCAAGTTCAGTAATATTGGCGGCCTTAAAGTACGTTCGCCGGTCAAAGTGGGCGGTGTGGTTGTCGGTCGGGTGAGTCAGATCACTCTGGATCCCAAGCAGATGGTGCCTGTAGTGACCCTGACCATGGACAAGCGTTACGACCAGTTTCCCGAAACCAGCAGCCTGGCTATCTTAACCTCGGGCCTGCTGGGTGAGCAGTTCCTCGGTCTGACCCCAGGGTTTATGGATGACGATATCGCGATTTTGCAAGATGGCGATCGCATCGACGATACCCGTTCGGCGCTGGTGCTGGAGGATCTGATTGGGCAGTTTTTATATAGCATGGGTTCAAAGGACAACTAGGAGCACTGAGATGTTTAAAGGGATAATCCGTAATCTGTTGGCCGTCGCCTGCCTGGCGTCTGCAACTGTGGCACAGGCAGCCGATATCGATACCAGCAACCCTTATATCATGGTGGAGCAGGTTGCCGACAAGACATTCAATCGTTTTCATCAGGACAAGAGCATCATCGACAGCAATCCGGATCACCTCAAGGTGATCGTTAAAGAGGAGTTGATGCCTTATGTGGATTACAAGTACGCCGCTTACAAGGTGATGGGCCAATATTTGCAGCAGACCACCAGAGAGCAGCGTGATGCCTTTGTCGATGCGTTTGAGGGCTATCTGGTTTCCACCTATGCCCAGGCTTTTACCGAGTACACTAATCAGAAGGTGGAATTTGGCCGCGCCATCGACTTCAGCCAGGAAAAGATAGTCGAGGTGAATGTACAGATCATTGAAGCGGGTCGTCCGCCCATCAAGCTGCAGTTCAAGGCGCGTCGTTTGAAGGACGACAGCTGGAAGGCCTTCGACCTGGTTGCCGAAGGTGTCAGCTTGCTGGCCTCCAAGCAATCGGAAGTCACTACACTCATTCGCCAAAAGGGCATAGATGCCGTGATTGAGATGCTTAAAGAGCGCACTCAGGTTCACGTGGATCCCAATGGCCCTAAAGGCAAGGATGCGCTATGAAGCTGGAGCCACAGGGCGATAGCTGCAAATTGAGCGGGCGTTTGACTCAAGAAGAGGTCGCCCGCTTGTGGAAGACGCGCAAGACACTGCTGCCGGACGATGTGCGCCGGTTGGATCTCAGCGAGCTGACATACTCGGACAGTGCCGGCATGGCGTTTCTAATGGAGCTTGTCAGTCTCAGAAAGGGGGAGCTGACCCTGGCTTCTCCCTCGCCACAGGTGCGTAAGTTGATCGCCCTGTATGATTTGGATGCCTTCTTTACCACAGAGGGCCAAACTAGGTAAGTTTCCAATGGATACCAAAGAGATAGAACAAATATTAAAGGATTCACTCTCGTTGACGGAAGTCTATGTCAGCGCCGAAGGCAGCCATTTCAAGATAGTGGCCGTGGGTGAATGTTTCGATGGCATGAGCCGTATCAAGCAGCAGCAGGCCATCTATGCGCCCCTGATGGACAAGATCACCAGTGGTGAGATGCACGCGCTCAGTATCAAGACTTTTACGCCTACCCAGTGGCAGCGTGAAAAAATCTTCAACATGCCAGCCTAGAGTATCAATGTGGATAAACTGAAAATTCAGGCAAGCGGTGCGCTTGCCGGTAACGTGGTGATCTCCGGCGCCAAGAATGCTGCCCTGCCTATCCTGATGGCCGGGGTGCTGGCCGAATCGGAGTTTCTGGTTTCCAATGTGCCCAACCTGAGGGACGTCAGCACCAGCTGTAAGCTGCTACGCTGTCTCGGCGCCGACGTCACCGAACTGGGGCAGGGCCAGATACGTATCGATGCCAGCGGTATCAATGAGTTTTGCGCCCCTTATGATCTGGTGAAAACCATGCGCGCCTCAATTCTGATCCTGGGGCCCTTGCTGGCACGTTTCGGTAAGGCGGATGTGTCTCTGCCGGGTGGCTGCGCCATAGGAGCCCGGCCGGTGAACCTGCACCTGCATGGCCTGGAGCTGATGGGCGCCAAGATAGAAGTTGATGAAGGCTATATCAAGGCACGGGTCGATGGTCGCCTCAAGGGCGCGCATATCTTTATGGATATGGTCAGTGTTGGTGCCACAGAGAATCTGCTGATGGCCGCGGCCTTGGCCGACGGTGAAACCGTGATTGAAAACGCCGCCCGTGAACCCGAAGTGGTGGACCTGGCCAAGTGCCTTATCGCCATGGGGGCCAAGATTGAGGGCGCCGGAACCGCCACCATACGGATCCAGGGGGTGGAGAAGCTCAATGGTTGCCGTTATCGGGTGATGCCGGACAGAATTGAGACAGGCTCGTTCCTGGTGGCTGCAGCTGTGACTCGTGGCCGGATCCGTTGTCTGGATGCCGATCCCGGCTCGCTGGAGGCTGTGCTGGCCAAGCTGGAAGATGCCGGCGCCGAAATCCTTACCGGCAGCGACTGGATAGCCCTGGACATGAAGGGCAAGCGTCCCAAGTCAGTCAATATCAAGACTCTGCCTTATCCCGGTTTCCCGACCGATATGCAGGCGCAGTTCTGTGTGCTCAATGCACTGGCAGAAGGCACAGGCACTATCACGGAAACCATCTTTGAGAACCGCTTTATGCATGTGCCCGAGTTGAACCGTATGGGCGCCAATATGGAGCTGGAAGGCAATACCTGTATCATTCACGGTATTGAGCGGCTCAATGGTGCTCAGGTGATGGCGACCGATCTGCGGGCGTCGGCCAGTTTGGTGATTGCCGGACTGATGGCCGAAGGCACCACAGTGGTGGACCGTATCTATCATCTGGATCGGGGCTATGAACATATCGAAGATAAGTTCAAGGGTCTTGGTGGCTCGGTAGAGCGCATTTCCTGATCCTAAGCCCAGATAAAACCGCTGGGATGTCGGTTTTTGAAGGGCTTCACCGATGAGCGGGAACAGAAAATAGCAACGGCTGGAAAGTATTTTGTTTTGCGATAAAACAATTACTTTCCAGCCGTTTTCGATCTCAGAACTTACCTTACTTATTGGGTAGTCGTAAGAGGTTGAAGGGGTCGCTAGAACGCCATATTCCGCTGACATTTTGCCGCAATATCTTGCCAGTTGAGTCTCTGTAGGTTCAGCGAGGAGCCTGCGGTTTTAACAGATTCTGACGCCGAACTATTGACGAGATAAGCATGACAAGCGAGAACGGTTGGCCAACGGCAATCAGTCGCTAATTTTGGGTTAAGTTATAGATAAATAAGCTATTTATCTATATTAATTACGGCGGCAAATCTACCGTCAATTAATGGGAGATATAGAATCTTAGTTGGGGGTGTCTAAAGCCGATGAGGTTGTTGACATACTCGAGGGAACAAACAGATCAAGATGGGGGAATCTATCCCCAAGAGTATGTCAACCATCAGTATTTCGCCTGAAATCCCGATGGCTGTAATTTACCCCTTTAGACTTAAATCAAACTTAATCGAGTATGAAGCCCACATTTATCTGCATCCAGCCTATTCAATATCCTGCTCCAGCAGGGCTTGGCGTTTCTCCATCAGATCCTTAATCAGCGGGGTTAGAATGAGTTCCATTGCCAGTGACATCTTGCCTCCCGGTACGACCAGGGTGTTGATTCTGGACATAAAAGCCCCCTGGATCATCTTCAAATAATAGGGGAAGTCGACATTGTTGATGCCGCGAAAGCGGATCACCACAAAGCTTTCATCCAGACTGGGAATATCCTTGGCACTGAAGGGGTTGGAGGTATCTACCGTAGGGACCCGCTGAAAATTGATATGAGTGCGGGAGAATTGCGGCGTCATGTGATTGATATAGTCGTCCATCGAACGCACGATTGAGCCCATCACTTTTTCACGGGTATGGCCGCGCTCAGAGGTATCGCGGATGATCTTTTGGATCCACTCCAGGTTGACTATGGGTACCATGCCAATCAAGAGATCCACGTGTTGGGCAACATTGCTTTCGCCGGTCACTACACCGCCGTGCAGCCCCTCGTAGTAGAGCATATCCGTGTCTTCCGGTAGCGGCCGCCATTGGGTAAAGGTACCCGGCATCTGGTTGTAAGGTACGGCCTCATCGAAGGTGTGCAGGTAGGAGCGGGTTTCCCCTTGTCCCGTGCTGGCATAGTCGGCAAAACACTTTTCCAAGCGGGCAAAATCATTGGCCTCAGGGCCAAAATAGCTGATGTTGCGGTTTTCGGCCTTGGCCTTGCGGATCATCACTTCCATTTCGGCGCGGGTATAGTGGTGAAAGCTGTCCCCTTCTACCATGGCCGCGTTGATCCCCAGCTGCCTGAAGATGTGACTGAAGGCGGTTGTGGTAGTCGTGGTTCCGGCACCCGATGAACCTGTCACTGCGATAATTGGATGTTTTGCAGACATTTTTCCTACCTATTTCAAAGAACTTGAGCCACGGGCTAACGATCGGTGGGTTAACCTTTGGTTAACTACTTATAAAGGAATGCAGGGGGGCGGGTCAATCATGGGTAAGTGGAGTTCGGCGCATGATCTCCTCGCGGGAGCGGATCGCAATGGACTCATCGTCTTCACCAAATTCGACCAGCAAATGCCCGCTCTTGAGCGCCAGGCGGCACTTGCCGATGGCCTGCTCCAACGCTTCGTCACCCAAGGCATCGAAGCTGCCATCTTCTACCTGAGAGAGCAGGTATTCCTTAATCAGGTTGTCCAGGGTGTCCTTGGGCAGTTGCAGCAGGGATTCATAGGGTATCAGCATGAGTTGACTCCGTTAGATAACGCAGCAATCGCTGCTCCAGATAATAGCGTGGTCGCCATGGTGTGCCGCCCTCGATAAAGCCCACATGGCCGCCATTGGCATGCAGTTCATACTCGACGCAGGCGGGCAGATGCGCCAATGAAGGGATTACGGCGTCCGTCATAAACGGGTCGTCTGCGGCATGCAGAATCAGGGTCGGCTTGGCTATCTTGCTCAATAAAGGCAAGGCGCTGGCCTTTTGGTAATAGTCATCGACACCGTTGAAACCGTGCAGTGGTGCCGTCACCTGATGGTCGAAATCATAAAAGGTGTTTAGCCGTTTGATGGCTTCGCCATTCAGCGGCAACTGGCTGTTGCCCCGCTCGAGTTTCAGCAGCATTTTTTGCTGCAGTTGGCGGATGAGATAACTTTGATAAACCTTGGAGAAGCCTTTCTCCAGCCGCTTGGCGCAGGATGCCAGCGCCAGCGGTGCCGATACCACGGCTGCGCGACTGAGCAGGCTTTTCTCAGCAAATTCTCCCTGGTACTTGGCCAGTACATTGCCGCCGAGGCTGTAACCGACCGCCAGCAGAGGCGAGTGGGGATAGCGCTGCTTTAGGGTTTGCAGGCTATGGCTGATATCGGCCGTATCACCGCTGTGGTAACTGCGCGCCAGGCGATTGTCTTCACCCGAACAGCCTCTGTGATGGTGCACTACGGCGGCCAGCCCCCGCTTCTGACACTCGCGCAGCAGGCGGCGGATATAGTGGGAGTCGGCGCTGCCCTCTAGCCCATGCAGTATTACCAACAAGGGCTTACCCGGGATAGGCGCTTTGAGCCAGTCGAGGTCGATAAAGTCGCCATCTTCCAGTTCCAACCGTTCACGTTGCAGCGGCAACCCCGCCACCTTGGTCAGCACTGGAATGATAGTTTGAAAATGGGGGCTCTTGGCCCACCAGGGCGGGCGAAAACTGCTACTCATGATATCTCGCATGCAAAATGGCCTATTGCCGTGGGCGCTTTGCTGTGGTTAATTGGTTATCGGCCGAATTGTAACACAGATGTCAGCACAGCCGAGTGCAGGGAAATGACAGGAGGACAGGCATGCAAAGACGGCAGTTTCTACTGTGGGCTTTGGGGGGAACAACGGCGCTGGCGTTAGGCGTCAGCCTCTATGTAGATGAGGAGATCGTCAGCTTGAGTGAGCGGGAAAAGCCTCATGACCTTCTGCTCGGCGCCTTGATCCCAGTATTGTTGGAAGGCGCATTGCCGGAGATTAGCAAGCATAGAGTCGATGCCATCAATCGCACTCTGGATGCGGTCAATCAAACCCTTAAATGGCTACCTAAGGCCCAGCGTCAGGAGCTGGAACAGCTGCTCGACATGCTGGAAAACCGCTTTGGCTTACTCTTGCTGAGCGGCAGTATGACGCCTCTGATGTTGCGCAGTCCCAATGAATTGGTCGGTATGCTGGAGTCTTGGCGCAGCGCTTGGATGGCGCTGCTGCAACAAGCCTATCTTGGTCTCAGAGAACTGTTGATGGCGAGCTATTACGCCTGCCCTGAGCATTGGGGCGGGCTTAACTACAGCAAGCCGAAACTGGCCCTCTAATACCCCACAGGAGACACATTTGCCGATAGTTGATCCCATTTTGGCCGGGTTGGCCGCAGGTTGGAAACATACAGATGGAGCCTCTTTGACCGAGGATCTTGAACTGGAGACGGATGTCGTCATCATAGGTACAGGTGCCGGCGGCGGTACGGCGGCTGAAATATTGACTCAGGCGGGGCTCAGAGTTTTGCTGTTGGAGGCCGGGCCGCTCAAGTCATCCTCTGACTTTGTCATGGAGGAGCGCCGCGCCTATCCAGAACTCTACCAGCAAGCGGCGGCGATGAAGACCCTGGATAAGGGAATAGGTATTTTCCAGGGCAAGTCGGTCGGCGGCTCCACTACAGTCAACTGGACCACTTCGATTCGCACCCCAAAAGCCACTCTGGACTATTGGCAAAGCCTTGGGGTTAAAGGTTTGTCCCGCAGCGAGTTGGATCCCTGGTTCGACAAGATGGAGCAAAGGCTCAATATCAGTCGTTGGCCGATAGATCCCAACCGCAACAACCAGGCTCTCAGGGATGGCTGTGTCGAGCTAGGCTGGGACTACACAGTTATCAAACGCAATGTGCTGGGCTGCTGGAACACGGGGTACTGCGGCATGGGCTGCCCGGTGAATGCCAAGCAATCCATGCTGGTCACCACCATACCGGCTGCCCTGAACGCTGGGGCTGAGTTATACAGCCATGTTCGCGCCGAGCGCTTCGAGCATCATGGCGAGCGGGTTTTTGCTCTCAGAGCCGAGGCGCTCGATGGCTATAACAAGCCCACTGGAGTCAAGTTGATGATCCGTGCCCGTCATTATGTGGCGGCGGCCGGGGCAATCCACACTCCGGCATTACTGCTGCGTTCACAAATGACAGATCCCTATCAGCGCCTCGGCAAGCAGACCTGTTTACACCCAACCGTGCTCAGTGGCGCCCGCTTTCGGGAGGCAATCAATGCCCACTCCGGGGCACCGCAGTCGATATATTCGGATCAGTTTGTTTGGCAAGATGGTGCTACTGGTCAACCAGGATATAAGCTGGAGGTACCGCCGGTGCATCCTGTGCTTATTGCCTCCAAAACCCTGGGCTATGGGCCACAGCATGCCGAGCTGATGTCCTGGTTCAATCATCTGCAGGTCACCATAGCCCTGATCCGGGATGGCTTTTCGCCAGAATTGCCCGGTGGCCAAGTACTGTTGACAGATAAAGGCACTGCGCTGGATTACCCTCTGACGCCGGCCCTGTTTGCCGCCGCCAGAAGGGCTTTTGCCAGCATGGCCGAGCTGCAGTTTGCCGCCGGTGCTGAGCAGGTTATGCCTATCAATGAGGGCGCCGGAATTTTGTCCTCTTGGCAAGAGGCCAAACAGGTTATAGCCAATATGCCGCTGGCGCCACTGAAGACCATAGTGGCTTCGGCACATGTAATGGGCGGCTGCGCCATGGGCGAAGACAGGCAATTATCCTGGGTAAACAGTGAAGGTCAGGCACATTACTACAGCAATCTATCTGTGATGGATGGTTCTGTATTTCCCAGCAGTTTGGGGGCCAATCCTCAATTGAGCATCTATGGTTTGACGGCGCGGAACGCCAGCCGATTGGCTCGGAGACTCAAGCGGGAGCCAGCAGTGCAGGGTGTTGCTGAGGGCTGAGGTTGAATAGCGCCAGATAAGTGCTGAGATTGTGTCGCTTGTCTTCAGCGATGCTGCGAGGCAGACCGTTGAGTTTATGCAGTATTAAATGCTGACCTCGACGTTCCATTTTGAGTTCGACATCCAGCATCTGTTGGTATTCTGTTTGCTCCAGATTGGGTTTGGCTAGCCGTCTAAGTCGGCGGTAGGGGTGCAGAATGCCGCTTTCCCACTGTGCTATATCGGTATGCAATTGAGACCAAGACTCGCAGTCGAGAGCGACACGTTTATCGTCCAGTGTCAGTGCAAGTAAGATCAGGTTCACTATCAGGCCATGTTTGTCCTGTAGCTCTATCAGCAACTTTTCCAGCGAGGGGTATAGCGCTTCGCACTCCTGCCAAAGATTGGGGGTAAATAGACTCGTATGGGGCACAGAGTTCTCCTTTGGGTTAACTTAACGGCTTGGCCGAATCCAGTTTAAAGACCCGATTCGGCTTCGATGGCGTCTATCTCTTCCTGAAGTTCCAACCAGTTCATTTCGCTTTCTTCCAGCGCCTGCGAAAGTTGGGTGCGCTCGGCGAGGATCTCCGTCAGTCTGGGCTTTTGCTCGGCCTCGTAGAGAGCAGTGTTCGCCAGCAGATTTTCCAGCTCCGCCAATCTGTCGGTAGCCTGGCTCTGCTCGGCTTCCAGTTTGGCCTGGCGTTTCTTCAGTGGTGATAGTTTTTGTCTCAATTCAGCTTCCAGGCGCTTTTGCAGCTTCTTGTCCTGGGCTGGTGAGGCTTCGTCAACCTGGGACACACTCGCCGTTGCGGCCTTGGCGGCATCCAGCAACCACTGGTGATAGTCGTCCAGATCGCCATCGAACATCCGCACTTCGCCGCCGTCGACCAGGTAATAGTCGTTGCAGGTGAGTCTCAGCAGGTGACGGTCGTGGGACACTATCACCATGGCGCCTTCAAAGCCCTGCAGCGCAACGGTCAAGGCGTGGCGCATCTCCAAATCCAGGTGGTTGGTGGGTTCATCGAGCAGCAATAGATTGGGGCGTTGCCACACCAGCAGCGCCAATACCAGACGGGCCTTTTCACCACCGGAGAAGGGACGCACTTGGGCAAGTGCCATATCTCCCTGGAACCCAAAACCACCGAGGAAGTCTCTCAACTCCTGTTCGCGGGCATTGGGTGCCAAGCGCTGCAGATGCTGCAGCGGGGTATCATCCAGCTGCAGAAACTCTATCTGATGTTGGGCAAAGTAGCCGATATTGAGCCCGGGATTAGGCTCGTACAGGCCGCGCATGGGCGAGAGCTGCTCAGACAGCAACTTAATCAGGGTAGACTTACCGGCACCGTTGCGCCCCAACAAACCGATGCGGGCACCGGGTACCAGATTGAGATGCACCTTGTTGAGAATAGCCTTGTCGCCGTAGCCGACCGACACATCTTCCATCTTCACCAAGGGGTTGGGCAGCGCATCCGGCTCGCGAAATTCCATATAGAAAGGGCTGTCGGCCTTGGAAGGCATCAACTCAGTCATCCTTTCCAGGGCCTTCAGGCGGCTTTGGGCCTGTTTGGCCTTACTGGCCTTGTAACGGAAGCGGTCCACAAAAGACTGCATGTGCGCCCGCTCTCGCTGCTGGCGTTCATAGGCCACCTGTTGCTGGGCCATACGTTCGGCACGAGTGTGTTCAAAGGCGCTGTAGTTACCCTTGTAGAAGTTAAGTTTCTGGTGTTCAACATGGACGATTTCGTCCACTATGGCGTCGATAAAGTCACGGTCGTGGCTGATCAGCACCAGCGTGCCTTGATAGGATTTAATCCAACCTTCCAGCCAGTACATGGTATCCAGATCTAGGTGGTTGGTGGGCTCATCGAGCAGCAATAATTCTGAGCGACACAGCAGTGCCTGCGCCAGATTGAGACGCATCCGCCAGCCACCGGAGAAGCTCTTCACCGGATGGCTCTGCTGGGCCTCGCTAAAGCCAAGCCCTGCCAGCAGAGTACCGGCACGGGCGCGTATGCTGTAGCCGCCGATGGCATCAAGCTTGCCGTGCAGTTCGGCTATCCTGTGGCCATTATCCTCTGCTTCAGCCTTGGCCAGTTGGGTTTCGAGCTCGCGAAACTCACGATCGCCATCGAGCACATATTCCAGTGCCGAGACGTCCAGCGCCGGGGTTTCCTGAGCAACAGTTGCGATGCGCCACTGGGATGGCACGCTGATCTCGCCTTTGTCCAGGTGTAGTTGCCCTAGAATCAGGGCCAACAACGAGGACTTACCCGTACCGTTGGCGCCGACTAATCCCACCTTGTGGCCGGGATAAATAGTCAATGAGGCCTCGTCAAGCAAGGTCTTGGTGCCACGGATCAACTGGGCATCGGAAATGGTGATCATGAATACTGCTTTGGAATACGCTGAATTTATGGAGCCAGATGATAGCCCAGAACCCCGGTCTCAGGCTATAGCAGCAACACTTTGCTGTGAGCTTACACCAGGCCTAAAAGGCTTATAGTCGTTTAGAAGGGGGTGTTGCCCTCAAAAGGACTGTTTTGTGGCAAGCAAACCGAAAAATATCGGGAAAAACTAATGTTTTCAAGGTGACTGAGCTGCATTTCTTCAGTACTTGCAGTACCATCCAAGCGCGCTCAAAAAAGCGCCACAGGAAACAAGGAGTTTTACCAAGGGAGCCTCATTACCTTGGGGCAGACAGGGAGAGTCATAGATGGGCGTGATCCGCGTAGTCAGTATGGCTGAGTTGCATCTCAGTGATGCCGGGCAGATTGAGGCCAACTGGCAAAGCTTGAGCAATGAACAGTTGGTATCTTTGGCACCGTCCGGGCGCTCGCTTGAGCAGCTCAAGCGGGAACTGACCGATGGCAACTGGGTGCTTCTCAGTGATGCACCAATCTTGCCACTATTTCGTTATCAATCCGGCGACTGGGTCGCCAACATTCAAGACGGTATTTCCCCTCACGCCGTTAATCAGATCCAAACGCGTTTGGCTTCGGCTGGAAGCAGTGCTTACTTTAAAACATCCACCGGCAGCCTGGCCCCGGCCATCGAACCAGTTTACAGCCCGGATCCCAGCCTGACTCAGATTGCGCCCACCACTGCGCCAACGGCTAAAATCAGTCCCAAGTTCGCTCAAGCCAGACGCAGGTTGGAGTTGGAACTGGTTTACGACGACAAAGAGGAGACGGCGGCAGGTAAGGTGCCCTATAGAGTCGAATTCAGTGATGGTTCGCAAAAGAGCGGGGTATTGAATGCCAAGGGCTGGGCCTGCATGGAAGATTGCCCCAACGGGGAAGCCACAGTGATCTTCGGCGATGAGGCTGAGCGCCAAAGTGCAGAGCAAAGGCTACCCGGCCTCTACCGTCAGTTGGCGGCGTCGCTGGACACCGCGGCAGCGGAAATGGCCAAGAAAAGCGAACAGTTGGCCGCACAGGTGGATGTTCAGCAAATCAGTGACAGTTTCAGGCAAAAAGTGGATGCACAGCTGGCGGAGCTAACGGCTCAGCGAGAGCAGTTCAACCAGCAGCAAATCTGGCAGCAAGTCTTGCAGACCGGCCTGGCTTACAAGCAGGGGCTGCGTCAGGGTACGGCCAGTGTTATGGACGATTTGCTGGATTTCAATGGCTTGATGGCATTCCTTGAGGAAGCAGATATCAGTCTTTCTTTGTTGCTCGAGGCGATAATGACAGGCGATGTCGATGCTCTGGAGACCAAACTGGCCCAATGGCGTGCCCGCAGTGAAAATGGCTTGAAGGCCACAGGTGAGGCGATGGAAATGCTGATCTTGCTGTTAAAAGACGAGCATGTCCGGGCCTTATTGCAATCACTGCCACTGCGTTATCTCGACGCCCTTCCCAAAGATAAGCTGGCCGAAATAGTCGGTTATATGCATAGCCGGGTCAGTTTGGATGGCATGTTGGAGATGTCTCTTGTCCTGCTTGCGGCGCTGGTTGGCAGTATCTTTGGGATGATCCTGATGTTTCTTGTTGTGACCAAGAGACGGGCCAGCCGGATTATCAGCCCGGCCAGCAGCGTATTGGAAGATATCGCCAAGGCGCAAAAGGCGATTAGGAACGACCATGCAATTCAAACTTATATCGGAAAACACCAGACTCCACTGAATAGCAAGACGCCAAAGGGTGATGTTGACACTCCTTTGAAAAGTCAGGAAAATGCGGGTGGAGATGTTCCAAACAGGAAAGTAATAGAGTTAGAGCCTGGGCAAAAAGGAGGCTGGAACAAAACGCTCAATAAGCAGCTAGATCCAAATACCGATTATAAAGTCGGAAACTATACCTATCAAACGGACAGCGCCGGAAATGTCAATCGTGTTCATGGAAAACTAAAGCTAGAGACGCGCGATCGAAATACTCATCAACAAACAAAATCTGCTGAAGCTAACGGCATCAAAGATGGTTTGCAGACGGACGATGGTGGTCATTTGGTGGCATCAATATTCGATGGTCCGGGAGAGCAGATCAATTATTCTCCGATGAACTCAAATTTGAATAGAGGTAGGTGGAAGAGAATGGAAAACAAATGGGCTGATGCGTTGAAATCTGGAAAAGAAGTAAGTGTGGACATTAAGCCAATATATGAAGGTGCTAGTAAGCGGCCAACAGCCTTTGATGTAAAATATTGGATTGACGGTAAGCAGAAACAAACATTTTTCGAGAATAGGCATGGTGGGTGATATCTAATGGACAGGACTTTAGATGAGATTTATTTGAGCATTGCTCAGGCTGTTGTAGATTCCATTCAGGAAAGTTGGGATTTAGTAAAAATCGAAGTGGAATACGTTGATGACACTGCTGAATTTGATTGTATTTATGTGAGATCAGACTCCGAAGAAGAAGTGGATTTTGACGTTGAATACCAAATGTACAAGGATTTTAAAGCGTTACACGAAATAACTACTGAAGATAATAGTAATCTTTGGAATAGGGCGTTGTTTTCACTTAAACCTAGTGGTGATTTTAATATTGACTTCAAGTGGGACGAAGAGTTAGCACAAGATTCATTGTAGGTTAAAAGGTCAATTTTTCTATTAAGCCTGCGCGTATTGCCATCATCCGATCCAGGACGATCTGCACTTGAAGAAAACAGGACAGCCATATCTTTTTGATGTTTCGCCAAGCCTTGACTAGGCTTTGATATACCCATCAAAGCTAAGTCGAGGTTGGTTATGACCACAGCCCGTCGCCAGTTGATAGATGCTGAAAGTACGCCTTTTTACCACGTGATTAACCGCTGCGTCCGAAGGGCATTTTTGTGTGGTGAAGACGAACTGTCGGGGCGCAGTTACGAGCATAGACGTGGCTGGATAGTGGATAAAATCAGGCAGTTGTCGTCAATATTCTGCATCGACGTTTGCGCTTATGCGGTTATGAGTAATCACTACCATTTGGTGCTCAAAATCGACCTTGCTGCGCAACAATCGTTGTCACCATTTGAAGTCATCGAGCGTTGGACATTGCTCTTTAGCGGCAATCCTGTGGCGGCAAAGTTCCTCAAGGGCGATAGTCTCTCAGAAGGTGAGCGAATACTGTTGGATACGCTGATTAGCGATTGGCAGAAACGCCTTGGCAGTATCAGTTGGTTTATGCGCTGTTTAAACGAAGATATCGCCCGCAAGGCCAATCGAGAAGATGGCTGCAAGGGCGTATTCTGGGAAGGACGCTTTAAGTCGCACGACAAAAAACAGGACAGCCATATCTTTTGATGTTTCACCAAGCCTTGACTAGGCTTTGAAATACCCATCAAAGCTAAGTCGAGGTTGGTTATGACCACAGCTCGTCGCCAGTTGATAGATGCTGAAAGTACGCCTTTTTTATCACGTGATTAACCGTTGCGTGAGAAGGGCATTTTTGTGTGGTGAAGACGAACTGTCGGGGCGCAGTTACGAGCATAGACGT
>NZ_NGVS01000025.1 GCF_002777975.1 Shewanella carassii
GGTTGCTCTGAACTGTTTAGGTATGACAAGAATTCATCAAAACCGAGATACGAAAAAGCCCGCCTGTTTACACAAGCGGGCCTCTCTGAATATGGCAAAGGAGCAAGGATTCGAACCCTGCATGACGGCGCTATAAACCCAGCAATCCTCAAAGCGGTGCCAAGCCAATTCGTATCATCAAAACTGATGATACGAAAAAGCCCGCCTGTTTGCACAAGCGGGCCTTTCTGAATATGGCGGAGGAGCAGGGATTTGAACCCTGGATGGGCTATAAACCCATGCCGGTTTTCAAGACCGGTGCATTCAACCACTCTGCCACCCCTCCGGAACGAGGCGAATAATATCGCTAACCCCAGACTCTGTAAACCGTTAATAAATCATTTTATTCCAACTGCTTGTTCATTAGNCGGCGCAAATAGTATAAGCTCACTAAGCCGTTGTAAACCCTTATTTCTAAAAATATGTTCACATGTCTAAATCTCAGCCATCCGAAGGATTCAAACGGAACTCATATCGAACAATAAAAGGCTGCCCGAGATGGAGATTTACCATGCTGCCCCGCCGCCCCTGTGGTAAAATCAGCTTATCTTTAAATGACTTTGAACCACAATGAAGCCTAGCTTGATCCCGGCCGGGGCCCTTACCCCTCAATACTCCAATCTGCAGCTTCCCACATCGAGCCAACTGACAGATCTATTACTTGGACAAGAAAGAGTCATAGAGGCCTTTGGGCTACTGCAATCCTTATCAGGACAACAGCTCTTCCTGGCAGATTTCCAGGGTATCCACCGCACTTGGCTATTTGAAGCCCTGAGCGCCCAGAGCAAGATGCCGATGCAATACTTAAGTGGTCGCATCACCCGGGCTCAGCTACTCGGCTATCAGAATAGTCAGCAACAAAGACAACCTAGCGCCCTCACAACGCCAGGAATACTCTTTATCTGCGCCGAATCTCTATGGAAACGTGAGCCTTTATGGGAGCTATTGCTGGACACCATAGAGAAAGGGGGCTTCGAGCACCAAGGGCAATGGCAGCCCCTGCAAGCGAAAGTCGTGTTGGTAGGTTCGAGCCTGCTCTACAGCGAACTCAGGTACCATGAACGCAGATTCAGCGAATTATTTGCCCTGCTTGGGGAACTAGTATTTGAAATTGATTTGCAAAAGGTTGCTGTCAATGACTATGTAGCCTGGTTGGCAGAGTTAGCCAAGCTCAGTCATTGTCAACTGACAGAATCGGCCTTACTGCCGCTGCTCAGATACAGCAGTCGTCTGACAGAGCATCAACAACGCTTGAGCCTCGCCAGCGCAGATTTGGCACAAGTGTTCGCTGAAGCGGCTTTTTATAGCCAAGGACAAGCGCTAGACGCCAACGCCATTGAACATGCCCTGCTCCAACGCCAGCAGCGACATAACGCCCAAGAGCAGCAGTCGGCCCAAAACCTTGATGACGCCTTCATCTATTTGCCAACTGAGGGTGCTATGGTGGGGCAAATCAATGGCCTAACAGTGATAGACACCTTGGATTATTGCTACGGAGAACCGGCCAGGATCACGGCATCGGTGCACTATGGTGATGGTGAAGTCGCCGATATTGAACGGAAATCAGAGTTGGCGGGTAATATCCACGCCAAGGGAATGATGATCCTGTCCGCCTGTCTCTATCGGGTATTTGGCCGCGACGCGCCCTTGCACCTCAATGCCAATATCGTATTTGAGCAGTCCTATCAGGAAATTGATGGTGACAGCGCCTCCTTGGCCGAATACTGCAGCCTGATCTCGGCAATAACCGAACAGCCGATAGACCAAGGACTGGCTGTGACCGGCGCGCTTGATCAGTTTGGCAATGTGCAGGCGATTGGTGGCGTCAATGAGAAGATTGAGGGCTTTTTTAAACTCTGCGCGAGGCGCGGCTTGACCGGCAGCCAAGGGGTAATTATGCCCAAGTCCAATGTGCAGCAACTCAACCTGGCACCCGATGTCATCGCTGCGGTAGAGCAAGGGTTATTCCGGCTCTATGAAATCACTCATGTAGACCAAGCCGTCACTCTGTTAATGGGGATTAAAGCCGGAGAAGCCGACGAAGATAACAACTTCCCAGAGGACACGCTTTACGGCATGGTACAACAACGGCTCGACAGATTGGCGGGTAATCTTGATGAAGAACCCGGCTATTTTGCAAGGTTACTGGCAAGATTGCCATTTTTTAACCAATAACTAGCTGATCGGAGTTGTTTAGCTTACACCTGTTCGCTAATCTTGGCGGCACTTGAAGAAGGATGTGGTAACAACAATGACTAAAGCAAACAGTTTCAACAAAGAAGAGCTCATCGCCTGCGGCCATGGTGAGATATTTGGCAAGAACTCCCCTCGCCTGCCCGTGGACAACATGTTGATGATCGACAGAGTCGTGACCATCAACGACAACGGCGGAGCCTTCGGTAAAGGTGAAATTGTTGCAGAGCTGGATATCAACCCGGATCTCTGGTTCTTTGGCTGTCACTTTGTTGATGACCCTGTTATGCCTGGTTGTCTGGGACTGGATGCCATGTGGCAACTGGTTGGTTTCTTCCTTGCCTGGGAAGGGGCCGTGGGTAAAGGCCGCGCACTCGGGGTTGGTGAAGTCAAATTTACCGGCCAGGTGCTGCCAGGCGCCAAGAAGGTGACTTATAGGCTGAATATCAAGCGCACCATACACCGCAAACTGGTGATGGGTATTGCCGATGCGACTTTGGAAGTCGATGGCCGCGAGATCTACTCGGCCACCGATCTGAAAGTCGGTGTATTCAGCGATACCTCAACCTTCTAAAGCCATCGAATACGAGCAACAAGGTCGGCAATTGCCGACCTTGTTGCTTTCAGAGCGCCATAAAAATGCCCTCATCTGGGAGGGCAGTCTTGCTGAATTACTTATTGAACAGGCCGGTAATTCGGCCTTCTACCCCTTCGCGCCAGCCTCCTAGCCACTGGGAGCGAGAATCAAGATTCGAATAAGGACAAAGCTCCTTGGAGCGGCCGCCGACACCGGCTTGGAATCCCTTCGAAAAGGCTCGGTCTAAACGATCTCGTTTTTGTCTCTTCATGCAAGCGTCCTCTGTACTATTTTACATAGAAGCATCAGCTTCACTTGCTATGAATAGAACTTTTCAACGCCGAGATCAATCAAAAAATCGCCAATTATAACGAAGAAATTTTAAACTATTGAGATCCTGATTAAAAAAAAATCGGCGCCTTTTGGGCGCCGATCTCACAGGCTTAAACTAAGCTTAAATTTTGCGTCTGCGCCACCAGATCAGCGGCAGCAATGCCAACCAACCCAAACTGGCCGCACCGGAACGCTCAAACGGCTTATCGATATCACCGTCGTCCACCTGAGTACAGGCTTCACCACTATTACTGGGCTTAAGTACCACCATACGCGGCAGATAAGAAGTCACAGGCTGACCGTTACCATTAAGCTCAAACAGCGGCTTGCCGTTTTCACCGATCACCAAATTACCTTTTTCATCAAACTGGTAAGAAGGCTTACGGATAAAGGCGGTACCGACTATGGTGCCTTCCTCATTGATACTGTTGGCTTCCACCACCACTATGTCAGTGTTGTAGGTCAGGGTTTTGCCTGAGCCATCTTCAACACTCACTTCATGACGTTTCCAGTTGCCTTCGGCATCTTTCTCATAGCCTTTGGACTCACAGGTCAGTAGCTTATTGAGATTACTGAACTCACCGGACTCTTTGTCAAACAGGAAGCCCACCTTGGGTCTTGGCTTGTCCTTATCATGGGTTGACTCGATATAACCCACAACCTGGCCCTTGTTGTTGATATCTCGAGGCTTGCTGGAGAGATCAGACATGGTGTTGTAGAAATCGTTGGGCGTGACCGGCTTGGTCTCTGGGTTATTGGTATCATAGATAAAGAACTTATCGCGGATATAACCCTGAATGTACTTGTTATAGCTGCCGACCAATATCCCAGCATCATTGATGTCATAGGCAATGGAGTTACGCACATCGTCATCGACAACCGGGATCCAATGGTATTGGTATTCACCATTGGCATCTTTACTCCAGTAAGCCGCATCCATTCTCAGGTTATCTGAATCGTTATAACGATAGACATGAGAGCGTCCGGCAACAACTCCAGAGTTGTTCAGCCCCAGCCCCTGAGCAGTAAAGGTATAATCTGAATCACCGGGAGTCAGGCCAAGTGGCAACTCGGTACCGGTAACCGCACCGTTTTCGTATTGCCAGACATAGGCACGCATCTGATACTGGATATTGCGGGTGTTGTTGGCGTTGGGGTATTTTTCCCGTTGCAAACACACATCCAGCGGCAGCGTGTTGTCACTACCCAGACAGGCAGCAACCCGCTCTGCCCCATAGTTACTGATGGCAGTACTGGCATAACCGGCAATCTGGTTATTGCTGTTGATAGCCGATGCCATAGACCAACCGCCGAGTTCAGCCGTCTTGTTGTCCTTGGTATAAGTGGTGTAAGGCGGCAACAACGGCACTTCGGTGTCACCGTCTTTAACAAAACCGCGCTGTTCAAAGTCACGGTAATACCAGTAGTCCTGTTCTGTACTTTCCCCGGTATAGTCGACCTTATTCTCTTTACCTGTCATGGCTCCGACGCGAATACCGGCGTCATTGATACCATAGAAGAAACTGTCTACTGAATTTACGCTGGCCGGAACGGCAGGGTCGGTATCTGCCGGAGGGGTGCTACCGTTGATACTCTCGAAATTAGGCGTCCAGGGACTCACAGGATCGTTTTCCTGGGAGTTAAAAGTGAAGTTATTGGCAATAATGGGTTTATTAATGGAATAGGTGATCTTTTCCTCGGGCGCGATACCATCTTCAATATCAATGATGCCATCGTCATTGTCCACATCCGAGATGCTGAGCTTTTTCTTGCCCTTGGCCACAGCTATGGCTTCATTGTTGGCATTAACGCCCATACCATAGCCGGTACGAGTATCGGTCAGGTTGCCTTTGAGATCATATCCATCCAGGTTAACAATTTCGTAGACAGGAGCCGCCTGCGATACTTGTAATACACTGATAACCCCCATGGCCACCAATGACAGCGCACTATTCAACTTCATTAATTTAATTCCCATTATATTTTTTGAGCTTACTTCATTGACTCGAGTTCTTCCCAACGCTCGAAGTAAGCCTCCAGTTGCTGTTCTTTCTCTGCCAACTGTTGCAATTCGCGACCAACAATCTCTTGCTCTTGCGAATAAAAGTCCGGCTGGTTGACACGCTCCTGCAGCTGTTCCAGCTCCTGCTCCAGTGTTTCCATCAGGGCTGGTAAAGCATCCAACTCACGCTGAAGCTTATAGGAAAGCTTTTTGGTTGTCTTGGGTTCTGCGGCTTTTTGCGGTGCAACCTCCTGTTTGACAGGCTTAGCCGCCTCAGGTTCCTCAGCGTCGCGATAGAAACGTGCCCCCTGGGCAACCGCATCCTGATAGCCGCCGACATATTCACTCCAACGACCGTTGCCACTGAACCACCAGGAACTGGTGACCGTATTATCAATAAAGGCCCGGTCATGGCTGACAAGCAGCAGAGTGCCTTCATATTCAGTGAGCAGAGACTCTAGCAATTCCAGTGTCTCTATATCAAGATCATTTGTCGGTTCATCGAGAATGATAAGGTTGGCCGGCCTAAGCAGCAGTCTGGCCAGTAGCAAGCGGTTTTTCTCACCGCCGCTGAGCGCCTTGACCGGTGTGCGTGCACGCATAGGCGAAAACAAAAAGTCCTGCAGATAACTGAGGATATGCCTGTCTTTGCCGTTAACAGTGACTGTGCTCTTACCCTCGCCGACGTTCTCTTCAACCGTCTTTTCCGGATCCAAAGCTTCGCGGTATTGGTCAAAGTAGGCGACTTCCAGCTTGGTGCCCGTCTTGATTTCACCACTCTGCGGCGCTAACTGACCTATCAACAACTTAATAAGCGTGGATTTACCGCAACCATTGGGGCCAATCAGTGCGATGCGATCGCCGCGCATCACATTGGTGGAAAAGTCCCGCACCAGGTCCTTATCTGCCAGGTTGTAATTGAGATCCCGCACCTCAAACACCAACTTGCCACTGCGATCGGCTTCAGACACCTGCATTCTGGCATTGCCCTGGCGCTCCAGGCGAGCCCGGCGTTCCATTCTCAAGGCCTTGAGAGCCCTCACCCGGCCTTCATTACGGGTACGGCGAGCCTTGATCCCCTGACGGATCCACACCTCTTCCTCGGCGAGTTTCTTGTCAAAGTGGGCATTTTGCTCGGCCTCAACCCTGAGCCACTCCTGCTTACCATCGAGATAACTCTGGTAATCACCGGGCCAGGAGGTAACTACTCCGCGGTCCAGATCGACTATGCGGGTGGCAATCTTTTGAATAAAGCCACGGTCGTGACTGATAAAGGCGATGGCGCCCTTATATCCCAACAGGAACTGTTCCAGCCATTCTATGGTGTCGATATCCAGGTGGTTGGTTGGCTCATCGAGCAACAACAAATCTGGCTCGCTCACCAAAGCTCTGGCCAGGGCGACTTTACGTTGCCAACCGCCAGAGAGTTCAGACAAAGGTTTATCCGGGTCCAACCCCAGCAGCCGGCAGTTTTGCTGAATACGATTGTCGAGTTGCCAACCATCGAAGTGATCCAACTTGGATTGCAACCGCTCGAGGTTTTTCAGCATTTTCTCGAGCGCTTCACCCTGGGCCTTGGCCATAGACTGCGACAGTTGATGGTATTCTTCGAGCAGTTGGCCCACATCGGCCAGACCGGCGGCAATATAGGAATAGACAGTGCCCTGTTCCGCTTTGGGTGGGTCCTGTTGCAGGCGGCTGACTTTAACATCGGTGGCGATATTGAACTCACCATCATCAAGCAGGACTTCTCCTGCCAACACCTTCAATAGACTGGACTTGCCGGCGCCATTACGGCCGACAATACAGACCCGCTCGCCGGCTTCAATACTGAAATCTGCCTGCTGCAGCAGAGGGGTATAACCATAGGCAAGCGAGCCATTATTGATACGAACCAGACTCACATTATGCTCCTGTAAAGCGTTTTACTTGCTGTTCATCGAAGGGCCAACAGAGTTCCTCACCCATGCTGTTGGCCAGCACAGGAATAAGCACTCCATAGCGTTCGGCAAGCGTTTCTTGCTCGCAAATATCCTGGGTGCGATAACCAATATTCAGGCCATCGAGCAAGGTCATGGCCAACTCACACAGATGGCAACCATCTGTGTGGTATAGGATCAATGGCGTCTCAGGCATGGGTGATCAACCAGGTATTATGAATATGCGGATTGCGTTTGTAATCCATTGGCAGCATCTGGGCATCCATATTGGTGACTGACATGCCCTGAGCCGCCATGGCTTCGATATCCATTTTGAACTTACGTTTATTGTTGGAAAAGATTATATCTCCGCCCGGATTGAGCAGTTTGAATAGATCAGACAACAACTTGACGTGATCGCGCTGCACATCGAATGAGTCTTCCATCCGTTTGGAGTTGGAGAAGGTTGGCGGATCGATAAAGATAAGATCGAACTTGCGATCACAATCGCGGATCCACTGCAGGCAGTCACCCTGCTCGAAACGATACTGTTTGCCAATCAAACCATTGAGCACAAAGTTATCCTTGGCCCAGTTAAGGTAAGTGTTGGACATATCCACTGTCGTGACCGACTTGGCACCGCCAAGCCCGGCGTGCACCGACGCGGTTCCCGTATAGGCGAACAGGTTGAGTACATCACGGCCACTGGCTTTACTGCCCACCAGTTTACGAATAAGCCTGTGGTCGAGAAACAACCCGGTATCAAGATAGTCGGTCAGGTTGAGTTTGAAACGGGCACCATACTCCTGAGTAACCAGCTCCAGCTTTTCTTTGTCGAGCCGTTGATACTGATTTGTGCCTTTCTGCCGCTCGCGGGTCTTAAGGATGATCTTGTCCGGCTCAACACCAATGGCGCCGGGTAAAGACAGAAGCACATCGGTCAAACGTCGCTTGCTGACGGCTTCAGGTATGCTGGCAGGCGCCGCATACTCTTGAATCACCACATAATCCAGATACTTGTCGATAGCGACATTATATTCAGGAATATCTGCGTCATAGAGGCGATAACTGTCGATCCCCTCTTTACGGGCCCACTTATCCAATTGTTTTAGATTCTTTTTCACCCGGTTGGCAAAGGCACTGGCGATATCACTGACCTCAGCCCCCGACTGCTCGGCTGCCACCGCCGCCCTGCGGGTAGAATTGGCATGCAGGGTATAGAGGTTAAAGGCGCACTCAAGTGCCCCGTTGAACATCTTCATCTGCTTGTCGGCCTTGAGCTTAAGCGATGAGATCAATTCGATATCACTGCAAAGCAAGGCCACTTGCCAACCACCAAACTCACGCTTGAGCTTGTCGCCAAACTGATAGTAAAGCTGCAACAAGGAGGAGACATTGCCCAAACGTTCGCCATAAGGCGGGTTGGAGATCAACAAGCCTTTGTCCAGCGGTGGCGTGATATTGAGAGCATTAGCAACACTGAACTCGATCAGTTCACTGACACCGGCGCTCTTGGCATTACGTTTGGCCAGCGCCACCATGCGCGAGTCTATGTCCGAGCCGAAGAACTTCACTTCACAACGGTTCTTGCCTATGCTGGCCCGCGCCTTGGCTTCCTCGACTATGCTTTGCCAAAGTTTGGCGTCATGGCGATGCCAGTGCTCAAAGCCAAAGCGATGACGCTGCAGCCCCGGGGCCATATCGGCCGCAATCATGGCCGCCTCAATCAACACTGTGCCGCTGCCACAAAATGGGTCCAGCAAAGGCGTTTGTTTATCCCATTGGGCCCGGGCCAACATGTTGGCGGCAAGGTTCTCTTTCAATGGCGCCTCACCGGTACCGCTGCGATAGCCACGTTGATGCAGCGCCGGGCCGGAGAAGTTCAGCGCTATGGTTACCTGACCGTTTCGGTAGTGGGCATCGATTTTGAAGTCGGCATCGACACGTTGCACATTGGGGCGGTTTAGATCGTCTTCACGGAAGCGATCCACTACAGCATCTTTAATCTTGAGAGCGCCGAACTGGGTGTTCTTGATAAAACCACCCATGCCGTGAAAGTCGATACTAAAGGTACAACGGTTATCAAAGTGGCTCGGCCAATCGATACAGAAGGCCGCATTATAAAGCTGCTCAGCGGAATCACAGGGGCCGCGATGCATTATAAGCAAAATACGGCTTGCCAGTCTGGTCCAAAGGGTAATGCGGTATGCCAGTTCCAGCGGACAGGAGAAATAGACCCCGGCCAAACTTTCCTTGACCTCAAGCGCACCAAACTCGCGCAGTTCCTGCGCCAAAGCATATTCAAACCCCTTGGGGGCCGCCGCAAAAAAATTCAACATGAACTAACCAGATAGCAAAGCAAAAATGAATGGCGCATTATACCCTCTGATTAAGGTAAAAGATAAAAACTTCCGTTTTCAGGATCGCTTTTCTCGATCAATCCTACCGATTTGTTGGAGTTGTAACCAATACGTTTACCCCCTGCGCATTAATGAATTAAATTTGAACACTCAATGGCATTTTGATGATTTATCCTTGCATTGCCGCCCCTTGGTCGTTATAGTCCACCCCGCTTTGACGGACACCGGATGGAGCAACATGATAGCTAGCCTGGCTCAGTTCTTTCTAAGAGCCTAGAAAGTTGTCGGTTCAAATCCAGCGCCGTAAGCAAATTCCTTAATTATGAATTCAAACTGATTAGTACAATTCGGACGCGGGATGGAGCAGCATGGTAGCTCGTCGGGCTCATAACCCGAAGGTCGTCGGTTCAAATCCGGCTCCCGCAACCAATTCCTTAATTATGAATTCAAACTGATTAACACAATTCGGACGCGGGATGGAGCAGCATGGTAGCTCGTCGGGCTCATAACCCGAAGGTCGTCGGTTCAAATCCGGCTCCCGCAACCAATTCCTTAATTATGAATTCAAACTGATTAACACAATTCGGACGCGGGATGGAGCAGCATGGTAGCTCGTCGGGCTCATAACCCGAAGGTCGTCGGTTCAAATCCGGCTCCCGCAACCAATTCCTTAATTATGAATTCAAACTGATTAACACAATTCGGACGCGGGATGGAGCAGCATGGTAGCTCGTCGGGCTCATAACCCGAAGGTCGTCGGTTCAAATCCGGCTCCCGCAACCAATTCTTTAATTCCTTCATGCAGCAAGGTAGCTGGTCGGGCTCAGTTCTTTACAAGGAGCCTCGAAGATCGTCGGTTCAAATCAGCTCCTGTAACCAATTTTATCCTAAAGTAGCAAACTCCCCTCATTAACTATGAGCATAGCGAGAGCTATCGGGATCGGCTTGTTCTTGTATTGCAGGAAATTATTATGTTTCCCCTCCCCTTGGTTCAAGCTCAAAACATCAACCAGATTTCAGCCTTTGAACATGGCTACCTATTCATGACCGTTGCAAAAACTCGCGCAGAATGGCCACACCATGTAATACGTAAAAGAAAAGCCACTCTGTGAGTGGCTTTGTCAGCGTGTTATTTTTAATAAATCGGCGGCATACCTTCCGGACGAGTGCGCAACACCTTAAGAAACCACATATATTGCTCGGGGTAGGCGGTAATCACCTGCTCCACGGCCTTGTTTAATGCAATGGCTTCATTTTCCTTGCCCTGCATCGACGTGGGGGCAATTGCCGGCATAACCGTCAAGCGAAAACACCTAGCTTGCTGATCATAGCCAATCTTCACCGGCATTACTTGGGCGTTACCTGCTTGTGCCAAGCGGCCAACCACTGGCAATGTGGCCTTGACTGTTCCTAAAAATGGTGCAAATACGCTCTGTTCTGGTCCCAAGTCTTCATCCGGCAAATAGAAGAAACTATTGCCCTGTTTCAGCTCAGCCAACAAGGCCCGGATCCCGGCTTCACGCATATAGATATTGCCGCCTTGAGAGCTTCGCATCCGGTTATTGAACCAGTTGAACAATTCATTTCGATGCGCCTTGGCCATGGAGACCATGGGCAAGTCCAAATTCAGCCTCAAACCGGCATACTCTATGCCCCACACATGGGGCATGATAAAGATAATCGGCTGCCCAGCTTCACGGGCAGCGGCAATATGCTCTTCTCCCTCAACCTTGACTCTTTTGCGTATATAGGAACTCGGCATCAAGATAAGCTCAGCTTGGGCCAGCAAGGTCATCACAAAAGCTTCGGTGTTGCGCTCCAGCAACTGCTCGATTTCCGATTCACTCTTATCGGGGAAACAGGCTTTGAGATTGGCTCTGGCCACCTTAATGGGCTTATGGGCTATACGCCTGACCAAACGTGACAAACCGCGAGCGATAGGATCGCGAATAATGGCGGGCAAGAGTCCAAACAGAACCAGTACGCCTATCGCCAACCAACTGCCCCAAAATCTCGGATGCAACAATGACCAACGGAAGCGCCTATCGAAGTATTTGCCTTTCTTAGGCTTGGAAGGTGTATTTGACAAGGTTTAACCCCTGGGTTTAATCCCAATGCAATGCCAAACCTGGCATTAAAAACAACAGATCTATATGAAAGCGTTTTCTACAGACACAAACAGGGAAGCCACCCTCAGGAGCGGCTTCCCTGTTCTAAATTACTGACCGAGCAGTTATTTGCCTTTATTAGCGGCTTCTACGCGACTCTTCAGTTTCTGACCAGGGCGGAATGTCACCACCCGGCGGGCAGAAATAGGAATATCTTGACCTGTTTTGGGATTCCTTCCCGGTCTTTGATTCTTATCCCGAAGGTCAAAATTGCCAAAGCCAGATAACTTGACCTGCTCACCATTTTCGAGCGCAGTTCGGATCTCTTCGAAAAACGCTTCAACCATCTCTTTGGCTACGCGCTTATTGATACCAAGCGTTTCAAAAAGATGCTCTGCCATTTCGGCCTTGGTAAGTGCCATACTTTAATCCCTCAACGATGCGTTGAACTCGGACTTGAGTGCAGAAACGACTGTATCAACCATCTCAGCTATCTCCTTTTCCTCAAGTGTACGAGTGTTATCTTGTAACGTAAGTGCGATCGCCAGACTCTTTTTGCCCTGCTCTACACCTTTACCTCGGTATACATCGAACAAGTTTAAGCCAACCAACTGATTTCCGCCAACTTTTCTTATTAGCGTCATCACTTCACCTGCAGCGACTTCTTCATCAACTACTATGGCAATATCGCGACGATTAGCTGGAAACTTAGATACAGCCTGGGCTTGCGGCAATTTAGCCTGCAGCAAAGCATCCAATTCCAGCTCAAAAACTATAGTTTTACCATTCAGCCCGAAAGGCTTCTCGAGGCTGGGATGGACTGCACCTATGTATCCTATGACCCGATCATTTCTCAGTATTTCAGCACATTGCCCCGGATGCATAGCCGGATGCAGCGCTCCTTTAAAACTAAATTCAGCTTCGGAAACTGTCAAGCCAATAATGGCCTCTAAATCACCTTTAAGATCGAAGAAATCAACAGTTTTCGACTCCATGCTCCAGTGTTCATCACTCTGGGGACCGGCAATCACCGCGCCCAGCATGGCTTGTTGTCTTACGCCGGATTCTGCTTGTGCATCAGGAATAAAGCGTAAACCAGTCTCAAACAGGCGCACGCGCCCCTGTTGACGTGCCTGGTTGTAACCCACAGCACTCAACAATCCGGTGAACATAGACAAGCGCATGGCCGACATTTCACTGGAAATCGGGTTAGGCAACACCATAGCTTCGCTATCAGGATGCACCAGTTTTTGCAGCTTGGGATCGACAAAGCTGTAGGTGATGGCTTCCTGGAAACCACGGGCAACCAACATAGCCCTCACCCGGCTCAGCTTCAGAGCCGTCTCTTGATGATCTGTCATAGACAGACGTGCCAGCGGCGCCGTGTTGGGGATATTGTTATAGCCGTAAATTCGGGCAACTTCTTCGATAAGATCTTCTTCAATTGCCATATCGAAGCGGTAAGTGGCGGTTTTCACCTGCCAGTCACTAGCCTGCTTTTCAACCTGGAAGCCCAATCGGGTCAGAATTTGTTCAACATCTGTGTCATCGATATGATGTCCGAGCAGTTTGTCCAGCTTGCTGCGACGCAGTTTAATGTCGGCAGCCTTTGGCAGATGCGCTTCGCTCTTGGCCTCAACCACAGGGCCGGCTTCACCGCCACAGATATCCAGCACCAAACGGGTGGCTCTGTCCATAGCCTTATGCTGCAGCTCTGGGTCAACACCGCGCTCAAAACGATGCGACGAGTCGGTGTGCAGTCCAAGGCGACGGGCCTTACCCATGATGGCCAAAGGCGCGAAGAACGCACACTCCAGCATAATATCGCGGGTTTGCTCACTGACGCCGGAAGTCTCACCACCGAAGACACCTGCCAGGGCCAATGCCTGGCTGTTATCGGCAATCACTAGGGTATCGGCTGGCACAGTAATTTCATTGCCATCGAGCAGAGTCAGTTTCTCTTCACCATTACCCAGGCGTACCTTGATACCGCCGTCAATCTTGTCCAGATCGAAAGCATGCATAGGTTGGCCGAACTCAACCAACACATAGTTGGTGATATCCACGATAGGGTCTATGGAACGAATACCGCTACGGCGCAGCTTTTCCACCATCCAATCAGGCGTTTGCGCCTTGACATTGACATTACTGATAACCCGGCCCAAATATCGTGGGCAGGCTTCCGGGTTGGCAACCTCTATTTCAACTGTACGCTCACTACTAACACTGGCGGCTTCCCAGCTTGGCTCGGTCACGTTCAGTCGGTTGAGCACGCCCACTTCACGGGCCAGACCCACCATACCCAGGCAATCTGCGCGGTTGGCGGTAAGATCCACATCGATGATCACATCATCAAGCTGCAGATATTCGCGAATATCTGTACCTATAGGAGCATCCAACGGCAGCTCAATAATGCCATCGCTTTCAATCTCTATGCCCAGCTCGCCATAAGAGCACAGCATGCCATGTGAAGGCTGTCCACGCAGTTTGGCTTTCTTGATTTTGAAGTCACCAGGCAGCACCGCACCGACAACGGCCACAGCAACCTTGAGTCCCAGGCGGCAGTTAGGGGCGCCGCAAACAATATCCAGCAGCTCTTCGCCGCCGACATTGACCTTGGTGACCCGCAGCTTGTCGGCATCCGGGTGTTGACCACATTCAACCACCTCACCCACTACCACGCCGGAAAAGTCACCGGCAACGGCAATGACGTCGTCCACTTCTAGGCCGGCCATGGTGATTTGGTGAGTTAATTCGTCACGGCTAATCGCAGGGTTAACCCACTCACGAAGCCAGGATTCACTGAATTTCATAGTACTAAAGCTCCGTTATTTGAATTGCTTGAGAAAACGTAAGTCGTTTTCAAAGAAGGCACGCAGGTCGTTGACACCATAACGCAACATGGTCAAACGCTCGACGCCCATACCAAAAGCAAAACCGGAGTACTTATCAGGATCGATTCCCACACCGCGCAGCACATTAGGGTGAACCATGCCGCAACCGAGCACTTCCAGCCAGCCGTTCTTACCTTTCACATCCACTTCGGCAGACGGCTCGGTAAAGGGGAAGTATGAAGGACGGAAACGAATCTCCAGATCCTCTTCAAAGAAGTTACGCAGGAAGTCGTGCAAAATGCCTTTCAGTTCGGCAAAGTTTACATTCTCGTCCACCAGCAAACCTTCCACTTGATGGAACATTGGCGTGTGGGTCATATCATAGTCATTACGATAGACACGGCCGGGAGAGATGATTCGCAACGGTGGCTTTTCCACTTCCATGGTACGAATTTGCACCCCTGAAGTCTGGGTACGCAAAACTAACTTGGGATTGAAGTAGAAAGTATCGTGATCAGCCCGTGCAGGATGATGCTCGGGAATATTCAAGGCATCGAAGTTGTGATAATCATCTTCGATTTCTGGTCCCTGTACGACACTAAAGCCCAACTCACCAAAGAAGCTTTCAATTCGTTCTATGGTACGGGTGACCGGATGTAAACCACCATTGTCCAGGCGACGTCCCGGCAGGGTGACATCAATTTTTTCCGCCTGGAGCTTTTGCTCCAACTCGGCGGCTTTCAGCCCTTCAATGCGTTGATTGAGGAACTGCTGTACCTTCTGCTTGGCTTCGTTGACCTTCTGACCGAAGGCGGGCTTTTCTTGTGGACTCAGGGTCGCCATCAACTTCATCATGTCGGTTATCTTGCCCTTCTTGCCAAGATAATCGACGCGGATGTCATCGAGGATTTTCAGATCACTGGCCCCTTCGATGGCGGCTAAGGCCTGTTCTACGATCTCAGTTAACTGCTGCATCTTCTCTTCCAGTGCATGCCAGCCCGTAGGCGGCGATTTTGGTGTCTGTTTGAAATAAAACAGTAAAAGAGTGAAATTCTACGTTAGCCACGGGTCTTTGACCAGTGGCGAGAGCCATTTTAACAAATGAATTGCCTACAAAAAGTGCTTTTTTTGACCATTGATGCCCTAAGCCGAACGCGCTGGGGTTTGGATGGGTAAAAAGCCGTCACCAAGGTAGACATACGGGAAATCCATAAGTGAAAACCACAGCTCCGGAGCCGGTTTGTGATAAGCTCGCCGCATGGTCAATTTCGCCTCACAAATCAGTGTCAGCAGTAGACAGTAAACAGCCAGCAGCTCAAAAAGCCAAGACAAAACCTCAGGCAGAGAATACCGCCAAGGCCAGTATTCAATTGCGTGATTATCAACAGCAAGCCGTGGATGCAGCGGTGCGCTATTTCCGCGCTCAGTCTGGCTCGGCAGTGATAGTGCTGCCCACGGGAGCCGGTAAGAGTTTGGTGATTGCTGAGCTGGCCCGTATCGCCAAAGGTAAGGTACTGGTACTGACCCATGTCAAAGAGCTGGTCTCCCAAAACGCCGAAAAAGTTGCCCTGTTAACCGATGAAGCCAGCATCTACTCGGCCGGCCTGAGACAAAAACTCACCCAAGGCAAAACCGTTGTCGCCAGCGTGCAATCCGCCGGGCGCAACCTGGAAGCCTTCGACAACCACTACTCCCTGGTGGTCATAGACGAATGCCACAGAGTGAGTCTTGAGCAGGACAGCCAGTATCAGCAACTGCTTGAGCACCTCAAATCCCACAACCCCAAACTTAAGCTACTGGGATTGACGGCCACTCCTTATCGCCTTGGACTGGGATTTATCTATCGCCGCCACTATCACGGCCGGGTCGGTAATCCCGACCTAGGGATTTTCGATGACTGCATTTTCGAGTTGCCCTTAAGGCCCCTCATTAAGCAAGGCTATCTGACGCCGCCCAGGCTTTACGATGGCCTAAGCGCTCAGTATGACTTCAGCAGCCTGCCGAGTAACGGCAATGGGGAATATGATGAGGCTAAGGTTGATGCCCTGCTCAGTCACAGTGGCCGCGCGACCAAGGCCATTGTTAACCAACTAAGGCAACTGGCCAACACCCGCAAGGGAGTGATTATTTTTGCCGCCACTGTGCGTCACGCCGAAGAAGTGCTAACGCTGCTAGCTGGCGAACAGGCAGCGCTCATCACAGCGACCACAGAGATGCAACAACGGGATGCCATCATCCGTGCCTTTAAGGCTCAGGAACTTAAGTTTCTGGTCAATGTGGCCGTGCTCACAACCGGGTTTGATGCGCCCCATGTGGACCTTATTGCCATCATGCGGCCCACGGCATCTGTGAGCCTGTTTCAACAGATGGTTGGCCGCGGCCTGAGGCTGGCCGAAGGCAAACAGGACTGTCTGGTCATAGATTATGCCGCCAGCGGCTTTGATCTCTTCTATCCCGAGGTCGGCACTCCCAAGCCCGCGGCAAACTCGGTGCCGGTGCAGGTTCCCTGCCCCGAGTGTGGTTTTGCCAATATCTTCTGGGGCAAGACGGATGAGGATGGTGATATCCTCGAACACTTCGGCCGCCGCTGCCAGGGACTGTTGCAGGACAATAGTCAATGCAGTTATCGCTATCGCGCCAAGTCATGCCCGGATTGCGGCGCCGAAAACGATATCGCCGCCAAGATTTGCCACCAATGCCAATCGACTCTGGTCGACCCGGACAAACGCCTCAAAGAGGTGTTGTCAAAACAACATCATCATCTGTTCAAGGTGCAGCAAATGCTGCTGCACGCCGAAGAGGGGCGCCTCAGAGTTCAGTATCTGGATTATGACGGCAATGACTTCAACCAGTATTTTAAAATGGAGACCAGTGCTCAACGCCGGGCATTGTTTGCTTGTTTTATCCATCCCCATAGCAAAACACCCGGGCTGAAACTGCCGAAATACAGTCAACCACAACAACTGGTCGATGATGCTGCGCGGTTTCGGGCGCCGGATATGCTGCTGCTGAAAAAACAGGTGCGGCGCTGGGATTTATTGCAAACTTTCTTTGATTATCAAGGCAGGTTTCAAACCGAAAAATCATTCCTGGGATCGAGCGGCTTAGCATAGGTTCTTAAGCTGTGGTATAACTGCTGCAAATCAAGTCCAAGGGAGTCAATATGTTTGTAGTTATTTTCGGTCGTCCAGGTTGCCCATATTGTGTACGTGCCGTGCAGCTTTCTGAACAACTGGCTGAAAAGCGTGATGATTTCAAGTTTAAATATGTCGATATTCACGCCGAAGGTATCACCAAGGCCGATCTGGAAAAAACCGTAGGCAAGCCGGTTGAAACCGTGCCGCAGATTTTCGTCGACAAAGAGCACGTCGGCGGCTGCACTGAATTTGAAGCTTATGTCAGAGAAAACAATCTGCTCTGAAGCAAATCAAAAACATAACGCCAAGGCACCCAACGGGTGCCTTTTGTTTAGCTTCCCCCCAAATAAAACCATTAATCTACCCGTTCCATTTCAGCGCTGATTAAACTTCCCACCCACAGCTCTCTTTCAGAGCCTCTGATCGATATAAAACTGCGAGCTGAAATCCTTAGAAAAATGGCGGCTTTTCCCGAGAGGTTGTATTATGTAACGGCTTGAAAAGCTTATTACTGAGGATATATGCAAGGGAACCAGGCAAAGCAACAATCCAACCGATTACCTTGGCTTCCCAGCTGGCTAAAACGCTTGCCGGTCAAGTTTGCCCTCAGTCAGTTGCTCATCAGTGCGCTTATTGTTATCAGCACTGTGTTGGTATTGCTCAGCATTCAACGTAACCAGCTGCTCAGTCAACAAAGAGCATTGAACCAAAGCTATGGTCAGGTCGTTACCGCGAGACTGCAGGAAGTAACCTCGCAGATAGAAAGCCTGGTCAGTACCATGGCGAATCTTGGCGCCCTTTATCGCAGCAATGGCACAGCACTCAAGGCCAGTATCGAGTCGGTGCTGGAATTGGAAACTCAGAAAGAGATGATCACCGGCGGCGGGATCTGGCCAGAGCCGCGAGCCTTTGAACCCGGACGGATCCTAGACAGCCTCTTCTGGTATCGCGACAGCTACGGCAAACTGCAGCAGCTCAACAGCTATAACGAGCAGCCGCAGCAACGCTACCACAACGAAGATTGGTATAAACCCACTCGTTTTTTTCCGGCCGACAGAACCTTCTGGTCCAGCGCCTATCGCGATCCCTACACGGCCGAGGCCATGGTCACCGCTTCTGTGCCTATCTGGCAGGATCATGAGTTTATCGGTGCCGCCACCGTGGACATCAGCCTTGGCGGCCTCAACCGTTTCTTCAGGGGCGCACTCAAGGATCTCAGCGGTTATGTATTCGCTCTCGACTACCGCAACCATCTACTCGCCTCTCCCTGGGAAGATGAGTTGCAGGACAGCACGCAAGAAAAGCCGCTGACTCTGGATAACTTTCAACGTCTTGAACGCCTGTTCCCCGAGTTTCAATCCGTCGGTGAAGCGCTGCGCAGTGCCGATCAGGTGCTTATTCAAGAGGCCAATCAACACAAGGCCTTCAGCAATCAACAGCTCAAGAACCTGATGGGCGAGCGTGATCAAACCGAAGCCGCACTGCTTGGCACCATAATCAACAATTCGGCCAGAGAATGGCCGGCCAATGCCAAGCTGTTGTTGACCCAGGAACTGGCCCGGGATCCCTTGCTCAACGAACCCGCGTTGGTTTCGGTATTTTTGATGCCCAAGACCTACTGGAAAATTGTAATAGTTACCCCTTTGTCATCGCTCAAAGAGGACGCGACACTGATTGCCGGCAAGGTCGGCATCTACCTGGTAGCGATCCAATTGCTGGCACTGCTGCTGTTATTTCTGGTGCAGCATAGGTTATTTATCAAGCCTATCAGCCGCATGGTCGCAGCACTCAGGGAAAACAACCCCGCCCGGCTGGAGCTGGATGCCAGAGACAGAGAAGATGAGTTGGGAATGCTGGCCGGTAGCTTTATCTCCCGCACTCGCCAATTGGAAACGGCAATGGCCAGCTTGGACGCCAGTAACCTGGCGCTGGAGCAGCAGTTGGAGGTACAACACAACGCCCAGCAGATTCTTCAACTACGTACCAAACAGCTCAATGCATTGATGAATTACTCACAAAACATCATCTATATCAAAGATTTGAATGGTAAATATCTGCTGGTTAATGATAAATACTGCGAAATTACCGCCCATGAGCGGACGCAACTCATCGGCGCCGATGACAATCAGATATTTCCTCTCGGCTTGGCGCAAATCTATCAGGCCAACGATCAAAGAGTGATCAACAATCAGAGCCCCTTCTGCTCCGAAGAGCCGATAGCCACCCCTATGGGCGATATTTTATTTCAAGTAACCCGCTTCCCCGTGCGTGATGAGTTTGGTGAGTTGAGTGCTATAGGGGCTATCGCGTTCGATCTCTCCAGTCATAAGCGTCAGGAACAACAATTGGAACAAGCCCTGGAGTCGCAGGCCGATATCAACAAGCGCAACAGCCGCACCCTGCAACAACAGCAGCAACAGATAGCTCAATTGGAAGGTCAGTTGCAGCAGGCCCAGAGCAAATATCAGTTACTCAGTCTCAGCAGTACCTTGATGAAGGAGCAGGAGCTGCAACTGCCAAGATTATTGGGACAAGTTGTTGCTGAATTATCTGCCAATTTCGATCAACTCGGTACCCGGTTGCTTGAAGAGCAAAACGCCGAGTCCCTGCTTCAGTCAAAAGAGATGATCTTGCTCGGCTCCACCAGGTTACGCCATCTGTTAGCATTGGTTAACGCCCCGCAAACAGAGATCAAGGCGCTTCATTTCGATGAGTTTATGGCTCATCTGCTGGCACTGATGGCGCCACCATTAACTGCGGCAAATGTTGAAGTGAAATTAACCATTGCCAAAAAACTGCAACCCGGCGCTAGAGCCTGGCAGCTGTTATTGCTCTTCTACCCTTTGCTGAGCAATATCCTGCACCATGCCTTTACCCAGAAGTCCACTCCGGCATGGATAGCCATCCAAGCAGACCGGCTGGATGAACGCCATCTAGAGATCCTGGTGACAGACAACGGCAGCGGCATAAATCAGGAAATACTTGCCCGCATCGAGCAGTCCGCTTCACAAAATGGTGCGGGTACTCTGTCGCGGTTACAGAACTATGTGAGGTTAAAACTGCTGGGGGAAATGACCATTAGCTCAGAGCCAGAACAAGGTTGCCAGATCCGTATATTGCTGCCACTGGCGTTTATTGATTAATAGAGTAAAGGAGGCTTGAAATAAAGCAGCCCCGGTGTCTGTGCGTACTTACCCGGCGATATTCTCTCACGACAAAAAAGAAAGCCGTTCATCTTGGACGAACGGCTTTCTTCCCGCTACCCACTTTGACAAAAGCTTCAGGTAACAATTAAAAATCAGTCAATTCATTTGAGGCTGACATCCACCAAATAGTGTCCCTGCAACCAGTTTCGGCCAATCAGCAATTTATGAGTCATCTTGCTTCTGTCTTTCAGGTTGACCTTGACCGGATATTCTCTTCCCGGCTCACCAATATTGAGTTCCACCATATAACGAATTTCACTGCCCTGAGCATTACGAATAAGTGAGGTATTGGTGATCATGGCATGCAGGCGTTGCTTTTCGCCCTTTTCGTTTTCGGTGGTGAAGCTCAGCTGCTTACCGATATTCTTCTCCATATCTTCATCACCATTCTCTACTTTCAGATCTATGGCATGCAATGAGTTTTCTACCGCACCGGTATCGATGCGGGTTTGGAAGATCAGTCCTGACTCCCGCACACTAATGGGAGCAACCGGCCCTATGATACGTTTTTCTGCTACATCGACCAAAAAGTCATCGGCCAGCCAGTTGCGGCCTATAAGCAACTTGTAGTCCATATGACTACGATCCCTGAGATTGACCTTGACCTTGCGCTGGTGCTCACCAAACGCGACGTTCAACTCCACCATGTAGCGAGTCTCGCGTCCCTGGGAATTACTGACGGTAGAAGTCTTGACAATTTTGGCCTTGAGCTGCTTTTTCTCACCACGCTCGTTCTCAGTGGTAAAACTGAGCATTTTGCCCACGTTATCCTGCATCTTCTTGGCACTACCGCCAATGACCTTGAGATCCACCGCATGCATGGAAGTATTGGCCGCCCCGGTATCGATACGGGCTTCAAAACTGAGTCCGGCTTCGGCGACGGTCATAATTTCAGTCTGACCTATGACTGTCTTGTCCTGGGCAAACACAGATGTCGAAAGCAACATAAAACAAAGACCAAGTTTTTTAAGCATAGAACTATTCCATTCATTTCACTTAACAAGATGAAAATCCGGTTGAAATACCGGAACGTATAGATAAGACAGATGTTAACGCTTCAGGTTCCCGAGAGCCAGGCTCTGCCCCTGACCATTTCATCCCGGGGAAATACAGCGACCGGACAAGGGATCATCAGCGCCATGGTCCGAGCCATGCCTTCGGTGGCAACGCTATCGGTGATCACAGCTATACGGGAAAAGTCCTGCAGATGGAATAGCCCAAGACAGAGATCATCCCAAAGCGCCTGCAATGAGATGCCTTCGAAGTCGGCACCATATTCGTACCAGAGTTTGATGAGCACATGGTCCCTGAGCTTAGACTCTATCGCTGGCAGCAAGACTACAGCATAATCCTCAGCGCTGATCACACCGCTGACGCGAACTGCCACTGTATTGTCATCAAACCCGGAAAGCAGTGTCAGCATCAGGCGCCTCCACCATCTGCGTTATTGAGGTAGGAGCTTGGCAATTTCCTGATCGAACAAGTTTTTGATCAACCCGGAAAATTCAGTGATAAACAAGGTTTGCTTCGCGGTAGCCCTTTGATCTGCAACTTTAGCGAGGATCTCTTCCAAGTCGTACACTATGGCATCGATCTCGCGGATAACCGTGTTACGCTCCGAAAAAGATAACTGCGGATTCTGGCCACAGACCATAATAATCTGCGCCGACAGCTGTTCTTCAAATAATTCCATAACGCTGCTGTCGCCCAAAGGTTCCCCCTCCGGAGTCTCAAACAACCCCAAGTGTTCTGTCAGGTATTGTATGAGGTGCATATAGCCTTCTTTGTCTGTAACCATCTTTCTTCCCGCGTGCAACGTCTCAGGCCAACCCATAAAGGGTAAACTTCCGAGCGCCGTCAATGCGGCGTTCGGGAGTGACATTATGAAACAAATTCCGCCTTGAGTCTTGCCTCAAATCAAGCCGATGTTTGTTACTTGTTTAATCTTAGAACAAAAGACACGGGAACAGCCTGACTGATGCTGGATAGACCGGCAATTTCACGCAATTTTTCAAGCCCATCGGTCAAATTAAACTCTTCGGCATACACTATAACGGGTCTGTTCGAGGTCACCAAAAGACCGGAGTCACCCAGCCTGGCCACCACCACGCCAAAACTTTTGTGTTGACTCTTACCATGCAGCGACAATTTGCCCTCTATCTCTAAGGTCAATAGTTCGCCAGGCTTGAGGTTATTCACCTGCTCAGTAGGCACATGGGCAGTTAGAGTCAGTTTCGGGAAATTCGCCACCTCAAACAACATGGTTTGCATTCGCTTGTCACGGATCTCTATGCCGGTATTGACGCCGCTAAGAGGGATCTCCAACTTAAATTCACCATTCTCGGCAAGTGTGCCGCTCAACTGGTTAAACTCATGCACCTCGGCGATATCACCTTTCTTGACTGACACAAAGCTAACCCTAGAGTCGGCATTGTCCAATTGCCAGTCAGCCGCTAGGGCTAGGTGACTGAAGGCGCCGAGCGCCAGCAAGGGGAACCATTTATACATATTATTATTCCTTGTAAGGTGTGAATTGAACTGCGCCAGATTTCACCCGGGTAAAAGCAAGCGCTTTTTGTAGATTACTCATTACTAAAGCATATTGTTCACTCCAAGAAAACCTTTGCCACCATAGAGTGAATTTTTGCAACCATTTCTCTCAGCGTCATCAGGCTGTCAAACCAATGAAACAAAGCCCTTTTAAGCTACAAGCAAGGATACAGACCCGCAGCCAAGATGAAGTAACGAGGAAACTATGTCAGAGCAACAAGTGACAGGAACCGTTAAATGGTTCAACGATGAAAAGGGCTTTGGTTTTCTAACCCAGGAAAACGCCGCCGATGTGTTCGTCCACTACCGCGCCATTCAAGGCAGCGGCCGCCGCACCCTGAAAGAAGGAGAGAAGGTCAGCTTCAGCGTGACTGAAGGCCAAAAGGGGTTGCAGGCAGAAAACGTAGTGCGGTTAAAATAGCTGGGGGATAAAGTAGAGGGACGGCAGATGCCGTCCCTCTTGTTATGCCATAACGCCATCAAGGTGCGAGTCGATTGATCTCCCATCCGTCATCTGTACGGCTGTATAGGAATCTGTCATGCAGCCTGTGCTCACCGCCCTGCCAAAATTCCACACTGGAAGGCACTATGCGGTATCCGCCCCAAAACTTGGGCAAGGGGACTTCGCCCTTGGCAAACTTGGCCTTCATCTCGGCAAACTTGCTCTCGAGTGCCTGGCGGGCGCTAAGCTTGCTCGACTGTTTCGAGACCCAGGCCGCTATCTGGCTGTCTTTCGGACGGCTGACAAAGTACTTGAATACCTCTGTAGCAGACAGGGCTTCGGCTACACCTGTCACGGCGACCTGGCGCTCCAGCGGATGCCAGGGGAACAGTAAACTGACCTTGGCATTGACGGCAATCTGCTGCGCCTTACGGCTTTCCAGATTGGTAAAGAATACAAAACCCTGCTGATCAAAACGCTTCAGCAAGACTATCCGCTGAAACGGTTGGCCGGTTTCGTCCACTGTGGCCACCACCATGGCAGTAGGATCTGTCAAAGGTGCATCCTTGGCCTGCGCCATCCAGCGCTCGAACTGCGCCATGGGCTCGGCGGCCAGATCGGCGCGCCTGAGGCCGCCCTGGGTGTATTCGCGGCGAATATCACTCAAATCTGTCATTGTCTATCCTTGTCCCTGAGCCGGGCGCAATGCCCCAGCGAAACGGCCCCCCAGCCTAGCTAGGGGGCTCTATACAAAAAGAAAAGCCAACGACAAGCGTTGGCTTAACGTGAAGCGGCTTACTTGACTTTGCCCTGGCACAAGGCCCAAACATGCAGCATTTCCAGGCCCAGCGTTGCGCCCGCCAGCGCGGTAATGTCGGCGCTATCGTAAGCAGGTGCCACTTCAACCACATCCATACCCACTATGTTGAGGCCCTTGAGACCACGGATAATCTTCAGCGCCTTGTCACTGGTGAGACCACCGCACACCGGAGTACCGGTTCCCGGCGCGAAGGCAGGATCCAGGCAATCGATATCGAAAGTCACATACAAAGGCATATCGCCAACCCGCGCCTTGATCTGCGCTACGATTTCATCGGCGGTCATATCATTGGCCATGGCGGCGTCAATCACCTGAAAACCGTGGCCCTCTTTGGTGTATTCGGTGCGGATCCCCACCTGCACAGAATGGGCCGGATCGATCAAGCCTTCGTTGGGGGCATGATAGAACATGGTGCCGTGGTCAAACTTGCTGCCTTCACTGTAGGTATCGGTGTGCGCATCGAAGTGCAGCAGTGCCATCTTGCCAAACTGTTTGTGGTGCGCGCGCAGCAACGGCAGGGTCACAAAGTGATCGCCGCCAAAGCTCAGCAGTGTCTTGCCTGAGGCCAAAACTTTGCTGGCAAAGTTTTCGGTGCGCTCGGTAAAGTCGGCGGCATCACCACAGTTGAACACCAGATCGCCGGCGTCCACTATCTTGATATATTCGCTGAGGCTGAAATCCCAAGGCCAACGCTTCTCTTCCCAGGCCAGATTGGTCGAGGCATTACGGATAGCCCCTGGACCCATACGGCCACCGCTGCGGCCGGTAACGGCCATATCGAAAGGCAAACCTATTACCACTACATCCGCATCGCTTTCTAGCGGTTTGAAATCCAGTGGCTGACGCAAATAACCAAACGCATTTGAATAAAGCGAGTAATCAGGTTTATCTGCTAAAGTGGTCATAAATACTCCAAAACTTGGCTAATGCCGATATTTACATGGACTCAGGGATCAGCACTTCGTGGCACATCTGCTGATAATGACTGAAGCTGACATTATAACCCTGCTCCAGAGACAAAGAGCAACTTCCCAGACATAAATGTTCCGGGAAACCACGGGTGTCCTGCTGGGCGTTGAAGCCGATGACATCCCAACTACCGGGGTTAAGAATGGCCAGCAAACGGGCGAAGATATCTATCGGTTGCGCGGCGAGATCCAGGTTGGTCTCGAAGCTGACATAAGAGCTGCTTTCCTGCGGTGTGATATGAATAGTCATATACTCTTTACCGCGAATGCCGTTGATGGAATAACCAAAGGGCTCAAACAGGAAATCATCAAACTGAAAGCCGGGCAACATCTCTTCCAGTGCCAACAGTTGACGTATTCCGGCGCAACTTTGGTTATCGGAGCGCAAATAGTCGGCCGCTTCACCGCGAATGTGATACATCAACAGTTCATTGGTGATATCGTCGTTCTCGGCGCGATATGCCTTGTCACTGCAAAACAGATAATGATGATGGGAATCCAGATGACCGATACGATATGCCACCCCGGACATCTTATCTCTCAGTGCCTGTAAGTCTTGCTCAAAAGAGCTGGCTTGCAGGTGTGAAAGATATTCGTTTTTGCGCTGAAAAGTCGCAAAGGCTATCGCCTCTTCACCGAGAGAATCGATAAAATGCAGGGTCGAGCGCGCCAGTGTGGTGGTACCACAGGTCAACATTAAAAATCTGTCGTCCCAAACAAACAGGCTCGACTCGCTAAGCAGATAAGCATCGCAATAATCATTGCTGACGGAAGAGAGGATTTCTGCATTGGCCTTGGCCACCATCTCTTCCCAGAAGGGCTTTCCCAGTGAGCGCAGCGAAGGCGTAGCCGGCGTCACTATCACTTCAATTTTTTTTTTCTGAACCTTCAAAAAACATCTTTTATCTCTACTTATTGCAGGCCCCGAAGGGCCTGCTGAATGCACCGACCTTATGAAAAATCTTCCAGATAGGTATAACCCTTAAGACCCAATTGCAGCTCTTCAAGGATCGAGGTGCGTTCGTCTTCGGCAATATGCTGATTCACCAGCTCTTCATAGGTGCGCATAAAGGACACGGCATCCAGGTTCACATAGCGCAGCACATCGGCCACAGTGTCACCGGACAGCACAGACTCTATGTTGGCCAGGCCGCTTTCATCGAGACGCACCACAGCCGAGTTGGTATCACCAAACAGGTTGTGCATGTCACCGAGGATCTCCTGATAAGCCCCAACCAGGAAGAAACCGATAAGATACGGGCTCTCGGCACTCCAGGCAGGAACCGGCAGTGTGGTTTCAATCCCCTGCCCGTCCACATACTGATCCACCATGCCGTCCGAGTCACAGGTGATATCCAGCATCACGGCGCGGCGCTCAGGTGCGGTATCCAGCCCGGTTAGCGGCAACACAGGAAACACCTGATCTATGCCCCAGGCATCCGGCAGCGATTGGAACAGCGAGAAGTTAACGAAGAACTTGTCGGCCAGTTTCTCATTGAGTTCATCAATGATGGGCCTGTGATAACGGTTCTTGTTGTTCATCAAGCCCTGCAGCTCGTGACAGACACGCAGGTTGGTCTGCTCCGCCCAGGCGCGCTCTTCCAGGCTCAGTTGCCCAAGAGCAAACAGAGCGTGAGCTTCGGCCAGATCCGATTGAGTATCGTGGAAAATCTCAATCAAGGCGCGGGAATCGGCGCGGCCGCGGATATCGCTCCAGGACTGCCACATATTGTGCAGCAGCTGCGGAGCATCCTCTGCCGGTGGCTGGATATTCTCAGGGGAATAGGCCTCAGTACCGATAACATCCGTGATAAGTACGGCGTGGTGCGCCGTCAGGAAGCGGCCGGACTCAGAGATAATTCTCGGCACCGGCTGCTCGTACTCGGCGCAGACATCACTCAGAGCGCTGACGATATTGTTGGCGTATTCGCTCAGGCCATAGTTCATAGAGTTGTTGCTTTGGCTGCGGGTACCGTCATAGTCCACCGCCAGGCCGCCGCCCACGTCGAAACAGTTGACCTGGGCACCCAGTTTTCTCAGCTCACAGTAGAAGCGCGCCGCTTCACCCACACCATGGCGAATATCGCGGATATTGGCGATTTGCGAACCCAGGTGGAAGTGCAGCAACTGTAGCGAATCCAGCATGTCGGCACTCTTGAGCTCGTTAACCACCCGCAGCACCTGCGCAGCAGACAGACCAAACTTGGACTTTTCACCGCCGCTGGCCTGCCACTTGCCCTTGCCCTGGAACGCCAGACGTGCGCGCAGCCCCAGACGCGGAGTAACCCCAAGCTCGCGGGATTCCTGCAGTACCATCTTAAGCTCGGACATCTTCTCCAGCACTATGTAGACCTTGTGGCCCAACTTTTCGCCTATCAGTGCCAGGCGGATATATTCTTTATCCTTGTAGCCGTTACAGACTATGACTGAGCTGGCCTTTTGTGCCATCGCCAGTACCGCCATCAGCTCAGGCTTACTGCCGGCTTCAAGCCCAAGTTGCGGAGCTTCTTTGCTGACCTGGCTGGCGAGGATTTCCTCAACCACTGTCTGCTGCTGGTTCACCTTGATGGGATAAACCAACAGATAGTCCTCGCTGTACTCGTACTTTTGAATCGCCTGATTAAAGGCTTGGCACAGGCTATCGACCCTGTGGTGCAAAATCTGCGGGAAACGGACCAGCACAGGCAGGTTAACACCGGCCTTCACCATATCTTTGGCCAGTTCGTTCAGGCCGATTTTGCTGTCCGGATTCAAAGGATCCGGTGACACTGTCACCTCACCCTGATCGCTGATCCCGTAAAACCCCTGGCTCCAGTATGCGACGTTGTAGCCGACGCGGGCATCGTCAATAGACCAATCACTCATGTTCGTTAGCCTGTTATCAAAAAATGGGTTATGCGGTAACCGTCATCGCTGACGCGACCGCCTGTTCGACAAACGCCGGCAGCGCAAAGCTTGCCTGATGGATAGCCGGCGTGTAATAACGGGTGGTAATACCGGCCCGTTCAAAACGCTCTTCGAGAGTCGCCAGGCTATGCTGACGCGCCTCAAGATCATCGGTTGCCCAGGCAAAGGCCATGCTGCCACCCACATAGGTAGGCACGGCCGCCATATAGAACCGACACTCTTTCACATAAGAGCTCATGCGTCTGACGGTATTTTGCACTTCATCCAGCTGCATAAAAGGCACGCCGTTCTGAGCGACAAAAATCCCATTTTCATTGAGACAACGCTTACAGCCCTCGTAAAAGTCGGAACTGAACAGCACTTCCCCCGGACCAACGGGATCTGTGCAATCAGAGATAATCACATCAAATTTTTGCTGTGATTGCCTAACATAATCCATCCCGTCGCTGATCACCAAGTTGACTCTGGGGTCATCATAGGCGCCTTGAGAATGGTTTGGAAAATAGCTTTTACACATTTCCACTACGGCGGCATCAATCTCCACCATGGTAATGGATTCAATCTGTTTATGTTTGACCACTTCCCGCAGCATGCCGCCGTCACCGCCGCCTATAATAAGCACCCGCTTGACGTCACCGTGGGCCAGAATAGGCACATGGGTCAACATTTCGTGATAGACAAACTCATCTTTCTCTGTGGTCTGGATGGCGCCATTGAGCGCCATGACCCGTCCCATAGCAGCATTTTCAAAAATGCTCAGGTGCCACTGTTCGGTCTTTTGCTCGAACAGCACCTTTTCCACCTCAAAATACTGCCCGTATGCCGGATGCAGTGTCTCGTAGTAAATATTCTTGGCTTGCATTTAACCTAAAACTCTTGGTGTTGAATGTAAGGGTGGACAAATAACCCGTCCTCGGCAATTCCAAAACGAATGCCGAGTGAATGTATCGTCGTAGATGGACGACGGGCTCAGTTGGGACTATTGGCCTGTTCGCGGCCGGAATTGATGCGGATTAACGTGAGATGTTTCAAGCCGGTATTGTCATAGCTGACAATGGTTGAAAACCTGTGTTGTGGCACTTGGCGAACCAGTGCGGCAAATGAATGGCTGTGCATTAGCTAAAACCCTCTTAACCCCGTGTAAATGGTGCTTTGTTCATTTACACGGTTAATGACTCGTGAACCATAATAACCCTGTTACTCACGTTTGCCTGTCAGGACTGAATGTACCTTCAAAACGGCGCAATTAAACCTTGCTGTGCCCCATAATGCAAGCACGAATCACAGTTTATCCAAGGCTTTGAAATATAAACTACAGTTGCAATGTTCACCAATGCCATTTAAGCTAGTTTTTTTCGATTTATATCAATAAATTGAGCTTTGTAAGCCGATTTTATCTGTTCAAGATTTTTTAAATACTCAGGCTCCCTATTTTGATCGCCAGATACCGCTTCGGGTACCTGGTTTGATTCAATGCCGCCCCTTGGGGAATTCGAGGGTGAAAACTCACCCTCAAACAAAGGATTGTTATCTTGAAACCTGGCGATTCGAGCGCAAATCACGGCAGCTAAAAACGCCACCCAATTTAGCGAATTAATCAAAGGTCATTTCCGGAACAGACTCGCCGCAATGCAGTCTGCCCGCCGTCCTGGCGCGGATCTCCTCAACAGTTACCCCCGGCGAGCGCTCCAGTAGATGAAAGCCGTCGTCACGGATCTCCAACAGTGCCAAGTCCGTCAGCACCCGCTTGATACAGTTAACCCCGGTCAGCGGCAGCGTACAGCGCTCAAGCAACTTGGACTCACCCTGTTTGCTGCAGTGCATCATGGTACATATGATGTTGGCCGCACCGGCCACCAGATCCATGGCGCCGCCCATCCCTTTGACCATCTTGCCCGGGATCATCCAACTGGCAATATTGCCCTGTTGATCCACCTCCATCGCCCCCAACACTGTGAGATCCACATGCCCGCCCCTTATCATGGCAAAGCTCAGGGCCGAGTCGAAAATCGCCGCGCCTTTGACCGCAGTGACCGTCTCCTTACCGGCATTGATCATGTCGGCATCTATCTTTTCCTCCAACGGAAACGGCCCCATTCCCAACAGACCATTTTCCGAGTGCAGCATCACCTCTATCCCGGGTGGCAGGTAGTTGGCTACCAGAGTGGGAATGCCTATGCCCAGATTGACATAATCACCGTCACGGATCTCTCTGGCGACCCGCATAGCCATCTGTTCGCGACTCAACGCCATAATGCTGTTCTCCTGTTAGCTGGACCGAAAGGTGCGCTTTTCGATGCGTTTTTCAAACTGTCCCTGCACCAGGCGATCGACAAAAATCCCCGGCGTATGAATTTGTGATGGCGGCAGGCTGCCGGGCTCGACTATCTCTTCGGCCTCTACCACGGTTATCTTGCCCGCCATCGCTGCCAAGGGGTTGAAGTTCATCGCGGTGTGGCGATAGATGCAGTTGCCCTGCCAATCAGCCTTCCAGGCGCGAACCAGCGCAAAGTCGGCGACTATGCCGCGCTCCAGCAGATACTCCCGGCCTTCGAAATGTTCACTGGGTTTGCCCTCGGCCACCGGAGTACCGACTCCCGTGGCCGTGTAAAACGCCGGTATCCCGGCGCCGCCGGCGCGGATCCGCTCGGCCAGAGTGCCCTGTGGTACCAACTCCACCTCCAGCTCACCAGTCATCATCAATTGCTCAAATAGGGCATTTTCACCCACGTATGACGCCACCATCTTGCGAATTTGGCGGTTTTGCAGCAACAGCCCAAGACCGAAGTCGTCGACGCCACAGTTGTTGGACACCAGCTCCAGATCACGCACCTCTCTGCGCACCAACTCGGCTATCAAGCCCTCGGGAATGCCACAAAGGCCAAAGCCTCCGGCAATGATCCGCATCTCATGGGTTATCCCCTCCAATGCCTGTTCATGACTGGCAACCCTTTTATCCAACCCGGCCATAGTGATTCTCCTGTGTCAGCCTCTCTTGCCTTATTGCGCGGTCCAGCCACCGTCCAGCACCAGCGTCTGGGCGGTAATGTTGCGCGCCGCCGGTGCCATCAAAAACGCTACCGAATGCACGATTTCATCGACGCCGATAAACGCCTTCTTCGGCATGGGGGACAGCATGATGTTGTCGATAACCTCTTGCTCGCTCATGCGGTGCTCCCTTGCCTGGGACGCTATCTGCGCCTCCACCAGCGGTGTTTTCACATAAGCTGGGCAAATCGTGTTGACGGTAATGTCCCAGTCGGCGTTTTCCAGCGCCACTACCTTGCTCAGCCCCAGCAAACCGTGTTTGGCGGCCACATAGGCCGACTTGTACCTGGATGCCACCAGTGCATGGATAGAGCCGATATTGATGATGCGGCCAAAGTTGCGCTCCCGCATTCCCGGCAGCAATGCCTTGCAAAGCATCGCCGGGCCGGTGAGCATCACCTGTTGCAGCAGTTGCCACTTCTCGGCCGGAAAGGCGTCGAGGCGCGCCACATGCTGCAGTCCGGCATTGTTGATGAGCACATCCACTTCAATGTCAGCCAGTTGCTCTGTCAGCGCTTCAATGGCCCGGGGGTCGGCGACATTGAGCCCAAGGCCCAAGCAGTTGCCGCCGGCTTGATTAAGCGTGTTGGCGGCCAGTATCGCCCGCTCAGGGTCGAGATCGCTCAGCAATATCCTGTGGCCAAAGGCCGCCAGCTCAGTGGCAATCGCCAGGCCGATACCGCTGGCCGCGCCGGTGATCAATACGGTTTTAGGGTCTTTCATACAGGCTCCTTAAATTACGCCCTGCGGCGGCTTGACTCAGTCCGCCAGAAATGCACGGATTTCATCACTCTTGCTCTGAATGGAGAACAAGCCATCGAGATGGCCCCAGGGGCCTTTAATTTCACTTATCTCTACCTCTTTACCCAGTTCCTTCAGGGTGGCGGCCATCTGCCTCACCCTCTGGGGCCGCAGCAGCAGATCGCCACTGGCGGGCAGCAACAGGCTCTTGGCCTTTATCTTGGCCAAGGCGGGTTTCAGCTCGCCCCCTTGCCAATCGGCACTGAACAGTTGCGAGGCCCGTACCAGATACAGTACATGGTTGGCATCCTGCAATGCCGCCCTGGCCCCGGCGCGCTGTTGCAAGATCTGGCTGATTTGCGGCAGCGTGCGAATATCCGCCAGCGCGGCTTTGTCGGCGACAGTGAAATCCTTGAAGCTGGCCAGATAAGCCTCCGGCGCCATTGCATCCTGGGTGATATTGAGCAGCGCCGCGGTCAGCCCTGCCACCGGGGGCGTCTTGCCGTAGTAGTCGCCGCCGCGCCAGTTGGGATCCAGCCGGATAGGCAGGGCCCATTTTTCTAGTGCCGGTACGCTCCAGGCATCCATGCTGTCGGCGCCGATAACATGAATGAGCCGCTCGACTCTATCCGGGTAACTCACCGCCCAATCTAGCGCCTGAAATGACCCCATGGAGGCACCCATCACCGCATGGAGTTTTTCAATGCCGAGACTCTCCAGCAGCAAGCGCTGCACCTCTACGAAGTCATGAATGGTCACCACGGGGAAATCCAATCCCCAGGGTTTGCCGGTTTCAGGGTTGATGCTGGCAGGCCCTGTGGTGATGGTATGACCGTCGTGCACATTGGCGTTGACCAGAGTGTCGGCGCTGACAACAAAGAAGCGATTGGTATCTATCGCCTTGCCCGGCCCGATGATGGCGTCCCAATAGCCACTCTGGGGATCAGACTCGGCGTACTTGCCGGCGGCGTGGGAATTACCGGAAAAGAAATGAGTGATCAGTATGACATTGTCCTTGGCCGCATTGAGACTGCCGTAGCTTTCCCAGCCGACGGTCACACTGGGCAACACTTTGCCCGATACTGTGCGAAACTCAGTGGTGGTAAACGACTTTTTCTCCACCAGCACAGGCTGGGCGGTTGCTTTCAAGGACGAAGCCGCCGTGGCAGAAACGGACTCGGCCGAAGCCGGAGCACTGGCTTGGGCAACCCCAAGCAGCGCCGCAAACATGCAGGATGCAAATAACTTCATATTCACCTCTTAAAACCAAATAAACAGAGCCAGTGCCAGCGCGACACCGATAAGGGGCAGCAGGGTCGTCAGCGCCGCCATCGCCCAATAGGCGCGCTTGTGGGTTTCCTTACAGATGGCGCGAATGGTGGTAACCACATAACCGTTATGGGGCAAGGTATCCAAAGCACCGGAAGAGATAGCCACCACTCGATGCAACTGATCAGGGTTCACCCCCATATCCAGATAATGGGGCGCCACCAAAGGCAGGGCTATCGCCTGGCCGCCACTGGCAGAGCCGGTAAGGCCGGCGATTACGCTCACCGCCACCGCAGCCCCCAACAGCTCATTGCCCGGCATATTGGTCATCACCTCAACCGCGGTGGCAAAGGCGGTCGATGATTTGGCGACGGCGCCAAAGCCGACCACGGCGCTGGTATTGCCTATGGCCACCAGTGCGCCTGTGGTGCCGTCGTTGACCGCCCGTCCCAGATGATGAAAATGGCGGAAGTTGATTAACATCAGCGTCAACACTCCACCGAGCAAGGCAACTATCAGGGCATTTTGTGCCAGGGTATCGTGCAGCCAAAAGGAGATAACCAGCACCACAATGAGAGGGATCACCCCTGTGATGGGATGGGGCAGATCCCGCTCCGGCACTTCAGGATCATCACTGCGCGCCTCGAAACGCTCGCCTCTGGCGATGGCTCGGTTAATCATCCACTTGAGCCAAAAATAACCGCTGACCGCCATAAACAGGGCCACCACCAGGCTCACTTCCCAGGCAGCCCAGGGAGAGGTATTGAGGTATTTGATCGGGATCCAGTTCTGGATCTCAGGCGAACCGGCCGAGGTCATGGTGAAAGTCACCGAGCCCAATGCCAACGCAGCCGGAATAAAGCGCCGCGGCAGATTGGCGTCCTTGAACAGCCCCAGCGCCATGGGATAGACGGAAAATGCGACAATAAATACGCTGACGCCGCCATAGGTCAACACGGCACAGGCGGCGACCACTGCCAGCACCGCATAGCGGATCCCGAGTTTCCCCACAATAAAATGCGCCACCGCATCGGCCGCGCCGGTATCTTCCATAAACTTGCCGAACAGAGAGCCCAGCAAAAACATAAAGAACCAGGACGCCAGAAAGCCGGAAAAACCGCCCATATAGGCACTGACAAAGTCAGCCCCCGAGGCATCAAATAATGGAATATGGTTGCTCAGCGCCACCAAGGCCGCGCACAGTGGCGCGGCGACAAACAGGTTGACACCTCTGAGTGTCAAAATAATCAGCAGCAGTAAGCCACCGAAGAGTCCCAGCATACTCAACATAAGCCCATCTCTTGTTGTTGGCCGCCCTATTCCGGCGCCGCAAATTTGCAGCGATTGACCAGGCGTCATTGTTAATTTTTTGCAACCAATTTTTGCAACCAAGAGAGTGACAAGCAAAAGCCGGATTGAACATAACACCATAGTGCTATACACAAAATAACCAATAAATTTCAAACCATTAAATAACACTGTACTAAGGTGCTAATTCCCTTCCGCTTCCTTTGCTCTAGAGTAAACGCCGAAGTGTTAACAAAAACAAAACAAACAAAACAGCAAAAAGGACTTAATCATGAGTCAAGCCAAGATCCCCTACTCTCTGCTGGCACTGGCCATCGCTTCGGCATTGACGCCGATAGCGGCTCAGGCAGAAGAAACCAACAATAAGGGCGAGCTGGAACGTATTGAAGTCACCGCCAGACGCACAGTGGAAAACCTGCAGGAAGTACCGGTCGCCGTCACCTCAGTCAGTGAGGCCGAGCTTAATGAGCGCGGTATTACCGTGGTGACCGAAGTGCAGCAGTTCTCCCCCAATACCACGCTGCAGGCGAGTCGGGGAACCAACTCCACCATGACCGCCTTTATTCGCGGCGTGGGCCAGCAGGACCCGCTCTGGGGTTATGAGCCCGGCGTCGGTATCTATGTGGATGATATCTATATCGCCCGCCCACAAGGGGCGGTGCTGGATCTGCTGGATGTGCAGCAGATAGAGATACTGCGCGGCCCTCAGGGTACGCTTTACGGCAAGAACACCATAGGCGGTGCGGTCAAGTATGTGACCAAGGTGATGTCCGGCGATCCCCAGCTGAATATTCAGGGCTCCTACGGCAGCTTTAATCAGAAAGATCTCAAGCTCACCGGCCAGTATCCGTTGATAGACGAGCAGCTGTATCTGGGCTTTGGCTATGCCAACCTCAACCGCGATGGTTTCGGTGAGTTTTTGACCTCGGCCGAGCCGAACCAGGACAAAGAGAATTACAACAAAGATCTCAGTGCCATGCGGCTCACCCTGGAGTATCACCCGACAGACTCACTGTTTTTCCGCCTCGCCTGGGATAAAACAGACGATAAATCCAACGCCAAGGGCGGTTATCGCCTGCTGCCGAGTCTGCTGACCAATGCCCCGGTACCGGACAGCAAGTTTGACTCCTACACCAGTCTGCCCACCTGGAACGAGGTGGACCTCGAAGGTTGGAGCTTCACCGGCAGCTGGGACATAAACCACTCAACGCAGCTGAAATATATTGCGGCCAGAAGAGAGAGTTACTCACCCACCAACATAGATTTCGACAACACCTCGCTGCAAATTTTCGACGTACCGGCCATCTATGACGACGAGCAAACCACCCATGAGCTGCAGCTGCATCACAGCGGCGACAACTACAAGCTGGTGTCCGGTCTTTACTACTATGATGCCGAGTCCTGCGGCCAGTTTCAGGCGATTCTCGAAGAGCTTGGAAAGGCGCTCAACGCCCCTGGGCTGACCCGTGAAGTGAGCGGCTGCTCTAACTCCACCAGCAAGGCGGCCTACATTCAGGGCAGCGTAGATTTGAGTGACAACTGGTCCATGACCCTGGGGCTCAGATACACCCAGGACGAAAAGCAAGCCTATGTCCGCAACGGCCTGATATTTGATACCGTCTATCCCGAATCCGGCTGGGTGCCGGGCTATGTCCGTCCCGAAGGCGACTTGGTGCCCTTGGTATTGGACGACAGTGAAGACTGGTCCAAGCTGACCCCAAGAGTCGGGGTGGAATACCAGTACTCGGATGACATCATGTTCTTTGCCAGTTACGCCCAGGGCTTCAAGTCCGGCACCTTTAATCCCAGGGCCGAAAGCGCCGAGCCGGCGGCAGATCCTGAAACCGTTGACAGCTTCGAGCTGGGGATGAAGAGCGAATGGGGCCGCAACTTAAGGGCCAACCTGACCCTGTTCAGCCTGGATCATAAGGACAGGCAGTATATCTCTGTTTTGCCGGGCGACACGGCCGCCGATCTCAATCAGCGCCTGGGTAACATAGGCTCTTCGGAGGCACGTGGCGCCGAGCTTGAGATGACCTGGGTGGCCACAGACGCGCTGAACTTTGACCTGGCGGTGGGCTATATCGATGCGGAATTCAGTGAAGTGTTCGATACCGACCCTGCCACGGGTGAAACTTTCGACAAGTCGGACAGATTTACCATAGCCAATACCCCGGATCTCACCTTTAACCTGGGTTTCACCTATCGTCTCTATGCCGATATCGGTGAGTTTGTCTTTAACGGCAACTATTACTATCGCGGTGACTATGTGCTGTTTGAGGAAGACAGCCTGCTAACCCAGGACGCCTACGGCCTGTTGAATCTGGGGATCACCTGGTATAGCAATGACGGCAGCTGGTATGCCGGCCTCTATGGCAAAAACCTCACCGATGAAGAGTACCTTATCGGCGGCTATCAGTTTGTCACCCCGGATCCGAGCGATCCGACAGATGTCAGCAAGTACACCCCAGGACTCGGTGGCGACAACACCCTGATTGGTTATTACGGCGATCCACGTACAGTGACCCTGACGGTAGGCTACCGCTTTTAATCAGTGCCCCGAACAAGGCTTACCCTAGGGTAAGCCTTGTTTTTATTGATACTTTACCGTATAAAATTTGAAACCCGGAGCCCTTAGGATGAGTCTGGTGAAAGCCATAATTGCCGATGATCACCCGCTGTTTCGCAGCGCCCTCAAGCAAGCCGCCGCCTGCGTATTGGATGAAGCACAGATACGCGAATGCGCCGATCTCGAGGGGTTATTTGAGCTGCTCGGGCGACACAGTGAAACTGAGCTGGTGTTTCTCGACCTCGGCATTCCAGGAGCCAATGGTTTGCAGGGACTGTCGCAACTGCGCAATCAATACCCGGATGTGTTGATCATCATGGTGTCGGCCACCGAAGCACCGGCGATTATGCAGCAAGCCATCGCCCTGGGCGCTTCGGCCTATGTGCCCAAGTCCTCGCCGCTGGAGCGGATATCCGAAGCCATCGCCGAGGTGCTCAATGGCGAAACCTGGCTACCGGCGGATTTGGCGCTGGAAACTCTGGACGCCGATGACGAGCAGACGGACTTTGCCAGAAATCTAGAAAAACTGACGCCGCAACAATACAAGGTGCTGGCGATGATAGCCGATGGTCTGCTCAATAAGCAGATAGCTTATGAAATGCAGGTGCAGGAAACCACGGTCAAGCAGCATGTATCGGCCATTCTGCGCAAGCTCGGCCTCAACAACCGAACCCAGGCCGGTATCCGCTATAACCAGCTCAGCCGCCCCGAATAACGGTTTCCCCTTCCCCACAAAGCGCCTTATTTAAAAGCGCGCCTCAATTGAGCAAACGCTTGATACTGCGCCTGAGCGCCGGCAACTTCAGGGGCTTGTAAAGCAAGGGGAAACCGGCATCACTAACCTGCTCGCGAATGCTTTCGGCCTGATTGGCAGTATTGATAATCACAGGTAATCCGGACAAACCCTGGGAGGCCAACAGCTCAACCCCGGTGAGACCGGCATCCAACTGATAATCGACTATCAAAAGTTGCGGTAAGGGCAAACGCGCTCGCAGTTCAGCCAACTGCTCGGCGCCGGTGGCCTTTTCTATCTCGCAGCCCCAACTGCCCATGACCTGTCCCAGGGCTTCGAGCACGGTTTGATCATTATCCACCAGCCAAACCCGCAACCCGGCAAAATCTGACTCACTCTCCAAAGTCTTGGGTTTGACCGCGGCCACAGCCCCCGGCAGCGACTTGCATTGCAGCAACAAGGTAAACTGAGTACCGGTTCCTACCTGGGAACCCAGTAGCAAGGGGATGTCCAACAGATCGCAGATACGCTTGGTAATCGCCAGCCCAAGCCCCAGCCCTTCGGCGTTACCGCGGCTGCCGAGCTGCTTGAACTCTTCAAATATGGTCAGTTGATCTTCCTTGGCGATGCCTATGCCCGTGTCTTCCACTATCAATGACAAGAGTCCGTTTTCAAGATAGGTCTTCAGCCGCACTTCGCCCTGCTCGGTATAACGAATGGCGTTGCTGAGCAGATTACGCAGCACACGTTTGAGCAGCGCCTTGTCGGTATTGAGCAGCACTTCCTGACTCTCGAGATGAAAGCCAATACCTTTTTGCGCCGCAAGCGCCTGATACTCGTGCCTGAGGGGATCTATGATTTGCCGCAATGGAAATTCACTGACATTCACCTTGAAGGCTCCGGCGTTGAGCTTGGTCAGTTCCAGAATACTGCTGAGCAGCTCTTCGGCGCTGCCAAGGGAGCTGCGGATATTATCGGCCAGGGTTTCCAGCTCACTGCCCCTGGCTTTATCACTCATCAAGGAGCAGAACAGGCTGGCGGCATTGAAGGGTTGCAACAGATCGTGACTGGCGGCGGCAAAAAAGCGGGTCTTGCTCTCGGTTGCCTGCTCGGCCACCCGTTTGGCATTGGACAGCTCGCGGTTGGCCTGGGTCAACGCCCGGGTGCGCTGGTTGACCTTTTCTTCCAGCGAGGCATTGACGTGTTCCAGCTGGCGCTGCTGGCTGACAAAATCGGTCACATCCGTATAGGTGGTCACAAAGCCGCCACCGGGTAAGGGGTTACCCTGCATCTCATACACCCGGCCATTGCTGTGGGTACGCTGATACTTATAGGCGCTGCCCTGACGCAGATAGTCGAGACGCTTGGCAATTTCCTGCTCAGGATCTTCGCCGCGAAACATGCCTCTGTGGGCGTTGAGGCGAATGATCTCTTCCACCGGTCGACCTATATAGAGCGCCTCATCCGGGTAGAGAAACATATCCTTGTAGCCCTGATTCCAGGCCACCAGCCTCAGCTGGGAGTCCACCACACTGATCCCCTGTTGGATATTTTCTATGGTCGATTGCAGCAAGTCGCGATTAAAGCGCAGCACTTCGCGGGCCTCATCGACAAATTCGGCCACCTGCTCCAGCCCCTGATGTTTCTCATCTTTGGCGGCATCGATAATCAGCCTGGCCGAGGCGCCGCCGACCATGGCGGCGAGCTCTCTCTCGACCAACTGTTCGGTTCGCACCGGCGCATCCGCTTTCCAGTGATTGGGATCCAGCGGGAACTCGCTGGCAACCAACTGACTGGCCGAGTCGGCTTCGCCGAAGCGTTTCAGTAAGGCCGCCAGATCATGAAAACTCAAACTGGCCTTGGGCACACCTTCCCGTCTGTCATCCCGGCTGATAACAAACTTGCTGCTCTGCAGCCGCTCGGCGAGCCCCGCCGGGCGCAGCACTGGCAGCAAGATATACACCAATAGATTGAGCCCAAGCGACAGCAGCATGGACTGGGTAATATCATCCAGCCCCAGCCCCAGTAGATCCCTTGGTGCCAAAGCCTGAACACCGAATGGGCCATTGTCGAGCCAGGGCTGGTAACCAACCGCGCCTATCACCAGATTCGGCAGCAGCAAGGTATAAAACCACACCAGCGAGCCTGAGGCGATCCCCAGTTGTGCCCCGAGGCAAGAGGCCTGACGCCACCATAAACCTATGATCAGCGCAGGTGCAAACTGCGCCACCAGGGAAAAAGACATCAAGCCCACCATGGCCAGAGAGTTGGTATCGGCCAGTATTCTGTGGGTGAAGTAACTCAGCAGCAACAGCGCGAAGATCACCGCCCTTCTGGCCTGCAGCAAGGCGTTTTGGCTGAGGCCGCGACTGCCGGAGGCCAGTGATGAACGCCGCAGAATAAACTGATTGATAAAGTCGTTGGTGATCATGATTGACAGCACTATCGCCGAGACAATCACCATGCTGGTAGCCGCCGAAAACCCGCCGAGAAACACCATCAGGGAAACGGCGTGATTCTCTACCGCCATCGGCAAGGCCAGTACGAAGGAGTCCGGCGCCACCTGCTCCTTACCGAACCATAACAGGCCGGCTACCGCGATAGGCAAAATAAACAGATTGATAAGAATGAGATACAGCGGAAACAGCCAGCGCGCCGTACTGAGATGGCCCTCACCGCCCGGTTCAATAAACTGCATATGAAACTGACGCGGCAAACAGAACATGGCCAACACCCCAAGCAGGGTATGGGTGGCATAGATGTAGCCGGAGTCGACCTCAAAGCTCAAGTGCCCTTCGGCCTTGGCGCTCTGAGCCTGTTGCCAGAGTGCCAGCGGGCTGTCGAACAAACCGAAACAGACAAACAGCCCGACCGAGATAAAAGCAGCCAGCTTCACCAGCGATTCAAACGCCATACTGGCCACCAGCCCCGGGTTGTGCTCGCTGGGTCTTGGACGCCGGGCACCAAACAGTACGGCAAACAGCGCCAGCAGCAACATGATATAAAAGGTACTGTCTTGCCAGAATCCACCGGAGGAAACTTCTTCGCCCGTGAGCATGGCGATACTTTCCGAGGTGGCCGACAGCTGCAGCGAAATATAGGGCACTATGGCAATCACGGAAATAAAAGACACCAGCCCGGAGAGGCTGGAAGACTGGCCATAGCGGCTGGCGATAAAGTCGGCCAGGGATGTGAGTTTTTCATCGCGGCAGATTTGTGCCACCCGGCAGTAAAGCCGCCAGCCAAATAGAAACAGGATCAAGGTACCGGCATAGGTGGGCGCCAGCCACCAACCATGATTGGCGGCCTGGGCTGTGGTACCGAAAAAAGCCCAGGAGGTGCAGTAGACGCCGAGTGTCAGGCTATAAAACAGTGCCCGAAAGCGTTTGGGTTTATATTTATCCGCCCACCAGGCGATGATAAACAACAGCGCGAGATACAAGAGTGCCAGCAGGCTGACGGACCAAATAGAGAACATAGGCAAAGGTTTTTATTTTCAGCTTAACCAGTTCTGCTGCAAAAAGCAGCGCTAACTTTAGTCTTATTCAAACTTAGGGAAGTCTGACTTCGACAGGCCCCGGCATGCCTTCAGTCAGATGCCTTGAACACCAATTGCTGTGCAAGCCACGCCCTACAAAAGAGAAGGCCACGAGGACTTATTCGCACCTCCCTAACAAAAGGCACGGGCATAGGTGAGCGCAATCCGTTATAATCCGCCGCAGCTGAAACAAAGTTAATCAGGTTCAAAAACAGATGGCAGAAATAGGTCAAAGTTGCACCCTGGAAGTGGTCAAACAGGTTGATTTCGGGGTTTACCTCAACGCTCATGAGTTGGGACAGGTGTTATTACCCAATAAAGTGGTGCCCAAGGGTTGTCAGGTGGGCGACAAGTTGGAGGTGTTCCTCTATCTGGACTCCAACGACCTGCCCATCGCAACCACTAAAAAGCCCCTGGCTCAGGTGGGTGAGTTTGCTTATCTCAAGGTAGTTTCCATAGGTCGGGTCGGTGCCTTCCTCGATTGGGGACTGGAAAAAGATCTGCTGCTGCCCTTCGGTGAGCAGCACAAGCAGGCCGAAGAAGGCCGCAGTTACCTGGTCTATGTTCACCGTAACCGCGCCGACGAGCGGATTGTCGCTTCGTCCAAAATCGATAAGTTTGTCGATAAGAGCCCGGCTTGGTACAAGAATGGTCAACAGGTTGACCTTATCATCGCAGGTACCACAGATCTCGGCTATAAGGCGATAGTCAACAACAAGCATTGGGGCGTCATCTATCAAAATGAGGTGTTCCGTAAGCTGAAGTTTGGCCAAAAGCTCAAGGGTTATATCAAGCAGGTGCGTCACGACAACAAACTGGATCTGACCCTGCAAAAGGCCGACCGTCAGGAGTTGGATCAGCAATCACAGCGGATCATGAAGAAGCTGGCTCAGGCCGGCGGTTTCCTGCCCTACAGCGACAAGACCTCGCCCGAAGTGATCTACGCCGAACTTGGCATGAGCAAGAAGGCCTTCAAAAAAGCCATCGGCGGCCTGTTCAAGGCCGGAAAACTGCGCATCGAAGATAATGGTATCCACGCCAGTAATTGAACAAAGAACTGGCAAAGAATTGAGCAAAAATAACGCGCCTGCCCTATTCAGGACAGGCGCAGCCGAGGAAAACCGCGACATCGGCTCAAGGCTCTGATATAACTCAAAAACACTGAGTAAAATGTCGGTCAGTTGGCCGACATCTGCCTTGAATGGAACTGTCAATTATGTTGCAACTCAATGCCATCGAAGCCAGAGTGATTGGCTGCCTGCTGGAAAAAGAAGTCACCACTCCGGATCTCTATCCCCTGTCTCTCAATTCACTGACCCAAGCCTGCAATCAAAAGACCAGCCGCGATCCCGTGATGGAACTGAGCGAGTCTGAAGTGCAGCAAGCCTTGGACAGCCTGAGTAAAAAACGTCTACTGAGTGAGCAGTCCGGCTTTGGCAGCCGGGTCATTAAATACCGCCACAGATTCTGCAACACAGAATTTGGCGAGCTGCAGTTTTCTCCCGCAGAGCTGGCAATTGTGTGTTTGTTGCTGCTGCGCGGCGCCCAAACCGCAGGTGAACTCAGAAGCCGGGCTCAGCGGCTGTTTGAATTTGACGGCCTGCCACAAGTGGAGCAAACCCTGCTGGCGTTGAAAGACAAAGGCTTTATCCGCCAACTGCCCAGGGAGCCCGGAAAACGTGAGATACGCTTTGCCGAGAACTTCACTGAGAATGATGGTGTATCTGAAGGTTACGGCGGCGCAGATACCACTCAGATTGCCAATCAAGCTACAGCTCACCATGAAGGTGAACGCGAAAGAGAGTGCGAAAGTGAGCCTGAAACGGCGAGCCAGAGCCGGATAGCTTTGCTTGAGCAAGAGCTGGCGACAATGAAGCAAGAGCTGGCTTTACTAAAACAGGAATTGGCCGAGCTCAAGGCGCAACTGGCATAATTGACCGTAAAAACGACAGCTACGGCTTGAAATAGCGGCCAGGCGTTGGCCTGCCTGGCCTCATGGTGTTAGGCTGACGTCTTATCGGCAACCCAGTGCTTGCTCCGGTCGCTGCAAGGACTCCATATTGGGAGCAAAACAAGGAACCACATGACAACTGCAACTCACAGCACTCATCCCGGGGGGCTGAAAAACGCCCTGCAACTCGCGGGATTTGAACTCTATAAACTCATTTTCCACCGCCGTGGCACCCTGGCGATGATAGCTTTCGCCCTGGTGTGGTTGCTGATCCTCGCCTATCCGGTCCGAGGTGCCGCCAGCTTTCTGTTGAACCCGGACTTCAAGCATTTTGTTACCGGCGCCTTCGGTGAAGGCACTCTAGATCAACTGTTTGCCTGGCCGGTTGCCGAGCAAGCCGTCTATTGGGTCATCAGTCTCTACCTGTTCCCCATGTTCAGCATTCTTATCTGCGGCGATCAGTTCGCCTCGGACAAAAACCGCGGCACACTGCGCTTTATCTGCCTGCGTTCGGGCCGCGATGCCCTCTTCTTCGGCCGCTTCCTCGGCATGATGTTGATCCAATTGCTGTTGGTTGCCATCACAGTCATAGCAACCGTATTTTTGGCCATGAGCCGAGATATGGCGTTGGTGCTACCCGCGCTGACTTCCGGCTTGATGATGACACTCAATCTGGTATTGATCCTGCTGCCCTACACAGCCCTGATGGCGCTGTTCTCACTCTGGGCCAGCTCGGCCAGACTGGCCAGCGTATTTGCGGTGCTTTTCTTTGCCGCCATGATGATAGTAATGGCAACTATTAACGCTCAGCTGCCCATGCTCTCTTTCATCGGTTATCTGGTGCCCGGCGCACAGATAGATGCCATGCTCAATGCCCAGCCGCTAACGGCACTGTCAAGTGCCTGGTTGCCACTGCTGCAAACCATTGGATTATTAGCGATAGGCCGCACCATGATGCAGCGAGGTGATCTATGAGTCTGATTAACTGTAAAGGCCTGAGCAAACTCTACGGCAGCAAGCGTGCATTGGATAGCGTCGACTTGCAACTGGAGCCCGGTAGTCCCATCGCCCTGGTCGGCCCAAACGGTGCCGGCAAGACCACATTGATGAGCCTGCTGCTGGGTTATATACGTCCAAGTAGTGGTGAAATCACTGTGATGGGACAGCGCCCCGGCAGCACCGGACTTTTGGGACAGATCTCGGCCCTGCCCCAGGACGCCGCCCTGGATCCCGGCTTCAGTCTGCTGACTCAATTCAGCCTGTTTGCCCGCATGCAGGGTATGGGCGCCGACGCTGCCAAGGCTGAATCCATGCGGGTGCTGGCGCTGGTAGGCCTTGATGAGGTCGCCAATCAAAAACCCAACTCTCTGAGTCATGGTATGGGAAAACGCGCCGCGATTGCTCAGGCGCTGATAGGCAACCCCAAGCTGGTGCTGCTGGATGAACCCACAGCCGGACTGGATCCCGCTAACGCCCGCAAAATTCGTGAGTTGGTAGAATCCCTGAGCACAGATACCACCTTTATTATCAGCTCCCACAATCTGGATGAACTGGAAAAACTCTGTGACAAAGTGCTGTATCTGGACAAAGGTAAACTGGGCCAGTCGGTCACCATGCAGCAAAGCAGCGCCGAAGCCTATCTGACGCTGCAGATGCAACACTGTGATCAGGAAAAACTGCTGGAAGCACTCTACGCCCTCGAAGGCGTTTACGAGATCTCGGCCAAGGGCAAACAAAACTACCTTATCCGTTACCAACCGGAGAAGGACACCTTGGATATCGAACTGCTGCAGCTACTCAAGCAAAATGGCTGGCAATATCGCAGCCTGATGCGAGGCCGCACACTGGAAGATACCCTGTTCGACGGCGCAGCCTAAATCTGAATCTCAGCCACTCGTCCATACCAGTCGAGCCCTGACACGAAAAAACCTATGTCTTGGCATAGGTTTTTTCTTTCGTCTACAGCAGGTTAATGTCACGCTTTTATTTGTTCTATCGAGCCACTCAGGGTATTTACACCTAACCTTGTCATTTACACTTGTATCAGTACGTATCAAAATCAACTTACAGCAACTTAATCACATACCTTTCTACATTACGCCTGCCATTTTCACCAACAAAGTCTTGGGAAAGACGCAAGTGCGTTCTTTTTCCTAGAGAGAGGCTTGGGCCTGACAGAAGTCATCCCAGGAAGCCTGTCAAAATCAGATAAATCAGAGACTCGATTGCTGTTATCTGGGTAATAAAGATATATTTTTTAAAACAGAGTAATCGCCTGAAATAAATTAATCTTAATTTGAGAGAACAACATGAATTAGAATAAAAGCTCTAGACCGAGACCACTTATTGAAGCGATAAAAGATTGAAGAGATAGAAATTGGGCTGGCTTAGCCATGAAGACATGAACAACCAATACATAAAAATCAAGGCATAAAAAAACCGCGCTTCCTTACACCAAGAAGTGTAGGCTCGCGCGGTTTATTACGATATCGCTCGGGTTACCCCGAAAAGCGATTAGCCGATAACAGAAACGTTTTCAGCTTGAGGACCTTTTTGGCCCTGAGTAACAGTGAAGGATACTTTCTGACCTTCGTCCAGAGTCTTGAAGCCGTCAGAGTTGATGGCGCGGAAGTGTACAAACACGTCTGGACCAGACTCTTGCTCGATGAAACCGAAACCTTTGTCAGAGTTGAACCACTTAACTACACCAGTTACTTGTGACATGATATAAATCCTGTAAATAAAACTATCTTTTAAGCCTTAACGGCGGTGGAGCTGAAAATGCCGGTATTACTTATGTTTACAGGACGAACTGGTCGTATTGAAGACATAAAAATAAGCCCAACTTTCAAGCTAAGAAGACTATAAATCATTCTGGAGATAAGTCAACAAACTTAATTGACCCTTCTTAGTTTTTTTTACTTAAATTTCGAGTATTTGCCGTAACAAGTTGAAACCTATCTTATAGTTCTAGCTCTTATGTATTACGTTGGTAAATTTGAATGTGGAAATCCAGTTCACAACGCAATCCCTCAGCCTGCAGCTGCTGTTTCTGTTCGGCGCTGAGCTTCCAGGCATAGGGAGTCATCTCCAGAAAGTCATTGCAAACCGGTCCGGCCGGCAGAACCAGCGGCCACTGCAGTCTCTCATCATGCAGCAGGTTAAAACCCGGTAGCTCTGCCTTGGTCAGCTCATGCTCTCTTGGCTCACTATAGATGATCTCTTTTAACTGAAAGTGATGTCTTGGGCCTGGGGATACACAGATGAAAACGCCGCCGGGCTTACACACCCGTGCCAACTCCTGAACTTTTGATGGTGCGTAGATACGCAACATGAGATCAAAGGCTGCATCGGCAAAAGGCATGTCGTAGGCGCTGGCTACACAAAAGCGCATCTGTGGATGTGCCTTGGCGGCGTAACGAATCGCCGTTCTGGAAATATCCAAACCATAGAGTTTGCCACCAACGGCTTGTTGCAAACGCTCGCTGTAGTAGCCTTCACCACAGCCCAAGTCCAAAATCTCGGGTTGTGTCTTACAATATTCCAACGCCAATTCGTTGACCCTGCTGCTGAGAGCTTGATAATAGCCGGCATTCAAAAAAGCGCGCCTGGCCTGCATCATCTGCTTGTTGTCACCGGGATCGCGAGAATTTTTCTTCTGCACCGGCAACAGGTTGACATAGCCTTCCTTTGCCTTGTCAAAGCTGTGGTTTTGGCTACAACACCATTGTTTTCCATCCTGCACCAACTCGCTGCGGCACAGGGGACAAATATAAGTCATGCATTACTTCCATCAGAATTGGGCTTTGCAGCCCAAGGTGGTCTTACTCTTCGTCGGTCAACTGCCTGACCATGGCATTGAGCTCCGGCGAAGACAAGAGTTCATAGCACTCAAGCGCGCGCCTGAGCTTTTCTTCGGTGCCATCATGGTTGGCACTCTGGCGGTAATTGGGACGTTCAAGCGACTGATTATAACATCGCAGCAGCCATTGACGTTTCTGGGATAGACCCGTGAGCAGATGCCAAACTTCGTTGAGCAGGCCTTCGGGCAACTTAGCCCCATGCGCCAGCTGGTATCGCTCCAACCTGATTCGAGCCTGAGTCACTTCACTGAGTTGCACCGCCAACTTTTCACTGCTGGCTTGATAATCCTGAGCTTCGGCCAACGCTGTCTTGGCGAGAATGATCTCTCTTGGCTCCTGGGACAAACGCAAATCCTGCTCCAGAGGCAGCAGCTCGAATCTACCGGTTTGTAACGAGCAGAAAAATGTCTGCCCTGGCCAAAAATCGATACTCACGCCTTGCCTCAGGGCTGCGATGCAACTTGAAGTACTGGTTCCAATCTCAGAATAAAGCCTTAGACCCTGTCCGGCTGTTCGCGACACTCCATCCTTCCTGACGGATTCAAAAGGCAGCAACTGCTGAGTCAGAAAAGGTTGCAGCCTCAAAATAAACTGTCCCTGCGAAACCTTGTCTTCTCCTTCAAGCATTACCCACTCAAGCAGCGGCGAGCGCAGCGCTTCCGACAACACAAAATCACTGACACTGTCCGGCAGGCTGAGGCACAACCTGGTCGGCATTGAAAGATTGACTATGGTGGGTGAACTGAAAAACTGACTGTACATCTGCATCCCTTCGGGTAATCCGAACCTCGTTGTCCCTGCCGGCAGGCAGCTTATTGTAACCAGAGGCCATCGATTCACCAAGGGCGGTTTTTAACCGAAATACCAGCGATAATGTCGGCAAAATCCCATTTCCGTAAAAAAATGTTAAGATAAGCTTTTGTCTACAGAGCCAAAGTCATCAGCATGAGTCAAGCCCAACCTCAGCCTTCCATATTCTGGCATGATTATGAAACATTCGGCGCTAATCCGGCGAAAGACAGGCCGGCGCAATTTGCCGGGATACGTACCGATCTGGAGCTGAACATCATTGGCGAGCCCGAGACCTTTTACTGTCAGATAGCCAGCGATTACCTGCCCTCACCCGAGGCGATCCTCATCACAGGGATCACGCCGCAACTGGCCAATGGCAAAGGGCTGCCGGAAACCGAGTTTATGGGGCGGATCAATGCCCTGTTCAGCCAAGCCAATACCTGCGTCGCTGGCTACAACTCGCTGCGATTTGATGATGAGGTCAGCCGTTATGGTTTTTACCGTAACTTTATCGATCCCTATGCCAGAGAATGGCAGCAAGGCAATTCCCGCTGGGATATTATCGATCTGGTCCGGGCCTGCTATGCCCTGCGCCCGGACGGGATCAACTGGCCAACCAAAGAAGACGGCTCTCCCAGTTTCAAGCTCGAACATCTGACCCAGGCCAACGGACTCGGCCATGAAAAGGCTCACGATGCCATGTCAGATGTTTACGCCACCATAGCCTTGGCCAAACTGATAAAAGAGAAACAACCAAGGCTGTTTGACTACTATTTCAAACTCAGACGCAAGCAGGCAGTTTCTGAGCAAATCGATGTACTCAATATGCAACCTTTGGTGCATATCAGCTCCAAAATCCCGGCGACTCAGGGCTGTGCCACTCTCATAGCCCCTGTGGCCCATCATCCGGAGAACAAGAATGCCATTGTCTGCGTTAACCTGCATATGGATATCAGCCCGCTGATTGAACTGGATGTAGACAGCATTCGCGAGCGTCTCTACACGCCAAGAAGCGAATTGGCAGAAGATGAATTACCCATACCGGTTAAACAGGTGCACATCAATAAGTGCCCCTTTATTGCCACCGCCAAGACACTGACCGATGAAGCCGCCGAGCGGATTGGATTTGACAAAGCCTTTGCCCGCGAACAATACAAGCGCCTGCGCCAGCATCCGCAGATCCGCGCCAAGCTGGCAAGTCTGTTTGATACCCCGAGGGACAACCAGGGTACCGATCCGGATCTTATGCTCTACAGCGGTGGATTCTTCTCTCCGGCGGATAAGGCCAAGATGGAGATGATCCGCCATACCGCCCCCGATAATCTGGCGGCGTTGGATCTCAGCTTTGACGACCCCAGACTCAAGGAGATGCTATTTCGTTATCGTGCCCGTAACTATCCCTCGACACTTACGGACAAAGAAACACTGCGCTGGCATGAGTTCTGTCAGCAAAGGCTCAACGATCCGGATTATGTCATTCGCTTGGAAAATCTGTTGGAAGAAACTGCCGAAAATGAAAGTCACCAGCGACTTCTCAAGGCTCTGGTGCAATACTTACAGGCGCTTTAACGGGATTTTGCGAAGCCAGTCCCGTTTCAACTGTAACTTCCTGACTAAACTGGATAACCATTAGCTTAACATTTAACAAGGAATGGCCAATGCAAGACAGATTTGTAAACAGCCTGAACCAGTTGCCCAAGACACTTGCCGAGCAATTGGTGCCACTGCTCAACGATAAGTTCGCCGGTCATCTGGATGCACAGCAGCTGAGTGAATTGGCCAAGGTCAGCGGCCTTGGTGATGATGAGTTACTGCTGGCGCTCTTGCCTATTGCTGCGGCACTGGCCAATCCGCCAATCAGTGAGTTCTATGTCGGCGCCATCGCCAAAGGCAAGAGCGGTGATATCTATATGGGCGCCAATATCGAACTGCCGGGTGAAGCCTTGTGTCACTCGGTTCACGCCGAGCAAAGCGCCATCAGTCATGCCTGGCTGAGCGGTGAAAGCCAGGTAGTCGATATCATAGTCAACGAGAGTCCCTGCGGCCACTGCCGTCAATTTATGAATGAGTTGGTGGCCGGGCAAGAGATCCGCATTCACCTGCCCAAGCAGCCTACAGCGCCTTTGAGTCATTACCTGCCCTACGCCTTTGGTCCCAAAGATCTCAATGTCACCACGCCTTTGCTGAGTAAACAACAGGTAAACCTGGCGCTTGAGAGCTCCGATCCCATGGTGATTGAGGCGCTGGATCACGCCAGCCTCAGCTATGCCCCGTACAGCAAGAGCCATTGTGCGGTAGTACTGGAAACGGCTGATGGTGCCACCTTCTGTGGCCGTTACGCCGAAAACGCCGCCTTTAACCCATCCATGATGCCGATGCAGATGGCACTGTCGACCCTGCTGCGCCATAACCGCAGCTTCAGCGAAATCAAACGGGCGCTGCTGCTGGAATCGGCCGATGGCAAAATCTCTCTGGTGGGAGCCAGCATGGACGCCCTGCACGCAGTGGCGCCTGTAGAGCTGGAACATATAGTGGTCAGCCCCGAGCCCAACTGATAGCAGACTCAAAACCCAAAAAGGACAGCTGAAGCTGTCCTTTTGTTATCTTCAATCGCTGGCCTTACTTGTTGCGGCACTTCTCCTGGCGAGCCATCAGACTGGAAGTATCCCAGCGGTTACCGCCCATGGCCTGCACTTCTGCGTAGAACTGATCAACCATGGCGGTCAGCGGCAAATGTGAGCCATTGCGTCTGGCTTCATTGAGAGCGATACCTAAGTCTTTGCGCATCCAGTCCACCGCAAAACCAAAATCATATTCTCCCTGCAACATGGTCTTGTGACGATTTTCCATCTGCCAGCTCTGGGCCGCGCCTTTGCTGATCACCTCAACCACCTTCTCGCCATCGAGCCCGGCGCTCTTGGCAAAATGCATGGCTTCGGCCAAACCTTGTACCACCCCGGCGATGCAGATTTGATTGACCATCTTGGTCAACTGCCCGGCGCCAACATCTCCCAATAGTTCGGCGCAGCGGGCATAGGCAGCCATCACAGGTTTTACCCGCGCAAATACCGCCTCAGAGCCACCGGCCATAATGGTCAATACCCCATTCTCAGCACCTGCCTGACCGCCGGAAACCGGCGCGTCCATAAAAGCGATGTCCTTCTCGACCAGCAAAGCGGCCAACTCCCTTGCCACATCGCATGAGGCAGTGGTGTGATCGACAAAGATACTGCCCACAGCCATACCATGCACTGCGCCCTCTTCACCCAGTACGACCTGGCGTAAGTCATCATCATTGCCGACACAGGCAAAGACAATATCCTGCCCCTCGGCGGCTTGGGCCGGAGTCTCGCAGCAGCGCCCACCAAACTCGGCCACCCAGGCTTCAGCCTTGGAGGAAGTACGGTTGTAAACAGTGACCTGGTGCCCCTGTTTTTGCAGATGCCCAGCCATGGGATACCCCATAACACCTAGACCGAGAAATGCGACGTTCGCCATGATATTTCCTTGATTATTTTAAGTGAGGGAACAGGCTGCCCCGATTGCCGACCATGCTTCAAAGCCTTTTGCATAAAGCCAAGAGTGACAATTCGAGCCGATGTTTAAGCCGCATTTTGCCATGGGGCAGCATAAAGGAGAAGTTGATACGGGCAAACTCAGCATCCCGCATACAGAAAAGAGCCACGAATGTGGCTCTTGAAATCAACATTTAAGGATGAACGTGCGCTTCCATTTCCGCGCCGATTTTCTTGCGCATTTCCATCAACTTGATAGCCGAATCCCTAAGCTCAATGTCCCTTGCCGATGTCGGCTGCCATTCGGGCACAGGCGTTGGTTTACCTTCATCATCTACCGCTACCATAATGACGATACAGTGAGTGGTCAGCTGGCGCTCGGAATTCTTGGGATCACCAGCCTTTACGTCCAAACCTATATGCATGGAAGTGCTGCCGGTATAGATCACCTTGGCACTCACCTCCACTATATTGCCCACATGTATGGGTTTAACAAATCTGATCCCACCGGCGTAAACCGTGATGCAGTACTTACCACTCCAACCGGCCGCACAGGCATAGGCCGCCAGGTCAATCCACTTCATTACGGCGCCGCCGTGTACCTTACCACCAAAGTTGACGTCTGCGGGCTCGGCCAAAAACCTCAGGGTTATCTGTCTCTCTGTTCCTGCCATGGGTTCCTCTCATCAGGCTTGGCGGTCTGCTGACCGCACCTGGCTGAGAGTGTACGCGAAAATTTCGCAATCACCCAAACTTACATACCAGGAAACTTCCGCCAATCACCAGAGGTAAGGCCAGCCGATAGATCCACAACTGCACCTTGTCATTGATAAACCGAGATAGTTGAAAAAGTGAATAAATGCCCATCGCCAGCAGGAAGATGCCTAGCACCTCTACCCCGGCTACTACATCAGTCCCCTTCCCGGCATACACAGCCGCAGTCAGCAAGGCAAACCAGAGCACAGTATAGGCGGCAATAGCCAAACTGAAAGTGCGAACACCGATTTCCATCGCAGGTTGCCAACGACGACTTTCGCCCCTGACTAACTCGGTTAAATTAGCCGCAATCGCTCCGACCACGGCCATAACAGGAAACATTGCAGGATTGAGCATAGTGAAAACTCCAGAATCATTTGGCAGGATTCTGGCGCTATATTCAAGGAATGCCAATAGAGATGAACAAAGGTTAATTCTGGGTTTAGTTTTAGAATATGACTAACTGATTTTAAAGATAAAAAAAGCGCCATCAGGCGCTTTTTCAAGAGGTAATCTTAAACTCGCTTCAGCAGCAAGGAGCCATTGGTGCCACCGAACCCAAAAGAGTTACAAAGCACATGTTCCACCTTGGTCTGACGTGCAGTATGGGCAACAAAGTCCAGATCGCAACCTTCGTCCGGGTTATCCAAGTTGATGGTAGGTGGAACTACCTGATCCTTGAGGGCCAACACGGAGAAAATAGTTTCCACCGCACCGGCAGCACCGAGCAAATGCCCTGTCATTGACTTGGTGGAACTCACCATCAACTTGTAGGCATGATCGCCAAAGATAGACTTCACTGCCGCCGCTTCGGCCTTGTCACCTGCTGGAGTCGAGGTACCGTGAGCGTTGATATAATCTATACTTTCGGGTGCCAGATTGGCATCTTTCAAGGCATGGCTCATCGCCAGGGCTGCGCCGGCACCATCGGCTGGCGGCGAGGTCATATGGAAGGCATCGCCGCTCATACCAAAACCAATCAGTTCGGCATAAATCTTGGCACCGCGAGCCTTGGCATGTTCATATTCTTCGAGCACCAACACTCCGGCGCCGTCGCCAATAACAAAACCATCTCTGTCTTTATCCCATGGGCGGCTGGCCGCCTGAGGATCATCATTGCGAGTAGACAAGGCCTTGGCCGCCGCAAAGCCACCCACGCCCAGAGGACAAGTCACATCTTCAGCGCCACCGGCCACCATCACATCGGCATCGCCATAAGCTATGGTACGGGCTGCGAAACCTATGTTGTGAACCCCTGTGGTACAGGCGGTTGTCACCGCAAAGTTAGGGCCTGTCATACCGTACATGATCGACAAATGACCAGCAATCATGTTGATGATGGTGCTGGGTACAAAGAAGGGGGAAATTTTACGTGGGCCACCGGCCATCAAGGCGCTGTGGTTTTGTTCAATCAACCACATGCCGCCCATACCGGCGCCGATAGCGGTTCCGACTCGGGTAGGATCTTCTTTATCCATCTCCAATCCGGAGTCGCGCATGGCCTGAATGCCGGCAGCCATACCATACTGAATAAAGAGGTCCATCTTGCGGGCATCTTTACGGGACAGGTACTGCTCTACGTCAAAATCTTTGACTGAGCCTGAAAAACGGGTGCTGAATTCGCTGGCATCAAACTTGGTGATTGGCGCTATACCGCTCTGACCTGCCAGTAGGGCTTGCCAGCTGCTGTCCACTGTGTTGCCGACCGGGGTCACCAGACCCAGGCCAGTGATAACGACTCGACGTTTAGTCACTGTGTCCACCTTAGATTAACGGGTGAGTTATCATGATAGGCTAAGCCGCTGCAGCCTACCATTGCCTCCGGCAGCAGCCGAATGGGTCACAAGACACAATAATGCACGGCTGATACTGGTACAACCAGAAACTGACGGGGCGAAAACAAAAACAGGCGGCAATTATGCCGCCTGTTTTCTGGAATTCTGGATTACTGATTCTTGGAAACGTAATCGATCGCTGCCTGAACGGTAGTGATTTTCTCAGCTTCCTCATCAGGGATCTCGGTATCAAACTCTTCTTCCAGAGCCATAACCAACTCAACAGTGTCCAGAGAATCTGCACCCAGATCGTCTACGAAAGAAGCTGCTGGCTTAACGTCTTCTTCTTTAACGCCCAGTTGCTCTACGATGATTTTCTTTACACGTTCTTCGATGTTGCTCATTAGTTTTCTTTCCTATTCAAATTACGCACTTGCGTAAGATTGCGAGTAGTTTATTAGATTTGACCAACATTGCAAGCCTAGAATTCGTGGTCTAACCACGATTTTAGGCCCTCAATTGCTGCAGATCACCACCCAATTGCGACAGTATCCCTGCCATTCGCCCTTAAACCATATACATCCCGCCATTTACATGCAAGGTTTCCCCTGTGATGTAAGCAGCGGCATCCGAGGCCAAAAAGAGCACGGCGTTGGCAATTTCCTGTGCCTGACCCAAGCGCTCCATTGGAACCTGGGACATGATGGCCTGTTGCTGATCTTCTGTCAGCTCATCCGTCATATCTGTCTGGATAAAACCAGGAGCAATAGCATTAACTGTAATTTGACGAGATGCAACCTCTCTGGCGAGAGATTTTGTAAATCCGATCAAACCGGCTTTGGCCGCAGAGTAGTTCACTTGGCCTGCATTGCCCATGGTACCTACCACAGAGCCAATATTGATGATACGGCCATGACGTTTCTTCATCATTGAGCGCATCACTGGCTTGGATAACCTGAAAAGAGATGTCAGGTTAGTGTCCAGGATATCCTGCCACTCATCCTCTTTCATCCGCATCAATAAATTGTCGCGGGTGATGCCAGCATTGTTTACCAGAATATCAACATCGCCGGCTTTTTCTTTGATCGAGGCATATAAATTTTCAACAGATTGTGGATCTGTGACATTCAGCACCAAACCCTGGCCCTTATCGCCCAGATAAGCCGAGATAGCTTCGGCGCCACGCTCACTGGTTGCAGTACCAAATACTGTGGCGCCAGCTTCGGCCAGCGTGGTGGCAATCGACTTGCCAATGCCACGACTGGCGCCGGTAACCAGGGCAATCTTGCCGGTTAAGTCTAATGTTACGCTCATGAAAAGCTCCTTATTCGATCAATGCAGCCAGAGAAGCGGCATCGTTGACAGCCTTGGCTGCAAGGGATTTGTTAATGCGCTTGCAAAGCCCGGTCAAAACTTTACCTGGCCCCACCTCATAGAGCTCTGTGACCCCCATGGCCGCCATGGCTTCCACAGTTTCGGTCCAGCGCACCGGGCTGTAAAGCTGACGCACCAAGGCATCGCGGATATCAGCAGCATCTTGAGGCTGGGCGACATCCGCATTGTTAATCACGGGGATTTGTGGCTGATTAAACTCAATGTCACCAAGTGCGATCGCCAGTCGATCGGCGGCGGGCTTCATCAAGGCGCAATGGGACGGCACGCTCACAGGCAAGGCAACCGCCATTTTGGCACCTGCGGCCTTACAGGCTGCAGCGGCGCGCTCAACTGCGGCTTTTTCACCGGCAATTACCACTTGGCCTGGGCTATTGTAGTTAACCGGGCTAACCACAGCGCCTTCGGCGCTGTCTTTACAGGCCTTGGCAATGGCGTCGTTATCCAGGCCTATGATGGCAAACATGGCTCCTGTTCCGGCAGGAACTGCTTGCTGCATCAACTGACCACGCAGTTCAACCAACTTAACGGCATCGGTAAACTTGAGCACCCCGGCACACACTAGCGCAGAGTATTCACCCAAACTGTGACCTGCCATCACGTTGGGAGCGGCTTTGCCGGCCGCTTGCCAGGCGCGATACAGGGCGACACTTGCGCTCAGCAAGGCTGGCTGGGTCTTGTCAGTCTCGTTAAGAGTTTCGGCCGGACCTTGCTGAACCAGTTGCCACAAGTCGTAACCCAGCACGTCACTGGCCTCACGAAAAGTCTCGGTCACTACCGGATAGTGTTCAGCGAGATCGGCAAGCATGCCTACAGCCTGAGAACCTTGTCCCGGGAACACGAAAGCGAAGTTTTCCATATTCATTTACCTATGATTGCAGGCAGCAAAGCAGATGTTGCTACCCGAGTCCACTGATCTGCCCGGCAGATCAACTTGTATGCATTGAAACGGCCCACTCACTTGTGCAAAGAAAGCAGGCGCTGAATATCAGAAGCGAACCAAGGCGCTACCCCAGGCAAAACCGGCACCGAAGGCTTCTAACAGCAGGAGTTGCCCGCGTTTGATGCGGCCATCGCGCACCGCCTCATCCAGTGCAATCGGCACTGAGGCTGCTGAGGTATTGCCATGTTTGGCCAACGTCAGCACCACTTTATCAAGACTCATGTCCAATTTCTTGGCTGTGGCATTGATAATGCGGAAATTGGCTTGATGTGGCACCAGCCAATCTATTTCTGACTTGTCGACGTTATTCAATCTCAGGGTTTCTGTCACGACATGGGACAACTGAGTCACGGCGACCTTGAAGACATCATTGCCCTTCATGGTCATAAAGCCCACGGCTTCGGAGGTTTCTCCGGCTCTGGGTGGAAAAGCACATTTAAGCAGTTCCCCATGACGACCATCGGCGTAAATATGGGTAGAGATGATCCCCGGCTCTTCACTGGCGCCCACCACGGCGGCACCTGCGCCATCACCAAAGAGAATAATGGTGGTTCTGTCTTCCGGCTCACAGAGTCTGGAAAGCACATCGGCACCTATTACCAGCACTTTCTTGGCCGCACCGGTTTTTACAAACTGATCCGCGACCGAAAGCGCATAGACAAAGCCGGAGCATGCGGCAGCGACATCAAATGCTGGGATAGTATGAATCCCCAACATGGCCTGTACTTCACAGGCGGCGGCCGGAAAAGCATTTGCTGCACTCGTGGTACCGCAAATAATCATATCGAGTTCACTGGCTTCGATGCCTGCCATTTCAATGGCCTTCAGCGCTGCCTGATAACCCATAGTGGCAACCGTTTCACTGGCATCAGCGATCCGACGCTCAGAAATACCCGTACGCTCAACAATCCACTGGTCACTGGTTTCCACCATTTTTTCCAGATCTTGATTGCTACGCACCTGCGCCGGCAGGTAACTGCCAGTTCCAAGAATTTTTGTATGCATAAGGAGAAATCAGCTGTTTATATCTAAAAGTATCGACTCGAGACGCTGCTTGATCATCTCAGGGAGTCGACGTCTTGCTTCTGTAACTGCCAAGCTAATCGCTTGTAAATAGGCAGTTTCATCTGCATTCCCATGGCTCTTGACAACTATTCCGCGCAATCCTATCAGACTTGCACCATTATAGTGGTCGGGGTTCATTTGTTTGAGCACGCTTTGAATACTGGGAGCCAAAAATTTGGCCAGCAAGCGTACAAAAAAGCCTCGGGTCAGCCCTTCCTTAAGCTGATGTATCAAGAGTCTGGCAATGCCTTCTGAAGTTTTCAGGGTAATATTACCGACAAAACCATCGCAAACGATCACGTCCACAGTTCCGCGGTAAATGTCATTGCCCTCAATAAAACCTTGATAATTGATTTGGGGGGTATGTTGCAGCAACTGGGCAGCCTGCTGCACCTGATCGTTGCCTTTGATCTCTTCACTGCCGACATTGAGCAGCGCAACCTTGGGTCTGGGTTGTTTGGTCACCGCCTCACAGAGGACTGAACCCATGACAGAAAACTGAAACAAGGTATCGGAATCACAGGACACATTGGCCCCGAGGTCCAGCAGATAGACTGGCTTATGGTTGATCGTCGGCAGACAACTGACCAAAGCGGGTCTGTCTATGCCCGGCAGTGTCTTAAGCACTACCTTGGCCATGGCCATCAAGGCGCCGGTGTTACCTGCGCTGACACACGCCTGAGCCTCACCTTTATGCACAGCATCCAGCGCCCGACGCATGGAGCTGTCACGCCGACAACGCAAAGCATGCACCGGTCTGTCGGACATACTAACCACTTCTGTGGTATGCCTGAGTTCAATTCTATCGGTAATGTCTTGCCCGGATTGGGCTAAGTACGGCTGTATCTGGTCTTGATCACCAACCAGAATAAACCTGAGATCTGGATATAATTTAAGTGCCTGCAGGGCTGCAGGCACCGTCACGTGGGGGCCATGGTCGCCACCCATCGCATCTAACGCAAGCGTCAGACTCGTCATAAGACAATCAACAACTTACTTGTTGATTACCTTTTTGCCACGGTAGAAACCGTCAGCAGTCACGTTGTGACGACGATGCAGTTCACCGCTGGTAGCGTCTACAGACAGCTGAGCAGTGCTCAGTGCATCGTGTGAACGGCGCATACCGCGCTTTGAACGAGATTTTTTATTCTGTTGTACAGCCATTGATCTGTCTCCTGGATTACTTGCTCTTCAGTTTTTCTAACACTGCAAACGGATTTGGACGCTCCTCTTGAGCGGCTTCAATCTCGCCTATGGCCACATCCTTGGAACCTGTATGACATTCATCTATGTCATGGGTAGGTATCAAGGGCATAGCCAGTATCAATTCATCTTCAATCAATTGATGCAGACGAACTTCGCCAATTTCATTGCACTCAATAGGGTCATACGCATCCGGGAGCTCATCGATTTCAGCTTCATTCCGACAAGGACTGAAACTAAACTCGACCGTAACCTCTGTGGTAAATAGTGTCATGCAGCGTTGACATAGCAGAGTGAGCTCCGTCACAGCCTTCCCTTTCAGGTAGACTATCCCCTGTAAATCCACACCACACTCAATTGACACTGTCACATCGGAACAGTCGCCGGCACATAATTCATTCAATCGCTTCAGTTGCGTACCAGGAACAACACCTCGATAGTTAAGGCGGCTGGTCGCAGCACGAATAGGATCAATTGAAACCGGTATCTTTACTGTTTGCATAAGGCGCGCATATTATAGTTTGAAACCGCCGGAGTCAAAGGAAAAATGATGATGCGGCTCGCAAAGGAAATAAAACCTTTGCTCTCCCCGTCATCATAGATCTGTTCCAACGGGTTCGAAATTGACGGACGCAGAATTCTACCCAAGCACAGGACTCTTCACAAGCCGTTGCCGCGCAAAATAAAGCCATTCATCTCATCCCCAAGCCACTCTTGCCAGGCATTAGCAAATTTGGCGACAATATCCCCCTCTCACATCGCTTTGGAACCCAAGACATGACGCAACCAGATGGCCAAATACAGGCTGCCGTCTCACCTAATCAACTTCAACTGATTTTAGCCTCAACCTCCAGCTATCGAAAGGCACTATTGGCAAAATTAGGTTTGGCGTTTGAGTGTGTGGCTCCCGATGTGGATGAAACGCCCCGGCCAGAAGAAACCGCCTTTGATTTGGTCAAGCGTCTGGCGACAGCCAAAGCGCAGGCCGGGGCAAAGCAGTTAAGCAACGCACTGGTGATAGGTTCAGATCAGGTCGCTGTGGTTGACGGTCAAATCGTCGGCAAGCCTCTGACTGAAGAGAAAGCCTGCCAGCAGTTGCTGGCCGCCTCGGGGAAAAGCATTACCTTTTATACCGGGCTAGCGCTCTATAACAGCTGCAGCGGCCAAACTCAGGTGGAAGTCGAACCTTTCATTGTGCATTTCAGAAACCTGAGCCAAGATGAAATCATCGACTATGTTCGCCGCGAGCAACCACTCTGGTGTGCTGGCAGCTTTAAGTGTGAAGGCTTGGGCATCGCCCTGTTTCGGGCCCTCGAAGGACGCGATCCCAATACATTAATAGGTTTACCCTTAATCCTGCTCATCGAAATGCTCTCCCGTCAGGGTATCAAAGTATTGGGAAATTCCGCTTCGCCCGTAAGCTAACGCGTTAAGTCGTTGAGCCATAAGAACTCCTTTTTTAATCGGTTAGCCCGCGGCATGTTAATAAAACATGCCGGTTAATCAAGCGCGCCTAAACCTTACCCCAATTAAGAAAATCGACTGTGCGTTACGACCGCTTTCGCCCTACACTAATAACAATTAATCAACATACCTCTTTTGATGATAACGAGTAGAGTGAAAGATGACAGATATCGAAGAAGCCTTGGCTCTACTGGCAGCCCCCTGCACTGATAAACGTTTTTTTCAGCGGGCACTACGCGCTCTCGCCTTAGTGACCCAATGTCGCTGGGCCGGTTTTGGCCGAATCAAAAACGATTCCCGAGGCGAGGTCATCGCCTTTTGTGACAACAAACAGTCTCTGCCTACTTTTGAATTTGAATGGTTTGGCTCTCCCTGTGAATCCCTCTATCAACAGCAGGCCTCCAGCACTCATATTCTTCACGCCCGTGATCTGCAGAAACGCTTTCCCCATTTTGCCCTGATCCGTGAGATAGGCGCCCAGAGTTATCAGGCCGAGTTGATCCTCGGCAGAGATGGCAAACCGATCGGGCATATTTTTGTACTCGATACCCTCCCCCAAGCTGAGAATGCCAAATCAAAGGAGTTTTTCAGGATCTTGGCTCAGCGTATCGGCCTCGAATATCACAGAATGTTGGTCAATCGCGAGCTCGCCATGCACAAGCAGATGGTAGCCACTACTGATCATCTACTGGCATTTATCGGTACCGACTATTGCTACCGTATGGTTTCAAAAGGGTATGAACAGCTTTTCAATCGCCCTAAAGAGGAGATAATAGGTAAGCATATTACCAAGCTGCATGGTGTGGAGGCATTCGAGAAGAAGATCCGGCCGCTGCTTGAGCGAGCCTTGAACGGTGAAACGCTAGAAGCCAATCGCTGGTTGCACCCACCACATCTGACCATACCGTTGCTGATGAGTGTACGCCATTCCCCCTGTATCAACGATGCCGGTGAAATTTGTGGTGTCATAGTCTCATCGCACGACATCACACGTCTGTCGGCACTGGCATTGTCCAGCCTGGGCACTGAAGCTTTTAACTTGGGTACAGAGCCCCCAAACACAAAAAAACTGAGCACAGAACTGGGCCAAGAGTTAAAAACCGCTAACACTTGAAATGACGCTCTACCTTTTCCATAGAATAGAGCAAGCAAAAGGCCCGCAGATGCAGGCCTTTTAAGAATGTGCTTAGATAAAGATGCCAATGAAGATCACAAATGGTGCAATAGCCCCAATGGACTATCGATAATGGCCTTTGGCGCCGCCTCATGTAAGCGTTCTCGACTATGAGCACCATAACTGACCCCAATGGCATCCATACCGGCATTGGCCGCCATATTGAGATCGTGTACCGAGTCCCCCACCATCAAAGCTTTTTCTGGCGCTATTTTTAATTCAGCCAATAGCTGTTGCAGCATATCTGGGTGGGGTTTACTTCTCGCCTCATCGGCACTGCGACTGGCATGAAAAAACTCTCCAAGTCCAGTTTCCAGCAGTACGCGTTCAAGGCCGGCTCTAGCCTTACCTGTCGCCACCGCCAGTAGATACTTCTCACTGCGAAGCTGTGATAGCAAAGTCGGCGTTTCACTGAATAGTGGACTCGGCGTAGTATCTAGTTGCAAGAACTGCTGCTTGTACTGATCTTTGAGCGCCTGATATTCGCCGACACTTCCCGCTGGATAGAGGCATTGTAGGGCCTCTGTCATCGACAGACCAATAATGTCGCGCACAGCCTGCTCCGAAGGGATAGGCAAGGACATTGCCCTTGCCGTATTTTCCATACAGCGGACAATCTTGCCAATCGAGTCCATCAGGGTGCCGTCCCAATCGAATATCAGCAGCTCATATGCCTTCATGGCCTGTTTCCCTATTTCTTTCTATACCCGAGTGAGTTTGTCCAACAACTCAAGCAGTACAGGATCCAGGGGAGCCTGCACTGTCATTTCAGTCTCTGTGTCAGGGTGAGTGAACTTAAGTTGCGCCGCATGCAGAAAAAGGCGATTTAACCCGAGTGCCCGCATGCTATCATCAAACTTCTGCTCACTGTACTTTTCGTCACAGGCAATGGGATGACCGGCATACTGGCAGTGTACCCGGATCTGATGAGTGCGACCGGTTACCGGACTCGCCTGCACCAGTGTCGCACCGTCATAACGCTGCAAAATTTTGAAGCGGGTTTCAGAGGCTTTGCCTTCGGTATTTACCCGCACAATACGTTCACCCGATTTGAGCGTCAGCTTCAGCAGTGGCGCCTTAACCACCTTGTCGTGCTTTTGCCACTCACCGCGGACCAGCGCCTGATAGTCTTTTTGCATCTGCTTATGTCTGAGCTGGTCATGCAGGTGCTTTAACGCGCTACGCTTCTTGGCGACCAAAAGCACCCCGGAGGTGTCTTTATCAAGACGGTGTACCAACTCAAGAAACTTTTGTTGCGGCCGCAGCGACCTCAGCGCTTCTATCACGCCGTAATCCACACCACTGCCACCGTGCACAGCGATGCCGGCCGGTTTATTCAGTACCAGAATATGCTTGTCTTCAAAAAGAATTCTGTCTTCTAGGCGTGATACCCGCTCAAGATTGGCGGATGGCGCAGTGCGATAGTTCTCTTCACTGACCCTAACCGGCGGAATTCGCACCTGGTCCCCTTCGGCCAACTTATATTCGGGCTTTATCCGCTTCTTGTTGACCCTGACTTCGCCCTTGCGCACTATGCGATAGATCATGCTCTTGGGTACGCCTTTGAGCTTGCTGAGCAGAAAATTGTCAATACGCTGGCCAACATTGTCTTCATCAATGGTCACCAGGCGAACTTGCAGATTGGGTGATGAGGTCTCGGTATTCATAACACTTATGTTGCGGTTCGGGGCGCGCTATTGTACAACATGTCGAGGCTTTTGATTGCCGATTTTTTTGAATTCAGCTATATTTCAGCGGCGAACCCTGAGTGTTGTTGGGCCATAGCTCAATCTATGAACGGTTCGAACAGTGGAAAACGCTTGAGTAATATCTGACCTCCGAGGTCGCAAATAATTGATTTGCAAACCGTATATAAAAGAACACTACTGAAAAAATTGTTTTTACGGTTAAACCTGGATGGAATTACGAAATTCAGACTACTTTCAAGCCGCCACTATGCTGTTTTCGAAAGTTAATGTTAACTCGTCATCAAACGACAAGGCTCGACTTCGGCATTACCGGATTATTATTGAAGAATTTATGGGGTTGGTTGATGTTTTACAACGAATTCCTTGTTTTTGTAATCATTGAAAAATAAGCCATAAATAGGATGCGACACGCAGCGAATGCGTCTAACAGCAATGCGCACCTCCCAGCCTGGAGGAACGCCGAGAGGCGTCACCCGAATGAGACCAGGCCCGTAATGCAGCGACCTGTACGTTTGATGACCTCTTATTAAGAAGAATGACGTCATCATGAAACGGATGTTAATCAATGCGACTCAATCCGAGGAGTTGCGTGTTGCCCTGGTTGATGGGCAACAGCTCTATGATCTGGATATCGAAAGCCCAGGCCATGAGCAGAAAAAAGCCAATATTTATAAAGGTAAAATCACCCGCGTAGAACCCTCTCTGGAAGCGGCTTTTGTTGACTATGGCGCCGAGCGCCATGGCTTCCTGCCACTGAAAGAGATCGCTCGCGAATACTTCCCCAAAGGTTACTCCTTCCAGGGTCGTCCCAGCATTAAAGAAGTGGTCAGTGAAGGCCAGGAAGTCATAGTTCAGATAGATAAAGAAGAACGTGGTAACAAAGGCGCCGCCCTGACCACCTTTATCAGTCTGGCCGGCTCTTACCTGGTACTCATGCCCAACAACCCTCGCGCAGGTGGTATCTCCCGCCGGATTGAAGGTGATGAGCGCACTGAGCTGAAAGCAGCCATGGAAAACCTGGAAGTGCCCAACGGCATGGGGCTGATTGTCCGCACCGCTGGTGTTGGCAAGGCTGCCGCCGATCTGCAGTGGGACTTGAAGGTATTGCTGCACCATTGGACAGCGATTCAGGAAGCGGCCGAGAGTCGCCCTGCTCCTTTCCTGATTCATCAGGAAAGCAATGTTATCGTTCGCGCCATCCGTGACTACCTGCGCCGTGATGTAGGCGAAATTCTAATCGATCACCCACAAATTTATGCCGATGCCAAACAGCATATCGCCTTGGTACGTCCTGATTTTGTCGACAGAGTCAAGCCCTACTCATCTGAAGTGCCGCTCTTTACCCACTATCAGATTGAGTCACAGATAGAATCCGCATTCCAGCGCGAAGTCAGACTGCCTTCCGGCGGCTCCATCGTTATCGATCCCACCGAAGCGCTGACCTCAATCGATATCAACTCCGCCAGAGCCACCAAGGGCGGCGATATCGAAGAAACCGCACTAAACACCAACCTAGAAGCCGCCGACGAGATTGCCCGTCAGTTACGTCTGCGCGACTTGGGCGGCTTGGTGGTTATCGACTTCATCGATATGACTCCGGTTAGACACCAACGCGAAGTGGAAAACCGTCTGCGTGATGCCGTTCACCATGACCGTGCCCGAGTGCAATTGGGCCGTATTTCCCGCTTCGGTTTGATGGAAATGTCCCGTCAGCGTCTGCGTCCGTCTCTGGAAGAGTCTGCCGCTCACATCTGCCCTCGTTGTAACGGTCAGGGTACCATTCGTGGTACCGAGTCACTGGCGCTGTCGATTCTGCGCCTGATGGAAGAAGAAGCCATCAAGGAAAACACCTCTCAGATTGAAGCCATAGTGCCCGTGGATGTCGCGGCTTACCTGCTGAACGAAAAGCGCAAGGCCATACGCATCACAGAGCAGCGCCATGAAGTTGAAGTTTATGTGATCCCGGATCCACATATGATGACCCCGAACTACCGTGTGGTACGTCATCGCAAGGACGATGAGATCTCTGAAGTCAGCTACCAGCGTGTAGACGAGCCGGAAAACAAACTGTATGAACCACGTAAACTGGAACGTGCAGCCGCACCTAAGCCAGCACTGAGTGGTTTTGCTACACCTCTCAAGCAGGAAACTGCCGAAGCACCGCAGACAGCCAAACCGGCGGCAAAAACCGCATTGGTTGAAGCAGCCAAGCCCGGAATAATTTCCCGTTTCTTCGCCGCCCTGGGTGCCATCTTCTCCTCTTCCGAGCCACAAGCCGGCAAGAAGCAGGAAAAGAGCACTAAAGACAATCAGGAAGGCAGCGGCCAGAACAACCGCCGTAACCGTCGCAATGACCGCAACGACAGACGTCGCAAGAGTGGTGATGACAAAGACGGTAACCGCGATTCACGCAGTCGCAACCGTAAATCGGCCACTAACGAGCGCCCTACCCGTGATAAAGACGAGCAAGGCAACAAGCGCCAGGCAAACGACACCGGCAAGCCAACCCGTGGTGACCGCAGCGACAAGGCTCCCAAGTCTGAAGCTTTGGATGAACGCAAGAGTCGCAGCAAGGCCCGTGACGAAAGCGAGCAGGAACCAAAACAGGAAGCCGCCCGTGAGCGTCGCCAACGTCGCAACCTGCGTCGTAAGGTGCGCATTGAGGCCAGCGATGCACAGGAAGCCGTTGACAATACAGCAGAAGCAACCAGCGCCGAAGTGAAAGCCAGCGCCCAGGCCAAATCTGAAGTAAAGGTCGAGGCAAAAACCGAGGCCAAGCCAGTTCGCACCAAAGAGAGCGATGCCAAGGATAACGCCGAGCAAGCTGACAAGCCGCGTCGCAACCGTCGTAAGCCTGCCGCGGCTCAGGCTGAGTCCAAGGAAATGGAAGTTCAGGCCGAAGTTGAAGCCAAGTCAGAAGCCAAGAGCGAAACTGCTACCGAGCTGAAGGCTCAAGAGTCAACTCAGGTAGCTACCGAAGTTCAAATCGCTGAAACCCAAGTTGCTCCTAAGGCGGAAGACACTGTGGTTAGCGGTGAAACTCACCAAGCAGCCATTGCTGAGCAAACAGTTGCAAACAGTGTTCAAAATGACGTTGAAGCCATCGAAGGCACTGAAGAAGGTGATAAACCCAAGCGTGAAGGTCAACGTCGTAGCCGCCGCAGCCCTCGTCATCTGCGGGCAGCCGGTCAGCGTCGCCGCCGCACTGAGCAGGAAGGCGAAGAGTCTGAAAGTTCTGAAAAGGCAAGCACTGAAAAAGCAGCCTCTGAAGTAGCAAATAACGCTAAAGAAGAGGTTGTCGCCGAGGCATCAGCGCCCGCCGCTGCCGTTGAAGTCGCCGCTGAGCAAGCAAAGCCTGCCGACAAAGCTCAAGAGCAAGCACAAGCTGAACCTCAAGTTGTTGCCAAGCCGACTCCCCAGGTTGAAACCAAAGCTGATGTAACTACCGAAGCTCAGGTTGAGACAAAGCCTCAAGCCGAGGTCGCTGCCAAGGTAGAAATCGTTGCCGCTGCAAAAGCCGCCGAGGTAGAGGTAAAGGCTGAGCCCAAAACAGCGGAAGCCGAGCTAGTGACAGCGTCTGAAGCCAAAGCTGAGAAAGCTGAAGTTGCAAAAGCTCAACCAGTCGAAGCTGCGCCATCAAAAGCGGCAGAGAAAGCGAGCGAAGCACCCAAGGCAAAAGCTGCTGAAGAGATTGCATCCAAGCCCAAGGCAGAAACTGCATCGGCAAGCGTCGCCGCCTCTGCCCCTATGGCCAAGCCGGCTGCAATCAGCCGCCCTGCGCGTCAGGCAAGCAATGAAGCCAAGGAAAGCCCAGCAGCAACACCTGCAACAACCCAGGCAAGCGCCGCACCAAGAGTCAGTCGCTTCAGCACCATGGTTGGCTCAGATACAACCAAGCCACAGGTGGATCAACGTGCTCACGTTGAAGTGCCCAAAGGCCGTGAGTATCAGGCCAATGGCGAAACCGCGCCACGCAAGAGCCATGGTAACAGCGCCGAGTCAGATATGGCCCGTCCCTGAACCTAAGTGTTGCTGAGAAAAACCATGCCCTCGGGCATGGTTTTTTTATTTTGATCTGCTTCACACTTCTGTCACAACAGAAATTTTGCTAGTATGCGCAACTTTGTTTTTAACCCTCAAGATGGGATCCCAAGCTGAATGTTTGAACTGATACGCCATAAAACCAGCAGTCACAAGGCGGATATACTCTCCGGCCTAACGGTTGCTATGGCGCTGGTGCCCGAAGCGGTAGCCTTTGCCTTCGTTGCTAAAGTAGAACCTATGGTGGGCCTTTATGCCGCCTTTATCATGGGACTGATCACGGCCCTCATCGGCGGCCGTCCCGGCATGATCTCAGGCGCCACCGGCGCGATGGCCGTGGTCATGACCAGTCTGGTGGTGTCCCACGGAGTCAGCTATCTGTTTGCCGCCGTGGTGCTGGCCGGGATAATTCAAATTACCGCCGGAGCACTGCGTCTTGGCAAGTTCATTCGCATAGTGCCTTATCCTGTAATGATAGGCTTCGTCAACGGCCTGGCCATAGTCATATTCCTGGCGCAACTGGGGCAATTTCAGGTCAAAGTCGGCGAAGAGGAGATGGCCTGGCTACCCGGTGCCGATATCTGGTTGATGCTGGCGCTGATAGCCATGACCATGGCTATCATACATTTTCTGCCTAAGCTGACCACAGCCGTGCCGTCATCCCTGGTAGCCATACTGGCAGTAACCGCTCTGGTGGTGGGCCTGGATTTGGATACCCGCAACGTGCTTGATTATTTGCGCAATATGAGCGGTAATCCTGAGGCAACTATCGCCGGCACACTGCCAAGCTTTGCCATTCCAGCCGTGCCCTTCAATCTGGAAACCCTTTATATCATAGCGCCCTATGCCGTTATCCTGGCAGCGGTTGGCCTGATTGAATCTCTGCTGACTCTGACAGTGGTCGATGAGATGACCCAAACCCGCGGCCGTGGCAACAAGGAATGTGTCGGCCAAGGCGTGGGTAACGTCACCAGTGGCTTTTTCGGTGCCATGGGTGGCTGCGCCATGATTGGTCAGTCGATGATTAACATCAACTCAGGGGGCCGCGGTCGTCTTTCCGGGATCACCGCCGCTCTCACCTTGCTGTGCTTTATTCTGTTTGCCGCCGCCTTTATCGAGATGATCCCGCTGGCCGCCTTGGTCGGGGTCATGTTTATGGTGGTACTGGGAACCTTTGAGTGGGCCAGCTTTAAAGTAATGCGCAAGGTGCCCAAGCACGATGCCTTTGTTATTGTGCTGGTGACTGTGGTGACGGTATTTACCGATCTGGCGATTGCGGTATTTGTCGGGGTGATAGTCTCTGCGCTGGTATTTGCCTGGGAGCATGCCAAACAGATCAGTGCTCATAAAAGTATAGATGCCAACGGTTGGGCGGTTTACCGTCTCAATGGCCCACTGTTTTTCGGCTCAGCGGCTTCGTTTCTAGAGTTGTTCGATGCCAACAATGACCCCAAGGATGTCGTGGTCGACTTCCAGTCATCCCGGGTCTGTGACCACTCGGCTCTCGATGCCATAGACACCTTGGCCGAGCGCTATGTGAATCAGGGCAAACGCCTGCATCTTCGTCACCTTTCCAACGACTGCAAGCAGTTGCTGCACAAGGCCGGCGATCTGGTGGAAGTCAATCTGATTGAAGATCCCAGATACAAGATTGCCGACGACAAGTTGGACTCGTAAATTGACACTGTCCAGACCATAAAAAAACGGCAAGCTGAGGCTTGCCGTTTTTTCTATTCTACTTCAGCTTGGCACTGAAACGCCGTCGCACCTTATCCAGCTTGGGTTTGATCACCAAGGCACAATAAGGCTGCTCACCATGAAGCGCAAAATAGTCGTTATGATAGTTCTCCGCCGGATAGAAACCATCAAAGGCGGTCAACTCTGTCACTATCGGCGCGCTAAAGACACCTTCCTCATCCAGCGCCTTAATCATGGAGGACGCCGTCTCAATCTGCTTATCCGAGTGCGCGAAAATCACCGAACGATACTGAGGCCCCACATCGTTGCCTTGGCGATTCAAGGTGGTGGGGTCATGACTGGCAAAGAATACCTCCAACAGCCCGGCATAGCTGATGACAGTGGGGTCAAAAACTATCTGCACCACTTCGGCATGGCCGGTTGCGCCGCTGCATACCGCCTTGTAGTTGGCATCTTTTGCCGCGCCGCCGGCATAGCCGGAAGTCACTTGCATAACCCCGGCCAAGCTTAAAAAAACCGCCTCTGAACACCAAAAACAGCCGCCGCCCAGGGTGGCCGTCTCCAAACGCTTTTCAGTTGCCGGCTGCAAAGCCTCAGCATCATCTATGGCCTCAAAGACCATGGAGACAGAATTGACGCAATGTCGCAAGTTCTTGGCCGTTAACCCCTCTCCTTCAAACACATGTCCCAGATGACCACCACATTGACTGCAGACGATTTCGGTTCTGCGGCCATCGGCGTCGGGTATCCGGGTGACAGCACCAAAAATTTCATCGTCAAAGGCGGGCCAGCCACAATGGGCATTGAATTTATGCTCGGACAAATACAAGGGGGCGCCGCATTTGCGGCACAGATATCGCCCCTTGGCATTGTGTTGATACAGCTCTCCACTGAAAGGGCGCTCAGTGCCTTTTTCCTCGATGACATAACGCTCAAACTCGTTCAGGGGTTTCATTTAACGCTCCTCGATTACTCTGCGTAACCCATAAGACCCGAATAGCTGCAATTACCCTTCACTCAAGTTACTCAGAGCCATAAAGGTGACCTGGATCACTTTACGTTGCCCCTATAAAGACATCAAGGTAGACTTGCGCCCGGGTCACCCGACTGCCAACAAAATGTCCATAGAGACACGAGTATCGGGTCAATAAAAAATAACCAAGATAAGATGATGATGAAACTGGAAACCATAGACTATCGCGCCGCAGATGCTGCCGAGCGCTTTGTAGAATCCTTGCGCAGCACCGGCTTTGGCGTGTTGCGCAACCACCCTATTTCACAACACTTGGTGCAGGATATCTACCGCGACTGGCAGGACTTCTTCAACAGTGAAGAAAAGCAGGCCTTCATGTTCAAGCCGGAAACCCAGGATGGTTTCTTTCCGGCGAGCATTTCAGAAACCGCCAAAGGCCATACGGTCAAAGACATCAAAGAGTACTTTCACGTCTACCCCTGGGGCCGCATTCCAGAGCAATTGCAGGACAATATCCTCACCTACTACCAAGAAGCCAATGCGCTGGCCGCCGAGCTTCTGGACTGGGTCGAGGCGCACTCGCCTGCCGAGGTGGCAGCCAACTACCGCACTGCGCTGTCGCAAATGATAGCCAATAGCCACAAGACGCTGCTGCGGGTGCTGCATTATCCGCCAATGACGGGTGATGAGACCCCGGGCGCCATTCGCGCCGCCGCCCATGAGGATATCAACTTGCTTACCGTATTGCCCGCCGCCAACGAGCCCGGGCTGCAAGTGCAGAGCCTCGACGGGGAATGGCTGGATGTTCCCAGCGATTTTGGCAACCTTATCATTAACATAGGCGATATGCTCCAGGAGGCTTCCGCCGGTTACTTCCCATCGACCACTCATAGGGTGATCAACCCGGAAGGCGCCGATATGAGCAAGTCGCGGATCTCACTGCCGCTGTTCCTGCACCCTCGCCCCGACGTTGTGCTGTCAGAGCGCTATACCGCCGACAGCTACCTGATGGAGCGCCTGCGCGAACTTGGGGTTATCTAGCGCCTGCGGGCGCTTTTTTCAGTTCGGAATGCTACAATAGCGCTCTTTTTTCAGTTTTCAGCAGGATAAGCAATAGATGGCGATTCAATGGTATCCGGGACACATGCACAAGGCCCGCAAAGAGATAGAAGAGGTGATGCCTCAGATAGATCTGGTGATCGAAGTGTTGGATGCCCGAATACCCTACAGCAGTGAAAACCCCATGGTGGCCAAGCTGCGCCAGGACAAGCCTTGTATCAAGTTGCTGAATAAGTCTGATCTGGCCGATCCCGAGATAACCAATCGCTGGATTGAGTACCTGGAGCAGGAACAAGGAGTGCGGGCACAAGCCATCACTACCCTGCAACCTGCAATGGTCAGAAAGATCCCCGAGCTGTGCCGCAAACTGGTCCCCGTAAGCGAAGGTGCGCTCAAGGATATTCGCACCATGATCATGGGCATCCCCAATGTGGGCAAGTCCACCATCATCAATACCCTGGCCGGCCGGGTGATTGCCAAAACAGGTAATGAACCTGCGGTGACCAAGGCGCAGCAAAGGATCAACCTTAAAAACGGCATAGTGCTGTCCGACACGCCGGGGATCCTTTGGCCCAAGGTGGACAATGAAGCCTCGGGTTATCGCCTGGCGGTCACAGGTGCCATCAAGGATACCGCCATGGAATATGAGGATGTGGCCCTGTTTGCCGCAGCTTACTTCCTGCATGCCTACCCGGAGGCGATGATGGAGCGTTATAAGCTGACCTCCCTGCCCGCCACCGATATCGAATTGCTCGAAGAGATAGGCCGCAGGCGTGGCGCTCTCAGAAGCGGCGGTCATATCGATTTGCACAAGGCCTCGGAACTGCTGTTACATGAGTTCCGCTCAGGGAAAATCGGTCAGCTGTCCTTGGAAACGCCGGAAATGGCCCAGGCAGAAGAGGCGGAAGTGGCCAAGCTGCTGGCGGAGAAAGAAGCCCTGAAGCAGGCAAAGAAAGAAGCCGACAGGCTGAAGCGCTCCGGCAAACGCCATCAGGGTTAAGTTTCCCTCAAGAAGCAAACTTAGCGAAAACGGGCCACCATTTGTGGCCTGTTTTTGTTTGTCACTTATCCGACCAATTATCCAACTAAATTCCGCATAAGCTTTATGACTTTAGTCCTTTGCAGAACCGCTCACCTCGCTGGCGGGATACTCTTGGGCCTGGCGGCCTGGATCCGGGCAAACAGTCCGGCAATGCTCAACTCCAACAGATCCAAAACCTGCTCAAATCCGCTGTCGCCACCATAGTAAGGATCCGGGACTTCCCTGATGGGAGTATCGGCAAAGTCCAGCATCAAGGCCAGCTTGTGTTTGTAAATCTGCGGACAAGCCTCATATAGGGCCTGAAGATTCTCACGATCGGCCGCCAGAATAAGATCGAAATGAGCAAAGTCCCGCGCACACACCTGCCTGGCTTTGATCCCTGAAAAGTCCAGCCCGCGCCGCTCACCGGCAGCGCGGGCGCGCCTGTCCGGCAACTCCCCAGCGTGATAGCCTATGGTACCGGCAGAATCCAACTCCAGTGTCAGTCCCATGGCCTGAGCCTTGGCCCGGGCCACAGCTTCAGCGCTTGGTGAGCGGCAGATATTGCCCATACAAACCATTAAGATACGGTTGATTTCACCCTCATTAACACTTGGCACGCTTTGAAATTCCACCTTAAGGTTCCTTATTGGCTGACTCGGCAGGATTGAGTTCCGCAGCCGGGTCGGCGACAGAGACTTTTGCCTCGATACCCCCTGCCGGGAAACTGAGTCGATAGTCGGATCTTACCCTAAGGAAGCGGGCAAACCTAGGCTTGCCGCCCGAGGTCAGCCCGGAGAAAGCAAAGGTCACCCAGGTTCCGGGAAGCGGCGGTGAAGCTCTCTCGGCATCGGTGAAACCTGTTCCCAAGCGAAAGCTTACCCCAGCCTCGGTCTCCACCAGCAAGGCGCCCATCATACCTTGATACTTGCCCTTTCCCGGAAGTATCGCCAGCACTCGCGCCTCGGCATCTTCCACAGGTTTGAGTTTTAACAAGGCGTCACTGCGCCCCGCCAGATACATGGCATCGATGCGGTGCGCCATCAGGCCTTCGCCCCCTTTGGCCACAACCTGTTGTAACCACAGATGTAACTCTTGCGTGCTGCTCAGACGCCGCTGCTCAATGACATAGAGATAAGGGGTCAGTTGGTGATACTGCTTGAACGCCTGATAACGTTCGGCAAAAGCCATTTTAAGCCCGGGGGCATCGAACAGATAAAAACCCAGCTGGCGCCAGGAGTCTGCCTCGCCCAAACCTCTGGCCAGCAATGATGCAGTATCAAAGCTGTGATAGCCGCCCCAAAGTTCTCCTTCTAGTGCCACTGCAGGAAAGTCTTTCACAAACCAAACTGGTGCAGGAATCACTCTGCCCGAGCGGCTCAGCAAACGCCTGCCGTCCCATCTGGCGCGGACACCATCGAGTTTTTCACTGACAAGGAAATCCTTGATTTCGGCCTTTTGTTGTTGCCAACGACCGGCCAACTCCGGGGCCGGTAATTCTCTATCGCTGGCCGCCGGAAACGAGAGCAGAAAAGTTTGCAGCAGTAACAGCATGGCCGGAAAACACTTAAGGTATGCTGTTGTCGGTAAAGATTGCGGATATTGCATAAGCCCTCCCTGGCTATCGACCAATTGCCTGCTACATCCTATAGCAGAGACCAAAACTACAAAGATCAAAACTACCAAGAGTATAGAAAGTCGTGGTGGTTATGGTGACAACGGGTGTAACGATTATCGAAACGGCCCTCCCCCTTTGCCAAACCTTCCGCCATGGCATAATAACGGCCAAACACCCGTGGTAGGTGCAGTAACTGTTATATCAGCGGCAAGATGAGCTGCTATAATGCCGCCGCACCTTGGAAACCTCAGCGCCACTGCACTACTAGCCAAACTAGTCACTGGTGACCAATGCGAGGTCAATAAAGGAAGCGACAAGTTGCAACCCCATTAACCCAGGAACCTTTCACGGTTCAGCGGGTCTTTATACAGCAACCGGCTATGCCACAGATCAAGAATTGAGAGAATATGAAACCCGCCAACAATCACGGACTGAAACGCATTTTCCGCGCCACCGGCTTTTCCATCAAGGGCTTATGCTCCGCCTGGAAACATGAAGCCGCCTTTCGTCAGGAAGCCGTACTGGCATTGTTAATGATCCCGCTGGCGTTATATCTGGATGTAGTCAAGACAGAAAAATTACTGCTGATAGCAACAGTATTTATCGTCATTATTACCGAACTGTTGAATTCGGCCATTGAAGCCGTGGTCGACAGAGTGGGCGATGAAATTCATCCCTTGAGCGGCCAGGCCAAAGATATTGCCTCGGCGGCGGTCTTTATCAGTCTGTGTTTATGCGGCCTGACCTGGGCCGTGGTTATCTGGCCTTTGGTGTTCTAAAGCGCTTTGGTATGTTGATGCACGCTTTGGTATTTTGAGTGCTTCAGTAAGGTAACCGGGCATCAAGGCAAAACGCTGAATGCCCGGCCAAATTTAAAACTGACTTCTGAGGTAGTTGACCGCTTGCAGTATCTGCTCCAAGCGGTCGTTGCCCGGCAAGTAGGCTACATAGACATTACGCCTGAGCGGCGTTTTATCATCAATCACAAACAGCTCCCCTTTCGCCAGATAAGGTTCAATCATGTTTTGCGGCAAAAATGCACTGCCGCCATTATTGAGCAGAAAGTCCAGCGCAATACGGGCCGAGCCTGTATGCAGTACAGGAATGGGTAACTCGGCATAGTCTCTGGCATGTTGAATATTAAACGCCGTGCCCCAATCGACCTTGATATAATGCCTGTCCGTCAGTTCATCGACGGAGGAAGCCACCTCTGTGCTTACCAGATGCAGCGACACCTCTCCTATCTGCAACAGCTCAAACTCTTCCAACTTAGGGGGATCAAAGGCTATAGCCAGATCCAGCGTTCGGTCCATCAACTGTTTGGTCATTGCCGCCGGCGCCAAAATTTCGGTGCGCAGCGCCACTCCAGCAAGCCCCTGATGTAAACCTTGCATATATCCCTGCAGATAAGCGTCCCAGATATTGGGCGCCGCACCGATAACCAATTGTACCGACTGGTGCTCACTCAAGGAGATATCCTGTTTGGCCCGCTCCCAGGCGGTCAATACCGCTTCGGCATGCGCCAGCATCCGCACTCCGGCCGGGGTCGGTTGTATGTTGTTGCGCTGCCGTTCAAACAGCTCGACGCCGAGAATACTCTCCAGCTGCTTAACCCTGAAAGATACTGCGCTACGGGTCAGATAGAGGTTCTCGGCGGCTTTCCCAAAATGGCGGGTATGGGAAACTTCCAGAAATGTCTTGAGTAAATCCGTGTCCATAAAAAATTCTTTATCGTCATAGACAAATTTTTTTGATTTATAAATCAATCATACTAGCCAATACTCTGCTTGCAAATCTCCTCAAGAACCATTTTTGTAAGGAATATCGCCATGTTGACCACGACTCCTTCACCATCGGCACTGCAAAGTGCATCTATGCAACAAGCCGCCAATGAGAGTTTCGTCAGCGAACGCCGTTTCTATGACGACAAGAACTTCCCCAAAGGCTTTCGCCGCAGCGGGGATTTTACTTACAACGAAGCAGAATTACTCGAAAAACATGGCGTTGCCATGAAAGCTCTGGCAGAGGGACGCCAAGCCCCCCGGAACCCGGAGGAGAGTCATTTTGTTGAAGTTGTCCGCGGAAATTCCGCTCCCGGTAGCTTGTTGGAAAAGATCTGGGTAAAGTATGTCAAGTTGGCTTCAGGGAAGCCTTTCTACGCAGTTGTCGGCACCACTTTGGTGAAAAAGGCCGATGCTGAGTATCTTGACGATATGATAGATGACGATGTTCAGGATGAGCCTGAACTTGAGGATAACCAATGAAAATTAGGGTTTGCGACTAAATGCGTGGTTGGATTTTATATAAAGAGACCGCGACTCAGCTAAAACCTGAATTGTATGAGATTAACCGATTGTTGGAGGCCGCCAAGGCCGACAATATCGAACTTGAGGTCTATGCTCCCGATGAGTTTGACCTTACCGTGACCCGAGAGGACAACAAGAGTATTTTACTGAACGGGCAACCAGTAGAGTTGCCCGATTTTATTATTCCTCGTATGGGCTCGGGTACCACCTATTTTGCCTTGGCGATTATCCGCCATCTGGAGCGTCTTGGCGTTTATTGCCTTAACTCTTCCAAGGCGATAGAAACCGTTAAGGACAAGCTGTTTTCCCAACAACTGTTGGCCGAAAAGAATCTGCCAACGCCCAAGACCATGTTGGTAAAATTCCCGGTCGATGTTGACTTGGTTGAACGCCACTTGGGTTTCCCTGTGGTGATCAAGACACTGTCCGGCTCGCAAGGCAGCGGCGTATTTCTGTCACACAAGGCACGCGAGTTCGATGATCTGATGCAGCTTATCGAGGCAACTAACAAGAATGCCAATATTATCCTGCAAGAGTTTATCTCCAACAGTCACGGTCGGGACTTGCGAGTCTTTACCATAGGTGGCCGGGTAGCGGGATGTTATGAGAGACGTGGCCAAGAGGACAGTTTCAAAGCCAATGTCAGCGCCGGTGGCTCAGCCAGCCCCTTTGCTGTCACGCCTGAAATCGAATGGCTGGCGACCCAGACCGCCAATATTTTGGATCTGGATGTCGCCGGAATCGATCTGCTGTTCGATAATGGTCACTACAAGATTTGCGAGGCCAACTCCTCGCCGGGCTTTGAAGGACTGGAATCTTGCCTTCATCTGGATATCGCGGCACAAATACTGCACTTTATTCGCATCCGTTTGGGGATGTTCAATAAAGACGCAATGAAAAGCGATAATAAAGAGTCCGAATCCTGATCCGAGTATCGGTTTCGAGATAAATCCCAAGCGCTCCTTTTAAAGGGGCGCTTTTTTGTTATGGATCATAAAAAACCACATTTCAATAAACATTGTGTTCACATATGGAACATTTCTGGTTTAGACTCTCTGCAGTCGCGCGAATTTTCAGCATCCGAAAAGACAAGAAGTGTCATCCTGCAAACAGCAGCCAACAAGCACTCAAACCGCGCACGTGCCGCTTTATCCCGGAAAAGGAATCTCTGAGAAGGCACTTGGATTATCTGAGTAACGAAAAGAGATTGCCCATTGCTGACAACACATGCCATTAACAAATCAGGTTTAAGACTATCGCTGACACTCACTCTGCTGTGCTGTGCGGCGCCACAAACCCAAGCTGGCGAGTGGAGCTTGAATATTGGTGGTTTCTACTCTCAATCAGACACCAATATGCAGGTTACCGATCCCCTGATTGGCAACGACTTCAATCTGGATTTTGAGTCTGATCTGCAGTTGGCGGAAAATGAGTTTCTGCCCCTGTTTGAATTGGGATACCGTTTCAACGATAGACACCACATCTATATTGACTGGAAACAACTGCACCGCAGCGCCGAAACTCAGGCGGTCAGTCGGCCATTTCAAATCCAGATTGACGATACTGTCTATGACGTCAAGGCGGGTGGAAAGTTAGGCACCACGCTCAATATCGATATCGCCCGCATCGGCTATGGCTATGACCTGTTTCAAGGCAACGGTTATAACATAGGGGTCAGTGTAGGGCTGCACACTATGTTTATTGACAGTAGCTTTGAAGGTTCCATTGGCGCCTGTGCCACTTCAGAACTCAGTGGCAATATCTGCAGCGCCCAGCCCATTCCCAGAGTCGTAGATGAGAGTGTTACTGCACCTTTACCGAATATTGGCCTCTTTGGTGACTATGAGCTGGCACCCGGTTGGCAATTTAATCTACATGCCCAATATTTTTCCGTGCGCCTCGATGATCTCAAGGGCTCACTGGTCGATATCAGAGCCGGCATGAAAACCACCCTGAGTGATCGTTGGGACATCACCTTGGCCTATAACTACTACAAAGTGGATGTGGATGTGCGTCAGAGCGCATCGAACGCCGCGGTAAAAGTGGCCGACTACAACCTCTACTATAGTTTTATCGGCCCCATGTTATCGATCAGCTACCGTTTCTGAACTTGTCCTCTGCTTGACGGTATAATCACGCTTTTTCCTGAAGCTTTTTCCTGAAGCTTTTTGCTGACGCCTTTCCCTGAGCATAGTCGCTTATTGGCAGCTCTAGTCAAAGCTGTCGTCCACTATCTTTTGCCGACAATCACCAAGTATTCCAGCCCTCTCGCCAGCCAAGCCTCTCAAAAAGTGAGTTTGATAAAAATCCACTCTTGCTCACAGTTACGCATCTGATAATGGTTATCATTTAATAAAAGGATGAGGGAGGAGGCAAAGATGAGTAACAAGCTGGCAGTCACAGGGCTAAATGATCCTATCGCCCAAACACTTTTTATCCCACTCTATATGAAATCGTGCCAATCCAAACTGAAAGATGCCTTCTTCTCAGATCCTTGGGCCTGCGCGCTTATCGAACAATTTGATTATGACTTCTCAAGTTTTGACCAATCTGTATTGAGCTCTGTAGGGGTCGCCATCCGCGCGGGTTACTTTGACAGACTCACGGCGGATATTATCGCTGCGGCGCAGTCCTGTGTTGTAGTCAACCTCGGAGCCGGACTCGATGCCCGCTTTCAGAGGGTTCAAATGCTGATGGGAAACACGATGGAAGACAAGGCCTGGTTTTACATCCTGGATCTGCCTGAAGTGATTGCCCTCAGAGAGCAGCTCCTTCCTTCGGACAGTTGTGAGACATGCATCGGTGGTTCTGTATTTGATAGCGATTGGATGGATGAACTCAATGCCCGTCATCAGGGCGCAACCTTTGTTTTTATTGCTGAAGGCCTGCTGATGTACTTCGACAATTGTCAGGTACAACAGTTGCTTCAAGAACTGGCCAGCCGCTTTCCTGGTTGCCATATTCTATTCGACGGTATCAGTCGCTGGATGAGAGACAATTCAGATAACCACGACAGCGTAAAATATGCCGGTGCCGGTTTTAAGTTGGCGCTCGACTCGCCACGGGAGATTGAGCAATGGCATGGAAAGCTAAAGGTGATTTCAGTCGCGCATTACGCCGATTTCAAAGAGTGGAAACGAGTGGGTTTCTTCAATTATCTGCTGTCCAAATACATTCCCAAATACTTCCACTCCAGTTTTCTGGTGCATGCCTGTGTCGAGCAGCCATGAAAAACAAAGGCATTCAATTAATTACGCTTTCAAGTGACAAGAAGCATGGACAGGTGTAACCCTTTTTGAGTCACACCTGCCACCAAACTCAGCGCTGATCCTGAGCCCGGCGCTTCTTGAAGTCCGAGTCTTCAAGCCATTGGGGCCAATCATTGTTATTGGCCAACCGTGCCAGAATGTCGCTTATCAAGGCCAAGTCCTGCCGAACCCCATCCAGACTCCAGCTTGGGTCATAATCATCGGCTGCCTTATGATATTTATGGGCGATATAATCTGGATCTGTATCCCCCAAACTCATAAACAGCAAGCCGGGTACCCCTTCCTTGGCCAGAGCGAAATGGTCCGAGCGGAACATCAAGCCATTTTGCGGCCGGGGATCGGCCTTGACGCTGCGTCCCTGCCCTTTGGCAGCATCATTCAGATACTGCTCCAACTCTGACACGCCCTCACCATAACGCAGGATATAATCCACGCCTTTGCCCATATTCATGCCGTCTATATTGAGAAATGCCACCAGCTGCTTGGTGGGAACCGGAGGGTTTTCGGCAAAGTACTGGGCGCCAATGAGTCCGGTTTCCTCGGCAGTGAAGGCGCTGAACAGAATCGAGCGTTTCGGGGCATCAATGCCCTTTTGCTGTTTGAAATGCTTTGCCAGTGCCAGAACACCGGCCACACCGGAGGCGTTATCCACAGCGCCGTTGAGCACCACTTCTTTGCCATCTTCAATGGTCTTTCCCAGATGATCCCAGTGAGCGTGCATCACCAAGTATTCATTTTTGTGCTCGGTTCCAGGCAACAAGGCCGCCACATTGTGGGATTGCGCCAGTTCTATCTTGTTGTTCAAGGTCAGGTTGGCCTTGAGTTTCAACGGCACCGCCTTGAAGCCTTTATTGACCGCCTGTTGCTTCAAGGTGTCAAAGTCCAGACCCGCCTGGCTGAACAGCTTCTTGGCGCTATCGTGCTGGATCCACCCCATCACGCCAACCGATGATGCGTTGTTGTCTTTATCCACCAGGGTGTACTTGGTATTGGTATTGGTGTTGCTGTTACGCACCACCCCCCAACCGTAAGCGGCGGGCGCAGTTTCATGCACAATAAACACAGCCTCGGCGCCCTGGCGGGCCGCTTCTTCATATTTATAGGTCCAGCGACCGTAATAGGTCATGGCATTGCCCTTAAATACCTGGGGATCCTGAGTGGCAAAGCCGGGATCATTGACCAGCACAATCAGAGTCTTACCACGAACATCCAGGCCTTCAAAGTCATTCCAGCCATATTCCGGGGCATTGATACCGTAGCCGACAAAGACCACCTCGCTGTCTTGCAGCTCCACCTTGGGTGTCACTCTTTGAGAGCGGGCGGTAAACTCCTCGCCATTGCTGAAACTCATTGAGCCCAGCTTAAGCTGCATATTCTGATCTGCGCTGATCCTGGCCATGGGAACGGCTTGCAGATAACTGTTGCCAAACCCGGGCTCAAGCCCCATCTCCTTGAAGGCTTTGGTAAGGTAATCCAAGGTCAGCTGTTCACCGGCCGACAGAGGCGCACGGCCTCCAAAAGCATCGCTGGCAAGGGTTTTCACATCCTGGCGATAGCGGGATTCATCCAGTTCAAAGGGAACAGCCAACGCCAGAGCAGGCATTAACAGTGTGGCCAACAGGCCACAGACAGAGGTAAATCTCACGACTTCATTCCTTGTTATTATCTATTTTGTTCAGCCATTGTAACAGCAGGGCAGCACTCTGTAGAACCAGACGATATTCTATGATCCTTTGGATCCACAAATGATGTAATTTGTGTCAAGCTGAATAGGTAATTGCATCAACAATGAGCTTCTCCATCGTCATGACTCTGCTTCAACAAGCCGCCAAATACTTGAAAAAAGCCTTACCGCTGATGTTGAAATATCGGATACCGACAACGCCGGTCAACTATGCGCTCTGGTATGCCTATGTCAGTGAACGCAATCCTATGCTCAATGCCAGCTTGGATGAAGCCGTCAGCCAGTACAACACTTGCCCACCCTCCACGGCGGAACTCCTCTATCGCCACCATCTGGCTCCGGAGGAAGAGTTGGATGTCAGAGGTATGCGTCAGAGTATGGAGGCAATAACGACCGAGCTGTCGCAGTCGCTCAAGGATACCAGCTGCGATGCCGACAGCTTTCGCGCCAAAATCGAGCGTAATTTCGGCCGTCTGAGCCGCTTGGATCAAGAAACCATGGATCTTGAGCAGGTGATGGGCATGGTCCGAGCCCTGGTGCAAGACTCGGATGATATTCGTAGCAGCACGGATTATTTGAGCTCGCAACTGAGCAAGGCCCAGCAGGAGATAGACAGCCTGCGACTACAGCTGCAAAACACCGAAAAAGATATACTGCTAGATGCCCTCACCGGTTGCCTCAACCGCCGCGCCTTCGATGCCGACTTCGATAGCTTGTTGAGTCAGTCGCCGAAGGGCTGCTGCCTTATTCTGGTGGATGTGGATCACTTCAAACGTTTCAACGATGAATACGGGCATCTTTTGGGGGACCAGGTGCTCAAGGCGGTGGCCAAACGTCTGCAAGATGGCTGTCATGACGGTGCCAAACTGTATCGTTTCGGTGGTGAAGAGTTCGCTATTCTGGTGCCGACCAGTCAGCTGAGAGTGGCACGGCAACTGGCCGAAGCCATGAGACGGGCACTGGAGAAAGTTTGCGTCAGAGACAGGCGCAAGGGCCTGCTCATCAGCAATATCAGCGCCTCCTTCGGGGTTGCCGAGTGGCAGCAAATGGATACCCGCCAATCCCTTACCGAACGCGCCGACACCTTGCTCTATGAAGCCAAGCGTTTGGGCCGCAATCGGGTGATGCCGATATCAGGCTGAAACCGCCAGCGTCGGCAAGGCTTCTGCCTGCACCACAAATCTAAGCTCGGCGCCGCCGCTCAGGCTATCGAAGGGATAACAGGTGATCAGCGTCAATAGCCGCTCATCACTGCCCATCAACCAAGGTGTCTCAGATTCATGCACGACTGCGGTAGCCCGTATTCGATAAAAATGGATCTGGCCATCCATGCCCTGCAAGCGGATCTCCTGCCCCACCCTGGCCCCGGCCAGAATCGCGAAATGGGTATCCCTGTGACCGGCAATCACGGTATTGCCTGTCTCTCCGGCACCGGCTCCCGAGAGCATCTGCGCCGGTCCAAAGGCCAGATTACGGCCACTGGCCCCGGCCAGCACATAGAGTGGCTCATGCTTGCCTATCCACAATTTGGCCGTGGGGTGGGTATCGGCCCAGGACCAGGGTTTGTGTGCCTGGCCATCAGTCAGACTCTTGGCCCAGGCCTTTTCAATCAAAAACTGGGCGAACATGGCTTTGGCTTGCATATATCCTCCTTTAAACAGCATGGCCGAACCCGCCACGACCAGAACCACTATCACTATTGAGCAGATATCGCCAAAGCGCCCCCTATTGACCGAGGGCATAGCGCCTGCTCTCAGGGCCTGATGCGTCTGGCTCATCGCCCAGCCCCCTCACAAGCACGACGGCCAAAGGCCCTGGGGAAAGCCGCCAGCATCAGCGCCGCCAGCAAACTGGCCAACCCCAGCAGCAACATCAGCCGGCTGTCGGTGGCGGTCTGCGGCAACTTACCCTGCCAGCCCTTGGGCGCATGACTGGCTACTTGCCCTTCCCGGGTCGCCGCGGCGTCCGGATTGACCGGGGTGACATCCACTGCCACCAGGCTGGTGTACGGACTGACCAAGTGGTACTTCAGCGACAGCGCTGTGACCTGGCGTTCAATGCGTTCACTGTTGGCAGCATCTTTGGCCAGCTCCAGCGCGGCTATCTGTTTTCTGGCCCAGATGAGATCCAGCCCTTTGGGCTCAGCCTTGGCATTGAGCGCCAGCTCCTGCTGCCAGAATTGGCCATCGATAAGACCGGATACGATAACGGCCTTGTGGGCATTGCTACGCTGTTTGATGCTCACCAATACCGGCTCACCCTGATAGAGATCCGGAATTTGTGCCGGCCAGTAATCCGGCACGGTGCCGTCAGGGTAGCGCAGCGACACATCTGTGATCCTGGGAGCAGAGATTTTTTCCAGCAAGGCAACCACCTTTTGCTCCACCTCCTGCATCTTGCTAATATAGGTAAAGCTGCCCCGCCCAAGCTCGGCGGCACGCTGCATAAAGTGAGAGTTGGGCGCACTGCCTATGCCTACGGTAAACAGGCGGTTGTCGCCGAGCCTGTCTTTAATCAGTTCAAATAGCGCCTGTTCATTGCCTACGGCGCCATCTGTCATGAAAATCACCTGCCTGAGCGCCTTACTCTCACCTTGCGTGCCGACTTTATTTTGAGCGGCAAAATCATTGTTCAATGCCAGCTCCAGCGCCTTGGCCATCTCGGTACCACCGTTGGCTTCCAGGGCACGAATAAACTGCTGCGCCCGACCTATATTGTGGGCCGTTGCCGGCAAAGAGTTGGCCGCCATGGTTTGCACTGCAGAGTTGAATTCAACGACATTGAAACTGTCCTCCGGTTTGAGACTGCTCAAGGCATACAGCAATGCCTGTTTGGCCTGAACAATTGCATCTCCCCCCATTGAGCCCGAAGTATCTATCACCAGAATGAGCTCCCTGGGCAAGGGCTTGGCCACCTCTTTGCTCTGTGGAGGCATCAACATCAATAGACTGTATTCATCCCTGGCAGCTTGGCCTTCGGCCTGCGCTAAAGAAGGTGCTGGGGTATGGGTCTGCCCTTGCTGGCTGAACAGCGCCGCTGCGGGCTTGGCGCCCGGATCCGCTTGCCATTGCAACACAAAGTCGCTGTCGGCCTTGGTATTGTCTTGTTGCAGCTGCACCCGAATACGGCCATCACTCAGGGTTTGTTGGGAAATAGCATGATAAGGGGATTCCAGCGACAGCAAGGGAAAACCGGCATCCAGGATAATATCCAAACTGAGGCGATTCTCCTGGCCACCGCTGTGCGCATGGGGGCTTTGCGCTTGGGAGCTTTTAAGATCAGAGCTTTCGCTATCTGTACCGGCAAACATCTTTTCAAGGCCCGCGGCTTCAATCACAGGACTCAGCAACCGCGCCGCCTCCTCCACACCCTTGAAGCTTTGCAGCATGCTTTGGGGCAGATAACGGGGCGTGTGGGTCATGGGAAAGCGCAGGCTGAACTGACCATCACGGTAATCCAATGCCTGCTGGTAGCTGAAGCTGACTTTAAGGGTTTCCCCTGGGGCCAAATTAGCCACCTGAGTGGTGAACAGGTTGGGCCGCTCCTGACTCAGTAAACTGGCGCGCTTGCCCTGAGCCTTGGCCTGCTCAAAAGCGCGCTTGGCCTCTTCCTTTGGTTGAATAACCCCCTCGATGATCCGCTCACCTATTCTCAGCTGCATGCTGTCCACCGCCGCCTCATTGGGCAGCGGGAACAGGTAACGGCCGTGGATCCACTCCTGGGTATCATTGGTGAATGACTGGGTGACGCTGACTCTGTTACTCCAGCCACTGATGCTCATGCTGACTTCGGTTGCCAGTGCCGGGGCCTGAGTGTCGCCAAAAGCGAGCACCCCGGCACCTGGCCACTGCGGATTATCAATCAGTTGAAGGGTACCTTCCTGAGCCTGGACACTTGCAGGCTCTTCGGCAAGTTGGGGGCCATTCTCGGCCCAGGCTTCAACCGAGCTCACCAGGTTGAACACCAGCAGTGCCAGCAGGGCAAAGCCTGAAAATTGCAGGGCGTTGACGGCCCTGCATAAATAAGTATCAGAATCGCTGTGACTGGCGGCGGGCATTCTCTGAAACTGCTCGTTATCCTGCCGAGGGATATCCATATTCATTTTGCCGCACCCTCTCAATTACCGCTTTGTTGATTGGCAGCCAGAGCAGCTCCCTGAGTCTGCAATTTCAGCGTAACCCGACGGTCAAAGAAGTCGCTCTCGCGGCTCTGTTTGGCACTGAGGGGTGAACTGGCGCCAAAAGCCTGGGTTTGCAAACGCTCTTCGGCAACGCCTTGGCTAACCAAATAACTTTTCACAGCCTCAACTCGCTGCTCGGACAGCGTCTGGTTGTAATCAGAATTACCACGGCGATCGGCGTAACCGGTCAGATCCAACATCAGCTCAGGCGACAGGCTCATGGCATAGGCCAAATCGTCCAGCTGGCGGGCAAAGTGGGGTTCGATTTCGGCGGTGCCGGTACGAAACTGCACATTCATACCCACTATCAACTCTTCGAGCTGGGCAGCCCGGTCGCGGGAAAGCGCATTAAGACGGCTCTGGGCATCGGCGTATTGCAACGATAACTCCTTCAGCGCTCGCTGCTTCTCACTGAGACTCGCCAGTTGTTCGGTTTGCTCGGCCAGCTGTTGCTGCTGACTCTTGAGCTGCTCGTCATCGCCCACAGACTTACCCACTATGCCACCGGTGAAGGCACCGATAACCGCCCCCACAGGTCCCCCAACCACGGCGCCCAGCAGTGCGCCTGTGCCAAAACCAACCAACTCTTCGTTGTGGTCTCTCTCCTGAGTCGGTAAGTTTGGCTGGCTGTCGGCGTGCGCCAGAGAAGAAGTCAGCAACAGTGATGCCATGATCAGGGAGGCTATGGGGGTCTTTTTCATCATCTCGATTCCTTTTGTCTTGTAGAGCTTGCTGCCCAGTTGGCAGCGTTCCTCGTCGTTGAGATGATTAAACCCCATTGAAATGGCAAGTCTGGGGAGCAAAAATGGCACTTTGGCTATCAATTGTGGCAACAAAATGGCAATTGGAAGCGATCGCTTTTTTCACGGCTAAAATCCTGTATAGTCACGGCTATTCACGGCTCGGCAGGAACAAGAGGCAGATGAAACGCATTGCCATAGTGGAAGATGAAGCTGCAATAAGAGAAAACTACAAAGATGTGCTGCAATCACAGGGTTACTCTGTGCAGACTTACGCCAACCGCCCCGAGGCGATGCAGGCCTTCAACACCCGCTTACCGGATCTGGCCATTATTGACATAGGTCTGGAGCATGAAATCGATGGTGGCTTTACCTTGTGCCAGTCGCTGCGGGCGATGTCGGGCACCCTGCCGATTATTTTTCTCACCGCCAGAGACAGCGACTTCGATACGGTTTGTGGCCTGCGTCTGGGTGCCGATGACTACCTGAGCAAAGATGTCAGTTTTCCCCATTTACTGGCGCGGTTGGCGGCGCTGTTTCGCCGCTGCGAACTCGCCGGCAGCAGCGCTCCGGCCGACACCCTGATGGAGCGCGGCGCCCTCACCATAGATGCCAACCGAATTCAGGTATATTGGCAACAGCAGCCGATTGAATTGACAGTGACCGAATTCTGGATGGTGTACGCCCTGGCCAAACATCCCGGCCATGTGCGCAGCCGCACCGAATTGATGCAAGAAGCCAAGATTTATGTCGATGACAGCACCATTACCTCCCATGTAAAGCGGATCAGGCGCAAGTTTATCGCCGCCGATCCGGCCTTTGACTGTATAGATACCGTCTATGGCATGGGTTATCGCTGGGATCCCGAATCTTGAAGTTTCCCTCCTATCACCCGCCAATAGGCCTCAGAACCAAGACTCTGGTACTGTCGCTGTTTTTGCTGTGCCTGCCCTGGCTTGGCTATCAGTATGTGTGGGAGATGGAGAAATATCTGCGTCACGGCCAGGAGAAAACCCTGGAAGGGACCACTCAGGCCCTGGCTACGGCGCTGCATGAAAGACCCAGGCTGTTCGACAGCCAGGCCAGTTTCCTCAATCAAGTGGAAAAGGGCCGCGATCTCTACGCCTATCCGCTCAACGGCCCCATTCAGCTGGATGGCCGCCTCAATGATTGGGAGGCCTACCGCCATCGCGCCATGACCTATGGCGAAGAGCATACCCTGATGCGCTTGAGTGACAGCCAGTCAACGCTGAGCTTTACCCATATGGTAGGTAAATATGGCGGCTACCTTTACGGCTTTTTCGAGGTAACGGATCCAAAGGTGATTTACCGCGGCCGCAACAGCCTAAGTGTGGATCGCAACGACTATCTGGCTATCGCCACCCTGGCCCCAGATGGCCGTTTTCGCCGCTACACCATAGCCAACAAGCACGATGGCTGGCTCAGCGCCTTCGAGTTGCCTGAAAATCCAGCGCTCAGCGCCCCGGTGACACCAGAGGTCCGCATTCAGGGCCAATGGTTGAAAACCGATAAGGGTTACAATATTGAACTCAGAATGCCGCTGGAGATGGTGGGCAGTAAACTCAGTTTTGCCATTCATGATGTCAACGACAAAAAGAGCCGCAGGCTGGAAGCCATAGTCGGTACCTCGGCCACAGACCGCGCCGACAAGCTGGGGACGGTTCTGGTACCATCACCGGAAATTGAAAGTATTATCAAAGGCATGGGGCATAACAGCTCGCGGATCTGGGTGGTGGATGTCCATGGCCGGGTGCTGGCCAAGTCGGGCGATATTCGCGCCGATTCCAGTGTCTGGACCCGCTCGGTCGAGGAGGAGCGGCAACCGGAAAGCTTCTTTGGCAAACTGGAACACGACTATCTACACCCCATCTACTACACAGTGCTGACCAAGCCACCTATGGATTTTATCGACTCACTGCAGGACTCGACCGAACTCGGCGGCAGCCATATTCGCCGGGCGCTGAATGGCCAGATGGCCTCCACCTGGCGCCTGACACCGGATAACAAGGCGGTGGTGTTGGCGGCGGCCAGCCCCATCTGGATTGACGATAAGGTGATGGGCGCCGTGGTTGCCGAGGAAACCACCCATGGTATCCGTACCCTGCGTAACCGGGCACTGGAGAAGCTGTTCAATGTGATCCTGACCGTGATGGCCATGGGAACCCTGGCACTGTTTGTGTTTGCCTCGGGGATCTCCAGCCGCATTCGCAAACTCAGGGATCAGGCCGAGCGCGCCATCGACAGCCAGGGGCGGGTTCGCGACACCATTCCACCTTCAAAAGTGCGCGATGAAATCGGCGATCTGTCGCGCAGTTTTGCCAATATCGTCAACCGGTTGGGGCAATATACCCACTATCTGGAAAACATGTCCTCACGGCTATCCCACGAATTGAGAACCCCGGTGGCCGTGGTGCGCAGCTCATTGGAACACTTGAGTCTGCAGCAACTGGACAAGGACACGGCCAAGTATGTCGACCGTGCCCAGGAAGGGGTCAACCGCTTATGGCTGATCCTCGCCAACATGAGCGAAGCCACCCGGCTCGAGGAGTCCCTGTCCCAGGCCGAGATAGATGAATTCCCGCTGACCAAGGTAGTGGCAGGCTGCGTCGCCGGGTATCAGATGACTTACAAGGAACAAGGTTTCGTGCTGGTGTTACCGGATGAACCTTTGACCATGCGCGGCGTACCTGAATATATCGCCCAGCTGATGGATAAGCTGGTCAGCAACGCCATTGAGTTCAGCAAAGCCGATACCGATATCCGCATCAGCCTCAAGGTGCAGGGCAAACAGGCCCTGCTCAGGGTGGAAAACCAAGGGCCACTGTTGCCGGAAAACATGGCCGAGCAGATCTTCGAGTCCATGGTCTCAGTGCGGCCGCAAACGATGCAGTCCAAACCTCATCTGGGACTGGGACTTTATATCGCCAGGCTTATCACCGCCTTCCATGGCGGCCATATCAGTGCCAGCAACCTGAGCGATGGCTCGGGTGTCGAAATTCGGGTCAGCCTGCCGCTACTTTAAGCCGCGGCCAACTTGAACAAGTCTCAAGCCCACCGCACTGGCAATGACAAGATTCAATGTTAAGATGCCTCAAAGGGGCGCCCGCCCCGCCATCACAAACAAGAGTTGCATCCATGAAGAAAGCCACCAAGCTGGTCTCACTCGGCCGGGACAAAAAGTGGAGCAAGGGAGTAATCAATCCTCCCGTGTTTCGAGCATCAACCGTTGTATTTGACAGCATGGAACAGATGCGCCACGCCACGGCCAATCGCGCCAAAGGGGAGATGTTCTATGGCCGCCGCGGCACTCCGACTCACTTTGCCTTTCAGGCGGCCATTGCCGAACTCGAAGGCGGTGTTGGCACTGCGCTCTACCCTTCAGGCTCTGCGGCCATCAGTGGTGCCCTGCTGTCTTTTCTGAAGGCCGGCGATCACTTGCTGATGGTAGACAGTGTCTACGAGCCCACCCGGGATCTGTGCGACAAGCTGCTCAAGGGGCTGGGGATTGAAACCAGTTACTATGACCCCTTGATTGGCGCCGGTATCCGCGAGCTTATCCGCCCCAATACCAAAGTGCTGTTTCTGGAGTCTCCCGGCTCCATCACCATGGAAGTCCAGGATGTGCCGACCCTGTGCCGTATCGCCCATGAACATCAATTGGTCACCATGCTGGACAACACCTGGGCCTCCCCCATCAATTGTCGCCCGTTTGAGATGGGCGTCGATATCTCGATTCAGGCCGCCACCAAGTACATAGTGGGTCACTCGGATGTGATGCTGGGTACGGCGACCGCCAATGAAGCACACTGGGATACCCTGAGGGAGAACAGCTATCTCATGGGCCAGTGCACCTCTGCGGACGATATCTTTCTGGCGGCCAGGGGGCTGAGAACCCTGGGGGTAAGAATGGCGCAACATGAAAAAAATGCCCTCAAAGTGGCCAATTTCCTGGCGCAGCGCCCGGAAGTGGATCACCTGCGCCACCCGGCGTTTGCCAGTTGCCCGGGTCACGAGTTTTTCCAGCGTGACTTCAGCGCCGCCAACGGCTTGTTTTCCTTCGTGCTCAAAGAGGGTAACCGCCAAGCGATGACCGCCTTCGTCGAAGGGATGGAACACTTCAAGATGGGATTTTCATGGGGTGGCTTCGAGAGCCTTATTCTGGCGATATCCGGCATAGAGAAATTGCGCACGGCAACCCAGTGGGACAGCAGCAAGCCCCTGGTGAGACTGCATATAGGTTTGGAAGATCCGGACGATTTGATTGCCGACCTCGAACGGGCCTTCGAGCGTTATCACGCCGCAATGCAGGCTTGATCAGCAAAAGCCCGCTTGAATGCGGGCTTTCCAAGGACAGTAATAGCTTGGCTGTCAGTCAAAGTCCAGCTCATCTGCCGACACTCCCACCCCCAACTCACGGGACAAGGCCATCTGCTCTCGAATATCCTCTATTCGCCTGCGAGCCGCGCTTATCCGCATATCTTTTTTACTGACCCGGTTATTGGATGTCAGAGTTCCCTCTTGGGCCGCTTCGCTCTTGCCTTTACTCAAAGATTGATTAAATGACATGGTCTTCCCTTAACCTCACGCCGGTTCTTTACGGCCTCCTCAAGAGCACTTCCCGCACACTTGGGTAAGGCCGGTAAGCCGGAGTTAACATCGACACAACCGGCATAAACTTCACCGGCAACCCCGACATAATGCCTCATTCAGGAGTCCAATCCTATCGGAAACTCGCTCTATTTTGCTTACGTTCAGCAAATACTCAGGCGTTAAAAAGCAAACGGCACTATATGCCGACTCCCCGATGGCAAATTTGGCATGTTCTGCGCCTAGAAGGGAACATTTCGCCACCCCAAACTTATTTGCGCCCAATAGCTTATGCAGTTCTTCTCTTGCGCTGCCGCTCCGTGGTTTAATAACTGCCGTCATCTCGAGTCCGGGTCCAAGCATGTGGCCCCCGCCACACAGATGGCAAACTCAACATACTTTTTGAATTAACAAGGAATTCCCGTGTCCGTACGTTTTCGGGTCGAACCCCGCCATTGGTTAATCCTCGCCGCTTTGGCCATTGCGGCTTATGCCTGTTATCTATTAGTCGCTCCCTATCTGGGCGCGATTCTGCTGGGATTTATCGTTTCTTTACTGTTTTTACCCGTGCACAAGCGCATCGAGGCGAAACTCCCCAATCACCCCAATCTGAGCGCGCTGCTTTCCTGTGTTTTGCTGACGGTAATCATACTTATTCCGCTGCTGTTTATGCTGATTTCCGTGATTGAGCAAGGGGTCAGCTCCGCCGCTCAAGCTTATCAATGGCTGACTCATGGTGGCGCCAAAGAGTTGCTTGAGCATCCCTGGGTACAATCGTCGCTGACGCTGACCAATAAATGGTTGCCGTTCGATAGCATAGATCCGCAGGAAATATTGCAAAAAGCTACCGCAGCGCTTACGGAGCTCAGTACTCGACTGGTCGGCCTGAGCACGGCACTGCTTGGCAATATCACCGGCTTCTTTGTCAATTTCTCCCTGATGCTGTTCGTGCTGTTTTTCTTCCTCAGGGATAACGAACAGATAATTACCAGCCTCAGACATGTGATCCCCCTGTCCCGCAGCCAGGAGGATAAAATTCTCGATGAAGTGGAAAAAGTGGCTAAATCGGCAGTACTCGGCTCCTTCCTCACCGCCCTGGCACAAGGCCTTGCCGGTGGTATCGCCATGGCCATAGTCGGCCTGCCCGGATTATTCCTCGGCTGCATGATGGCGTTCGCCTCTTTTATCCCTGTGGTGGGTACCGCACTTATCTGGGTACCGGCCGCGCTTTATCTGGCCTTGACCGGCGATTGGGGCTGGGGCCTGTTCCTCTGTGCCTGGGGGATATTGGTGGTTGGTTCTATCGATAACTTCCTGAGGCCGATTCTGATGCAAGGCTCTGCCGGCATGAGTACCTTACTAATCTTCTTCTCTTTGCTGGGAGGACTGCAGCTCTTCGGGCTTATCGGCCTGATCTACGGCCCTATCATCTTTGCCGTTACCCTAGTGCTGTTTCATCTCTATGAAGAAGAGTTTCACGACTTTCTGCAGCAGCAGGACAAGGCCTGAGCTCTTCACATAAGTTTTGGCCTCCCCCCTCGGCGTCAATTTGCTATCGCGCCATTGAGAACGCCCCGCATTGCGGGGCGTTCTTCACTCGATTCTTTAACATCCAAACTTCAAGTCAATCAACTGAATGCCAGGAAGGGCGAGATACACAGTAGGATCCCTGTAGCGATAATCACGTACAGGCCAACGCCCTTGTATTTGTGCAGCGCCGGCACCCGATAAACCAGATAGGCCGGGATCAAACAGCCAACCAAGCCGAATATTGGGCTACAGATAGAGGTGAAGCTCAGCACTGGGGCGTTCAACACAATGGCACTCCAGGATAGCAATATGGTAAATACCATGATGCCGTAGCCCACCAGCTTGGTGTTGATCTTCTCCTTGGGCATAACGCGCTGCAATAGGTTCATGGTGATCCCCTGACACGCTTCCCGAAAACCCAAATAGACCCCGAAATAGGCCGTCATCACCGCAAAGATGTTCAGTGTCAGGCTCAAGAGCTTCAGCGTTTGACCGGGCATCCCCTGCGCCACTATCGCCAGGGCGGAAATATTTTCCTGTTCGGCTTTCACCGCCTGCTCATGCCCCAGCGCCAGCGTAAAGGACACAGCATAAAAGAACACAGTAACAAACAGGATCCCGAAAGCAATGTTCATCGCCCGCATCGCTTTGAAGCGCGCCACCTCGATGGATTTCTCCCTGGCCCGGTATGAGATCACCATGGGACTGAGGCTTTGAATAAACAGGATCGAAGTCAAGGTAAAGGGCAACATCACCACCGCATCGCGGAGCCAATCGGTGCTAGTGGGCACTGCGCCAATATTATTGATATCCCACTTGTCGACCATCATCAGCCCAAGCAGTGCGACCACCCCAAGCTTGGTGAGCACCATAAGGGTCGAAATCTTGAACAGCAGGCTTTCGCCGCGGGAAGCCAGTGCAACCAGAAGACAAATAAGCCCCAGACCATAGAAGGGGTTTTCAGACAACAGATTCTTGGTGGCTCCAAAACTTTGCAGGAAAGAGGCACTGTCATTGGTGATCGCCGTCGAGTAGACAAACACCCAGATCACCAACATGACAAAATAGAGGGCACCGAGAAATATGCCCCAGTTTTTCCCCAGATAATCACCAATCACGCTNGTCGAGTAGACAAACACCCAGATCACCAACATGACAAAATAGAGGGCACCGAGAAATATGCCCCAGTTTTTCCCCAGATAATCACCAATCACGCTGGGGTAATCCCGACACTCACGGGACTCGGCTAAGGTATTGATAAACAACCTTTGAAACATATACATGGCCGGATAACCGACAAGGGCAGACAAGAGAAACACCCACAGTCCCATTAAACCCACCTGCACAGGTAAAAAGACGATACCTGCACCTATGGCCATGCCGATCGACATGATGATCCAACCCCAATCAGTACTGTCAAACCGGGTCGCCTCCTTCCATGCCTGCGTATCATTCCGAGTAATGACCGCGCCCCACTCTGGTGCCAAAGTGTCAGTTTTCATATAACGACCCTAAATGTTATTGGATACTGCTTGTTATTTTTTGCAAAAAAAGTTGCACCACTTTAACTGGGCAGCCATTCTTTTTTGCAATTTTGTTGATATCAAAGGATTAAATGAAAAACGCCATCAATTACAAGATGTGAGTCACACTAGCAACAATTGCCGTCTCATTAATGGCAAAATAAATTTGCACAACAGCCTTGGTATGCAAATAATTGCATCGTTAAGCCGAAACGCATTCAAAAATAGTTGCAAGTTATCTCAAGGGATTATGGGCCATATTGGTACAGTGATCGCAATCCAAGCCCTTGCCTATCCCCAACTCAGACTCGCCGGAACCCAGTCATGAAACCACAGTGGCAACAATATATAGCTATCCTCAATCAAGTTGTGCGCCCTGCGCTGGGCTGCACCGAGCCCATTGCCGCAGCCTATGCCGCTGCTGTCGCCACTGAAACGCTGGGCGCCAAGCCTTTAAACCTGGAGGTTCAGGTTTCGGATAACCTCTACAAAAACGCCATGGGCGTATTTGTCCCCGGTACCGGCAAGATAGGCCTGGCCATTGCCGCCGCAGCAGGAGCCCTTGGCGGCGATGCCAATGCCGATCTTGAAGTGCTGGCAAATATCAACCCGGCGCAAGTGGCCGAGGCCCAGGCGCTTATTGATGCCGGCATGGTCAAGGTATCCCGTATTCAAGCAGACGAGTTTATTTATTGCGCGGTAACCGCTGCCAACGACAAACACCAGGTTAAAATCGTTATCAGTGGCAGCCATACCCGAATTACCGAGAAATGGTTCGATGGCCAGTTGCTGTATCAGGCCGAAGCCTCAGCCCAAGGCAGTACTGCTTCGGTATGCAACGGCGTCGATATCAGCATTGCCGCAATCTATGAGTTTGCCACCGGTGTAGATGTTAACCGAATAAGATTTATTCTGGCGGCGTCCGATCTTAACTCCCGCTTGTCCGACGAAGGCATGAATTCGGCCTATGGTCTGGAAGTGGGCCGAACGCTGAAGAAAAATATCGATATCGGCTTGCTGAGTGACGATCTACTCAATTCGATAGTCATGTACACAGCCGCCGCCTCGGATGCGCGCATGGGTGGCGCTAGCCTACCGGCCATGAGCAATTTTGGCAGTGGCAATCAGGGCATAGCCGCGACTGTGCCGGTAGTGGTCACCGCCAAGAAGTTCAGCTGCAGTGAAGAGCAGCTGGCCCGGGCACTTATCATGAGCCACCTCGGCGCCATTTATATCAAGTCCCACTACCCGCCACTGTCGGCTTTTTGCGGCAACACAGTGACCAGTGCCGCGGCGGCCATGGCCATGGTGTATCTTGCCGGGGGCAGTTTTGAACAAAGCTGTTACGCCATTCAGAATGTCATCAGCGACAGCACTGGCATGGTCTGTGACGGCGCCAAAGCTTCCTGTGCCATGAAGGTCAGCACCTCGTCCAGCGCGGCTGTACGAGCATTTTTGATGGCGCTCAACCAACATGCCGTATCGACGCAGGGCATAGTCGCCGCCGATGTCGAACAAACGATCAAGAATCTGGGACAGATGATCTGTGATGGCATGGTGTCGACCGACAATACCATTATCAGTATCATGTCTGCCTAAGCTCCAGTGCCCGGCAATAACCGGGCTTTCACACAAGGATAGCGGTGAAACTTCACAAGTTAACTCCCAAAGACATGGAGATACTCAACGCCATCAAAAATGTGGTCGACGGTATCGCCACCATGTATGGGTCACACACAGAAGTGGTTTTACACAGCCTGGATAGAGAGAACCCCTCGGTCATCAAAATAGCCAACGGCCATATTACCGGCCGCCGTGTCGGTGCACCTATTACCAATCTGGCATTGGAAAAACTCAAGCGCGGCCAGGATATCTCCGAGACTTATCTGAGCCAAAGCGGTAATGGCAAGACTCTAAAATCCATCACCACGGTTATCCGCAACGAAAAACAGATGGCCATAGGCCTTTTGTGTATCAACACGGATATGGATGCGCCTTTGATGTCTGTGTTGCGCTCCATGCTGCCGCAACAATCCCCGCTTACAGAGCACAGCGGTACGTCAGAAGTATTCGCCGTCAATATTGAGGAAACGCTGCACAGCACCATAGACAAGGTCAATCAAGAAGTACGCCACTGTGAACAGATCCCGCCATCGAAAAAAAACCGTGAAATCGTGACCCGCCTGTTCGATGCCGGCATTTTTGAACTCAAGGATAGCGCCCAGGTGGCCGCCAAGCGCCTAGATATTTCGGTGCACACCATTTACCGCTACTTGAGGGAGCTAAAAGCCCCGCAGGAGTGACATTGACAACTAGCGGGATCATCGGCGTTAGATGATAATGCCATTAGGCGATACCAAGAAACCGCAATGCCCAATCACAGACTCAACCCCTTCGGTGATAACATCTGGATAGTGGCAAGCAAGACAGTGCCTTTCTTTGGTCTGCCATCCACTACCCGGATGACAGTGGTCAGGCTTGATGATGGCGCGCTTTGGCACACTCCCCCATAGCGCTCAGCGACGGACTACTCGAGGAAGTCATGGCCCTCGGTGAAGTCAGAGACTTGCTGGCGCCCAACTCATTGCACCATCTGTTTATCAAAGATTAGCAGCAAGCCTTCCCTAACGCGTTAAGCTATGCGACCGAAGAACTGGCAAAAACGCCGCGTTCTGCATTTCGACCAGCTACTTTTCAGCGAATTGGCAGACTCGCCCAACAGCCCCATAGCGCCATGGCTTACCGAGCTGGACTTTTGCCTGTTTCAGGGCAGTCCCGGGATGCCGCCCGCTTTATCCGCCGTTCATTCTCCTGGCTTGGGAACCTTGACCATTAACAGGCACAGCAGCATAAACCAACAAGACTACTGACTTCGCGGCTGACCAAACATAGATAAAAAGACTGATGCAAAAAAGACAGGCACAAAAAAGCCCAATCTGTTGATTGGGCTTTTTTGTTTTGAATGTGGTCGGTATGAGAGGATTCGAACCTCCGACCCCTGACACCCCATGACAGTGCGCTACCAGGCTGCGCTACATACCGATATTTGTCTTGAGCGGCTGGCGCAGTGTGCCGTCTCAACGAGGCAGAACTTTACCAACAGTCGCGAAGCTGTGCAAGCTCCATCTGTGGTTTTTTAGTTTAACTGCCTAGTTTGTGGCCTGTTTTTCCTCTATCGTTCAGTCTTTAATCCGCGGCGCTTAATGGTTGTACAAACGCCGCCCTTCGCGCATCACTTCGATAAGTTCCGGGGCACTCATCTTCTTGTCTAGGCGATTCTGATAAGCCTTGTCATAGATACGATATTGACCATGACGGTCAATCACAGTGATCTCCGATTGCTGATAGATGGCAAAAATTCTGGCATCACCGACATAGACCCAGGTGAGACTGTCGGGCTGCAGCAAGTGGCGTCCGGCGCTGTAATCTGTCGGTGGATTACTGCAGCCCAGCACCTGGCTCATCAAGGTCGGCACCAAACCATAGTGGCTGGTGCGATATTTGGCCTGTATATGACCACCAACGGGCCAATGGATCACCAGTGGCACACTGACATTAGCCGGTGACAAATCACGTCTGGCTTCATCGGCGTTACTGGTGAACACCTTGCCATTGACTCCCGTGATAATCACCAGGGTGTTTTCCGGCATAGCAGACAAGAGTTGCTCCAGCTGTTTGTCGATAAAGTTCAGCGATTGCCGATATTGATTGAACAACACTTTCTGCGCTGGCTTGAGGGCGTGGTCGGGTTTGACTGTCTGCACCCCGAGGAAGCCCACTGGCGTATCATAGTCTTCCGGCGATTTGAGGTTCAAAAGCGCAAACCAAGGGGCTTGTTGCTGGGCTCGCCACTGCTTGAAACTGTCGATACTTTGAATATCGGCCATGGCACTGCCACTCGCATCTTCGGCAATATGAGTATCAAAATCACGGAATATTGCCTGAGGCCGCGCCTCGGCATAATTGCTTCTGTTGGTAAACAGCCCCAGATTATAACCCTGCTGCTTGAAGCTTTGCCCCAGCAAGGGGCTGGTGTAATTCAGCTCCACCGCATCCATATAACTGCCCTGCAGGCCATAAAGCAGTGAAAACATGCCGCTGCGGTAGGTATTGCCGCCGCTAAGATGATTCATAAACGCGTGGTTTTGTTTACTGTAGCGACTGAAAAACGGCATAGTCTGCTCGTCGGCCATATCGGCCCGGAGGCTGTCGATGGCAATAAGCAGCACATTGGGATGTTCTTCTGCATTGCAGGTCAGCGGCGCCCTTGGGTATTTAAAGCTGGTTTCAGTATCCACCTTCAAGCTGCTGGAGCCATCTATACCGTGATTTTCCATGAAGGTGCGCGCCGTCGCCGGATAGGATAACGGGTAGGCATCATCGAAACGGGTAATTTCAGTGACATCGGCGGCATCGGCCCAGATATGAATAAGATGGCTGCTGACAAAGCAAACCCCGATAAAGGCCACCACCTTGTTGCCATAGTTGCGCCTTTGAATTTTCTCGATCCGCTTCCAGATAAAGTTGGCGGCGGTCAACTCCAGCGCCAGGATCCCAAGGGGAGTGACGATATAAGAGGTGCCATGCAGCAGACTGTTGAGGTCGGCCCAGGCCAGATCAACGGCAAAGGGACTCAAATGCATACCATAGTCGTCATAGACTATGGTGTCATAAAGCATGATACACAGGCCTAGGGTGGCCACCACTGCCGCGTATCCCCGAAGGATACGCGAGTAAGGCAACAGCAGAGTGACGGGGAACAGCAATACCAGATAGACAATAAACGCCAGAAAGCTGAAATGGCCTATGGTACTGACGCCAAGGTAGCCCCAACCAATCCAGGTTTCCGGGTAGCCGACACTGTCCAGATATCGGCTGCCGACTATCATGGCCAAAAAGCCATTGAAGAAGGCAAACCAGTGCCCCCAATTGATAAGGCGTGAAACTTTATCCTTGCCCAACTGCTTTGTTCGCTCGACCATATGGATCCGCTTTTTTGTAAGTGCCTGTGTATCTTACATTGATTGCTATTATGTGCTTTTTGACTTACAACGCCACTATCTTAGCGCATTTCAGTTGTGACAAGTCAACGCAGGGATTGTGTCAATGCTTTGGCAAATTGCTCCGCTACTTGCTGACGAGCTTCCTTGGGCACCTTGGTCGATAGCAGATGCGAAGCCGCATTCCCCAGCGCCATCAGGCCAAGATCGGTCGGAGCCTGGTGTTTTTCCAGCACAGCCAGCAATTCGGCGATCAGAGATTCAACTTGCGCATTGGTATATTTTGATTGGATAGCCATAAATAAAAAATGATTCACTCAGATAAGGATTAGCGGCATATAATAGCGGATTTACAACAGAGTATCACTATCGGGGCTTATGAGTATTCACGTCGAACAAGCGATTATTCACGCAATCACCCAAAATGGCGAAGGCCAGCTCAGCTGCCGTCTGCGCCCTCAACCACTGCTGAACAGCCAGGCCGTTGAGACCATGCTTGATGAGTTGCACCAGAGTTACTCCAGCAAAGCGGGAAAAGGCTTTGGCTATTTTGGTGTCCCCGGTGATGATGGCGAAGCCAATCCCGCCTTCAAGGAAGCGCTCAAGTCCTATCGAGATGGGCAGCAAGGCTTTGTAGAGTTCTCAGCTACCGCGGGCAAACTGCTGCAGGAAGAACTCTCCAAGTATGACTTCAGCCAAGGCGGCTTTTTGCTGCTGGCTTGCTACACCTTTATGGCCAGCGACTATCTGTTTGTGGCACTGCTGAACGCCAAATCGTCAATGACAGTGCTGGATGATATGGAGCTGTCGCAAAACGACCACCTGGATCTGAATAACATCCAACTGGCGGCCCGAATCGACCTCACCGAATGGCAGGCCGACAGTGAGTCACGCAAATATATCTCCTTTATCCGCGGCAGAGCGGGACGCAAGGTGGCCGACTTCTTCCTCGACTTTATGGGCTGCGTCGAAGGGGTGAACCCTAAGCAGCAGAGCAAGACCCTGATGCAGGCGGTGGAAGACTTTGTCGGTGGCGGCGACTTGACCAAAGAAGAGCGTCAAACCTGCCGCGACCGGGTGTTTGAATACTGTACCTCCCAGGTCGACAGCGGCAGTGAAGTCATGCTCAAGGATCTGGCCGATGAACTGGCCGAATCCGGCATGGACTCCTTTTATGACTTCGCCGTTGGCGGTGATTACGGTTTGGAAGAGGAGTTTCCGGCCGATAAATCTACCCTGAGGCAGTTGAAGAAATTCTCCGGCACCGGTGGCGGTCTGACCCTAAGCTTTGACAGCTCACATCTGGGCGAGCGGGTCATCTATGATCCTGTCTCGGATACCATTTTGATCAAAGGCGTACCGGCCAACCTGAAAGATCAACTGGATCGGCGCCTCAAGGGCGAATAAGGCTGTCAAACACATCAAGGCGCTTTGTTGTGATATCAAAGGCGCCTTGATACATTTCCCGTCCGCTATCCTCAGCTATATCGTCTCTATCAGCCTGGCAGCTTTTACTAGCAAATCCGGCCCCTCTCCCACCAAGACGTGCTGCCGTTAACCTTGGCGGTTACCAGCTCGAATTAGCGATTGGATACGATTGAGACAAGTTTTTAAAACTTATTGTTAAATAAACCATTTGGCTCTAGCATTTGTCATTAACTATTCGTTTACTCCAGACTGAAGTTGGAACTAACTTGACCCACTTGCCCTGGTATCGACAACCCCTATTGCTGAGTCTGATGGCCGGCCTGATAGGTTTTGCCTGCAACAGCTTCCCTATCCCCTTGTTTGCCAACGTGCAACTGGTGTTGGGTAATACCCTCTATGTGATTGTCGCCATCTTACTGGGACCTTGGTATGCCCTGCTCACCGCCGCCATCAGCGTATCCTCCTTGATGTTGCAATGGGACAGCCCGCACGTCTATCTACTCTTCTGTCTCGAGGCACTGGTGCTGGGTATCACCCGGATGAAGCGTGTCCCGGTGTTTTACGGAGGCGCCGGTTTCTGGTTGTTGTTGGGGATGCCGCTCATATATGGTTACCTACACCTTTTCAGCGACTTACCATCTGAATACATTCCCTTCGTCGTCATTAAGCAATCGGTCAATGCCATGGTCTATATCACCTTGGGCTGCTTGATTTTACTGGTAACCCCTGCGTTGACGCGCCTAACCAAACCACAGCTACCCGCCAAGCGCAGCGGCTTTGGCAATCAACTCTTCTACAGCTTTTTACTGCTGCTTAACCTGAGCCTGATGCTCTCTACCCTGGTATTCAATTATTACTGGGTCAATAAGCAGCAACAGATCTTGGGTAAACACTTACATGAAACCGCCAAGAATATCGGCCTGGCGGTAGAGCATTATCTGGAGCGACATAAATCGGTTATTGCTACCGCCGCCGAACTTATTAAACATAGTTCTCCCAGCCCGGATGAGTTGCAGCGGATGCTGTCACGGCTGCACAAACTCAACCCCGGCTTTTTAACCATGCTGATTGCCAACGGCGATGGCGGTATAGTGCAGGCCAGCCCCATCAATGGGCTCGAGGAACTTGAAGGCAGTGAGAAGAGGATCAATGACAGAGACTACTTTCAGCAGGCGTTTTTCAATGAACGCCTGTTTATTTCTCCTGTATTTCTCGGCCGGGGCTTTGGCTCTGATGCCATAGTCGCCATCAGCAGCCCACTGTACCTGGCCACAGGCCCACAAGTTATCGGTATAGTAGAAGGTTCGCTAAATCTCAATCGTTTCAGCGAATTGGATAATGACTTTCTGGAACAGACCAATCAGTCGATGTTCATTGTCGATGAAAATATGCGTCTTATTTACGCCTCCAAGGCGTTGGCCTTACCCAAACTCGAGCAACTCAACTACCGCCAAAGTGGCAAGCACTACAGCTCTTTATTGCCCATGCTTAACCTAAAGGCGCTGGATAATGACAGCCCGGAATATATCTACAGCCAGTATCGCCTGCAAAACAACTGGCAAATTTTTGTGCTCGACCCCTACGCCCCATTACTGCACGAAGTAGAGCGCCAGTTTATGTTTACTTTTGCCCTATTGTTGTTGTTCCTGTTGTTGTCGTTACTGGTGGCCAGAGTGCTGGGCCAACGCCTGACCAAACCACTGGAATTGATTTCCGAGCAAATCAATAAGGGCATGCGCCTCACTGAGGATAAGCGGCTAGATGGCCATAATGTGCCTGTGGAAGTCACTCACCTCTACAGTGAGCTCAAGGACAGCCAACGCCAATTGATGGCCCACCAGCTGGATCTAGAAGAAAAAGTCATTATTCGAACTCTGGAGCTGGAGCAAGCCAACCGCAAACTCAAACAGTTGGCTCAAACCGATCCCCTCACTGGGCTTGCCAACAGGCGCCATGCCGAAGCAAGTTTCACCACTTTACAAAGTCTGTGTCAGCGCAATCAGGAGGCCATAGCCGTGGTGCTGATGGATCTGGACTTTTTCAAGCGGGTCAATGATGAATATGGTCATCTGGGCGGCGATGAGACCTTGAAACGGGTTGCCGATTTACTTAAGACAAAATTCAAGCGCGACTCGGATCTTATCAGCCGTTATGGCGGTGAAGAGCTGTTGCTACTGCTCCCCATGTGTAACCCTTTCAAGATAGAACAGTACCTAAATGAAATACGTCAAGCGATCGCCGAGCTTGAAATCATCAACCCCGAAGATCAACGCAGGATCAGCGTCACCGCAAGTATCGGCGCCCTGGTTGCCAACGCCTCCTACAGTCCTTCTCTCGAGGTGTGGTTGAAAGAAGCCGATGCCAACCTGTACCGAGCCAAAAGCGAGGGACGTAACCGGGTCATCTGTACTCTGTCGGCTCAGGATCTTGGTTGAAAAAGGCTTCAATCCGCTGCATCTGATAATCGAAGAAAGGGTTCCAGCGCTGGCGCAGCATATCGGCGGCCGGAATGCTGATGACACCGCGCTCGCCTCGGGACGCTGCAGCGCCAATTTGAATGCGATCCATGCTTGTGGCCATTTGATTACCGTATAGACTGTCGTTGGCGGAAAACGGCAAGGCTACATGAGACAAGGAATAGACAGACACAGGCCATTTGAAGTCGAGTTTTTCTACCCCAGTATGAGTACCAAACTCTCTGGCCTGCACCAGATGGCTAAAGCCCACTTGATTCTCAATCAATGTTCCCCGGAAAGTCAGATTAGTTCGCGCCAGTATGCCGCTGATCTCCGCCAGAGGATCCACAGGTGTCATACTGAGGTTCACCTGATTACGGTTGATATCATAGATCACCAGTTCATTGGCTCCCTTGGGCAGTTGCAGGAACAGGTTCTCCAGCACAGCTCTCGTCGATACCGAATCATCGACCAGCGACTGAAATGCCAAAATCGGCGGCAACTGGCGTTTTTTCTCTTCAGGTAAAGCCAGTAAACGCTGGCTATTGTGCTGCGCCAGGCGATAAACCACATCACCGGCATTAACGGCGAAGGAGCTGTATTTAAAGGGATCATATTCGGGTGAAATAGTATTCCAGCTGAGTTTCTCCAGCCCCAGAATATAACCCAGCTGCGACTGCCACTGCGCGCCGACCGCCATGGGGGCCAAACCTATGGCTGGTGACAGCATGACCACCTTTTCATAGTCAGTAGGCCTGCCTTTGTGAAGGTTTTCCAACTCATGATTGAGCGCCAGACTGGCGCCAGTGGAGTAACCTATCACATAGAGAGGTTTGCCATTGAGCACCTGACTCATATGGCGACTGGCCAGCTTAACGGCCGCGGCCAGATCCTGCCATTCCAAGCGCACTAGGCTGGATGGCAGAGTGCCGTGTCCCGGTAACCTCAGCGCCAACACATAAGCGCGCCCCTTAAACTGCTGGGCAAACTGATGCATGGCGTAGGGTGAATCTGACATACCATGGAGCAGCAAGAGCCCGAACTGCGCATCGGCATTGGCCCACTCGAAACTTTGATTCCAGGGAAAAGCCCAGCGCTTGGGATCTGCTATGCTGCCGCTGTGATAGCGATTTATCGGTGAGCTTATGCCACCGGAAAGTTTACCAAGCTCCTGATCAAGCTCGGCAAACAGTTGCTGCTCCAACTTGAGATAATCGTTAAAGTCTTCGACGCCCTTGTGACGATCAAACTCATGACTCAGAAAGTGAGTATGCCAGGGACTCAAATCGGCACGATCGTTGAGCAACCAGATCCCGGTCACAGTCAGCGCCAGCCCTATACCGAAACAAGCATAAAAGAGCGCAATAGTAAGCTGTTTCCCCGAGCTGATAAGCAGAGTTTTCATTGACCTTTACCTCGAACTGCCCCAAAGTGGCGGCGCTGAAACGGCATTTCACTGAGATCTATTGGCATAAAAGTCTAACAGAGAGCAAACGTGCACGCACACTCAACGCCTTCATTTCCTTTGCGTATTGGTAACGACCTGGCCAAAGCACGGGTTTATCTGCCCAATCCGCCAACACTGCCGCTTGACTGGCACTGGCAGCAGAGCGATGCCACCGCTGCCCTGATAGCCGCCAACTCCAACCACTGGCGCAAAATCCTGGTGATCTGCGCCAAGATATTTGCCCCGGATGAAGACTGGCGTAGTTTTCTGCAGCAGGGGCTCTTTTCCCAGGTCGCACTGGAGATTGGCGCAACCGAGCTAATAACCGATAACGGCATAGCACTTATCGCTGGCAATCAAGCCGCCCACCAACTCAATATCGCCGGCGATGCTGGGCAGAGACTTAACGGTGCGCCTGGGATACAGCGGCTGGATCAGTGGCGCTGGAAAGTCCCCTACCTGGATTACCGCCAATTTCCCAACGCCAGTATTCTGCTGCTGCGTCAGGCGCTACGCTAGCCCTCATAAAAAACGCCGCGATCAACGCGGCGTTTTACGATTCAATTTGAGCAGTTAGTCGTAAATAGTCGGGATAGGCCTGCGCTTATGCTGCGTCGCCTTGTAAATGGCTATGATCTTGCTTTCCACCTCGGCGGAAACCGGCTTACCCTCAAGGAAGTCGTCTATCTGATCGTAACTCAACCCCAGGGCAGCCTCGTCTTCAAGACCCGGGTTGTCACACTCAAGATCCGCCGTTGGCGCTTTGTATACCAAGGTATCCGAGGCACCGAGGAAGGCGGCCAACTGCCGGACCTGACGCTTATTCAGGCCAAAAAGCGGCGCCAAGTCGCAGGCCCCATCGCCCCACTTGGTATAGAAACCGGTAACATTTTCGGCGCTGTGATCTGTCCCAACCACCAGGCCACCCAGCAGCCCTGCCACTTCGTATTGGGCCGCCATCCGCATTCTGGCCTTGACATTACCCTTCACAAAATCAACCTTTTTGGCATCCGGTAGCGCCAGTTCGGCGCGGTCAAAGCCACTGAGTACATGCTGATGAATGCCGCTCACCCCCTCATGAATATTCACTGTCACCAGTTTGCTGGGGCGGATAAATGCCAGCGCCTGCTGCGCCTCGTGTTCATCACGCTGCTCAAGATAAGGTAGACGCATGGCCACAAAACGGTATTCAGCCTCGGCTTTACCTTGATTGAGTGAATCTACCGCCAACTGACATAAACGTCCGGCCAGGGAGGAATCGACCCCGCCACTGATCCCCAGAACCAGAGTCTGGCTGCGAGCCTCCTGCAGTTTGGCCTTAAGAAATGCGACCCGCCTTTCCACCTCATATTCAGGTTCAATAGCACTCAGCACTTTCATTTCTCTTAAGATCTGTCCTTTCACAGTGGGCTCCAATCTGTTATCGGTGTTTATAGGTCTGACTTTGATACCGGCCGTGCAATAATTTACTAGGCGGCCTGGATAACCGACCGCTAAGATAACATAAATTCTTACCCAGGATAGCAAGATGCACGAGGAGAAAATCCATTACTGGCGCGCCCCATCCCATCCCGAACTGGAGATCAGTCGGGCCAGTTTTCAACATTTTCACTTCGAGCCCCATGTTCATCTGGACTTTCATATCGGTGTGGTCAGTCACGGCGGCCAGGACTTTCATTACCGTGGCCAAACCTGGCACCTGAGACCCCATTGGCTGTCGACCCTGGATCCCGACAGCAGCCATGATGGCCAGAGCAGCGAACAACAGGGCTATTGTGCCCTGGTAATGTCCCTGCCCCATGACTGGCTGCAGCAACTGGCGCGGGATCTCGGCCTGGGGCATTTCAGTTTTGCCGCGCCTTTGTTGCATCATCCGGCGCTGTATCGGGAATTTTGCCAGCTGCACCATTTGCTGACACAACCCATAGCCGCCAATGATCTCCTGGTTCCCGAAGCCGCAGTTATCACCTTTTTGGAAAAGCTGCTGCGCCAGCATGGCCGCCAGCTCAATACCGAGCGACAGCCCCACGCCTTGAGTCAGAGTCAGCTCGATAGGTTAAGAGAAGCCTTTCATGCCGATCCCGCTGCGCCATTTCGGTTGCCGCAGCTTGCCAAGGAGCTGGATCTCAGCCAATACCAACTGCTTAGGCAGTTTCGCCAGAGAACCGGCATGACGCCACATGCCTATTTAAAGCGGATCCGCCTGGAATATGCCAAGAAAGCCCTACTCAGGGGAGACAGTGTGATTTCAGTGGCACAACAAGTCGGCTTCTTCGATCAGAGCCATTTGAACAAAGCCTTCAAACGTGCCTTCCTGCTTTCTCCACAGGCGTTTCAGCGGCGCATGCTGTGAACGCCACACGCCCCCTCTGGCGGCTGAGCATTTTTTACTCCTATACCCAAACACTTTCAGCCTCGGTTAAATGAGGCATTAAAGGATAACCTTGACTATGACAGATCTGCATCTTTTGCTGACCCTGGGCACCATTCACCTGCTGGCATTGGCGAGCCCAGGGCCGGATTTTGCATTGATCCTGAAAATCGCCAGCCGCGAGCCGCGCAGCACCGCACTGGCGGCCGCCGTTGGCATTTCTCTGGCGATATTGGTGCACACAGTCCTGAGCCTCACAGGTGTCAGCCTGGCCATTCAAAGCTCGCATACCCTGTTTGTGCTGGTGCAACTCTTTGGCGCCCTTTATCTGGGTTGGATGGGAATGGGAGCTTTTGGTGTTCAGGCCCGGCTTAAACGCGCCTTGGCGGCAAGGCCACTCGCTGAAGCGCAAACCAATGAACTGCCAACCAGCCGGGCAGCAATCAATGATGCACAAGTCATGCAGTCCGAGGAGTTAAACAACAGAGTAGACAATAACCTTGGCAACAATGCGAGCGATAACACCATGTCTGCCGCCGCCGGGCTGCTGCTTGGGTTATCGACCAACCTGTTCAATCCCAAGGCGTTGGTGTTCTTTGTAACCCTGTTTTCCACCCTTATCACCCCAGAAGTCAGCAATCAGATCAAGCTGTTGGTCGCTATATTACTGCCGCTGCTCTCGGTTATCTGGTTTGCCATGCTGGCCATGCTGCTGTCTCACGAGCGAGTGCAGCAACGCCTATTAAGATTTGGCCGCTATATAGACTACCTTTGCGGCGCTATCTTCTTAGCCGTCTCGGTTGCCATACTGCTGAGGTTGTTGACGGCTTGACGCAGAACAATTGAGCCACAAACTTGGTATATAGAGCCTGATGGACTTCCCCCTTTAAGCCAGGTGGTAAACTGTGAAGCAGTAAATGGAATGCATTTTAAATACAGACTAGAATAGCCCCAACTCAATCGATTCGAGGTTTCTATGTGGTGGCGTGTTTTTTTACTCTGTCTTGCTTATTGGCTGCTGGGTGCCCATTTTCTCAGATACTCACACACAATCGCCGCCGCTATCTGCCTGTTGGCGCCGACCGTGCTGTTTGTGAAAAGCGCCGTTGGTGTTCGCATCCTGCAAGTCGGCCTATTGGCCGGCGCCTTGCTGGTATGGGCCAAGAGTGGCTTTGAATATGTTGCCATGCGCCAAGCCATGAATGCCCCCTGGCTCAGGCTGGCATTCATTATGGGCGGGGTCACTCTGTTTACTCTGCTGAGCGCCTGGAGTGGTAATGGGCTAGCGAGAAACCGCGGCCGCCTGCCATAATGCCAACTCACCACAACCTTTCCAATTCTTAGACCAATTACTCAACAATCCGCATCAGAGGTCAGCACAGGTTAAGTAAAATGGCTATACACTCGCGCCAGTGTATAGCCCTGTTTAAGCCAGCCGGGTCTTTGGCCTAAGCCCTTGATTTAGCCCCTCGGCTTGAGCTGTTCCAGGGAACTGCGTACACTGTTTGGATTTCAGTTAAAGGCGTAAAGAATATGAGAATTTTGGTTGTTGAAGACGATCCCTTACTCTCCCATCACCTCAAGGTACAGCTGGGAGAATTGGGAAATCAGGTCCAGGTGGCGGGAACCGCCAAAGAGGGATTTTTCCAGGCAACCAACTACCCCATTGACGTCGCCATTGTGGACTTGGGCTTGCCGGATCAAGACGGCATTGCGCTTATCCAACGCCTGCGGGATGAAGACGTCAAAGCCCCTATCCTGATCCTTACTGCCCGGGTCAACTGGCAAGATAAAGTTGAGGGACTCAACGCCGGCGCCGATGACTACCTGGTCAAACCTTTTCAAAAAGAGGAACTGGTGGCCCGCCTCGATGCATTGGTCCGCCGCAGTGCCGGTTTCGTCAAGCCGGTGATCAACAGCGGAGACCTGTCGTTGGATCTCGCCGCCAAGCAAGTCACCATGAACGGTGAGCCGATGGAAATCACCGCCTTCGAATATCAAATTCTCGAGTACCTAATGCGTCACAACCATGAAGTGGTCGCCAAACAACGCCTGCTGGACGTTATTTACGGCGACAAGGAAGGCGATCCCAACACCATTGAGGTGATGGTGAGCCGACTGCGCAAGAAGTTGACCCGTGACGGTATCGAAAATCCAATAGTGACCATCAGAGGCCAGGGGTACAAATTCAACCTGCCATGCAATTGAGAATAAAACCCAAGAAACGCCTGCTGACGCGGATGTTTCTCACTTCGCTGTCGATCATTGCCGTGGTCGGTTTTGGCTTGGCCTGGATGGTCAACATACTGCATGCACAAAACAGCTATAACGAAGAGACGGCGCAGCTGATAGCCGAGATCCCTCAGGTAGCTGCCGAGCTCAGGGAGCACGACCTGATCCCTGATACCAGCTCCTGGCTTGAGGAGAACAACAAACAGGAGCGCTATGTCATCGCCTCCTGTGACGAGAAGTTCAAGCAGGTATGGACCTCGTCGCTGGCGGTGGACAGAGGTCTGTTTGATACCTGTGAACGTTTCAATGAAATCCGCAACGAAGCGCCCCCCTACTACCTCAACATGGCCGATAATCGCGCCTATTTTGCCTATCTGCTGTCGGTCGATATCGCCGGTATTCACTACAACCTGTTGGTGCTTAAGGATGCGGCCAAACTGGAGCAGGAATACAGCCAATTTGCCAAACGCACCTATATTCGCCTGGCGCTGGTGTTGGCACTGGCACTGGTACTGCTGATCAGCGCCGCTTACTGGGGCATGCGGCCACTGGTACAGATGCGAAATGAGTTGAGATCCATCATCAACGGCAAGTCCAAGTCGCTGTCGGGTGGTTATCCGGTGGAGCTGGAAGGCGTCACCCAAGCGCTCAACCAACTGCTGCAGCAATCCAGCGCCCAGCAACAGCGCTATCAAAATGCCATGAATGATCTGGCCCACAGCCTCAAGACCCGTCTCGCTGCTGTACATGCCATTACGGATGATGCCAGCCTGGATAAACAGGCCAGCAGCGAAAAAATCATGGAACAGGTGAGCCAGATGGATCAGCTGGTGAAATATCAGCTCAAGCGAGCCATGCTCGGACGCAAGGGCCTCAAGCAGGAACAGACCCCGATTGCTCCTCTGGTGGAGCAACTGGCACAGATGTTGTTCAAGGTATACCGAGACAAACAGGTGAAGTTCAGCGCCGAAATAGAGGAAGAACTGCAGTTTCCCGGTAATCAAGGCGACTTGATGGAGCTGTTCGGCAACCTGATGGAAAATGCGTTCCGCCTATGTATTTCAACCGTTCACGTCAGTGCCGGTTATCAGGGCAACATACTGCAGATACTGGTAGAAGATGACGGCCCAGGTGTTGATGAGAGCCTTAAACAGAAGATCATCCAGCGCGGCGTGCGCGCCGATACCCAGTCACCGGGACAGGGAATTGGTCTGGCGGTATGTAACGAAATCGTCAGCAGTTACGGCGGCACCCTCAGCATTGAGGATTCCGATCTGGAAGGTGCTTGCTTCCGCATTCAGATTCCCATGCAGTGAGTCTCAGCGCCGGGTTGGCCCATAAAGCTGCTCGGCGCGATTAAACATGATCCAGGACGTGGCAATATACTTGTCACCACTCTTGGGGCGATTGCCCCTATGACTATGGGTAAATCCTGCCGGAGCTATCACCATTGTGCCCTTCTTCGGCGCAATTTTGCGCTGCTGATAAAAGAATTCGGTCTCCCCGCCTTCGACCACATCATTGAGATAAAACATATAAAGCACCACTCTGTGCAGGGCATCGTTGTGACCGGCCTGGGGAAACTGCTCAGAATGCCAATGAGGGTAACCGCCGACATCGCGCTGATATCTTTGCAGATTGATGGTACCACTACGATAAAGGTATTGTACCAGCGCCTCGGCTCTGGGGGCTCCCAGACAAGCATAGTTATCCGGTGTCAGGGTTACTGCATTGCCGGACTCATCTGCCACCTGCACGGCCACGGCTCCCATCAGCGCCATGGCATACTTATCAAAGTATCGCCCGGCATGCTTTAGTGTATGGCCAAGCAGTTCATTACGCAGTGGCTGCAACTCGGGGTACTGATCCAATGTCAAATCGCGACTGATTTTCTTTTCCTTGTCGACACCATGGCCTGTACGGCCCTCTGTAACACCGGGATGAGCGTCAAAGGCGGCAATCAGACGATCGCATAACTCATCAGGAATGGCATTGGGATATACTTCGATAAAGTCCATAAAAATCTCAATTTGCTTATTTTTTTATCCAAACATGCTTACATGTGAGCTAACTAATTGTAAAGCGTACTCTTTGCGATAAAATAGCACGAGTGCTTAAAAAAGATGATTTGAATGAACAAGAGCTGTAGAGTCAGTGTCCAACAACTGCAGGTAGGCAACTTTGTCCGTCTTCCACTGGCGTGGAAAGATCACCCTTTTCTTTTCAGTAGCTTCCGTATCAAACAGCAGGCACAAATCGAGCTTATCCGTAAGCTGGGCATAGACAGCGTGTTTGTGGTACCGGATCGCAGTGATACCCCACCGTTGCCTGCCGATCAGCAAACGGCTCCGGCAGAAGATCAACAAGAAGTGGATTCTCTGCAACAACAGATGGAAAGCGATAAGCAACAACGGATCGAAATTCTCAAGAAAATGCGCCGCGAGCTGCATAAGACAGAGGAACATTTTGATCGCTCTTTGGCAAGGATGCGCAACTTGGTCAACAAACTGCGCAATCGGCCTCTCAATGCCGTTACCGAAGCGCAAGACTTGGTGCGGGACATAGCCGAGCAGCTGTTATCCTCCGACAACCTTATCCTCCATCTGATGGCCGATTCGGATAAAGACGAAAGCATCTATTTTCACTCTCTCAACGTAGCCATTCTCTCCATGTTAGTGGCCAAAGAGTTGCAATGGCCCAGAGAAGATATCGAAGCCGTGGGCTTGGGTTCACTGTTCCATGACGTAGGCAAGCTCAAACTGCCAAGCCAGATACTGCGTAAGCAGGAGCCACTGACCAAACCCGAACTAAACCTGCTGAATCAGCACCCGCTGATGGGCGCAGAGTTCATTAAGCTGGCAGCCGATTTTCCAGAAAATGCCAGGGACGTTATCACCCATCACCATGAGCTGCTCGATGGCAGTGGTTTCCCTAAAGGCCTGAAGGCCGATGAACTGAGTCAGACCGCCCAGTTGGTGGCCGTGGTGAACCAGTATGACTCTCTTTGTCACCCTGGAGTGCAATCCAAGGCCAAGACGCCTTATGCTGCTCTGGGTTATCTGTATAAGTACTCTAAGGGAAAGCTGAATCAGGAGTATGTCGGCAAGATGATCAAGATGCTCGGGGTCTATCCTCCCGGCAGCGTGGTCGAGCTCTCTTCTGGTCAATATGGGCTGGTAATGTCGGTCAACCTGGATAAGCTGCTGCTGCCGCGAATTCTGGTGTATGACGCTCTGGTGCCCAAAGATCAGGCACCGATTATCGACTTGGAAGCCGAAGGCCTTGCTATTGTGCGCTGCCTGCCACCGGCGGCGCTGCCAGAGAAAATCTTCAAGTATCTCAATCCCAGAGAGCGGGTCAGCTATTACTTCGGCAGCGAAAGCAAGGGCTGAGCCCTTCAGCCTATATAACCAAAGTCATTATCACCATCATAGTTAGACTGAACTAATCTTGTTGTTGCAACCTGGATTTGGGTAGCCTGAAACTAGGCTCACCCCTCACAGGCGGAGGCCGGCAATGACAGAACTACCGGATTTTGACACCTTGATGTGGCTGGCTCAAAACCAGCCGGAAGAATTGGACAAGCTACAGGAGCGTTTGAGTGATGAGTTGATCAATGGTTCAGACTCCAACCAGGAGCAGCTCAGAACCATTAAACACCACCTGCAGCAGAGACTGGCCCGCTGCAATAACCCCTATCACAGATGCCTGGTCAGCATCCGTATTATGCGCCACAAGTTCGCCGCGTTGGCGAGCGTATTGGAAGCCCCGGACCAGTACAGAGATCACAAGGCTCAGGTGATACCACTAAGGCGCAAGCCCCTGTGACCAAGGTGCTAAAGCCCTTACAACGTTACAGCCAACCTTTGCGGCGGAAGAACAGGTAAGTGCCTGCCGCACTGGCCAACATCATCACCAGCGCCATAGGGTAACCGAAGTACCACTCAAGCTCAGGCATCTCTCTGAAGTTCATCCCGTAACTACTGGCAATCAGGGTTGGCGGCAGAAAGACCACGGCCGCAACCGAGAAAATCTTAATGATCTTGTTTTGCTGCAAGCCACTGAACCCCATGGCAGCATCCAACAGGAAGTTGAGTTTGTCGAAGATAAACTGACTGTGAGGCATAAGAGATTCGATGTCCGACAACATCTCGCGAATTTCCTTGAGCTCATCTTCGGCCAATTCTTTACGGTAATACTTCTGTATGTAACGCAGAGACCTCTGGGTATCAAGTAGACTCAAACGTATCTTGCCGTTGGAGTCTTCCTGCAAGGTGATCAGTTTAAACACATCATCGAGTTCATTACTCTCGAACACCTGCTCACCGACGTTTTCCAGCACAGTGTAAACATCTTCAATCAAGTCAGAGAGGTACTCTACCTTGAGGTTAAAGAGCTCGATAAACAGCGCTTGAGGCGTGGCCACCATGATGCGTCCGAGGCGCAAATAGTTACGCAGCAAACGAATAAGACCGACATCCTCTTCACGTATGGTGACCAAAAACCGGCTACGCAGGTTGAATGAGACGTTGACGCCACGCACATCTTGGCCAACCCGCTGCGGAAACAGAGAGTTGATATGCAAGCCGTCTTTGTTTTGATAGAAACGTGCCGAGGCCTCAATCTCATTGATATCTTCCTCGTCGGGCACCTCTTCCACCGAATAACGGCTCAACCAATCCCGCTCATCGTCATCCGGCTTGTAAAGATCCAACCACAGGGTTTGCTCCGGAAGACCGTCTTCTATTGTCAGCTCAATAATTTTAAGCTGCTGATCCTGATAGGTGTATGCAGTAATCATGGGTCCTCCTGAAGATAACAATGCCGAAGAAAGATATGCCCGGCAAAAAATGCGCCTAGTTTACCTGATAAGCCATTAATGAAAAGCGCTCAGTCACGTCAAGGAACACTTTTCTCAGCTATCATCAAACGCTCCTCGCTAGAAAGGCGGATCCTCAGCCCATCTACAGTAACCAGCTCATTGGCAGAGATGTCCTTCTTGCGCACTTGATAGACCTCCCGCCGCTCCTCCTTGGGGGACACCAAGGTCACCGAAACCACCTGATAACCATCAAACCACTGCCAGGCAAAAAAGCCGCAGGCCAGTATCAAGGTGACGCCCACGGCTCCCGGGACCAAAAAGCGTTTGAACAAGGGCAACGGCTCGGCCATCTCTTTCTGCCTTACCTCAGGGCTTGACCTTCGTTTGAGCATGGCCCATGCCAGTGCCAACACCAAGGCCGTCAGCAGAATTTTGGTCAGCAAGCTCGACTCCTCATTCTTAACCAAGAATATATGAAAACATCAAATTGTTAATTATAAAGGAAAAGCCCGTCCATGACAGTTAGCTGTATCATAAAGCCACCTGTAACATCTTAAAGCCTTTGGATTGATAGCATATGACAACAGGTTTTGATGAATGCTTGTGATATGAAACTACGCCACGATGAGCTGAAGTATATGACTGCCATGAAAGTCATGCTCGCTGGAAGCGAGATAAACCCTTCGCTACTTAAGCCTCGAGTACCTTTATTGATGATACCGGTAGGGTTAAATCTCTGTGCTCCAGAGACTGGATAAACCTGACCAGACAAGCAGGTCGATCTATTCTCAATATCTCCACAGCACCATCTCACATGGGGGCAAAAGACATCTGCCCATCAAGCACAGCTTGATGGATGGCTGTAGCGCGAAGCAGCTTGGCTGCGAGCTGAGGGGCCCACACTGCGCCAGCAGCTTTGGGCTGCATGTTAAGTCGTGCTCGCTGAAAGCGAGACAAACAAAATAGCCCTAGCTGAATGCTAGGGCTATTTTGTTTGTTTGGCGTCTGGCGATGACCAGCTTCGAGCAAGCTCTCCGCGTTCGTCTGTCGCATCAAACTGAGTTTGATAAACGCGACAACCTCACCCTACTCCACA
>NZ_NGVS01000023.1 GCF_002777975.1 Shewanella carassii
TGGCTCCCCTGACTGGACTCGAACCAGTGACATACGGATTAACAGTCCGCCGTTCTACCGACTGAACTACAGGGGAATAACTTAGCTAGGATTAACCTATTGTTTTCATAAGACTTGCTTGAAGTGGCTCCCCTGACTGGACTTGAACCAGTGACATACGGATTAACAGTCCGCCGTTCTACCGACTGAACTACAGGGGAATCGCAATTTCTCGCTTGTCTCGCTGAGAACGGAGCGCATAGTAAATCGCTCTGTGGGAGGAGTCAACTCGCATCCCCAAAAAAAGTGTCATTAAGCTGTTAACTGCTTATCTAATGTTCATACTGATGGATAAAACTGCTTTATGGATATTTTTTGCTTAAAAAATAACGGTTAAACACGAATGTGTCGGAGGTTTTATGGAAAACTCGCGTTAATTGACAGCAAGACTAAGGGTTCATCTATTGAATGAGCCGAAAATGGTGTAACGAGCCATCTAGAATGAGTATGCAAGGGTATCCTGAGTCAGTATCACATTAGCTAACCTGCCGAGTCATGATCAAAAACGGAGCAACAGAAGCTCAGAGTGTTCATTTTGGTGCAGCTTGAGCTTCTCAATAAGTGCCGCACTTTCATATGTTCTTTTATTACAAAACACCTGTGCTCTAAGCGACATGAAGCCAGATGCCTCAAGCCCCCATGGCTACAGGGTTACACTGACTTATCCACTAAATCTGTGGATAAACCTGTGAGCTTCCCGACTTTTTGGGCTGCAAACCCTTGTGGCATCAGCATTGAACTTAAAATGGTCAGTTTGAATGGTTAAAAAATAAGTCAAGTAAAAACAATTAGATGTGAAAGTCAAGCCGCTTTGGTTTGCTTGTTGATTTTTGTAACAAAGCTGTAAGGAAGTATCTGCCAATCCTTGTGCATTAAATCCACCTCAGTGACTCATTTTGATTGAATTGGCACCTTTGGCCGCCACATCTGCCGTTTCGTTGCTGAGTTTCAGCACAAGCTGCTGCTGACACCAGGCTGGCAGGAGTCTCGCGGCTTTTGGCTTGGCGTTATTCGGCTCAATGAGTAGAATGAAAGGCTTAATCGAAGGAGCATTAAAGTGTCAGCTACGCCGTTTCGTTTGGAGTCTCAGTATTCCCCTGCCGGAGATCAGCCCACCGCCATTGCCAAACTGATTGATGGCCTGGAGTCCGGGCTCGCTAATCAGACCTTGTTGGGGGTTACCGGCTCAGGAAAAACTTTCACTATTGCCAATGTGATTGCCAATCAGGGGCGGCCAACTATCATTATGGCGCCCAATAAGACGTTGGCGGCGCAACTCTACGGCGAGATGAAAGAGTTTTTCCCCCATAATGCGGTGGAATACTTTGTTTCCTACTATGACTACTACCAACCGGAAGCCTATGTGCCTTCGACCAACACCTTTATTGAGAAGGACGCTTCGGTCAACGCTCATATTGAGCAGATGCGACTCTCTGCCACCAAAGCTTTGCTGGAGCGGCGTGATGTGGTGTTGGTGGCCTCGGTCTCAGCCATTTATGGTCTTGGCGATCCCGACTCTTACATGAAGATGCTGTTGCATCTGCGCCAGGGCGACATCATTGGCCAGCGGGATATACTGCAGCGGCTCAGCGAGTTGCAATACAGCCGCAACGATATTGAACTGCAGCGCGGTACCTTCAGGGTGCGCGGCGAGGTGATAGATATCTTCCCGGCCGAATCGGACCGGGACGCCATTCGGGTCGAGTTGTTTGATGATGAGATAGAGCAGCTGTCGCTGTTTGACCCTTTGACCGGCCAGGTACGTAAACGCATTGCTCGCGCCACGGTTTACCCCAAGACTCACTACGTGACCCCGAGAGAAAAAATATTGGCGGCCACAGAGCAGATAAAGGCTGAGCTCAGAGAACGGCGCCAGCAGTTGCTGGATGCCAATAAGCTGATTGAGGCACAAAGGATCAGCGAGCGGGTGCAGTACGATGTGGAGATGATGACAGAGCTGGGTTATTGCTCCGGTATCGAAAACTACTCCCGTTATCTCTCCGGGCGCGCACCGGGAGAAGGGCCGCCGACTTTGCTGGATTATCTGCCGCCGGATGGTCTGCTGATCATCGACGAGTCCCATGTGACTGTGCCGCAGATAGGTGCCATGTACAAGGGTGACCGTTCGAGGAAAACCACCCTGGTGGAGTACGGTTTCCGCCTGCCATCGGCACTGGATAACAGACCGCTCAAGTTTGAAGAGTTCGAGTCCTTGATGCCGCAGACGATTTATGTGTCGGCCACACCGGGCAGTTATGAACTCGAACGCAGCGGCGGCGATGTGGCCGAACAAGTGGTCAGGCCTACAGGTTTGTTGGATCCCGAGCTGGAAGTGCGGCCGGTGGCGATTCAGGTGGATGATCTGCTCTCCGAGGCCAATAAGCGCATTGCCGTCAATGAACGTGTGCTGGTGACCACGCTGACCAAGCGGATGGCGGAAGATCTTACCGAATATCTGGATGAACACGGGGTTAAGGTGCGTTACTTACACTCGGATGTGGATACCGTGGAGCGGGTGGAGATCATTCGCGATTTACGTAAGGGGGTCTTCGACGTGTTGGTCGGCATCAACTTGCTCAGGGAAGGGCTGGATATGCCGGAAGTGTCTCTGGTGTGTATTCTCGATGCCGATAAAGAGGGTTTCCTGCGTTCCGAGCGCTCACTTATCCAGACCATAGGCCGCGCCGCCCGTAACATTAATGGCAAGGTGATCCTCTACGCCGATAAGGTGACCCCTTCGATGGCCAAGGCCATGGATGAAACCAATCGTCGCCGCGAGAAACAGCACGCCTTCAACCTGGCCAATGGCATAGTGCCCAAAGGCTTGGTGAAGAAGATCACAGATGTTATGGATGTGGGAGATTCCCCTTCATCGGCAGCGCCGCAGCCGGGTGCCCGTAAGGTGGCAGAGCGCAAGTCGGCTTATCAGGTGGACGCTGCCAATCTGGCGCATGAAATCGACAGGCTGGAAAAACAGATGCACCAGCATGCCAGGGATCTGGAGTTTGAGCAGGCCGCTGCACTGCGTGATGAAGTGGCAAGGCTCAGAGAGGAGCTTATCAAGGCCTAAAGCATACATGGGGCTTGTTCGCACCTTCCCTAAAATTGACCCATTGACAAAGAACCCGGCAAAAGCCGGGTTCTTTGTGCTGTTCATCTATCAACGACTTTAAAGAGCTTGATTTAACAGCCTAATTTCAAAAACCTATTTAAATGCTTAGGCTTGGTATCAAAGTTTCGGTGCTTTATAGGTACTCAGTCGCCATAAGCCAAACAGTGCGATACCGCCAATCAGGCCAACAAGATGCGCTTCAACCGCGACTCTGGCACCAATCAAGGCGCTGACTTCAGCGGCCGCCCCTTGCCATTGCTCCCAGCCGACCTTGGCGATAACGCCAGCAAGCAGCAGGTAACCCGAGTTTCGACCGCTGCGAATATCGGCCAGGGCGCCGAAGGCGAACAGGCCGTGCAGTATGCCACTTAGTCCCACATAACCCATCAGCTCAGGGTAGCAAAGATAAAGCCCTACGCCTTCAAACAGACAGAGAGCCAGGGTCAATAGCAATACGCTCAGGGCGTTATAGTGTTCCTTATGCAGATAAAGGATCACCCAAAACCCGGCGAGGTTCATCAGCAGATGCCAGAAGTTGGTGTGCAGCAGATTGCCGCTGACAAGCCGCCACAGCTCACCTTGTTCTATGGCACTGCGGCGAAAGGCCAACAGCTCAGTGAGCGGCAGAGAATACAGCAGCAGCGCCAGGGCTGTTAACACAACACCTGAAAAATAAGCGGAACTCGGCTTCACGCTGTCTTGGCCGCCAGTATTGCCTGGATGCTGTCCGGTGTCGCCAGATACTCATCCAGCCCTTTTTGACGCAGTAAACAGGCGGGGCAGGTGCCACAGCCTTTGCCCAGAATGCCGTTATAGCAGGTAAGGGTTTCATCTCTTACCAGCTGCAGTTGCTGGTATTTATCTGCAAGAGCCCAGGTTTCGGCCTTGTTGAGCCACATGAGTGGCGTAACCAAACGCAGCTGTCTGTCCATGCCTTGTACCAGTGCTGACTCCATCGCTTTGATAAAGTCATTACGGCAGTCCGGGTAGCCGGAGAAGTCGGTCTCGCAGACGCCTGTGATCACGGCCTCCGCGCCTATTTGATAGGCATAGATCCCAGCCAGGGTCAGAAACAGAATATTGCGTCCGGGAACAAATGTATTGGGCAGACCATTGTCCATCAAGTCGTTTGATACCGGGATATTGTCACGGGTCAGGGCCGAGATGGCCAACTCATTGAGCAGAGTGACATCCAGCACCTTGTGACTGGCGGCGCCGAGCTTTTGTGCCAGTTGCTTGGCAACTTCAATCTCCTGGCTGTGGCGCTGGCCATAGTCGAAGGTGATGGCATGTACTTCATCATACTGGGCCAAGGCCTGAATAAGGCAGGTGGTGGAGTCCTGACCGCCGCTGAAAACGACTATCGCCTTGGAAATAGCCGGCTTAGTGCTGTGGGTCGGCTCTGCGGTTTGGGTTTGCGGTGCGTTTGATTCTGATGACATAAGCGATTGATTGGATGAAGACATAAGCGTCTATTCAAAGGGATGACTCAATCGTCACAGTTTACCCTAATTTGGCCGACTGTCAGCGCCGACTGGATAAAAAACGGAAAATTCGCTCATCCTTGCGCTTGGGGCTAAATTCCTCTATAAATGCCGCCCTGGCAAATATGAGGAACCCCGATGTACTACCCCGTCAACGAAGTCTTTGAAACCCTGCAGGGGGAAGGTGTATTTACCGGCGTTCCGGCCATTTTTGTGCGTTTGCAGGGTTGCCCTGTGGGGTGTCCTTGGTGTGATACCCGCCAGACCTGGGACAAGCTTGAGCACAATCAGGTGAAAGCTGCCGATGTGATCCGCACCGATGGCAGTATCGGTCGCTGGGCCGAGCATGATGCCAAGTCGTTACTGGAGGCGTTTAAACTGCAGGGATTCAATGCCAGGCATATAGTGATCACAGGGGGTGAGCCTTGCCTCTATCCGCTCACTGAAATGACAGAGGCATTTAATGCCGCAGGCTTTGGTACTCAAATCGAAACCAGTGGCACCTTTGAGGTGAATTGCAGCGCAGATACCTGGGTCACAGTCTCGCCCAAGGTCGGTATGAAGGGGGGGATGCCGGTACTGCGTCAGGCGCTGGAGCGGGCAAATGAGATTAAGCATCCGGTGGCGACCGAGGCTCATATTGAGGAACTGGATCAACTGCTGCAGGGATTGGATCTCAAAGACAAGACTATCTGCCTGCAGCCCATCAGCCAGAAGAGCCGGGCGACGGCGCTGGCGATGAAAGTCTGTATCGAACGCAACTGGCGTTTGTCTATCCAGACTCACAAGTATCTGGATATCGATTAATCTGTGGTGGTAATCGACAAAAAGCCGCATTGATGCGGCTTTTTGTTATCTGAAGCGCGCTCTTAGCAGCAGAGCTCCCCCGAGGTTTCAAACAGTTTCAGTTTGTTTTGATACTGGCTGATATCCCCTATGTTGGCGGCTATCCACTCGGGATTGTAATAAGTGTCCAGATAGCGCTCACCGGGATCGCAGATCAGGGTCACTATTGAGCCCTGGCGATTGTCGCGTTTCATTTCGGCCGCCAGCATCAGGGCACCATAGAGGTTGGTGCCGGTCGAGGCCCCGGTCTTGCGGCCGATGATCTGTTCCAGCCAATGGATTGTCGCCACAGAGGCGGCATCGGGGATCTTCAACATGGAGTCGACTACCCCCGGGATAAAGGAGGGTTCGACTCTGGGCCGGCCTATACCTTCAATCTTGCTGCCTTGCTCGCAGGTGATGGCCGCATCTCTTTGTTGAAAATAGTCATAGAACACTGAGTTATCCGGGTCGACCACACACAGCTTGGTGCAAAGCCGTTGATAGCGGATATAACGGCCAATGGTGGCCGAAGTGCCGCCGGTACCCGGGCTCATCACAATCCACTCGGGAATAGGGAAGGGCTCGCGCTGCATCTGATCGAAAATGGCATTGGCTATATTATTGTTGCCGCGCCAGTCGGTGGCCCGCTCGGCATAGGTGAACTGATCCATATAATGGCCATTCAGCTCCCGCGCCAGCCGCTCAGACTCGGCGTAGATTTCGCTGGAGTGATTGACAAAGTGACAACGGCCGCCATAAAACTCTATCTGCTGTATCTTCTTGCGGGCGGTGGACGCCGGCATAACGGCAATAAAAGGGAGTCCCAGCAGGCGGGCAAAGTAGGCCTCGGAGACAGCGGTACTGCCGGATGAGGATTCAATGACAGGAGTATCCTGTTTGATCCAGCCGTTACACAGGGCGTAGAGAAACAGTGATCTTGCCAAACGGTGTTTGAGGCTTCCGGTTGGATGGGTGCTTTCGTCTTTAAGATAGATATCCACTCCGGCTACCGCCGGCAGTTCCAGTTTAATCAAATGCGTGTCGGCACTGCGCTGAAAATCGGCTTCGATTTTGGCAATTGCTTCGTTTACCCAGAGATCGGCCATTGTTGTTGTTCTTTCTTATAACAGGATGGTCTTAATCATAACCAAAGGTAATGACAATGGATAGCGAAAACTCAGGCGTATTCGGATACAGCCACAGGCTAGATGATTGATTATTATGGAATTAAACGCATTGGGTGTAGATAAAACGCTTTGAAGATTGAATAAAGATAAAAAAGAAATGGTGGAGGGAGAAGGATTCGAACCTTCGAAGGCGGAGCCGTCAGATTTACAGTCTGATCCCTTTGGCCACTCGGGAACCCCTCCACATATTTGGAGCCAGACATTAGAGTGAAAGATGGTGGAGGGAGAAGGATTCGAACCTTCGAAGGCGGAGCCGTCAGATTTACAGTCTGATCCCTTTGGCCACTCGGGAACCCCTCCACATATTTGGAGCCAGACATTAGAGTGAAAGATGGTGGAGGGAGAAGGATTCGAACCTTCGAAGGCGGAGCCGTCAGATTTACAGTCTGATCCCTTTGGCCACTCGGGAACCCCTCCACATATTTGGAGCCAGACATTAGAGTGAAAGATGGTGGAGGGAGAAGGATTCGAACCTTCGAAGGCGGAGCCGTCAGATTTACAGTCTGATCCCTTTGGCCACTCGGGAACCCCTCCACATATTTGGAGCCAGACATTAGAGTGAAAGATGGTGGAGGGAGAAGGATTCGAACCTTCGAAGGCGGAGCCGTCAGATTTACAGTCTGATCCCTTTGGCCACTCGGGAACCCCTCCACATATTTGGAGCCAGACATTAGAGTGAAAGATGGTGGAGGGAGAAGGATTCGAACCTTCGAAGGCGGAGCCGTCAGATTTACAGTCTGATCCCTTTGGCCACTCGGGAACCCCTCCACATATTTGGAGCCAGACATTAGAGTGAAAGATGGTGGAGGGAGAAGGATTCGAACCTTCGAAGGCGGAGCCGTCAGATTTACAGTCTGATCCCTTTGGCCACTCGGGAACCCCTCCACGATTTCACTTTCGTGTCTTTTTAAATTGTAGGCAAATGGTGGAGGGAGAAGGATTCGAACCTTCGAAGGCGGAGCCGTCAGATTTACAGTCTGATCCCTTTGGCCACTCGGGAACCCCTCCGATAAAATTGGTGCCGGCACCAAGAGTCGAACTCGGGACCNATATTTGGAGCCAGACATTAGAGTGAAAGATGGTGGAGGGAGAAGGATTCGAACCTTCGAAGGCGGAGCCGTCAGATTTACAGTCTGATCCCTTTGGCCACTCGGGAACCCCTCCACATATTTGGAGCCAGACATTAGAGTGAAAGATGGTGGAGGGAGAAGGATTCGAACCTTCGAAGGCGGAGCCGTCAGATTTACAGTCTGATCCCTTTGGCCACTCGGGAACCCCTCCTCAATTGCGGCCGCCATAGTAGTCAGAAACCTTTTTCATGTAAAGCCTGTTTTTAAAAAAAAGCCTAAAGTTCCTGGTTATTTGGTCGATTAACTAACAACGAGTTGTTTTGCTGATGTTTTTTTATGCGCACCGATGTTTCCTTAATCAATGAACTGCAATTGGGTGGACGGTTAAATCAAGCCGTAGAGTCCCATCGCCGGGGTGAGTTTGCCCTGCTTTTGGCATTGATGTCTCAAGATGTGCGCGATTGGCCTCAGTTTCACCTGCACGACAATGTTGCAAAGGACGCTGTCCTGCGGCAGCAATTTGATCTGCCTGCGCCCCAGCCTTTAGTTGGAGACTTGAGTCAGGAGCCCCTTCCGGTCGATAACAGTTATCATTTTATCAGTGAGGGGGAGCGCAGTTTTCAGTTGGCTCAGGCCTTGGTGCCCGAACCTTTGGTTATCAGAGGAAAGAGAGATAGCGGGATGCAGGATGCGCTGGATAATTGCGACTGGCATACCAGATTGCGCACGGAAGGCGCCCTAAACCAACCCAAGGTGGCGCTAATGGAGTTTGTGGACCAACTGTCTGAGCAACGTAGGCTTGCCGGGATTTATCAAACCGCGTGAGTCCAGACTCTGCTATGGTGCCGGGCATGCGTTATAATGTCAGGAGTTTATTAGCTTTGGAGACAACAAATGAAAAGTATTCAACAGGCTCAGGCGGCCAATGTACATGACACTTGTGCTGAATGTGGCAGCTACGTGGATATAGGGACTGTAGTTGAAGAAGGGGACACCTTGCTTTCGTTGACTTTTCAAGGTGAGTCGGCAACGGTTGATGCTGAGACATTGAAAAAACTGGCTGAAGGTCGTTTCGCCGATGTTAAGGCTGAGCTCCGCCGCGTTGAGCAGACGGTTACCCTAGCGCTGACTTTTTCCTGTAGCGCCGAGAAGATGATCTTCCAGTTGGAAAACGCTTTGGCATAAGTCCTGTTTTTGGGGAAAATCGCTGAAGATAGTAACTTCTTAGGAACAAAAGACAACATAGCAGTGTAAATGTAAGAAAGTATGAGTTATCTTGCTGTATATTATGTAAAAGTGTAATCTTGCCCAGAGCCATAATAACAGGCCCACGCGTTCGGTGTGGGCTTCTTTAAGCCCGAAAGGGAGCCTGAGGACTTGAGTGAAACAACATAGGTATCAGCGATTGCTGGAGTTGTTGACCAACTCGGTTGCCAAGCAGCAAGGTGATCTTATTAAAACTGCCGAATTGGCTACTGAACTTTTGTGTCAGTATCTCAATGTGCAGCATGCCAGCGTTTGGTCCTGGTCCAAGGATCAACATGTGCAGTTCGAGGTTGCCCGCTTCGGTTCGGGGCGACCTATTCATAGTCCAAAGCCGCAACACTTGGGACAATTTCCCACTTATACTCAACAGCTTAAGCAAAAACGCTATATAGATGCCAATGATGCGGGGGCAGATTGGCGTATGAGCGAGCTTGCCGAGATCTATTACAGTGCCAACGGTATTGTCGGGGCTCTGGATATCGCTATCAGGATCAATGGTCATATTGAAGGGGTCTTGAGCCTGGAGCGAACAGTGTCCGGCGTTCTCTGGAGCGAACTGGAGATCCATCTGGCATCACAAGTTGCCGATCAGCTGGCGCTGACACTGGCAACCCATGATGCTTACCGTAAAGACGAACTACTGACTTTGTTTCAGTCTGCGATAGAACAGTCGGCTCAGGTCACTCTGTTGATCAATCTGCACACAGAAGCGATTGAATACATCAACAGCGCCCATGAACAGATCACTGGCATCCCGAAAGAAAAGATGCTCGGCGCCAGCCTGAAACAGCTGGTTTTTTTCCATCAGCAGCCCAAGTTGGCCGAGATGACCTTGGCCAAAGTGCTACGCGGTGAAGTGGCGACGGGTGAAGTCATGCTCAATCGCGAGCAAGGTCAGGAATACTGGCTCAGTTACCATGCCAGTCAATTTATTACCCAGCGCGGTAATCACTATGTGTTGGTATCTTGCGAAGATTGTACCGAGCAGCACCATCATCAGGCTGAGTTGGAACGCTTGGCTTGGCGTTGCAGTCTGACCGGGCTTTATAACCGCACCCATTTCAATCGTTTACTCGACAGAACCTATAACGGACGGCTTTTACTGATCGATTTGATAGGTTTTAAGCGCTTCAATGATACCTATGGGCATGAGCAGGGGGATGCCTTGCTGATTGAAGTGGCACGGCGGCTGAAGCATTTCGCCTCACTTTATCCAGGTTGCAATATTGCCAGAGTGGGCAGCGATGAGTTTGCCCTGTTGCTGGATGATAGAGGCGATCTCGATATCGATGCCTGCTGTCATCGCCTCTATCAACAACTGCGAAACCCCATCAATATTGGCCGTGAACAGGTGGAGCCCAAACCGGCTCTGGCCGCGGTTAATATTGCCGAAGTCGCCGAATTGGTCGCGCCGCTGACCTGCGCCGATATTGCACTGCAATACGCCAAGAAGAAGCAGGGCACGGCAATTCAGTTCTTCAACAGTGCGCTACTAAAAGCGTTCAAGGATGATGCTCAGATAGAAAGAGATCTGCATGCTGCCATTCGGGGTAGGCAGTTTGAACTTTATTATCAGCCACTCAAAGACTTACAAAACTGCAGTTATATTGGGGCGGAAGCGCTGATCCGCTGGCATCATCCCAAGCGCGGGGTTCTGTATCCCGGGGCCTTTATCGATATTGCCGAGCAGTCGGGGCTGATTAATGCCATAGGCACCTGGGTGCTGGAAGCGGCCTGCCGGCAACTGAATTTGTGGCAACATCACAATATCAATATCGCTATGCATGTGAACGTGTCTGCAAGGCAGTTTTTTGGTAGCAATCTCTATGAACAGGTGTGGCAACTGCTCAATCGTTACTATTTGAAGCCCGGCACGCTGATTTTGGAGATCACTGAAACCGAGCTGATGGAAGATATACGCTATGCCACCAATCTATGTCAGGAATTGGCGGATCTGGGAGTAGGGCTTGCCATCGATGATTTCGGTACGGGCTACAGTTCGATGCGCTACTTGAAACAGTTTCCCATCAGTAAGCTCAAGATAGACAGGTCGTTTATCTCTGATCTCAGTATCAGCCGTGAGAGTCGCGAAATTGTCAGCGCCATTATTGCGATGGCCAAGGCGCTGAATATTTCGCTGACAGCCGAAGGTGTGGAAACCGCCGAGCAGGAGCGCTTCCTCACGTCCTGTATGTGTCATCAGGCTCAGGGATTTTTATATAGCCCGGCGCTCAGAGAAGCCGAGTTCAGTGCTTTCTTGCAGCAGAGTCAATCTCTGTGTTGCACAGATTAGCCAAACCGGCCTCAAAATGTTTCCCTTAAGCCAAGGTTAAATCCGTTTCAGGCAGCAGTGCTTGAACTTGTTACCGCTGTTGCAAATACAGGGTTCATTGCGCTTGGGATAGCTAACAGCAAACTGCTTGCCCTCGGTGTAAAACCAGCATTCATCCTCAAGTAGAAATTCCGACTGTTCAAAAATGGCATCCAACTGGCCATCGGCCAGATACCATGCCTTGAAAGTAACTCTGGCCTGGGTTTGCCCGGGAGTCAAAGGTTCCCGCTCGACAATCTGCAATCCCAGCCAATGCGTCTTTGGCATCTGGGCCAGGGTTTGTGCACTCAGCCCCCGACGATAATCCGGGTGATGGGTATCGATAAGATAGTCAAACTCCTGTTTGACAAAGGCGGCATAGCGGGAGCGCATCAACTGCTCTGGAGTAGCAGCTGTGTGCTGCTTAGTGTGCAGTGGCTGACAGCATTCACTGTAGGGACGGTTAGAGCTGCAAGGGCAAAGAGTATCGGTTGGCATCGGGATTTTCTGTTTCAATCGTGAATGGTAAATAAGGTGCCGGTATCCCGGCTTGAATAGCGCCTATAATAACGCTTTGACGGCAGCCTTGCATTGAAAAGCGGCTATATTGTCAGGTCTTGGAAGGTTTGGTTAGTGGATGATGAAAATCATTACCAGATTGAGCATCAAAACACTGAACGCAAGCCCTATGGCAAATTGGATAAGGCGTTCTTTGGCCGGTAAAGCTTCTATCAGCTCCCGCGGGTAGTCAAAGAAAGTGGCCAGATAAAGCAGACTTCTTAGCGGATAGGCAGAACCTGAGAGCCGATACTCCCGGCCATTTTTCAGCTTAACTGTTAAGGCGTGAGCTCGTTTGCGCTCAAGCTGGTGGCTGTCATGATAGCCCACCCAGTGGAACACCATGCTCACGATATCCTCTTTGCCGACAGCGGTCGCTGTTCCCGTGAGATATTGAGGCAGGAAAATATGGGTTTGATTTATCCTTATCTGCCGCTCTTCTTTGGCACTTCGTTTCACGCCTAGTTGGGCCAGTATCTGGCTTTTGCGCACTTGAATGTATATCAAAAACCAGATGACACTGCAGGCCGGGAGCAGTAACAACTGAGTGGTTCCCAGCACTGGTGCCAGCAGTGTGGTTAGCACAATAACCGGGATAACGCTTAAAAGCAGCGGCAGCTCTTTTCTCCAGGGCAGAGTGAAAAAGCTCCAAGTGATAGGCAAAGTGATTTCGCTCCCCAAATCCAGATTAGCGTATTTGCCGCTAAAGGCGAGATCGAACCATTTTCTATCGTTTAATAAGCTTTTGAATGGCGTCACTTGACTCATAATTCCTTTTATTTGTGTTGGCAGCAATCATCATTGTGCTGCAGCTAAGGCGCCCGCTAGCGTCCTTTTATTCAAGGAAGCTAGCTTTCAATACGGCTACTACTCGGCGTGGCGGGTTTCGATTTCAACACTGATTGGGGCTTCTGGCGCAAATTGCTCTCCATAATAAAGGTTGGTTTGAGGTTTGGCGTTGAAGTAATGTTCAGGCTCGGCGCGGTTACTGGTGTCTAAATCCACCAACCAATTTCCCTTTTGGTCTTTATGGCTGACAATCACAATTTTACCGGCAAATTCACTCATGGGTTCTTCCGTGTCTTTCGGGGGATAAAAGCGCACCAAATAATAGCCTATGTCGGTAGCACTTTTGCCGTGGACTTGTCGCTTTTGCAGGCGAAAATCCACTTCAATTCTGGCTTGCTTATGGCGAATACGGTCAAAGAACTTTTGATATAGTTTGAGTACGTTTTCACGTCCCTGAACTATGGCAAGGCTTTGCTGTTCGGGAATATAAGTGGCATCCTCGGCGTATATATTTTCAAGGGGGCTAGTGTCGAGTTCATTAAATGCCCGGTTGAACATGACATAGACTCGATTAAGGGCTGCTTGGTCTTTATCCGGCAATTCGGCACCATTGAGTGGCTGGAGCACAGAAATCAGGCAAACGAGCAATAGGGTCGGGAATTTCATTAAAATCATCTAAGCAGGCTCATCTGACCTCACTATAATAGATGCCCCTTGGTAACAGAAGATTGATTTCTTTACAAAGTGTGTAAACCTCGTCATAAGTTGGAGGAGTCGCATCATGAAAGCAGATGATCTGACACTTTTTATGCAAGAAATGGCCGATGTGGTGCCACTCAAGCAGCAAACACAGGCCCAGACCAGAGCGAAACCTCTTTCCAGCGAGTCAAAACAGGCACGCAAAGCCGCCGCCGAGGCCCATGAGTATCTGCAGCGCCTGACCTTGGATTTAGCGTTGATCCCTAAAGTGAAACCCGATGATATGCTCAGCTACAAGCAGCAGGGGATCCAGGAGGCGGTATTCAAGAATTTACGTCTCGGCAAATACAAGATAGCCGCCGAGCTGGATATTCATGCCATGTCGGTGCGCCAAGCCAGAGATTATTTGCTCGGTTTCATTCAATCTCAGGTGGCTTTGGGCCATCGCTGCGTGCTGGTGATCCATGGCAAGGGACAGAATCGCAAGCCGTTTCCTGGGCTTATTAAATCTTGTGTCAACTTCTGGTTGTCGCAGATGGATGAAGTGCAGGCCTTTCACAGCGCCCAGCGCGAACATGGCGGCTATGGCGCCCTCTATGTGATGTTGCCTAAATCAGATGCCAAGCGGATTGAATCCCGCGAGACCAATCATAAAGGAGCGGGCTTTCGCTGAGCTGTTTGGGACGGCAGATTATCTGCCTTGACCGTAGCCGAGATTTCGTTTGACATAAGTGTAACCAGTGTTTAATTTAAACGAGTGTTTTAAATTAACTAAGGTCACGGAATGGCAAGTCGATCTGATACCAAGACAAGAATTCTCGATGCCGCGGAGAAGCTGTTTGCCGAGCGGGGGTTTTCGGAAACCTCCCTCAGGCTTATCACCAGCAAAGCAGAAGTGAATCTTGCATCTGTAAACTACCATTTTGGTTCCAAAAAAGAGCTCATTCGGGCGGTTTTGGCACGTTATCTGGACGTGTTTATGCCATCGGCGTCAAACGCCATCAATGAGCTTATCGGCCGGGATAAACAGGCGTCGTTGGATGCCATTTTCTCCTCTCTGGTGGGGCCGCTGCTTGAACTTAACAAAGTTCGCAACGAAGGAACCAGTATCTTCCTGCAGCTGCTCGGTCGCGGTTATATCGAAAGCCAGGGGCACTTGCGCTGGTTTATTACCACCCACTATGGCGAGCATCTGGATCAGTTTGTTCAGGCTGTGTCCGGCAGTGCGCCTCACATTCCGCCGGCAGAGATGTTCTGGCGCTTGCACTTCACCCTGGGAACCATAGTCTTCACCATGGCCTCGGCCGATGCGCTCAATGAGATAGCCGAAGCCGACTTTGGTGAACATAATGATATTGAAGCAGTCATCCGCAAGGTGATCCCCTACATGGCCGCCGGTGTGGCTGTGCCGCTGGTTTCTCAAGCAGAATAAAGGTCTGGTTATGAGCATTATCCTCTTAATAATAGTTGCCCTGATAGCGCTGTTCTTTGTGCGTAACATACGTCTGCAGTTTGTGACTCGGCCGGTATTGGCCTTCTTTCGTAAAGTGTTGCCGCCGCTTTCGGATACAGAGCGCGAAGCGATGGAGGCCGGTGATGTGTGGTGGGAAGCCGAGCTGTTTCGCGGGAAACCCAACTGGGAAAGCTTGCATGCTTATGGTAAACCGGCGCTGAGTGCCGATGAGAAAGACTTTATCGACCATCAGGTGATGACGGCGCTAAAAATGATTGATGACTATGACATAGTCAACAATCGCAAGGACTTACCGCCGGAGCTGTGGGAGTACTTCAAGAAAGAAGGCTTCTTCGCGCTGATCATTCCCAAAAAATACGGTGGTCGTGAGTTTTCTGCCTATGCCAACTCCACCATAGTCAGTAAGTTGGCGAGCCGCAGTGTCAGCGCCGCCGTGACTGTGATGGTACCCAACTCACTCGGCCCGGGTGAGTTGCTGACTCATTATGGTACCAAGGAGCAGAAAGAGCATTGGTTGCCGGCCTTGGCCAAAGGTGAAGAGATCCCTTGTTTTGCCCTGACCGGCCCCGAAGCCGGCTCAGATGCCGGAGCCATTCCCGATGAAGGGATAGTCTGCCGCGGTGAGTTCGAAGGCGAGGAAACTCTGGGGCTTAAGCTTAGCTGGAACAAGCGTTACATCACTCTGGCTCCAGTGGCCACTGTGCTGGGGCTGGCATTTCAGATGCGTGACCCAGACGGGCTGTTGGGGGACAAGGTTAACTTGGGGATCACCTGCGCCCTGATCCCAACCGATCATCCCGGCGTGAAAATTGGTCGCCGTCACAATCCGCTCAATATGGCCTTTATGAATGGTACCACTCAAGGGGAAGAGGTGTTTATTCCGCTGGATTGGATCATAGGTGGCCCGCAATACGCCGGTCGCGGCTGGCGTATGCTGGTGGAGTGTCTTTCTGCCGGGCGTGGTATTTCACTGCCGGCGCTGGCGACGGCGTCAGGGCATATGGCGACCAAGACGACAACCGCTTACAGCTATGTGCGTAAACAGTTCGGCATGGCCATAGGTCAGTTTGAAGGGGTTCAGGAAGCGCTGGCAAGGATCATCGCCAACACCTATCAACTGGAAGCGGCCCGCCGTCTGACAACCACAGGCATAGATCTCAAGGTTAAGCCATCTGTGGTTACCGCGATTGCCAAATATCACATGACAGAGCTTGGCCGTCAGGTAATGAACGATGCCATGGATATTCAGTCCGGCAAGGGTATTCAGATGGGGCCCAAAAACTATCTGGCTCATGGCTATATGGCCAACCCTATATCCATCACAGTGGAAGGGGCCAACATCCTGACCCGTAGTTTGATGATCTTCGGTCAGGGCGCGACCCGCTGTCATCCTTATGTGCTGGCCGAGATGGAAGCTGCCGGCATGGAAGACAACAGTGAAGCGCTGGAGCGTTTCGACTCTTTGCTAATGGGCCACATAGGTTATGCGCTGCGTAACGCCTTCGGCTCTTTGGGCAACGCCCTCAGCCGTAGCTATTTTGAGCGCTCACCGGTGAGTGGCGATACCCGCGACTATTACAAGCAGATGGCCCGTCTGTCCAAGGCGCTGGCGCTGGTGACTGACTTGTCGATGCTTATTTTGGGCGGCGATCTCAAGCGCAAGGAGATGATTTCGGCCAGACTCGGTGATGTGCTCAGTCAGCTGTATCTGGGCTCGGCCACATTGAAACTGTTTGAAGACAATGGCCGCCAGTTTGACGATCTACCGATAGTCAAACATGTGATGGATACCCGATTGCAACTGGCGGCCAAGGCGCTTGAGCAGGCGATAGCTAACTTCCCCAATCGTCCGGTTGCTTGGGTCATGCGTGTGCTGGTATTCCCGCTGGGGAACCACTTCAACGGCCCGAAAGACAGCCAGTCCATTGAACTGGTCAAGAGTATGCTTAAACCGGGTCCGGCCCGCGACAGGCTGACCTTCCTCTGTCCTGAATTTGACGGCGACACCAGTGGTATTGCCGAGGTGGAAGCGGCATTCAAGGCTCAATATCAGTGCCGTGAATTGCATAGCAAACTGAGAAAGGCACAAAAAGATGGCCGTTTGCCTGCCAAACTGGCACCGCTATCTCTGTATCAGGTGGCATTGGATGCTGAGGTTATCAGTAAAGCCGAGTATGAGCAGTTGCTTGAGGCCGATAAGCTGCGCTTGGCGGCAATCAATGTCGATGACTTTGAAACTCTGTAATTGAGGTTGATTGGTATCTGAATTTCAGTTTGGTAAGCCTGTCCCGGGCAGGCTTAGCTCTGATGTAAACAAAATCACCAAGCCTGAAACAGCAACGAAAGCAGCAGAAATTAAAAAGGTACGCCTCGGCGTACCTTTTCTGTTTTGTTACCAGCTTAGCGTTATTGGCAAGCCATTAGGCAACGATCAGCACCTTGCAGGTGTTTGTGCCGCCTACGGTTTCCATGGCATCACCCTTGGTCATGAGTACCATGTCACCACTCTCCAGGTATCCCTTGGCCTTGAGGCTTTCAAGGGCTTTTTTCGCCAGTTCATCGGCGGCATAAACGGTGGAGTCAAACTCTACCGGATAGACACCCCGATACAGTGCCATCTTGGCCAAAGTGGGTTGATGACGGGCAAGGGCGAAGATAGGCAGCGCTGAGCTTATCCGTGACATCAACTTGGGCGTTGCGCCGGATTCGGTCAGGGCGATAATCGCCTTAACACCCTGCAAATGGTTGGCGGCATACATGGTAGACAGTGCTATGGTTTCTTCTATGGAGCTGAAGCTTTCATCGAGACGGTGCTTGGATACCCGTACACTGGGATGCGCTTCGGCGCCAAGACAAACTCTGGCCATGGCCTGAACCGTTTCTTCCGGATAATCCCCGGCAGCGGTCTCGGCCGAGAGCATCACTGCGTCTGTACCGTCGAGTACGGCGTTAGCCACGTCCATGACTTCGGCGCGGGTCGGCATAGGGCTGCTGATCATAGACTCCATCATCTGGGTCGCGGTGATCACCACCTTATTGAGTTGACGCGAGCGGCTGATCAGCTTTTTCTGTACGGCAACCAGAGCCGGATCGCCGATTTCTACTCCCAGGTCACCGCGGGCTACCATGACGGCATCGGAGGCGAGGATTACATCGTCCATCGCTTCATCGGAAGCTACGGCTTCGGCGCGCTCTACCTTGGATACTATCAGGGCATTGCTGCCGGCCTTTTGCGCCAGTTCGCGGGCATAGTTAAGATCGGCGCCGCAGCGGGGGAAGGATACCGCAAGGTAGTCCACCTGGATTTGCGCTGCAGTGACAATATCTTGCTTGTCTTTATCTGTCAGCGCTGCGGCAGACAGACCACCACCTTTCTTGTTAATCCCCTTGTTGTTGGACAGTGGACCGGCAACTGTTACGCTGGTATGTACCTTACGGCCTTCAACCTTTTCGACTTTCAGTTGTACCCGGCCATCGTCCAGCATCAGTATATCGCCGACAACTACATCGTCCGGCAGTTCCTTGTAATCGATACCTACTTGAGTTTCGTCGCCTTCGCCTTTACCCAGCTCGGCATCCAGAATGAATGGTTGGCCGAGCTTAAGTTGGACTTTCTTATTGTCCTTGAAGGTGGAAACACGGATTTTCGGACCCTGGAGATCGCCGAGGATGGCAACGTGTACACCAAGCTCTTTCGCAATGCTGCGGGCTTGGCTGGCGCGTTTGAGATGATCTTCGGGGGAACCGTGGGAGAAGTTGAGGCGAACAACGTTGGCACCTGCTGCTATGATACGACGCAGGTTATCATCACGATCTGTGGCAGGGCCCAGCGTGGTAACGATCTTGGTTCTGCGGAACATAATATACTCCGTTTAAGTTTTAAAAAATCTTACGCTATATTAACAGACATCGGCTCGATATGTAGGAAACTTACAGACAAAATGATCTAACTCAAAGTTTTATTTTTGTGAGTTACGGCTAATTTTAGGCGGGGCATTGGCAGTTGCCAAGGTGACAACTGCCCGAGAGTCTCTAGGAAAATAATTAAAGTGGTTCGTTCTTTTCGATGCGGGATTCTTTCAAAACTTCCTTGACCCGCTTGAGACTTTCTCTGAAGCGAGGGCCACGGCGTAGGGTAAACCCGGTCGCCAGTACATCAATAATCACCAACTGAGCTAAACGAGAGGCCATTGGCAGGTACATATCAGTGTCCTCTGGCACTTCCATGGTCACCGGTAGGGTACATTCCTGCGACAGCGGTGAGTGACGCGCAGTAATACCAATTACGGCTGCGCCGTTTTCTCTGGCCAATCTTGCTATATCGATCAACGATTTGGTTCTGCCTGTGTGGGAAATTAGTACTACTACATCGCCTTCATCGCTGTTGATACAGCTCATGCGTTGCATCAATACATCATCGAAACACAGCACCGGAACATTGAAACGGAAGAACTTATTTTGGGCATCGTGTGCCACAGAGGCCGAGGCGCCCAGACCAAAGAAAGAGATTTTCTTCGCTTGGGTCAGTATGTCTACCGCCTTGTTGATGGCCGCGGTATCTATGCTCTGGCGCGCGGTGTCCAAAGATGCCATGGAAGATTCGAAGATCTTGGTAGTGTATGACTCGGGAGTATCATCTTCCTCAACGTGACGACTTACGTAAGGGGTACCATTAGCAAGACTTTGGGCCAGATGTAATTTAAAATCCGGGAACCCTTTGGTATCCAAACGACGACAGAAACGGTTGACTGTAGGCTCGCTGACATCCGCCATTTTGGCCAGAGTTGCTATGCTTGAATGGATAGCGGTTTGGGGGGATGCCAGGATAACTTCGGCTACTTTGCGTTCCGACTTGCTGAAGTGGGGTAGGTTTTTTTGAACCTTTTCGAGGGTGTTCATACACGTACGTCCGCTGGGTTGAAATTATGTAATTTTATTATTTCTTTGAGGCCTGAGCACTACAAAGTAGGGTGCAAACCAATCTTGACATAAGTCCTGTATATACCGGAATGAAAACAGGTTAACTTCCGAGATAAGAAGGTTTTAAGCATGAGAAGCATATCAGATTATTGCCAAACCTGCCTAGCGTTGGCTTGTGGCTTTATTTGCAAATTATAGATGCATTTAACAAACACTGTTGTTATATTACAACAAAAGTGTGGGATTCTTCATCGCATAATGGAACCACCACCGACAAAAGGAGAACATTAAGCAATGGGCAAAACAACATCAGAGGCCAAAGCTTGTGATTTTGTACTCTTTGGTACCAAGGGCGACCTGGCAAGGCGTAAATTGTTACCTTCGCTCTACCAACTAGATAAAGCCGGCCTACTCAACCAGGACACCAAGGTCATAGGTGTTGCCAAAGACGAATTCTCTGCCGAAGATTTTCGCGAACTGGTTAAAACGGCCCTGAGCACCTTTGTTAAAGAACCCCTGTGCGACACCACGCTTTCCCGCTTCCTCGAACGTTGCCATTATGTCGGCACCAATTTTACCGAATCTGAAGGCTACAAAGCCTTCCACCGACTGCTCGAGCCTGCCAAGCGGGTGATGGTCAACTATTTTGCTACGCCTCCGGCCATCTTCGGTGACATCTGTCGTTGCCTGCATGAACAGCAACTGATCCATCCCGATACCCGAGTGGTGCTGGAAAAGCCCATAGGCTCAGATCTGCAGTCTTCCAGAGTCATCAACGACCAGGTTTCTGCTTATTTTGATGAAAGTCAGGTCTATCGTATCGACCATTATCTGGGTAAAGAAACAGTACAGAACCTGATTGCGTTGCGTTTTGCCAATTCACTGTTTGCCTCCAAGTGGGATAACCGCACCATAGATCATGTACAGATCACTGTGGCCGAAGAGGTGGGCATTGAAGGGCGTTGGGGCTATTTCGATAAAGCCGGCCAGATGCGCGACATGATCCAGAACCACTTGCTACAGGTACTGACTCTGATTGCCATGGATCCGCCGGTGAATCTGGATGCTGATAGTATTCGTGATGAAAAGGTGAAGGTGCTCAAGTCGCTGCGGCCGATAAACCAAGATAATGTGTTTGAAAATACAGTGCGTGGCCAGTATTCGGCCGGGTTCCTCAAGGGATCACCGGTTCCCGGTTATCTGGAGGAAGAGGGCGCCAACGTGGACTCCAACACAGAGACCTTTGTAGCCTTGCGGGTCGATATCGACAACTGGCGCTGGGCCGGGGTGCCTTTCTATCTGCGCAGCGGTAAACGTATGCCGTTCAAGAGTTCCGAAATTGTCATCTATTTCAAGAATCCACCCCATAACCTGTATCGCTCCAGCCATCGCAATCTGCCGCCCAATAAGCTGACCATTCGTCTGCAACCTCATGAAGGGGTGGAGATCCAGATGATGAATAAGGTGCCCGGGCTTGAGCAGAAACAGCGCTTGCAAACCACCAAGCTGGATTTGAGCTTCTCCGACACCTTCAAGAACGAACGTATCGCCGACGCTTATGAACGTTTGTTGCTCGAAGCCATGCTGGGTAATCAGGCATTATTTGTGCGCCGCGACGAAGTGGAGCAGGCTTGGACTTGGGTCGATGGCATTATTCAATCCTGGGAGATGAGCAACGAAAAACCCAAACCTTATCCTGCCGGTACCTGGGGGCCAGTGGCCTCAGTGGCCTTGATCACTAAAGACGGCCGCTCCTGGGATGAATAAGGAGACAGCATGATTAGAGAAACTGTATTCAAATCGTTCGACAACCCAACTGCGCTAGAGAGCCAGTTGGCCGAGCGTATTGCCAGCGCGCTGCAAAACGCGATAGATAGCCGCGGCAAGGCCAGCCTGGTGGTTTCCGGTGGTTCGACGCCGCTGAAACTGTTTGCTGAGCTCAGTCATAAAATGATCGACTGGAGCGATGTTTATATCACGCTCGCCGATGAGCGCTGGGTGGATGCCGAAGACCAGGACTCCAACGAGCGCCTAGTGCGCGGGCATTTACTGCAAAATCGCGCCGCCAGCGCCAAGTTCCGTGGCCTGAAGAATATGTTTGCCACTCCGGAAGCGGGCTTGAGTATGGCCACAGAACAGTTGGCCAACTTCCCGCGGCCTTTCGATGTGGTCGTGTTGGGCATGGGTAATGATGGCCACACCTGTTCCTGGTTCCCCTGCGCCCCCGAAGAACAACTGACCGAGGCGCTGGAAACCGATGCGCTGCTGTGCGCCGTGCATCCGGGCAATGCGCCTCACGCTAGGATCAGCCTGAGCCGCCAAGCCGTGCTCGGCAGCCGCCAGATCTATCTGCATCTGGTTGGCGAAACCAAACTTTCCGTATATCACCAAGCTCTCGAGAGTGACGATCCCAGGGAAATGCCGATCCGCGCCGTATTGGCGCAGCATAAGACCCCGGTCGATGTGTTCTGGAGCGCTTAAGGAGGCAAGATGCACCCAAGAGTTCAAGCCGTAACAGACAGGATTATTGCCCGTAGCCAAGATCACAGGGGCAAGTACCTGGCGGCATTGGCCGAAGCCAGGGCCAAGGGCGTGCACCGCAGCAGTTTGAGCTGCGGCAATCTGGCCCATGGGTTTGCCGCTTGTCAGCCGGCCGATAAAGACAGCCTGCGCCAGCTGACCAAGGCCAACATAGGCATAGTGACTGCATTCAATGACATGCTGTCGGCGCACCAACCTTACGAACACTATCCTGAATTATTGAAGCAGGCCTGCAATGAGGTGGGCAGCGTTGCCCAAGTGGCAGCTGGCGTGCCGGCCATGTGTGACGGCGTCACCCAGGGCCAACCCGGGATGGAGCTCAGCCTGCTGAGTCGTGAAGTGATTGCCATGGCTACCGCCGTTGGCCTGTCCCACAATATGTTTGATGGTGCCTTGTTGCTGGGGATTTGTGACAAGATAGTCCCCGGGTTACTGATCGGCGCCCTGAGCTTTGGTCATCTGCCTATGCTGTTTGTGCCGGCGGGACCGATGAAGTCCGGGATCCCCAACAAGGAAAAGGCTCATATTCGCCAGCAGTTTGCCGAAGGTAAGGTCGATAGAGCCGCCTTGCTCGAAGCCGAATCCAAGTCTTACCACAGCGCGGGTACCTGTACCTTTTACGGTACGGCCAACAGCAACCAGCTGATGCTGGAAGTCATGGGGCTGCAGCTACCCGGCTCCTCATTTGTTAATCCAGACGATCCTTTGCGTGAGGCGCTCAATAAGGCGGCAGCCAAACAGGTGTGCCGTCTGACCGAACTTGGCAACCAATATAGCCCCATAGGCGAGCTGGTTTGTGAAAAGTCGATAGTCAACGGCATAGTGGCTCTGCTGGCCACCGGTGGCTCGACCAATCTCACCATGCACATAGTGGCGGCCGCTCGTGCGGCCGGCATCATAGTCAACTGGGACGATTTCTCCGAGCTGTCAGATGTGGTTCCGCTGCTAGCCAGGGTTTATCCCAACGGTCATGCCGACATTAACCATTTCCATGCCGCCGGTGGGATGGCTTATCTGGTGCGGCAGTTGCTGGATGCCGGTTTACTGCATCAAGACGTCAACACAGTAGCCGGCTTTGGTCTTGAGCGTTACACCAAAGAGCCCAAGCTGCTCAATGGTGAGCTCAACTGGGTGGATGGCCCGACAGAAAGTCTGGACAGCGAAGTGCTGACTTCAGTGGCCAAACCTTTCCAGAGTAATGGCGGCCTTAAACTGCTCAAGGGCAACCTGGGCCGGGCGGTTATTAAGGTTTCTGCGGTGCAGGAGCAACACCGAGTGGTGGAAGCACCTGCTGTGGTTATTGATGATCAGAATCAGCTCAATGAGCTCTTTACCAGTGGTCAACTGGATAAGGACTGCGTGGTGGTGGTCAAGGGGCAGGGGCCCAAAGCCAACGGCATGCCCGAACTGCATAAGCTGACCCCTATTCTCGGAACCTTGCAGGATAGAGGTTTTAAAGTTGCTCTGGTGACCGATGGCCGTATGTCAGGAGCCTCAGGTAAGGTGCCTGCAGCTATCCATCTGACGCCGGAAGCGCTCGATGGTGGTCTGATCGCCAAGGTACGTAATGGCGATATAGTGCGGGTCGATGCCGAAAAAGGTGAACTCAGCCTGCTAGTAGATGAACCGCAACTGGCCGCAAGAAGTGCCGATAAAGTGGAATTGAGAAGTGTGCGTTACGGCATGGGCCGTGAGCTGTTCAGTGCGCTGCGGGCTAATCTCAGCAGTCCTGAAACCGGTGCTCGTAGTACCAGTGCCATAGATGACTATTACTAATCATTAAGGAATAAAGTACATGCTTGAGAGTAACTGGTCCTTGCAACCCCAGGACGTATTTAAACTGAGCCCGATCATTCCGGTAATGGTTATCAACAAGATTGAACATGCGGTGCCCCTGGCCAAGGCCTTGGTTGCCGGTGGCATTCGGGTACTGGAAGTGACACTGCGTACCGATTGTGCCCTTGAGGCCATAGGGCGGATTGCGGCCGAAGTGCCGGAAGCCCTGGTCGGTGCCGGTACCATACTGAATGAAGCGCAATTGGCGCAGGCGGCAGAGGCCGGTGCTCAATTTGCCATCACTCCGGGGGCGACGGTGGAACTGCTCAAGGCGGGTAAAGCCGGTAAGATCCCACTTATTCCGGGGGTGGCCAGTATCTCCGAAGTCATGGTGGGACTGGGACTGGGCTATACCCACTTCAAGTTCTTCCCGGCTGAGGCTTCTGGTGGGGTCAATGCGCTCAAAGCCTTCGGCGGCCCGCTGGCCGATGTCCGTTTCTGCCCAACTGGCGGGATCACTCCGAGCAGCTATAAAGACTACCTGGCGCTGGGGAATGTCGATTGTATCGGTGGTAGTTGGATAGCTCCGGTAGAAGCGATGGAGCAGGGTGACTGGGACAGGATCACCCGCTTGTGTCAAGAAGCCATTGCGGCGTTGTGAGCATTTAACCAGAATGAATAAGGCTACTTAAGGTAGCCTTTTTTTTAGCTTAATGGTATTTATAAGCAGTAAAACCAATGATTTTTTAGTCCTTTAGGCTGGCTTGCACGCCTCTGTACTTTAGGGTAGCTTGAATTTGAGGTGAACGTGATTGATTGGCCTTGGCCTGTCATATAACTGCCACTAGCAAGTTTGAACAAACGGTATGACTCAGGGAGGAGCCTTTGTGAGATTCGAGCGTATCATCAGGCATTACAACGCCTGTCAATGTCCGGCATGTTCGTATCAGAGCGCAAATGGTCATATCGCTGAGGCCAGGATCGATTTTGGTTTTATTGCCAACTGGCTAACAATACCACTCGGGCTTGGTACCATGGTTTTGTTTGGATTGCAGCCCCTGCCTATAAAAATGTCTTGTCCTGCCTGTGGAAATACATTTTTCGCCAGCGGTTTTCGTCACTAATTTTTCAGGAACCGATAAAAGGAGTTTTGTCATGTGTGGCTCAGCAGTAATTCCTTCCTCTGCTCTTCCAATAAAAAACAGCAAGTTAAGAGAGTTATCTTCCAAGTTCAAATATCTGCTGGTTTTAGTTTGTGCCTGGCTCCTTGGCGGTTGTGGCCAGCCCTTGCCGCTAGATAAGGCCGAGTATGCCGGTGAGTGGCAGAGTGCTGACATGTATCTGCTTATTCAACATGATGGCACAGTAGAGTATCAGCGCTATGATGGCAACAGCCGCACCTCTATCAGTGGTGGGATCCAGAAGTTTGACGGTAACGACTTCGAAGTGGGAATAGGTTTTATCTCCAGTCGTTTCGAGGTCTCGGTTCCCCCTCATCAAGTCGGAAATGAATGGCAGATGGTGGTCGATGGAGTTAGATTGACTCGTATATCCGATATGCAGTTTTATTGAGGCCATCTCTATAAGAGATGAAAAAGGCGCCTAGGGCGCCTTTTTCATGTCAGTCTTTGTCTTGATGTTTTTCATCAGCTGGGGAGTTTGGGGTTTTATCCCTGTCACCCTGTGGCTTTATCTGTTTGTCTTTACTGTGCTGGCCAAATTGCGGCATTTTGAACTTGGCACTGTACTTGAGTATCGCCAGGTTACTGGCAATAACACCTATCACCAAAATGATGATCAACCAGACTTCCAAAGATGACATTTCCATCTATTGCTACCTGCTTCAGTCTACGGCTAAGCGCTGTTCACAGCGGCGGATATCTTCAGGTGTATCTACCTCTGGCGAGTCAAATGCGCTGATGGCGACCTTGATCTTGTGACCATATTCCAGGGCCCGCAGTTGCTCTAGTTTTTCCAGATCTTCCAGTCTGCCCAAAGGCAGCTTGGCAAAGGTCTCGACGAAACGGCGGGTGTAAGCATAAACTCCTAAATGTTTATAGACAGGGTAGTCGTTGACATCACGGCCGAATGGGATCCGGGCGCGAGAGAAGTAGAGGGCGTAGAAGTCGTTGTCAAACACCATCTTCACATGCTTGGGATCGTCCAGCTCTTCCTCTTCGGTGATTTGGTAGCCGAGAGTGGCCATTTCAAACTCACCGGGATGACGCTGGAACAGACTGATGATCTGCTCTAAGGAGATGGGATCGATCAGGGGTTGATCCCCTTGCAGATTGATCACCAGATCGTCATCCGCCAATCCCAATTGGGTGATGGCATCGTTAATCCTGTCAGTGCCGGAGGCCGCTTCGGCACCGGTCATCACAACATTGCCGCCAAAGGCTTCTACGGCATCCTTGATGCGAACATCATCGGTTGCCACATAGATGTTATCTAACCCCTTGGCCAGTCCGGCGCGCTCATAAACGTGCTGGATCATGGGTTTACCGTTAATCGGTGCCAGAGGTTTGCCGGGAAAACGGCTGGAACCATAGCGTGCAGGGATCAACAGGGTGACTTTCATTCAATTTTCCTAGTATTCAAGAAGAAAGGGCTCATAAAGAGCCCTAATCATAGCAGTCCTGTGCCGGCTTAGATACGGCGGAACAGCTTGGTCAGCATTTCATCGGTGACTTTTTCCTGCCAGCAGTCACCATAGACGTTGGCCCACAGAGGCCCCATGCTCTTGGTGACTTTAACCATGGCGGCAATGGTTTCGTCCGGCAAGTCTTTACAGATGTTCTTCGGCAACTGGATGTTGTGTTTCTTCATCATGGCACGGAACTCTTCAACCCCTTCAGGGTAGTACTCTTCCAACACGTCGAAGGCGATACAGTTACCAATACCGTGGTGATAACCCAGGATATAAGACAGACCGTAAGAAACCGCGTGACAGGCACCTACCTGGCTATAGGCGATGCTCATACCGCCCATGAAGGAGGCCATCATCAGCTTGTCGTCTTTCTCTGGGTGATCGCCCAGGAAGACTTCACGGCACATATCCAAAGATTTCTCGGCATAGGCACGGGAGAACTCATTCAGGAAGGTACCTTGCAGAGACTCTACACAGTGGATGTAGCAGTCCATACCTGTGTAGAACCACTGATCTGTAGGTACACCGGCAATCAGCTCAGAGTCCATGATGATCTGATCGAATACTGTATAGTCAGAGTTCAGACCCAGTTTACGCTCAGGGCCACACAGCACCGCAGTGCGTGACGCTTCGGCACCTGTACCGGAAATGGTAGGGATACCGATATGGTGAATGGCAGGATTCTGGATCAGATCCCAGCCCTGATACTTGGCAGAACCGCCTGGGTTGGTCAGCATCAGAGAAACGGCCTTGGCCAGATCCATGGTGGCGCCGCCACCGAGACCGACTACGCTCACAGGCAGCTTACTGTTGAATGCCTGAACCTGCTCGGTAAGGCTGTCAACCTGCTCTGTGGTTGGCTCTTCATCGACATTGACCCATAGCACCAGATCTTGTTCTTTCAACGGCAGACGGCCTTCAAGTGGCTTACCCTTGTGAACGTCATCCACGACGAAAACCACGAAGTCGTTGGCTTCTTTGCGCTCGGCGGCCAGAACTTCGTCCAGTTGGACGAAAGAACCGCGACCAAAGATCATTTTGGGGACGACTTTAAAATTCTTGAAACTCATAGCAACCAGCTCCCTTTAGGTTATTGGGCAAATGCTTTCTTGATGTTGGCAATGCGCTCGGCAATCTGTTCTTCAGTCCAGGACAGCTTGATCAGCATGGAAATGGTCCGGCTCATGATAGCGTCAGATTTGGGCACAGAAACCGCAGTATAGTCCGGGCGATCTTCGATTAATGTGATCGGCAGGGCAGCAGGGCTCTTGAGCTGCTGAATGTGATGCCAGTTCTTCAGGTAGTGCCAGTTGTTGACATACCAGTAGAAGCAACCATCGACACCGTTGGCGGCCAGCGCCTTGCTGACTTCCTGAGTACGTTGCTCGGTTGGCAGCATAAAGCTGAGGAAACCGGCGCTGTCGCCTTCAGGATCGGGAATTTCGCGGAAAGTAACTTCTTCAATATCCGCCATGGCGTCTTTGATAAGCTTTTTGTTGCGACGCTGGATCTCCACTATGGTGTCCAGTTTGCGCAGCTGAGCCAGGCCTAGGGCGGCGTTCATTTCGCTGATACGGAAGTTGAGACCCATGATAGGGTGAGACTCGGCGCCGCGGTCATTACCTATATGATCATGGCCGTGGTCAGAGAACATGTGGGCGTGGTTGTAGATGGTTTCATTATTGGTGATTACAGCGCCACCTTCACCACAAGTGATGGTTTTAACCGAGTCGAAAGAGAAACAACCTACATCGCCTATGGTACCCAGTGCCTGACCTTTGTAGCTGCCGCCAATAGCCTGACAGGCATCTTCCAGCAGTACCAGATTGTGCTTTTCACAGATGGCTTTGATTTCATCCATCTTGGCCATGGAACCGCACATGTGTACCAGGTTTACCGCCTTGGTACGTGGGGTAATGGCGGCCTCAATTCCTTCAGGGGACAGACACAGCGTCTCATCGATTTCGGCAAATACCGGAATGGCACCGGCCATGAATACTGCCTCAACAGAAGCGACAAAGGTGAAAGGAGGAACAATCACTTCATCCCCGGCACCGATACCGGCGGCGGCCAGTGCGGTTTGCAGGGCGGCAGTGCCGCTGGAGAGCAGGTGAGCATGCTTGACATTCATCTTGTCACATAAGAGCTGCTCCATATCGCGGGTTTTCCAGCGATCATTACGCATGGCATCAAAGTTGTAACGGAAGGTGAATCCGTTCTCCATGACGTCTGCTACTTCCTGTTTTTCTTCAGGACCAAACAATTCAAAACCGGGCATGGAAGGTGTCTCCTTAGATAGTATTGTGCTCTGGGAGGGTCACGCCAGAAAAGGCCTTATGCCATAAGGCTGTTACGCGAAGTGCGCCGGGTGACCGGATGACTGAGCACCCGTGTTAACTGCAGAATTATAACGGGGTGGCCAACATACTGCGATGCTTTCTTTCGGAAAAAATCCAACTGGGTAAAATTTCACCGATAAAGCAAGGGGCGCAGCTGCGCCCCTTATCCGCTTGGATCACTCCATCCTTTGATGGCCGCCATCCACTGTGACATCAAGATCGGTCAAAAGCCCATTGTCGATTCCGTAGATCCAGCCGTGTATCGACAGGTTTTGCCCCTTGGCCCAGGCTTCCTGGACTATGTTGCTGCTGGTGACATTGGCGACCTGTTCAATTACATTGAGCTCACAAAGGCGATCAAACCGTTGTTTTTCATTGAGGGCTTCCAGTTCTTGGTGGTGCAGGCGGTAGATATCCCTGAGATGCCCCAGCCAGTTGTCGATAAGCCCGAGTCTGTCGGTACCCATGGCGGCCTTGACGCCGCCGCAGCCGTAATGGCCCACTACCATGATGTGTTTCACCTTGAGGACATCGACCGCGTATTGCAAGACTGACAAACAGTTGAGATCTGTGTGGATCACCATGTTGGCGATATTGCGATGTACAAATACTTCTCCTGGCATCAGATCTATGATCTGGTTGGAGGGAACCCGGCTGTCGGAACAACCTATCCAGAGATATTCGGGGTTTTGCTGTTTGGCCAACTGCTCAAAAAACTCTGGGTTTTCAGTGCTTATTCTGGCTGCCCAGCGGCGGTTGTTTTCAAAAAGCGGTTTCAGTATTTTCATTCAGGCTCACAAAATAGCTTATGGGAACACAGTGGTCCGATTTATTTTCGGCAGTGTATCAGAAAATAAAGCCGCGCTGGTCTATCCATCGCGGCCGGATTTTAGTGATGTTTTTCAAGAAAAGTCAGCAGGGCTTGGTTGATAAAATCGCCCTGTTCCAACACAGAAATATGGCCGGCTGCCGGTATCTGCACCATCTCGGCGCCGTCTATGGCATCGACCATCAAAAAGGATTCCAGCACAGTGCGTGCCGTATCTTCTACACCTGACATGATTAAACAGGGCAGAGTCAAGTTATCGGCATCTTCCATGGCGTCGCGGCGATTAAAAATCAGTTTGCCCATGGCGACGGTATCAGGGATCCGCTCTGGTGAAATACTTTGCAGGGCGCTGGCGAAATCACTCAGCAGTTGCGGCCGTAAACTTGCTGTGGTCACGGCAAAAAACATCGGCGCTATCTGCTCGGCCATGGGCGCAGGAATTTGCCCCAATTGGCTGATGCCATCCAACATGGCCATATATTTGTTGCGGGTAACTTCGGGCTCAAAGCCGAGGAAGCTGCCCATCATCACCAACGCCTTGACTCTAGAAGGCGCCTTCAGAACCAGCTCGGCCCCCCACATGGCACCGACCGACAAGCCGATGACAGTGAATTCATCGATACTGAGTTTATCCATCAAGGTCAACATATCGGCGGCGATATCCGCCAGGCTCTCGGTATGCGCGGGAATCGCGCCTGACTGCCCATGGCCCCAGAGATCCGGCACTATGCAGCGGTAGTGTTTCGCCAGTACAGGCAGTTGCTGTTGCCACATGGTGGCGTCCCAAAGGTAGCTGTGGCCGAGCAGCAGCACAGGGCCCTGGCCCATATCCAGATAGCTGAGGGTTTCGCCCCTGAGTTCGATTTGCTGTCGATATTGATTGAAGTCAGTCATTGTTGAAAGGTATCCCGGATTTATTGTTTGGGACACAGGATACCTCAAGTTTGCCGACTTAGGATCTGAGCGCGAAATCGCATGATGTTTATTTAAACTTGCTTTTTCAAACGTACTTCAAAGGTACTCATTTGAAACCATCCGGATAGGGGGCAATGCGCCTGACATAAGTCTCGACGAGGTCCGGTAAACGCCTAAGCAAACTTTGCTTGAGTGTTATATCACTGTGGTCGAGTATTTGCCGCAGACGCTCGCTATCAAACTGCTCGAGAAACCCTTTGGCCTTTGGCAGGAAACTCAAGTGCCAGCGCTCCGGGCTGACGCCACTGAGGCCAGCCTGAAAAGGGCGGTAGAAGCCAAAATCCGGGGCGCGCTCGTCAAGCCACAGGTCCAATTTATAGCAAGGGCCCAGGGGTTGATACTCGGCGTTAACCAACTTGAGTTCATGCTTGCTGATTTGGGCGCTGTCGAAGAGATCCACGTCCGTCCCCCAGTGGTGGCGAGAGGCGCCAGGCAGCGCCGACCAAAGCAAAATAAGCGCCACTAACTCATCATCACTGAGCGCGCCGATGTCACTGACGGAACGTGAGTCTTTATCCAGTAGAGGGCGCTTCCCTGAGGCTTTGGCATTCCAAATCGTGAGTTGACGCTCAAAGCTGCGATAACCAGAGCAGATGGCCAGGGCGATGCCATCTTGCTTGGCGGCGGCCTGCATCTCAAGAAAGGCCGCCGCCGTCTCGGCTTCCAGCCAAACTTCAGCGCCTGACCCGCTTTCACTGCCGCTTAGACTAACCAGTGTCCTTCCCGGCTCTGCTTCAGTCTCCAGGCCGTAGAGAAAATCGCCCCTTGCCATCACTTACTCCAACAACAGTTTTTCCAGGATACGCTGATAACACTGGGCCAACAGCTCGAGATCTGCGACTTTCACGCACTCATTAACCTTGTGAATGGTGGCATTCACCGGGCCCAGCTCTATTACCTGAGCACCGGTAGGGGCAATAAAGCGCCCATCTGAAGTGCCACCCGAGGTTTGCGGGTCGGTATCTGAGCCTGTTACCTCTTTAATCGCTTGGCGGGTCGCTTCAAGCAGTGGGCCATCGCCGGTCAAAAATGGCAGGCCGTTGAAGATCCAGCCAAGCTCGTAATTCAGTCCATGGGCATCGAGGATATTCTCGACCCGCTTAATCAGCTCTTCGGCGGTGACTTCGGTGGAGTAACGGAAGTTGAACATCACCTTGAGCTCACCCGGGATCACGTTGGACGCCCCTGTGCCGCCGTTGATATTGGCTATCTGAAAACTGGTCGGCGGGAAAAACGCATTGCCTTTGTCCCACTGCATGGCGGCAAGTTCGGCCAACGCCGGCGCAGCCTTGTGCACTGGGTTATCCGCCAGGTGAGGGTAGGCCACATGTCCTTGAATACCCTTGACGACGAGATTGCCGGTGAGGCTGCCGCGGCGGCCATTTTTGACCACATCGCCCAGTTTGAGGGTACTGGATGGCTCACCGACCAAGGCCCAGGTGATCTTTTCATTGCGCGCTTCCAGGGTGTCTATCACCCGGGTGGTGCCATTGATAAAGGGGCCCTCTTCATCGCTGGTGATCAGAAAAGCGATAGAGCCTTGATGGTGCGGATGAGCGGTCACAAAACGCTCGGTGGCCACCACCATGGCCGCCAGCGAGCCTTTCATATCTGCGGCGCCGCGGCCGTGAAGATAGTCATCGATAACCACTGGCTCGAAGGGCGGAGTATGCCAATTGGCCAAGTCCCCCGGCGGTACCACATCGGTATGGCCGGCAAAACAAAATACCGGTCCTTCAGTACCACGGCGAGACCAGAGATTGGTGGTATCTTCAAATACCATGGACTCGTTGGCAAAGCCCAGTTTGGCGAGTCGCTCGGCCATCAATGCCTGACAGCCTTCATCCAGAGGGGTAACAGATGCCCGGGAGATTAACTCCTTGGCAAGTTCAAGCACCTGCAAACTCATAGGCCGAACCACGCTTGGTAGTCGGTTTCTTTAAAACCGGTCATCACATCTTGGCCCCGGGTCAATACAGGGCGTTTGATAAGGGTTGGATTGGCCAGCATCAGGGATATCGCCTTGGCACTATCGATATCCTGCTTATCGGCGTCATCCAGCGCACGGAAACTGGTGGAGCGTTTGTTCAGCACCGCCTCCCAGCCGATGCGCTCGACCCAGCCCTTGAGTGTGTCTTGTGAAAGTTCCTGCTCACGAAAATCCACAAATGTCACTTGCAGGCCCTTGGCCTCCAACCATTTTCGTGCTTTTTTTACCGTGTCGCAGTTTTTAATCCCATAGAGTCTATCTGTCATGACGAGTCCGTTTCTCTGTATTGCTTATAGTTCGTGATTGTCAGCGAGTATAACAAAGGCAAAACTGATTAAAAGGGCTATCTTTTCGAGGGTTGAGCGCTGTTAGTCTACCTAAAAAATAGGTCGAGTTTTGGCACAAAAACTGATGGGGAAGCGGTTAATTTTGTGAAACACGGATATTGAGGGCGCTGGAAAAAGCTTATTAAGAAGCAGTGGCGACCTATATCTTGTTACTCTCTGGCGTGCTGGCATAAGACCATCGGCGCGTATTGCGCGGTATTGAAACTAGGTAGCTTGATTTCGGAGGCATAGAAGTGAAATTGATGAGCCATTTGCTGTTTGAACGGCTAACATCTCTTGGGAGAAGCTCGGATATTTTTAGATGATTTCATTCCTATCTCAAACAGACACAAGCATTGACGCCGGCACGAGTCATGTTTTAATGCTGTTTTCGGGCGCAGGAACGCGATAAAAGGATTCTACTTATGGTTGAAAAAATCACCGCCATGCTGGCGTTGATAGGCGTCTTGTCTCTGGCGTGTCAGTGGATTGGCTGGCGGATGCGTCTACCGGCGATATTGCCGCTGTTGCTGTGTGGTTTGTTGTTGGGTCCCGGGCTGGGTTTACTGGATCCCGACGCGATTTTCGGCGACTTGCTGTTTCCCATCATCTCCTTAGGGGTTGCTGTCATTCTGTTTGAAGGGGCGTTGACGCTCAACTTCAAGGAGATCAAGGACCATGGCCGGATGGTAACGCATTTGGTGTCTGTTGGCGCGCTGATCACCTGGGGCTGCATCGCCTCGGCGGCGCATTTCCTGTTGAGTTTTGATTGGCCGCTGGCGCTGTTGTTTGGTGCCTTGGTAGTGGTTACCGGGCCGACAGTGATAGTGCCCATGCTCAGAACCGTTAAGCCTAAGTCTCAACTGGCGAGCATTCTGCGCTGGGAGGGGATAGTGATAGATCCCATAGGCGCCATGCTGGCGGTGTTGGTGTTTGAGTACATCACTGTTAGCGCCGGGCAGACGGCGCATGTACTGCTGGCACTCGGCTCTATGCTGGGTATTGGCTTGGGGCTTGGCGCGCTGGCCGGTTACCTTGTCGGGCGAGTGCTGAGAAGTAATCTCTTACCACACTATCTGACCAACACGGCGGTACTGACCATAATGCTTGGGGTCTTTGTAGGCTCAAACCTGTTGCAGGAAGAGTCCGGCCTGTTGACTGTGACCGTAATGGGGATTTGGCTCGCCAATATGCGCGGCGTGGATATTGCCGATATTCTCGAGTTTAAAGAGACGCTGACGGTACTGCTTATCTCGGCGCTGTTTATTTTGTTGGCGGCCAGGCTGGATTCGTCGGCCATGCTGGATCTTGGTCTGGGCGGCCTTGGGGTGCTGGCGGTGGTGCTTTTGGTGGCCAGGCCGCTGAGCATTTGGCTCTCGGGTATAGGTACTTCGCTCAGCAGCGCTGAAAAGTGGTTTTTGAGTTGGGTAGCACCGCGGGGGATAGTGGCGGCGGCCGTGTCATCACTTTTTGCCATCAAGCTGGAAAAGATGGAAGTGCCCGGCGCCGAGACCATAGTGCCGCTGGTGTTTTTGATCATCATAGGTACAGTCGTAATCCAGTCGCTTACCGCCAGACGCTGGGCCAATATTCTTGGGGTGCAGGCAGGCTCTGCTCGCGGCCTGCTGATCTTTGGCGCTTCCAAGTTCTCCCGAGAGCTGGCCAAGGTGCTCAAGAGCAAGGATATCAAGGTGATCCTCGCCGACAGTAACTGGGATAACATTCGTTTGGCGCGGATGGATAATATTCCGGTTTACTTTGGTAACCCGGCCTCCGAGCATGCCGACACCTATCTAGACTTGACCGGTATCGGCAAGGTGCTGATCCTCTCTCCCTATCGCCAGCTTAATCCCGTGGTCTACTTCCATTTCCAGGATATTCTCGGTCAGAATAAGGTCTATGGCCTCAGTAGTACGGAAAGCAGCAGTGCCAGTGCCCGTCATCAGTTATCTGAATCCTATTTGAAGCGTATGTGCCTGTTTGGAGAGACGGTCTCCTACGCCAAACTGGCCAGCTTGATCTCCAAGGGCGGAGTACTGAAGAGCACTAACCTGACGGAGAGCTTTGGCTACAAAGACTTTTGCCGCCGCTATGGTGAAACTGTGGTGCCCTTGATGTACTTGAAAAGCGGTAAAGTTACTATGTTGACCGGCAACACAACCGATTTGCCAAGCGGGATTGAGCTTATCAGCCTGATCCCCAAAGAGGCACTGGCGGAGGCATCGGCGCTCAAGGAAGCGGAGGAAACTCTTAGGCAGATGAGGGCTGAAGCCGAGCAAAAGGCCAAGGAGCAAGAGGCAATGGCTCAAGAAGCAGTGGCTCAAGAAACAATGGATCAGCAAGCTGAGTCCGAAGCGCAAGACAGATTGAACGCTGATGAAAAGGCTGAGGCCCGCGGCGGACAAAGCGATGGTAAAGACGTAGAGAAAGACGGCGGAAAAGCTACTGCCTGAGTAAATGGTGTGCTTTCAGGCTGAAATTCGCGGCAGAAAATACCGGGTCAATCAAACGGCCCGGTATTTTTATTTCTCAAGGTGTGGTTTTCGAGATGGCCCGCTACAGCGGGGATTGGCACTGTCACTGACATGCCTGCTATAGTCCGGGTACAGCAGGCATTAACGATCAGCCATCAAAGAATCGTCATAAAAGATTAGTCATCAAAAGAGGTGAACCATGTCCGAATTCGCTGTTTCCTCCGAAGCCGAAGCGTTTTCTTTACAGGAGAGAGAAGCCCTGTATAAGGCGATATTTGCCCGCCGCGATGTACGCAGTCAATTTTTGTCAAAGCCGGTGCCAGAAGAGAGCCTGCAAAGGATCCTCAATGCGGCGCACCATGCGCCCAGCGTCGGCTTTATGCAGCCTTGGGACTTTATTGTGGTGCGTAGCGAAGCCAAACGCCGTGCCATTAAACAAGGATTTGATGCCGCCAATGCCCGCTCGGCCGAACAGTTCAGCGGTGAGCGCCGTCGTCAATATCAAAGGTTGAAACTCGAAGGTATCCTGGAGGCGCCTTTGGGGATCTGTGTGACCTGCGATCCCCGCCGCAGCGGGCCTGTGGTACTTGGCCGCACCATCAAGCCGGAAATGGACAACTATAGCGCGGTTTGTGCGGTGCAAAATCTGTGGCTTGCCGCCAGGGCCGAAGGTTTGGGCGTTGGCTGGGTCAGTATTCTCGATGATAAGGTGTTGCGAGAGACTCTGGGGATCCCAGAGGAGATAAGAATTATCGCTTATTTGTGTCTGGGGCGGGTGAGTGCTTTCAACGATACCCCTGAGCTTGAGCGCAAAGGCTGGCTGCCGAGGCGACCACTTGCGTTAGCGGTCCATGAAGATGGCTGGCAAGCGGTGCAACAGCAACAAACCGATGAAATGCTGGCGGAGTTTATTCATCAAAGGATGCAACAGACCGACAAGTAAAATGCCGTAAGTGCTTAGCCCCAAGAGATCCGTTAGCGTGTTGGATACTCGCTCTTAAGGAAAAGGCCTCCGAAGGAGGCCTTGATTTGGACGGACACTAACTGAGCTGATGCTTAATCGCGATAGGCATCGCCGTAGAAGCTTGCCAGCAATAAAGCTTTCAGTTCACTGATCAGGGGATACCTGGGGTTGGCGCCTGTACACTGATCATCAAAAGCATCTTCAGCCAGTTCATCGAGCTTATCCAAGAAGTCGGCTTCTGTGACACCGGCTTCCTGAATCGACCCCGGGATCCCCAAAGCCAGCTTCAACTGCTCGATTTTGGCTATCAAACGCTCGACTTTTTCAGCGTCACTCAGCGAAGCGTCTGTCAGTTTGAGGTGATCGGCAATGGCGGCATAACGGCAGAGCGCCTTGGGCCTGTCATACTGACTGAAGGCGGCTTGCTTGGTCGGCAGGTCGGTGGCGTTGAAACGGATGACATTGCTTATGAGTAGTGCATTGGCCAAACCGTGGGGCAGATGGAATTCGGCGCCCAGTTTGTGGGCCATAGAGTGACATATGCCCAGGAAAGCGTTGGCAAAGGCGATACCGGCAATAGTGGCGCCGTTGTGCACTTTTTCCCGGGCAATCGGCGCCGCGGCGCCTTCTTCATAGGCTTTGGGCAGGTGCTCAACCAGAAGACTCAAGGCTTGCAATGCCTGGCCGTCACTGTACTCATTGGCCATCACGCTGACATAGGCTTCCAAGGCATGGGTAATGGCATCTATCCCGCCAAAGGCGGTTAAGGACTTGGGCATGTTCATCACCAGGTTGGGATCCACAATCGCCATGTTGGGGGTCAGTTCATAATCTGCGATGGGATACTTGGCACCTGTCTGCTCATCAGTCACCACGGCAAATGGTGTGACTTCAGAGCCTGTGCCCGACGTGGTGGGGATAGCGACCATCTTGGCCTTGCGCCCAAGTTTGGGGAACTTGTAAATACGTTTACGAATATCCATGAAACGCAGCGCCAGATCGGCAAAGTCCACCTGAGGATGTTCATACATCACCCAGATGATCTTGGCAGCGTCCATAGGGGAGCCGCCGCCAAGGGCGATGATCACATCCGGTTGGAAACTCTCGGCCACCTTGGTGCCGGCGCGAACCACAGCCAGGGTAGGATCGGCCTCCACTTCATAAAACACTTCGGTATCCAGCCCCAAGCCTTTGAGGATTTTGATGGTTTCATCGCAGTAGCCGTTATTGAACAGAAACTTGTCTGTCACTATCAAGGCGCGGCGTTTGTCGGCCAACTCTTCCAGTGCTATGGGAAGACTGCCGCGGCGGAAATAGATGGAGGATGGAAGCTTGTGCCACAGCATATTCTCGGCCCTCTTGGCGACGGTTTTCTTGTTGATAAGATGACTCGGGCCCACATTCTCCGAAATCGAGTTCCCCCCCCAGGAGCCACAGCCCAAGGTGAGGGAGGGCGCCAGTTTGAAGTTATAGAGATCGCCAATCCCGCCTTGAGATGCCGGGGTATTGATCAGAATTCGAGCGGTTTTCATCCGCTCACCGAAACGCTTGACCCGCTGCACCTGGGTATCTTGATCGGTATAGAGTCCAGAGGTATGACCGATACCACCGAGTTTCACCAAGGCATCGGCCTTATCCAGCGCCTCATCAAAGTCTTTGGCGCGGTACATACCAAGCAGCGGTGAAAGTTTTTCATGGGCAAAGGCTTCGGCTTCGGTGATTTCATCCACCTCACCGATCAGTACCTTGGTCCAGCTCGGCACGCTGAAGCCAGCCATTTCGGCAATGCGCGCCGCACTCTGGCCAACAATGGCGGCATTGAGAGCGCCATCTTTGAGGATAACCTGTTTCACCGCAAGGCATTCTTCGTCATTGAGCAGGTAACCGCCATGATGAGCAAAACGCTCCCGCACGGCTTGATAGACGCTGTCGAGCACCACCACCGCTTGTTCAGAGGCGCATACCACACCGTTATCAAAGGTTTTTGACATCAATATGGAAGCCACCGCCCGTTTGATATCCGCGGTTTCATCGATAACCACAGGAGTGTTACCTGCGCCGACACCGATAGCCGGTTTCCCGGAAGAGTAGGCGGCTTTCACCATACCCGGGCCGCCGGTGGCCAGTATGAGATTTATCTTTTCGTGGGTCATCAGATGATTGGAGAGTGCGACACTGGGTTCATCTATCCAGCCTATGATGTCCTCGGGGGCCCCAGCCTTGATGGCGGCATCCAGTACTATTCGGGCGGCCGCGACTGTGGATGCCTTGGCTCTGGGATGCGGGGAGAAGACGATGGCATTACGGGTTTTCAGGCTGATAAGCGCCTTGAAGATAGCGGTGGAGGTTGGGTTGGTTGTCGGTACTATGCCGCAGATAATCCCCACGGGTTCGGCAATGGTGATGGTGCCGAAGGTGTCGTCTTCTTCCAGAATGCCGCAGGTCTTTTCATCCTTGTATTTGTTGTAGATATACTCAGAAGCAAAGTGGTTTTTAATCACTTTGTCCTCCAGCACTCCCATGGAGGTTTCGGCGGCGGCCTGTTTCGCCAGCACTATTCTGGCATCGGCGGCTGCCAGCGCGGCGGCGCGAAATATCTTATCGACTTGCTGCTGACTGAAACCTGCGAATTTCGCCTGAGCCTGGCTGACTCTTTCCAGTAGCAGATCCAGTTCCTGAGTATTGGTGACTTTCATAATCAGTTTCCCGTAAAAAAATTTAACAAAGGCTCATCTTGGTTAAATTCTCTTACATGAAATAAAATTACAACCAAATAGGGCCGTCAACTGTGATCTTGGCCACGAACAGCGGGATTTTCTGTAATCAAAGTACGCTTGAACTGCATGATATGGCGTTTTGGGGCGTGGCTAGAGTGAATTATGGCGGCGAATTGGCTTTATTGGTATTACGAAAATTTATTCGAAGATGTGACCAGTAATAGAAAATCTCATTTCTGGGGTTTGTTAACTTAGAGTAGAGTATGCACCGTCTCAAGCTACTGTTTCCCAGTGAATTCCCAACACTGGAAGGATACTAAATTGGATTTGACCCTATACGTTAAATTTTTCCTCGGATTGGTGGCTATCATCAACCCGGTGGGCCTGTTACCGGTATTTGTCAGCCTAACCAGTCACCAGACTGAGGTTGAACGCAATCATACTGCCAAGGTGTCCAACTTTGCTGTAGTGATTATTCTGTTAGTCACCACAGTGGCGGGACAGTACATATTGAATATGTTCAGTATTTCGCTGTCGGCGTTCAGAATTGCCGGTGGTACGCTAATTGCGATTATTGCCATGTCCATGTTGCAGGGAAAGCTTGGCGAGGTGAAACGCAACCAGGAAGAAGACAGGGAAGCCTCGGCGATGGAATCTGTTGCCGTTGTTCCTTTGGCCTTGCCTTTGATGGCTGGTCCAGGTGCCATCAGTTCAGTTATTGTGTTTGCTGCCGAGCATAAAGGCTTGGCCAATTTACTAGGAATGTCGATAACCGTTGTCATTTTTGGGCTTGTGAGTTTCGCCTTGTTCAGAATGGCATCGGTGATCAATAAGCTCCTGGGTAAGACAGGGATCAACGTGATCACTCGTTTGATGGGGCTGTTAATGCTCTCTATTGGTATTGAAGTGATTGCCGATGGTTTTAAAGGTTTATTTCCGAGCTTAATCGGATAGGCTCTTGAACTTCATCCAGCCTTGAAAGTAAGCCCTGCCTTGAAAGCGGGGCTTTTTGTTAAGGTCACTTTTGGTCTTGATGGTTTGAACTCAGCTTCTCTATAGTTCAATGGTTATTGGTCAGAAAGGTTTGCGGTATTGTGAATGGGTTAGCCGTGTCTTAAGACGACGCACTGTTTCTGGTTTAAATTCACAATGACAGGATCAAAAAAAGGCCCAACGATAAGTTGGGCCTCATTGGGGCTACTCCATTACGAATCACGCGCTATTAAGCGGCTTGCTCTTCGCGATTTTCCGGCTCCAGGCTCTGGGCCTTGAGTTCGGCGGGGTCAAAGTCATCCACGTTGATGGACTTCATTCGGCCGATTTCAGCGCGCTCCAGCAGGGCCACTTCAGCATCGCTCAGAACACCCAGCGCCTTGCCTTCTGCGGCCACTTTATCCAGCCACATGAAGGGTAGACGTTTGCCGGCAGCCTTACAGACTTTGTCATACAAGGGCTCTACCGCCAGTATGTCTTTGAAGGTCTGTTCCTGAATACCTACGGCATTGTTGTCGCAGGCTTCCCAGAATTGTCCCTTACCCAGACGGTCACGGCTGGCACAAGGGGTCTGCATTATCTTGGCTACCTTGTGGTCCAACACATCACTTGGGCGCTTCAGTGGTCGACCGAAGGGGAACAACACCAGGCGCAGCACGCCGCCTAGGCCAGCAGGGAAGTTATCCAGCAGCTCATCCAGAGAAGACTGCAGCTTGTAGAGCGCGTCTTCAACCGCCCACTGTACCAGTGGCAGATCTTCACTCTGACGGCCTTCATCCTGATAACGCTTGAGGGTTGCCGATGCCAGATACAGCTGGCTGAGCAAGTCACCCAGGCGGGCAGAGATCCGCTCCTTACGTTTGAGGTTACCCCCTAAGGTCGCCATCGCCAGATCCGACAGCAAGGCCAGGTTGGCACTGAAGCGGTTCATATGCTGATAGTAACGCTTGGTCTTGTCGGCAAAAGGCGCATTGGAGAAGCGACTGCCGGTGAGGCCCATCCACAGACTGCGGATAAAATTACTTGTGGTAAAGCCGATATGGCCAAACAGCGCCGCATCAAAGTTATTCAAGCCGCGGTTTACGTCGCTATCAAAGGCCGACTCCATCTCTGCCAGCACATATGGATGGCAGCGAATGGCACCTTGACCATAGATGATCATGGAGCGGGTCAGAATGTTGGCCCCTTCAACCGTGATGGCGATAGGTGCCGCTTGATATCCGCGTCCCAGATAGTTGTTGGGGCCAAGACATACCCCTTTACCACCGTGAATATCCATGGCGTCGATAACGCATTTCTGCATTCTGTCGGTCAGGTGATATTTGACTATCGCCGAGATGACGGAAGGCTTTTCACCCAGATCAATACCTGTGGTGGTCAAGGAGGTTACAGCGTCCATCAGGTAGGCGTTACCGCCGATACGCGCCATTGGCTCTTCAATGCCTTCCAGCTTACCGATAGGCAGCTTGAACTGACGACGAATGCGGGCATAGGCACCGGTTGCCAAAGCCGCGGTTTTAACGCCACCGGCTGAGTTGGAGGGCAGGGTGATGCCGCGGCCAACCGACAGGCATTCCACCAGCATGCGCCAGCCTTGTCCCGCCATTTTCGGGCCACCTATGATAAAGCTCAGAGGGACAAACACCTCCTTGCCTCGGGTAGGACCATTTTGGAACATACAGTTGAGCGGGAAGTGGCGACGGCCGGTTTCCACACCTTCAACATCGGTCGGGATCAAGGCGCAGGTAATGCCCAGCTCTTCCTTATCGCCAAGCAGATGCTCGGGATCTTTAAGCTTGAATGCCAACCCCAAAACTGTGGCAACAGGTGCCAGGGTGATATAGCGCTTGTTCCAGGTTAGTTTCATCCCCAGTACTTCTTCACCTTGCCATTGGCCTTTGCAGACCACACCGAAATCCGGAATGGCACCGGCATCTGAACCGGCCTCAGGACTGGTCAGGGCAAAGCAGGGAACTTCCAAACCTTTGGCCAGGCGGGGCAGGTAGTGATCCTGCTGCTCCGGGGTACCATAGTGCTGCAGCAGTTCGCCCGGGCCCAGTGAGTTGGGCACACCTACGGTCGAGGCCAGTTCACTGCTGACACCGGCCAGCTTTTGCAGTACCCGGGATTGGGCGTAGGCAGAGAATTCCAGACCACCGTACTTCTTCTTGATGATCATCGCAAAGAAGCCTTTGTCTTTGAGGAACTGCCATACTTCGGCAGGCAAGTCCGCCAATTGATGGGAAACCATATGCTGGTTAACCATGCGGCAGACTTCCTCCACAGGTCCTTCCAGGAAGGCATGTTCTTCGGCGCTCAGACGGGCAACCGGATAGTTGTGCAGCTTCTTCCAGTTGGGATTACCGGCGAAGAGATCGGCTTCCCACCAGGTAGTACCGGCTTCAATCGCCTCTTTTTCGGTGGAAGACATCTCCGGCATGATGCCGCGATAGAGTTTAAGTAATGGCCGGGTTATCACACTCTGCCTGAAGGCACTCAGGTTCAGCGGCAGGGCAATAACCAGGAAAATTATCCAGCTAATCAGTCCAGTTACATCCAGCAGGCTGCCTGCTGCCATGACCACTGCGGCGGCTATGGTTGCGGTCAGCAGGGATACTCTGAGGTACGCTGCTGCTCCTAAAACCAAGAGCAATGCCAGGATCCATAGTAGGGTAGTCACTGTTTGTTCTCCTTAATAAAACGACCACTTTATTCAGTGTAGAACGCCTCACTTGAGAGCGATCAAGATCACAATTATAGTGTGTGGTCAGACCTGTGTCGCAATAAAATTAAACCTAAGCGAAATCGAATACAAGCATTTTTCAAACAATTGTTTAAATTTTTTATTGCAAGCAATAATTCCCCTGCCGACACGGCTTGGCTACAATGCCGCAGATAATGAAATAACAGATTCAGTGACAGGAAAAACAAGATGTGTGAGCTGCTGGCGATGAGTGCCAATGTGCCAACGGATATTGTCTTCAGCTTTACCGGGCTGGCGGAGCGAGGCGGGGTGACCGGCCCCCATGTGGATGGTTGGGGGATCACCTTTTATGAAGGCAAGGGCAGCCGCACCTTCAAAGATGCCAGCCCCAGCAGCCAGTCCCATGTGGCAAGCCTTATCAAGTCATACCCGATCAAGAGTGAAGTGGTGGTCAGCCATATTCGGCAGGCCAACCGCGGTGAAGTCTCGTTGGAAAATACCCACCCCTTTACCCGCGAGCTTTGGGGCCGCTACTGGACCTATGCCCACAACGGCCAGTTGTCTGACTATGAACAGAAGTTTCAAAGCGGCCGCTTTCAGGCCGTGGGTGACACAGACAGTGAGCAGGCCTTTTGCTGGATAATGAGCCGCCTGGTCGAGCGTTTCGGCGAATCCGAGCCGGACGATATTTTGCCCGTGTTTGAATATGTGGCCCAGCTTGCCGAGGAGATCCGCACTCTAGGGGTGTTTAATATGATCCTCAGCGATGGCCGTTATCTGATGAGTTATTGCAGCAATAACCTCTGTTATATCACCCGCCGGGCGCCCTTTGGCCGGGCGCAGCTGATAGACACGGATGTGGTGATTGATTTCGACACCCAGACCACCCCCAAGGATGTGGTCACTGTCATAGCCACCCGGCCGCTGACCGGCAATGAAAACTGGCAGCTATTGGCGCCGGGGGACTGGAAATTATTCCGTCTTGGCGAGCTGGTTATTGACTTCCGAGCCCAGGCTCAGCTTGGCTAACTTGATATCGAGCTGCTTGCTGCCTGACTCAAAGTGGGTCAGGCGCACCGGCAGCCAGCCGAGATCCGGTGCCACCCAAACAAAGGTCTGCCGCTTGGTGCTGTCGCGGACCACTTCCAGTTTCACCGTGTTATAAACGCCACTGTCCAGTGTCATCCGCTCCTTGCCGACTATCTTGAAACGATAGTCATCTATCTCGTTGTCCTTGACCAGCTCATAGGCCAGTGGCTCCTTGCCGGCGGCGAGATCCAGCCGAAACTGCAGTTGTACCATCAGGGCATCGTAGAGGGCGCCTGAGTAGTCCAGCTTGCTCTTTTCATCCTTGTAGCGACTGAAAATTTTGCCCTGCTCCTTGGCAAAGGCTATCTGCTCATTGAAGTTGGGGCCAGTGCCGGTTCGCTGATGGCTGAAGCGCAGCGGCGTCAACTGACCATCCTGATAGGTAAATTCACTGCGGATATGGCGTTTATCGCTCAGCACCAACAGGCTGAGATCGCTGTCCAACTTGTATTGATAGAAGTCGCCCTCTGGCGGCAACAGCATAAAACGGGCGCCACCGAGATTGATTTCGCCATAATTGACCTGATATTCGGCGGTATGGGGTGCCAGGGGGCTGGTCTGCGCCCATAGCGACAAGGGCAGTAACAGCATCAAGAGTAGAAGTGAACGGATCAAAGGCAGTCTCCTGTGGTTAAAACGGCATGGACAAGACCAGAGTGGCCATATCCGGCCGCCACTCATATTCAGACAGGGCAATTCTGCCTTGGTTCACTTGTACGCCTTCGCTGCGCAGCAGGCTCATCTGTAGCTGAAACGGATGGGTATCCTTGGCAAAGGAGATTTTCCCCTGACTGTTGATAACCCTGTGCCAGGGCAGCGCCAGGCTGTCCGGCGCCTGTTTCAGTGCCCGGGAAACATAGCGTGCCCGTCCTGGCAAGCCGGCATAGTCGGCAATCTTGCCATAGCTTGCCACCCGACCTTCGGGGATCAGTGCAACTATGTGCCAAATCTTCTGCATTGGACTCAGTGGCGGGGCGCTCGTTTCCGGGGTCATCTTGGCTCCTGATGCTATTGGCGCAAATTATAATACCATTCCATAGCGGAGGTTACTCACTTGGCAAAAGTGCCATGGCGGCTCTGTGCTGCACACGCAAGGTTTGCCTTTTGATGCTTTTTCGCCATAATGGCGCCCATTGAACGCCAAGTCGAGTAAATTGAGAATATAACCCTATGGCAATTATGGATATTTTGACGGTTCCTGATCCCAGGCTCAAGCGTAAAGCCAAGCCTGTCACCGAAATAGAAGCCGTGCAGCCTTTCATCGATGATCTGTTGCAAACCATGTATCACACAGACGATGGTATCGGCTTGGCCGCGACCCAGGTGGGCAGCGAACACGCAATAGTCGTCATTGATATCTCAGAAGAGCGCAATCAACCTTTGGTGCTGATCAATCCGCAGATCACTGAGTCCAGCGGCGAATTTATCGGTGAAGAGGGCTGTTTGTCCATTCCCGGTTATCGCTCCAAGGTAAAACGCTTCGAGTCGGTCACAGTCAATTATCTGGATCGCCAGGGCCAAGCCCAGACGCTCCACAGTGATGATTTCCTGGCCATAGTGCTGCAACATGAAATCGATCATCTGCACGGCAAGGTATTTATCGAGCATCTCTCCCGCCTTAAACAGGAGATGGCACTGAAGAAGGTGCGTAAGTTTACCGCTTAAGCGATAGACTTAAGTTGGGCTTCGCTGCAGCTTGGCAGTTGCAGCGGCAGCTCAAGCAATATGCTCAAACCGCCCTGAGGCCGGTTGACCGCTTGGGCCGAGCCGCCCAGGAGCTGCATACACTGGCGCACAATCGCCAACCCCAGCCCATAACCTCCCTGAGAGCTGTGACGCGCTTCATCCAAACGGGTGAAAGGGTTGAACAAGGCTTCCAGTTGCTCCTTGGGGATCCCGGGTCCATTATCGCTGACACTCAATTGCAGCCTGCTATCACCCAATTTGCCGTCACCCAACTGAGATACCTGGATTTCCACTCGGCAAGTTTCACCGGCATATTTGAGGGCATTGCGACAGACATTTTCCAGCGCCCGCTTCAAGTAGGCCATATCGGTATGCAAAGTTTGCTCATCAATGGGGGCCTGTGCCCAGACTATGCTTTGCTTGGGGCCAGACTCAAACTCCAGATCCTGCAGCAGTGAGCGGCGTAATTCTGTCAGGGTAAAAGGCGCTGCCGTCAGCTTCATGAAGCCGTTGCTCAGACGGCTGAAGTCTAAAATAGTGTTAATCAATTGCGCCATCTCTTCGCCCTGGCGTCTTAGCCTGGCAAGCGGTTGTTGATGTTCCTCCCCCAAGCGATTTTCCAACAGATGTAAGGCCAGCTCCTGCCGGGCAAGGGGAGTGCGCAGTTCGTGGGAGACATCCCTCAGTAACCGCTGCTGGGTCTGAATGCTCTTCTGTAGCTGCTCGGCCATATGGTCAAAGTCGGTCGCCAACTGGAAAAACTCCGGCTGCTTTATTGAAAAATGGCCGGCAATCCGGGTATCGAGTTGGCCCTGTGCCAGCTGACGGGTGGCGCTGCGCAGTAAACTCAGCGGCTGGATCAGATAGCGGCTCAGCAGACGACTGAACAATAAGAGCACCAGTAGTCCTACCAGGATACGGATAAGCCAGAGGCTTTTATCCAGTTGCTGCGCCGGGTGTAAAGAGGCGTTGAGCTGCACCACCAAGAGCAGGGGATTGTCCGGCTCCAGGCTATTGCGTAATGGCAGACCTATCAAAGGTTTTTGCACCCTGTCCCCCATAGGCTGCTGCAACTGCTTGAGGAAATTGAGTTTGTAAACAAAGTGCGGGTGCATTTCCCGCTGACTCACCGCCTGCTGCTTGCTATCCAGTACATAGAGTACAAATGCCTGACGCCCCTCCCAATCCGCCAGTCCGGCTAGATCGCCCCTGACGATATAGTCGTTGGCCTCATCGGCCAGTTGCTGTAACTGGCTTTGGGTTTGCTGGGGCAGCAGTAACAAGCGGTTTAGCAACATGGCTTCAATACCACTGGCGAGCAGCAGGATAAGCAGTAGTGACACACCAAAATAGCCAAACAGTCGCCATTGGAGTTGGGAAAACAGGCCGGAAAAGGGCAGCAAGGCAAGCTCCTGAATTATTCGCTGAAGTCGAGAATATGTTTCGATAATCATTCTCATTTATTCTATCTCGGGTTAAGGCTTTGGCGCCAGCACGACTTGTCAGTTGGCTAAAGTTCGCTATACTGTATAAAAATACAGTATTGGTGTTTTTCATGTCTCTTTCAGCCAAAACTCACTCTGTAAAATCTGATCCAGCAAAATCTCAGGCCTTGAACGGTCTGCTGGAGCGCCGGGATCTCTGGTTGGGGCCGGGCAGTCAGGGCAAAACATTGGGGTATCCCAGTGGTTTTGAAGCATTGGATGCGCAGCTCAGTGATGCAGGGTGGCCAAGGCAGGGTATTTGTGAACTCTTCAGCCAATCTCCTGGGCACGGGGAACTCAGCCTGTTGTTGCCTTTGATGCGTTATTTACTGCCGGCTCAGTGTGGCTCTCATTTCGAAAGAAATCATTCGGCAACAAGTCAGTCCGAAAAAAATCAGTCCAAAAGAAATCAATTTAGAGGGGATGAGTCCAAAGATGCCATGATAATGCTGATAGCGCCGCCATTGCAGCCGCTGGCACAGAGCTTTGCCCAGCACGGTATTGCCGCCGAGCGTATTTTGTTGCTGGAGTTAACCCAGCGTAAAGAGGTGCTCTGGGCCATGGAGCAAGGGCTGAGCAGCGGCGCCTGTCCCCTGGTGCTGAGTTGGCTGGACAAGCTGACACTGAGTGAGGCCAGAAGGTTGCAACTTGCCGCAGAGCAGGGCAAGGCGCTGGGAATTTGCCAGTTGCCTATGGCTCAGGTAGACAGTAATCATCCTGTTACCCTAAAGCTGGCTATCAGCACGGCTGGCGTTAATACCGCCAGGCTGCAAATTTTAAAGCGTCGCGGTGGTTGGCCCGTCCCTGAATTGCATCTGCGTGGCTTGCCGGCACTGGCGCTTGAACTGCCCCATGTCGAGCCGGGTGTGGTAACCCTGAGAAACGGCAAGGCGGGTCTCAATCATAGATTCAGTAACTCGACTTGCTCAAATCATTCAAACCATTCCGGCAACAAGGCCACTGTGCTTCACAACTCTGGTTTACATGGCACTGGTTTTCATAGCACTGGTCTTCACAACTCTGGTTTTCATAGCACTGTGCTTCATGGTCCTTGGGGGATGGCGCAGTCAAGGATTGCTGCATCCAATGAATGCGCGGCTAATCCCTGGACGGCACGGCAAGAGTCAAATAAACCCGCGGGGCTTTTCCCAAGCGCTAATCCGCAACCGGCCAATTCTCAAACGGCCCAGAGCCAAGCCGCTCAAAGCCATACTGCTCAGAGTCAAGAGGCTATCTGAGATGCCCCAGGTATGGATGGGAGTCTGGTTTCCACAGCTATTGCTGCAATATCAGCGTTATCGCCTGGCTATGCTGGGCAATATGGCGGGCACTATTACCGGTACTATGACCGACACTGTGACAGGTACTATGACTGGAAGTATGACAGGCAGAGGTGCGGCTCAGGTTCAAACACGCGTTCAAACTCAGCCCCAAACCCAAAATCAACCAAAAGCAGTGCCAACCGCTGCGGCGTCAGAGCCTTTTGATCCCCAAGTCCCCATGGCCTTGTATGACAGCCGGAAGCTGGTTATACATTCGGCCTGTCCCGCCGCTCAAGCAAAAGGCGTTACAGCTGGGATGAGTATCGGCAGCGCTCAGTCGCTGCTCGGAGAGTTGCAACTCTGGCCACTGCAGGAGGTGGACAGCGAGGCGTTGCGGGATTGGTTATGTCAGTGGAGCTATGATTTCAGCGCCAGAGTCTGGCCGCCGTTGTTATCCGGACTTACTGAACAAGCGGCTCAAAGTGCGGCCGATGCGCGCTGGCCTACAGATACCCTGCTGCTGGAAGTGGGGTCCATGGTTAAACTGTTTGGCAGTTTGAGCGCCATTGTCGAGGCTTATCTCAACAAAGTCGCCGCCTATGGTCTGGAATGTTCATTGGTGCTGGCACACAGACCGCTGGATGCGGCGATATTGGCGCGGCATACTCACGCCAGCATCAGCGCGGTATCAGCTGCCTTCATGAGCACGCCCACAGATGAAAAAGCCGGGCGCCTCAAGGTGCATCACGACTTACCGCCAGATTTACCACTGGATTTGCTGCCATTAACCCAAGAGGAGCGGCAACGGCTCGGCGCGCTTGGGCTGACGACTCTAGCCATGCTTGATGCCTTACCCCTTGCCGAGTTGGGGCGACGCTTTGGTCAAGGTTTGCTGCAGCTGCTGGCACAAATCCAGGGGCGTTTGCCCTGTTGCCGCAAGGGATATGAGTTACCCGAACAGTTTCAGGCCAGGTTGACCTTGCTGCATGATGTTGAGTGGGTTCAGGGATTGCTGTTTCCATTGCAAAAGCTGCTGGGGGAATTGGCAACCTATTTGCGGATCAGGCAGTTGGCGGTGCAACAGTTGGAGCTGTGGCTGAAGTTTCGCGAGCCAGAGACCCCGGCGCTGCAACTGACACTCAACTATCCCTTCGGAGAATATCAACTGCAGGGACTATCTCAGCTCTGCCGCTTACAGCTGGAAGGATTGCAACTGCCGAGCCCGGTCGTCGATATTGAGCTGCGAGCCAAGCAGTTTGGGTCGCAGCAGCAGGGCAGTCGAGAGTTGACCGAGTCCAGAGAAGGGCAGCAGCAGGATGCCAATCAATTACTCGCCAGATTACAGGCCAGGTTAGGTAACCATAAGGTGCGCTCTTTGGTGTTGGCGGCCGATCCCATGCCTGAACTGGCCAGTACGGCGGCTCCCCTGACTCGCTGGCCGCCACCGGCAAGGCCGCCCGTTCAGCCGTCGCTGGCGCTGCGGCCTCTTTGGCTGCTGCAAGAGCCGCAAGCCATTGCTCCTGAAGCCGTGGAGCTGCTTAGGGGGCCGGAAAGGTTACAGAGCCCCTGGCATTCAGGGTCTTTTCCCTGCCGGGATTATTTTCTTGCCCATCATAAGGAGAGCGGCGGTCTGTGTTGGCTGTTCCGCACCGCTAATGGGCTCTTTCTCCATGCTTGGTTCAGCTGATGTACGCCGAATTGCATGCTATTTCCAATTACAGTTTTTTGCGCGGGGCTTCCCACCCGGATGAGTTGGTGCAGCAGGCTGCCAAACTGGGCTATGAGGCCATCGCCATTACCGATGAGTGCTCTCTGGCGGGTGTGGTCAAGGCGCATGAGGCCGCCAAAAAAAGCGGTATCAAGCTGATTGTCGGCGCCGAATTCCACCTGCCGGAAGGTTGCCTGGTGCTGCTGGCAAAAAATCGCCGGGGCTATGGTCTTATCAGCACTCTGATAACTAAAGGGCGGCGCCGGGCCGATAAGGGCAAGTATCGGTTAACCCTGGATGATTTTGCGGCCATTGACCGCGGCTGCTTTTGCCTGTGGCGGCCACCATCTGTGAGCGAGTTGTTGGCGCAAGCCGACTTGCAAAGCACTGAGCACCAGAGTCTTGGTCAGCAGAATGTCGATCATCAGAACTCTACAAACCAGGGAATAGGCAACCAAAGCCCAAGTCAGCAAACCCCTTGGCTGACGCAGCTGCAGCAGCGCAGTCTGACACAGTTGAATACCCTGACGGCACGGGTTAAAGCCGCGTTTTCACTGCCGCTTTATCTCTTGATGGAGCGGCAACTGCAACCCGGAGAGGCCTGGTATCTCGAGGCCTGTGAGGCGCTGTCGAGTTGTTTTTCCCTCCCCTGTGTCGCCGCCGGTAATGTGCAGATGCATCTTGCCGAGCGGCAAAGGTTGCACGATGTGCTCAGCTGTATCCGTCATGGCTGCGCCGTGCCCATGGCCGGCGAGCTGTTATCGGGTAATGCCGAGATGGCGCTTAAGCCGATAACAGCTATGGCCAGGCGTCACCCTCAAGCCTGGTTGGCAAGGAGTTGTGAGCTGGCGTCCCGGTGTCATTTCAGTCTGGATGAACTCAAGTATGAGTACCCGGCCGAGTTGGTGCCAAGCGGCCTAAGTGCCAGTGAATATCTGGCACAAGAGGTGGAAAAGGGCGCCCGCAGGCGTTTTGGCGAGGCGGTTCCACCTGAAGTACAGACTCAGTATCGGCGCGAGCTCAAGCTGATTGCCGAGCTTAATTACGAATACTTTTTCCTGACTATTTATGATCTGGTCTGTTTTGCCGCCAGGCAAGGGATACTGCATCAGGGACGAGGTTCGGCCGCCAACTCTGTGGTCTGTTATTGCCTCGGGATCACCGAGGTGGATCCCACCAAGGTCAACATGCTGTTTGAGCGTTTTATTTCCAAGGAGCGCCATGAGCCGCCGGATATCGATGTCGATTTTGAACATGAACGCCGCGAAGAGGTGATCCAGTATATCTACCAAAAATATGGTCGTGAGCGTGCAGCCCTGGCCGCCAGTGTGATCACTTATCGTTTCAAGAGTGCCATGAAAGATGTTGGTAAGGCTCTGGGGCTCAGCGAGCAACGGCTCGATGAGCTGATAGGCGCTGTCGATCGCCGCGATCCGCAAGTGCCTTGGCAGCAGCAGTTGCAACAAGGCAAGCTGTTGCCACAACAAGGTTTGGGGCAGTGGCTGCTGCCGCTGGTGGAGACCCTGATGGGTTTTCCAAGGCACTTGTCGCAACATGTCGGCGGCTTTGTGATTTCGGCCGGGCCATTGGCCGAGCTGGTGCCGGTAGAGAATGCCGCCATGGCCAAGCGCACAGTGATCCAATGGGACAAGGATGATCTCGAGAGCCTGGGGCTGTTAAAGGTTGATGTGTTGGCGTTGGGAATGCTGACGGCGATCCGCAAATGTTTCGAGTTGATCTCCCGCCACATTCATCCCTTTGCTATGTCGGATATTCGTTGGGAAGATCCGGCTGTCTATCGTATGTTGCAGCAGGGCGACAGTATGGGGGTGTTTCAGGTGGAGTCGCGAGCCCAGACCAGCATGCTGCCCAGGCTCAAACCCGCCTGTTATTACGATCTGGTAATACAGATAGCCATAGTGCGCCCGGGTCCAATTCAAGGAGACATGGTGCATCCCTTTCTGCGTCGCCGCGATAAAATCGAGTCGGTCACTTTTCCTTCGGCCGAAGTGGAAAATGTATTGTCACGCACTCTGGGGGTGCCCATTTTTCAGGAGCAGGTGATCCAATTGGCCATGGTCGCCGCCGGTTTCAGTGGCGGGGAAGCCGATCAGCTCCGCCGCGCCATGGCTAGTTGGAAACGCAGTGGCGAGCTGGAACAATTTGAACACAAGCTGCTTCAGGGGATGACGGCCCGAGGCTACAGTGACACCTTTGCCAGGCAGATATTCAGCCAGATCCGCGGCTTCGGCGAATATGGGTTTCCCGAGTCTCATTCGGCCAGCTTTGCGCTCCTGGCCTATGTTTCGGCCTTTCTCAAACACTATTACCCGGTGGCGTTTTGCTGCGCCTTGCTCAACAGTCAACCCATGGGCTTTTACAGCCCGTCACAGCTTATTCAGGATCTTCGTCATCATGGCGGCCAGGTGTTGCCGGTTTGCATCAACCTCAGCCAGTGGCACAGCACACTGGAGCGACAAACCGATGGCTCCTTGGTACTGCGCCTCGGGTTCAGGTTGGTCAAGGGATTATCCGAGCACAGCGCCGCCAAGATAGTCGCGGGTCGGGGCGAGGGCTTTACTCACTTGTCGCAGTTGGCGGCTCTGGCACTGCCAAGGCGTGAGCAGGAGGCGCTGGCCAGCGCCAATGCCTTTGCTACCCTGGGGGGCGATCGCCATCAGATCAGGTGGCAGTTGGCCGCCCGTCAGCAGAGTTTGCCCTTGTTTGAGCTGCCGGACGAGGCCGATTTTCGCCTTGAAAGTGCCTTGCCAGAGGTCACCGAAGTTGATGCCTTGCTGGCTGACTACGCCTGTACCGGGCTAACTCTGGGGCGCCATCCTCTGGCACTGCTCAGAGAGCAGGGGTTACTCGGCAAGTGTCACAGCGCCGCCTCTTTGTGGCAGTGCCGTCATGGCCAGAATGTGACTGTGGCGGGGCTGGTGGTCGGCAGGCAAAGGCCTGGCACCGCCAGTGGAATCACCTTCATCACCCTCGAAGATGAAACCGGCAATGTTAATCTGGTGGTGTGGAGTGATACGGCCAGAGCCCAGAGACAGGCTTATTTGAGCGCCAGGATCCTCAAGGTGAGTGGGGTCGTGGAATTTTCGTCCGGCGTATTACATCTGCTGGCCGGTCGGCTGGAGGATATCTCGGGCAGTATGCACGCGCTGGTGGTACACTCGCGGGATTTCCATTAGCCGATAACCCATTTTAAGCTGCTGTTGCCTGTGAAAATAATACTGCTGACCCATGAAAGAGAGCTGAATCGAGCCAGTAATACAGCCACCCTGGCGCTTAATGCTTATCCGACTCTGTGTAAGCGGGTACTGTGGGCGCGTAAAGCCCCGGATGCTTGGTTAATGGAACATTTGTCTTTGGGGCAAACCGCCTTACTCTATCCGCAAACCGAAGAAAGTACTTCCGAAGAAAGTATTTCGCGAACTCGAGCTGCAAATGAAAGCCCAAACTTAAGCCAAAACCAAGACCCAAACCCAACTCCAGACCCAAGTTCAAAGCTAAACCCAAGCCCCGCTCAGGGCGCAACATTGCCTCAGGAAGCCGTTCAGAAAACTGCTCTGAAAGCTGCTCTGAAATTAGGGAAGCCGCTAAATTCGCTGGTCATACTCGATGCAACCTGGCAGGAGGCCGGCAAGATGTATCGCCAAAGCCCCTATCTGCAGTCGCTTGCCAGAGTTGAACTGCAAGCAGAGCAGGGCTCGGCGTTTCGCTTACGGCGCAATCAGCGCCAGGGCGGGTTATGTACCTTGGAATGTATTGCGGCTGTTTGGCAAGACTTGGGTGGAGACTATAGTATCGCCGCCAGGCGGTTACTCAGTGAATTTAATCAATGGCAGGCTGAGATAAGAGGGCCGGCCTAGCTGCGCTAGAGTTGGCACAGCAAGCCGGAAGCCGTCTCTCTAGGGCGGCGCTGAGTTAAGCCTATTCGCCTGCGTTAGATCACCGTCAGATAAACACACAGGAAATGGCAAACGGCGCCGCCCAATACAAACAGATGCCAGATGGCATGATTGAAAGGGATCGCCTTGGTGGCGTAGAAGATCACCCCCAAGCTGTAGCTCAGCCCCCCGGCCAACAGCAAGTTGAACCCGGCAGTTGACAGGTTATCGATAAGCTCAGGCAACACGGCGACGCAGAGCCAGCCCATGGCCAAATACAGCATCAGGCTCAGCGCCTTGAATCTGTGAATAAAGCAGCTCTTGAACACTATTCCCCCCAGTGCCAATAACCAGATGGCTATCAGCACCCATTCTTCCTGGGCATCGGCCAAAGTAATTAACATCAGCGGGGTATAGGTTCCGGCGATTAACAGATAGATGGCGCAGTGATCCAGCATCTTGAGGCGCCGTTTCCACACTGGCTGAGGAATGCTGTGATACAGCGTCGAGCAGAGAAACAGCAGGATAATACTGCTGCCATAGATGGTTACACCTGTTAACTGAATGGCGTCCAGCGAATGCCAGCCCTTGAGCAACATCAGCACTAATCCCAGAATGCCGGCAATCACCCCCAAACCATGGCTGACGGTATTGGCTATCTCTTCATTCAGACTGTATCCAGCGGAAAACTGGCCATTGAACTGGGCTTCGGCTGCTGGGGTTTTGCTGTTGGGCATGATTGACTCTCTGGTTCGACCTCATTGAAAGTGAGTCTAACAGCGCCGTAGCGCCATGGCCAGATAAAAGTGTACAGCTGTTCGCTGAGATTGATTTGTTCTTTAAACCGTATCGTCTGCATTTTTGCAAACGTCTAATGCTGCACCTTAACAACTCGTTGCTCGGCTTCCAAGTCGCTTTTTACAGTTATTGTGTTCAGAGGATCCCGTCAGCCTTATTCGACAAAGGTTTTACCTGTTTTGTTTGAAGCCGTCGATTTGAGTTTGTAGCGTAAATTGCTTTTCAAACAAGGGAATGAACTTTTTACCGAGGGTTTTCTCTAACACTGAGTTTACATTTGGTGAAGGATAAATCAGCGGCTTATGCCTCCACATTCAGATAAATTGATTGCCAGCCGAGACGAAAGCCCGGCGACAATGGCAAGCTTGAGCTTCAGCATTCCGGGTAGGGATGCTGCCTTTGAGCTTGATCTGGATGAAATCCTTAACACTTGCTCCTGCCAACCAAGCCATTTTCACACACATTCGATTGCCCCTCTCTTTGCCCAATCGCCTTTTAGTCAACAGCTTGGGGTTCAACCCCAATGCCTGGCGCGAGTTGGCATGACTAAAAAAGCAGAGCAGGGGGATGCTGAGGCAAAGGGCAACGCCTTCAGTAGTTGGACCGTGGCGGGAGCCGCGCACTTAGTGCTATTGCTGGGGTTATCCTGGTTTTGGCAGCAGGCCGAATGGCGAAGAGTGGTGACTGAGCCTGCCAAACCCAAGGCGTTGCAATCCTATCTTTATTTCAGTCAGCCCAGCCCCAAACCGTTAACGCCAGTGCCGGAAGCCTTGGCCGAAGAAGCAATAATCCAGTCCAAGGAAGCGATAGAGGTTAAAAAAGCTGACTCAAGCAAGCGTTCTGAGCCACAAAAAACCGAGCAACAAAACACTGAGCCACAAAAGCAGGCTGCCAAAGAGCCGCTGCAAGAGACTGAACAAGTGGCTGTGCAAGAAACTGTTCAAGAAGCTGGGCAAAACACTTGGCAAGACAGGGTTCAAGACCAGAATGAGCAAAGCATCCCCAAGACTCGGGCTCAAAGCGTTAAGTCTATTGGTAGAGTCATTGAAGAAACGAAAAATGCAGCCGTATCTGCGCCAGAGCGAACAAATGACTTTAAACCGCAGCCGGCAGAGCAAGCTCAGCTTGACTTCAGTTCAAGCGCATTAAAGTCTGCCCGAAAAGTATTGCAACACTCTCAACAGCAGGCGCTGCAGCAGCTATCACAGCAATATGCGGATAAGGCCACGGGACGCAAGAGCCTCAGTGAAATGGATGGGGAGATGGAGGAGCTTTGGGTCAATGACGCCGATGATTTCAATAAAGTGGCCAGTCTTGATCTGCCGCTCGACCCCAACCGTATCGTCAAGGATGGTGATACCTGCTATCGGGTCGTCAAGGTGCCGACTCCGCTCAATCCCTACGCCGAAAATTTGGGGTTTCCATTTAAGTGCGGTCAGACAGAGATGGAAAAAGCACTCAAGGAGGCGGTAGCCAGCCGTCTAAAGCGGCTTGGTAAGTGAGTTTTGCAATCAATTTATTTGATTGGAAATAGGTTGATTTCCAAATTGCTGTAAATATTTTTATTAACTTCAAACAATTAACTTGTGATTTTAATGGGTTTAATCCTGCGGCAAGTTTTGCCATTGGGCTTGTTTCCCGCTTCGGCTTGTGCTTATACTCGGCAGCAATCTTGTCGGAGTGCCCTCTGGGCTGAGACCGTTTATTCGGGATCCGTTGAACCTGATCAGGCTAGCACCTGCGAAGGAAACAAGCATTCAGCTGCAGCATTACCGCAGCCACTGCGAGCAAAAATCTATGCCAAAGGCTTTAAAGAGCCGAGGCGATATCTGGCTTCTCAAGCGGACATTGAACTGACCTGAAACCACGAGGTCAGTCTGCCAACACCGCCGGATGAGGACTCCAAATCAAGGAGTTTAACCAGTCAGCTCGCGCCGCTTATTATTCAACTCTCCTGACAAGCAATTTCATTTTCCAAAAGAGTGAGCTTGCTTATGTCAAATCGTCAATCCAATCGTCGTCAAACCCGTGAGGCCGCCCAGGCTTTTATCGATAACCTTAAACCCTTGTTGCATCCCAATTCACAGAAGCTGTTTGTTCAGGGTTCCCGGGCCGATATTCAGGTTGCCATGCGCCAAATCAGGCAGACAGACACCCGAATACCAACCCAAGATGGCAGCGCGCAATTTGAACCCAATCCCGCTGTACGTGTTTATGATTGTGCCGGCCCTTACTCAGATCCCAACGCGGCTATCAATGTGCGCCAGGGCCTGGATAAACTGCGCCAGGGCTGGATCTTAGAGCGTGATGATACGCAAGAGCTGACTTCGGTCAGCTCCAGTTTTACCCAGCAGCGGCTGGCGGATGAAGGGCTGGATCATTTGAGATTCGACGCTTTGCCCAAACCGCGCCGGGCCAAGCCGGGTAAGCGGGTGACCCAATTGCATTACGCCCGCGCCGGCATTATCACTCCTGAAATGGAATATATCGCCATTCGTGAAAATATGGCCCGGGCCAACGAAGCGCTTGCCAAAGATCCGCAGCTGGCCCGCAAGGCCAAAGGAGAAGCCTTTGGCGCTATAGTTGCCACGCCGATAACCCCTGAGTTTGTCCGCAGCGAAGTGGCCCGTGGCCGCGCCATCATTCCCGCCAACATCAACCACCCGGAAGCTGAGCCTATGATCATCGGCCGCAACTTTTTGGTGAAGGTTAACGCCAATATCGGTAATTCGGCGGTGACCTCTTCCATCGAGGAAGAGGTGGAAAAACTGGTGTGGGCCACCCGTTGGGGCGCCGATACGGTAATGGATCTGTCCACCGGCCGTTATATCCACGAAACCCGCGAATGGATAGTGCGCAACTCGCCGGTGCCCATAGGTACCGTGCCCATCTATCAGGCGCTGGAAAAGGTCAACGGCATTGCCGAAGATCTCAGCTGGGAAGTGTTTCGCGACACCCTGATAGAGCAGGCCGAACAAGGGGTGGATTACTTCACCATTCATGCCGGGGTCTTGCTACGCTATGTGCCCATGACGGCCAATCGGGTGACCGGCATGGTATCCCGCGGCGGCTCCATTATGGCCAAGTGGTGCCTGAGCCATCATAAGGAAAACTTCCTCTACAGCCATTTCCGCGACATCTGTGAGCTTTGCGCCGCCTATGATGTGTCACTGTCGCTCGGTGACGGCATGCGCCCCGGCTCGATTGCCGATGCCAACGACGAGGCTCAGTTTGCCGAGCTGGAAACCTTGGGTGAGCTGGTGAAAATCGCCTGGGAATACGATGTGCAGACCATAATCGAAGGGCCGGGCCATATTCCTATGCAGCTGATCAAGGAGAATATGGACAAGCAGCTTGAGTACTGTGATGAGGCGCCTTTCTACACCTTGGGGCCCCAGACCACGGATATTGCGCCCGGCTATGATCATTTCACCTCTGGCATAGGCGCGGCGATGATTGCCTGGTACGGCTGTGCCATGCTCTGTTATGTGACCCCCAAGGAGCATCTGGGGTTGCCTAACAAGGAAGACGTTAAACAAGGGCTTATTGCATACAAAATTGCGGCGCATGCCGCCGATGTCGCCAAAGGACATCCAGGTGCCCAGTTGCGCGACAATGCGTTGTCAAAGGCCAGATTCGAGTTTCGCTGGGAAGATCAATACAACCTGGGGTTGGATCCCGATACCGCCCGGGCGTTCCACGATGAATCCCTGCCTCAGGAGTTTGCCAAGGTGGCGCATTTTTGCTCCATGTGCGGCCCCAAGTTCTGCTCGATGAAAATCACCCAGGATGTACGCGACTATGCAGCGTCTCTGGCTGCGTCCTTATCTGCATCTCAGCTAGCTTCGGGGGATTCGTCAGGGCCAGACGCGGCAGAGCGCCAAACCGAGCCTGTGCAGGCAGAAGAATTGACGGCACAGCCGCTGGAAGTACTGGATGCCGAGGCAGGGATGGCGCGGATGTCGGCGCAGTTCAAGGCCGCTGGCAGCGCCCTGTATCAACCGGCAACAGTAGGCGAAAAGTCCGAGTCCAATCCCAACCCAAAGCCTAAGTCCAAGCCAGAGGCTACACGCTATGAAGAGGAAGCCTGAAATGGCGGCTGATAAAAGGCCGATAGTCTGGAGCATAGCCGGCTCAGACAGTGGCGGCGGCGCCGGTATCCAGGCCGATCTGGCCACCTTCAGTAATCTTGGCTGCCATGGCTGCTCTGTTATCACCACTTTGACCGCCCAAAGCAGTGTGGCAGTGACGCTAACCGAGGCGGTGAGCGAGGAGATGTTGCTGGCGCAGCTCAATGCTCTGCTCGGTGACTTGCCGCCCAAGGCGATAAAAATCGGCTTGCTCGCCAATCAAGCACAGTTGCAGCTGCTTTGTGACTGGTTGGCTCGGCACCTACCTGATGTTCCTTTGGTAGTCGACCCTGTCATGGTGGCCAGTTGCGGCGATGCACTCTCAAAGAGTACTGCAACGGGCGCAGCGCGGCTGGATTACCGGCCGCTGGCGGCGCTCGCCACTGTGCTGACCCCCAATATTCACGAGCTGGCGTTGCTGAGTCGCAGCGATATTCATGACTTTCCGTCCTGGCAAGATGCGGCAACTTGCCTGGCAAACGAACTGCCTTGCCATCTCTTGGCCAAGGGCGGGGATTTCGAGGCGGGGATCGCGCGCGGCCTGGCAGAAGACTTATTGCTTGTTAAAGACTTGCCTCACAGCTCCGGGTTACATCAACGGCAGGGGTTTGTGTTGGCGAGCCCAAGACAAGCATCCAGCAACAACCATGGCAGCGGTTGCACGCTATCCAGTGCCATAGCGGCATTTTTGGCCCACGACTGGATCTTGCCCGATGCCCTAATTCTGGCCAAGGCCTATATCAATGGCGCTTTGGCGCAGAGTTATCGGGTAGGCAGTGGTCCCGGGCCCTTAGGTCGCCCCGGGGCTTGTCTGGCCGCCGAGCTAATGCCTGTCATCTGGCCGCTGGAGGATTATCCCTGGGCCAACCCAACCCAGGTGCTTGGCGCCCCTTGGCTTGCAGCGCCAATCAATGCTGATGGTGTTAGTGCTAAAGGCGTTAGTGCTGAAGGCTTCAAAACACTGCCCCATAATTTGGGTATCTACCCGGTCGTGGCTGATGTCGAATTGCTGGAAGCCTTACTCAAGGCAGGTTGCCGCACTATTCAATTGCGTCTCAAGGAGGAAGTGCTGCCCGGCTCGAGCGCCGAGCAGGCGATTATTCGCGCCATCGCGCTCGGGCGCCAATACCAGGCGCGGGTCTTTATCAATGATCACTGGCAACAGGCCATTGCCCACGGTGCCTTTGGTGTGCACTTGGGCCAGGAGGATCTCAGCCAGGCATCCCTTGAGGCCATCCAAGGGGCCGGTCTGGCGCTGGGGTTATCCAGTCATGGTTATTTCGAGGCGCTGCTTGCATTGCGCCACAGGCCCAGTTATCTGGCCCTCGGGCATATCTTTGCCACCAAGACCAAAGTGATGCCATCTCAGCCCCAGGGACTGACGCGTCTTGCTGCCTACAGCGAAACTTTCGGCTCCTTGCTGCCGACAGTCGCCATTGGCGGCATTGACGAGCATAACCTCGATGCCGTCAAACATACCGGAGTGGCCAATGTCGCCGTGGTGCGGGCCATTACCGAGGCCGCCGAGCCGGTAACGGCCTTCAGGCGCCTGACACAAAGCTGGATAGGGCAAGCAGCCGCTATTGCAAGTGGGATTAGCCATGCTCAACAAAATGCCGGTCTGAGCGACCGCGACTTTATCCGTTACGGTAGCCAGTTGCTGCTGCCCAGAGTCTCAGAAGCGGGGCAGCTCGCCTTACGGGCCAAGACGGTCGCCATAGTGGGGCTCGGAGGCCTTGGCCATCATCTGGCGCGCTCTTTGGCCGCCGCCGGAGTAGGGCGTCTCATTCTTATCGATCCCGATATTGTCGAGTTGGGTAATCTGCCGAGGCAACTGCTCTACAACGAGCAGGATATCGGCCGTTTGAAGGTCGACGTGGCCAAGGAAAAGCTGGGGCGCGATTATCCAAACTGCCTGATTGAGATTGAGCCCAAGCTGTTTGGCCCCAAGAGCGCGGAGCTTATTCGTGAGGCGTCACTGGTATTGGATGCCAGCGATAATTTCCTTTGCCGTCATAACCTTAATCAAGCCTGTGTGAAGCTGGGCAAAGAGCTGATTGCGGCGGCGATCAGCGCCGATTCCGGCCTATTGTGTCATACCGCCCCTTGGCTTAACCCTGAGGCGGGCTGTTACGAATGCCTGTTCCCGCGAGACAGCACAGGCTCGGGGCGCTGCCGCGACATGGGGGTTCTGGGTCCTGCGGTGCAAACCCTGGCGGCGATGCAGTCGCTGGCCGCCATCAATACCCTGCTTGGAGAGCGCAGCACCCTGGGGCGGCTCATCAGCTTGGATTGCCGAACGTTAAGCGTACGTGAGGCTGCGCTTTGCGCCGACCCAGCTTGTCTTTGCTGTCAAACCCACACTAAGGCTGAACTTCAAACCGAAGCCAAATTTATGAAAGGGCACTCTGAGCTTAGCCGTGAGGAGAATTGCGATGCAAATTAAGATAAACAATCAAGTCAAAGAGTTGCCTGAAGCTATGACGCTGTTACAGCTGCTCGAGTGGTGTGAGATAGCGCCTGGCAGCGTGGCGCTGGTGCGCAATGGCGCCGTAGTGCCCAGATCTCAGTGGCCAGAGCTTGAATGTCAAAGCGGAGACAGCCTCGAGCTGTTTTCCGCCGTTGCCGGAGGTTGATATGTTGCAAATTGGCGAGTTTGAATTTCAATCCAGGCTGTTTGGCGGTACCGGCAAGTTTGCTTCGGCAGAGCTGATGCAACGCTCGCTCGTGGCCAGCGGCGCCGAGTTGGTTACTGTGGCGATGAAGCGGCTCGATTTTAACCAGGGCAGTGATGAATTGCTGGCACCGCTCAAAGAGCGCGGCGTGCAGCTGCTGCCCAATACTGCCGGGGCCCGCAATGCCAGGGAGGCGATTTTTGCCGCCGAGCTGGCGCGGGAGATGCTGGGCACTCAACTATTGAAGCTGGAGATCCACCCGGATCCCCGTTATCTATTGCCGGATCCGGTAGAAACACTGGAAGCGGCCCGGGTCTTGTGCAGCGATGGCTTTACCGTACTGCCTTATGTGCATGCCGATCCCGTGTTGTGCTTGCGCCTCGAAGAGGTAGGCTGCGCTGCCGTGATGCCGCTTGGTAGTCCCATAGGTTCCAATCAGGGGCTGGCCACAGAACCCTTTTTGAAGATCATCATAGAGCAGGCTAATGTGCCTGTGGTGGTGGATGCCGGGATCGGCGCGCCGTCACAGGCGATGCGGGCGATGGAGTTGGGCGCCGATGCCGTGCTGGTCAATACTGCCATCGCCTCCAGTTCGGATCCCGTGACCATGGCGGGCTGCTTCAAGGATGCGGTGCGCGCCGGGCGAGCGGCCTATCTTGCCGGACTCGGGGCCATCAGTAATCGGGCTCAAAACACCAGTCCGCTGACCGGGTTTCTCAATCTGGGAGACAACCATGGCTGATTTTCTTGAGCGTTTTACCGCTATCGACAGAGATCTACTGCGCCTTGCTATTGCCAGTGTCAGCGCCGCCGAGGTTGAGCGCTGTCTGGCGCGGCCCGAGACGATAGCGCACAATCCCTCGGCCTTGCCCATTCTCTTGTCACCGGCGGCCCGGGAGTTTCTCGAGCCTATGGCGCAGCTCTCTGCTGCACTCACCCGCAAGAAGTTCGGCGCCAACATAGGTCTCTATGCGCCGCTCTATGTTTCCAATCTGTGCGCCAATGATTGCGACTACTGCGGTTTCAGCATGAGCAATAAAATTCGCCGCAAGACCCTAAGCCAGGCTGAACTGGATGTTGAAATTGCCATTCTCAAGCAGCGCGGCTTTGATTCTGTATTGCTGGTTTCCGGCGAACATGAAACCAAGGTAGGGCTGGATTATTTTGCCAAGGCGCTTTTGAGGCTCAAGCAGGACTTCAGCTATCTGGCGATTGAAGTGCAGCCCCTCGCCGAAGCGGGCTATCGGCGCCTGGTTGATGAGGGACTGGATGCCGTGATGGTATATCAGGAAACCTATCAGCCCGCCACCTATGACCGCCATCATCTCAGAGGCAATAAAAAGGACTTTGGTTTCAGGCTTAATACACCGGACAGGGCCGCCAGGGCCGGGGTCGACAAGATAGGCCTGGGGGTTTTGCTCGGGCTGGATGATTGGCGCCTGGACTCGGCACTGATGGGATTACATCTGGACCATCTGCAGCAAAAGTACTGGCGTAGCCGCTTCAGCGTGTCGCTGCCAAGGCTCAGGCCGTGCGTTGGTGGGGTAACGCCGGCTGTGACTCTGGATGATGCCGGATTGGTGCAGCTAATCTGCGCCATGCGCTTGTTCAGCCCGGCGCTGGAGTTGAGTCTCTCTACCCGGGAGAGCGCCTCACTCAGGGACAATCTATTGCCTCTTGGGATCACCCATGTGAGTGCTGCCAGCTCAACAGAGCCAGGTGGTTACAGCAATCCCAAGTTGCAGCTGGATCAGTTCCAGATAAGTGATGAGCGCACAGTCCCTGAGGTGGTCAGCGCCATTCGAGCACAAGGCATGCAACCTGTGTGGAAAGATTGGGACGCGGGTTGGCTCGCAGGCGCCTCCTTTGCGGTAACCCATCAAGGGACATAAACCTTTCGGGCTGTACATTTGCACTGAATTGGCCAATAATTGTTCAGGGTTGTGGCTAAAGTGGTAGCAACTGATTTTAGCCACAGAACGACAATCCACAGTCCAATACAGACAAGGGGCAATCATGCAAATTCCATCGGCTTTTTCGGCGGGAGTTCAAGGGCTGCAAAGCGCCCAGTCCGGCCTGACTCAGGCAACAGTGGATATCGCTCGTCCGGCACCTGCGCAGCAGGCCGATTCGGCCCGCCCGGTTGATGAAGCAGACAAAACCTCGGCACTGGTATCGGTATTGGAATCCAAGGCCCAGGGGCAAGCTTCAGTAGAGGTGATTGAACGCGCATCTGACACCTTGGGCAGTATCATAGATATCGAGGTGTAATATATGGTTGGCGCGCTGGTCGGCGCGGGGCTGACGGCAACAGCCGTGTCCCGGCGGCCAAGCTCGTCAATTGCCAACTTAAGCAGTGGCAGCTCCATAAACCAATCGCCTATCAGCGCCCACCCTGTCGGTAAAATCTCCGCCAGTCAAAATCCCTCTCAGGTCAATGGTGTAAAGCCAAGCCCATTAAACCCGAGCTCGGGAAATCAAAGCCCAGTCAATACAAGTTCAGTTAATCCAAGCCAGGTCAATTCAAGTTTGCACCAAGGTTCAGCTGCGCAACATTCAGAGCCACAAACTGTAAAGCCGCCGCGGGAAGCACTAGTCAGTTTGACTAAAGGAGCCCTTGGGGCAGCAGCCTTGTCCAGCTCAGGCCATTGGCATGGAGAGGTTCAAGCATCGATGCCGCTCGCGGGGATATCGGCTCAAGCATCTGCCTTTTCCGGGCAAGGGGCTGACATTGCCGGCGGCCCTGCTATACCAGTAGCTTTAGCGGGAGAAGCACCTGAGGTTCCCGCTTTTAATGGCACAAATACTTCCGTCAACTCTATGGGTGGGGCAGAGCAGGCTTTTGGCAACACTTCCGGCAGCTCTTCGAGTCGCTCATCGAGCCAGGCTGGCAGCGAAGTAAAAGAAGGGGACGATGGTGCGGCTCGCCAGTCAGCCGGGGAGCCGAATAAGACAAGCGCCGCCGAACCCAAGTCGGATGAGGCGCAACAGAAACAGCAGCAGAACCGTGAGAGTCGTGAGCAACAGGCGCTTGAGCGGGAAATTGACTCCCTGATGAAGCGCGATACCCAGGTGCGCTCCCATGAACAGGCTCATGCCGCGGTAGGCGGGATCCATGCCGGACAACCGGCATTTGAATTCGAGAAAGGACCCGATGGCAAACGTTACGCGGTGGAAGGTGAAGTTCAGATTGATGTCTCTGTAGTGAACGGCGATCCGCTGGCGACCATGGCGAAAATGAAACAGGTCTATGCGGCGGCGATGGCACCTGTCGATCCCTCCATGGCCGATATCCGGGTCGCCGCCGAGGCGATGCGTAAATATAACCAGGCAAGAGAAGAGGCCGGAACCCAGAGACTTGCCGCCGCACCAAAGCCTGAGCTGAGTCAAAACCTGTTGGGAGCCGCAGAACCGGCCGCTGAAAAGTCCGCGCCTTCCTTTGATCCCAAGGCTGGCGACTCTGCAAACTTCCCCATAGGCCTGTCTCGTTTGATGGGCGCCATAGCGCAGCAGTCAACTGCCTTGAATACAAAACCGTGGCCAGTTTAACTTGACCACTACAAGCAATTGTCGATCCCATATCCTGGCTGCCCGTTTACGGGCGGTAAGTAATCGTCATATGCAAATGTCAAACGCGATGTGCCTGTTAGGGCGCTGCTAGTAAGAAAGCCTTATAGGCGCATATGAAAAACCTCCGGCTGTGCCGGAGGACATTTCTTATGGCTTTATTGCCGTTTTATGGAGGTAAGAGTTTTGAAGGTGCTTCACTAACGGGCGCTGACATTAACTTCTGTCTGCGTTTTTTCCTGCTGTGTTGGTTTGGGCTTATCTTGCTCTTTTGCCGCCAGTTGGCCTTCTGCGTGGCTGTTTGCACGGTAATCTGTCAGCCCCTGCAGCAAAAGCGTGGCAAAGGGTGCGGCTTCAAGTTCCTTACTCTGGGGGCTCAAACCATTTTCCAGTATCACAAACAGGTATCTGGGCACTTGCTTGTCACCGTCATCGGTAACATAACCGGCCAGATTCACCACACCCTGCATGCTGCCTGTTTTGGCCCAGACTCTGCCCTTAAGCGGTTTGTTTGCATAATGCTTACGGTACTTCAAGGTGCCGCTGTGGCCGGAAACCGGCAGTTTGTGCATCAACCATTGGTAATCTGGGGTATCGGCAATCAGACGCAGCAACTGCGCCAACTGCCTGGCATTGAGTAGGTTGTAACGTGATAGGCCTGAACCGTCTATCAGTTGAGCTCTTTCCAGCACTATGCCTTTTTCCGCCAGCACTTCCCTGATGGCCTTGGCACCGGCACTGAAACTGGCGCCATCACCATAATAGTGTTTACCCAGTTGTTTAAGCAGGCTGTCGGCAATCAGGTTGTCAGATTCCAGCAGCATGGTTTCCAACAGCTCGGGCAGGGTATCCGAGGCATGACTGGCCACCACCCTTGAGCTGGCCGGTAGCTGATTGGAGGTGAGTATCTTGCCTTTGATACTGAGTTTGCCCTTGATGATGCCGGCGACAGTGTCGATAGCATATTGGCCGGGGTCATTGACCGCCAGCGCCAGCGGTAATACCTGAGCGCCTGGGAAACAGCCACTGAAATGAAAGTGGTTACCGGGTAATCTAGCGAGTTGCAGTTCGCAAAAGCTCTGCTTGTAGCCCTTGTCGAAGATGGCGTTGGTGGTTAGCTTGACCGGCAGATAAACCGGCGCGGAAATTTTGGCCTTGTCCGAGGCGAGTGTGGGCTCGAGTTTGCCATGAACACAGTTTTGGTTAATCACATAGCTGGAGACGGGGGCTGCGTAACAGATCCCCAAGTCATCCCATACCCAACCGGGTGCTCTAAGCTGCTCATGGGTTTCACCTATCAAGATAAGGTTACCCTGTACTTGGTTGATACCCGCTTCGGTGACACGCTTAAACAGCTCGATTAAATCCTGGCGCTTTAAGGTGGGATCGCCACTGAACAGCAGATAGAGATCGCCTTGAAGTACGCCATTTTTGGGCGAATTGGTACTGAGAATGCTGGTGTGATAACGAAACTCTTCTCCCAGCATTTCGGTGGCTGTTACCGCGGTTAGCAGCTTTTGGGTACTGGCCGGGATCATCAGGGTTTCGCTGTTGTGGCTCAGCAGCAGCTCGCCGCTTTGCAGATCTTCTATCCAGACGGCGGTTTGTGATGAGGCCGGAGTGATCAGAGTCAAAAGATCATCAAGGGAGGTATTATCGGCCTTCAAAGGGGAAGACAGCGCTATGGCGCTCAATAACAACAGTGGACGTGCCAAGCCCTGCAGGGACAGCTGTGGCATGGAAAAGCCTCCGGTTCCGTGAATGCTTTTGAGAGTATAACCTGCAGAGTCTTAGCTGTCGTCCTTGTCCATCAGTGCATAGAGTTTCAGTGTGACTATCAATACCAAACCGATAAACAGCGGCAGTACTAAAGGGCCGAGATAGGTTTTGAAGTGAAACAGAGCCCAGGCCGCGAGCAGGGTGCCGATAAGCGTTAACCAGAATTGTTTGTTCATTGTCGTCCAGTTTGAATTCATTGAGCACTAGGCTCAGGGGCATAATAGTGTATAAGGCGAAACCTGTAATAACAGGAGTCCCATTGCAAAAGCGTGATCTGGGTAGGTTTTACTCTTGTCGCGCTGTCGTCAGTATCTATTTTGATACAAATTGCGTCGAAATCGTGAACCAATAGCGGCTGTTGGCGAGAAAAGGCTTGCCCGGGCCGGGACAAGTGGGTAATTTCTATTGCCTTATTCGCCCCGCAGCGGATCTTTGTCGATTGCGCCATCACAGGGGAAGGACATTTTGCCGGGAAACACAGGGAGCGAGTGGATTGCCGGAACATACAGTGACAGGAGGATACCTTGCTGGATAAGCTGGGTGGAATTGCCATAGCGCCGGATGCATTGCACTGGCTGCTGACCCCAAGTAACTTCAAACAGACCTTGATTGAGCGGATCCGTAACGCCAAAGAGGCTATCTATATTGCTGCACTCTATCTGGAAGACGATGAAGCCGGGCGTGAGATACTTGCCGAACTGTTGGCGGCCAAGGCTGCCAGACCCGAACTCGAAATCAAGGTGCTGGTCGATTTTCACCGCGCCCGCCGCGGCCTTATTGGCCATAAGGGCGATGGCGGCAACAACCTGATGTACCGTCAGGTGATGGCGCAAGCGCAGCAGCGCTTCAACATTTATGGTGTGCCGGTGAAATCCCGCGAGTTTATGGGAGTACTGCACCTCAAGGGCTTTATTGTCGATGATGCCGTGATATACAGCGGCGCCAGCCTCAATAATATCTATCTGCAGCAGAAAGACAGATACCGTTTCGATCGCTACCATGTGTTGGAGTCGGCCGAGCTGGCTGCCAGCATGCGAGAGATGATTGACAGTGCCATTTTGAGCGACAAAGCGGTCAGTTGCCTGAGCTGTCCGGAAGAAGAGGAAGTGCTGCCGGAAAAAATTGATGTCAGAAGCTTTAAACAGCGACTGTCGGCGGCAAGCTATCAATTCAAGGGCGTTGAAGAGGGATTGCGGGTCACGCCGCTTTTGGGCCTTGGACGCAAGCGCAATCCGCTCAACAAGGCGGTACTCGCCATGGTGGAGGAGTCCAAGGAATCGCTTTTTATTTGCACGCCCTATTTTAACCCGCCCTATGCTTTGGTGCGGGCGCTGGTTAAACACCTGCGCAACGGCAAGCGTCTGGATATTCTGGTGGGTGACAAGACGGCCAATGACTTTTATATCCCACCGGAGCAGGATTTTTCCACCATAGGTGCCTTGCCGTATCTCTATGAGCAGTCGCTGCGCAAGTTTGTCAAACGCCAGCAGTGGGCGGTGGATCAGGGGCTACTCAATATCCATCTGTGGAAGCATGACAACAACAGTTATCACCTCAAAGGGGTGAGCATGGATGGTCGCAAACACCTGCTCACCGGCAGCAATCTCAATCCGCGGGCTTGGGCCCTAGATCTGGAAAATGGTTTGCTGCTACATGATGACAAACAAGAGCTGGCCGAGTATTTTGCCAAAGAGCAGCAACATCTGCTGCTGCACAGCCAGCGTTTGTATCATTACAGCCAGATAGATACCTTGCAGAGTTACCCCAAGCCGGTAAAGAAAATCATGAACCGCATTCGCAGGCTCAAGGCCGACTTTCTGCTGCGGCGTATTCTCTGACAGCGCTTTCCCCAAGCGCTTGGCCGAATGAGAGCATGATTGCAGAACTTCATTCCGTTATGGTTTAACCTTGGCTTATTCCGTCAAGGTTAAACCCCGCCAAGGTGAAACACAGCCAGAATGAGTGATATCGTCCGCTTATCCCGCATCAATTTCCGTCATCTTCTGGTGCTCAGACAACTGCTGGAACAGCAAAGCGTCACCCAGGCGGCCACGCGTCTGTGTTTGAGCCCTTCGGCGGTCAGCAAAATACTCTCCCAGCTCAGGGATTGCCTCGACGATGAGCTCTTCTACCGTCAGGGGAATCAGCTGTTGCCGACTGCCAAGGCCAAACGACTCGGGCCGGTTATCAGCGCCATGCTCAGAGAGATGGATAACCTGTTTACCGAAGAGGGCTTTCGCCCGGAAAGATTTCAAGGGCGGATGAATTTGGCGCTGAGGGAAAGCAGCTTCGAACTGCTTGCGAGCGCTATCGCCAGCGTGCAGCAGCGGGCGCCGGGAATGACACTGGCGGTGCATGCCAAAGAGAGCACGGGGTTTCAATCCCTGTGTGAAGGACGGGTGGACTTGCTGGTTCTGCCTCACGACTTGGGGCAGCCGCCAACTGGCCGCAACGAACTGATTTGGGAGCGTTTGGCAGAGGACGAGATGTGTTGCCTGATGCGGGCCGATCACCCGCTGGCGGCAAAAGAGCTGACGCTGGATGCCTATCTGAGCTTCGCCCATGTGGGCATTTTGGATGCCGATCTGCAGCAACCCTTTTTCGAGCAGTCATTGGCACAATTGAGCCGCAGGCGGAATCTGGCGATGGAAGTCGCCGACTTCGGCGCCGCCGCCAGTATCTGTCGTCACTCGGACTTGCTGTTTACCTGCTCGGCGCTGTGGGCTTCAATGGCGGCGCAGGCAAGCGGCATGGTGGTTAAGCCATTGCCCTTTGCCTATGGCAAGGTGGGCTATAGCATGGTGCATCATCAAAGTGGCAGCCGGGATCCGGCGCTGCAATGGCTAAAAGCGACCCTGCTCAGTGGCTTTAAGCAGTTCATCAGCCAAGGTTAACCGGTGGCAGACTGATATTGGCTATGCCGGCACGGCTGAGCGCCTTGGCCAGATCATTAATCTGCTGTTGGCTCGCCTTGGGCCAGCGCAAGGCCTCGCCTTTGACACCATGATGATTGTAACCGTTTAGGCGTAGCCGCATCGGCTCACCCTTCAGCGCTTGCCGGCGTTGCAAGTCCAGCAAAAACGACGCCAGGGCGTCAAAGTGCTGCCAATAATCACTCTTTCCGGGTACTTCCAGTAGCCTGACTTCCGCCAGTTTCCCTGCTTCGGCCAGCAGTTGCAGGCTCTGCTTGACCTTGATGTTGCCACGGCCTGTCAGTCGTCGGTGAGCCGGCTCATCCCAGGCTTTCAGGTCAACCATGGCGCCATCAAGCCAAGGGAGCAGACGTTGCCAACCACTTGCTCCCAGGCTGCCATTGGTATCCAAAAGGCAAGTCAGGTGTTTGAGCTCTGGGCTTTGTTTAATGGCCTTGAACAGGTTACTGACGAACTTCAGTTGCAAGCTGGCCTCTCCACCACTCAAGGTGATACCGCGGATAAAAGCTTGCTGCCTTTTAACCAGCGCCAACGCTTTTCCGACTGACAGGCGTTGGGTCTTGGGCTGGCTGCTCGAAGGGCAAACGCCGAGACAGGTGTCGCAGCCGATGCAGCTTGTACTATCCCAGGCAAGCCTGAGAGACGCCTTGTTATTTGGAACTGTTTGAGTGTCAGCCGCAGTTGATTTAAGGCTCAAGGCGCCTGCCGGGCAGTGCGCAATACACTCCTGGCAGGCATCACACAGAGTGATGGTTTCCGGATTATGGCAACCCGGGCAGCGAAAGTTACAACCCTGAAGGAAAAACACCATGCGATTGCCCGGGCCATCTACGGTCGAGAAGGGCAGCACCCTGGCGACTTCGGCACTGGCAACCTCGAAGCCCATAGCTAATGCCGAAGCATCGGTATCGCCGCTACTTAACTCACGGCTATTCGACTGACGCCCATTCAGCTTATAGCGATTAAGCTCAGAATGATTGAACGGGCTATCAAACCCTCCCGGGGCTGCACTCTTCATAACTTGCGCCCTTACATTGGGGACTTGCCGGCGGCATGGAACTCGGCGCTCACTACCCGCGGTGCCCTTTGGGTCACGGCCGTGGTTTCACTGGCCTCTGTGCCCAGGAAGGTGGTGTTGGTACGTGAGCCTTGTTGCCGGTAACTGGCGATCTGCGACTTTTTCACCATATAACCTGTGATGCGCACCAGATCGGTATCGGCGGTATTGGCGGTAAATTCACGAAAGCCGGCATCCAGCGCGCCGATACACAGCTCAAGCAGGGCTTCAGGATTGGCCTTGATGGTTTCATCCAGAGTCAGGATCTCGCTGATCCCGGAAGGATAGAAAGCGTGTTGCGGCGCCAGCGCCAACACATGAGTGACAGGGTCCGGCTCGTGGCCGTAGGCTATTCTGACTCCCGGAGTGGTGCCTTTGTCGATGGAAAGTCCCCCCTGGGCATGAAGTAAGGCGCGGCCATTAAAGCCGAAACTGACTTGGGTCGTGGTCACTCTATCACTGAGCGCGCGGCTGATGGTTAAACCGAGCTCATTGGCCTGCTCGCTGTGACCATATTCGCCACTCATACCTGCCAGCTGCTGCAGATGATTGACGGCTTCGGCCATGGCATAGACGCCGAACATGGGCGCAAAGCGGGATTCGTCAATGAGGCCTTCTTTTACCAGGAAGGAGTCGAAGAAATGGGACCGGCGGTGTAAAAACTCACAGCGCAGCTCAATCAGTTCATACATCAGGTTGCAGTAATGGGGCAGGGTGCGCTCGAGCATTTCCTCCAGGGTACCGGCTTCTTCGGCGACGGCCTTGAGGTTAAGTCTGACCAGCGTATTGGCGCCTCCTCGGGTGGGGAGCGCGTTATAACAGCTGACAATGCCGAACGTTTGATTTGGCGCCTCACCGGGAGCACAGGCAAAGGTTTGGGCATGAATCGGCCAGTTGCCGATGTGAGGTTTACTGCAGGCAATGATGTTGTCTGTTGCCAGTCGCAGCAGCGCTTTGGGGGTGCGCTTGGGGTCATACATAAAGGTTAGATTGGGAGCCACCTGCTTGAGCTCGGCATCAATGCGCAAAATAGTGCGGCAGACACGGTTGTCCTCTGGGCCTATGTTGGCATGCATAAAGGCGTCCGGCAGAGTGCGATCCAACTGGATCCAGAAGCGTTTCAGTTTCTGATACAAGGCGTCATCACTGATATCCTGGCAGTAAGGCAACAATAAACTATCGAGATAGCCGAGAAACACCGGGATATTGGTGACTGACGGCACATGGTGATACAGCACCATCAGCTTCATCAGGGCATCATCCAGATCTTCGGCCGGTGTCAACTCCAGATACTCGGAGCCTTGCTCGAGAAAACGTTGGTAATCGGGCAAAACATATCTGGGTTTGAACGGGGCATGACCCTCAAACATATCGCAGATAATGCCTTTATCCATGGCTTGGGTCAGTGCTTCACTGCGAGGCAGATAGGGAATACTGGCATCGGCGGCACCGGCCAGCGCCAGGGTCTTTTGCTTGGGGTCAAGCAGGGGATCGGTAATAAGACTGAGAAATTGATTGTCCATAGTGAGACTCCGCTAAAGGCAAGGCGCTAACCGGCGCAATGGCCGAATTGGCTTTCAAACACAATAATTGAAACGGCTTTTAACCTGAGTCTAAGTAGGGGCTTTATTTTCCGGAAGTGAAATGTGCTTGATGGTGCTTGTCGAAAATGGAAATCCGCTGCTTTGCATCAAGTATTGCAAGGGCAATGAAGAAGCAGGGAGATATCGAGTGAAAGCAGACGGATAAAAACGGGCTATGGTCGCTTGAGAAAGACCTCTGCCTTGGCAAGACAGAGTAACTGACATAAAAAACGCCTGCACTCGGCAGGCGTTTGGCTTTGAACTCGGATTACTTGGCTGTCATCAAGGCAACGGCGTTGTCCAGCATACGGTTGCTGAAACCCCACTCGTTGTCGTACCAGGCCATGACTTTCACCAGACGTCCCTTGACGCGAGTCTGGGTGGCGTCGAAGTTGGACGAGAAGGCGTTGTGGTTGAAGTCGATGGAAACCAGAGGCTCCTTGTTTACCGCCAGCACTTCGTTCATCGGGGAAGTCTTGGCTGCCGCTTCTATGATGGCGTTAACTTCTTCCACTGTGGTGTCGCGGGAAGCGATAAAGGACAGGTCAACCAGAGACACGTTGACAGTCGGAACCCGAACCGCCAGACCGTCGAATTTGCCCTGAAGCTCAGGTACAACCAAACCAACAGCCGCCGCTGCACCTGTTTTGGTTGGGATCATCGACAGAGCCGCCGCACGGGCACGACGCATATCGCTGTGATACACATCAGACAGACGCTGGTCATTGGTGTAGGCGTGAATGGTGGTCATCAGGCCGGATTCAATGCCGATAGCATCGTTCAATGGCTTGGCCACAGGCGCCAGACAGTTAGTGGTACAGGAAGCATTGGAGATAACAGTCATCTCTTTGGTGATTTCCTGGTTGTTAACCCCGTATACCACAGTGGCATCAACATTCTTGCCGGGAGCTGAGATGATAACCTTCTTGGCGCCGGCATCCAGGTGTGGTTGTACCGCTTCTTTGGAAGTGAAGATACCGGTACATTCGAAGACTACGTCTACCTGCAGATCGGCCCAAGGCAACTTGGCAGGATCGCGCTCCTGGAAGGTCGGGATCTTGTCGCCGTTGACATAAATAGCATCGTCGTCATGTTCGACTTTGGCGTTGAAGCGGCCGTGAACAGAGTCATACTTGGTCAGGTGAGCGTTGATGGAAGCATCTCCGAGATCGTTGATGGCAACGATTTGAATTGGATAGTCTTTCTCACTCTCGTATAGAGCACGCAGAACATTGCGTCCGATACGGCCATAACCGTTAATTGCTACGCGGATAGTCATCTCATATCCCTCTGGTGAATGTAAAAACAGTAATTGGTAGTAAAATTACAAAAATGACGCAGTACGTCAAGTTAATTCATGCTGTAACCGGCTATTCTGTTAACAAATTAGGTGGTTTTATTACAGCGGTCGCGAAACAATACTTTAATTGTGTGACTGAACGGCGTAAATTACAAACTGGCGGGTATTTGCCGTCTAAATAACGGTATAGGCACATCACCGGGGCCCGGCTGTTGCGTCAGTTTGTTCGAGTGTGGTGTTGCTATCAGGGGCTTGTGTTTCTGTCGGCTCAGTCTCTGGTTGTTTTTCCTCGTCGCCTTGCAGCCGTTTAGGCCAGTCACTGTCAAGATAATCCCCGCTTTTCAGAACCTCGGCGAGGTTGCTTGCTTGTTGATCCAAATGTGTACTCAACTGGTTGTCGTTACCTATCATGGCCTTCAGTTGAACTTCATCGACCGGATTGTCGGTCAAAAGCAAATTGGCTCTCGAAAGCAGATAGGCCTGCTCCATATCCTGCAACTGCCGGAAAGCGCTTGCCAGCCCCAACAACCAATCGGGGTCGAAGTTCTCTTCGGTGCTTCTTGCCAACACTTTAAGATAGAGTTGTTTCGCTTTGGTCGCATCAAACTTGAGGTAATAGCCCGCAAGCCCGGCCAAGATCTCGGGCGAATCTAGCTGTTGTTGTTTTTCTGCCTCCAGCAATACCTTGAGTGCCGCGTCATCACCCAAATGTGCCCAGTGATAGAAGGCGATATGGATGTCATTGCTGCCCTTGGTGGAGGCTTGCAGCTCAGACAGGCTTTGCGCGCTTAAACCGAATGCTCTGGCTCTGTCATTGGTACGCTCAGGATTGAGGATGTGTTGTACTCCGGACGCCAACCCGACACAGCGATTGTAATTTTCCAAGTTAACGAGTAAGTGATAGATCTGCTCACCTGAGGGTTCAGCGGTGTTTTTGACCTGATAGCGCTGCGTAATCAGGTTGGTCTTTTCCCGCCTGCACCAGCTGTCCTTATGTAAATCGTCACAAAGTTCGGGATTATTCTTACAAATAGTGGCGGGATTAGGGCGGTTATCACAGCCGGTAACCCCGGAAAAAAGGATAAATGATGTAATTATTACTAGATTACGCGTCAAAATGCGCTCCATTAAATAAAATCTGTAATTTAATTAGAGATTTAGCGAAAATCTCCTACTAGCTTGGCGCAGCAGTTTTCATTACAATAGCGCCGACCAAAAAGGGGCAGGTTAGCTGTCGTTATTAAGATTATTGGTCTTTTCTTTTTGTTACTCAAACCTTTCCCGGCAATAAAGTGGAAAAGTGAGATAAAGGATCTGTAAATGAGCGCTGATAAACACCTACAAAGTTGGCAAGAACGCTTCGAACTGGCAGAGGCCATGCAGCCCCTGTTGGGCAAGTTGTATCGCAATCAGGGCGTAGAAGTGGTGGTTTATGGTAAACCCCTGCTGATCGCCTCCACCATCGATATTATCAAGGCCCATCGTCTGGTTCGTCGCCATGTGGGCGATAAGCTGCGCCTGCGTGAGAGCTTCCCCTTCGTAGAAGCCCTGAGCAAACTGGATGTCAAACAGTGCAAAGTGGATATAGGTAAACTGGCCGTTAAGTACTGGCGTAACCACACCGACGGTAGCGAAATCGAAGCTTATATGAGCCGCGAGCTGGCTAGTGCCATCGAAAGCAAAGATGAAGTTGAGCCACGCAACGTTGTACTCTATGGCTTTGGCCGCATCGGTCGTCTGCTGGCCCGCCTGCTGATTGAAAAAACCGGCCGCAGCAACAAGCTACGTCTGCGCGCGATTGTTCTGCGCGGTGGCCGCAAGGGGGATTTGGAAAAACGTGCCAGCCTACTGCGCCGTGATTCAGTACACGGACCTTTCAACGGTTCTGTCGAGGTGGATGAAGATAACAACGCCATCATCGCCAACGGTACTTATATTCAGGTGATTTACGCCAACTCACCCGATGAAGTGGATTACACCAAGTACGGTATTACCGATGCCCTGGTGGTCGATAACACAGGTATCTGGAAAGATGAAGACGGTTTGGGTCTGCACCTCAAGAGTCCAGGTGCTTCCAAGGTTCTGCTGACTGCCCCTGCCAAGGGCAGCATCAAGAACATAGTTTATGGTGTGAACGATAACGATATTCTGCCGGAAGATGTTATTGTGTCTGCCGCCAGCTGTACTACCAACGCCATTACGCCTGTACTGAAGGCCGTTAATGACAAGTACGGTATTGAAAATGGTCACGTGGAAACTATCCACTCTTATACCAATGATCAAAACCTGATCGACAACTATCACAAAGCCGACCGCCGTGGTCGCAGTGCACCGCTGAACATGGTGATCACTGAAACCGGTGCCGCTAAAGCGGTTGCCAAGGCGCTGCCGGTACTCTCCGGTAAGCTGACAGGTAACGCGATTCGGGTACCGACTCCGAACGTGTCCATGGCCATCATTAGCCTGAACCTGAACGCCGAAACCAGCAAAGAAGATATGAACGCTTATCTGCGTGATATCGCGCTGCACTCTGAGCTGCAAAATCAGGTGGACTTCACCGAGTCTACAGAAATCGTGTCTTGTGACCTAGTGGGTTCACGCTACGCCGGTGTGGTTGATTCTCAAGCCACTATCGCCGATGGTAAGCGCGCTATCCTCTATGTATGGTACGACAACGAGTTCGGTTACAGCTGCCAGGTAGTAGGTGTGATGCAAAAGATGTTGGGTCTTAACTACCTGACTCTGCCGCTATCTGAAGAGTAATTTCGACTCTTACTGCCAAGGCCCGGTCTGAGTACCGGGCCTTGTTGTATCCAAGTCTTAATGTTTTTGCTTAACCTGGGCGGCTATCAAACCTTTTCACAAGGGTTTTCACTGTGACTTTTATGATGGTATTCGGTAGGAGTAGCCGCTGACAAGCTACTGAATCGGATTGTATTTTAATCATGATAATGAAAATTTGACCCACTTTGAACAAATTGGCAGCATCCGAGTGGTTTTGGCATAAAAATGCTGATTTGCCGATTGACTCCCGGCCTTAAATCGGTAGAATGCCATTCCGCAGTCAGGGGATAACACTCTGGCTTCCGCTTGAATGGCGGAACAGGTATGCGACATTAGCTCAGTTGATAAAACAGAAGGTTGGTACCTTTGTTAATTGTCAACTCGGAAGATGAAGCAAACAAGTGATGCGACATTAGCTCAGTTGGTAGAGCGGTACCTTGCCAAGGTACAGGTCATCGGTTCGAACCCGATATGTCGCTCCAATCCCAGCCTCATGGCTTGGGGCGCGATGGCAGAATGGCTATGCTGCGGATTGCAAATCCGTCGATCTCGGTTCGACTCCGGGTCGCGCCTCCACTCTTTCAGTGACAATGGGTAATATCTCCTTGTTACACAGTTTGCCCGAGTGGTGGAATCGGTAGACACAAGGGATTTAAAATCCCTCGCTGGTAACAGCGTGACGGTTCAAGTCCGTCCTCGGGTACCATTATAAATGGTGCAAAAAAGGCTCCCTCGAGGAGCCTTTTTTGTTTTTGAATTTTCTTATAGCGCCCCTAAGCCTTTGTGGGACTTTCAAGGCGTTCGGTTATACACTTGCTTCTGTTGAGAATTGACCGGGAGCCAAGCATTTTGCTGACAAGCCGCCACTATTTGCGCGAAGGACCGGATTATCGTTTCGACGAGCAGGTCAGTTTTCTCGATATCAAGCAACAGTTCGGCTTTGCCAATGTGCGGGTAGGCAAGTGGGTCAGCGCTGAAGAATCACGGCTGGCTGCCAATCTGATATTTGATTCGCTGGCGGACCTGGCTTTTATACTCAAGTTGCCGCCGGACGCCATTGGACTAAGACAAACCCTGAATCTGGACTTTGGTCTCGGCGGCCAGAAAGGTGTCTAGGCGCACTACGCCCCTCATGAAAGGATATTGGCGCTGGCGAAAAATGCCGGTGCCGGCGCCTTGGCCCATGAGTTTTGGCACGCCTTTGATCATTATATTGCCAAAGTAGCCTTTAGCATTCATTCAAGTGTCGACAAGCTAGTCTGCTCCCAGGACTCAGGCTTAGCATTTAGTGTTGGTAGTGCTATTGGTTTTGGCAGTGACCTCTATCTTAAAGATGTCGAGCTTAGACCCCATCCACTCAACCGGCATTTGGCATTCCTATATCAAACTGTGCTGATAAGCCCGGATGGCCTTGAGCCGAGTGACTATGTGCGCCGGGCCATCGCCTTGGATAAACATTATGGCAGGCGCTATTTTTCGCTCCCAACGGAGTTGATGGCCCGGGCCTTTGAAGCCGCTATCGAGTCTTCTACCGACATACGGAACCAATACCTGGTGTCGGGTACGACTTTCTCACAGCTCAATGATGTCGGGGCCTATCCTGATGAGGCTCATAGACAAGCGATTCTCAACGCGCTGGCAAATTACTTTGGCATGCTTGGTGAAGCGCTTATCCGCCAGAGTCATCGCGAAAGTAACTCAGGATTTGACTCATCAACAGAAGCCAAACGGAAGTTAACAGACTTATGATAAGCTCGATCGTTAGCTTCAGGAGTGACGACAACCTAAGCCCGAAATTCTTAAGTAAAAGGAGATTCACCCTATGCCACAACTATTGATAACCGGTGCCAACCGCGGCATAGGATTGGCGTTGACCCAAGTCTATCTTGCCGCTGGTTGGGACGTATTGGCCTGTTGTCGCGATCCGGAAACGGCCGATGAACTACTGGAACTGGTCAACGAATTTCAGGGGCTGGAGGTGTTTGCTCTGGATGTGACCGACTATGAAGCGGTGGCAGACTTGGCTGAAGAGCTTGAGGGACGGGGCTTGGATCTGCTGCTCAACAATGCGGGCTATTATGGCCCCAAAGGCTTGCTGTTGGGACAATTGCCTGTGGATGAATGGCGCACAGTGTTTGAAGTAAACAGCATAGCGCCTTGTAAGCTTGCCGAAGCTTTCCTGCCTCATCTTATCCAAGCAAAAGGCATCATAGCCAATATCTCATCCAAGGTCGGTAGTATGGCCGACAACCAGAGTGGTGGTGGTTATCTGTATCGTTCATCCAAGGCCGCGCTTAACTCGATCACCAAGAGTCTTGCCATAGATTTGGCCGATGCCGGTGTCAAAGCGGTAGCCTTGCATCCAGGTTGGGTGCAGACCAGCATGGGCGGCCCCAATGCGCTTATTGATGTGCGTACCTCGGCGGTTGGCATCAAACAACTGCTGGATCACCTCAGCCAGGCGCAAAGTGGCGGCTTTTACGACTACTTGGGGAACACCATAGCTTGGTGAGCAAACTGTTTATCTATCAACAGGGCTCCTTTGACGCTGATAAACATCACTCAAGGGCAAGAAGAGTAGGGGCTTTTCGCTGAAAGCTTGAACTTAAAATCATACTTTAGATTGATGGTATTCAATGCCAGTTAGTACGATGTGGTGGTATTGACTGAGTTACCTGTTTTGCTTGTATGGTTAACATAATGATTTATTGAATTAATTTGCTGATCCGTTGCAACCGCCCCCCATTTTGTATCTATCATACTCCTGGAGGATCTCTCTACTACTTTTGCAGGGCGTATGTAATTTAAATGTTACATTTTGAGGGCGGAGTGTTTATCCGACTCAGTATGATGTTATATGTACTGGCTGAAAATTGTCCTAGGTTAAAACGGCCCTCGAGGCAAAATCATAATAACCAAGGAAATCATTATGCAAAGGAAACATTTCATTGCGATTGCAGTTGCTGCAGCCCTGAGCAGCCCGTTCGTTCTGGCACAGGACTATCAAGCCCAGTTACATGCGGTCAATCCTGCTAAAGCCATCAAAGATCAGTACATAGTGGTGTTCAATACCCCGGCAGTTATCAACCTTAATGACCCGAATGGCGTCAGCGCCTACGCCAGCAGTATGGGCGCAAGGCTTGCCAACGAACACGGCATTGAAGTCAGACAAAACTTTGGCAACAGCCTCAACGGGGTATTGGTCAAGGCCAATGCGGCTCAGATCCAGAGTCTGCTTAAAGATCCCAACATCAAATATGTTGAACAGGATCAAAGGGTGTCTATTGAACCTATGGTGGAAGCCGCCGGCGATCAAGGCGGAGCTACCTGGGGGCTTGACCGGATAGATCAGCGGGATCTGCCGCTCAACAGTAACTACCATTACGACTATGACGGCTCCGGCGTCACCGCTTTTGTCATCGATACAGGTGTACGTAACACCCATAATGAGTTTGGCGGCCGTGCCAGCAGTGGCTATGACTTTATCGATAACGATAACGACAGCAGTGACTGTAACGGTCATGGTACTCATGTTGCCGGGACTATAGGCGGCAGCACTTACGGGGTTGCCAAGAATGTCAATATTGTCGGGGTCAGGGTACTTAACTGCTCGGGCTCAGGTAGCAACTCCGGCGTGATTTCCGGGATCAACTGGGTGAAAAACAACGCCCAAGGGCCTTCTGTTGCCAACATGAGTTTGGGCGGCGGCGCCTCCCAGGCGCTGGATGATGCAGTAAATGCGGCCGTAGCGGCCGGGATAAGCTTTGTTGTGGCAGCGGGTAATGACAACAGTAATGCCTGTAACTATTCACCGGCGCGGGCCGCCAATGCGGTGACTGTGGGCTCTACCACCAGCACCGACAGTCGCTCAAGCTTCTCCAATTACGGCACCTGTCTGGACATCTATGCTCCGGGTTCGTCAATCACCTCGGCCTGGTACAACTCCAACAGCGCAACTAATACCATTAGTGGTACTTCCATGGCATCCCCCCATGTGGCCGGGGTGGCGGCACTTTATCTGGCGGAAAACCCAGCTCTGAGCCCGACTCAACTGACTAACTTGTTGGTAAGCCGCGCCTCATCCGGCAAAGTGGGCGATGCCAAGACAGGTTCACCCAACAAGCTGCTCTATTCTCTGGCAGCCGATGACGGCGGTTGTGGCAATGATTGTCCATCGGATGATACTGCATTAGATAACGGCGTGGGGATCAGTGTCAGCGGTGTCCAGGGTTCATCCAACTATTTCTATATCGATGTCCCTGCGGGCGCTGCCGACTTGAACATAGATCTGGCTGGCGGCAGTGGTGATGCCGATCTCTATGTAAGCCAAGGCAGCAAACCCACGTTAAACAGCTACCAATGCCGCCCCTATAAGAGTGGCAACAATGAGAGCTGCAGCTTCAGCTCGCCGGCAGAAGGGCGCTGGTACGTGATGCTGCAGGGTTACAGTGCTTACAGCGGCGCCACATTAACGGCAACACACAACGCCGGTGGTGGTTGTGGCAGCGATTGTTTGGAAAATGGCGTGCCGAAGAGCAACTTGAGTGGCAGTGCGGGTTCAGAGCAGCATTTCACCGTCCAGGTTCCGGCGGGTGTTAGCCTGAATATTGTTACCAGCGGTGGCAGTGGTGACGCCGATCTCTATGTTCGCGCCGGGGCTGCACCTTCTACGTCTGTGTATGATTGCCGTCCATACAAGAGTGGTAATAGTGAAAGCTGCAGCTTTCAAGTCACCCTGGCGGCGACCTATCATGTGATGATCCGCGGATACTCCGCCTTCTCGGGCATGCAACTCTTGGCAAGCTTCTGACAATAAAAGGATAAAAAGCCGCCGGGAGGCGGCTTTTTTACGGACTCGATAGTACTCATTCACAAAAGAGAACATCCACTTAAGAGACTGGATTTGCATACCAGGATTAATCGCTCGGCAGTGAAGAAGGGCTCACCTGAGTTCGCGGAAATGCAGCCGAGACACAGGGAATAACCTCAAAACGATAGCCATAAAGCTCGCCGGTGTCGGGCAAGATCTGCAACAGCTCGTAATCATTGAGTTCAACGCCGCTCGCATTGGCAGACATCTGGCAGCGACTGCGGCCATCGGCTTCCATGCCAAAAGCGAAGTCGGCCACAAGTTGCCTCACTTTGTGCCTATAGGCGGCGGTGAAACGGGCGTATACCAATGCATCATCTTCTGTTTTTGCTTCGTTATTTTCCGTTTCTTGCGCTTGTGATTTCTGTCCTGCTGGATCCTGACCTTCAGTATTCAGCTTGTTTGCTTCTTGCTGAGCGCTTAAAGCCTCGTTTCCTTGGGCGGTGTCCGGGACATGCAAAGGGGAGAGGTTTGCATTTGCTTTATCCTCGTTTGGCTTAAACTGACCATTAAAGGAGAAGCTGACACCCTTGTCATCTACCCTGAAGCGGCTCTCCATGAAACGCTCCATATCGACCAGCAACATCAGATGATGCAAGATTAAAAACGATAACATGAGCCTGAGAAAGGCTGTGCTCACAGGATAGGCGTACTTGGGCTGCCATTTGAAGCCGATAAGCCCCACCAGTTTGAGCAGCAGCAGTCCTACCAGGTAGATGGGCAGTAACATCTGCAGCAGCAACAGGGCGATACTGCTGGTGATCACCATCCAAACCGGAAGCTCCAGTAACAGGGCGAAGTTATGGGTATAGTTGAAATGCGCTGCCGACACGCCGGTGACTTCATTGACTATGGCACCGCTACTGGCCAGCGAAAAGTTGGCTATGGTGGCATAAAACAGCAAAATGACCGCCTTGCCCGCCAAAGAGTGCCACAGTTTGTTGAATAGTGGCCAAAACTCAATAACCAGCGCGCTGACTGTGAGCAGGGTTGTCAACGAAGGGTGTTGTTCATAAAACGGCAGACTGAATAGCGCCAACAGGTAAAGCTTTTGGGCCGTGCTCAGCTTGGCGAGCCATTGACTGATACCTGTGCGGAACCTTTCTGCAAAGGTCGAGATCTTATGATACAGCTGCAGGATTGTCTGGCGGATGAGTTCCGTTGTTCTCATGCAAATGTTACCCAACTAAAGGCTCGGTTCGATGCCGCATTGTTACCAAAATACAACGAGAGGACAACACTTTATAAAGGGAAATAGTCAAACCTTGGATCAAGCTTTAGCTTGAATGGCTGCACCGCGCAATTGAATCAACAAGAACACTCAAGAGTGGTGTATGGATTTTGCTCAAGATCTTTCTGTATGAATTTGCTACAATGTCTTTTCGCTCTGAATTAACTCTTGTCCGGGACATTGTATCCGGGCTGCTCTGTTTACCCAGACTCAACCGAACCGTTACCGCCAATTTGTTGCGGCAGGGAAGCTTTTTGTCGCGACTGGCATTTCATCCTAACGGTCTTCTTTAAACAGACCTCAAGCGCTTATCAGAGGGTTGAACAAAAAGCGAAGCCGTTGCCCGGGCCTACATGGGCAAGGTCGGGCCCGTCAGGACCTTGGATTCACAGTCAGAAGCGACTTACCGGAGGTAAATGCACTATGACAATCGCTGACGTATTGACAGAAAAACACTCACCACTTTATCACACAGAAGACAAGACGGTTGTTTCCCATACCCAAAGAGACGAGGGCGACTGGGTTCAACACACTCTGATGTTGGAAAATTGCGATGCACCGTTTCGCTTCAAGCGCCCCAAGAAATACCGTTCGCTTAAAGGTTCCCGCGTTTCGGTTGATTATTACCCGCAAACAACCATAGTAGCCGGTTTTGAGATGGAAACCATGAAAGTAGTCAGGATCCGTCGCTGCTGAAAAAAACTGCTGGAAATGCCTAACGAATGTTAATATTTGGTGTGTTTCCGGTGAGTGTTCTTTGAGCCCGGGCCAATAACCCGGGTCGAACCCGCCAGTCTCATGCTTTTTAAGGATATTCCGGCCACATGAAGCCTTTCTTTTTAGCTTTGGACCCCGCTCTGAGCAGGTTGTTTTCGTGGTCGCGCTCAGTCGCTGCGGCATGGATGACGCTAACGACTCTGATACTGGTTTTGATATTGTCCCCAGGTTCTCTGCAAGCGGCAGATGAAAATGGACAAACTCCGCAGCATCAAAAACGACAATTATTAATTACTAATTCCAGTTCTTGGAAACCCTTTTCCTATTTGAATGATGCCGGTGAGCCCAGCGGTATTTTGGTGGATATTTGGCGCGAGTATGCCAAGGCCAATCGGGTCGACATACGTTTTATATTGACAGATTGGCAAGGTTCACTGGATTTGGTCCGTAATGGGCAGGCCGATATTCACGCCGGGCTACTCTGGTCTCGGGAGCGAGAGCATTATCTCGATTATGCTCGCGAGTTACTGGGAATAGAAAGCCAGTTATTCTTCAATCAAAAGTTGCTCGGTGTTGAGCCCGATGGGTATCTCATGAATGGCGGTGAGGTTGGAGTCGTGCGGGGCGGTTATGAAGAATCCTTTGTGCGTCAAAAATATCCGCGAGCCAGTGTATTGACCTATGCCAGTAACGAATTGATGCTCAAGGCCGCCTTTGATGACAAGTTAAAAGTCTTTGTTGCCGATCTGCAAGTGGCTAATTTTTATCTTTATACTTCACGCGAACCCGCGCGTTTTATTCCTGTTCGTCATCTTTACAGCGCTCAAATTCGACCCGCAGTGAAAGAGGGCAATCGTGCGCTATTGGAGGAAATCCGTCAGGGACTGGCTCGCATTCCCGATTCAGAATATCAGAGGATCCTGAATCGTTGGATGTACGTGGAAACTGTCTATCCACGCTATCTGCTGCAAAGCGGACTTGCGCTACTCCTGCTCGGGATCCTGATTTATATTGTTGCTCTGCGGCGCACTGTTGCTGCTCGAACCGCTGAACTGAAAGCCGCAAATGCTGAACTGGCTTATTGGGCGACGACAGATGGTTTAACCGGTATAACCAATCGACGGGCCTTTATGGATGCGCTGGAGCGAACGTGTGACAGTCGAAGCTATGACAGTCTGACCTTACTTTTGTTTGATATCGATAATTTTAAGCGGATTAATGATAATTATGGTCATCATATCGGAGATGAAGTCATCAATCTGTTGGCGCAGACTGTGGAGAAGGTGCTGCCCGATGGGGCCGTATTTGGACGCATCGGGGGAGAGGAGTTTTGCATCATGTTGCAGGGGATGACTGAGCCCGATGCCCAAACACTGACTTCCATGATATTGAAATCGGTCAATCAGCAGCCTTTTGCCACTAAGGCCGGCAAACTAGCCGTCAGTATCAGCATAGGTGCCGTGTATGTCGGGCCCGGAAAACATGATGCCAAACTGATTCTGGCCGATGCTGATCGCTTGATGTATCAGGTCAAGAATTCCGGGCGTAACGATTTCCTGTTTCGGCATCTTTGACTGAGTCATTCAGAAGGAGCCGCACGCCTTGGTAGGTTTTATTCAAGCGCCATTAACAACCTGTATTCATCTAGGGCATATTGGTCTGTCATGCCGCTGATGTAGTCTTGCAACAAACGGCATCTATGGTAAAACTCAGGATATTGCTTGGCTTGCGTGGCGCGTTTGTAGGTCGCCAGGTGTTTGCCTGGAAGTTTATGGAATAGCCGAGTTTCAATGAGTGCAGTCTTGGGGAGGCCTTGCACCAGTTTGCTAAACTCATCTTCGCTCAATGCCAGCAGGGAGCGATAGTTATCCAGTAAACCTGTGATGATCCTGTATCCCTGCAGTTCAAGCTTTTCGACTTCTCGGTGACAAAATACTTGCTTAATGGCGACTTGCTTGAGGGTTTCTGTAATAGCGTGTTGATAACCGCCGTCTTCAAGCAGCGACTCGTTCAAGCTGCCATGGTACACGGCGTCAATATTGTCGATAAAGCGTTTGGCGGCATGATTGACCAAGGGATGGATCAGTTTAACCCTGAGAAAGGTAAAAAATTGGCTCTGCTGGTTGATTGCAAGATGTTGCGCGCTGTTGTCTGCGGCTTCAATCGCCTTACTCATAAAATCATTATAAGCGAGGGCGTATTCTTTACCGGCTATTTGTCGTAGGTACTCTTCCTGCAGACTCTGTTTTAGGGTATCTAACTCTATAATGCCTTTTTCTACCGCATCTTCAATGTCGGCCAGGCAATATGAAATATCATCGGCGGCCTCCATGATGTAACTCACCGGGTGGCGGCAACCGGGCATTATCTGCAGCGCATCCGTAAGCTCGGCAATCAACCTGGATTCACTGGCGTAATAACCCACTTTTTTCATCAGATAGCTTTGATGTGGTGGAATGCCATCTTTGAGCAATGTGCCTGGACGGGTGTACTTCATTATACCGGCAAGCTGGCTGTAGGTTAGGTTCAGTCCAAGCAAGGCGTGGATCAAGCGAATGCCTTGAGCGTTTCCTTCAAAATGGGACAGATCCTGCATTAATTCCGGATGCGCTTGGGCGAAACCTTGAGGGGCAAGCTTGGGAAGATGGCGCCCGAACCAATCGCTGATAGCCGCTTCACCGAAGTGGCCAAAGGGGGGATTGCCCACATCGTGCATCAAACAGCTCATTTCCACCAGAGTTTCCAGTTGTCGTTCCAGATATTGCAGGCCCCAGCGTTCTGTATTCTGACCCAGTTGCTTATATATCTTCTGAGCGATAAAGCGGCCCACTTGCTGAACTTCCATCGAGTGTGTCAAGCGACTGCGTACCGCGGCATTGCGCTCCAGCGGAAACACCTGGGTCTTTTGCTGAAGGCGGCGGATCGCCGCCGAGTTAATGATGCGCCCACGATCGCTTTCCAGCGCCAGTTGCAGTTTTTCCGGATTATCTACCCGGGTGTCTTCAGGCTTACCAAAGGGGCGCTGCGCCGTAATTTTACGGCGAAAATCTATCTCTGAATGCTTGTCCGACACTGAAAAACCTCCAATAAGTGTTTGCTTAAGCAAGAAAATGACGTGGTCTTGTATGTTACTCCAATGTGCCACAGTTTACCCTTAGGAACCAATTTGTCGCACTCAATGTAAATTTGCGATGAGTTCGATAGCGAAGTGGGTCATCGCGGAGTAATATCCTGATAAATTCTTTGTCAGAGATGTGTTAATGATCAAATCGTTAAGTGTGATGTTGCTGCTTATTCTGGCTGCAACGCTCGGTTTCCTGATGTTCCATGGCGATGATGCCATGCCGGATGCGCTCAAAGGGGAATGGACTACAGGTTGCCTCAGTGACGGTAAACTGGGAAAAGAGTTTGTCATGCGCTTTGATGAAAACCGCTACCACAGTATTGCCAATCTTTATGACAACAGCCAATGTACGGGAGCGCCCCTGAGCCAAATCAAGGGTAGCGCCTATATCGAGTCCGTAGGTGGAAAAATCACAACGTGTGAAGGTTTGGAAGCTGATAAGGCTATGCTCTACTGGGATGAACTGGGTGATGCCAAGGCGTTTGTCTATTTCATCAATGAACATGGTGAACTTCTTACCGGCCGACCCAATGAGGATAAGAGCGCAACGGCGCAGTGGTGTCTCGATCAAGACGCGAAGTTCCATCGTCGTTGATATCTGAACTCGTTGAAAGGGATGAGTGTTCCGGCGCATCTCAATGATTTTATCTTCTGGAAGCTTATTCTTTGGTCTTTAAGCCGAGCCTTTTTGAGTTTCGCTGATCAAGCCTATGCTGGTGGCCGAGGCATATCTGTTTTCTCAATTGCTAATCTGCACAGGATGAGCCTTGGGGTTCGCGCGTGGGTGAATATTTAAACAAGTTGTTTGTTGACGCCGATTCGCATCAGGGCAAATCATTCCTTGGTTTCTTTTGAAGGAGGTACTTCTCATGACAGCGCTTTATAAGGGGCGTCTTATTGATCATATTCAATTGGTTGTAAGTAACCTTGAGGCCAGTTATGACTTTTATAACGCCGTGTTGGCCACTCTTGATATTCCCATTGGTGGCTCGGGAGAGGGGTACTTCTGGGCTGATGAATTGCTGGTTACAGCAGTAGATGGCGCTGCCGCCTTGGGCGAGCTTACCGGGCGCCATCATATCGCCTTCCAGGCAAAAGACCCGGGTATGGTGGATAAGTTTTATCTTGCTGCCTTGGCTCATGGCGGTAAGGATAACGGTGCCCCTGGGATGCGTCACTATCATCCCGGTTATTATGCAGCCTTTGTACTTGATCCGGATGGTAATAATATCGAAGCCGTTTACCATGGTGAGGCAATCCGTAGTGCCGATGCGGTAACAGTTACTTTTTAGCGGCGTCCCCCGAAGCAGATAGATGATAGGGTTAATGTTAATGACGCCGATTTTTTGCGTTACTGTTTCGAGGATGCTTTATTCACCCTTCGCAGAAAGGAAGTTGCGCCAACTCAGCGATTAACCAAGGGGTTAAGCGAGGCCGCATTCTGTAACAAAGAATGTCTTTTTAACAACAATTGCTGAAAAGTCGTCGCGTCCATGATTTACTTGCCTACTATGCACCCAAAAACCGATAACAATTCAATTTTTAACACGCGGGTGCCGGGAAGGAAATCATATGAAAAAACTCACCCTGTGCCTGGCGGTGTCACTGGCGCTGACAGGTCTGTCTGCATGTCAAACCCAAGGCTCGCCCGAGGCGATGGCATCTAACCTCTCTGCTGTTGTTAAACAAGATCAGAACCAAGCGTTTAGTGCATTCAGTCAAAGCTTTATCGATTCGCTATGGCAAGTTGCACCGACTTGGGCGCTCTATAACGGTTTTCATCAGTATGATGCCAAACTCCTGGTACCGGATGCGACCAGCCGCACTGCGACGCTGAACTTTATTCAGCAGCAGCGAGCCAAGATGGCGAGCTTTGATTTTGCGGCGCTGACAGCGGCCAACCTGATTGACTATCGCTTGATTGAAAATGTTCTCGGCAGCATGGAGTGGGAGATCAAGCGCTTTAAGTCCTGGCAGTGGGATCCTTCCAGTTACAACGTGGCTGGAGGCTTTGCGCAAATCATCAATGAGGACTTTGCACCTCTGGATCAAAGGTTGCGCTCTGTATTGGGACGATTGGAAAATGTGCCGGCTTATTACCGGGCGGCGCAGCAAAACATAAATAATCCCACTCTGGAGCACACAGAGTTGGCCATCATGCAAAATCAGGGTGCCTTTACGGTATTGTCCGATGAACTGCTCGCCAAGGTGGACGCTTCCGGCTTGAACGCTGATGAAAAGGCGTTGTTCAAGCAAAGACTGGCTAATGCCGTGGCAGCCATCGAAGGGCATATCCAGTTTCTAAAACAGCTTGAGCAGCAACTTAAGCGCGAAGGCAGCCGTAGTTTTCGGATAGGAGAAGCACTTTATGAGGAGAAGTTTGCCTTCGATATTCAGGCTGGTATGAGCGCCAAGGCCCTCTATGAAAAAGCGCTGGCCGATAAGGCCAGGGTTCAGGGCGAAATGGCGAAAATTACCGATAAGCTCTGGAGCAAGTATTTCCAAGAGCCTAAGCCGCAAGACGAGAAGAAGGCTATCAGGCAGTTGATCGATAAGCTTTCGGCCCGGCATGTTAAGCGGGAAGATTTTGTGGCCGAGGTGAGAGCGCAGATCCCCGAGTTGGTGAAGTTTGTCAATCAACATGACTTGGTGACTCTGGATCCGAAAAAGCCTTTGGTGGTCAGGGAAACACCAGAATATATGCGAGGTTTTGCCGGAGCCTCCATCAGTGCTCCCGGACCTTATGAGAAGGGGGGCAACACCTATTACAACGTGACTCCCCTCGATGGCATGACTGACGAGCAGGCCGAAAGTTACTTGCGCGAGTATAACCACTGGATATTGCAGGTACTGAACATACATGAGGCGATCCCCGGCCATTACACTCAGCTGGTGTACTCCAATGAGTCACCGAGCCTGGTCAAGAGCCTGTTTGGCAATGGCGCCATGGTCGAAGGTTGGGCCGTTTATGCCGAGCGTATGATGCTGGAACAGGGCTATGGCAACTTTGAGCCGGAAATGTGGCTGATGTACTACAAATGGAACCTCAGGGTGATTTGCAACACCATTCTGGACTACAGCATTCAGGTCAAGGGGATGACTGAAGAGCAGGCCATCAAGCTGATGACCGAAGAAGCCTTCCAACAGCAAGCCGAGGCGGAAGGTAAGTGGCGCCGGGCAACGCTGAGCCAGGTACAGTTGACCAGCTATTACGCCGGATATCGTGAAATTTACGATCTCAGGGAGGAGCTCAAACAGCAGCAAGGCAAGGCATTTGATCTCAAGGCGTTCCACGAAAGCTTTCTCAGCTATGGCAGTGCCCCGGTCAAGTACATCAGTCAATTGATACAAGATAATTAGAGCGTTATCCAACAATAAACTGAGTTCACCCTGTGGTATGGCTCTCGGGGTTGGAGTCATTAAACAAGTCGTTCTTACCCTTAGGGACAGTTTGACCCACTGTCCCATTTTCGTTGTTCCTTGGGCGTGATCCTGCGCACCTCAATCATGACTGGCGGTGGATTTTACTGGCTCATCAGGGGCAATCATGTTAACGTAAATGGTAATGGTTCTTATTCGAGAATTATTTAACGGAAATGACGAAAATATTATTAGTGGATGATGACCTGGAGTTCAGGGACTTACTTAAAGAAACTCTGGAGAGCGAGGGACATTATGTAGTAGCCGCTACTGATGGTTTGGATGCGTTGATGAGACTGGACACCTTTACTCCGGATGTTATTTTGCTCGACTTAATGATGCCCAAACTCAATGGTTTTGAGATGTTGCTTGCCCGTAAGGACAAAACGCCTGTCATAGTAATTTCAGCCATAGACAACGAAGAGGAAAGGATTAAAGGCTATGAACTGGGGGCAGACGATTTCCTGAGTAAACCATTCAGTGTTAAAGAGCTCTTGGTCCGTATTCAAGCACTCATACGACGGATTAATATCTGCAAGGAACAGGAAACTGCCGAACTGACGTTTAACAAGCATATCCAGTTTGACGAGACTGATAACACAGTGGCCATCGCCGATCAGCAGCTGTGCTTGACTCAAACAGAATTTCGCTTGTTCAAATATCTGTTTGATCGTAAGGGACAAGTGGTTACCAAACAGGAGTTACAGCGGCGGGTATTGAAAAAAGAACTGGGTCAGTTTGATCGTAACCTCGATATGCACATCTCCAACACCCGGCGCAAACTGGAGCAGACTCAATTACCTCGAAGCCTTATCAATACTGTGCGCGGCCAAGGATACAGCTTTAACCTCTGGTGAGATTCAACATCTCACCACTCTTTTATTCCAGCATGCAATATCGCTTTGGGTCGCGTTTTCAAGCGCGGCCAATTTGGTTTATCCTATAGCCCACTTGCGCGAGCCTTCCGGCTCCACACCCTATAAAAGCAATGAAGGAAAACATCATGCGGATCAGCGCGAATTTTGATGGTGGTAATATTCAAGTCATCAGTTTGGATGACAAGGACGACATCAGACTGGCGATCCGCCCGGATCAGGGCGGAGAGTTCTACCAGTGGTTCAATTTCCGTTTTGAAGGCCAGGTAGGAAACGGTTACACCCTCAATATCATCAACGCCGGCAGCGCCTCTTATCCCAAAGGCTGGGAAAACTACCAAGCAGTTGCCAGCTATGATCGCCAGCACTGGTTCCGTCTGCCCACCAAATATGAAGACGGCAAACTGAGTATCAATGTTGAATTGGACGCCGACGCGATTCAGATAGCCTATTTTGCTCCTTATAGTTATGAGCGCCACTTGGATCTGCTCAGCGCAGTGCAGGTGCATCCTGAAGTGAGTCTGGAACACCTGGGGCTGACCCTGGATGGTCGCGATCTGACCCTGGTCAAGGTCGGTGACGGTGATAGCAGCAAGCGCAACATCTGGATCACTGCCCGTCAGCACCCGGGGGAAACCATGGCCGAATGGCTGGTGGAAGGTTTGTTGTATCGTTTGTTGGACTCGGACGATCCTGTCTCCAAACAGTTGCTGGATAAGGCCAACTTCTATGTTGTACCCAACATGAACCCAGATGGCAGCGCCCGCGGCCATTTGCGCACCAATGCTGTCGGCGTTAACCTAAACCGGGAGTGGCAAACGCCAAGCTTGGAGAAGAGTCCAGAGGTGTACCATGTGGTACAGAAGATGAAAGAAACCGGTGTCGATCTCTTCTATGATGTTCATGGTGATGAAGGTCTGCCTTATGTGTTCTTGGCCGGTTGTGAAGGCATTCCTTGTTGGGATGAGCGTTTGACTCAGTTGCAACAGGAATTTGCCTCGGCACTACTGCTGGTTAGCCCGGATTTCCAAACCGAACATGGCTATGAAAAGGACGAGCCCGGCAAGGCCAACCTGACCATAGGTTCCAACTGGGTCGGTGAAACCTTCAACTGCCTGTCAAACACCTTGGAAATGCCATTTAAAGATAATGATAATCTGGCCGATCCGCTGGTGGGCTGGTCCCCGGAGCGCTGCTTGTACCTGGGTGAAGCTTCTTTGACCGCCATGCTGGCCGTAGTGGATAAACTCAGGTAAGGAGCAGCTATGGCACTGGTTGAATGCCCTTTATGCCGCAAGCGGATCTCCAGTAAGGCACCCAGTTGCCCACACTGCAGTTCCAAGCTGGGCCCCAACACCGAGTCGCTGTCGAGGATCAGCCATATTCAGCAGTCGACCAAACTGATGAATCAGAGCTTTCTGGCTTTGACCCTGTTTATCGCCGGGGTGGTTATCTGGTTCTGGGGTGGGGAAGTCGCCGAAGGTTATCGCGCCATTGCCGGTGCCGTCTGCTTTACGCTCGGTTTCGTGGGCTATCTGATAACCCGGGTACGTATTATTTTGCACAAGCGGAAAAGTGTATGACAGATATCAATAAAGTGATTGAAGAGATGCCGGTTGAGGTCTATGAAAGACTGCGCAGCGCCGCCGAGATAGGTAAGTGGGAAGATGGCACTGTGCTGACCGAGGAGCAGCGGGAAAACACCCTGCAACTGGTGATGCTGTATCAAGCCAGGCGTATGGAACAAACCGAGCACTTCACTATAGGCGCCGGTGGGCAGATCAACGAGCTGTCCAAGGCGCAGCTGAAAAAACAGTTTCGCGGTGAGAGCATTGCTGAATTCAAAGAATCTGATCTTTAATTAATTCTCTGGATTCTAAACATAAAAAGCCCTGTATAAACAGGGCTTTTTGCTATCAATTAAATTCAATCTGCAGTGAGTTCACCACAGAGGTTTTGTTGCATCTGCCGTCTTATCTCTTCGACATCTAACCCTTGAGACAAGAGGTAATGTAACTTGGTCAAGGCGGCTTCGGTGGTCATATCGGCGCCACTGATGACGCCGGCCTTCGCCAAGGCGTTGCCGGTGGCATAACCGCCCATATTGACCTTTCCCTGTAAACACTGGGTCAAATTGATAAGTACAGTGCCCTTGTCGTTGGCTCGCTTGAGAGTTTCCAACAAGGCCGGATCCTGCGGTGCATTACCGACACCATAGGTCAGTAATATCAATGCTTTTACCGGTTGCTGCAATATGTTGTTGAACACCTCGGTGGAGATCCCTGGATACAGGGTGACCACACCTATGGGATGGGGGGTGATGGATGCAACCTTTAATGGTTTATCGCAAGCCGGGGCAATTTTACCGGCGCGCAGACGAATTTTGATCCCGGCTTCCAGCAATAGGGGGAAATTCGGCGAAGCAAAGGCATCGAAGCCATCGGCATGAGCCTTGGTGGTACGGTTACCCCGGAACAACTTATTGTTGAAAAATAGGCAAACCTCGGCAACCGGATAGTTGGCGGCGATATACAAGGCATTGAGTAGATTGGTCTGGCCATCTGAGCGCAACTGCGCCAGTGGTATTTGCGAGCCAGTGACGATAACCGGCTTACCGAGATCTTGCAGCATAAAAGACAGTGCCGAGGCGGTAAATGCCATGGTGTCCGTGCCGTGAAGAATGACAAAGCCATCATATTTGTCGTAGTTGGCTTGAATGTCGTCGGCTATCATCTGCCAGTGGCTGGGAGCCATGTTGGAAGAGTCTATCAGCGGACTGTATTCCTGGATAACGAATGTCGGCATCTCTTCATGGAAAAATTCCGGCATGGAGTTGACGCATTCGGTCAGGAAACCGGCAACAGGGGCAAAGCCGTTGCTGGTTTTTTGCATCCCTATGGTGCCGCCCGTGTATGCGACATAGATGGACTTTCTTTTGCTCATAATCTGGCTTTATTTATCTCTGGGGCAAAACAGAGGCGGGAGTATAGCAAATCAAGCTCCTCAGCATAAGGCGTAAAAAAGCCCGGCTCGCCGGGCTTACAGAGATAGGCTATCAATAACTGCAGTTATCACAGTAGAGATAGACACCGTTAGGGTCATCAAAGGCGGCAAATTCTTCCAGCACTTTGCTCCACTGAGTCAGCAATTTTTCCAGTACGCTGGACTGCTTGACACTTTGAGGCAGATAAGCGGAAACACTAGCAAACATCTCCTGAATGAAGAGTTGCTCAGGTGTCAGCTCTTGCTCTATCACTCGGCTGTCGAACTTATCCAGCCCTGCCAGTTCGGCGGCCTTGGCAATGGCGTTATCAAGATCGCCTAGTTCATCCACCAAGCCTAGCTCCAGAGCTTTCTTGCCGGACCAGACGCGGCCTTGGGCAATCTTATCCACCTGCTCGAGTGTCATATTGCGCTCGTTGGCGACCAGTGAGATAAAGTCTTTGTAGCCGCGTTCAATATGGCGCTGGATCACCGCCTTGACACCATCGGAAAGTGGCCGGGTAACCGAGAGACCGGCCCAGTCGGAGGTGGCCACTCCATCGGTATTGACACCGATTGAAGACAGGGAATCCTCGAAGGTGGTTATCATGCCGAAGATACCGATGGAGCCGGTCAGGGTAGTGGGAGTGGCATAGATATAGTCAGCGCTGGCCGAAATCCAGTAACCACCGGAGGCTGCCATGCTGCTCATGCTGACCACCACAGGCTTACCGGCTTTCTTCAATGCCAGCACTTCCTGACGAATTTGCTCGGAAGCAAAGGCGCTGCCGCCGGGGCTATCGACCCTCAGCACTACGGCCTTGATCGTGTCATCGAAGCGCGCCTTACGCAGCAGGGCGGAGGTACTTTCGCCGCCAATGTCGCCGGCCGGCTGGCTGCCGTTGAGAATATTGCCCTTGGCCACTATTACGCCAATCTCTTCTGAGGGGACCAGCTCGGGCAGCGGTGCCATCAACGTGGCGTAATCATAGTAGCTGATTTGCTTGAAGCTATCGCCTTCACTGCTTTTGCCTACCAGTTCCAACATCGCCAAGCGGAAGTCTTCGGCGCTGGCCAGTTTATCGACCCACTTAAGGTTAACCGCCATGGTGCCTGAATCGCCGTCGGCTTGTTCCAGCTCTGCCAAATAAGCCGTGGCATTAAGGCCCAGGCTGGATTTGTCTATGCCGCGATTGGCGGCGACAGTCTCTGTGTAACTGCCCCAGATGTCGTTGAGCAGGGCAGAGTTGGCCTCCTTGGCGGCTTCTGACATATCGTCACGGATAAAAGGCTCGACCGCTGACTTGAAAGTGCCGACACGGAAAATGTGCGCCTTGATTTTTAACTTATCCAGCGCCGACTTATAGTATTGACGATAACGACTCAGGCCATCTACCGCCACCATGCCCTCAGGGTTGAGGTAGACAGTATTGGCAAAACTCGCCAGGAAATACTGGTTCTGATCATAGTAGTTACCTATGGCGACCACAGGCTTACCACTGTCTTTGAATTCGTTGAGCGCCTGGCCTATGGCGCTCAGCTTACTCAGGCCGCCATATTGCAGTTCGGATAGATCCAACACCAGGGCCTTGATCCGCTTGTCATTGGTAGCGCTGTTAATGGTATAAAGCACTTCGCTCAATAAGATTTCACCGTTTGCATCAGGCCCTTTGCCTTGGCTTAACATCGCCTCGAACGGGTCAATCTGGCGCTTTTGATCCACTATGCCGCCGGCCAGGTTCAATACCAGCGCCGAGCCATCTTCAACTTGGATTTCATCACTGCTGACCATGGCGATGACCACGGCTATCAAAGCGATAAAGAACAGCGGGAAGAACACTAGGTTCAACACCAGCTTGCGAATGAAGTTGATCACATTCCAGATCAACATCAGGGTATTCTTGGTTGTCAGGGGTTTTGCGGACATAGCCACTCCATTTTTCCATGCATTCTGCTAATGCTAACTGAAAATAGCAGTGACGGGAAAATACAATTGTAAGTGATTTTATTCCCAAGCTTTCACTGTCTTAGCTAATGAGAGATTGGCAACGCATCCTTTATGTTGAGCTTGATGGCGGCTCAGGTTATGCTGATTTAAATCACTTGTTTAAAAAGGATGTTTTAATGTCGGGCTTTCCTCATTTATTAGAACCCTTGGATCTGGGGTTTACCCAGCTGAGAAACCGGGTACTCATGGGTTCCATGCATACCGGGTTGGAAGAAGAAAAGGGCGGTTTTGAGAAACTGGCACACTTCTACAAGGAGCGGGCGCTGGGTGGTGTGGGTTTGATTGTCACCGGCGGCATAGCGCCCAACTTTCGCGGCCGTTTGGCACCCAATGCCTGTCAGTTGAGCTTTCCCTGGCAAGTGGGCAAACACCAAATCGTTACCCGAGCTGTACATGAGGGCGGCGCCAAGATCTGTATGCAGATCCTTCATGCCGGCCGTTATGGCTATCATCCTTTTTCACTAGCACCGAGCAAGGTCAAGTCACCCATTACCCCATTTACGCCGAGCGCCATGTCTTTGCGGCAAATCCGCGGCACCATAAAGGACTATGCCACCTCTGCCGAATTGGCCAAACGGGCCGGTTATGATGGCGTGGAAGTGATGGGCTCTGAGGGCTATCTCATCAATCAGTTCATCTGTGAGCGGGTCAATCAGCGCAGCGATGAGTACGGCGGCAGTTTTGCCAACCGTATTCGCTTGCCACTGGAAATTGTTCGCGCCATCCGCGCCAAGGTTGGGCCCGAGTTCATCATTATCTTTCGTCTGTCTATGTTGGATCTGGTCGACAAGGGCTCAAGCCTTGAGGAGGTCATTGAGCTCGGCAAAGCGCTGGAACAAGCCGGTGTCACTATCATCAATACCGGCATAGGTTGGCATGAGGCTAGGATCCCGACCATAGCTACCAGCGTACCCAGAGGCGCCTTTGCATGGGTCACTGAACGTTTGAAAAAAGAACTCAGTGTTCCTTTGGTGGCCACCAACAGGATCAATACGCCTGAGATAGCCGAGCAGATCCTCGCCTCGGGGCAGGCGGATATGGTGTCTATGGCCAGGCCCTTCCTGGCCGATCCTGAGTTTGTCAACAAAGCTGCGGCCAATCAAAGCGAAGCCATCAATACCTGCATCGGCTGTAATCAGGCTTGTCTCGATCATACCTTCTCGCTCAAGCGTGCTACTTGCCTGGTTAATCCAAGAGCCTGCTATGAGACAGAGATTAATTTCCCCAAGACTGAGTCCCCCAAACGCCTGGCTGTGATGGGCGCGGGCCCGGCGGGGATGGCATTTGCCGTCTACGCCGCTGAGCGGGGGCACAAGGTGACCTTGTTTGAAGCCCGAGATGAAGTCGGTGGCCAGTTTAACCTGGCGCGCAAGATTCCAGGTAAAGAGGAATTCAACGAAACCATACGTTATTTTAAGAATCGCCTCGCACATTTTAAGGTGGATTTGCGTTTGAATACGCCGCTCAACGCCTCGGTGCTCAGGGATGAACCTTTTGATGAGTTGGTGGTTGCCAGTGGTGTCGTGCCAAGAGAGCTGAACTTGCCCGGGTTTGATTCTCCCAAGGTGGTCAGCTATCAACAGGTGCTGCGGGGCGAGGTGGAAGTCGGCCAGCGAGTGGCACTTATCGGCGCCGGCGGCATAGGTTTTGACTTGGCGCATTTCCTCGGCGAGCAGGAGTCCTGCACGCTGGAGCCGGAGCGCTGGTATCGTCAGTGGGGCATAGACACAAGTTACGCCGAGCGCGGCGGACTGGCCAAACAAGCCCAGGCGCATGCCCCGGCCAGAGAGCTGTATTTGTTGCAACGCAAGAAGAGCAAGCTGGGTAAAGGCTTAGGTAAGACCACGGGCTGGATCCATCGCATGGTGCTTAAGCAGCACAAGGTGACAGAGCTCAGTGGGGTCAGCTATGAGCGCTTTGATGACCAGGGATTGCACATACTGATTGATGACAAGCCGCAGCTGCTGTCTGTGGATACTGTGGTGATCTGCGCAGGTCAGGAATCCAACCGTGTGCTGTTGCCGGAACTGGAAGAGTGCGGCTTGCCAATGCACCTCATTGGCGGCGTGGATGTCGCTGCCGAGTTGGATGCCAAACGCGCCATTCGTCAGGGTGCCGAATTGGCGATGCGGATCTAGTCTTTATCCGGGTTTAAGGAAGGTGCGAATAAGTCCTCTTGGCCTTCTCTTTTGTAGAGACTGGCTTGCACGTTCAAGGCATCAGACTGAAGGCATGCCGAGGCCTGTCAAAGTCGGATTACTTAGCTTAACTCCCCGCCACGGCGGGGATTTTTTTGCTTTACTTATAACCTTATTGTCGAAAAGCGGACATACAAGGGCATCGGGTTGGGGAGATAGCAATGATGAAAACTACCATGGCGAGTTGCTGCGCGCTGGCGTTGTTGACCGGCTTGAGTTTAGTGGCAACGGCTGCTGGTTCAGATAATCCGGTATCCGTTGAAACGCCTGCTTATGATAAGGCGCTGGCCCATGCACTCGGTGCCGATAAATATGGTATGAAACCTTATGTGATGGCGTTTTTAAAGGCGGGTCCCAATCGAAGTGGCAGCAAAGAACAGCGCGCCGAGCTTCAAAGAGCGCACATGAGCCATATTCAGCGTTTGGCGCATGAGGGCAAACTCGTGTTAGCCGGGCCCTTTATCGATGGCGGCGAGTGGCGGGGGATTTATATCTTTGATGTCGCCAGTCTGGCTGAGGCTGAAGCCTTGACGGCCTGCGATCCTGCGGTTCAGGCCGGTAGCCTTATTATGGAACTTAAAGCTTGGTACGGCAGTGCAGCTTTGCTGGAGGTCAACCGTATTCACGCCCGGATAGCCGAGTCACAGCCTTAAGTGTCAAGCTTTCAACACTAAATGAGCGTTTCAAAGCCGCTTGAGGATATCTTTCGGTACTGAGCTCAACCCGGGCGGCGGTAAAAAACCACCCAAGCCGCGGTCGATACGCAGATGCTGCAGATCCAGCGCCCGGGTCAGGGGCACGAAGAGGGCGCCGGGATGAAGGATATATTCGCTCACCAGGTTGAAGCCGCCGCCACAGATAACCCTTTGATACTGCCAGCCAATATCTGAGGCCGGGTACAGTTGCAGCCGGGTTAATCCAGGTTTGTGCTCTTTGTTGTTGCAGTTGTTGAAGTCGCTCAGAGCACGCTTATCAAGGGGGTTGCTATTAAAGCCTGCATCGGCGCTTGGGCGCGGCGGCGCAATAATATCTATCGCTTCTCCCGCCTTTGTGGCGTGTTCAAGCAGTAAAGCCTGCTCGGCAAGGCTTCCCGAGTGGATCACCAGAGTCTGTTTAGGCTTTTCAAGACCCTTTGGGGTTGCATCTTGGGACTTGTCTTCGCCGAGTAACGGCAGCCAGAAGCGTTGGCCCGTTTGATTGGAGAGCGCCAGCTCTTGCTCCGGGGTCGGCCATTCACAAAACCAGATTTGCTGAAAACGGGGAATATGGGCAATACGCTGGCGATAGACATTCCAGTTGAGCAATCTGGCGATATAGACAAGTTTGCCAGGCAAGGGGATATCACCAAGCTCGCCCCAAATGCCCCCGGGAAAGGCATCTATCAGCATGAGCCGACACGCTTGTTGCTTGTTGAGCGATGCCAGTAACTGCTTGAGCCAAGCGCTGAGTTCGGCTCGGCTTTGAAGCCTGGTAGGCAGACTTATGTGTTGAATGCCCTTTGGTAGCAGCGCATCGACCGCTAACGGCAGTGGACTTGTGATCACCAACGCTTGCTGCGCCTTGATAAAGCCGAGCACTTTAAGTGCCCGGCTCAAGTGCCCGAGTCCGCCGCCGGGGGCGTAATAGATAAGCATCAGTGACTCGCCGTTTGAGCGACCAGAGACTTGATGACAGAAAAATAGCGCTCGGCTTCAGCCTCGGCGCTGCACTGACTCAGTACCGTTTGGTACAAGGCCTGGCTCTTGGCGGCGCGAATCGAAGCCGTATCGGTTTGCCAACGCACCAACGCATCCAAAAGCGATTCCGCCGAAGTTGGATGAAACAGATAACCTGAGTCCGTTTGGCCGCGGAGATTATTTGCTGCATTACTGTCAGTCAAACGGCCATCAAAGACATGCTTTTCGCGCTCATGCAGGCTGTCGAAGATAAGATCGGCCATACCGCCACAGCAGGCGCCGAGCACAGGGATGTTAAGCGCCGCCGCCTCCAGCAGCACATTGGGGGTTCCCTCATAGAAAGAGGGAATGGCGATAAGGTCGCATACCAGATAACGGCTTATCAGTTGATATCTGTCAAGAAACGGCTCCAGGGTGTAACTGCCCTCGGGCAGGGTTTGCAATAGCTCGGCTGCGCTTTCATCCAGCTCGCCAATCAACAACAGATGGCAGCTGTGTACCAAGGGGCTGCGTTTGAAGGTCTCGATAAAAAAGGCCAAACCTTTTTTCTCTTTCAAATGACCGAAAAGGCCAATCACAGGCTGACTGGGATTTTCCAGGTTATTGGAACGCCAGGCTTTGGCTTGCTCTTTATCCAGCGGCAATGGTTGCCAACGTTCGCTATCCAGGCCATTACTCATGTTGTGAACTCTGACTTGCGGCCACAGGGCTTTGACCCGTTTAGCCTTGTCGGCGCTGACGGTCAATACCAGCGCGCTGGCTTGCAGCGTATCCTGCAGCACTTGATAGCGACGATGATCGAGAATACTCAAGTCGAAGTCGTTGCCGCGCAGCAATGTGATGAGCGGTAGCCCAAGCCAGGCGGCAAACACCCGCCCGGCATGCATGGACAAGGGATAGCCATAGGCAACGACAGCATCATATTCACCTTCCAGCTTGTGCCACAGAAGATTGAGCGAGTGCGCCGGGTTTGTACCCATGGGGAAGCTGTGATCACAACCCTGCTCGGCAAAATAGCCGGTCTCCTTTTCCAAGCCGCCGGAGCGCAAATGATAAAGGGTGATATGTACCCCGAGCCGCCGCAAATGGCGCACCAGTCTATCGCAGGACAATGCCATGCCGCCTTTGGCCGGCGGGTAGTGTTGAGTCAGCCACAGTAGCCTGGGGTTAGCTGTCATAGATATCCCGATACTCGTAATCCGGCAACTGCTGATCATCTTCGTCGACAGGGAGCTCAAAAGCGGCAAAGTCTTCGGCATCAAACTCTTTATTGTAACTGCCGTGTTTGGTGTGCAGTTGGTACCAGGCACTACCGAGATACAGTTGCTTGAGGGCGAAACCGGCAAGCGGATCCTCTGGTTTAACGCCTTGTAGGCTCAATTGCTCATACTTGGTGCCTGAGTGTGGATCTTCATAGACTTCCTTGCCGACCTTTAAGGGTTTGGCGGCGCACTGAAAACACAGACAGGTTTTGGGATCCAGATGATGCTCGCAGACACTGGCTTGGCACTCACTGCAACTGCCAACGGCAGGTTGGCCGCAAGGGCTTAGGGTGAAAAAACCGACTTTTAGCTGACACTGACTCATATTATCCCCTGGCTCGAATACTGGTCTGTTGATAGGACTTGGCGATGGTTCTGAGAATATTCTCGGCATCCATCAAACGTGACTCACCGATAAATTTAAAGGTGGAGTTGGATTTCACCTTGGTGATGCCGTTTTGAGTCTGTGCCTTGCTCGTTGGTGCCAGTTTACCCTGGCGTAGATGATAATATTCAGCATTCAGCGTCAGGCAGCTGCGAATGCTGCGCCGTCCCTTGTACTTGATCTTGGTTTTGACTTTGCCTCGGGCGTTGCGACGGGTGCGTTTACGACGACAGATAACATCATCCACCCGCAGTTGCAGCTCATTGCCGTCTTTGAGTTTGGCCCTGAATTGCAACAGTGGCACTTCAAAGTAGGCCAGTTGGGTATTTTTCTCAGGCTTTTCGGTTCGGGCCGGCTTACGCTTGTGTATGGAGTCGAGATCCAGTTTCAGCTGCACGCTGTTGGTCTCCATCGCCAATACTTGCATTAACTTGATAAGGCCGGTGCGCACATTGTCGTTGACGTCCATATTGTTGCAGCTGTGAAGCAGTAATATCGAGGCCAGGGTCAACCCTACCAGGGTATACACCACCAGGTGAGGCACGGGCAGGAATATGCTGACAACAGTGAAACCTATCAACCAATTGCGGCTGCGGCGAAACTGGCGTCTCAATGGGCTGCCCATACGATCCAATCGGGTCAGGCGCTTGAGAAACAGTAACCAGTGCTGGGTCGAATGGGTCGCATCCAACTTCTTGGTGCGGATAAATTCCTGCTCCGCCGGGGTTAACTGCTTGAACACTTTGCGCATTCGCCAGTAGTGAAGCGGGGCGTTAAAAGGGTTTATGGCTGTTTCCATATCGTTTCCTTGACATTAAACAGGTGCTATTAAACGGCTAGCGATTAAGCGCTAGCTTGCATGGGGCCTTGGCTCAGCTGGTGATACAAGTCGCTGAGCTGAGCGCAGATCTGTTGCCATTGGAACTGCTCTGTCACCCTTTGTTGGCCCTTGAGTCCCAAATCTTTGGCCTTGGCCGGTTGACTGAGCAGTTCAATACAGGCTCTGGCGAGCTCGGAGGGCCTGGAGGGGGGAACCAAGAGCCCATGTACTTCATGGGTTACTAGTTCACGAATGACCGGTAGATCCGAGGCGATAACTGCGGTGCCACAAGCCATGGATTCGAGTACTTTCAAAGGGCAGCATCCCTGAAGCATGTTGCGCCTGCAGGGCGTGAGCGGCGCCAAAGACGCGCTCGCGGCCTGAATTTTTTGCCTGAGACTGGCTTGGTCCAGCCCGAAATGCAGCGAAACACAATCTTCCAGTTCCATGGACTTGAGCCAGGCCTTTACCTGCCGGGCCTGGCGATTTTCAAGAGAAAGGCAGAGATCCAGCTCGACCTCCAACTGCTGACGCACCAAGGCAAAAGCTATGAGCAGATCCTTAAGCCCCTGCCAGCGCTGGGCGGCACCAAAATAGATGAGCCTGGGCAGACTCGCATCCTGTGCTTGCCTCAATGGTTCGGCAGGCGGCAACTCGGCGCCGTTTGGCAGATAGACTACTGGAGTAGTAGTGCGTTTTTCAAGGCCCGCAGCCGTGAGCTTTGATGGGGTCACAATCAGATCGGCACCATCCAGGCAACGCTGCTCCCAGGCGCTGATTTTGGCCAGGGTTTTTCGCGGCAGCGACAGGTGAATAGGCAGCTCTATGCTGGGCAGGGCATTGACCTCATAAACGAGCTTGAGCGCTGGATTGTCCTTGCGATGATCCAGTAAAGGCACCCCCGCCCAGGGGTCGCGAAACTGCGCCAATGTCAGGGTATCGCGATTTTGCCTGAGCAGCGCCCCAAGCTGATTGGCATAGTCCAGCGCCTTGGCAAGTACGTTATTGCCCGAGCCTGGGTTTAGCTGGTGCCTGACGATACTGACCTCACTGCTTGCCTCGCTGGGATTGCTGCCGAGTGACAGGGTTTCCTGCTGCCAGGAAGGCATCTGGGGATCACCTTGTAGATAGAGCATTCCAGGGGACTGGAAGGCAAACAGGGTTGACGCCATATAACGTATATGGGTCGACGCGCCTTTGGGCAGAGGGTAGCGATCAAAAGCGCAATAAAGACTTTTGAATGAATAACTTGAGTCTGATTTCATAAGTCCGGCAGAGTACCGGAGTCAGGCAGGATTTACAACGAAAAAACGCTTGTTTGACTGTAGGAGATTTGCCATTGACGGCGTTTTTGCGCTTGTGTCAGGCCAAATGTTTAACCCGCAGCAGCGGCATGTCGGCACCTTCGCTGGAGAGGTCCAAGTCCAGATCTTCCGTAGGCACACAGCAGCAGGGCAGGCATTCATCCGCCTTTAACTCGGCCAATGGCGTGGTCAGGTAAGTGACCGAGCCACTGCGCACCCGGGTCTTGCAGGCGCCGCAAAACCCGCTGCGGCACTCGGAAAAAATGCTCACCTTACGGGCTTCGAGCGCTGCCAGGAGAGTCCTGTGTTCTGTGGTATACAGCAGCAAGGGCTCTCCGCGCAGCAGCACGATAGGGGCTTTGTTAAAGGTCAAAGTCGGAGAACTCATCGTCATCGACAGCCGAATCTATCTGGCCGACCAAATAGGATGATACTTCCACTTCCTGAGGCGCGACCTGTACGGCATCGCTCTCCAGCCAGTTTTTCATCCAGGGCAGGGGATCGCTCTGCTCACTGTATGGTGCGCCCAGGTTAACCGCCTTCATTCTCTGATTGGTAATGAACTCCACATATTGGCAGAGAATGGTTTCGTTCAGGCCTATCATGGAGCCATCCTTGAACAGGTACTTGGCCCAGGCCTTTTCCTGCTCGGCGGCGCGCAGGAACAGATCGTAAGCTTCCTGCTGGCACTCTTTGGCGATTTCACCCATCTCAGGGTCATCTTTGCCACCCTGCATCAGGTTGATAATGTGTTGGGTTGAGTTCAGGTGCAAAGCTTCATCGCGGGCGATCAGGCGAATGATCTTGGCGTTGCCTTCCATCAATTTGCGCTCGGCAAAGGCAAAGGAGCAGGCGAAGCTGACGTAAAAACGTATCGCTTCGAGCGCATTGACCGACATCATGCACAGATAGAGGGCTTTTTTGATGGTGCGGGTAGTGACTTCTAGCGTGCGACCGTTAACGTCGAACTTGCCTTCACCATGCAGGTGATACAGCTGGGTCAGCTCGATAAGGCGGTCATAATACTCTGCAATATCGCCGGCGCGCTTGAGGATCTCCTCATTGACCACTATGTCATCGAATACCACGGATGGGTCGTTGACAATATTGCGGATGATATGAGTGTAGGAACGGCTGTGAATGGTCTCGGAGAAGGACCAGGTTTCAATCCAGGTTTCCAGCTCGGGCAGGGACACCAGCGGCAGGAAAGCCACATTGGGGCTGCGGCCCTGAATCGAGTCCAACAGGGTTTGGTACTTGAGGTTGGAGAGGAAGATATGCTTTTCATGATCCGGCAGGGCGCCAAAATCGATTTTGTCGCGGCTGACATCCACTTCTTCCGGGCGCCAGAAGAAAGACAACTGCTTTTCGATCAGTTTCTCGAATACTTCGTACTTCTGTTGATCGTAACGGGCCACGTTAACCGCTTGACCGAGAAACATAGGTTCGCGGGTGGCATCGTTGGGGGTTTGACAAAAAATTGAATAAGCCATGATCTACTCTTTCCAAACAACGGGGCCACCTGGGCCCCGAACTTGTTACTTAATCCTGCTTAAATCTTGCAGGCGCCGCCGGCACAACCGTCGTCTTCCTTCTCGATGCTGGTAATGTCATCGAATTTGTCGGAAGCACCGTCCCGGGTGTTGTGGTAGTAAAGGGTTTTGACCCCGAGTTTGTAGGCGGTCAACAGATCCTTGAGCAGCAGCTTCATCGGAACCTTGTTACTTTCAAACTTGGATGGGTCATAGTTGGTGTTGGCCGAAATCGCCTGATCGACAAACTTCTGCATAATACCCACCAACTGCAGGTAACCGTCGTTGCCGGGCATCTGCCACAGCAGCTCGTACTTGTCCTTGAGCTCATCAAAATCGGGCACCACTTGCTTGAGCTGGCCATCTTTACTGGCCTTGACGCTGATAAGGCCGCGTGGAGGCTCAATACCATTGGTGGCGTTGGAGATCTGCGAAGAGGTCTCGGATGGCATCAGTGCCGACAGAGTCGAGTTACGCAGGCCATGCTGCTTGATATCGTGACGCAGGGCATCCCAATCTAGGTGCAGCGGCTCATCACAAATCTTGTCCAGATCCCGCTTGTAGGTATCTACCGGCATGATCCCCTGAGAATAAGTGGTCTCATGGAACAGCGGGCAGGCACCCAGCTCTTTGGCCAGATTCATCGAGGCCTTGAGCAGGTAGTACTGTATGGCTTCAAATGTTCTGTGGGTCAGGCCGTTGGCGCTGCCGTCAGAGTATTTCACGCCGTTCTTGGCCAGATAGTTGGCGAAGTTGATGACCCCGATCCCCAGAGTGCGGCGGTTCATCGATGCCGTTTTGGCTGCAGGAATTGGGTAGTCCTGGTAGTCCAGCAGGTTATCCAGGGCGCGCACGGCCAAATCGGCAAGGCCTTCCAGTTCGCCCAAGTCGTTTATCGCACCCAGGTTCAGCGCCGACAGAGTACAAAGGGCGATTTCGCCATTGGGATCGTCAATATTGTTCAGAGGCTTGGTTGGCAGGGCAATCTCAAGGCACAGGTTGGATTGACGCACTGGGGCCACTTCGGCGTTGAAGGGGCTGTGGGTGTTACAGTGATCCACGTTCTGTACATAGATACGGCCGGTGGAAGCACGCTCCTGCATCATCAGCGAGAAGAGCTCGACCGCTTTTAGGGTCTTCTTGCGAATGCTCGGGTCCTGTTCATATTGTTCATACAGGCGCTCGAATTCGTCCTGATCGGCAAAGAAGGCGTCATACAGGCCGGGAACGTCCGATGGGCTGAACAGAGTGATATTTTGCCCCTTGATCATCCGCTGATACATCAGCTTGTTGATCTGAACGCCATAGTCCAGGTGACGGATACGGTTGTCTTCAACACCACGGTTGTTTTTCAGTACCAGCAGCGATTCAACTTCCAGGTGCCAGATAGGGTAGAACAGGGTTGCAGCACCGCCGCGAACGCCGCCTTGGGAGCAGGATTTCACCGCAGTCTGGAAATACTTGTAAAAAGGCAAACAACCTGTGTGGAAGGCTTCGCCGCCACGAATCGGGCTGCCAAGGGCGCGAATACGGCCGGCATTCACACCGATACCGGCTCTCTGGCTGACATATTTGACGATGGATGAGGCCGTGGCATTGATAGAATCCAGGCTGTCGTCACACTCGATCAGCACGCAAGAGCTGAACTGACGGGTCGGCGTACGCACACCGGACATGATAGGCGTCGGCAAAGAGATCTTGAAGGTAGAAACCGCATCATAGAAGTCTTTGACATACTGCAGCCGGGTTTCCTTCGGATAACGGGCAAACAGGCAAGCGGCTACCAGAATGTAGAGGAACTGGGCACTTTCGTAGACTTCATGAGTCACACGGTTTTGTACCAGATACTTGCCTTCCAGCTGTTTGACGGCGGCATAGGAGAAGTTCATGTCGCGCCAGTGGTCGATATAGCTGTCGAGTACATCCAGTTCTTCACGGCTGTAGTCTTCCAACAGATGCTTGTCGTACTTGCCCATGGCAACCAACTTGCTGACATGATCAGCCAGTTTTGGCGGTTCAAACTGACCAAAGGCCTTCTTACGCAAATGAAAAATAGCAAGGCGAGCTGCCAGGAACTGATAGTCCGGAGAGTCGGGAGAGATCAGGTCGGCGGCGGCCTTGATAATGGTTTCATGGATGGCTTCTGTGGGAATACCATCATAAAACTGCAGATGAGAACGTAACTCTACCTCGGAGACCGAGACGTTGTTTAATCCTTTGGCTGCCCAGGTGATAACACGGTGGATCTTGTCGAGATCGATAATTTCTCGTGCGCCACTGCGTTTGGTAACTGTCATAGTGCTATTCATTGAAGATAGGCCTTGGTTGTAATATCAGTGACAATGGTACGCCCGCACCATTGAACCTTTCCATGTAAAGTAAAACAATCAACCGAACAGTTAACGAAGACAGCCCGAGAGGGCTCTGTTAACTGGAAGATTTCAGTGCATGACTAGTATGTTCGATTGCGACCAATACACTAGATATGGTGTTGTTTTAGATCTTGAGTAACAAGATAGTGAGGTGAGTGAACTTTTGCAAGTCTGTGTTTTGGGCATATCTTGTGGATATCTTGAGGATATCAAAAGTCAAAGTGGCACCCCTTCTGGCGCAAACCGATGGCGAGCTCAAAAAATCGGCAAACGTGAGCAAAGTGAGCGACTGCCAAAATAAACGTCAATCTGTGATCTTTGTCGGCTTGCTATCATGGTGTCGCTTGTGGTGCAAGGGCTTTTTTGAGGCCGATTATTCCAAAGGATTATGGGGAAAGTGAACGAGTGACTTACCACAATGGCAGCGACATCACTGCCTGTGGATGATTTAACTGCCAATCGGCACCCCATTCCGCCGGTTTATCCTCGGCAGCCAGATATCCCCATAGGGCGATGGCAGAGGGCATATTGACCGCCTGCGCCGCGACTATGTCGCGCTCGGCATCGCCAAGATAGAGAATACGTTCGGGAGCGCAGTTAAGTTGCTGAGCCCCCAATAACATAGGAGCAGGGTGGGGCTTACGATAGAGGGTGGTATCGGCACTGACCACAGCATCAAAGCGTTTAAGCAGCCCGATGCGCTCTAATAAGGGGCGGGTAAAACGCGCCGGTTTATTGGTGACAATCCCGAGCGGCAAGGCTCTTGATAGGGCACTGTCCAGCAAGGCTTCTATGCCTTCAAACAAACAGGCTTTTTGGCCGTTGACCTCATCATATTCCCTGAGCATCGCTTGCCGGATATGCTCCTGCTCCTCTGCTGAGGCTTGGGGCACGGCGGCTTGCACCATGGCAAGCGAGCCGTGAGAGGCCAGAGTACGCAGAAGTTTACGCTTATCCTCTATCGAGACGCCATGGGATGCCAGCGCCAAGGCCAGCGCTTCGGTCAGGTCCTCGGCGGTATCCACCAGAGTCCCATCCAAGTCGAACAGAATCCCTTGAAACGGCAGCTTAGGCGTCATGGCATCAGTCCTGGCGTTGGCAGGCAATCATGTAGTTAACTTCAACGCTCTTGGTGTAACTGAATACGCCACTCAAGGGGTTGTATTTTATGCCCAGCGCGTCACGGCACAACAGTTCGGTGTGTTCCGCCATGGCGATCAACTCGGACGGACGGATAAATTTGCTGTGATCGTGGGTACCGGCAGGTAGCATTTTTAGCACATACTCGGCACCGAGTATGGTTTGTACCCAAGACATGATGTTGCGGTTAATGGTGGAGAAGAATACCCAACCTCCGGGCTTGACCATATCGCAACAAGCCTGGATCACAGATTGCGGATCCGGTACATGCTCGAGCATCTCCATACAGGTAACTGTATCGTAATGTCCCTGATGATTCTGGGCATGCACTTCGGCGGTTTCCTGCAGGTAGTCTATGCTGACGCCTGCTTCGAGTGCATGCAGCCTGGCGACTTCCAACGGCTCAAAGCCCATATCGAGGCCGGTGACCTTAGCGCCGATGCGGGCCATGCTCTCTGACAAAATGCCACCGCCGCAGCCGACATCCAGTACCAGCTTGTCAAAGATACCGCCGGATTGGGCGTCTATATAATTAAGGCGCAGAGGGTTGAGTTCATGCAGCGGTTTGAATTCACCGGCAGGATCCCACCAACTGGCGGCCATACTTTCAAACTTGGCGATTTCCTGAGGGTCGACATTGGGTAGAGATGACATATTCGGACCTGAAACAGCAATAATAAAGTGAACCTATTATAACCATATAACTTACGCGCAAGGGCAGCATAAAATGGTGCCTCAATGTGATCGCTCTCGGCAAAGATTAGAGATCGCGCAAAATATAGGCAAGATTCGGTTTTTGATGATAAAAACAGCAGCAGAATCCACACCCAGGACAGTGATCTTTGGCCCTGCTCGCGACTTGTATCATGCCCTTGGCCTTTTTGGCTGCAAAGGCGGCTTTAAGGACTTCCGACATTAAATAACTGTGTTAGAATGCCAAATCACGTTTGTTGGGCTCGACAATGACACGGATTACAAGTTGTCAGCTAATTTAAGGGGATCGAGCAGTTTATGACTGATCTGGCTTTATCAATTTCGCCAATAAATATTGAAGACGAACTAAAGAACTCCTATCTGGATTACGCCATGAGCGTTATCGTCGGGCGGGCATTGCCAGACGTACGCGATGGCCTCAAGCCGGTACATCGCCGCGTACTCTTTGCGATGAACGAGCTGAAAAACGATTGGAACAAACCCTATAAGAAGTCGGCACGTGTTGTCGGTGACGTGATAGGTAAGTATCACCCTCATGGTGACAGCGCCGTGTACGACACCATAGTGCGTATGGCACAGCCTTTCTCGCTGCGTTACACCCTGGTGGATGGCCAAGGTAACTTCGGCTCTATCGATGGCGATGCCGCGGCGGCCATGCGTTATACCGAAATTCGTATGGAAAAGCTGGCGCATCAACTGCTGGCTGACCTTGAGAAAGAAACCGTCGATTATGTCCCCAACTACGACGGCACCGAAATGATCCCGGCCGTGTTGCCGACCCGGATCCCCAACCTGCTGGTCAACGGCTCCTCCGGTATTGCGGTGGGTATGGCCACCAATATTCCGCCGCACAACCTGACCGAAGTGGTTAAAGGCTGTTTGGCACTTATCGAAGAACCTGAGCTGTCTATCGAACAGCTGATGGATTATATCCCGGGCCCGGATTTCCCGACTGCCGCCATTATCAATGGCAAGAAGGGCATAGAGGAAGCGTACCGTACCGGCCGCGGTAAGGCGATTATGCGCGCCCGTGCCGAGGTGGAAACCGAAGACAATGGCCGCGAGCGGATCATTGTTACCGAGATTCCATACCAGGTGAACAAGGCTCGTCTGATTGAAAAGATTGCCGAGCTGGTAAAAGACAAGAAAATTGAAGGCATCAGCGGCCTGCGCGATGAGTCTGATAAGGACGGTATGCGCATCGTCGTTGAGGTTAAGCGCGGCGAAGTGGCCGAGGTGGTGCTCAACAACCTCTATGCCCAGACCCAGATGCAAACCTCTTTTGGTATCAACATGGTGGCCCTGACCAATGGTCAGCCTAAGTTGTTTAACCTTAAAGAGATGCTGGAAGCCTTTATTCTGCACCGCCGTGAAGTGGTGACCCGCAGAACCGTGTTTGAACTGCGTAAAGCCCGCGAACGCGCGCATATTCTGGAAGCCCTGGCTATCGCCCTGGCCAACATCGACCCTGTGATTGCGCTGATCAAGGCCTCGCCAACACCCGCAGAAGCCAAGGTTAAACTGGTGGAAACCGGTTGGCAGCTCGGCAACGTGCAGGGCATGTTGGAAAAAGCCGGTGATGACGCCGCCCGCCCTGAATGGTTGGAGCCGGAGTTTGGTATTCGCGATGGTCTCTACTATCTGACTGAGCAGCAAGCCCAGGCTATCCTCGAGCTGCGTCTGCACCGTCTGACCGGTCTTGAGCACGAGAAGATCCTCCAGGAATATGAAGAGCTGCTGGAGTTGATTGCTGGATTGCTGCATATCCTCAGAAGTCCAGAGCGTCTGATGGAAGTGATCAAAGAAGAGCTGGAAGAAGTGCTCGAGCAATATGGTGACGAACGTCGCACCGAGATCAATGCTTCAGCCGTGGATATCAGCCTCGAAGACCTTATTTGCGAAGAAGATGTGGTAGTAACCCTGTCGCACTTGGGTTATGCCAAGTATCAGCCTCTGAGCGATTACCAAGCGCAGCGCCGCGGCGGTAAGGGCAAAGCGGCTACCAAGGTTAAAGACGAAGATTTCGTTGAGAAACTGTTGGTCGCCAATACCCACGACACCATTTTGTGCTTCTCCGACTTCGGCAAGCTCTACTGGCTCAAGGTTTATCAGTTGCCGCTGGCCAGCCGTCAGTCGCGCGGTAAACCTATTGTGAACCTGCTGCCATTGTCTGAGGGCGAGCACATTACGGCGATTCTGCCGGTTCGTGAATACGAAGCCGACAAGTATGTCATCATGGCGACTTCCCACGGTACAGTGAAGAAGACATCGCTTATCGAGTACAGCCGCCCAAGAGCCAACGGTATTATCGCCGTTAACCTGAAAGACGGTGACCAGTTGATCGGCGTTGACCTGACCGACGGCAGCAATGAAATCATGCTGTTCTCCAACGAAGGTAAGGTGGTACGCTTTAGCGAAGATCAGGTGCGCGCCATGGGCCGTACCGCTACCGGTGTTCGTGGTATCAAACTCGAAGACGGTCAGGAAGTGGTTTCACTGATAGTGCCAAAAGAAGATGGCGCCATTCTGACAGTGACAGAGAACGGTTTTGGTAAGCGTACCGAACTGAGTGAATACCCAACCAAGAGCCGTGCTACCAAGGGCGTGGTTTCCATCAAGGTCAGCGAGCGTAACGGCGCCGTAGTCGGTGCGGTTCAGGTTGGCGACAATGATGAGATCATGCTGATCAGCGACAAGGGCACACTGGTGAGAACTCCAGCGGCCGGCGTTTCCATCATAGGCCGTAATACCCAGGGCGTGACCATTATCCGCACCGCCGGTGACGAGGCCGTGGTGGGTTTACAGCGTATCGATGAAATCCAGTCTGATGAAGACGAAGTGGAATTCGATGAAAACGGCGAACCCATAGTGGCCGAAGCTGCGGCTGAGGATACTGAAGGCCAAGCGCCCGAAGCACCTGAAGCCGAGCAGGAATAACAGCATCAAGCATATCTGAGCGTCCATCTGGACGCTCTTTTTTTCAAGGAGAACAATGAAGTGAGCACGATTTATAATTTCTGTGCCGGACCAGCCATGTTGCCGGCCGCGGTAATGCAAAAAGCCCAGCAGGAATTACTGGACTGGCAGGGGCACGGTGTCTCCGTCATGGAGATCAGTCACCGCAGTCAGGCCTTTATCGATCTCACCAAGGCAGCCGAATCCAGATTACGCTCGTTGATGAATATTCCCGAAGATTATCATGTACTGTTTATGCATGGCGGTGGTCGCGGTCAGTTCTCGGCTGTCGTGAATAATTTTTTGGGCAATAACGGCAGAGCCCTGTATTTGGAGAGCGGTCAGTGGTCAAGATCGGCCACGGCAGAGGCCAGAAAGCTGGCCGGAGATGACAGAATTGATAGCCAAAGCGTTGTTGAAAAGAGCAATGGACTCAATAAAGTAACCTTACCTAAGCTGGAAGGTGATAGTGGTAAATATCGTTATGTGCACTATTGCCCCAACGAGACGGTAGATGGCATCGAAATTTTTGAAGAGTTGGAGTCCCCCTGGCCAATAGTCGCGGATATGTCATCCACTATCATGTCCCGTGAAATCGATGTCAGTCGTTACGGGCTCATTTATGCCGGGGCGCAAAAAAATATCGGCCCTTCCGGTTTGGCCATAGTGATAGTGCGTAAAGAGATGCTGGCTTTGCCGGCCATGCCACAGTCGTCCATCATGGATTATCGCTTGGCGGCCGAAAACGATTCCATGTTTAACACTCCCCCTACTTTTGCCTGGTATCTGGCCGCCGAAGTGTTTGAGTGGCTGCACCGGGTGGGCGGTATCGAGGCGATGGCAGAGCTTAACAAGGCCAAGGCCGAACTGCTATACGCCTGTATCGATGAATTGGACTTTTACCGCAATGGTGTGGCGGTGCAAAACCGCTCGCGGATGAATGTGACTTTCCAATTGGCCGATGAGTCGCTCAATGGTGAGTTCCTGAAAGAGGCGGAGGCCGCAGGTTTGGTAGCTCTTAAGGGGCACAGAATTGTCGGCGGGATGCGCGCCAGTATTTATAACGCCATGCCTTTGGCCGGCGTTGAGGCCCTGGTTGCCTTTATGAAAGCGTTTGCGGCCAAGCACAGCAGCTGAACCCCGGCGAAAATCGCTTTATTGCAACAAATCCCATAAAAAAGCGAATGCCTCGGCATTCGCTTTTTTCATCTCACTCTCCAATTTTAACCTTGCAACACCTTGGCGATAGACTTGGCAAGGTAATCGACATTGCTATCGCTTATCCCGGCGATACTGATCCGGCTTGAATCCACCATATAGATACCGAACTCCTGCTTAAGTTGTTCAACCTGCTCTGGCGACACCCCAAGGAAGGAGAACATCCCTTTCTGGCGGGCGATAAAGCTGAAGTCCTGCTCGACGCCTATCGCCTTTAAACGCTCAACCAGGATGGCACGGTTACCGTTTATCCTGTCACGCATCACCTTGAGTTCATCCAGCCACTGCTGCTTGAGCTGATTGTCGCCGAGAATGGTTTCCACCAACGCGGCTCCATGTGCCGGCGGCATGGAGTAGAGGCAACGTACTACGTAAAGCAGTACCGACAAGGCTACATCGGCTGCAGCACTGCTGTTGGCTATGATGCTGCAGGCGCCGATACGTTCGCGATAAAGGCCAAAATTCTTTGAGCAGGAGGAGCAGAGCAACATGTTTTCCACGGCGGCCGCCATCTTGCGAACGCCGTAGGCATCTTCCTCGACACCGTCACCAAAGCCCTGGTAAGCCATATCGATTAGCGGGGTAAAGCCGCGTTTGACGGCCACTTGTACCACTTGGTCCCACTGCTCAGTGCTGAGATCCTGGCCCGATGGGTTGTGACAACAGGCATGTAGCAGCACCACATCGTTTTCACCAAGGGTGTTGAGTTTGGCGAGCATTTCATCAAACTTCAGCGCCTTGGTGGCGTAGTCATAGTAAGGGTAACGCTCAACCTTGAGACCGGTCGCTTCAAAAAGTCCGGTGTGATTGGCCCAGGTCGGATCGCTGACCCAAACGGTTGCGCCTGGGCGACAACGTTTAATAAAGTCAGCTGCGACCCGCAGCGCGCCGGTGCCGCCGGGAGTGGATACGCTGCGAATGCGTCCGGCGCTCAGGGTAGGGTGCTGCTCACCGAATGCCAGCTCGGCAATGAGCCGATTGAAATCACTGCTACCGGCGGGGCCGATATACACCTTGGTGGTTTCTGTAGCGGTGCGGCGCTGCTCGGCGGTTTTAACGCAGTCGAGGATGGGAGTATTTCCCAAGATGTCTTTATAGACACCAACGCCCAAATCAATTTTTTCACCGCGAGGATCGTCGCGATATTGGCTGAGCAGCCCAAGAATGGGATCGGCTGGCATCGCCTTGAGTGTGCTGAACATAGGGTTCCCTGGATTGAATACTTGTTGAAGAGGATTAGCATAACGGCATTTAGGCTATTTGTTAACGGCTGGTGAGGTTGCAGCAAGCGATAGCCTGAGTGGTGCAACTGGCAAGCTGGGCTTCCAGGGTGTAAAGCTCAGTTCCAGGAAAGCAGAGTCGTATCTGTGAGTCACGTCTTCGAAAGTCAATCGGACAGCAAAGAGCTTATTTAGCGCTGCTTGAATAATTTTCCGCTGAAATCGGCTTTTTTCAGCAAAAAACGGTTGAATCCCTGTGGCGCTCAGGTAACTTTAATGCCACGAACACTTAATTCAGGCCTATCAGCACTCGCTGTATCTAATCTTTTGTCTTGATTTACCGATTTTATCCCATAATCGGTGACAAGGTCTTTTAACCCGCTTTGGCGGTACGTGGCGTGACGCTGCAACTCCGTCAAACACAGATGCAAGAATCCAAAAAAGATGAAGCAATTGCGACTGGATCCCATAAGTAAAATGCATGGGGAGGTCAACATCCCCGGCTCCAAGAGTATCTCCAACCGGGCGCTGCTATTGGCAACCCTGGCCAAGGGCACCACAGAACTGACCAATCTGCTCGACTCAGATGATATTCGCCACATGTTGGCAGCGCTCAAACAGCTCGGCGTGCAATTTGAGCTTTCCGAAGACAAGCGCCGCTGCAGCGTGCAGGGCCTTGGCGGCGTAATCAACAGCAACAAGCTGCAAGAGCTGTTTCTCGGTAATGCCGGCACAGCGATGCGGCCCTTGTGCGCCGCGCTGACCCTGGGGAACGGTGAGTTTGTTCTCACGGGTGAACCCAGAATGGAGGAGCGGCCGATAGGAGATCTGGTCGACAGCCTCAAGGCGTTGGGCGCGGATATTCAATATCTGAAGCATTCCGGCTTCCCGCCATTAAAAATCAAGGCAACGGGACTCAGTGGTGGGGATGTGGAAATTGCCGGTAATCTCTCCAGCCAGTTTCTTACCGCGCTCCTGATGGTTGCGCCGCTGGCCGGTGCCGCTGTCAATATCAAGGTCAAGGGTGAACTGGTTTCCAAGCCCTATATCGATATTACTTTGGCCTTGATGGCGCAATTTGGTATCAAGGTTATCAACCACGACTATCAGCGTTTTGAGATCCCATCCGGTCAAAGCTATCTGTCACCGGGCAAGGTATTGGTGGAAGGCGATGCCTCATCGGCGTCTTATTTCCTGGCCGCAGGTGCCATCGCCGGCGGCGAGGTGAAAGTCACTGGGGTTGGCCGTCTCAGCATTCAGGGCGATGTCAAGTTTGCCGATGCGCTGGCCGCCATGGGCGCCGAGATTGAATGGGGAGATGACTTTATTATTGTCAGAGGCAGCCAGCTCAAGGGGATAGATATGGATATGAACCATATTCCCGACGCAGCAATGACCATAGCCACCGCCGCGGTTTTTGCCAAAGGGCCGACCCGCCTCAGTAATATCTACAACTGGCGTATCAAGGAGACAGATCGTCTCAGCGCCATGGCCACAGAGCTGCGGAAAATTGGTGCCGAGGTGGAAGAGGGCGAGGATTATATTTCGGTAAATCCACCAGTTACGCCCACGCATGCCGCTATCGACACCTATAACGACCACCGCATGGCCATGTGTTTTTCGCTGCTGGCGTTTGCCGATTGCGGCGTCACCATCAATGACCCGGATTGCACCTCAAAAACCTTCCCGGATTACTTCCAACGCTTTGCGGCCTTGGCCGGTTAAGCGGCTGAATTTCGGGCTGTTGACAGCAGCGGCTCGAAATTGGCCTTGAATTCAGCATACGGAAAGCATGCAGTTGATATATACTATTGGCCGCTCATTTTCGGTGAACTCATACTGTGTCCTCATGGAAGATGACAATTACTGCGGAGGAATTTATGTCTGAACGGGCGCCTGTTGTCACAATTGACGGCCCAAGCGGTGCGGGAAAAGGCACTATAAGTCAGTTGCTTGCCAACAAACTTGGATGGAAGTTACTCGATAGCGGTGCCATATATCGAGTGTTGGCACTCGCCGCTATCCACCACGATGTTGAATTGGATAACGAAGAAGCCATCACCCTGTTGGCCGCACATCTGGATGTACAGTTTCTGGCGGGAGCCGGAAGTGAAGCCATAAAAGTGGTGCTGGAAGGCGAAGATGTCAGTCAGGCCATTCGCTCGCAGGAGTGTTCCGACGCGGCCTCAAGAGTGGCGGCGTTTCCCCGGGTGAGAGAAGCCTTACTCAGAAGGCAGCGTGCTTTCAGAGTTGCTCCCGGACTTATAGCCGATGGCCGGGATATGGGAACCGTTGTTTTCCCACATGCACCGGCAAAATTGTTTTTGACTGCCTCGGCTGAAGAAAGGGCCCAGCGGCGCTATAATCAGTTGCAGGACAAGGGCTTCGATGTTAACATCGAGCGTCTTTTAACCGAGATCCAGGAAAGAGATCACCGGGATATGAATCGCGCCGTTGCGCCTTTGGTGCCCGCTGAAGATGCCTTGGTGATAGATACTACTGGTCTTGGAATTGATGCTGTGCTGGAGCTGGCGCTCAGGCACATAGTCGACAAGTTATCTGACATCAGTCTCTGAGACTGGTGGGATAGGCATTCGCCACAAGGAAGAGGCGAGTTATTTTACTGACTCCACGTTCAGGATAGATACGTGGTTTATTACTTAAAGTTAATTAACATGACTGAATCTTTTGCTGATCTGTTTGAACAATCCCTTCAACAACTGGAATTCCGCCCAGGTTCTATCGTTCGTGGTACTGTAGTTGCCATCGAAAACGGTATGGTACTGGTTGACGCCGGTCTGAAATCTGAGAGCCCAATCCCAGCTGAGCAATTCAAAAACGCTCAAGGTGAACTGGAAATCGCCGTTGGCGACCAAGTTGACGTTGCGCTGGATAGCGTTGAAGACGGTTTCGGTGAGACTCAACTGTCTCGCGAGAAGGCCAAGCGCCACGAAGCCTGGATCGTTCTGGAAAAAGCTTACGAAGATGCTGAAACTGTAATCGGTGTCATCAATGGCAAGGTTAAAGGCGGTTTCACCGTTGAGCTGAACGGTATCCGTGCGTTCCTGCCTGGTTCTCTGGTTGACGTTCGCCCAGTACGCGATACTGCTCACCTGGAAAACAAAGAACTGGAATTCAAAGTTATCAAGCTGGACCAGAAGCGCAACAACGTTGTTGTTTCTCGTCGTGCTGTTATCGAATCTGAAAGCAGCGCTGAGCGTGATGCTCTGCTGGAAAACCTGCAAGAAGGTCAAGCAGTTAAAGGTATCGTTAAGAACCTGACCGACTACGGTGCATTCGTAGATCTGGGCGGTGTTGACGGTCTGCTGCACATCACCGATATGGCTTGGAAGCGTGTTAAGCACCCATCTGAGATCGTAAATGTTGGTGACGAAATCAACGTCAAAGTACTGAAGTACGATCGCGAGCGCACTCGTGTATCTCTGGGTCTGAAGCAACTGGGTGAAGACCCATGGCTGGAAATCAGCAAGCGCTACCCAGAAAACACTCGTCTGACTGGTCGCGTAACCAACCTGACTGACTACGGCTGCTTCGTTGAAATCGAAGAAGGCGTTGAAGGTCTGGTACACGTTTCTGAAATGGATTGGACCAACAAGAACATCCACCCATCCAAGGTTGTTAACCTGGGTGACGAAGTTGAAGTTCTGGTTCTGGACATCGATGAAGAGCGTCGTCGTATTTCTCTGGGTCTCAAGCAGTGCAAGACCAACCCATGGGAAGACTTCGCTAACCGTTATGCCAAGGGCGACAAAGTTACCGGTAAGATCAAGTCTATCACTGACTTCGGTATCTTCATCGGTCTGGACGGCGGTATCGACGGTCTGGTTCACCTGTCTGACATCTCTTGGAACGGTAGCGGCGAAGATGCTGTTGGCGAGTACAAGAAAGGCGACGAAATCACTGCAGTGGTTCTGTCTGTTGATCCAGAGCGTGAGCGTATCAGCCTGGGTGTTAAGCAGACTGAAGACGATCCATTCAACGCCTACCTGGCCGACAAGAAGAAAGGTACTATCGTAGTTGGTACTGTTACTGCTGTTGACGCCAAAGGTGTGACTGTTGAGCTGGCTGACACTGTTGAAGGTTACATCCGTGTATCTGACATCAGCCGTGACCGTGTTGAAGATGCATCAAGCGTCTACAATGTAGGTGACAGCGTTGAAGCCAAGTTCATGGGCGTAGATCGCAAGAACCGTGCAATCAGCCTGTCTGTACGTGCTAAAGACGAAGCTGAAGAAAAAGAAGTGATGGCTAACCTGAACAAGCAGGACGACGCTATCATGACTAATGCAATGGCTGAAGCGTTTAAGGCAGCTCGTAAGTAAGTGCCTGTAGTACAGGGGGCTTGCCCCCTGTTAGGTGACTGTGTTTGGCTTGATAATAGGGGTAGCTAGGATGACTAAATCCGAACTGATCGAAAAACTCGCCAGTGGGCAGTCGCAACTGTCGGCGAAGGAAGTCGAAAGTGCAATCAAAGAGATGTTGGAGCAAATGGCAAAGACATTGGAAAGCGGTGATCGTATAGAGATCCGTGGCTTTGGCAGCTTTTCACTTCATTATCGTGCACCTCGCACTGGTCGTAATCCCAAGACGGGAACATCAGTGGAGTTGGATGGCAAGTACGTCCCGCACTTTAAGCCAGGCAAAGAACTGCGCGAACGCGTTGACGCATATAGCCGTTAATCGCTGTTGTATTAAAAGCCTCCGAAAGGGGGCTTTTTTATGCCTGGAGCTTGGCTAAAGCTGGTCAGCCCAGTCAAATTACTGGATAATCAGAACATTGAAACGCGTTTATGGAGTGCAACGTGAAGTCATTTGTCGCAACCGTACTGGTGGCAATGCTGTTTGTAGTGGCACTGGTATTTGGCTCCCGCAATGAACAGTTAGTCACCATCAGTTATTTTGTGGCACAGGGAGAGTTCCGCTTACCTGTGGTGCTGGCCGTGGTATTTCTGGCAGGCTTTATTCTTAGCTGGATCATCGCCTTCTACTACATTATGAAGCTGAAACTTTCATTGCGTAATGCCCGCAAGAAAATCCAGACTTTAACTCAGCAGCAGGGGCAAGACGCCTAGTATGCTCGAACTTCTCTTTCTGTTGTTGCCAATTGCTGCGGCTTACGGTTGGTACATGGGCCGTCGCAGTTTGAGGCAGAAACAGAATTCAGCACAAAAGAAACTGAGCCGAGATTACTTTACCGGGCTTAACTTTCTGCTCTCCAATGAGTCGGACAAGGCGGTTGATCTCTTTATCAGCATGCTGGATGTCGATGATGAAACCATAGACACACATCTGTCGTTGGGTTCCTTGTTTCGCAAACGGGGTGAGGTAGACAGATCCATTCGTATTCACCAAAACCTGATAGCCCGCCCCAATCTCGCCACCGAGCAAAGAGACATGGCGATGATGGAGTTGGGCAAGGACTATATGGCCGCCGGGTTCTACGATAGAGCCGAGGAGATTTTCCTTAACCTGGTCAGTCAAGACGATCACAGCGAAGAAGCTGAAACCCAACTGATCTCCATTTACCAAATTACCAAAGAGTGGCAAAAAGCGATTGATATCACCAAGCGCTTGCCACGTAAACGCCAGCAGGGTCTTAAACCCGTCATCGCCCATTTCTACTGTCAATTGGCCGAAGAGTCTGGCGACGAAGCAGGAAAACTCAAGGGCTTTCAAGCCGCGCTCAAGCAAGACTCTCAATGTGGCCGCGCCTTGTTGTCACTGGCCAACGCTTACCTGGATGCTGGGCAATTGCCTCAGGCCAAACAGATGCTCAATCAACTGATTGACGCCGATGCCGAGCTTTTCGCCGATGCGCTTGTCTGCGCGCGTCAACTCTATCGGGAACTCAATGATATTGAAGGTTATCGAGAACTGTTAACACATGCGATAGACAAGGGCGCGGGTGCGTCGGTTGTGGTGGCATTGGCGCAACGCATGATAGAAGACGGCGATATCAAAGGTGCCGAAGACATGGTGATGGAAGCTCTCTATCGTCACCCAACTATGCGTGGTTTCCAACATTTGATGCAGATGCATATAAAACAAGCTGAACAGGGCCAAGCCCGCGATAGCCTGGCGATGTTGGAAAAACTGGTAGAGCAACAAATTAGATTCCGTCCAAGCTACCGTTGCCGGGAATGTGGATTCCCGGCACATACTTTGTATTGGCACTGCCCATCTTGCAAAAACTGGGGCAGTATCAAACGGGTACGCGGCTTGGACGGAGAATAACCCTCAGATAACGGAGTAAAAATGACAGAGACACCTATTGTGGTCGCCTTGGACTTTGATAATAAATTCAAAGCATTGCAGCTTATTGATAAGTTGGATCCGTCTATGTGCCGCCTTAAGGTAGGCAAAGAGATGTTTACCCTGTTCGGGCCTCAACTGGTGAAAGAGATCCATGACCGTGGGTTTGATCTGTTTCTGGACCTGAAGTTTCACGACATTCCCAACACAGTGGCCAAGGCGGTTGCTGCCGCCGCCGAAATGGGGGTGTGGATGGTGAACGTTCACGCCAGTGGCGGTCTCGCCATGATGGAGGCTGCCCGCCGGGCACTGTTGCCTTACGGAGATAACGCCCCCTTGTTGATAGCCGTTACTGTGCTGACCTCAATGAGCGACGATGAACTCAAGCTTATTGGTGTTGAAGGCAGTGCTGAAGATCAGGTTCTCAGGCTGGCGCGCCTGACGCAAACAGCCGGTCTCGATGGTGTGGTCTGCTCGGCCCGTGAGTCCAGTATGCTCAAGGCCGAACTTGGCGCCGATTTCAAACTGGTGACTCCAGGTATTCGTCCGGCGGGCAGTGATGCCGGCGATCAAAAACGCATCATGACCCCGGCCGAAGCGATGGCGGCGGGCTCAGATTATCTGGTGATAGGTCGCCCCATTACTCAAGCGTCCGATCCTTTGGCGACACTGCAGGCGATACATCAATCGCTAGCATAAACTTGTGACATACCGGCGACTCGCAGTATGGACCGGAATAACGAATGAACAGTGGATAGGAGAGAAGCTCAATGTTCGATTATCAGGGTAAGTATGTAGTGGTCGTCGGGGGTACCAGCGGCATTAACCTCTGTATCGCCAAGGCGTTTGCAGTTGCCGGTGCCCATGTGGCGGTTGCCAGCCGTAACCCGGAAAAAGTGGCAGCCGCGGTGGCGTTATTGAATGAAGCCAATCCGCAAGGTCAACATCTGGGCCTGAGCTTCGATGTCAGGGATTTGCCGGCACTAGAGCAAGGCTTTGCCGTCTTGGCCCAGAGTTTCCCGTATATCGATGTGCTTGTCAGTGGCGCCGCCGGCAATTTCCCCGCCAGCGCTGCCAAGCTCAGTGCCAACGGTTTTAAATCTGTCATGGATATCGATTTGCTGGGCAGTTTTCAGGTGTTGAAGCAAGCCTATCCTATGCTTAAGCGCCCTGGCGCCAGCATTATTCAAATTTCGGCGCCGCAGGCGTATATTGCCATGCCGATGCAGATCCACGTTTGCGCCGCCAAGGCGGGCGTCGATATGTTGACCCGCACTCTGGCTTTGGAATGGGGGCCTGAAGGCATACGGATAAACTCCTTGGTACCCGGGCCGATTGCCGGTACCGAAGGGTTTAATCGCTTGGCGCCGTCGGCGCAGTTGCAGCAACAGGTGGCCGAGAGTGTGCCGTTAAAACGCAACGGTGAGGGCGAAGACTTGGCCAATGCTGCACTCTTTATGGCATCGCCAATGGCTTCCTATATTACCGGAACCATATTACCGGTTGACGGAGGTTGGTCGCTTGGCGGTGCCAGTGCGGCCATGAGTCAACTCGGGGCACTGGCGGCAAAGCAAGAATCAAGTAAGTAGCAAGAGAGAGATTATAAAATGGCAAACGCATTACAGGAACAGTTGCTCAAGGCGGGTCTCGCCAGCAAGCAAAAAGTTCGCGATGTCAAAACCCAAAAGAAACGTAACCGCAAGTCCAATATTGATGACGGCTCTGCTGAGCTGAAGGCGCAGATCGCTCAGCAGAAAAAGCAGCAGGCAGAAAAGGACAAGGCGCTCAATGAGCAACGCTTTGCCGAAGCCACAGAGAAAGGTCTGGTCCGTGGCTTGGTCACCGAAGTTAAGCAAAATGCGGTGGCGTTGCCGAAAGATGGCGAGATCAAGTTCAACTATACCCTGGAGAACAAGATATACCCCTTGTATATCAATGAAAAACTTCAGAGTCAGTTACTCGGTGGCCGCTTGGGGATAGTGCGAATTGAGCAAAGCAGCTATCTGGTGCCCCATAAACTCGCCGAGCGGGTCAATTTGTTGGTACCCGAATGGTGTGGTTATTTGTGGCAAGCCGAGAACAATGCCGAGCAAGTGTCGGAAGAGGATGACCCTTACGCAGATTATGTTATCCCCGATGATCTCATGTGGTAATTGCTGTTTTCGTTAACAGTATAAGGCCCGCCCAGTTTGGCGGGCTTTATTATTTTAAGATTGCAGGGCAGATATGGAGTAATAAAACCGCAATCAATAATTCTGGCTCAAGTCTATGATGGCACCGCCCTTGGGGCTGAACAGTTGTTGATGCAGCCTGGCGGCAAACTCATCTGTCATTCCCGAGATATAGTCTGCTATCACTCTGTGGCTGTTTTCCCCCTTGCAGTTGGCCTGTTGCCAGCGTGATTGGGTATTGTGGGGCAGGAGCCTCAGAGGATCCGAGGCAAAGGCTTCAAACAGCTCCATTACTATCTGCTGCCCCTTGTACTCCAGCATCTGGATCTCGGGCTTACGTACCACATGTTTAAGGACAAACTGTTTCAATAGCTCCAATAACTCGGCAAAGGCCGGCTCCAACTTGGCATTGAATCTCAGCAAGGGTTCGGCAAAGTCCGGGGTCTGGTCGATTCTGATGGCGGTGACCAGCGCATTCACCAAGGTTCCTATGGCATCCTTGCGCAAGTGATGTTTGCGGGAAAACAGCTTGAGCTCAATATTCCCGAGCTGGCTTTGGATCCATTCATCTTCAATGGCTTGCAGCGGGGCACGCATATCCTCTTGCCAATTCGCGCCAGTGACAATTCCCATCACTATGGCATCTTCGAGATCGTGCACCGCATAGGCGATATCATCGGCGAGCTCCATAATGGTGCAGTCGAATGACTTGTAGCGGGTGCGATGGTGCAGCCCTTCGCCCGGGCTATAGTGGCTGAGAAAGCCTTGCTTGTCTTTACTATCCAGCGGCTCAAGCACCCAATCGAGGATAGCTTCATCATCATCGAAAATCCCTTTGACCGGCGGCCATTGGCTCGGCCTTAACTGACGATAGTGACTCAGTTCCGGCTGGGGTCTATCGATTCTCAGCGTACGTACCGGCGCTGGGTATTTGAGTACACCGAGCAGGGTACGCCGGGTTAGGTTCATGCCAAAGTGTTCGGTATAGGGTTCGAGCCGGGTAAGAATTCTGAAGGTCTGGCCATTGCCTTCAAAGCCGCCGTGCTCACGCATCATGTAGTTGAGCGCCACCTCACCGCCATGGCCATAGGGTGGGTGGCCGATATCGTGGGCGAGACACAGGGCTTCGAGCAGACTCATGGAATCGAGCAAAAAGGCCATTTCGGGATAGCGCTGCTTCAACTGGGCGGCAATGCCCGTGCCTATTTGCGAGACTTCCAGTGAGTGAGTCAGGCGGGTGCGGTAAAAGTCGTTCATGCCCACCCCAAGTACCTGAGTCTTGGCCTGCAAGCGCCGAAAAGCGGCAGAGTGCAGAATTCTGGCTCTGTCTCTCTGATAGGGACTGCGATTATCGTCGCGGCGCTGACTGTTATTGGGCTCGCGCCTGGCTTGCCAGTGGGCTTGGCTCATAATCTCTCCTGCTAGAGCAGTTGATTGATCTCATCCAGATCCAGGGTGAAACTGGGAATAAAATGCTCGCGAAAATACGCCACTGCCGGGTCTGGGTTGGCATCCAGCATGGTTTCGAGTCGCTTGCGGGCACTATTGAACTCGTTGTTGCCTGCACGCTTTTCTTCGAGACACTTGAGATAGGCGCACAGAGTATCGGCGGACTTGACCAACTTGCGATGGCTGAGCTCGGCGCTATCACTGATAAACAGCGAGCGGTAATCGTCACGAAACTCTTCGGGCACCATCTCCAGCAGCCTGGCTTCGGCTATGGCTTCAATCTTCTTGTATTCGGCTTCTATCTCGGCATTGAAGTATTTGACCGGAGTGGGCAGATCGCCGGTAAGAATTTCGCCGGCATCGTGAAAGATGGCCAGGGTCGCGGCGCGATCCGGCGAATATTGGCCATTGAATTTACGGTTACTGATGATGGCCAGCGCATGGGCCACCATGGCGACCTGCAATGAGTGTTCCTGCACATTCTCGGTGCGGACGTTATACATCAAGGGCCAACGCTGAATTAACTTCATCCTGGCCAGGTGGGCAAAAAGGTGACTCATACAACTTCCCTAAGTTTTTTGCGCGTTTCCCTTACTTTACCTCAGTGGTTAAAGGCTGTCAGTGCCGGACGGGGATAAAAAAGCCGCCTCGATGGGCGGCTGGCATTGTGTTATTGGCGGTAGTTCTCGAGGAAGTCACCGAAGGCGAGCAGGGCCCGCTGTAAGTCTTCCTTATGAGGCAGGAACACCACTCGCAGGTGATCCGGCTCCGGCCAATTAAAGGCGGTACCCTGTACCAAGAGAATTTTCTTCTCTTTTAGTAGATCCAGCACCAGGCGCTCATCGTCCCTGAGGCCGAAACGCTTGCTGTCGAGACGGGGAAATGCATACATGGCGCCCTTGGGTTTCACCACACTCACGCCGGGAATTTGATTGAGCAGCTCATAACAGATATCCCGCTGCTGGGTCAGGCGACCATCGATGGCGGTAAGCTCATTGATACTCTGATAACCGCCCAACGCGGTTTGAATCGCATGCTGATTGGGCACATTGGCGCAAAGGCGCATAGAGGAGAGCATCTCCAGCCCCTCAATATAGCTGTGCGCTGCTTTGAGATTACCGGACAGCATCATCCAACCGACCCGGAAACCGGCGGCTCTATAGGCTTTGGAAAGGCCATTAAACGTCACGGTGAGAATATCGTCCGACAGACTACAGGCCGGGATATGCACAGCGCCATCGTAAAGAATTTTGTCATAGATCTCATCGGCAAACAGTATGATGGAGTGTTGCCGGCACAGTTCAACAATCTCCAACAACAGCTCGCGACTGTATACGGCACCGGTTGGATTGTTGGGGTTGATGATCACTATACCTCGGGTTCTTGGGCCAATCTTGCTCTTGATATCCTCAAGATCGGGAAACCAGTCGGCCGCTTCATCGCAGCGATAGTGGCGCGCCTTGCCGCCGGCCAGGTTAACCGCTGCGGTCCACAGTGGATAGTCAGGGGAGGGAACCAACACCTCATCGTCGGTATTGAGTAGCCCCTGCATGGCCATCACTATCAATTCGGAAACACCATTACCTATATAGATATCTTCAATATCGACACCGAAGATCCCTTGGGACTGGTAATGCTGAACTATCGCCTTGCGGGCAGAGAACAAACCTTTGGATTCACAATACCCTTGGGCCGATGGCAGGTTGAGGATAACGTCACGAACTATCTCTTCCGGAGCTTCAAAGCCAAAGGGAGCCGGGTTACCTATATTGAGCTTAAGAATACGATGGCCTTCATCCTCCAACCGACGGGCTTCCTTGTGCACCGGCCCTCGAATATCGTAACAAACACTGTCGAGCTTATTGGATTTGATGATTGGCCGCATTACTACCTCGAAACTGGCTGATATGAAAGAGTTTAACCATCGGCACAATACCTAATTTCAAGCGGCTTATAAAGGGGAATAAGTCCCTATTTCTATTTTTTATCAGAACTTTCATCTTTTAAATGCAAAAAAACACCTCGCAAAAAAGATGATGAAACTGAATTACGCTTCAATATTGGAGTTAAAAACTGTTTAAAGGTGTAAACGCTAGTAGTTGTCACAATACAGTTTCGGCAATATTTGAAATAAAAAGGCAGTTTAACTGAATGCTTATATGTCAGTCATGACAAACGGGCGTAAAATGTGCATATAAAAGCTATTGAATCATATGGAATTTTTTCAATAATTGCCTGCAAGGTCAAAATTTGCACTGACTGACTCAATTTATGGTTGACTCATATCCAGTTGCGCATTATTTTCTGCGCGATGTTTTTAGCAAGGCTCCAACAAAAGCGACCAGTTGTTACTGTCCGTCTGGCGGAAAGCCGTAAATAAAGCAGTTGTTTTGGCGGTGTCTCAACACCCCACATGACTTTATAAGGCCGCAAGGCCACCTTTTTGAGGACCTAAGTGCATGTCTGAGCCGACAGCGTTAAGTCTTGTTCCCCCGATTGTCGTATTGGTGCTGGCCATTTGGCTGCGTCGTCCCATCCTGGCCTTAATCATAGGTGCCGTCAGTGGTCTGTTGCTTCTTGACCCCAGTCAGGTACTGAATAACTTCGCCGATATCTCACTCAAAGTGATGGCCGATGAGACCATAGGATGGTTAATCCTGGTATGTGGCAGTTTCGGTGCCCTGATAGCCTTGTTGGTGCGCACAGGTGGCGCCTTGGCCTTTGGCCGTAAAGCGCTCAAACTTGCCAAGGGGCCACGCTCATCTCTGCTGATGACCTTTGTGCTCGGCCTGGTGATCTTTATTGATGATTACCTGAATGCACTCACGGTCGGCGAAACCATGAAGCGGGTCACCGACAGGTTCAAGATTTCCCGTGAGATGCTTGCCTATGTGGTCGACTCCACCGCAGCACCTGTGTGCGTCTTGGTACCGTTATCTACCTGGGCGGTGTTCTTTGGCGGGCTATTGGTTAACAACGGTGTGGCCGCTGAAGGCGAGGGGATCCAAATCTATATGCAAGCGATCCCTTATATGTTTTACGCCTGGTTGGCGGTTGCCATGGTGCTGCTGGTCATCCTTGGCATAGTACCGGCCATAGGGCCGATGAAAAAGGCGCAGCTCGCGGCGGCGGCCGGCAGTCCGGCCAAAGAGCAGACAGATTTTTACGAGGTTCAGACCTCGGATGAATATGCCGTACGTGCCATGGAGGAGGAGTTCGAGCAGGCGGATAAGCAAGGACAATTGCACAATTTCTTGGTACCCATTTTGCTGTTGGTTGGTTTTACCGTCTACTTCGATATCGATGTCTGGAAAGGCTTGTTGGCAACCTTGGTGATTACTTTGCCATATTACGCGGTGCAGCGTTTGATGCCCTTATCCGAGATGATGGATCAGATGATAGATGGCTTCAAAAGCATGTTGCCGGCCATAGGCACAGTTATCGCCGCCTTTGTTTTCAAAGATGTTTGCGACCAACTGTTGCTGCCTCAGTATGTGATTGAGTCCCTGAGTCCCTTTATGACGCCTAAACTCTTGCCTGCAGTGGTGTTTGTGGCCATGGCAATTCTGGCCTTCGCTACCGGGTCCAGTTGGGGAATTTTTGCGGTGACCATTCCTATTGTGATGCCGCTGGCTCAATCCGTTGGAGCCGACATTCCTCTGGTGATAGGTGCCTTGTTGTCGGCTTCATCCTTTGGTAGCCAGGCTTGCTTCTACTCAGACTCCACCGTTCTGGCGGCGCAAGGATCGGGCTGTAATCTGGTAAGCCATGCGGTGACACAGTTACCCTATGCCTTGATAGCGGCAGTACTTACCTTTATTGGCTTCATCATAGTTGCATGATTAGTCGCGTGATTAGTTGAATGACGGCTGTTTCATAAGCCTGAGCCTACCAATAAAAATCCCCAAGGTTATGCCGCGGGGATTTTTTATCAAAGGTTTGCCGCCAGAAGCCATCAATAAAAGCGGACACAAAAGGTTCAATAGCTCGACATATCAAACGCTTCCCGGCAGTATTGTGAATAACGACACAGGGAATTTGCCTTCTATGGTGTTTGTAAGTGAGTACCATAAGGCTCAAGGACGGAGCTGTATGCATATATTCTTTGCCATTACTGCGCTGCTGTTATTACTCATAACACCTCTAAGCAGTAACAAGAGCCGTTGGTTTACTCCATCTCCTCGCCAGGCTATGGCTTTTATCAGCGTTCTTTGGCTAATTGTCTGGGGCTGCTCTGCAATTTTCAAAACTATACTTCCCGATGCTTCAGGCTCAGGTGTGATAAGTGCTATTGCAGGCTTGGTACTGGTTATTTTGCTTATCTTTGCCGGTATCTTAATGATTATCCGGATGGATGGAAAACACAGTGCCAAACGAAGTGCGGCACTTAAGGTTTTTCGTGCCAAACAGCGGCAAGATTATGCTCAAACCCCTTTGATTGAACATTTTAATGTTACTCAAAACCAGGATACTGCAGGTCAGCTCATCTCCTTGAAAGCGGAGATCGTTTTTAAACGCGATCCCTTAATTGAAGGCCGCAACATTAAGATAATTGCCTTCGTGGATACCAATAGCCAGACTCAAGGGGCTTCCCTTTATGAAAATGTACTCTTCTCATCCCGCATGGCACTCCAGTGCCAGTCGGAAAGTACACTCGTCTACCAAGTGGAGATAGCGGCTGCAGAGATAAGGAACGAGCTGAACCGAATAAGAGGCAGGTTGAAAGACAGTTCAAATGAAGAGTTAATGGGGAAGGATGAGAGTGATATCAAACTCGACTACTCTGTGTATGTAATCGGTCCTGATTATATTACGGAGCTCGCTGAGAAACCCGGTATCTGCTTTACCTCTTTGTCTGATGAGGCGCTCGCTTTGCGGGACTATTATCCGGGAGGCTCCCCTTATGAAGCAGCTTACCCTGCCTTATCGAATGAAAAGTTAATGCTCAATACCCGTTTGCGACTGGCATGCTAATAACAAGCCATTAAATCAAAGCGGAAATTTAATTCGGTGTTCTTATGAATTTTTCAGCGGCACAAAAAAGCCAGCAACGATGCTGGCTTTTTACAAAGGAGGGCGATTTAATTAAACGCGCTTCTTGAATTCACCGGTGCGGGTATCGATTTCAATCTTGTCGCCTTCTTTAACGAAGTCGGCAACCATCACCTTCAGATCTGTACCTACGATAGAAGCAGGCTTCATTACCTTACCTGAGGTATCACCACGGGCGGCAGGTTCAGTGTAACCTACTTCGCGAATGATAGTAGTAGGCAGTTCTACAGAGATGGCTTTACCTTCGTAGAAGGTAACCTGACAGATCTCTTCCATTCCATCAACGATGTAGTTGATGGCATCACCCATGTTTTCGGCTTCAACGTCATACTGGTTGAAGTCTGCGTCCATAAAGACATACATAGGATCAGCAAAGTAAGAGTAGGTGCACTCCAGGCGCTCAAGCTGGATATCTTCCAGTTTGTCATCAGCCTTGAATACAGTTTCAGTGCCGGAACCTTGCAGCAGGTTCTTCAGCTTCATCTTTACCACAGCAGCGTTACGGCCGGATTTGTTGAACTCGGTCTTAAGTACAACCATAGGGTTGCCGTCAACCATGATAACGTTACCTGCGCGGACTTCCTGAGCAGTCTTCATTACGTATGTTCCTATATAAGCGGTTTTTCAATTCAGCGCAGAATCTTAGCCGTTTTTGGCCATTTGCACTAGCCTGTTTGCCAGATCTGCTTCATTTATTGCTTCAGCCGGCCACTTTTTGGCATGTTGTAGCAGGGCCGGCATGGCAGAATTCAGAGCTTGCCAGCTTTGGCAAGCTTGTTCACCCTGACCGCAGTTGAATGCCGTATTCAGCGTTCGCCAAGTTTGGGCGACAGGGGGAGGCAGATTATCGCAGTATCGTGCCATAAAAGCATCCAATTTTACCAGATGTGCTTGTTCTTCCTGTTGATAGATATGCCAAATAAAGGGTTTTGCGGCCCATTGAGCGCGTAAAAAGGAATCTTCGCCGCGAACTATGTTGAAATCGCAACTCCACAACAGGCGATCATAACCATCTTGATCTGTCATCGGCAGGACTTGCACCTTGAGTGCGCCGCGGCTGAAACTCTGACCGGCTTGCCAACTGGCGGGATCTTGCCAGTCGACTTTGGGTCCGGAGTCCTGGTTAAATTGCTCAAGCAAAGGCGCGAGGCAACCTAGGCTACGCCCCTTGGGGACTAACAGTTGTACTCGCCGCTCACTCTGTTGCCAAAGCTTAAGCAGCGCTGGCAAGGCTGGGGTCTCGTAGCTGAACAGGCTGATGAGGTAATCATCAATGGTAATATCACTAAGCCCCAGCTCGGCAAAGTGGGCCATGGCGTGCTCAGGCGTTGCTTGCCAGGCATCACGTTCGCTAAACAGAGACTGCTCGCAGATGAGCCCGCCTGATTTTGGGGTAAAGCCTGGGAAGAAAAAGGTCTTCTTGACCCCTTTGAGTGCCGGCGAACTGAGGCCATGACAGTCCTCTATCCAGCTCTCGGCGCTGAGATAATCTAGGTTTATCCACTTGGGCGCCTTGGCAAGCTCAGGCAGGCTTGTGAGCACTTCCGAGGGCAAGTCGCAGGCAAAGGCTTCTATCAAGACTTCGCCCGGTAGCCAGGCCAAGGGCAGGGGGGCGCACCAGTGGATGACTTCAACTCCACCAAAGTGTTGACTGACAAGAGCCGGGTTAAGTTCGGGCAAAATATGCGCGAAGCTGTTGAGATCATCGACCCACAAACGTACCTCAATGCCGTATTCGCTGACCAGTTGCCGCGCCAGGCGCCAGGTAACACCTATGTCACCATAGTTGTCTACCACAGTGCAGAAGATATCCCAATGACGCTGATTGTCGACTTGCATTGTGTTTCCATGTTCCAGAGTGATAGCCAATAAAAAGGCGGCCATAAAGGCCGCCGGAGAAGTATCTGGGAGCGGATATTAGTCTTCCAGCTCAGCCAGGCACATCTCTTCGTATATCTGTTTAACCCAGGCGTCGACGCGTTCTTCGGTCAACTCGGGTTGACGGTCTTCATCTATACCAAGACCGACAAAGTGCTTATCATCAACCAGTCCCTTAGAGGCTTCGAAGTTGTAGCCTTCTGTTGGCCAGTGGCCAATGACTATTGCGCCGCGCTCTTCAACGATATCGCGGATCATGCCCATGGCATCGAGGAAATACTCGGCATAGTCTTCCTGATCGCCGCAACCGAAAATGGCTACCAACTTATCGGTAAAATCTATCTGCTCCAGCTCAGGGAAGAAATCGTCCCAGTCACATTGAGCTTCACCATAGTACCAGGTGGGGATCCCGAAGATTAGCAGGTCGTATTCGGCGATCTGCTCTTTGGTGCTCTTGGCGATATCTTTCACCTCAACCATCTTCTTACCCAGTTTCTTCTGGATCATCTTGGCTACAGCTTCGGTGTTACCTGTATCGCTACCGAAAAAAAGACCTACAGTTGCCATTGTCTTTCCTTTAATGTCTAGTTCGCTATCTACTTCGATCTTTCCTGACAGGGGCTAACCTAACTGCTCCTGAAGGATCAATTCTATTAACTGGCTGCGGCTGATGTTACTGGCCAAAGCCTTCTCATTCAAGGCGTCATATAAATCTTGTGACACTTTTAACTCTATTCGTTTCAGACCCTTTGCCCGATCCCGCATGATCTGGTTACGTTTATTCACCTTGAGCTGCTGCTCGCGGGGCAAAGGATTGCTTCTAGGCCGTCCGCGGCGCTTTTCAGTGGCAAAAAGGTCTATGGTGGTTCTGTCTGTTGCTTCTTTTGCCATTTGAAATCTGATGTTTAACCTATACCTGAGCCTTCCCAGGTCATTTGAATTATTCCCTTGGCGACAAAGCCTGCACAGCCAAGGAAGAGTACTAACCAAACAATAAAGCGACCAAACTTGGGCACATTACCCTGCTTGAGCACATCCCTGATGGCCATACCGATAAAAAAGAAAATTGCCGCGAAAAACAGATCCAGACCTATGGCTTCTATCTGCTGCATATACTGATTTAACACGCTGCAACTCCTAGTGTTCCCTTACCCAAAAGAGGCGGGAATATAGCATATTGGTTCGGGGGCTGCTACCGCATTTACCCTCAGTTAGGTCCTTGTTCTTGCTCGGTACTGGTAATGAAATCGGACACAATACGGTTAAATATCGCCGGTTTCTGGGCGTGCAACCAGTGTCCGCAACCTTCCAGAGTTTTAGCTTTCACTTGCGGGAATTGAGCGATGATCTGCTCTTTGTAATCGCCTGTGACATAATTTGACTCGCCACCCCGGAGCATCAAGGTGGGTCCCTGATAGCTCAATTGGCCACCGCGGCGCTCTGGGCCATTATGCCAACCTATGATCGCCGGATAACTGTCAATCAACCCCGGCAGATTCATCTTCCACTCAAACCCGGACTCGGTTCGGCGCAGGCTTTTGAGTAGAAATTGCGCCGTCGCTTCATCGATCTCATGATTTAAAAGATGTGCCAGCGCTTGACGTCTGTCTTTAATATCCAGCGGCATACTGCTCAGGCCGGCAAACACTTTTTCATGTCTCGGCGAGTAGGCCACAGGCGCGATATCGGCGGCGGTCAGCGATTGTACTCGCTGCGGATAAGCCAGCGCGGTTGCCATGGCAATCTTGCCGCCCATGGAATGGCCCACCAGATGTACCTTGTCTATAGCCAGCTCATCGAGCAGAGCCACAAACGCTTTTGCAAGGGCTGGATAGTCCATCTGTGGCCAATGTTCACTTTGACCGTGATTGGGACAATCGACTCTTATCACTCGATGATTTTGCTCAAGCTGGGCCCCGAGCGATTTGAGATTATCCAAATCACCGAATAAGCCATGGATCAGCAATACCGGACTCCCGCTTCCGGTCGAGACAAAGTGCATACGCCCCCCTTTACTGTGAGAGTTTGTTGTCAGCATTCGGCAGGGGGCAAATTCTGCGACAAAGGTCAGTATTTGACAAGGATGGATGCGGATTTAACACTGGATTTGACCGCTTTTTCAACAAATTGGCTGCACAAGTCTTAGGTTTACAACTCAATTCTCGTATTTTGGTATGATTCAGCCTTCCACCGCTGGCGAGTTATGGCATACTTTGAGCCAAATCGCAGCTGCGCCCCAGAGGGGCTTTGACGGCACAGTCATTAAGGCTGCATAGAACAAGCAGAAATTAAAGGAATCGGGCCATGAAATATATTGAGGTGGATGAGGAACTGTATCGCTTTATTGCCGGGAAGACCGAAAGGATTGGCGAAAGCGCATCGGATATTCTTCGTCGACTGTTGGGCTTGGATGCTACCGCAGTTGAGCCCAAGGCTCCGGCTGATATCAGCCAGCCAGGAATGGAGCAGGGCTATCGTCCCAATGCATTACCCGAAGTAGAGTCCACTCTGGACTTTGACAACCTGTTTAGCAGTGCGGCTATCGAAGCCCAAAAGGGGGCCGTTGGCCGGTTTCTGTTCGCCCTCGAATGCCTGTACAACCAAGACCCCCGCGGTTTTGAACAAGTGCTGCAAGTTCAGGGGCGTGACCGCCTCTATTTTGCCACTTCGAAGGAAGCCTTGCTCAAGGCCAGTAAGTCGGCCAACCCCAAAGAAGTCGGCAGCAGTGGTTTTTGGGTGACCACTAATAACAACACTGCCAAGAAACACACTATATTGTCTGAAGTCCTTGAAAAGATGGGTTGCAACGGCAGCAAGGCTAAAGCCATTGCCGATAAGGCTTTGCCGCTTAAGGCGTAAATCTGTATTTCAACATCGCCATCAAGGAGTACTGTTTTGGCTATTCATGAGCGGGCCGGTAACAAGGCCACGCAGAACGATCTGGTTAATATTCCGCGGCTGATGAGCCACTATTATCGAATTGTCCCCAACGGCGACGATCCGGCCCAAAGAGTGAGCTTTGGCACCTCTGGGCACAGGGGCAGTTCCTTCAGCGGCAGCTTCAATCAAAACCATATCTGGGCCATAACCCAAGCTGTGGTAGATTACCGCCAATCCCATGGAATTGAGGGTTCACTCTATCTGGGCATGGACACCCATGCCTTGTCTGAGGCGGCTTATATTTCTGCCATCGAAGTCTTGCTGGCCAACAATGTGAAAGTGGTGGTGCAAGAAAACCAAGGCTTTACGCCTACGCCTGTCATCTCCCATGCCATAGTTAGCGCAAACCGAAATGCCCACGAGCTTAGCGATGGCATTATTATTACCCCGTCTCACAACCCCCCTCAGGATGGCGGAATTAAGTACAACCCGCCCCATGGTGGGCCGGCAGAAGGTGAGATTACCGCCTGGATTGAACAGCGAGCCAACGATTATCTCAAGGCGCAGCTGGAAGGGGTCATGAAACTCAACTACGGCGTAGCCGCCAGTATCGGACTCATCAAAGAAACCGATCTTATTGAGCCCTATGTTGCCGATCTTGCTTCTGTGGTGAATATGCAAGCCATCAAAGATGCCGGCATTCGCATAGGTGTCGACCCTTTGGGCGGCTCAGGTATCCATTACTGGCCACATATTGCCCGCCGTTATGGGGTGAATATCACAGTGGTCAACGACCGGGTGGATCCCAGCTTCAGCTTTATGCCACTGGATAAAGACGGCAAAATCCGCATGGACTGCTCATCGCCTTTTGCCATGGCAGGCTTGCTTAAGCACATGGATGAGTTCGATATCTGCCTTGGCAACGATCCCGACTACGACAGACATGGGATAGTCTGCCCAGAGACAGGGTTGATGGACCCCAACCACTTTTTGGCAGTGGCGATAGATTACCTGCTGGAGCACAGACCCGATTGGCCGCAGACGCTGCAGATCGGCAAGACCTTGGTTTCCAGTGGCATGATAGACAAGATAGTTGCCTCACATGGGCGCCAGCTTTGTGAAGTGCCGGTTGGTTTCAAGTGGTTTGTCGGTGGGTTGAGTGAAGCCAGCCTGGCCTTTGGCGGCGAAGAAAGCGCCGGCGCCGCCTTCCTTCGACGTGACGGCACAACCTGGTGCACGGATAAAGACGGTTTTATTCTCGGACTGCTGGCCGCTGAGATCCTCGCCGTAACCGGCAAAAATCCAGCCGAGCGTTATGCAGAACTGGCTGCTATACACGGTCATTGCTTCTACAAACGGATAGACAGTCCCATCAATGCCAAGCAAAAGGCGCGTTTTGCCACCCTCAATGCAGATACTCTGGGGGCAGAGACTTTGGCCGGAGACAAGATTAAGGCGGTACTGACCAAGGCCCCTGGCAATGATGGTGCCATTGGCGGTATTAAGGTGCTAACCGACAACGGCTGGTTTGCCGCCAGACCTTCAGGCACTGAGGCACTCTATAAAATTTACGCCGAAAGCTTTGTCAGCGAGCAGCACCTGCAGCAGATACTGGAACAGGCGAGAGCGCTGATAACCAGCGCCCTAAAAGGCAAGCCGAACTGAGCTTAAGAGATTGCCAATTCAGTAAAAAAGCGCAGCCGTGAACACAGTTGCGCTTTTTATTTCCGGGGTTCAATATTCAAGATGGCAACTGGGCAGGTTATTCTTCTGGATATAATCCTGATGATATTCTTCCGCACGATGAAACTGTTTCACTGGAACAATTTCTGTCACTATGTGCCGCTGCCCCCACTTACCACTACGAGCCAACGCCAGTTTCGAGGCCTCAGCCTGCTCCTTCTGCTCTTTGCTGTGAAAAAAAATCACGCTCCGATACTGGGTGCCGATATCACCGCCTTGGCGATTGAGACTGGTGGGGTTGTGATTGCTCCAGAAAACTTGCAGCAGCTCGTTAAATGAAACCTGGGCTTCATCGAACTCCACCTGAACCACTTCGGCATGGCCGCTGTTTCCCTGTTTGACCTCTTCATAGCGGTTGATTCTATCATCACCGCCCATATAACCACTGCTGGCGTTTAATACCCCGGGCACCTGGCGAAAGAAATACTCCACCCCCCAAAAACAACCGCCACCGAATGTTGCTACCGCCATTGAACTTATCTCTAGATGTCTGGATGGCCAAATTGTGCATGATAAGCTTTCCCGGCACAAGTGGTGTATTTGTTGGAGTAGCTTTTTTCTTCCTTAGTTAGATAAGGATTATCTGAAACCCGTTCGCGAGCCTAGCATTGGATAGCTTTAGTCACATCACCAATTTAATAAGCTGTGATACTATGAAACCTTGCTCTCCGGCGCTGGTCTCAACTAGCAAACGCACTGCGACAAATGCCCAGGAGGCAGCGTTAATGGAAACAACAGCCAAAGCGGCAATAAGAAGGAGTATTTCGTGTTACAAGCCTTGAAGGATAATCCTGACTTCCTGTCATTGACTCTAAATAACCCCAATTCACTGGAAAGCGTTAGCGGCACGCTTGGCGACCACACTCGGATAGCGATTTGGGACACAGGAGTCTTGCTGTTTGAACCTCTGGACAACCAGAGTGATAAAGATATCGTGCTGTCATCCGGGGTACACGGCAATGAAACTGCACCTATTGAACTGTGTAATGGCATTATCAAGTCGCTGTTGAAGCAAGATATACGGGTAGGGCAGCGAGTACTTTTCATGTTCGGTAACCCGGCGGCAATTAACCGTGGCACCCGTATTGTCGATGAAAACCTCAACCGGCTGTTCAGTGGTGAACATTCCAATTCCCCCGGGCTGGTGAACCCGGAGCGGATCCGCGCCAAGAAGCTGGAAAATTATGTCACACGTTTCTTCGAAGACGCACCGCAAGGGGCAAGACAGAGGATCCATTACGATCTGCACACCGCCATTCGCGGCTCCAAGCATGAAAAGTTTGCCATCTATCCCTATCGACCGGGTAAGGCTTACAGCCGTGAACAATTGATGTTCCTAGAGGCGGCCGGAGTCGATACCGTGTTGCTGCATCATGAACCCACAACCACTTTCAGCTATTTCTCGTCAAATCAGTTTGGCGCTGACGCCTTTACCATTGAGCTTGGCAAGGTTTACCCCATGGGACAAAACGATATGACACGTTTTATCGCCACCCGGGAGATGCTGAGCCGTTTGATCTGCAAGCAATCGCTCGAACTCGAGGAACAGGCGCTTGAACGGGTCAATATCTATCAGGTCTGTAGGGTCATCAATAAGCAGGCCGACGACTTTGAATTTACCTTCGCCAGCGATGTGGAAAACTTCACCGCTTTCCCCAAGGGATATGTGCTGGCGCGGGAAGCGGGCCGGGATATTAGAGTAGAGCAGGACTCGGAAGCTGTGGTGTTTCCCAACGCCAAGGTGCCCATTGGCCAACGAACGGTGATCTGCCTGGTTCAGGCCACAGAGGTGCCATTGGCCTGAATTGTAAACCAATATATACGCACCGATCCCATGCTAGTTGGCAAAGCGACCAAGGCGGGAGTTGCTTGCTAGTTTACGTTAACGTAATGTTCGGGGCGCGTACTGAAAAAATCGGTAGGGCCGGTTTCGAGCCGGACAAACCCAGAGATAACAAGAGCACACTATGAGCAACGCAACAAAGATGAATGAGACGGTGCATCGGGTGAGTTTTTTGAACAAGGACTCGCTGCATATCCCTGTACTCAAAATACTTCAGGCCGACGGCACCACCTATGAAGAGGCGGTATTGCCCGTCATAGATGAAGCCCTGTCACGCAAGATATTCGATACCTGTGTCTTTACCCGTGTCCTGGACGAACGTATGTTGGGCGCCCAGCGTCAGGGAAGGATCAGTTTTTACATGACCTGTATCGGTGAAGAAGCCGCCGTTATCGGCAGTGCCGCCGCGCTGGATGACAAGGATGTGATCCTTGCCCAGTACCGCGAACATGCCGCACTGCGTTATCGCGGCTTTACCACAGAGCAGTTTATGAACCAGATGTTCAGCAATGAGAAAGATCTGGGCAAAGGCCGGCAGATGCCTATTCACTATGGCAGCCGTGAACTCAACTACCAAACCATCTCTTCACCGCTGGCGACCCAGATCCCGCAGGCATCCGGTGTAGGTTACTCGCTGAAGATGCAGGGCAAGCGTAATGTCGCTATCTGTTACTTTGGTGAAGGTGCCGCCTCTGAAGGCGATTTCCATGCCGGTCTCAATATGGCCGCAGTTCATAAAGCGCCGGTCATCTTTTTCTGCCGCAACAACGGCTACGCCATCTCAACCCCTACGGAAGAGCAGTACGCCGGTAACGGCATAGCCAGCCGCGGCGTTGGTTATGGCATGCACACCATCAGAGTCGACGGCAACGATATGTTGGCGGTTCTGGCCGCAACGCAGCAAGCCAGAGCCTACGCGCTTGAAAACAACGCGCCAGTGCTGATTGAAGCCATGACCTACCGCCTGGGCGCCCACTCATCTTCCGACGATCCATCCGGTTATCGCTCTAAAGAGGAAGAAGCCAAGTGGCAACAGCATGACCCTGTGAAACGCTTCAAGTTGTGGCTTATCAACAAAGGCTGGCTCAAGGAAAGCGACGAGACCGAGCTGTATGAGAAGTATCGCGAGGAAGTGCTGGCCGCGGTAAAAGTGGCCGAAAAGGTTCCGGCACCAGCCATAGACGCCATCATAGAAGACGTTTTTGATCAGCCGACAGCGGCGCTCAAGCAGCAATTAACCGAGCTTAAGGCCCACGTTGCCAAGTATCCGAAAGCCTATCCTAAAACAGCAGGGAGATCATAAGCGTGGCACAGATGAATATGTTACAGGCCATCAATAATGCCCTGACCATAGCGATGGAAGCCGACGACAAGATGCTGGTTTTCGGTGAAGATGTAGGCCATTTCGGCGGTGTGTTCCGGGCAACTTCCGGTTTGCAGGAAAAGTTTGGCCGTGAGCGCTGCTTCAATACTCCACTTACCGAGCAGGGGATAGCAGGCTTTGCCAACGGCCTGGCTTCCAACGGCATGACGCCGGTAGCGGAAATCCAGTTTGCCGACTACATCTTCCCGGCGTTCGATCAAATCGTCAACGAAGCGGCTAAGTTCAGATACCGAAGCGGCAACGAGTTTGATGTCGGCGGCCTGACCTTCAGAACCCCCTATGGCGGCGGCATTGCTGGCGGTCATTACCACTCCCAGTCACCGGAAGCCTACTTTACCCAAACGCCCGGTCTTAAGGTGGTGGTTCCCCGTAACCCATACCAAGCCAAGGGTTTGCTGCTGGCCGCCATTCGCGATAACAACCCTGTGGTCTTCTTTGAGCCCAAGCGCCTGTACCGCGCCTCTGTCGGCGATGTGCCGGAAGGCGACTATCAACTGGAGCTGGGTAAAGCCGAAGTGGTTCGTGAGGGTAAAGATATTACTCTGCTTGCCTGGGGCGCGCAGATGGAAATCATCGAGAAAGCAGCCGATATGGCCAAAGAGGAAGGCATTGACTGCGAAGTCATCGACCTTCGTACTCTCGCCCCTTGGGATGTGGAAACCGTGGCCGAGTCGGTGAAAAAGACCGGCAGATTGCTCATCAACCACGAAGCGCCGCTGACCGGTGGTTTTGCCGGTGAAATTGCTGCTACCATCCAACAGGAATGCTTCCTGTACCTGGAGTCGCCCATCAGCCGGGTTTGTGGTCTGGATACGCCATATCCCTTGATCCACGAAAAAGAATATATGCCGGATGCGCTTAAAACCTTTGAAGCCATCAAGGCCTCGGTGAATTTCTAGGAGAGCCAGGATGATTAAAGATTTTATTTTGCCCGACATAGGCGAAGGTGTTGTCGAGTGTGAACTGGTGGAATGGTTGGTGGCTGAGGGGGATACCGTCGCCGAAGATCAACCCGTTTGTGATGTGATGACAGACAAGGCTCTGGTGCAAATTCCTGCGCCTTTCCCCGGTGTTATCAGTAAGCTTTATTACGCCAAAGGTGAAATTGCCAAGGTGCATGAGCCTTTGTATGCCGTGGAAGTAGACGCTGCAGACAGCGAAGTGCCTGTACCTGTAGCCAGCGCCGATACTGCTGCACAGCCGAGTACTAGTGCTGCAGGTGGTAGCAGCCAGGTGGAAGACTTTATGCTGCCGGATATCGGCGAGGGCATAGTCGAGTGCGAACTGGTGGAGTGGCTGGTCGCAGCAGGCGACACTGTGGTTGAAGATCAACCTATCTGTGATGTAATGACAGACAAGGCACTAGTGCAAATCCCGGCGATGAAGGCCGGTAAAATAGTCAAGCTGCACTACCGCAAGGGGCAGTTGGCCCAGGTGCATCAGCCTCTGTTTGCCATTGAAGTTGCCGCTGAATCCACCAGTGCAGCCGTGGCTCAACCCGCTGCAGCAAGTGCTCCATCAAGCTCAGCCTCTGCCGTCTCTCAAGCCCAGAGCAGCTCGCAAACTGCCGCCTGCAGTATGGTGCCCCAGGGCAAGGCACTTGCAAGCCCAGCGGTAAGACGTATGGCTCGCAGTCTGGATGTTGATATCGCCAAAGTGCCTGGCAGCGGCAAAAATGGCCGGGTCTACAAAGAGGATATCGAACGTTTCCTTAAGGGGGCGGCTCCTCAGGTACAAGCCCAAACCCAAACTTTGGCAGAGGGCCAAGTGCAAGCCAGCAAAACGGCAACGGCAAGCGATAGGGTAGAGCCTATCAAGGGCGTTCGCGCCGTGATGGCGCGGATGATGATGGAGTCTGTCTCCAGCATTCCGCACTTTACTTATTGCGAAGAGTTGGACTTGACCGAGCTTATCGCCCTTCGTGAAGCGATGAAGGCCAAGTACTCAAATGACGAGCTCAAGTTGACCATGATGCCTTTCTTTATGAAGGCCATGTCGTTGGCGCTGACCGAGTTTCCGGTGATCAACAGCCGAGTGAACGCCGATTGCACCGAACTCACCTATCTTGGTCGTCATAACATAGGGATGGCCGTCGACTCCAAGGTCGGTTTGTTGGTGCCCAACGTCAAGGATGTGCAGGATAAGTCGATTCTGGATATCGCCGCCGAAGTGACCCGTCTGACCCAGGCCGCGCGCTCGGGTAGAGTCGCACCTGCCGATCTGAAAGATGGTAGCATCTCCATCTCCAACATAGGCGCGCTGGGCGGCACTGTGGCAACGCCTATTATCAATAAACCCGAAGTGGCGATTGTGGCCTTGGGTAAGGTGCAAACCCTGCCGCGCTTCAATGCCAAGGGTAAGGTGGAAGCCCGTAAACTGATGCAGGTCAGTTGGTCTGGTGACCACAGAGTGATAGATGGCGGCACCATTGCCCGCTTCTGTAATCTGTGGAAGCAGTATCTCGAGCAGCCGCAGGAAATGCTGCTGGCGATGAGATAAGATAGAAGGCCCCGCAATGCGGGGCTTCGTTTTAGGTGTGCTTGAGCCGGGCGCCGTTCAATTGGCTTACAGAATGGCTTTATTTGATCTCGAGCACAAAGTGGTTACGATTTGGTGGCAGATTTCGTATAATCGCCAGCAATATTAGTCGCATTGGGTCTGTTATGAGTCAGGTAGCACCAAGCATAGAAAATATTCAATATCCTTTCCCGCCCAAACCGGTTCCCTTGTCTGAACAGGAAAAAAGCGAATACAAAGCCAGGATCAAGCAACTGCTCAAAGAGCAGAATGCGGTGCTGGTTGCCCACTACTATACGGACCCTGAAATTCAGGCTCTGGCCGAGGAAACCGGTGGTTGTGTCTCCGACTCGCTGGAAATGGCGCGTTTTGGTCGTGATCATCCCGCCAAGACGCTCATCGTTGCTGGGGTTAAGTTCATGGGGGAAACCGCTAAGATCCTGAGTCCGGAAAAAACCATTCTGATGCCGACTCTGGAAGCCACCTGTTCTCTGGATGTTGGTTGTCCTATTGAGCAGTTCAGTGCCTTCTGCGATGCCCATCCGGATCATACGGTAGTGGTCTATGCCAACACATCGGCTGCGGTCAAAGCCCGAGCCGATTGGGTGGTGACTTCCAGCATAGCACTGGAAATCGTGGAGCACCTGGACAGTGAAGGCAAGAAAATCATCTGGGGGCCAGATCGTCACTTGGGCAGTTATATTGCCAAGCAAACCGGTGCCGAGATGTTGATGTGGCAGGGCGAGTGTATTGTTCATGATGAATTCAAGGCCAGAGCTTTGCGTCAATTAAAGGCGCAGCACCCGAACGCCGCCATTTTGGTTCACCCTGAATCTCCGGCGAGTGTGGTGGAAATGGCCGATGCCGTAGGTTCAACCAGTCAGTTGATCAAAGCTGCCCAGACCATGGACAATGATACCTTTATCGTGGCCACCGACAGAGGCATCTTCTACAAGATGCAACAGGCAGCACCGGGTAAGACCCTGATTGAAGCACCAACCGGCGGTGAAGGCGCCACTTGCCGCAGCTGTGCTCACTGCCCCTGGATGGCAATGAATGGCCTCAAGGCGATAGCCAGTGCGCTGGAAAATCAGGACAACAGCCAACATGAGATCTTTGTCGATGAAGCGCTGCGTCAAGGCGCTCTGGTGCCTCTGACTCGAATGCTGGATTTTGCCAAAACCCTCAATATGCAGGTCAAAGGCAACGCCTGATCAACTCGAATTAATTTTTAATCAATGAGTCAATAAAGAGCCTACTTTTGTAGGCTCTTTACCCACTTACACGCCAATTCATCGACTATACTTGCCAACAAATACTAAAAATTGTATCTCGTAACGATAAATTAGTAAGTTAGCGCATTAAGGGTATATCGATGAAATGGCAATGGATTGAAAATCTTCCTCTGAAACACAAATTTCTCTTGGTCATCCTGCCGCCTTTCATCGCGGCAACTTTGTTTGGTATTTTACTGTTCAGCGATCGACTATCACTTGCCAATGGTCTGGAGGAAGTGCTGGATCTCAGTGAACTTGCGGTGGTCAATTCGGCGCTAGTACATGAACTGCAAAAAGAACGCGGCATGAGCGCCGGTTATCTTGGCTCCAAGGGCAAGAGTTTTGCCGACAAATTGCCAAGCCAGCGGCAACTGACCGACAAACAGTTACAACAATTTAATGAATTTCTGAATAGTCATCAGCTTCCAGCCGATTTTGCTACGGATTTAGCACAGGCCAGAAGCAGCATTGCCCGCTTGAGAGAAATTCGTAGCCAAGTGGACAGGTTAACCATCACGGTTGCCGAAGAGGTCGCTTTCTATACCGAATTGAATAAATTGTTGCTGTCGATTGTCGACCTCAGTGTTCAGAAAGGGGGCGATCAGCAAATCGCCATTAAGGCCGCCGCTTTTTCAGCATTTTTACAGATGAAGGAACGCGCTGGTATTGAACGAGCGGTACTCAGCTCCACCTTTGGCCACAGTGAATTCAAACCCGGAGTATATCGCAAATTTATCACTCTGGTTTCAGAGCAAAACGCTTACCAGGAAAGGTTTGTGGCCTTGGCGGATGAAGCCGCTCTCAAAGATTTACAGATCTTGCAGGCGCAAGCCGCAGTGGCCGAGGTTACTCGGTTGAGAGAGTTGGCTTTTGGGCAAAAAGCCGAGGACCTCAGATCCCAATCGCCGGAAACTTGGTTTAATCAGTCTACCGCCCGAATTAACCTGTTACATGAATTTGAGCAGAAGCTGTCGGATAAACTGCTGGCCGAGACCTTGCACAAACAACAAAATGCGGCCAATCAAACCTGGATAGTTCTGGGGATTATGGTGATAGGACTGATCATTGTCAGTCTTGTTTCCAGCATCATTCTTAAATATCTACACGGGAGTTTGCGGGAGTTGCATCGTGGTGTGACCCGTGCCCGGGCAGATTATGATTTGAGTGTGCGTTTACCCCATACAGGGAAAGATGAATTTGGCGAGCTGGCCGAGTCTTTCAACAGTATGATGACCGACTTTGAACAGGTAATACTGCGCGTCCGCTCCAGCAGCAAGACTCTGCTGGGAGTGGTGCAACAGATGGAACAACACTCAACCCAGATGCAGGCCGATGTAGCTGTTGGCTACAGTGAGACAGAACAGGTGGCATCGGCGATGACAGAAATGAGTTCCACCGTACAGGAAATTGCCTCGAATGCGGTAAGGGCTTCGGAAGCGTCTAATCAAGCCAGTACAGAGGCCAGGGAAGGGAGCCTGGAAGTGGGACGCACTGCATCGGCTATCAGTGAGCTGGCTGATGAGATCAGTTTTGCTGCCGATGCTATCTCAGAGCTAGATAAGGATATTCACGGTATCGTCAGTGTGCTTGAGGTTATCAGCGGGATTGCCGAGCAGACCAATCTTTTGGCCCTGAATGCAGCCATTGAAGCTGCACGCGCCGGTGAGATGGGCCGCGGCTTTGCCGTGGTGGCCGATGAGGTGCGTAATCTGGCACAGCGGGCGCAATCCTCTACCGAGGATATCCGTAACATGACAGAAAGACTCAAACAGGGCGCCGAAGTGGCGGTAGCCGCCATTACCAAAGGCAAGACGCAAGCGGGTACCAGCGTCAATGAAGCCAATCGCGCCGGAGAAGAGCTCAGACGCATAGTTGAGCACGTGGAAGTAATCGACAGTATGAATGAGCAGATAGCTGCCGCGACCCACGAGCAATCGGCCGTATCTGAAGAGGTGAACCGCAATGCGATGAAGATCAGCGATATTTATCGCAATACTCAGGATATTGCCAATGAACTGGGCAAACTCAACGAACTGCTGGTCAAAGATGCCAATAGAATGAGTGATGAAGTGAGTAAATTCAGGCTCAATGAACATTGATTGAACCATTTATGAACCGTACTGCTCAGCAAATGCGCAAACGGAGATTAAGGCGGATTTTTGCTTGACCGGAATCCTCCTTTTGCGTAAAGTACCGCTCCATCAAGGGGATAGAGATTTGTCTCTTGGTGAATGTGCTGATACGCACAGTAAATAGTATCGATGCGGTGAGGTGTCCGAGTGGCTGAAGGAGCACGCCTGGAAAGTGTGTATACGGCAACGTATCGAGGGTTCGAATCCCTCCTTCACCGCCAAATTTAGACGACGGGGTTCAGTTTAGGCTGAACCCCGTTTTCGTTTGTTTAGAAATAAACTCATGAGTTTATTTCTTGTAGAACATTGACATGTTCGGGGTAGTGGCTCCGGTTGACTTAATCGTGTAAGGCTAAAAACCCAGCGAACGGATGGTAATGCACGATAAAGCATTGACCCGGCCTTTGGAGTTCTCTATAGTACCGCCCCGTTGAGACGCAATGTCCAACGTACGGTGAGGTGTCCGAGTGGCTGAAGGAGCACGCCTGGAAAGTGTGTATACGGCAACGTATCGAGGGTTCGAATCCCTCCTTCACCGCCAAATTTAGACGACGGGGTTCAGTTTAGGCTGAACCCCGTTTTCGTTTGTTTAGAAATAAACTCATGAGTTTATTTCTTGTAGAACATTGACATGTTCGGGGTAGTGGCTCCGGTTGACTTAATCGTGTAAGGCTAAAAACCCAGCGAACGGATGGTAATGCACGATAAAGCATTGACCCGGCCTTTGGAGTTCTCTATAGTACCGCCCCGTTGAGACGCAATGTCCAACGTACGGTGAGGTGTCCGAGTGGCTGAAGGAGCACGCCTGGAAAGTGTGTATACGGCAACGTATCGAGGGTTCGAATCCCTCCTTCACCGCCAAATTTAGACGACGGGGTTCAGTTTAGGCTGAACCCCGTTTTCGTTTGTTTAGAAATAAACTCATGAGTTTATTTCTTGTAGAACATTGACATGTTCGGGGTAGTGGCTCCGGTTGACTTAATCGTGTAAGGCTAAAAACCCAGCGAACGGATGGTAATGCACGATAAAGCATTGACCCGGCCTTTGGAGTTCTCTATAGTACCGCCCCGTTGAGACGCAATGTCCAACGTACGGTGAGGTGTCCGAGTGGCTGAAGGAGCACGCCTGGAAAGTGTGTATACGGCAACGTATCGAGGGTTCGAATCCCTCCTTCACCGCCAGATTTTGATAACGGGATCCAGTCTTAACTGGGTCCCGTTTTTCGTTTCCGAACCTAGCTGACATCACAGCTAGGCGGAAGCCATCGGTAGCGCATTTCGTTGTCATATCCATGATAAATTTCCTTTCTGAGTGAATATCTTTCAATTAATAAATTAAATGACTCAGAATCTGCCAAGGAGACTATAACCAGACTGAGGACAGTGGTATAAATGGAACCAATTTGTCCCTACATGTCCAATTACAGGAAAGTTGTCATGATTTTTTCTCAGATTACCGCCGCGCCGGCCGACCCCATTCTTGGTTTAACCGAGGCTTTCAAAGCCGATCCCCGCACAGATAAAGTCAACCTGGGGGTTGGCATCTATAAGGATGAGGCAGGCCAGACTCCGGTACTCAAGTCGGTTAAGTTGGCGGAGGCCAAGTTGCTCGAAGAGGAAAAGACCAAGAGCTATCTCGGTATCGAAGGGGTTGCCCTGTATAATCAAGCGGTTCAGCAATTGCTGTTCGGTAAAGACAGCGCCATTATCGCCGATGGCCGGGCGGTAACAGCTCAAGCTCCGGGTGGTACCGGCTCGCTGCGGGTTGCTGCAGAGTTTGTCCTGAGCAACACTGACAGCAAAACCATCTGGATCAGCAACCCAACCTGGGCCAACCACAAGAATATTTTCGAAACCGCCGGGCTTGAGATCAAAGAGTACAGCTATTATCAGGCAGAAACCCATGATCTCGACTTCGATGCCATGATGACAGATCTGCAACAGGCGAGTGAAGGGGATCTTGTGCTGCTGCATGGCTGTTGCCATAACCCGACCGGCATCGATCTGAATATGAGTCAATGGCAACAAGTTGCCAAACTGTGCGCCGATAAAGGCTTGGTGCCCCTGTTTGACTTTGCTTATCAAGGCTTTGGCACTGGAATTGAAGAAGATGCCCAGGGACTTAGAGCCGTAGCCGCCATGGTGCCTGAGCTGCTGGTTGCCAACTCCTTCTCGAAAAACTTCGGTCTCTATAACGAGCGCATCGGCGCCGTGACTCTGGTGGCTAAAGACAGCGAGTGCGCTGCCCGGGCTTTCAGTCAGGTTAAGCGTACCATTCGCGCCAACTACTCCAACCCGCCGGCTCATGGTGCCATGATTGTCAGCACTATTCTCAACGACGGTGAACTCAATGCCCTGTGGCAGCAAGAGTTGACCGAAATGCGCCAGCGCATAGCCAGCATGAGAACCCTGTTCGTTGAGAGCCTCAAGGCCGAAGGCGTCGATCGCGACTTCAGTTTCATTTCTCGTCAAAACGGTATGTTCAGCTTCTCAGGCCTCAACAAAGAACAAGTTGCCAGGCTCAAAGATGAGTTCGGCGTCTACATCGTCGGCTCCGGCCGTATCAGTGTTGCCGGCATGACCAAGACCAATATGCCGGTTATCTGCAAGGCGATAGCCAAGGTGCTCTAAGCCTGCTAGGTTTTGCCTCATACGTAAAAAGGACAGCTGCGGCTGTCCTTTTTACGTATCCGGGCACAAAAGCCGGTGTTAAAAAATGTTGCTCAGGCAATGAGTTTCTTCGGCTGCAGAGCCTGCACCAGTGCGCTGATCAGGGCGTCTCTGTCGTGGCAACCACTCTGGATTGGGTCGGCAAGCGGCGAGCGATAAATCAATCCTTCCTGCGCAGGCTGACCATGACACAGCACGGCATCGATACGCCCCGGGCCTATCAGCTGCTGACACCAGTCCAGTTTGGCATTGAGGCTGAGTTCACCGGCTACGGACGATTCGGGTTTCAGATTGTCGATAAACACCACCTTGGCGGCGCTGTTTTTAATAGCGGTAGCCAATTCGGGCAACAGTAAAGGCGGCATCAAGCTGGTGAGAAAGCTTCCTGGGCTTAAGATGATCAGTTCTGCAGCGTTCAATGCAGCCACGGCTTCTTCGGTGGCCTTTACCATAGGTTCAAGATTCATTGCGACGGGCCGCTCTGCCATGCTGTCGACCTCCAGTTCGCCAAACACCTTACAGCCGGAGACATCGAGTGCAAAAAGGTGAGTCGGTTGCTCTGACATGGGGTAAAGACGGGTCTCAATTTTGAGTAAACCGCGGATGAGATTAATAGCCTCAAGCGGCCGGACGCAGAGCTGATCCAACGCAGTCAGGATAAGATTGCCCAGATTATGGCCATTGAGCTCATCCTGACTGTTGAATCTGTATTCAAACAACAGTGAGCCAACAGAGGGCTTATGGGCCAACTGGCTGAGACAGTTACGCAGATCGCCCCAGGCAATACAGTCATTGCTATTCCTTAATCTACCTGTACTGCCACCATTATCGGTTGTCGCCACTATGCCGGTGAGGTGGTTTCCCAGAAACGCTAAAGCCGACAGCACTCGTCCTAATCCATGGCCACCGCCTATGGCAACAACTTGCCGATATTGACTGAATAACTGCGCTTGCATAGCGGATCCTTGCTGCGATTTGAAACCTTTACATTCTACATTAGTGGGGGAAAGCTGCCAGCGACTGATTTTGTGAAAAGTGATATCTGACATATAATGCGCGGACATTTTTCCCTCGACCTTTGGGCAATAAGCAAAAGGAAAGACTGATTGAAAACCGGAAAACTTGGCTCATTTACCCTGGCACTGGCTTTGGTGATCCTGTCGGTATTGGCTCTGAGAGTGTATTTGATACCCAGTTTGAAAACCACCGAGCAGACTTCAGCGCCACTGATGAAGAACCAATTGGGTGTCAGTTTGATCCCCGATTTCAGCAGTATCAGTGTTGTCAGCGACAAGAAACAGGCGTTTTTTGACTTCCTGCGTCCGGCCGTGCGAAAGCAAAACAACATCATCGCCGAGGAGCGTAAATTCCTCGAGCAGGTGCAAAAACACCTGCAAAACCAGCATCAGCTTAATGAAGCCGAGCAGTATCGTATTCAGCGTCTGGCGGAAAAGTATCAATATGCCATGCGTGCCATCGACAGTGACAGCATCAATAAGTTATTACGCCGAGTCGATGTGATCCCTGAATCCATGGTACTTATTCAGGCGGCCAATGAAACTGGCTGGGGCAGCTCACGCTTTGCCCGCGAAGGACTGAACTTCTTCGGTCAGTGGTGTTTCAAGAAAGGCTGCGGCTTGGTACCACAATCGCGTACCGAAGGTATGTCCCATGAGGTTGCGGTATTCAAATCGGTCGATGATTCGGTGGCTTCCTATATGCGCAATCTTAATTCCAATGCTGCCTATTCATTATTTCGCTCCATTCGCGCCGATCTGCGTAGTCAGCATGAGCCGCTGACCGCTGAAAAGCTGGTTTATGGTCTGGTGAATTATTCCGAGCGCCAGGAAGCCTATATTGACGAATTGCTCGATATGCTGCGTCACAACGAAGAATATTTGGTGGAAAACCATGTCGAAAAAACTGCTGTTTAGTGCACTCTTATTGTTGTCTCCCTCGTTGATGGCGAGCCAGGTATCCTTGAATTACGCCGACTTTTACACGCGGATGAAAGTGATGAATAAGGGGAATTATCAACTCATCGATCTGGCGTTTAGCGTACCGGAAACCCAGAACTGTCAGCTGAAAGCCGGCAATATCAGTACGGAGACTGAACACTTTCCGCTGACTTTCGATGCCAGCCAGCGGCTATATATTCCCTTCGATGAAAAACTCAAGCATGCCAGAGCCTTGATTAATCTTGAGATTGAAGGTGAAGGGCAAGGCTGTGGCATAGGGATGCAGCTCAGGGTGCGTAATCCTAAGCAAGAGTACAGCGGCGACGAGCTGAGAAACATCAGCAGTCAAATGAATGAAGCGCTGAAGCAGATGCAGGGCTTTCCCATGAAGTATTTCGCCAAGCCTATCTCGGGTCTGAGCATAGAGTTTAGCGGCAGTGAAAATGGTGCTTGGTTCGATGGCCGCCACCAGGCGCTGGATAAGCGCTATGAACTCAGTAATGAGGAGATCGCGTTACTTGAGACGCTGAAGTTTGACGCTACCCCCAAAGTGATCAGCCCTTGGGTCGCGCCAGGCAAATGACATACGAGTAACCGCTAAACCCGCTAGTTAAAACAAACCAGAGCCCCGCATTGCGGGGCTTTTTATGTCGTATCCGGACAGGTTCAACATGAAACCCATATATCGCCACTCCTGCAACATATAGAATAATGCGGTTAGTATTTTGAGCTCGGAAGTAAGATGATTGAATTAAAGCAGGCTATCGCTACTGAGATTGGCCAATTCGTGGCAATGGAACACTTGCAAAATACGGCCGACTTTATCATGCCTTATCCGGCGGAAAAGCATCTGGCTGAAATGACGAAAGACACTGTCCACTATCTTTCGATTTATCAAAATGAGTTACTCGCGGGTTTTATGATTTTGGTCGAGGATAAGCCGAAGGAGATAGAGTTCAGAAGAATTGTTGTCGCCCATAAGGGTCAAGGTTTAGGTCAAAGGGCGATGCAATTGATGGAAGAGTATTGCCTTAATGAGTTAAACGCTTCGCGTATCTGGCTCGATGTATTTGCTACTAATCAGGTTGGCCGCCATATCTATCAAAAGCTGGGCTATTGTGAATTCGATACTACTGAGGTCAATGGCAAGCGTTTGCTGTTTATGCAAAAGTGGCTTTAGTTTTGATAGTGACTTTAGTTTTGATGAAGTAAGCGGCAGTAAACAGAGCATTTCCGAACAAGCACCAAGGGCTTGTTCGGAAATGGATTTATCAAGGCTGATAGATGCCAACCACTTCGATACGCTGGCTTTGATCTGCATGTTTGGCGGCACTGTCGAGATCGATATGACCGCTGTTGCTGACATCCATAAAGTCAAAGGCGGGTAAATCGGCTTCGGCAACTTCACCGCTGGCGGGAGCATCCGGATTGCGCTCCAGTGCCATAAAGTCAAACACAGTGCGGTCAACGCCTTGGGACGGTGCGGTATTTTGCATCGCAGTAAAGATGGTTTCGATACGGCCGGGGAACTGTTTGTCCCACAGTTTGAGCATATTCTTGACCTCGGCGCGCTTGAGGTTTTCCTGGGAGCCGCAAAGGTTACAAGGAATGATAGGGAAGGCTTTCAGTTTAGCGTATTCGGCAATGTCTTTTTCTCGGCAATAGGCGAGGGGACGGATCACCATATTGGCACCGTCATCCGATAGCAACTTGGGTGGCATGGCCTTCATCTTGCCACCGTAGAACATGTTGAGGAACAGGGTTTCTATGATGTCGTCTCTGTGGTGGCCGAGCGCTATCTTGGTGGCACCTATTCGCTGGGCAAACCCATAAAGGGTACCGCGGCGCAGCCTAGAACAAAGTGAGCAAGTGGTCTTGCCTTCGGGGATCTTATCTTTAACTATCGAATAGGTGTCTTTTTCAAGAATATGGTAGGCCACGCCTAAACTATCCAGATAGGCTGGCAGTACTTCTTCCGGGAATCCGGGCTGCTTCTGATCCAGGTTGACGGCGACAATTTCAAACTGCACAGGCGCCCGCTGTTGTAGGTTCAACAAAATGTCCAGCATGGCATAGCTGTCTTTGCCACCGGAGAGGCAGCACATCACGCGATCGCCTTCTTCAATCATGTTGTAATCGGCAATGGCGCTGCCGACTTCGCGGCGTAAACGCTTTTGCAGTTTGTTGAGACGAGTGATTTGTTTCTTATCCAGCTCTTGCATAACTTCAGACATAAAAAAATAAGCGCCCAGTAACACTATGGTTCAGGGCGCGTATTATTCCAGCTAAAGCCGGTCGGGTAAAGGGGCGACTCAGGCCAGAGGCGACTTATAACCGTCGGGTTTGACCGCCAGCAGATCGCAGTTGACCGAATCTATCACATGTTCGGCTGTATTACCGATAAGCGCGGCAGAGAATCCTGTGCGACCCACAGTGCCGAGAACGACCAGTTCGGCGTCCAGTTGCTCCGCCAGCTCAGGGATAACATCCTCAGGCAGACCTTCTTTCACGTGGCAGTGGGCGGTATCAACGCCGTAACTGTTGGCCAGATAATTGACCCGCTGCTCATGCTGCATGCGAATGGTTTCGTTATAAGTGTGGGCATCAAAGTCCGGCAGTTCAATCGCCAGATTGACCGGGGTTCCTGGATAACCGTTGACCAGGTGCACCTCGGCATCAAACTTGGTGGCAAGTTCCTGGGCATGCTCAATGATCTTGCCGTTCAGGGATTGATGTTCTTCATCTTCAGAGGCAACGTTGACGGCGCAGAGAATTTTACCTTTCACCGGCCAGTCATGCTCTTTAACCAGCAACACTGGGACTGGTGCCTTACGCAATAAGTGCCAGTCGGTTGGGGTGAAAATAACCGCCTTGAGTTTGTCGTGCTCATGGGTGCCTTTGACTATCAGGTCGTATTCACCTTGAATGGCAAAGTTGATGATGCTCTCAAAGGGGCGGTTGTGCCACAGCACTTCGCTGTCCATCTCGAGTCCGGCTTGCTGATGCGGCTTGAGCAGATCGGCAATCCAGGCTTTCCGTTGATTGATAACCCCCTGACGCATGGCCTCACGTTCCTGATTGGAAAGAATAGAGGTCATTTCATAGGAGAAATCAAAGATAGACAGAAACACAGTAATCTTGGCCTTGCTGCGAGTGGCGAGCTCCACTGCGCGGGCAAGGGCTGGTTGTTGTTCTGATGTAGGGTCGACTACGACCAATAGCTTTTGATAATCCCTCATGGCGTTTTCCTTATTCCGCATGATGTATTTATATCATGCGATATTGGCTATGATTTGTATTGCTTGAGATCAATATATTGATTCGCTTAGTTATCTTGCTATTCGGGCGGCTCCCGCCAGCCTGTCCAGCTCTTCCAGATCCAGTATAGTGATATATTTACCTTTTACTTCGATCAGCCCCGCCTTTTGGAAACGCCCCAGCAGGCGGCTGATGGTTTCCACGGTTAGGCCAAGATAGTTGCCGATATCACCGCGGGTCATAGTGAGGCGAAACTCTCTGGGGGAGAAGCCACGGCTACCAAAACGAGCCGCGAGGTTACTGATGAAGGCCGCCAGGCGTTCTTCGGCATTCTTTTTACTGAGCAGCAGGATCATCCCTTGGTCACTCATAATTTCATTACTCATCAGACGCATTATCTGCTGCCTGAGTTTGGGCATGGTGCCGGAGAGTTCATCCAGAGTATTGAAGGGAATTTCACACACCATAGAGGTTTCCAGGGCCTGAGCAAAACTCTGGTGTGACTGGGAATGGATACCGTCGAAGCCTATGACATCGCCGGCCAGATGGAAGCCAGTGATCTGCTCATCGCCCTGTTCTGTGATGGTATAGCTCTTAATGGTTCCGGAGCGAATCGCATATAGAGACTTCAGCGGATCTCCGGACTTGAACAGCTGTTCCCCCTTCTGAATGGGTTTCTTGCGCTCGATAATATTGTCAAGCTGATCCAATTCATTGGAATTGAGCGTAAAGGGGATACACAGAGTCCCCATGCTGCAATCATGACAATGAATGGTACAACCCCCGGCAGCAGGGCGACGATGCTTGTTATTGTCTATTGTCATAGTCTTTCTCAAGTAAAGCGACTCTTCCCATGTTAAACCAATTCACCGACCCCGGCTAGTCAAGCTGAGCCAGAGCAATATAGAGTGTTTGGACTCCGAAACCAACCAGTAATAGCCCGGCAAGCAAGCGTACGGCGCGCTTTTGCGCCCAGTCGGCCAACGCCTTGGCGGCCACACCTGCACTGAGCAGAGCAGGCAATGTTCCCAAACCGAAACAAAGCATGATCAGCGCACCCTGTTTGGCACTGCCACTGGCGACTGCCCAAGTAAGGGTACTGTATACCAGGCCGCAGGGCAGCCAACCCCAAACCATGCCTGCAAGCAATGCTTGGCCGGGATGAGTAACAGGTAATAATTTTTGGGACAAGGGCTTAAGCAAGCGCCACAATCCCTGACCCAGGCGTTCAATCTGAACCAATCCTACCCAGATACGGGCGATATACAACCCCATAGCGATCATCATCACACCGGCAATGAGCCTGAGCACCAAGAGGTAGATATCGATTTCAAACAGCATGCCAAGCCCTGCAGCCGAACCGCCTACCAAAGCGCCGGCCAGGCTGTAACTGAGAATGCGGCCAAGATTATAGGGAAGCAGAAACGAGAGTTGTTGCGCCAGCAGATTCTGGCCCCGACGGGCAGCGGGAAGCTGGCTGGAAAAGGCGCCCACCAAACCGCCACACATGCCAAAGCAGTGTCCGGCTCCCATCAGGCCCACCAGAAAGGCGCCGGTGAGGTTATATTCCATGAGTTTTGTCCTGAGAATGCGATTTATCCTGAACACTCTCCTGAAACTCAGCCTCTTGCGTATTAGTGGCCACTGGCTCGTCGTCAAATAGAATCGATACACTGTGGCGCTCGAGATCGTCAAATTGATCCGATTTTACCGCCCAAAAGAACACCCCCACGGCGATCAGCACAAACAACATGGCGATGGGGATTAGCACGTAGATAATACTCATAAGCGGACCTTGAGAAGTCTGAGGCTGTTGCTGACGACGATCAGCGAACTGGCCGACATGCCGATAGCGGCAATATAGGGTGCAACATGGCCGGTTACGGCCAGAGGCAGTATAAGAAGGTTATACCCCAAAGCCCAGGCAAGATTTTGGCGAATGATGCGATTGGCTTTGCGGGCAACGGCTATGGCCTGGGTGAAACGCCATAGATGATCGCCAAGCAAAATCAGATCGGCACTATTTTTTGCCAGTGCCGTGCCACTGCCCATGGCGATAGACAGATCGGCGCCAGCAAGCACTGGGGCATCATTGATACCATCACCGAACATGGCCACCTTATGTTGCTGTTGTAAACGGCGTACATAATCGAGCTTATCAGCCGGACTCATGTCTGCGTACACTTCAGTTATGCCCACTTGCCGAGCCAGAGATTCCACATGGGGGCGGGTATCACCACTGGCGATCGCCAGACGGATACTGTTGGCCTTGAGTGCCTCGACCGTATCCTTGGCATCGTCCCTCAGCCTATCCTGCAGGATAAAACTGGCCACCAAGCCTTGTTCATCGGCGAGGAACACCCGTTGCTGCTGACTTGGGGGTAGCTCAATACCGACAAACTCGGCGTTGCCTATCTTAAAATCGCGACCATTGATCTTACCGCTGATACCACGAGCCACCTGATGATGGACATTCTCAGCTTCTAGTCCTCCGGCATAAGGGCTGAATGCCAGGGCAATCGGGTGCAATGAACCGGCTTCAAGCGCTGCTGCTAATTGCTGTACCTGCAATTCACTGTACTCTGCCTCTCGGCCTTTGGTAATGTGAGTTTCCAGCAAGGTCAGATTGCCGCAGGTGAGGGTGCCTGTCTTATCAAAGACAACGGCATCAATTTGCGGCAACTTTTCAAACACCCCCGCTTTACGGGTAATCACCCCCAGGCGGGTAAACAGCGCCGTAGCGCAGGTCACAGCCGTCGGGGTTGCCAAGGCCAACGCGCATGGGCAGGTAGCTACCAATACAGATAGCGTGACCCAGAAGGCATCTTCGGGTGAGAACTGGTGCCACACCAGATAAGTGATAGCCGCTATGCTGAGTATGGTGCCTGTGAAATAACGCGACAGCTTGTCTGCCGTCATGGCGACGGCTGGCTTATTATTGGAGGCCAGTTCCTGTAAACGGATGATTTCTGCCACCAGTTGATCTTGGCCTATGGCGTTCACCCGTACTTTCAACGGTTGATCTTGGTTGATGGTACCGGCATAAACCTGGTCTCCCGGCTGTTTGCTCTGCGGCATCTGCTCCCCGGTAAGCATGGCCTCGTTGACCGCAGAATGGCCTTGCTCTACCAAGCCGTCGGCGGGGATCACTTCCCCTGGGCGCACCAGCACCAGATCGCCTATTTGTAAGCGCTTGGCGGGGATCTCTTCGCTGCTGCCATCATCCCCGATACATTGGGCGGTTAGGGGCACCAACTTATGCAGGTTACTCGAACTGACAGAGGCTTTCTGCCGCGCCGCCTGCTCAAAATAGCGCCCAAGCAGCAGGAAGAAGGTGAACATGGACACAGACTCGAAATAGACTTCGCCAGTGCCTTGCACAGTCGCGATACAACTGGCGATATAGGCACCGCAGATGGCGATGGAGACAGACACATCCATATTGAGCCTGCCGGCGAGCAGGGCCCGCAGGGCACTGAAATAGAAAGGCTGCGCCGAGTAGAACACCACTGGTGCGGCAAACATCATGCTCACCCAGCGGAAATAGTCGCGATATTCCACCTCAAGCCCGGAAAAGTAACCGGCATATAGCGCCAAGGCGAACATCATCACCTGCATGGTGGCAAAGCCCGCCAAGCCAAGCCTCAGCAGAAACTTTCGGCTGTTCTTTTTACTCTGAACTTCCTGTTCGTCCAACTGATAAGGCGCCGCTTGATAACCGATACGGCCGATTTGATTAAGTATTTCAGACAGTTTAATGTCGGCCGGACGCCAACTGATGAGGGCTCTTTGGGTTGTGGAATTGACCTGCACCGAGTCAATCCCAGGCAACTGTTTAACTTTATGCTCGATGAGCCAGGCGCAGGCGGCACAGGTAATACCGTCAATCGATAACGAGACTGAGGTTTGATTGCCCTGATCGTGCACAAAGTCCTGCTGCACTTCGGGAAGGTCGTAGGCACTGAAGGTCTTGAGCTCATCCGGCACCAGGGCGTTTTGCCTGCTGCCAGGTTCTGAGCGGAATTTGTAGTAGTTGGTCAGTCCGGCATCCATGATGGCCTGAGCCACAGCCTGACACCCCAGGCAACACATGGGCTGAGCCTGACCATCAATCACTGTACTGAACTGCATGCCCGTGGTGACGGGCTCCCCACAATGAAAACAGACTGTATGTGTCATGACAGCACTCAATTGAGCCAGTAGGTCTTATCCGCTTCTATCTGCAATCTTTGCTGCAAACGCCATTTACGGTCAAATCCTTCGACTCGTACAACCCAGGCACCATCGAGCGTCTCATTGGGAATATAGCGGTACACATTGGAGGCGTCTGCGGTCAGCATTTGGGTAAAATCCTTGTCTGCCAGCGTCGGATGGTAAAACTCCAGGTTCAGTGCCGCCAGATACTCTGGGCCGCCATGTTGGGTGATCAAAAGTTCACCATCACGCCATTCCAGGGAAAATTGCATTCCCAATTGACGAGCATATTGAATTTTGTGGATATCCTGGTTAATCGCCTTGCCGTTTTTGTAATAGTCATCGGCAACCAGAGAGTCGGAGTTGGTGAGGGCAATACGCAGAGTGGCAAAACTGGCTATAACGGCACACATGGGCAAAACGATAAGAAACCAAGGCCAGAACTGCTTATACCAGGCTTGTGGAGTGCTCATACTGTTTACCTATTATTCTATTTGGAGGGCTATTCTATCGCGAAAGCGGTATTTTAAAAACAAAGGCCCCGAAAAGTTCGAGGCCCTTGAAAAGTCAATCAAACTTACTTTTCTGCCTGATGTGACAAGCTATATACGTAAGCGGCTATGACGTGGACTTTCTCTTCACCGAGAACGTCTTTCCAAGGTGGCATGACGCCACTGCGACCATTCTTGATGGACTCCATCACCATGCCGCGGCTACCGCCATAAAGCCAGATATTGTCGGTCAGGTTAGGGGCGCCCATTAGCTTGTTACCTTTGGCATCCATACCGTGACAGGCAAAACAACCCTTCATGAATGAACCTTGGCCCTTGGCAGCCAAAGTGGCATCATGTTCGCGACCGGACAGGCTCACCACATATTCGGCCAGACCTGCAATTTCGCTATCATCGATAGGCAGACCACCTTTAGGTGGCATCATACCGTGACGGCCATTCATGATGCTGGTCTTGATGGTTTCCAGCTCACCGCCGTACAACCAGTCACTATCGGTTAGATTAGGGAAGCCTTTGCCACCACGACCGGCTGAGCCGTGACACTGGGCGCAGTTTTGCAGAAACAAACGACCACCGACTTTGAGGGCCTCTTCGTTCTTCACCAGCTCGGCCAGTGGCGTTGCTTTATAGGCTTCGAAGATAGGGCCATACTTCTCATCGGCAAGTTTCACTTCCTGATCGTACTGAACCCAGCGACCTTCCTCCGTTGCGTCGGCAATCGCCTTGGCAGAGTCGGCCTTGATGCCTTGCTCTGTACCTATGCTCTGGTTGGAGCTGCTCCAGCCGAGCAGGCCTTTGTAGTTCCCCAGGCCAGGGTAGAGCACCAAATAGAGCAGACCAAAGACGATGGTGATATAAAAGAGATAGCTCCACCACTTAGGCAGTGGGTTATTGATCTCCTGAATACCATCATAGCTATGGTCCATCAGGTCGCCTTCTTTAATCTCCGGCGTGGTGTTTTTGGAGCAGAGCCGTAGCAGAATAAAACATCCTGCGATCACCAGTAAGCTGAGCACGGTGATCCAGATACTCCAGAAGTTACTCATTAACATTATTTGTGTTCTCCTGAGTCCTTCGCATTCTGGTGTTGTTCATCTGAAAACACCAGATTAGCTGCTTCGTCGAATTGCTTTTGACGACGCGAGCTATATGCCCAAGCAAATATCCCGACAAAAACCAAGATCAAAACTAGCGTTATAATCCCTTGTATAGTGCCGTAGTCCATATTTGCCTCCTTATTTCAGTGCGTGTCCCAGCGACTGCAGATAGGCGATCAGCGCCTGCAGCTCTGTCTTGCCTTCAACGGCTTTTTGGGCGCCTTCGATATCTTTATCTTCGTATGGCACACCAAAACCACGCATCACTTCCATTTTCTTGGCTGTGTATTCACCTGTTAGGGTGTTTTCAGCAAGCCAAGGGAAGGCAGGCATGTTGGACTGAGGAACTACGGCACGGGGATCGATCAGGTGAACTTCATGCCATTTATCACTGTAACGACCACCCACACGGGCCAAGTCGGGACCGGTACGCTTGGAACCCCACAGGAAGGGGTGATCCCAAACAGATTCACCGGCAACTGAATAGTGACCGTAACGTTCAGTTTCGGCACGCAGCGGACGGATCATCTGGCTGTGGCAGTTATTACATCCTTCACGGATATAGATATCACGGCCTTCAAGCTGCAGAGCAGTGTAAGGCTTGAGACCGGCAACCGGCTCAGTGGTATCTTTTTGGAAGATGAGCGGCGTGATCTGCACCAGGCCACCAATACTGATGGCAATCACAGTGAAGATACCCAGCAGGCCGACGTTCTTCTCAACTATTTCATGATTGAATTTCATCGTTACTGCTCCTTATGCGGCTTTGGCTTCTGCGATGGCAGGCAGAGAGTCTTTAGGGGCATAAACAGTGCGCAGCACGTTGTAAGCCATGATCAGCATACCCGTTACGAAGAAACAACCACCCAGGAAGCGGACGAAGTAGAACGGATAAGAGGCTTCCAGGCTTTCAACAAAGCTGTAAGTCAGGGTGCCGTCTGCGTTCACAGCGCGCCACATCAGACCTTGCATTACACCGGAGATCCACATGGAAACGATATAAAGTACAGTACCAATTGTCGCCAACCAGAAGTGCAGGTTCACCAGCTTAGTGGAATACATGCGGCCGTGGCCGAACAGTACTGGGATAAGATGGTACAGAGAACCGATAGACACCATGGCAACCCAGCCAAGTGCACCAGAGTGAACGTGACCAATGGTCCAGTCAGTGTAATGAGACAGGGCATTTACTGTCTTGATGGCCATCATAGGACCTTCGAAGGTAGACATACCGTAGAAGGACAGTGACACCACCAGGAAGCGCAGAACCGGATCGGTACGCAGTTTATGCCAGGCACCGGACAGGGTCATGATACCGTTGATCATACCGCCCCATGAAGGTGCGAACAGGATCAGCGACATCACCATACCCAGAGACTGGGTCCAGTCGGGCAGGGCTGTATAGTGCAGATGGTGAGGACCGGCCCAGATATACAGGGCGATCAGGGCCCAGAAGTGGACGATCGACAGACGATATGAGTAAACAGGACGTCCGGCTTGCTTGGGAACGAAGTAATACATCATTCCGAGGAAACCGGCAGTCAACAGGAAGCCTACCGCATTATGACCGTACCACCATTGCACCATGGCATCGACGGCGCCACTGTACAGTGAATAAGACTTCCACAGACTGACAGGAACAGCCATGGAGTTCACTATGTGCAATACGGCGACTGTGATAATGAAGGCGCCAAAGAACCAGTTAGCCACATAGATGTGGGAAGTGGTTCGTTTAATAATGGTGCCGAAGAACACGGCCGCATAGGCGATCCAGACTACGGCGATGGCGATATCAATAGGCCATTCCAGTTCGGCGTATTCTTTACTGCTGGTGATACCCAGCGGCAGTGTGATTACGGCCGAGAGAATGATGGCTTGCCAGCCCCAGAAGGTGAATGCAGCCAGTTTAGGTGCAAACAGACGGGTCTGACAGGTGCGTTGAACGACATAATAGGATGTGGCGAAAAGGGCTGATGTGCCGAACGCAAAGATCACCGCATTGGTATGTAACGGTCTTAAACGACTGAAAGTTAACCAAGGAGTCTCAAAGTTCAGCTGTGGCCAGATTAACTGAGCCGCGATAAGTACACCTAATGACATACCAACTATGCCCCACAAAACTGTGGTTAGCGCAAATTGGCGGACAACGGTGTAATTGTAATCAGCGCCTGTTGGCTGGGAATGGTTCATCATATTGCTTCCACTGCTTATTACTTTTACTTGTTGTTCAGTAAAGTACTAGTCTTTACCTGTTATAAGTGACACTAACAAGCCCCTATTGCAGCGAGCCCGCTTTGTCAATGCCGTGATCTACATATTTGAAATAAAGTGTCAGGCGCAGCAATGATACTTGAGCTACATCAAAAAAGATACCAATCTGCCGGACACATTATTGATCCAGATCAAACTCGACAATAGAATGTTAACACCTTGCAGCATAAGGTGAAATTTTATGCGTTACGTAACTCTCTCCAAGCTCGTTGGTGGTATTTTTAGTCTGTTTTTGCTCTTTGGGTGTGATCAGGCTCAAAATCAGATAACGACCCAAGCTGGCCCAGACCTCAGTTTGTGTGATTTTTCCGTTACCGATTGTGTTAAAAAATTGGGTGAGCAGCAGATCTCCCTGATGCTAAACCCAAGCTTTGCCCCCAGCGAAAAGCCAATTCATTGGCAACTTAACTTCAGCAGCTCGGTTTCCAATCTCAAGCTTCGTCTTGAGGGGAGGGATATGTTTATGGGCGTAATTCCAGTGGCAACATCAGTTACTGACGGAAAAGCATTTGAGGGCCAGATGATGTTTGGCTCCTGCAGCAGTGGCTATATGGTATGGCGCATGTTTGTCAGTTGGCAACAGGGAACAGAGCAATACTCCACTTGGTTCGACTTTCTCGCCGACAACCACAAGCAGAAGTAAAGGCATTCGGGTATAAACCTTCATGACTGCTTAACAAGTTGCGCCTAAGGTTCTCGCATAAGCGGGTTAAGGTTCGGCATCATCGCGCCAACTGTTTTTGATTTTGATGAAAACATCTATGTTATCAACAAACAACCTTAAAAAGTCTGGGTCAAAATGGCGACCACTGCAGGACTGCATCTCACTCAGCACCTCATCGAGCGGCCAGGCAGGTTTATAACAGCGGGCATGGGATAGGGCATCAAACACGTCGGCAATGGCCACGATTCTGGCGAATGGATGGATTTCATGACCCGAGAGGCCATTGGGATAGCCACTGCCATCGTACTTTTCATGGTGTTGCAAGGCAATGGTGCCGGCGGCTTTCAAAATAGGCCTTTCAGAATTGGCCAGGATCTGATGGCCGATTATCGGGTGTTGTCGCATCACATCCCACTCCATATCGTCCAGTTTTCCCGGTTTTAGCAATACATTGTCGGGAATGGCTATTTTCCCTATGTCATGCATGGGCGCAGCGCGCTTGAGCAGATCAGCTTCGGTTTCTGGTAAGCCTGCTAACAATGCCAACTGATGGCAATACTCTGCCATACGCTTCACATGATTGGCCGCTTCCTTGGAGCGGCTCTCTACCACATCACCGAGACGCAGGATCAGCTCCGACTGAGTATCCTCTACCTCTTGGTTCAACAACAGGTTTTCAAACGCCACCCCGACATTGATCGCAAAAATGTCGATGAGTTGTTTATCCAGATCGGTCAACTGGCTGACCGAATCCATATAAAGCAGGTTGACCCAGTTATTTTTGGCCGGGAAGTAACCCACAAAACAATCATCCCGGTAAAGACAACGTCGAGCATTCAAAGCTTCTTCCATCAGTGATTGAATATGGGAAGGCAAAGGTTTTTCATGATGGTTGGTAAACTCGCCTGTAGCGGCAAGGATATGAATTTTTTTGTTATGACCTGGCTTTGCTACTGCATCCATCGCATTGCAGCCGAGTATGGTGGTGGTGTCTTTGAGCTCAAGCAAGTTGGCCACCTGAGTCAGTAAACCATCGGCAAACTTGTGCAGGGTGCGGAGTTCAAACAGGCCAGAAGTCGCTCCGAGTACTCGTTCCAGTCCGCGACGATGATTGAGCTGCATCTGCCGCGCCTGCTCAATTTCGGTAATGTCCCTGAAAGAGCGCAGGGCAGAGTAGACACTGGTTGTCAGCTTACGGGAGTCCAGCTCGGCCTTGGCTTTATAGTCATTGATGTCATAGTTGACTATCACGTCCTCTTCCGGTGCTTGCCCGGGTTGGCCGGTGCGGAGAATCAGCCTGATAGCTTTATTTTGCAGCTTTTCGCGGATCCAACGCACTAACTCAAGCCCGGCATGATCCGTCTCCATCACCACGTCAATAAAGGCGACAGCCACATCCTCTTCGTCTTGCAGTAACTCTTTGGCCTGTTCACCACTGTAGGCGTTAATGAAATGCAAGCCACGGCCATCGAGCTTGAAACGGGAGAGGGCAAGTTTGGTGACCGTATGTACGTCAGGTTCATCATCCACCACCAGTACCTTCCATGGGGGCAGGGTATCTGTGGTTGTTGAAGTTTTCTTTGAGGCAAATAGCGGGCCTTTCTTGGCCGTGTCGATCAGCATCGGTCGGACTCCAATCAATTGAATAGTTTTGATTTACCTTTCAAAAGTGTAGTCCAAGCATCGGGAAGGGCTAGCAATAGCTCACAAATTTACTGTTGTCTGGGAAAGGGGGATTTTCACCATCGTGCGGATCTACTATATTGATAATCATTCTCATTAAAAGGGCGGCAGAATGGAAACCAAAAGCAAAACAATATCGTATAAAACCGAGCAGGAAGTCTGCATGGCGATACCTATAGGTAAACTGGCTGAATTGATCCACAAGGGCGAATTATGTGCGGCGGATTTTCGTTGTCTCGATAGCCAGTCCAAAAAACAAGTTTGGCAGTTGTGCCTTTGGTGTTGTAAACAAAAGGTGCATTGCGATCGTCAATGCAGCCAATGTGAGACTGGGATTGGTGCCGATAAATAACATTATCGGCACCAGTCAAAAAAGGGTAAAATCTATAATAATCATTGCTATAGAATAGGTTTCATCTTGGAAAAAAATCAGCCGTTAAGAGCCATGCCGCTGTTTGACAGTGCAGACTTGCTTTTGCAGGGCAATCCTGTGGTCAACAGCTATATTACCCAATTAAGCTTGGGTAAAGTGGCCGATGCGGGTATCTTGCTTGAACATGCCACCGATTGGCTTTACGAACAAAGAGACAGTGAAAACAACTACAAGGCTTATCGGAGTGAACTGACGACCTTTTTTCACTGGTGTTTCGATGTTGCAGGCATATCTGCAGCCAATGTGGGCCGACGGGAAATGGGACGTTACGTGGCTTATTGCCAGGCGCCGCCGACTGATTTGGTCGGTTATTTCAACGTCCCACAATTCAAGACGGATAAGCTCAGTCAGAGCCGGGAACCCAATCCCAGCTGGCGACCGTTTATTGGCCGTAAGACGCTCGGCAAACCTTTGCCATACAGCCTGAGCGATAATGCCTTGAAGACGAAAATTGCAATACTTTCATCATTTTATACTTATCTTATGAGCGAAGAATATTGTGAGCGCAACCCGGCGCAGCTCTGGCTCAATCACAGCCGCTTTGCTAATAAGAGTAAGTTCAGGTTAGATCCTGCCGAAGAGCAACTCAAGGTGTTCAGTGAGTTGCAATGGTCTTATCTTGTGGCTTGCGTACAGCGCCTGGCTAAAGCCGAGCCAGCACAACACCAACGCAGTCTGTTCTTGATTAACCTGATGTACGGCTGTTATCTGCGGATCTCGGAAATTGCCGCTCGTGCCGGTTATGCGCCAACCATGAGTCAATTCAGGCGCCATAATCACAGCGGTATCTGGTATTTTCATATTCCCAGGAGTAAAGGCGGCAAGGCCAGAAACGTGGCGGTATCCAAGGCGTTGCTGCAATCACTGCAAAGTTACCGGCGCCATTTGGGGCTGAGCGATTATCCCGAAGCCAATGAAACCACGCCGCTGTTTATACGGCATCGAGCCGCCGGCCGTGGTCGGGAAAGTGGCGAGCTCAATGCCAACCTCGGCATACGTCAATTGCGGGATGAAATTCAGTTTTTGATCAACTGCGCCGCCGATGATGCCGAGAAGGATGGTTTTATCCGTGAAGCCAATGAAATGCGACAGCTCACTGCGCACAGCATCCGCCACACCGGGATCACCCATGACATCAATCTCAATGGCCGACCTTTATCCCATGTACAAGCTGACGCCGGTCATGAAAGCATAGACACCACGTCGCAGTATCTGCACACCAGCCAGGAAGAAAGGCACCAGAGTGCATCGGCCAAGCCATTGGATAGACTGCAAGGAATTGAGAGTTAATGCTTGGAGGTTTAAGGTGGCTTAGGGAGGAAATCGCCTTAAACCTAGGATTACCGATGATTACTCTCCAGATTTCAAATAGCTGCACATATAAATGCGCACAATGTATAGAAAGTTAAAGTAGATAAGCTACTGAGATGAAAAGGTGAAACCCCCGCAGCGAGAGGGCTGCGGGTATGTTGATGCGGTTATTTTTTAATGGCAAAAAATGCCACTTTTCACAATAAAATATCAATCAAGAATCTCGCTATTTTCGCAGTAAGCGAGAGCCTCCAACACTTTTTCAAGCGAACGCTTTATTTGAGGGTCTTTCTTTCTCCAAATAACTGAATGTAAAACCAAAACTCCAAGTTTTATATCTAAAACCTCGGCAAATCGAACTAGAACCATATCATCTGGAAAACTACGGTTTGTCCTCCAAGAGCTGATGCCAGTCTGTGAAAATCCAAATCTCTTCATTACTTGATAGTCAGAAGTTAACCCATATGCGGCTTTGATTAGATCTAGCAGGTCTGAAGGTTTCATGTTTTCTGTTCCTAGTTGTGTTCCTACATCAAGTGTATTTGTTGGTACGAAGGCTGTAAAAGGTACTTAAGCCTACGTTGCATAACTTAGACCTACGTTGTAACGTCCCTTTTGTTCCTTGTGTGGCGCGGGTCGCCGGATGCGTCCCGTTAGCCACAAACCAACCCAGGGAACCAACAAGGAGAACGAATTATGAAATACATCGAGATACCCGGAACCAATATCAGCGTCCCAAACTGGATGCCAAAGGAAGCGCGAGAAACCCTCGGCCGACCCATCAGCAATGCCAAACTGCAACGCAATGCCATGCTGGCCACCCGCCTGAAGAAGAAGTTTTTCGGGGGTGCCAGATGACCGAGTTCAATCTCAAAATAACCCCAGAAATGAGGGTGCAGCTTTCTTTTGCTGATTCGTTAACAGTCACAGTGCCGTTAGAAGAAGAAGTTGAAAATCAAATCCGCGAGTTAACCGCTGAGCTGTTCGCTGCTCGCGCTCACATCGAATTGCTACATGACGCAATCAACAAGGGTGATCTGCAAACCGCACGAATGGCCGCTTTCGAGTTTCTTGCTGAAAAAGTGCTTTTTGAGTTTGGGAAAACAGCACAACTGGCCGCTGGCGAGTTCGACAACGATGAAGCGCCATTTGGTAGTCCAGGGGGTGACGAATGATTACCGCCGCCTCTTACGATGGAATAATCCACCTGAACCCAAATCCAGCACCTGTTGCACTGCCGTTTTATAGCGGCCAGTGCTCAAAGTGGCTTGAGCTTGCCAATGACTACATCGAGCGCGGCAACCAAGCCAGCGCCAAGGGCTGTTTTGAAGTCGCGGCCGCCTATATGCGCCTGTCCATGCAAGCGCTAAGGGGGCAGTAATGCAGTTATCGGCAAAGGGGCACAGGCAATTAGCTGAGGTGTACGAAAAACTCGCTTGGCGCTGTGTTAGAGCATCTCATTGGTATACGGGAAAGGTTGAAAATATAGAAAACCCTTTCGAGACGTATCTGAATGATAATCCAGAGCAGAGAGCTCGAATTTTAGAAAAAGCAGAAACGTGGATATTAAAAGCTGAACACTTTAGCCGGTTGATACGGGTAAATATGGAAAAAGCCGGTAAAGGGGGTGAAGCATGACCCCTTACGCCCAATCGCTGGTCGATTACGTTTGCCAGCACAGTGGCCGCGACGAAGGCGCCGCAGCCTCCTTTCTGGATTCATGCCTTGATCCGCTTTGGCAAATGATGACCGAGCAGCCAAAGGCCGGAACCGTAACCGTTAACGAGGTGGCCGATGAATAGAGCCACAATCAAAGGGGCAAAAGTGGCAATAGGTACTGTTGTGATAACAGAGCCGAAACCATTATCCCCACCTGAGCCCATCAACTTAACCGCCCCAGTAGGCGGTTTCACTTTATCCGAACAACAAAGGCTTGAGTTAAATAAGCTCAATGCAGAATTGCACCGCCGCGAGGCAAATTTTCGTGCACTGAACCCAAGCCCCGCAGGGCGGCCGGAGGCCGGGACAAATAGCCTTGTCAAGGAGTGCAAAAGTCCGACACGGGAAAGAAAACATGCCGAAAAGGGCCTCAAAGAGAGCCGGATTAGCATGTTCCTGCAACATCTGCGGCTAAACAGGCCGGAGGCTTACCAGCAAACAACCGCCGCGCTGGGTGTGCCTGAGCGGCATCCGCGCCGGGTTGTTGTTGGTGAGTCGGCATTGCACTCAGATAGTATTGGCAGTTTTGGCGGGGTAGACATTGAAACCGGCGAAGTCACCGGGCCCAATTACTACCGATCCCCGGTTGCCCGTATCAGTTACCGCTCTTGGGCAGATGAATATCGGATCCGGGTCCAGGTAGACACCAACCCAAGCGAGCCACCGCCACAGCAAGGCGGCGATCGCGTAACAAAAACCCTCAGCAACCGGGGCGCGAGAAATGTACTCGAGTCCGGCGCCTATGTCGCAGCGGTTCGCGGGGGATTCACCACGTTTTTAACCCTGACCTTTGCGCCGGAGGCTCGCGCCAGAATCGTTAACGGCGAATCAACCATAGGATCCGAGGCGGCGCGCTTCTTTGATGCCATGCAAAAAATGTATCAGCGCGGTTGGTGTGCTGACCATTGCGTGATTGAAAGCCGCAACGGCTTTGATTGCGTGGCAAACAGTGAACAAGTGGTACAGGGCAAAGAAGACAAACTTGATTATATCTGGGTGGCCGAGGCGCCAAAAAACGCCGAAGGCGAAGTAAACCCGCACTGCCATGTGCTTATGCGCTGGGAAGTTGAGCCGCATCTGTTCCGCGCCTGGGCAAAACGCATTGAGGCGCTTTGGGGCCAAGGGTTCGCAAAGCTTGAGCGCATCCGTAGCGCACAAGCAGCAAGCGGATACCTGCTGAAAGCCTTGGGATATCTGACCAAGGGCAGCCAGAACAAAGACCAGGGCGAAATCAAGGGCAACCGCTACAACATCAGCAAAACCGCCAGGGCGCCGGGCTGGGAATGCCTCGGCTCATTCCATGCCGAACACATGGCAGCCATTATCGGCGAAGTAAAAGAGAAATTGCAGCGCCGGGCAGCGCCAATCAAGGGCGAGCTGGCCGCCGTTAACACCGAAATCGACAAAGCGATTAGGGATAAAGCGGTACTCAAGCGCATAGACCAAAGCAAAGCAGCCAAAGTGGCAGAGCGCCTGAATGCACTGGAAGCCAGAGCCAAAGAGCTGGCCGCGCAAATCAAAGGCACAGCAGTAAGAGCAGCAGATTATCAAATCACATTCAAAGGGCCGGAGCTGCTGGCCAAGTTTCTGAACTGGTCAGCCGGTGCCCGTTTCTGGAACGGGATCCCCAGAGAAACCCATTACATACCAAACAAATTTGAGTCAAAGCGCTGGGCGCGTGGCATTAAAGCCGCCAGGGCAAAGTATCGCTATCTGTTGCCACGGCTGGAAGAAAAGGCCGCTTTGTGGTGCCAGGTGCTGCGCGAAGAGTGGCGGGCAATGTTGCCCGAGAAACGCCCGGATCCGGGCCTATATCAGGAGTATGAGAATTGGATATTAACAACCTGCTAAACCAACATGCCGAAATCGGCAAAACCATAGAAGCAGCCGAAAAAGCGAACCCGTTTGTAGCTGTAACGCTGGCAAAAAAAGCCGCCGCTCAGAGCCATGAACTGATGGGCGAGTTTATCAAGGCCATTGGCGATCTATCAAAAACCAAAGCAGATGCGCCGTTTATTGGCTCTGGTGTGCATCCTCGGAGGGGTGAGTGATGGGGGCGCCATGCAGAGAGCTATGTTATTTCAACGGAGTAAACAGGATTAGTCTTGATACTCCTTGGTCAGAAGATCTGAGGCAAAAATATAGAAATTTAGAAAGAAGTTATATCTTGGCGCGAAAGCGAAAACCACGATTTAGATCTTGGTATATGAAACAAAAGCCAAAGCCACGGCTAAGGGTAAAAGCTTACTAGACAACAGAGGTGGAATGATGGGAAATCATGCCAACAAACGCGCCGCCGCAGCGCGTCACAATGCGGCATACGTTGCCAAGGCTGAGAAGCCGAATAAGCGTAAGTTGATCACCGAAAAAGTGAGAAGGTTATTTGATGACCTGCTCGACTTGGTTGAATCAACATGGCATAGCCGCGCAGTTATGCGGCTTGAGTGGCGTTACTTCAAAACAAAATATTTGTGGGGGTGACACCATGGCACGCAAACCAAAAAATCCAGACATAGGCGAGATCACTTGCCCAATCTGCGGCGAAGTGGCCCCAGTTCGCCGGGACTCAAACGGCAAACTGTATTACCTCAGCAGGGCCGGGATGATTAAGCCTAACTTGCAAGGTGGGCAAGATTGGATGCTCGAAAACGCCACAATTTGGAGCAAGGAACACAAGCCAAAGCCCGTAACGGAAGCGCCAAAAACTGAACCCGTAACGGAGCAAGTACCCGTTACGGAACTAGAGGTAATTCCGGCGGTAAACATCCCCAAAATACCGCAAAAAACGCCACCTGTACCCGTTAACGGGTACAAGGGACAAAAACCCGTTAATGAGGCAGACTCGAAAACTGACAAGCAGCCGCCGAAATCAACACTTTTGGAATGGCTGATAGGGTAAATAAGCAATCACGCCGGGAGGCGCTACGATGGACGAAAATCAACTGCCAGGTGATGAACTCACAGGCACCGAACAATCACACTTTGATGAATTCAGCATCGTTGAACAAATGGCCGCTGGTATCGAAGGCGAACCAATACCGCAGCAAGGCGAGGCCGGTTACCAACCGGAGCCGCCAGCCGAAATTCCAACCTCTGAAATACTGGCCCCAGTTATCAACATGGCCTGTGCCGTGTTGGCCCCAAGCTGGAATATCCAGCCAGCCGAGCAACAAGCACTGGCTGAAAACTATGCCAATGTCATAGACAAGTACTTCCCCGGCGGTGTCGGCCAGTTTGGGCCCGAGCTGTCGGCGCTGCTTGTCACCGCTGCCATTATCACCCCGCGCCTGGGTACACCGCGCAAACCAGAGCCGAAACCTGAAAAGGAGCAAAGCGACAATGAGAAAACCACGGATTGACACAAGCAGGCGCGCCGACCTGCGGTTAGTCAGTGGTGGCACAGGGTCGGGTAAGTCCAGTTACGTGAAAGCGGAAATCAAGCGGCTCAAGCCAAGCCGCTTGCTTATCTGGGATCCGGTTGACGAATACGGCGAGTTAGCCGATGTGCGCATAACCAGCCCTCGGGAACTGGCCGACCTGTTGAAGCGATACCCCCACGGAGCGTTAAGGGTTCGCTTTGTCGCCGAAGGGCGCGAGCTGTTCGAGTTCTGGAGCGCCTGCGCCTTTGCATGGTGCAATGCGTGCCTTGTTGCCGAGGAACTGGCAGACGTCACCACGGCAGGCAAAGCGCCACCACACTGGGGGCAAGTGGTGCGCCGGGGCCGTGCCCGTGGGCTGGCTCCAATCTTTGCGCTAACCCAGCGCCCGAGTGAATCGGACAAAACCACAGTGGGCAATGCAACTACTACCAGAGTAGGGCGCCTTAATCGTGCCAATGATAGGGCATACATGGCCAAAGAGCTGGACATTGCCGTTAGTGCGTTAACGGGACTCAAGCCGCTTGAGTATGTCGAGCGTGACGGATACACCGGCGAAGTATTCCAAGGCAGATTAGGGGGCCGTAAACGGGTACAAGTGCCAACTTTGAGCGGTTAAAAGCCCTCATGTACCCGTTAACGGGTACGCTTTTTTTTGGTTGCGAATGCGCGTATACCTAAAAACCGATAACGCTGTGAAGCGTCATTTAACCCGCCGTGAGGCGCAACTTTCCCAAGGGGATAACAACATGCTTAAGAAATATCTGCCAGTTCTGGCAATCGCTGTCGGTGTCGTTTACGCCGCCAATCGCGTTCCCTCTGTTCGCCGCCTTATTGGTTAAGGGGTGACGCATGGCACGTAATTCAATCAAGCTTCCCAGCTTTTCAAACGTAACCGCAGGCAATACAGCTACGCTGGAATTGCCGCTGGGCCGTACCTACGACAAGGTGCACATCAATTACTCTGGTGTGACGCTGGCGCAGATGAAAAACATCCGTGTCGAGGTGAACGGCAAGCCGATCCTTGAATTCAAGGACGGCCAAGCACTGGCTAACTACAACAAGTATTACGGCCGCAACACTGCGGTAGGCGTGCTCGATTTGTGCTTCAAGCGTGACGAAATGAAAACGCTGGCCGAGGCTCGCGCCTTTGGCTTGGGTACTGCGTCACCGGAAGGCGCCCCGGCCATTGCTAACGTAACTTTGCGAATGGATATTGACGCAGCCGCAGCCGCCCCGGCGTTGACTGCCTACGCTATCCAATCCAACCCAGGCCCAATCGGCTTTATCACCAAAGTGAAAAACTTCCCTGTATCGCTCAATGCTGGCGTTACCGAAGTTGACAAAATCCCACGCCCACAAAGCGCACGGATTGCGGCTATTCACATTGTGACAGATGCCACGCTGGAAAAACTGGAAGTGGAGCTGGACAGCATCAAGATCTTTGAGCTGCCCAAGACGCTGGCCGAAAAAATCCAAGTGGATCACGAGCGCAGCCCACAGGCTGACCGCGCCACCGCAGATTTTATTCTGGAAGGCGACATGCTCCAGGCGCTGCCAATGCAAGGCGTGCAGGATTTCCGGGTTCGCATCTTCTCGGACGCAGGCACCGCAGCCGGTACACCTGCAACAGTGCTTGTTGAGTACTTTGACGGCCTGCCGGGCATCTAAGGGGGCGTTATGTTTGGTGAAATTCAAACAGCCATTCCGGCGCCAAACCTCAACACCTCGCCCATGAACAATTCATGGTTCAGCGGTGTTAATGACATGCTGTCTATGGGTTTGGACTCATGGATGAAGTACGAGCAAATCAACGCTCTGAAAGACGCCGGTCAACTTGGGCAGAAAGAACTGCAAACCACAGTTCAAACGCCTAACCCAAACAGTGATCAAACCTATGTAAACCCCGCTCAGGCTCTCAAAGAGAAAATGGCCGGTGGTTTGCAAATTGGCGTGGGCACATTGGCGGCGGTGGTTGGCGGCGTAGCCGTTCTCTATTGGCTAACTCGCAAGTAAGGGGGCGACATGCTGAATAAAACCTTTTTCATGCAAATCGCCGCCGCTGCCACTGCGGGTTTGCTGGTTCACTACCTGACCAAGCCAAAGCCGCAAGGCGAGGGGGCATAAATGGGCGGTATGCCTTCAATGTCTAACTCCAGTGCTGCCAGTTCGGGCACTGGAGATCAGGCGAACAATGCCGCATTTCAGGGCGGGAGTGTGAATTTCGGGTTTGGCTCAGGTGGTACTAACACTTGGCTGATACTCGGTGCAGCGGCGTTAGCGGCATGGCTGATTTTGAAGAAAAAATAAGCCGGGCTTGGGAAATGCTGGCGCCTGCTCTGGGCTCAGACCTGCGCATAATTCAAAGCGAGGTGAAGGCAGGGCAGGCGCAGCTAATAGAGTGGGGAAACGGTGAGCTTTACACCGTTACCCGCGCCGAAGTCGCCGCAGACGGCCCGGAGCTGGTCATAGTGGCCGCCGCCGGGCGTCACTGCGTCAAGTACACCGAAGAAATTCACGAATTGGCACGAAAGCAGGGGTTTAAAACCGTCAGGCTCCACACCAAGCGGCCAGATGCAATGCTGCGCATGGGGCGAGGTTTGGGCTACCAGCGAGCCGAAACAATACTAAGGGCGGTTCTCTAATGGGCAGTTCATCACGTTCTAATTCTACCCAAACGACAAGCAACGAAAGCACCACGTTTGGGATAAGCGGGGCCAACAATGGCCTAATACTCAACGGCTCCGGCAATACAGTAACTGACGGCGGTGCATTCGATATTGTCGGGCGTATCGTTGACGTTTTCCCGCAACTATTCAGCCAGGGCGCTGGCATGGTGGATAGCGGCTTCAACGCTGTAACCGATGTGGCGCTGATGGGCGAGCGACAAAATGAAAACGTGCTCAATGCAATGGTTGACCTATACGGCGAAACCAGCAACGCACAATCTGAAATGCTGCGCCTGGGCGCCGATGTGCTCACCGACACCGGGGAAATTCTCAATCGGCAGCAAACAGAGGCCTATGATTTTGGCCGCGAAGCCATGGATCAAGTCGGCCAAACGGCAGACTCGGCCATTTTCGCAAATAGCCAGGTAACACAGGCCGCGCTGGATGGAAATTATGACCTTACCGCCCTGGTCGCCACAGCGCTGGAAAAGGCCAATCTCAACAACACAGATTTAGCCAGTAAGGCAATGGACAACTCCACCTATCTGGCAACCGAGCTATCAAGTAACGCCATGGCCGCCACCAATGACGCCAGCAAAGACGCATTCCGGCAGTTAGCGGATGGGTTCGATTCAATGATGGGATTTGCTGAGCAGTATTCGCGCTCTGACGGCGCCGCGCTGGCCGAGTCCAATAACAAAACCATGCTGTTTGCGCTGGGTGGCGTCACTGTAACCGCGCTGGCAGTCGCCTACGTAATGAGGGGCAAGTAATGATTTTTAGAACCAGACTAAAAGCAGGGCTGCCAAACGTATTTAACAAAGCAGGCAAGTATTTTTATCTGCTTACCGCCGCTGATGCAGTTGAAATCAGATTCAGGGACGAGAACCCGCAAACCAACTCAGTAGACTTTAAGTCAGAAATGCGTGAAGGCATGAGCGCAGACTTTGAGATTGGCGTAACAGAAGTTGAATTGCTCAGCCAGTCTGATCAATACGTAGAGTTTTGGCTGGGGAAAACCAAGCTGGACTACTCGCGCCTGGCTCTTGGCGGTGCCTCCTCGCAAATAGACAGTGGCCGGGCAGTATGTGAGCTTGGTAGTTCGCTGGCCATTCCAGCAGACTTCCGCCGCAAAGCTATCACGCTTCAAGCGCTCGCAGATGTCACAATCGGAGGTATCGGAGTAACAGCCGCAACGGGATATGCACTGAAAACGGGTGAGAGTATCAAACTAAACTCCCGTGGAGATGTGTACACGTATCTAACCCCGGCGAGAATAGACCAGATTCAAACCAGCGCTACATATATCGCAGCCCCAGCTGCATCTGATGATGCCAACGGGTTTCAGCATATAGATATAATGGAATGTTTTTTCTACGACAAAACCACAAACCGACTTTCAACCGGTTATAGCAAAATGGTTTATTCAGATGATGGCGGTGCTAACTGGATTGACTCAAATGTAAATATCGCAATCAACGGTGACCCAAGTAACTTATTTCACCAACTTGGGCAGACCCAGAAAGGGCTATTTGTAGTAAAGGGCTATTATGGTCGCATCGGCGTAAGTCGGGATGGAGGTAAAAACTGGGATTATTTTGCAAGCATACAGCAGTCATTAAACATCGAAACAGGGGAGCCGATTGTTGGTGCTGGGTTCGCGTATGGCGGCTGGATTTCTGGCGATGAAAAAAACATCGTTGTTATTTGTAACGATGGACTCTGGGAAACATTCGACGCCGGGAAAAGTTGGATTAATTATCAAGACAATGTAGGAATTGGTTTCGGTGCCGGGATAGCTATAACAAAGCGGGACAATGTGATTTACGTAGTTGATGGTGGTGGCCTCTACGTTTACGACTATCAAACAAAAAAGTTTATCAAAAAACACAACGAGGAAACCGCCGGAGGTGATGATTCAATAGCAATAATTGGTGCAAAAATTTACTGGTATAACAGTTCAACCCAAAAACTGAAATATTCAGAAAATGGCGGCGACACAATTAAATCAAATCAATCGCTTACTGCAAAAGCAAGATATATCGCACAATTTGGCGAATCTGTAATTATTGGTGGATTGGATAAGCTTGGAATCATAAAGCGATTCGGTGACGAAATAGAGTGGTTTGTACCTGACACTCTGAGCGGAAAAACATGGTCAGGCAATCGAATTGTCATCACTGAAGACTCAATTATTGTGAAACAGTCATCACCGGCAGAAGATGTAGACCCGAAGGCGGCGGTTTACCCAATGGGCGCTGTAGCTGGTGCAAGTTTACCAGTCCCGCTGCAATGGCTCGCGGAGCTGAACTAATGCGCAGCCTGATGATAGTCACTACAGCCGCAGCGGTAGGACTTGGCCTCTGGTACTGGCTCACACCACGAAAAACCAACGTGCCGGCGGCGGTGGGTTCAATACCTGCGCCGCTGCCGGAACTCGGCCAAAGCCAACCACGGGGCGGCAACCCGTTAACCGGCGGTATCGACTATCTCAACTTCGACTGGGATTCACTGCTGTTCCCTTGGGGGCAGCCCACCAAACAGCCGGAAACCCCGGCGCCAACCTACCCAATACCGGGGGACAACATGATCCAACCAAAGGGCATCCGCAACAATAACCCGCTCAACATCGAAGCCGGGCAGCCGTGGAACGGCGCAACCGGCAATGATGGCCGCTTTGCCATATTTGAAACCGCTTGGTATGGCATCCGTGCCGCCGGGCGACTGCTGAAAACCTACCGCGACCGCTACGGCTTGAACACGGTTCGCGAAATCGTCAACCGCTGGGCACCGCCAAGCGATAACAATCCTACGGATAACTATGTCTCATTTGTTTCTAAAGGCGCTGGGGTTTCGGCAGATCAACCCCTGGGAGCTGTTGACTATCCTCGCGTAGTCGCAGCAATGATTAAATTCGAGAACGGGTTCAATCCATATGAACAAAGCCTTATCAATTCCGCAGTTGCCGCAGGCATGGAGTAACGTCCTCATTGCCGGGGCCGTGGTCTATGTCGCGTACCTGCTGAGCAAGGGCTTGGGTCGTATGGACGAAGCCGCCGCGGCTATTACCGAGCCAATCGGTAATATCTGGTCAGACATAGCCGCCGGGCTCAATGGCAATGAACGGGTGCAAACCAACGAGGCCCGTTTCTACCTAAATAGCAAATGGGTAGGGCAGGACGGCAGCATAAGCGCCATTTTCCGCGACTCAATTGAAGCCGCGCATCCGGGCAATGCCGCGCTGTTCGCCGCAATCACCAGAGGGGGCCGCCTGCGGGATGAATACGCCTACCTGCTTGACGGCGAAGTATCGGCGATCACCATCAAAAACAAACCAGGGCAAACAATAGTTACCGGGAGCGTGTACTAATGGGCTGGCTATCATCATTATTCGGGTTTCTCACCAATCCCATTGCAGATCTAACCGGCGGCTACCGCGAGCGAAAAAGAATCGCGGCAGAAACCGCCGGAGCAATTGCCAGCGCAGAGGCAAAGCTCAAAATTGCCCAGTTCACAGCGCAAGCGGCGAGGGCAGAGCGGCAGGACGTCAGCGACACAGATTATGATCTCGCAGTAATGCAAAACCGCCGCTTCACGGTAATGGATGATCTGATAATCATCGTGTTCCTCGGCATGTTTATCAGTCACTTTGTCCCAAACCTACAGCCATACATGCACGGCGGGTGGGCCGCTATGGGGTACAAGGGCGCGCCGTGGTGGTTCGAGTTCGTCATTGTCGGAATAGTCGTTAGTACACTCGGGTTAATGCGGCTGTTCCGGGCGTTTTGGGGTAGGGAACGGGAGAAAAAACAATAATGGAAAACCTGATAACGGGGCTGGTTCAGGGCTGGGGCGCACCAGCCACCGGCGCGGCTGTGGTCTATATGTTAATCAAGCTCAACAACACAGTGAAAGAACAGAAAGATGCAATGTTGGCGCTGTACCACGGCCTTGATAAACGGGTAACCGTAATAGAGTCAGCGAGGCAATAATGTTCAACAACTTACCAACAGATTTTAGCGTAGACGTACGAACCCCGGATCCTGTTGTCGTCAAATTGCAACCCTCAACTGAGTTGATAGCAATATTGGCCGGGCTGGTCATAGTCGCCGCCGCCTGGGTTAAACGCCGCTAACGCCAGTGCCGACAACTCACATTATCGGCACTGACCAGAAACCGCCGCCGGGCGGTTTTTTTACTTCTTACGACTCACAGCAACGCCGGATTTATCGGCGCGCCCCTTGGCCTTGGCCACCGGCTCGTTATATTTTCCGGTTCGCGTAAGGATAGGGCTCAGCTTTAGCTTTTCAATACTGCGCACCATGTGATCCAGCTCGGCACAAATCGCCGCCGCTTCCTCCTCGCTGCGCACCGCTTCAAGTTGCCCAGCCGCTTTTTCGGTTTTAACACGATACTCACGCATTAAATCCAGGTTATCAGCGTAGAGATACAGATCACCGGCGCTAAGTTTTTTACCATTCGGCAAAACCAGCAACTCAGAGAATCCAGGTTCAGGGTGTGCCACAAATGTGCATTCGCGCCAAGGCCTTGTATCAGGTATGGCGCGCGAAGCAAGGTGTGCCAATCTGTCAATCCACGGCGGGCAACTTGTTGTCCACCAATAACGAACGGTACGGGGTTTTACACAACAAAATTGGGCGGCTTTTTCGTAGTCGATCCCGCCCCGGGCGTTACCAAACTGCTCGAGAAACCAAAAGCGAGTTGAACTTTTCATGGGTGTAAGTCCTTTATCATTAGATTTTTTACTCATAATGAAAGCCTCAAACGTAGGTTTACGTTATATGGTTATAAAAACATAAAACATCAACAAAACAGGCTTTCAATCAGTATTTTATCCATATAAGCAAAAAGACTTACTTTATACTTTCCTACTAGATGGTGGCACAATTTGCCTTATGCGCACAATGTATATTATGTTAAATTGGCTCTGAGTGAATCTAACTACATATCCTTTTCCCTGTTTGCCCTAAAATCCATCCCCCTACATCATGGAGCTGTTTCATGTAAGACATGTTCGCCGAGAATGTCCTGAATTGAGTTATGTCCACTGTCATTGCGTTGACTCAGGTTTTACATCAACTTTTTAATCTATTTCTCGCATTGCTTTGATTGCAATTACGCTCGGTTGTTACTGACAGTCAGCAAGTCTAGGCACTTACCGTTGATTGCCTCATCAGGTTGGTTAATGGTTTCCCGCTTAGCTTATGGGAGCACTCCACAAGCCTGGTATAAGCAGTTCTGGCCTTGGTTTCTTATCGTTTTGCCCATGTGTGCCCGTTATAGCCAGTTTTGCCACTCTGCGTATTGCACTCACCATTTTCCGATAACCTTGCTGCACCGCAATTGTCTGTAATCTTTTAGATGGCTGATCTGAAACACCCAGGATTTCGGACGCTTTTTGCAGGTCAAATGGCTCCGGCAATTACAGTGACTTCAACAATGTCTTGAACAGTGAACGACATTCCTGAGATCTTGTGCTTTCCATATTAGGTTTTTCTTTAACTATGTTCCCAGGAAAAGTTTACAGCGTCTTTTAAAAAACAGCCGTCAATCAAAAATGAAGTGTCTTCTCCACATAGCTGTTTAACTTTACTTGCCGAGATCACAAGGGCTGCATCCCCAGTCTTATTTCCTCAGGGTTTATATTGGGTAATACATAAACTGTTCATCGATTTGAATATTGTTAATCAATAATATCAGTGACTTGCATTTAATTCGGCACCAATTGTAAATAGGAATAAATATCATTTAATGAATTTAATTCTTGTGCTATGTTGCGATTCTTTATCAAACCAATTCTTCGGACATCGCAACTCATGTGGTACCTCCTGTTGATCCTAACGATGACCCTGGGTTCGCTGCTTATCTATTTAGGCAGTAAACATCAGGCATTGCTTGCAAAACCTTTGCCCTGGCAGGCCAAACTGCTGGGCACTTTATTATTGCTGCTCACTCTGCTCGGCTGGGGTTTACTGTTGACGGCCTCAGCCGCGTTGTTTTTTTGGCTAATGCTGCTTTCCATGCTGCTGGGCTCCCTGCCCTTTATTTCCCTGCTCAAGGGAGACAACGAATGACAACCATTAAAAAAGATAAAATCCGCCCTGACTGGCTGGGGAAAACCCTTGCCGGCGCCTTGTTGGGCTTTGCCCTGGCAGTCGCACTCAGTGGCATCTTTGCCTGGGTAGGGCCCGGTGGCATAGACGCCAAAGATAAGGTGCAATTCAATATGTGGCTGATAGCGCCACTCTGGCTTTCATTCTTCAGTTTCAGCTATTTGTTCTACAGTGCCCGCCGCGCCATTTTCTGGCTAATGGCGGCCAATGTGCTTGCATGGCTGCTGCTATGGTGGGTTAAGTAAATGCAGATCCGCAGCGATATTCTCAGAATTTATCAAACACTTCATACCTGGGTGGGCATACTCGCCGGGATTTTACTGTTTATCGGTTTTTATGCCGGCGCCCTGACCATGTTCAAGGAAGAGATTGCCGCCTGGTCATCACCGCCGCAAACCATTTTGCCACAGGTGAAACTGGAACAGATGGACCAACTACTCAGTGAAGCCAGAGCGCAACACCCTGAGTTAAATAAGGGCTTCAGCCTTCATCTTGCCAGTGACAAGCATTCGCCTTTGAGTTGGTACGCCTCCGGCTGTGAGCGGCAATGGGGGCTTGGCGATAAGCTTTGGCATGCCAGTTTAAACAATCAAGGTGAGCTCATCTCCCATAAGGAACCCAAGAGCCAACTGGCGCGCTTGATAGATGAGCTGCACCGCACCGGCGGTATTCCCGGTGATACGGGACACGAGCAGCTTGGTGCTTATCTTATGGGGGTTGCCGGTATTCTCTATTTTATGGCGTTGGTTTCCGGGGTGATTTTCCTGCTGCCAACTCTGGTGAAAACGCTGTTTGCCTTAAGGCGCAAGAAAGGCCCCAATCGTTTTTGGCTCGACAGCCACAACCTGCTAGGCATCACCGCCCTGCCATTTCATATCATTATCAGTTTGACTGTGGTGGTGTTTGTGTTTCACGATCAATTGTACGGCGCCTTGGGGCAGTTTGTTTACGGCGATAAGCCGATGTTCAACCGCGAAGCGCCCAAGGGCGAAGTGCGCTCACTGAACACCCTGCCCCCGGTAACTGAACTGGTTGCTCGGGCCGAAAGCTTTGCGCCCGGTTATCAGGCGCTCAGTTTAACCTATATGGGTATGGATACTCCGGCGCCCATGGTCCGGATGGCCATGTATAACGAAGAAGCGTTGATGCGCGGCCCCATAGGAGACTTCCTTTATATGAACCCCTACACCCTTGAGGTGGGCAACAGCACCTTTACTCCGGGGGAAGAAGGCGTTTGGGGCCGGATGGTTTCGGTATTCTTTGGACTTCACTTTGGCTCCTACGGCGGCTATCCCGGTCGCTGGCTTTATTTTTTCCTCGGAATGAGTGGTGCCATGCTGTTTTACAGCGGTAATCTGCTCTGGCTGGAAAAGCGCCGCAGTAAACAGCGTAAGGGAGAGCCCATTCCAGAGCAACCCAGAAGAGTCAGGCTCCTTGGAGCCGCTACGGTAGGAATTTGCTTGGGTTCAATGTTAGGCGTGGCGCTGGCCATGTTGCTGGGCAAATGGGGATATGCTCATGTAGAGAATATCAATCATCTCTATCTATGGAGTTACTACGCCAGTTTCCTTTTCGCCCTGGCTTATGCTTTCTGGCGTGGAGCGGCTAGAGCTGCGATAACACTGCAAGCGCTATTGGCGCTGGTTTGTCTGGCAATGCCGCTGACATCCATCCTGGCGTTGCTGGCACCCGGCCTTGGAATTTGGGCACCGGAGACCCCAGGCACCTGGGCGGTGGATCTCACCGCATTCGGTTTTGCCACCCTCTTTGCCTTGGGTGCGCTCAAAGCCTTTAAACGAGCGACCCGGGGGCCAGCTGACAGTATCTGGGCCATGCCGCAAAAACAGCCTATTGCGGCGCTGCAAACCAGCGTTCAGTCTTAAGCTGTTAGTTTGAATCATTCCACAAAGCCCCGTTCGCGGGGCTTTGCTTTGCAAGTCATGCCATCGAGTTCACAAGTTGTGCAACAAAGCCGTCATTCAACCGGGTGATTATTGCGTAATCAGTCAGCGACTTTTATAGTAGCCGCTGATTTTTAAGGAAGAAAACCAAGGAGCTGGAATGTCCACCAATACCTTGCCTCTCAATCAGATCTGGTGGTTGACCCTCACTTCGCCACAGATCAGTTTCCAAACTCAGGCCAGAGGCTATCTAAACCCGATTTCCCTGCATGCCGGACTCGAAGAGCCCAATACACTGGAAGAAGACTGGGGCATTACCGACAGATTATCCCTGCATCAGCAGATTGCCAGTCTGGTTAACGATGGCACCCATGGTCATTATTTGGCCAGTGATTATACTCGATATGCCTGTGGTTCCAGCTTGAACTGGCGATATCTTATTGATTTTGAACAGTCCCCGCGTAGGCAGGCCGAGATGCGCTATGTCGCCGCGACTTATTCCATTCTCGGGGTCGGCGGTACCCGAGCCTATGATTTTGGACGCGCCTCTTATCTCACCCGGGAAGGATTGCGCTTGGGTTGGGTCAGCCAGGAAGAGTTCGATTTTCTCCACAGTTTTATCGCAGCCAAGAGCCGCTATTTTTACCACTCTTGGGAGCAATATACCCAAGCCTGGTTTGCCGGGCGTGCGATATGGATGTTTTTAATCAACGAGCCGGATACAGAAGAGGCCGCAGAGGCATTACTCAATGGCTGGATAGCCAGACGACAACGGCTAGACTATCGCCGCGCCATCAGTGACAAGGATAACCCCATTCATCAATGCGACTGGGACATGGAATTGCCGCAACTTAGCGCCCCGCAGAGCCTGCTCGATCTTCTCAATCAAACACAGGATTAATCGCCATGGATATCTGGCAAATACTCGGTATCACCGCCACCCAAGATGAAGCGGCGATCAAGCAGGCTTATCGCACCCAACTCCGCGACTGTCACCCGGAGGATAATCCAGAAGGCTTCAGAGCACTGCGCAGCGCTTACGAGCAAGCCCTGGCTGCGGCCCGCCCGGCAACCCAGGCCAAACCGCTGGAGCTGAATACGCCCTCGCCCGCAGCGGCCAACGCACAACCATTGCCGCAACAAGAGACACAATATCAGCCACAACAAGAGTCGCTGCAGCAAGATTACAGCTACCGGGCCCAACCGCCGGAAACCCAGCAAACAGCTGCCAAAGCCCAGGTTGAAACCCCGGAGAGTCTGTTCCAGCAGCTGATGAGCATGTTGGGCAATGAGCGCCTGCGCTTTGACAATGAACACTGGTATCAGTGGGCCGAGCGTGTCGGCCAAAGCTCTCTTTCCTGCCAAGCCCAGTTGTCGCAGTGGGTTCAGGCGGAGATCCTCAATTGGCGTTGGCTGCCCGGACAAATCATCAAGCATTTATGGCATGCGCTGGAGTGGAGTTCACTTGAACGCGGCGATAAGGCGCAGCAACAAAGAGCGGCTTTTTTCGATTGGTGGCTTTCGCGGCCGAGCCCTGCGCCGCTGAACTGGTTGGCGACTCAGGATCATGCGACTCAAATTGCCATTCAAAGCTACTACCAGCCATTGCAAAATGCATTGCTTGACTGTGACTTCCCGCAGCTGCGTATGTTGTTCTTAAGCAATCATGTCTGCGGCGTGTTGCACCCATCACTTGCGATTGTTCAACTCAAGGCTATCAGGGCATTAAACCTGAATTGGCCCGTGGAGCAGTTGCTTGAGCTGTGTGACTTTGTGTTGCAGCAAGGTGATCCCTGGGGGGAAGAGCTGGTGCTGCTGGCCGAGATCAGTCGCCTTTGCGGTAAAGAATCCTTAGCACTCAAACTCGCCGATGAGCTCAAGCGGGATGAGTTACCCCAGCAACTCGCCGAACATCTGGAAAACTGGTATCTGCCAAATACGCCGCGTTTGGCACTTTGGTTTAAGGCATTGGCCTGTCAGCAAGATTGGAACTGGCGAATATCGGCAGCCTTCGAAGAGTGCTGGTTTGATGAGCCCCAAGAGACGGATTTTATTGAACAACTGTTGTACAAGGCTGCATTCAACGAAGGCGCTCTGCCCCACACCATATTACCGCTTAAGTTCTTGCCCGGTTATGAAGGCGCGTTGGCGAGATTGTTCTGGGCATGTCAGCTGGGCAGTTGGCAACAGATTGAACAGTACGCTCAATTGCCGGCTTGCGATCGCATGGAAGCCGGTTGGCATTATCTCGGCGAGTTACTGTGCGACATTGCGACAGAGATCCTCGCCAATAGACCCAAACATGCCGTATTTGAAGCGCTGGCGGCAGGTTATGGCCAGCCCAACTGGTTTACTATGTCTGCGCCCGATGCCCAAGCTTTCAGCCACCCCTCGCCCGAGGAGTGGTTGCAAGTTGGCAAGCGCTATCCCCTACTGCCGGATAGCTGGCTGCAGGCCTTGTGTCAAAGAGCCGAGGCCGAAGAATGGCTGTCACTGCTGACAGAAGATCCCAGCCTGTTTGGCATGCTGATCTGGCAACGTGAGGGGGTACGTCAGCCATTGCTGTCGGCGTTTGAGTATTCATCAGACGATGAAAACGGCGAGCAAGTCAAAGAGCAAAGTTATCAACCGGATATCGCCCTGGAGTGGGCAGAGTTCTACTATTCATTGTCATGGAGCAAAATCAGCCAGCGCTTGGCGATGCGTCAGGCACTTTCACTGACGCAGTTGCCGCCGCTACTTAAGGACACTCCCTTTGCCTTGGCTTGGCAGATGTGTGCGGAACCGCAAAACATCTCGCCGCTGATTGCCGAAGCCGTCATGCGTTGGCCCAAGCAGTTTGTGTTTTGCATAGAGCTGCGCAACCAGGTTGAGCGCTTGGCGCAATCAAGCTTAAGCGATGAAGAGCTCTGGCAACAGATTGATGCCGAGCAACTGACGGCACTGGGAGCCTTGATCAATCGCAGGGTTGAAAACAATGATGATATACACAATACCCTGATCCTTTGGGCGGCACTGAGATATCATCCCAACGCCGGTAATAGCTGGCGCTATGTCACCACGCCACAACTGGAGAAGCTTCAAGAGCAACTGAAACAGCAAAATATCAAATTCGATGAGTATTACTACGATGACAATACCCTGGCCTACGGTCTGCTAAATGATGACTGGGACCAGGGCATCCATCCGGAAGCCATTGATGCCTGTGCGGCAAAAAAAGAGGCCAAAGACTATGTCTATCCGGCCTGTTACTGCATAGCCCTGCTAGCCAATGACATCTCACGAATAGGATTTAATGGCACCTTGGTAGGAAACTTTCACAAGTCGCAACCTAAGCTTGGCGGTGATAGACAAAACACCGCCAAGCTATTGTGCCAACTGCTGGAAGACAAGCTCAACCAGGTTATCAGTGACGACCGAGATAAAGCGCCGCAACGCTTTAATCTGTACAGCAGCACGCGCCTTTTTGTCTGGGCACTACTGGTGGCACTGCACGGTTTTCTCGTATTCCCCATCTATCCCGACAGCGCAGCCTCACTGCTCGACCCCATGTCCATAGTGCAGCAACTCGAGGCTCATAAAGGAAAACTCTTGGTGTTTCTGGCCTTTAACCTGTTTATGGTATTCAGGATCTGCAGTACCCGCCAGACATCGAAAGGCGCCCGCAACTATGGGGTGTGGTGCTCCTTTGCCATCGGGTTGGCCTTGGTGGGTAACAGCTTTTGGTGGGCGCTGCCACTGCTTCTCGGTCACCTTGTGGCGGCCGCAGGCACACAAGCCGCGTCTTCAATGCGTCACGGCTGGCCGAAGAGTTTTAAAGCACCCAGAAGAATTACCCTGGAGGAAATTGTTTATTGATCCCAGTGCGCCAGTGCATTTTGAATCGCCTGGCGCACATCACGAATATAGTGTTCATCCTGGGAGGCCAGAGCCTGTTCAAAACTAAGCAACCAGTGCTCTATTTGACGCCGCTCGCCTCCCAGGCATTCCTCATACATGCGATGTAGCTTTGCCGTCAGGTTGAGGTTGGGTAATTGCTCGCGGGGATGCACTTTCAATCTGGCAAGCCTTTGCTTGCTGGCTTGTCTATCGTCTTCAGATACCCCGGTCGGGCTGCGATCAATCACTTTCTGATGTACCTCTCCAGTGCTGGTGATGGTGACATCCACTTCAAGCATACCGTTGATATCGTAGCTGAATCTGACATCCACCGACTGCAACCCTTGTCCGGTTGGAATATCGATATCGAGATCGTCAATGTGCAGATTATTGGCAACCCAAAGGCTCTCTCCCTGATAGATGGCGATACACACCTGGCTCTGCTCTTCATGACCGGCGTAATAGCGTTGCTCCAGCGATACCGGCACCACAGTGTTACGTTCTATGATGGGACTGAACACCCCGGACTGGCCATTGCTCTCTACCCGGATCCCCAGACTGAAGGGACAAACATCGGTGAGGATCAGCTCCTCTACCGCTTCATCGCGCAAACGACAGGCGGCCTGAATGGCAGCGCCCATGGCCACCACCCGGTCGGGATCCAGCTCCTGGCGGCCAAAGCGGCCCAGTAACCTGGTAGCGACCTGCTTTACATGATGCTGACGGCTGGCCCCCCCCACCAGAATGAGTTCATCTATCTCTTCGGGCTGTAATCTGGCGTCGGCAAGTGCCTGGCTCAGCGGTTTTCGCAGCCGGTTCAGTGTCTGTTGCCAAATCTTTTCCAGCTCATGGCCGTCGAACTCGAGGTTGATATCCTGCTCGCCACTCAAACAGACCCGGGTTCCCTGGCCATTACTGTGACGCTTGGCATTTTCACAGGCGTAATAGAGCTGACTGAGGTACTTGAGAGATTGGCTTTCACGCTCCAGCTGCAGCTTTTGCAACACGCCATCGAGCAGATCTTGAGTGAAGTCCTCACCACCGAGACGGTTATCACCAGCTGAAGCGCGAACTTCTATGATGCCATCTTGGAACTCGACAATGGTGACATCGAAGGTACCACCACCTATATCAAATACTAGGAAACGTCGGCTATGGGACTCGTGTAAGCTGTAAGCCATGGCGGCGGCTGTGGGTTCATTGATAAGGCGTACCGCTTCCAGCTCGGCCAGCTCCGCAGCCGTATGCACTTGTTTGCGCTGCTGATCATTGAAGTAAGCCGGTACAGAAATCACCACTTGCTTAATGGCGTGTCCGAGATAGGCTTCAGCATCGGCCTTGAGGGTACTGAGTATGATGGCGCAAAGCTCAGTGGGGCTGAACTCCTGACCTCCGAGGCGATAGCGTTTCTCACTGCCCAAAAAACGTTTGAATATGGCGGCAGTATTACGTGGATGAGTTATTAAACGTTCGGCGGCCGGACGGCCAACCAATAAATGCATATCTTCATCAATACTGACGACTGATGGGGTTAAATCCTCTCCCAAGGCATTGGGGATCATCTGCACCTTACCATCGCGCCAAAGTGCAATGGCACTGTTGGTGGTGCCCAAATCTATGCCGATTGCGGGTACTTCAGGCTTATCCATCACCTAACTCCTTCCTTTTCCTGCTTGTCCATCTTCGCCGGGGTGAATTTCCAGCGCCCACACTATGCCTAAAGTTCGACAAAGCAACAAGTTAAATACCGAAAAACCAACAAAGACGAAGGATTATTGATCTACCTGTCCCGGATGCAGATAACCAAGGGCGTCCCATAGAGTTCTCTGGGGGAAACCAAGAATAAGGCTGATAACTGCGATAAGCCTAACGATCTTTTGAATATGGCAAAGGAGCAGGGATTTGCATCCTGCATAACGGCACGATAAACCCAGCAATCCGCTAACCTATACCAGGCTAATCGCCTATCATCAAAACTCAGATACGAAAAAGCCCGCCTGTTTGCACAAGCGGGCTTCTCTGAATATGGGGGAGGAGCGGGGATTTGAACCCTGCATAACGGCGCGATAAACCCGCCATTCTCTAACCGCCTATACCTGGCTAATCGCTATCATCAAAACTGATATACGAAAAAGCCCGCCTGTTTACACAAGCGGGCTTCTCTGAATATGGCGGAGGAGCAGGGATTTGAACCCTGGATGGGCTATAAACCCATGCCGGTTTTCAAGACCGGTGCATTCAACCACTCTGCCACCCCTCCGAACGCTGCAAATACTATAGCGAGGATATGAGACTGTAAAGCAGAAAATGTCACGGCCTTATCTATTTGCTCAATCTGCACTCAATCTTTGGGCGTTTCCTCTGCATGCATTGCCAAGCGCGCTGGATCCGGCTTGGTAAAACCTGCCCTCACCTGCGACCAGTCGGCAAACTGTCGCAGTTTGTAGCCAGCAAATACCAGCACGCTGCAACCCAGGATCCCCCAGGCAATAGCGGTTTCACCGGCCTGGGCCCACACAGCCACCAGGCTTGATGCTCCAAATGCCAGTGTTATCTGTAAAAAGTTTTGCAGCCCGGCCGCTTTGGAGGCGCACTGACTGAAATGCTGCAGCGCACTGTTAACCACTATCGGATAAATGGCACCATTGGCGGCGGCCAGCACAGAAAACGCAATAAGCAGCGGATAGATGGTTTGCGCCTTGAATATCAAAGTCGCCACAGCAATCGCCAACACACACAAACCAAACAGGGCCAGCAACAGTTTAAGTGTCATCTCGCTGCCTACCCGGCGGATCAGCAACTTGCTGGCATAGCCACCGACGATAAACATGATGGTTTGCGGAATAAAACTTAAACCTATGGCGTCAGCCTGATAACCGTGCTGCTCCATCACTATCGGCCAGAGTGTCAGGTAGGCGAAGAAAGCCCCGGAACATGCACCATAGATTAGCACGTTGCCCAAATAACCTGTGTTGTTGAAAAAGGTCTTGTAAGCCACCTTGACTTCAGATTTGGTTGTACTCTTGTTTGCTGGCTTAACCAACACCATGGTCAATGCCATCAATGCCAGAGCCGTCGCCGCCAAAATGAAAAATATCGCTTCCCAACCCAGATGCCCAAGCACCTTGGCGCCGAGAATAGGCGCCAAGGCCGGTGACAAGGCCACCAAGGGCATGATGTTGGAGAAGATGCGCTGTGAGTCTTTGACATCATACTGCTCTACCACCAAAGCCTGCCAGATAACAGCAGCGCTGCAGACGCCAATCGCCTGGAAAAAACGGAAACAGTTCAGCATGATAATATTGTCACTGAAACCGATACAGACTGTCGCCAAGGCAAACAGCGCCAAACCACCGAGCAGTGAGTTGCGTTTACCGAAACGCTGCACCAGAGGGCCGTAGAGCAGTTGACCCAGGGCCAATCCGGCTAGGAAAGAGGTCAAGGACATGGCTACTTGAGAAGCGTTGGCATCAAGAGAGCTTTCAATTGCTTTGAATGCTGGAAGATACATGTCGGTCGCGATGAAAGCCAACATGCTCAGGAGCGCGAGATAGCATAAAAACATGAAATATTTAAGAGTCATATACAACCTGATTACAACTTAAGATAAAAGTAATATGAATGCCGGTGCAGTCTAAAGCCTTGCTCTATCGAGGTGAAACGTTTATTTTTGACTTATGCCTTCAAATATTCTCACAGCAAGGAATCGCCATGCTTTCTGAACAGTCGTTACAACTTATCGATATTGTTTCTCACCTTGGCAGTTTCACCGCCGCAGCCAACAAGCTGCACAAGGTGCCCTCCGCCGTGAGTTATGCCATAAAGCAGATTGAGGAAGAGCTGGGGGTTGTGCTGTTTGAGCGTCATCACCGCAGCGTCAGTTTGACGCCCGCCGGAGCTCACTTCGTCAAGGAAGCCAGGATTATGCTCAAGCAACTGGACGATCTGAAACGGGAAACCCAGCGGGTGGCCAATGGTTGGCAACCGACGCTGTCCATCGCTTTGGACAATATCGTCAGGGCAGACAGGATCAGTGTGTTAATTGCCGACTTCTATCGCCACTTCACCGATGTGGAGCTGATCATTCGCATTGAGGTGTTCAACGGTGTTTGGGAAGCCTTGTCTACCGGGCGCAGCGATGTTGCCATAGGCGCAACCACCGCCATTCCGGTCGGCGGCGCTTACCATCACAGAGACATGGGCGACATCGAGTGGGCATTTTTGGTGAGCAAGTCTCACCCATTAGCGACCATAGACCGTCCTCTGGAGGACGAAGAGCTCAGGCCCTTCCCTTCCATTTGCCTGGATGACACGTCAAGAGAGATCCCCAAGCGCCACACCTGGTTGCTGGACAATCAGCGCCGCTTGGTGGTGCCGGATTGGATCCGGGCCATCAACTGCTTCCGCGAAGGCTTGGGGATAGGTTATATGCCAGTACACCTTGCCAGCCCCTTTATTCGCGCCGGAGCCCTGGTGGAAAAACAGTTGGCAACGCCGCTACCGGCCAGTTCCTGCTGTCTGGCTTGGAATGCCAACAAGATGTCACCGGCGCTTAAATGGGTACTGGATTATCTGGGCGATACCGAAAAACTGCACAGAGAGTGGCTCGCCTGACTTTAATTCACAAAAGATTCAGTGTTTAATGGCACAATCTATAACAGGAAAACGGTAGCGGAACCATATACGGTTTAAACTGCTCTAACATGGAAACTAGCCGGGTCGTCAACCCGGGCTATGTCAGTCAACCTTCGGAGAAGCAAATGACTCAGCAAACCCTTTATTCGAGCCAAACTTCCACTATGGAAGTGAACAAAATGCTCAGAAACACCTACATGCTGCTGGCAATGACCATAGGGTTTTCAGCCGTATGTGCCGCCATCGCCATGGCGATGGGTATCGGCCCCATGATGTCACTGGGACTTTCCATCGGTGGCTTGGTGTTGCTGTTCGTTACCCTGAGAAAGGCGGAATCCGCCGCCGGGATCTTTTGGGTATTTGCCTTTACCGGTATGGAAGGCGCGTCTCTGGGTTATATCCTCAACCATTACGCCGGCATGAGTAACGGCCCTGAGCTGATTATTCAGGCCTTTGGTCTGACATCAGCCATCTTTGTCGCCCTGTCGGCCTATGCCGTGACCACCAAGAAAGATTTTTCCTTTATGCGCGGCTTCTTGATTGCCGGTCTGGTGGTCGTCATAGCCGCTGCGGTGATCAATATCTTTGTCGGTAACGGCGCAGTATTTATGGCAGTCAATGCGGGTATCGCCCTGCTGATGACAGGCTTTATCTTGTTTGATACCAGCCGTATCGTTAATGGTGGTGAGACCAACTATATTCGCGCCACCATCGCCCTGTATCTGGATTTCCTCAACCTGTTTATCAGCCTGCTGCACCTGATGGGTGTTGGTGGCGATGACTGATCCCCATGGGATGGAAAATAGGTTAAAATGGCCCTAATTCAGGGTCATTTTTTTTGGTATGAGCAAACTTATTATTATGGTGAATGGCAGTGTCTACGGCCCGGCGGCCGGCTTCCATGCACTCAAATATACCCGGGCGGCGCTGCAAGCGGGTCATGAGGTTCACTGCGTATTCTTTTATCAGGACGGCGTAAGTCAGTCCAATGCCCTATGCGCGCCAGCATCGGACGAATTGGACTTAACTGCCGCATGGCAACAGTTGGCAGAGGAGTGGCAGCTTAATCTGGTGAACTGCGTCTCTGCCGCCCTGCGCCGCGGTGTGCTTTCAGCACAGGACGCCAAGGACAACGCCAAAGCGAGTTCTAATCTGGCCGCTGGCTTTACCATGGGAGGGCTTGGCGAGTTGGTCACCGGGCTTGAAAAGAGTGATCGTCTGGTGAGTTTTTAATGAAGAAAATAGCCATTATTTTTCGCCGGGCTCCGCATGGTTCGGCTTCCGGCCGCGAAGGCCTGGATCTGGCGCTGCTGAGCGCCAGTTTCGAGCAAGAGGTGAGCCTGATCTTCACCGATGAAGGCGTGCTTACGCTGCTGAAGCAACAGCAACCTGAGCTTATCGGCTGCAAGGATTATATCGCCACCTTAGGTGCGCTGCCGCTCTATGACATAGACACTGTGCTGGTCTGCAAACAATCGTTGCAGGAGCTGGGACTTGGCCGCACTGAACTGGTTATTCCTGCCACCATTTGTGATAACGAGCAGATCCGCCAGGCCCTGCTGGATGCCGATGAGGTTATAGTCTTCTGATGATATTACACCAAATACAAACATCGGCGGCGCGCGACACTGCGCTGTCCTGCGCACTGAGATATGCTGGTAAGACAGACGTGTTTTTGCTGGCCGGCGATGCAGTAAGTGCCCTGCTGAAACGTCAATGGGCCATGGCGCTATCACCCTTTAAAGTGGTGCTGGTGGCCGATGACGTTAAGGCCCGCGGACTCGAGGACTTTCTCTCCAATTATGAACAGTTGGATTATCCGGCGCTGGTAGCGCTGACATTGGCTCATACAAAGGTTATTTCGTGGTAGATTTTATTCAATTCAATGACAAGCAGATAGCGACCGATCCTCAAGGGTACTTGAAGCAGGTTTCCGACTGGACGCCCGAGCTGGCGCCTGTCATCGCCGCAGCCGAAGAGATAGAGTTGACCGAGGCTCATTGGGAAGTGGTTAACTTTGTGCGTAACTTTTATCTTGAATACAAGACCAGCCCGGCTATTCGGGTTTTGGTCAAGGCAATCGGCCAGGCACTGGGGCCGGAAAAAGGCAACTCCAAGTACCTCTACACCCTGTTCCCGATGGGGCCGGCCAAGCAGGCAACCAAGATTGCCGGGCTGCCCAAACCTGCCAAGTGTATTTAATACGACTCGATTCCGCACACAAAAAAGCCCCGAACTTCGGGGCTTTTTACTATGCAGAATAACTATTTTAAATTCTCATATACCAGCATAGCTGCCTTGCCGAGCGTGGCTAAAAACAGGGCAGAAAAAACTGCAATGACGGCCACGTAGGCAAGCCAGCGCAGGTAGCGCTGACCTTTATCCATATGACCTCACCCATCAACCTATTTTTTCAATGCCACCCATATAGCTGCGCAGTGCTTCAGGTACTGTGACACTGCCATCGGCATTTTGGTAGTTTTCCAAAATGGCCACCAGAGTACGACCAACTGCCAGCCCTGAGCCATTCAGTGTGTGGATAAGCTTTGGTTTGTTGTCGTCTTTGGAGCGATAACGGGCCTGCATGCGCCGCGCCTGGAAGTCACGCACGTTAGAGCAGGAAGATATCTCACGGTAGGTATTTTGAGCCGGAACCCAGACTTCAACGTCGTAGGTCTTGGCGGCACCAAAGCCCATATCACCGGTACACAGGACGATAGTTCTGTGTGGCAGACCCAGCTTCTTCAGTACGTTTTCAGCGTGACCAACCAACTGTTCCAATGCGGCTTCAGAATCTTCCGGTTTCACCAACTGCACCATTTCGACCTTGTCGAACTGGTGTTGGCGGATAAGACCGCGGGTATCTTTACCGTAAGAGCCGGCTTCACTGCGGAAGCATGGCGTGTGAGCGGTCAACTTGATAGGCAACTCGGCCTCATCCAGTATGGTGTCGCGTGCCAGGTTAGTCAGCGGCACTTCGGCGGTTGGGATCAGGCTAAGCCCCTGGCCTTCCTCTGTGGCCGGCTTGGTGTGAAACAGATCTTCACCAAATTTAGGCAGTTGGCCTGTGCCCTTAAGGCTGGCTTCGTTGACCAGTAAAGGCACATAGCATTCGGTGTAGCCGTGCTCCTGAGTATGCAAATCCAGCATGAACTGCGCCAAAGCGCGGTGCATACGGGCAATTTGGCCCTGCATAAAGATAAAGCGCGAACCCGTTACCTTAACGGCACTCTTGAAATCCAGTCCTTTGAGCAGTTCACCGAGATCCACATGATCTCTTACTGGGAAGTCGAACTCCCTTGGTGTGCCCCAGCGGCGGATTTCCACGTTGTCGTTCTCGTCTGAACCCACAGGTACAGATTCATCCGGCAAATTGGGAATGCTCATGGCAATAGCATCCAGCTCTTCAAGCAGCGCACTCAGCTCCTGCTTTTTACTGTCCAGCTGGCTGCCGAGATCGCCTACCTGCGCCATGATTGGAGCAACGTCCTCACCGCGGGACTTGGCTTGACCTATGGACTTGGAGATGGCATTGCGACTGGCCTGCAGCTCTTCGGTTTCCACCTGCAGCGACTTACGCTTTTCTTCCAGCTTGGTCAGCCTGTCTACATCGAGGATAAAACCGCGGGTCGCCAGGCGCTCCGCAGTTGTTGCGAGTTCATTACGCAGATATTTTGGATCTAACATGTCTACTTGTCTTATCAGTTATACGCGTGAAAAAATCAGCAGTTGTCCCAGGTAAACCATGGCCAGGCACAGTCCCAGGTTCAACGCCACATTCAGAAATGCCTTTAGCAACTCACCTCCCTGTATCAGCAGTAAGGTTTCATTTGAGAAAGTCGAGAAGGTTGTCAGTGCACCAAGAAATCCGACACCAACCAGCGCCTTGATCTCAGGGCTGATATGACTGAGTTCTCCCAGTGCATAGATCATCCCCATCAGAAATGAGCCAAGTACATTAACAGCCAGTGTACCAAAAGGAAAACCACTGCCAAATAGCTGGAGCACAAATATCGATATCAGGTAGCGCAAAACTGCGCCGGTTGCACCGCCAAGGGCGACAACGGTCAGATTAATCATACCTTTTGTTCTCACTTTGGCGGTCGAGCTGGCAAAGCTGCGCCAACTTATCGCGGATCCGTTTCTCGAATCCCCGCTCAGTCGGATAATAAAAACGACTCTCGGCCAAGGCTTCGGGGAAATAACATTCGCCGGCGGCATAGGCATTGGCCTCATCATGAGCATAACGATAGCCTTCACCGGCACCAATGGATTTCATCAGTTCGGTCGGCGCGTTTCTCAAATGCATGGGAACAGGCTGCTGGCCGGTTTCCCGGGCCAGTTGTCTGGCCGCCTTAAAGGCTGTGTACACCGCATTACTCTTGGGCGCCGAGGCCAGATAAACAATCGCCTGCGCGATGGCACGCTCGCCCTCTGCCGGGCCGACCCGGTGGAAACAGTCCCAGGCGTTGAGAGCAACTGTCATTGCAGTAGGATCGGCATTCCCCACATCTTCAGAGGCTATCGCCAGCAGGCGTCTTGCAACATACAGAGGATCGCAGCCCCCTTCCAGCATACGACAAAACCAATAGAGCGCCGCATCCGGCGCCGAGCCGCGAATCGATTTGTGCACGGCTGAGATCAGGTCGTAATATTGATCGCCATTCTTATCAAACCCCGCCAACTGTTCACCGGCTACCTGTACCAGCATAGCCTCGGTAAAACTACCGCCGTCCGGCAGCATGTCACTCATCAGCTCCACCAGGTTGAGAACCTTGCGGGCATCACCATCGGCGAGTGTCGCCAACTTGGCCATCAGCTCCTGCGGCATCTGCAACCTGCGTTTGCCAAGACCACGCTCTTCATCAGCAAGCGCCTGGGTCACTATGGTAGCAATCTCGGCTTCATCGAGACGCTTAATCAGATATACCCGCACTCTGGAGAGCAAGGCGTTATTGATTTCAAAAGAAGGGTTTTCTGTGGTGGCGCCAATAAAAATCACTGTGCCATCTTCAATAAAAGGCAGAAAAGCGTCCTGCTGGCTCTTGTTGAATCTGTGCACCTCATCGACAAACAGCAAGGTGCGCTGGCCGCGCGATTGCGCCACGTTTTTGGCGTGTTCTATCGCCGAACGGATCTCTTTCACCCCGGATGTGACCGCAGATATTCGCTCCACATGGGCATTGGCATAATGAGCGACCAGCTCTGCCAGCGTAGTCTTGCCGGTACCCGGCGGTCCCCAGAACATCATGGAATGGGCCTTGCCGGCCTCCAGTGCCAGTCTCAGCGGTTGCCCCGGTCCCAGCAAATGCTGCTGACCGACGTACTGCTCCAGCGTCGACGGGCGCATTCTTGCAGCCAGAGGGCGAAAGTCGGGGGCGAAATCAAAGCTCAGGCTGGACAAGGTTAACCTTCCCGCCCTGGGCGCTGATCGTCAATGGAAACGCCTTCGGGAAGCTCAAATTGGAACAGTGTCTTGTCGCTATCGGTCAGCGGCTGCTGCTCGCTCAGGTTGAACTGACTGAAATTACCCTGAGTGTCTTTCAGTGCCAGTCGGGTCAAAGTGTCATCGTTGAAACAGACGCTGACCTGCTGCACTCCGGCCTCTTCAGTCTTGGGTGCTATCTGGAAACACTCTTTATCCAGAGTGATGTTATAGCGAGCCCAACTGGCCTCGTCGCGGCGCACCAAAAGCGTCATGGGCGAAGCGGCAATGGCATTTTCCAGCGCCAGTACGCTCACTTCCTCGGCGAACGGGTTATAAATCCAAACGTCTTTGCCATCTGCCACTATCACAGATTCATCCGGCTGCTGCAGATGCCAGTAAAACTGATTCGGCTGCGCCAAGGCGAGCTCGCCACTGCCTTGCTGAATAAGCTTGCCATTGATATCTGTAACCTGCTGCTGGAAATCGGCTTTCAGACCGGCAATGGCATCTAACTTCGCTTTGAGTTGTCCGGCATCATCGGCCACGGCCGGTAAGCTCATTGCCAGAGCAAGAAACATAACGCTTTTTTTCATTTGTACCTCAAATCTGTCTTATCTTGGCGGCGGTGGCGCCAATACTTCGCGGTTGCCATTATGGCCCTGGGCACTGACCACCCCTTGAAGTTCCATCTGCTCTATGATGCGAGCGGCGCGGTTATAACCTATCTTGAACTTACGCTGCACACTGGAGATAGAGCCGCGGCGGGTTTCGGTAACAAAGGCCACGGCTTCGTCGTAGAGTGCATCCAGCTCCTCCTCGCCACCTTCCGGTGCTTCACCGGGCAGCAACACCTGTTCGCCGTCACTGGCTCCCTGAAGAATTTCTTCAATATATTGAGGCTTACCGCGGGCATGCCAATCGGCAACCACCGCATGCACCTCATGGTCGTCCACAAAGGCACCGTGAACCCGGTTGGGCACGCCGGTCCCCGGGGGCAGATAAAGCATATCGCCCATCCCGAGCAGGGTTTCGGCGCCTTGCTGATCCAAAATGGTGCGCGAGTCGATGCGGGAAGAAACCTGGAAAGCGATGCGGGTGGGAATGTTGGCCTTGATAAGGCCTGTTATCACATCCACAGACGGGCGCTGGGTCGCCAGAATCAGGTGTATACCGGCAGCGCGGGCTTTCTGGGCGATACGGGCAATCAGCTCTTCCACTTTCTTACCGACTATCATCATCATGTCGGCAAATTCGTCCACGACAACCACGATAGAGGGCAACTTGTCGAGTTCAGGCGCCGTATCTTCCATGCTTTCGTTGGACTTCCACAGCGGATCACATATTGGTGTTCCAGCCGCCTTGGCCTCGGCGATTTTGGCGTTAAAGCCCTTGAGGTTACGCACCCCGAGCGCCGACATCAGTTTGTAGCGCCGCTCCATCTCACCCACACACCAGCGCAGGGCATTGGCGGCCTCTTTCATATCCGTAACCACTTCACACAAGAGATGCGGAATACCTTCATAGACAGAAAGCTCCAGCATCTTGGGATCTATCATGATAAAACGCACATCTTCCGGGCCGGACTTATACAGCAGACTGGTGATCATCACGTTGACCCCGACCGACTTACCCGAACCTGTGGTACCAGCCACCAAAAGGTGCGGCATCTTGGCCAAGTCCACCACGACCGGATCGCCGGCAATGTCTTGTCCCAGCACCATGGTGAGGTTGGATTTACTGTCCTTGAACGCCTGGCAATCGAGGACATCACGCATAAATACAGTTTCGCGGAACTTGTTGGGCAGTTCCAGCCCCACATAGGCCTTACCCGGAATAACCTCCACCACCCGCACACTTTCAGCCAGCAGAGAACGGGCTAAATCTTTGGATAAGTTGGAAATTTTTGAAGCCTTGACCCCGGGAGCCAAGTCCAGCTCAAAGCGGGTGATCACAGGTCCAGGATAGACTCCGACTACTTGCGCAGTAATATTGAAGTCAGCAAGTTTGCTTTCCACCAAGCGTGCCACCTGATCCAGTTCTTCTTCACTGATGGGGTTCTTCTTGCGATTAGGCACATCCAACAGCGAGATGCTCGGCAAGGGATCCATAGGTTGCTTACGCTCTTTGGAAGCCCCTTCTTCACCGGGTAAAATAATAATGCCGTTTTCAACCCTGGCTTTCTGGGTTTGCAATTGCCGCTCTTTATGACTGATAGCCCCTGTAGATGCACGCTTGTCGAAGTCGATTGTATCGCTTCCCTCGGTGTTATTCTGCCAAGGCGGCGTATCTTCAGCATTGCCCGAGGAAATGCCCGCAGCCTTGTCAACCGCAGTCCCGGCAACGCCAACCGAAAGCACCGGCTCTACCCTGCCCTGATGCTTGGGCTCAGTATCAGAGTTCTCATCGGCCATCTCCGCGGCTTCCCGCTCAAGAGTTTGCTGCTCCTTTTTACGGAAACGACTCAGTAGCCCGGGTTTCTTAACGGGGGCTTCAATAACCTCATCATCGTCATCTTCTTCGAACGCTTCTTCTGGTTCAAGGTCACCCCGCTCGCGGCGGAACTTGTCCACTACCGACATAAAGCCGCGGGTATCTTCAGTTTCTCTTGGGCCAGACAGGTGTGCCGGTAACTGTTTGAGCTTGCGAAAACACCAGATAGTTGCAAAACCGGTAAGCTCGACTATGGTAAGCCAGCTTATTCCAGTCAGCAGAGTGAAGCCCGCACCGACAAAGCAGAGTAGCAGCAGTGTGGTCCCCAGTTGATTAAAGTAAGGCAACATGGCCTGGGCTATTACATCTCCAGCTACACCACCGGCCGAAAATTCATAGATATCGCCGGCATTCATACTGGCCAAGGCAGCAAGGCTCAGCACCATCAACAGGAAGCCTATCAAGCGCAAGCCGACCGAGAAGTAGTCTACTTCCAGCAACTTGTGAGCACGCCTGAAGATCAACCAACCGGTTCCGGCAATGATGACGGGGATCAGATAGGCGGTATAACCAAAGAAATAAAACAGGACATCGGCCAGCCAAGCACCTACGGCACCGGTAACATTCTCAATCTTTCCTTGATAGTTAGACTGACTCCAGCCCGGATCGCCCGGATGAAAGCTGCCCAGCGCCAACAGTATATAGATGGCGATCATGCAGCACAGAATAAGCCCCCCTTCCAGCAGACGTTGCAGGCCGCTGAGGGTTCTGACGCTATTTCCCTGAGACAAATGCGATTTCCATAAGCAAACGAAAAACGGATGGATTTAAGATACCAGAATCAACCTGAATGTGCAGCGAATAAGCCCGCGAAAGCGGCGGACAAAAAGTTTTTTTATGCCGGAAAACTTATCTGGTCCAAAAAGTACACAGCAGTGATGAAAAAGGAGCCTCATAGACTCCTTATCCAAGAAACGAAACCGCTATCAAACTTCAGCAGAAATACCTATGGCCACTTTACTGGTTTGTTTCACCTCTTCCATCACCACATAGGTGCGGGTATCGGATACTGAAGGCAATTTTAAGAGGGTTTCACCGAGCAATTTGCGATAAGCAGACATATCGGACACCCGGGTCTTGAGCAGATAATCGAAGTCGCCCGATACCAGGTGACATTCTTGAATATCATCCAAAAGCTGTACGGCACGATTAAACTTATCGAAGACTTCCGGTGTATCTCTATTGAGGGTGATCTCGACAAACACTAGCAAGGATGCACCTAAAAAGTGCGGATTGACCAATGCGGTATAACCGTTAATGTAGCCTTGTTTTTCAAGACGCTTAACGCGTTCAAGACAGGGTGTTGGACTCAAACCAACACGTTTGGAAAGCTCAACGTTGGAAATGCGACCGTCAATTTGCAGTTCATTAAGAATGTTACGATCGATACGATCCAAGTCTTTTACTGGACTCTTTTTATTATTTACCATATTTTTAACCTTGTTTTATCACTAAAACAACATTTAATTTTGCGTATGTCACAAGTTTAGCAGCATAATCTGCCCGGGCAATACTATACTAGACTTTCCTGAATTGATCACGTTCAGGTCACTATAAAATAACAATTATGCCCATTAAAAGTGGGTTTTTTAGTATATTGAGGCTCGAAAATGATAATTGGTGTTCCAAAGGAAATCAAAAACCATGAATATCGTGTGGGTATGGTACCGTCCAGCGTACGCGAATTGACTATGCATGGTCATCAGGTTTTTATCGAAACGAATGCTGGTAATGGAATTGGCTTTACTGATCAGGACTATATTGATGCCGGTGCGTCTATTTTGGACACGGCCGCAGAGGTTTTCGCCAAGGCTGAGATGATAGTCAAAGTCAAAGAGCCGCAGGCCGTAGAGCGTGCCATGTTGCGCCATGATCAGATCCTCTTTACCTATCTGCACCTTGCCCCCGATCTGCCCCAGACCGAAGAATTGGTCAATAGCGGCGCTGTTTGTATTGCTTATGAAACAGTTACCGATGACCGTGGTGGCTTACCTTTATTGGCTCCCATGTCGGAAGTGGCCGGACGCATGTCTATCCAGGCCGGGGCGATGGCGCTGGAAAAATCCATGGGTGGTTTAGGCATGCTACTCGGTGGTGTTCCCGGAGTTGAACCGGCGAAAGTTGTGATTATCGGTGGTGGCATGGTAGGAACCAATGCGGCGCAAATGGCGGTGGGCATGGGCGCCGATGTGGTAGTGCTGGATCGCTCCATCGATGCACTGCGTCGTTTGAACGTACAATTTGGCTCCAAGGTTAAGGCCATCTATTCAACGGCCGATGCCATTGAAAAACATGTATTGCAAGCCGATCTGGTCATAGGAGGCGTATTGATCCCCGGCGCCGCAGCGCCCAAGCTGGTTACCCGTGAACATGTCAAGAAGATGAAGCCAGGTGCCGCCATAGTGGATGTCGCCATAGATCAAGGAGGTTGTGTGGAAACCTCTCATGCCACCACCCACCAGGATCCTACCTATATCGTTGATGATGTGGTGCACTACTGTGTGGCCAATATGCCGGGCGCTGTGGCGCGTACCTCCACCTTCGCGCTGAATAACGCCACCCTGCCCTACATTCTTAAGCTGGCCCGCTTGGGTTACCGCGACGCGCTCTTGTCTGACAAGCATCTGCTGAACGGTCTTAACGTGATGCACGGTAAGATCACTTGTAAAGAGGTCGCCGAAGCTCACAATATGGCTTATACCGCGGCCAGCGAACTGTTACAGTAAATAGATCCGCTGTCGTTTTAAAGGAGCCCGAGGGCTCCTTTTTCGATTAAGCCAATCTAAAAGATTCTATCCCAGGCGCTTTACCCCTAGGGGTAAATTACCTACAATCGCTGCAATTTGCCAAGGCAGGGAGAATAAAATGAGCCAAGCCAAACATTGTAACTTATTGATATTAGGGTCAGGCCCAGCAGGCTATACCGCAGCCGTTTATGCTGCCCGTGCCAACCTCAAGCCTGTGATGATCACTGGCATCCAACAGGGTGGCCAGTTGACCACGACAACAGAGGTCGAGAACTGGCCCGGCGATGCCGAAGGCCTCACGGGGCCGGCGCTGATGGAACGGATGCAAAAGCATGCCGAGAAGTTTGATACCGAAATCATCTTCGATCATATTAATGAAGTTGACCTGCAACAGCGTCCTTTCACCTTGAAAGGTGACAACGGTGAGTACACCTGCGATGCGCTGATCATAGCCACAGGCGCATCCGCCAAGTATCTCGGTCTGCCATCTGAAGAAGCCTTCAAGGGACGTGGTGTATCTGCTTGTGCCACCTGTGACGGTTTTTTCTATCGCAATCAGAAAGTGGCCGTCATCGGCGGTGGTAACACAGCGGTTGAAGAAGCGCTCTACCTTTCCAACATCGCAGCTGAAGTGCACCTGATCCATCGCCGTGACAGCTTCCGCTCTGAGAAAATCCTCATCGATCGTCTGATGGATAAGGTCGAAAATGGCAATATCATTTTGCACCTAGATCAGACTCTCGATGAAGTGACTGGCGATGCCATGGGCGTGACCGGACTCAAGATGAAAAGCACCAAAGACGGTAGTATTTCCGATTTGGAAGTGGCCGGAGTGTTTGTTGCCATTGGTCACAGCCCCAACACAGGTATTTTTGAAGGCCAGTTGGAAATGAATAACGGTTACATCAAGGTTGAAAGTGGCCTCAATGGCAATGCCACCCAAACCAGCATCAAGGGCGTATTTGCCGCCGGCGATGTGATGGATCAGCACTATCGTCAGGCCATCACCTCAGCCGGTACCGGGTGTATGGCGGCTCTGGACGCCGAGCGCTTCCTGGATGCTCAGAAATAAGCTCCGCCAACAAACTGAAAAGCCAGTCATTGATGACTGGCTTTTTTTGTCTGAGACATTGAAACATAAACAAATCACAAAAATGAAAAAAGGGACCCAAGGTCCCTTTTTAACAGCAACTTCAACTCATCTCCTGAGAGATTAGTTTGCCAGTGCTTCCTTCGCTTTTTCTACCAGAGTAGCAAACACTACTTTGTCGAATACAGCGATGTCTGCCAAAATCTTACGATCGATTTCGATAGACGCCTTTTTCAGACCGTTGATGAAACGGCTGTATGAAAGACCATTCTGACGAGAAGCCGCATTGATACGTGCAATCCACAGTTGACGGAATTGACGCTTCTTCTGGCGGCGGTCACGGTAAGCATATTGACCTGCTTTGGTTACAGCTTGTACCGCTACACGGAAAGTACGTGAACGGGCACCGTAGTAACCTTTGGCAAGTTTCAGAACTTTCTTGTGACGAGCACGTGCAGTTACACCACGCTTAACTCTTGGCATTTTTCAATTCCTCCTAATTAAGCGTATGGCAGTTGGCGTGCAATCATAGGCACGTCAGCTTTGGCAACTAAACACTTGGCGCGCAGATGACGCTTACGCTTGGTGCTCTTCTTGGTCAGGATGTGACGCAGATGGGCTTGCTTACGCTTGAAACCATTGGCGGTTTTCTTAAAACGCTTCGCTACACCCTTGTCGGTTTTCATTTTAGGCATTACTAAAACTCCGCATTGGGATATTAATAAAACGCAAGGCGAGCAAAGGCCCGTAGACCTTTGCTACTTTTCAGGGTTGCCCTGCTATTTCTTCTTGGGCGCCAGCACCATGATGGCTTGTCGACCTTCCATTTTCGGGAAGGATTCAACAACCGCATACTCTTCCAGATCGGCCTTGATACGGTTCAAAAGATCCATACCCAGGTTCTGGTGTGCCATTTCGCGTCCGCGGAAACGCAGCGTGACTTTCGCTTTGTCCCCATCTTCTAGAAAACGAATCAGGTTGCGTAGTTTTACCTGATAGTCGTTTTCATCAGTACCAGGGCGGAATTTAACTTCCTTCACCTGGATCTGTTTCTGCTTCTTCTTCTGTTCTTTTTGGGCTTTAGCCTTGTCGAACAGATATTTACCGTAGTCCATGATACGGCATACAGGCGGCTCAGCATTAGGACTGATCTCTACCAGATCCAGACCTGCTTCATCGGCTACTTCCTGAGCCTCTTTGATGCTGACGATACCAATGGCTTCACCATCTGCGCCATTCAAACGTACCTCAGGTACGCCGGTAATTTCTTCATTGATTCTATTCGGGGCCGCCTGACGGCCTGCTGATTTTTTGATCTTTATGACCTAATCCTCCAACAATTCAAGACTACGGAGCGAAATTTGTTGCTTGACCTTAGCGGCGAAATCATCGATTCGCATCTTACCTAAGTCTACTCCGTCTCGGGTACGCACAGCGACTTCCCGATTTTCCATCTCCTGATCACCTATGACCAGCAAATAAGGAACCCGCCTCAAAGTGTGCTCGCGTATTTTAAAGCCTATTTTTTCATTCCTCAAGTCTTTAGAGGCACGTATGCCCTGTTCCTTGAAGAATTCGACTACTTCTTCAACATAATCCGCTTGTTTATCTGTTATGTTCATAACAACAACCTGCATAGGAGCCAGCCAGGTTGGGAAGCGACCGGCGAACTCTTCAATGAGAATACCGAGGAATCGCTCCAAAGAGCCCAAAATCGCACGGTGGATCATCACTGGAGTCTGACGGCTGTTGTCTTCGGCAACATAAGTCGCGCCCAGGCGTCCAGGCAAGGCGTAGTCAAGCTGCACTGTACCACACTGCCAAGCGCGGTCCAGACAGTCATGCAGAGTGAACTCGATTTTAGGACCGTAGAAGGCACCTTCACCTGGGAGTATTTCAAATTCGATATCGTTGCTGCGCAGCGCTTGTTTCAAAGCTTCTTCTGCCCTATCCCACATGGCATCGTCACCGATACGCTTCTCTGGACGGGTAGAAAGCTTAACCACAATATTGCTAAAGCCGAAAGTGGAATAGGTGTCGTACACCATCTTGATACACTTGCTGACTTCGGCTTGCACCTGCTCTTCAGTACAGAATACGTGCGCATCATCCTGGGTAAAACCACGAACTCGCATCAAGCCGTGCAAGGCACCCGAAGGCTCATTACGGTGACAACAGCCAAACTCGGCCATCCGCAGCGGCAGATCGCGATAAGACTTGAGGCCCTGGTTGAAGATTTGCACATGGCCAGGACAGTTCATCGGCTTGACGGCGTATTCGCGGTTCTCGCTGCTGGTTGTAAACATCGCCTCGGCGTATTTATCCCAGTGACCTGAACGTTCCCACAGCACGCGGTCCATCATCAGCGGGCCTTTCACCTCCTGATAGTCGTACTGACTCAGCTTCTGGCGAATAAAACGCTCAAGCTCAAGGAATACACTCCAGCCGTCGTTGTGCCAGAACACCATACCTGGCGCTTCTTCCTGCATGTGGTACAGATCCAGCTGCTTGCCAATTTTGCGGTGATCACGCTTGGCGGCTTCTTCCAGACGAGTCAGATGAGTCTTGAGCGCTTTCTTATCGGCCCAGGCAGTACCATAGATACGCTGCAACATCTTGTTGTCTGAATTACCGCGCCAGTAGGCACCAGCAACATTCATCAGCTTAAAGAAATGGCAAAAACGCATGTTGGGCACATGGGGACCACGACACATATCTGTGTATTCTTCGTGGTGATACAGTGCCGGCGTGGCATCTCGGCTGATGTTCTCATCCAGGATCGCCATCTTGTAGGGCTCGCCGCGAGACTCGAAAGTGTCACGGGCTTCCTGCCAGCTGACCACACGCTTGACCACGTCATAGTTAGTCTTGGCCAGTTCCAGCATGCGCTTTTCAAGCTTTTCCAGATCTTCCTGGGTCAGTTTATGTTCCAGGTCGATGTCATAGTAGAAGCCGTTATCGATAACAGGACCAATCGCCATCTTGGTTTCAGGCCACAGCTGTTTGATCGCATGACCCAACAAGTGTGCGCAAGAGTGACGAAGGATTTCCAGCCCTTCTTCATCTTTGGCCGTGATGATCGACAGTTCTGCATCTGTTTCGATCAGATCACAGGCATCTTTTAACTCGCCGTTGACTCGTCCGGCAATACAGGCTTTCGCCAGACCAGGACCAATATCAGCAGCAACATCGAGTGTAGAGACTGGGTTGGCAAACTCGCGCTTGCTCCCATCGGGAAGTGTAATTACAGGCATGAAAATTCCTTGTCCAGTGGTGACCCACACGTAGGGCCACTTGGTTATCAATGAAAAAGAGGGTTTTAGCCCTTGAGTTAAGGCAGTACAGGAGCCTTAAGGTCTCCGCCGGGCAGGCTGGCAATTTTACGGGATAAGCCCTTGCCAGCGCAACCCAAAAACACTCAAGGGATAAGCTTTTGCTCACAGCCTGGGGCTATACTTGAACTGTGTTGTGATATGAAGTTCTATCGTCCAAAGGGCATAGCGCTACCGGACAAAGGAGGAAGCCATGCAACTCAAGAGTCAAACTATTTGCTGCCCCCATTGTGGCCACCATCAAAAAGTGGAGCTCGACGCCAGCGGCGGCGATCAGGAGTTTTATAATGATTGCCGGGTATGTTGCAACCCTATTCATATGCGGATGCACATCAATGACCAGAGGCACATGATAGAGCTGTACGTCGATGGCGATGACGAACAGCTCTACTGAAAAAAAACGTTTCAAGCTGCTTATATAGGACGAGTGCGGCCGCGAATGAAGTGTATCAGCGACAATTAAGCCTGGTGTCGTTGAGCTAATACGCGCTCGACCGTATCTACTATCGTTTGGGTCTGAGTATCGATTTCAATATTCAACCAATCCCCTTCCCGATAATCCTCTAGATTGGTCAGCCTGAGAGTCTCAGGAATAAGATGCAGCATAAAGCGATTGCCTTTGACTTCACCAATAGTAAGACTGCAACCATTGATACCGATGAAGCCCTTGTAGAAAATGTACTTCAACCATTCTTCGGCTATTTCCAGTTGCATATTGTAATGGCTGTCACTGACATCTAGCCGTACCAACTGCGCCTGTGTATGCACATGGCCGGAGAGAATGTGCCCCCCAAGCTCGGCACCAAACTTGAGTGACCTCTCTATGTTAACCTTGTCGCCTACCTTAAGTCCGACCAGGTTAGTCACCGCCAGAGTCTCTTCCATTACATCAAAAAACGCCCTATCATCAGCAAGCTGGGTTACCGTCAGGCAAACGCCGTTGTTGGCGACACTCGCTCCAATTTCCAACCCTTCGCACAAGGCGGGGGGCAGAGCGACTTCGAGGGTATTTAGCCCGGGCTTTTTCTCGATCGCCAGGATTTCACACTTGGCTTGAACAATACCTGTAAACATTTTCTCACTCGCTTAGTTGTTAGGGCTGCTTTCATGAATCACACCGGCTTTCAGGCCAAACGCTTAATTCAATTGGCTCTGCCTGTGCTTATTGCACAGCTTACCCAGACCATGATGGGGTTTATCGACACCCTGATGGCCGGCAGAGTCAGTGCTGTCGACATGGCAGCCGTTGCTGTCGGAACCAGTCTCTGGCTACCGGCCATACTGTTCGTTCAAGGCCTGTTGCTGGCATTTACGCCTATGTTTGCTCACCATCATGGCGCAAACAACCAAAAGGCAATTCAACCACTTGCCTTTCAAGCTGCCTATATTGCCATAATCGGGGCCCTGGGTGTGATGCTGTTTCTGGCATCTGCGCCACATATTTTGGATTGGATGGAACTGGAACCTGAGCTCAAGCGATTGAGCATAGGTTATCTTGACGGTATTCTCTGGGGTGCACCGGCCTTTGTACTCTATCAAGTACTCAGGGGCTGCAGTGAAGGAATATCCTATACCCTGCCGACCATGATTATCGGCTTTGTCGGTCTGGCGGTGAATATCCCGGCCAACTATATCTTTATCAATGGTCACTTCGGCATGCCCGCCATGGGCGGCGCCGGCTGTGGTGTGGCTACTGCCCTGGTATTCTGGGCTATGCTGCTGGCCATGGTCATCTATATGCAGTGGCATAAACGCTTTGCCGAACTGGCGCCGTTCAAGGCATTTCATAAACCTCATTTACGCACCATTGTTGAGATGACAAAACTGGGTATGCCTATTGCCATGGCGCTATTCTTTGAAGTCAGCCTCTTTGCGGTGATAGCCCTCTTACTGGCGCCTCTCGGTGCCACTGTCGTGGCCGGTCACCAAATCGCGCTGAACTTCTCCTCGATAGTGTTTATGTTGCCACTCTCCATCGGCATAGCCGTTTCTATTCGGGTCGGTTATTACCTGGGGCGCGGCCAGAGTGATGTATCGGCCTTGGTGACTAAAGTGGGATTATCCATCGCCTTCTCTCTGGCCATGCTCACGGCCATATTAACCGTGCTATTCAGGTATGAGATTGCCCTGCTCTATAACGACAACCCCGAAGTGGTTACTCTGGCCGGCAGTCTGATGCTAATGGCTGCTCTATATCAGTTGTCCGATTCAGTGCAGGTGGTGGCAGCCGGAGCATTGCGTGGCTACAAGGATACCCGCAGCGCCTTTTTCATCACCCTGTTTGCCTATTGGGCCGTGGGGATGACCCTAGGTTATGTATTGGCGTATACCGACTTATTGGCACCCGCCATGGGGGCTCATGGATTCTGGATTGGGCTTATCGCCGGTTTGACTGTTGCTGCGATACTCTTTGCTATCCGCCTGAGATATATCCAGAAAAGCGGTAAACAGTTTGAAGTTATCTCAGATGAGGCTACACATTGAACCAAAAGCGATCAAAGCTGCAGCAAGTTGTGCAGCAATTCGCCACTCAATGAAAATTTGTGTTTTTTTACTTGCAACTAGCGGCTGCTCGCCCTTAATATAGCGCTCGTTCGAGGGCGACAGCCTGAAAAACACAGTACACCCGTAGCTCAGTTGGTTAGAGCACTACCTTGACATGGTAGGGGTCGGTGGTTCGAGTCCACTCGGGTGTACCAATATCTTCAGATTTTCAAAAATGAAAATCATGCGATACACCCGTAGCTCAGTTGGTTAGAGCACTACCTTGACATGGTAGGGGTCGGTGGTTCGAGTCCACTCGGGTGTACCAAGCAACCTGCTTCAAGCAGGTTTTTTTATGCCTAAAATTTCCCTCTTATTCTATTCGAGCTGCCATTTTCTGCTGTAACCATCTCTGTATACCCCAGTATGAGTAAGCCCCTCTACTGAATAATATTTTTGTAATTCAAGCCCGACTTTTTGTATATTGCTTACTTTCTCCGGCCGTGGAATCATGGGACATAAACCAAAGTCCTTTGCCGACAGGGAAATCCATGAGCCAACGTACTCTGCACACGCTGTTCAAACCCGGATCCATCGCCGTCATTGGCGCGTCCAATCAGGATAAACGCGCAGGCAATGTGGTAATGAAGAACTTGCTCTCGGGCGGCTTTGCCGGCCCTATTATGCCGGTCACCCCCAAATATAACGCGGTTATGGGCGTGCTGGCTTATCCCAATATTGAGTCTTTGCCGATCAAACCAGACTTGGCCATCATCTGTACCCGTGCCGCCAGTGTACCGGCCATTGTTGAAACCCTGGCACAATTTGGCTGCAAAGTGGCGATTATCATGGCCTCCGGCATGGCCGATGAACTCAATGAACAAGGCGAAAACCTGCTTGAACTGACTCAAGCCAACGCCAGACGTTACGGCATGCGGATCCTCGGTCCCAACAGTTTGGGGATGATGTTGCCACCCCAAGGACTCAATGCCAGCCTGGCCCATGCCGGTGCCCTGCCCGGCAAAATCGCCTTTGTATCCCAATCGGCGGCCATCTGCACCACAGTACTCGACTGGGCCAACAACAAAGGGATCGGTTTCTCTTCCTTTATTTCTCTCGGCGATGCCACAGACATAGACTTCGATGAATTGCTGGATTTTCTCGGCCGCGATTCCCGCACCAGCGCCATCATGCTTTATATAGATTCGGTCAATGAGAAGCGCCACTTCCTGTCGGCAGCCAGAGCCGCAGCCCGCCATAAACCTATTTTGGTGATCAAATCCGGCCGCAGCGCCGAGGGTGGCAATGCCGCCAAACTACACACAGGTGGCATTGCCGGTAATGACGCCGTCTACGAGGCCGCCTTTCGCCGCGCCGGTATGCTCCGAGTCACCGACTTGGTTGAATTGTTTGCAGCACTCGAGAGTCTGGCTCACCTCAACCCACTGAATGGCGAGCGCCTGTGTATTCTTTCCAACGGTGGCGGCCCGGCCGTGCTGGCGGTGGATGAACTGGTACTCAAGGGTGGCAAGTTAGCACAATTGTCCGAAGCCACCCTGGAGAAACTCTCTCAGCTGTTGCCCTCTACCTGGTCCGGGCAAAACCCGGTGGACATCATAGGTGATGCCGATGCCGAGCGTTACAGCCAGGCGCTGTCTGTGTTGATGGATAGCGATGAGCTGGACGCCATCTTGGTATTGCACTCCCCCTCGGCCCTCGGTGAAAGCGTTACCATCGCCGATGCCTTGATTGAAACCATCAAGCAACACCCGAAACGTAATCGGGTAAGCATACTTACCAACTGGAGCGGCGAAGATGCCGCTTACCGGGCTCGAAAACACTTTTCCAAGGCGAGTATCCCCACTTATCGTACTCCCGAGGGCGCCGTGCGCGCTTTTATGCATATGGTGGAATATCGCCGTAACCAAAAACTGCTGCAGGAGGTACCGCAATCTATACCTGACACTATCCCAACAGACAGTGCGACCGCCAGAAGCCTGTTGCAGCAAGCCATTGCCAAAGGGAAACGAGTGCTGGAAACCCATGATGCCAGCAATATTCTCAACGCCTATGGCTTGGATACCATAGATACCTGGTTCGCTAAAGACGCTGCCGAGGCCGTGGCCATTGCCGATAAGGCGGGTTATCCGGTCGCCTTGAAAGTGCAGTCGCCGGATATTTTGCATAAATCTGACGTTCACGGAGTGATGCTGAATCTCACATCGGCTTCTGAGGTCAATCAAGCCGCAGCGGCCATTGTCGAGCGGGTCCACACAGCTAACCCCGTCGCTTCGGTCGAGGGCATGATAGTGCAAAAAATGGCGCTTACCGCCGGCGCACAGGAGCTCAGAGTTGCGGTGATAAACGATCCCGTATTTGGCCCAGCCATCATGCTGGGTGAAGGCGGATCAGAATGGGAACCGACCCGAGACGCCGCCGTCGCCTTGCCACCGCTGAATATGGCGCTGGCACGTTATATGGTTATCCAGGCACTTAAGACCCAAAAGATCCGCGACCGTCACTTGCCCCAAGGCTTGGATATGCGTGCCCTGTGCCTGATGTTGACCCAGATTTCGCAGCTCATCATAGATTGCCCCGAAATCGAGAGTCTGGATCTTAATCCTGTATTGGCGGCGGGCGAGAAAATTACTCTCTTGGATGTCAATCTGCGTCTGAACCCGGAAGTCACGGATAACGCCGGACGACTGGCGATTCAACCCTACCCCAAAGAGCTGGAAGAGAAAGCCAAACTGCGTAACGGCCTTGAGGTGATGTTGCGGCCGATACTACCGGAAGATGAACCCAAGCATCTGGACTTTGACAACTCGCTGACTGATGAAGACAGATACAAGCGCTATTTCGGGGTGCGCTCGCGTATGACCCACGAAGAGATGGCGGTACTGACCCAGATAGATTACGCCCGTGAGATGGCGTTTATCGCCACCATAAGAGATGAAAATGGTGAAGAGGAAACCTTGGGCGCGGTGCGAGCCTCAATCGATCCGGACAACACAGAAGCGGAATTTGCCATGGCAGTTCGCAGTTCTCATCAGGGGATCGGCATAGGCAAATTGTTGTTGGAAAAGCTGATTAACTACTACCGCACTACGGGCACTCAGGTGTTAACCGGCTTCACCATGTTTGAAAACCGCAATATGGCGAGCCTTGCCAAGAGTCTTGGTTTTACAGTTACTTTTGATATGGAAGAACATCTGATCAAGATGCACATGGAACTGCCCGGCAAGGAAACGTAGGACTCCGCTTATTTTACACCTAAAAAACCAATAACCCGGCCAGTGCCGGGTTATTGAACATTTGAGTTGACTGTCTCAGCGACGACAAAGGGCAATCAAGTCCAACTCAGGCTGATAAACCTTGCTACTGACATCGAAGAGTCCCAACAGCGTATCAAACAGGTTGTCGTGGGAAACACGCTTGGCGGCGGCTTCCTTCGCCAGACAATCCTCATTCAGCCCCAGTTGCTGCTTGAACGGCTGAGAAAACCAGGCCATCCAAGGGATCTGAGTCTGCTCTCTGGGGGCTATGGCATAAGGAGAACCATGCAGGTACATACCCTTTTCGCCCAGAGACTCACCGTGATCGGACAGATACATCATCGCCGTATCATAATCACTCCTGCTGCCCTTAAGCTGTTCGACCACCTGAGAGACGATATAGTCGGTATACAGAATCGTGTTGTCGTAAGTGTTGGTGAGCTGCTCGCGGCTGCAGTTCTGAATGTCGCTGCGCTGGCAATCCGGGGTAAAGCGACGAAATTGCTCGGGGTAGCGCAGATAATAGGTCGGTCCGTGACTGCCGATGATATGCAACACTATCAAGCGATCCTGACCATTGTTCGGCTGCAACAAGGCTTGTTTGAGTTCATCAAGCAGTACCTGATCCTGACAAAACTGACCATCGCATAGCTTGGGGTCGGCATTCAGTGCTATCAGCTTGTTTTCTACCCTGTCACACACACCTTTACAGCCGCTGTCGTTATCAAACCACTGCACTTTCACACCGGCATAGTTGAGTACATCCACAACAGTATCCTGAGCCTTGGCAATTCGGGAGTCATAATCTTCCCGGTTCATACGGGAAAACATACAGGGTAAAGACACTGCCGTGGCCGTGCCACAGGAGCTGACATCGCCGAAGATCAGCGGTGAAATCGCCTTGGTGTAGACATTGGTTGACCTATCGTAGCCATAGTATTGGTAATTTTGTGCCCGGGCGGTTTCACCGACCACCAGCACCATCAGTCTGGGTTTAGTTTCACCGGTTGCTTTTACCTGCTTGGCATCTGTCCCCAACTTTTGATATTCGAGCGGCTGTTGCAGGTAATGTTGATTGATGTATTTAGCCGCCGAGCCAACAAAATAGGTGGGCACAATGTAACGTTTAATCTCATCATTATTGCGACCAAAAGCCAGATAATTCTGCATATAGAAAAAGGCGATCACCACTATGATGATGACATTCGCTATGATGTACAGCGCCTTATATGCCAGCTCCTTGCCTATGGGTTTATAGTCTATTTGGATGCGATATAAGAGCAACGCTGGCAGCACGCCGGTCAGACACAGGTTAAGCGCCGATGCCCAGTTAACATAAGTCAGCGCTTCGGCGCTGTTGGTCTGAAAGGTGTTTTCGATCATGCCGGTATCGAATACCACACCATACTTGAATGCGGCAAAAAATACCCCCGATGAACACAGCAACAACACCATAAAGAAAGGCTTGAGAATATATTTAAAACTGAACAGGGAAAACAAGATCCCCAAGGCCGAGATCAAGAAGATAGGGATGGTCGCCACAAACAGAGGGTCGACATGTGCTTGATTCTCAAGCCCCTGCTTGACTATGGTAAAAAAAGGCACATTGAATACGGCCACAAAAAACAGTGCCAGAACAAAGGTCAGGCGATTAACAGAGATGGGATTCAGCACACTCATTCCTAAATGACGGTTAAAACCACGCTGGTTACAAAATGTTAACCAAATAATCAAAATATTAATATAGCCACTCTATCTTAAGGTTCCCTTACCAATCAGAGGAGGTTCCTGGGCGAAATTTTTTTATACCTGGCGACATACCGAATAATCTCGGCGTTGCGCTAAACAGGCATAGCTAAAGAGAGAGCAAGATACTTAGTGGGTGCATTAGGAGAGGTTCTACAAAAAACTGACACAAATGTAAATTAGTCAAATGCAATCTTTATAATAATGTGATCTTCATAAAAAAGCTTACTCCTGCCAACTGGTCAAAACGCATCCTTAAGACGGTTAAAGAAAGCCAAGAGTTGGGCCTGTTCGGCTTCGGTAAATTTCGCCGTCATCTCACGGGTTAATTGCAGATGTAAGGCATCATGTTCTTGAAACATTTTCACCCCCTCTTCGGTTAAAGAAACCTGAATGGCGCGCCGGTCATTTTCCAGCGGCTGACGCTCAGCCAGGCCCGCCTTGACTAGACGCTCGACCTGAACAGTCAAGGTACCTGTGGTAATGCCGAGTTTTTCCGCCAGTTCCTTCATCTTCATCGGCCCATGAGCGCCCAGGATCTCCACGGTATGGATCTGTGCCAGCGAAGCGCCTTGCCCCCTGACAACACTCTGTTCCCAGGAGGACAAGCGCTCATAAAACTCTATGATGGCGTGGTTAATTGACTGTTGCAGCGAATCCTGCCGCTGTTGCTTTTTCATCTATTTTGGCACCTCAATGATGATGGTGGTGATGTCCTGTCTCTTGATGGCCCGCTTGTTCACGCTTGTTGGCCCTCGGTGTTGTCGCCTTATCGCAGTCGGCACATTGATTGACTTCAATAGTCAGATGGTCTACGTGAGTGAAATCCGCCAGCAACTCATGATAATAGTCTGTGCTGTGAGGTGCGTGGCTTACCAAAGAGATCATGGCGGCATGATGATCAGCGCTGACCGGCCACACATGGATATCGGTGACCTTGTGATCTTTTTCGGCTTCAATCCGTTCCACCAGCTTGCGACTGAACTCGGCTTCAACACCGGCATCAAGCAAAATGGGACTGGTCTGACAGATAAGTCCCCAAGCCCAGCGACTGATGATAACAGCTCCGACAATTCCCATCACGGGATCGAGCCAATTCAATCCAAAATATTTGCCGGCCAACAACGCACCAATTGCCAACACTGAGGTCAAGGCATCGGCCAGTACATGGAAATAGGCTGCGCGCAGATTATGATCTTTATGTCCGTGGGAATCTCCATGGTCGTGGACATGCTGGTGTCCGTGGTCGATGTCATGACTGTGGTCATGTTCGTGTTTATGGTTATGTTCGTGCTTATGACTATGTCCATGGTTATGGCCATGATCGTGACCGTGGTGATCCTTGAGCAGCAAAACACTCAGAACATTGACAGTTAAACCAATAATGGCCACCAAAATCGCTTGGTCAAAATGAATATCTTCCGGGTACAGAAGTCTGGAGCCAGACTCGACCAGCATCAACAGCGCCACCAATCCCAGAGCTATAGCGCTGGTAAAACCACCGAGCACACTGACCTTGCCAGTACCGAAGGCAAAGCTGGGGTTGTTGGCATGTTTCCTGGCGTAAGAGTATGCAAACAGTGTCAGCATGAATGCAGCAGCATGCGTTCCCATATGCCAGCCATCGGCCAGCAACGCCATGGAGCCATATATAGTACCGGCAACAATCTCGGCCACCATGGTCACCACAGTCAACAAGAGTACCCACTTGGTACTCTTCTCTCCCTGCTCATTATGATGAGTAAAGTCATGCTTATGCTGCCAGCGCGTAGTGGCGTGAAATTGTGAACTCATGGTTAGCCTACTATTATATTTTGATAATCAAACTATTTGACATGCAAAGCATCTCTCTTTCCAGAGGCAATTTCAAGCATAAAACTGAAAAAAGTGACCAATCACATAAATTGTTGTTAACGAATATTTTATCCAAACCCGTGGAACGTCTTATTTGTGTCACCTTTCAGTTATCTGGCTGTCATATGGCGTCATTAGTCTTTGCGTCGCATTTGCAAATCCTATAACGAGATAGAAGATCACGGAGTGAAATCTTATGAGCAAGGCGACTTTCGATCCGACGTGTTATAACCAGAGTCAGAACGAACCTTTTGCCCAGGTACTGGATAAGCACCTTTCCCGGCGCAATTTTGTAAAAAGTGGCTTGGGCGTCAGTGCCCTGACTGCATTTGGCGGCTTCGGCCTCGCCGGTTGCGGTTCCGACAACAATAACACCTCTAGCACAGTGGATCCTGTGCCGCCGACTCAGGTTCCTCCCAGCCAATCCAACGTCACACTAGGATTTGAGTCAGTAGCCGGTTCTCGCCTTGATGCAGTGGTTATCCCTGAAGGTTACCGCGCTCAGGTCCTAGCTCCCTGGGGGACGCCGCTGAACAGTAAAGCTGCCGAATGGCAGGCTGATGGCAGCAATACCGCCCAGGATCAGGCCAACTCTGTGGGTCAAAACCACGACGGCATGCATTTCTTTCCGCTCAATGAAGCCGGAACCGATGGCCTCTTGTGTATCAACCATGAATACATTGAGCCAGATGCCCTGCACCCCAACGGCCCGACTATAGATGCCGATACCGGCCTGAGAACCCTGGTCGATGAAGTCCGCAAAGAGATCAATGCTCACGGCATGACTGTGGTGCGTATCAAACTTAACGGCGGCAACTGGGAAGTGGTCAAGGATGACAAGCACAATCGCCGTTTCACCGGTGCTTCCACCATGGATCTCAGCGGCCCGGTAGCCTATACCGACAAAGTCGTAACCGCCTTCTCGCCTGATGGCAGCCAGACCCGCGGCACCCTGAACAACTGTGGTAACGGTTATACCCCTTGGGGAACCTACCTCACCTGTGAAGAGAACTGGCCCGGCTACTTCGTCAATAAGGGCGAGATGACTCAAGCGCAACGCCGTATCGGTGTCAGCGTCAGTTCTACCCGCTATGGCTGGGCCGATCTGGCCGGTGATGCTGAAGAGCGCCTGGATGAATTTGCCCGTTTCGATGTCACCCCCAAGGCCAGCGATGCCATGTATGACTATCGCAATGAAGACAACGGCTATGGGTATATCGTCGAAGTCGACCCTTACAACCCCAACTCCCGCGCAGTCAAACGCACTGCTTTGGGGCGTTTCCGTCATGAAGGCTGCGCTTTTGGCAAGCTGACCGAAGATAAACCACTGGTATTCTACTCAGGCCATGACTCGCGCTTTGAATATATGTACAAGTTTGTTTCAGCGGCGCTCTGGGACCCCAAGGATGCCGACAGCAGTAACCGTCTAGCAACCGGCGCCAAATACATGGATGAAGGTACTCTATATGTGGCCAAGTTCAACGAAGGAGGCGTAGGTGAATGGTTGCCGCTGACCCTGGATGCCATGACAAAGGACGGCAAGACCCTGGCCGATACATTTGCCAGCCAGGCCGATATCATCATCAACACCGCCGGTGCCGCCGATTTGGTTGGCGCGACGCCAATGGACAGACCCGAGTGGTGTGTAGTGGACCCTTTCACCGGCAGTGTCTATCTGACCCTGACCAACAACTCCAAGCGGACTGAAGCCAACGCCGCCAACCCTAGGTTGAAAAACAACTTTGGCCATATCATCCGCTGGGATGAAGGTAGCAGTGATACCGAGTTTAGCTGGGATATCTTCCTGTTCGGTTCTCCGGCGGACGGTGACGACGCCACCAACCTCTCCGGCCTGACGGAGCTTAACCAACTGGCCAGCCCGGACGGCCTGGCGTTCGATGCCCGCGGTATTCTGTGGATCCAGACAGATAATGGCGCCAAAGAGGTGACTGAGCACACCAACGACCAGATGCTGGCAATAGTGCCATCCAAGATGATCGATGGCGACGGCAAGCCTCTGACAGTTACCGCCGATAATCAAACCGAGCTGAAGCGCTTCTTCGTCGGCCCCAATGGCTGTGAAGTCACAGGCTTTGCCATCTCGCCGGACTACACTTCGGTGTTTGCCAATATCCAGCACCCGGGGAATTGGCCGGTATCGGCCAATGCCGCCGAGGAAACTCCCATCGGCACCAGCATACGCCCAAGAGCAGCGACCGTGGTGCTGCGCAAAGTCGATGGTGGTGAAGTCGGCATTTAAATAAACAGCTGCGTTTAAACGAACAGCCCTAAACTGACAACGCCCGCCAGGCTGAACCTGGTGGGCGTTTTTCCTCTCGATAACTTGAATTAAGAGCAAGCACATAGCTGGTACTATTTTGATTTGTATGGCAAAAAAAGTTATTTATGATTTTTTGAAAATAAATAACCCTTTCTCAGCAGCTGGCCGTTTAACTCTACAGAAGCGCAATCATACACAGCGCCAATCCAATAGTTGATTTCCGCCCATAGCGGGCCCATAAGGAGAAAACCTATGCTTAAATCCGGTAAACTAAAACTGGCACTTATCGCTTCCGCTTTGTTATCTGCCCAGGTTTTGGCAGTCAGCCCGCCGCATCCACAGGGGTACAACCAGAACATGATTACCGCAAACCAATTTGATGCCGACAACTATCAGCCACAGGATAGCAGCAAGATGTTCCCCGCCCCCAAAGAAGGCATGGTGCAACACATACTGACCCTACCCCAATTGGAAAACGAAGATGACTACATGGTTGAAATTCAGGTGGGCCAAACCCAGATGGTTGACTGCAACAAGCACGGCCTGATGGGCGAGCTGAAGCAGATGGATCTCAAAGGTTGGGGTTACACCTATTGGGAGCTAGATGAAATTGGCCCGGGGCGCTCGACCATGATGGCCTGTTTCGATAAGGCCAAGCATCAGGAGTTTGTTCGCATTCCGGGGGAATACAAGCTGAGATATAACAGCAAGTTGCCTATGGTTATCTATCTGCCTGAAAATGCCGAGCTGCGCTACCGGGTGTGGCGGGCCGACACTGTGTTCAGCTATTCCAAGTAACACAGCGACTTACCCCCTCTAACTGAACCAATAAAGCTGCAACAGACCTTTTCCCGGCCGGTTGCAGCTTTTTTGCTTTATTCTCGATTGCAGAACCTTATAATCGCTGCAGTTTTCCTTTAGGGCCTTTTTTCGGATGAAACTCAGCTTTGTACTCGTCTCCCCTGCTCGCGCCGCCAATGTTGGCGCCGCTGCCCGTGCCATCAAAACCCAAGGGTTCAGTGAACTCATTGTGGTGAGTTCACAAGCTCACCGGGAAGAGGAAGCGGCCTGGGTCGCCTGCGGCGCCGAGGACATACTGGCCAACATCCGTGAAGTGGCCAGCCTAGAGGAGCTCAGAGAAGAGTTTGAGCTTATGGTGGCCACCACGGCAAGAGAGCGCGGCAGCCCAAGACACTATTTAAGCCCGGCAGAACTCGGCGAGCAACTGAGTAGCCAGCAGGAACAGGTGCAACACGTAGCCATCGTCTTTGGCTGTGAGGCCAGTGGCCTGAGTAACGCCGACTTGGCGATTTGTGACTTACTCAGCTACGTACCACTTGCCACCGAATACCCGTCCCTCAATCTGGCGCAAGCCGTGATGGTCTACTCCTACGCTCTGGGTCAGGCTTTGACCTGTGCCGATGGCCGCCTGGGGCTAAAAGATGCTCAATCGCCGTTGCCGCAACTCAGTGCCCTCAAACAAAAGGCCGCCACTTTGCTGGAGAGGGTCGATGCCGCCGATGATGCCAAGTTAAGCCTGTGGCTGAATGAGAGCCTCTCTCGCTTAAGTGACAGAGACGCCAAAATGGCCCACCAACTGCTGGGCGATATCCTCAAGAAACTCGACTGAGGTTAATGTGTTCCCTGGGTTAACTCTTCGCCGGCGCGCCGCCACGCAGGGCGCGGTAGAGGGCTATCATAGCCAGCAACTTATCGCGTTTTGACTCGCTCAATGACAGCTCGGCGCTGAAGTGTTGGCGCTGAGCATCCATCAAATCGAGTGAAGTGGCAACACCGTTCTTGTATCTGAGCCGCGCCAGGCGCACGTATTCAGAGGAAGCATCGAGCAAGCGTTGCTGCTCTATCAGAGCTTGTTGCGTTCTCTGATAATCATTCATCGCATTGCGCACTTCCATATAGGCGTTCAATACCGTGCTGCGATAAGCAAGCATGGCCTGCAGTTGCGCCTCGTTGGCTATCTCATATTCGGCGCTTATCTTGCCGGCATTGAAAATCGGCGCCGTGATCCCACCGAGCAGCGACCAGGTGAGTCCCTTGGAACTGAAAAGGTTATCCAAGCTATCGGATCCGCGGCCATATTCGGCGGTAATGGTAAACCCCGGGAAAAACGCACTCTTAGCTACCCCGACCTCCGCCGTGGCCGCTACCAAAGCCAACTCGCTGGCGCGAACATCCGGGCGGCGCGACAGTAACTGCGAAGGCACCCCAACCGCCAGAGATTCGGGAAATTCACGGCTCACCAATTTAGGAAGCTCTGGCAGGGGGTGATCGTAAGCCCCCAGTAAGATAAGCAGCTGATTGCGCTTGGCCTTGCTGTCATATTCGAGCTGAGGCAAGGTCACCATGGCGGTTTGATATTCCACTTCCGCCTGGCGTACATCAAGACCCGAAATCATCCCGTTGGCTCGCCTGAGTTTAGCCAGTTGCAGTTCCTTGGCGCGGATCTCAGCCGTTTCCCGAGAGATCTTAAGTCTTTGCTCTATATCGGTCAGCTGATAAAAGGCAGTAGCGATATCACTGATAAGGCTGATTTTGGATGCCTCAAGCAGCTCTGCCTGCGACAGAGTATTGGCCAGTGCCGCCTCACTGGCCCGGCGGTTGGCGCCCCAAACATCCAGCTCCCATGACGCAACCCCGTTAAGGCCCAAGGCCGTCTTGGCACTGGGATCTTTATTGGTAATGGCGCTGCTGAGTGACCGTTCGGCTGCAAACTCAAGTCCAAGCTCGGGCCACAGAGCCGCATCAACCACCCGCCCTTCGGCTCTGGCGGCTCGCAGCCTGCTTTGCATCATCGCCAGGTCGATATTGTTATTCAGCGCCTGACGAATAAGTTCCTGCAGCTCGGGATTAAGGAAAAACGTCTGCCACTCATCTGCAACGGCTTCATCGGCCTTTACTTGCGGCAGCGCCTTATCAAACTGCGCCGGCATGTTGAGCTCGGGGCGCTGATAATCCGGCCCCAGAGTGCAGCCCCAAAGGCCCAAGGAAAGTGTCAGGGCGAGCAGTTCCGGTCTAGTGCATTTACTAAGGACCTGTACCTTAGTCGGTTTCACCCGGCTCATGGTTAATACCCCTGTCTTCATACGCCTTCCTCCGTGGCCGACTTTTGGCTTGCCGAGTCACCCTTAACCTTGGTGCGAACCCAAGCGGCTGTGGTCACAAAGAACAATGGCACCAGTACAATCCCTATGCTGGTGGCCAGCACCATGCCACCAAGGATGGGAATAGATACCGAGTGACGACTGACAGAGCCGGGTCCGGCGGACAAAACCAGCGGCAAGACACCGAGAATAAAGGCCATGGAGGTCATCAAAATCGGCCTGAAGCGCATCGCGGCAGCTTCCATTGCCGCCTCCAGTCGTGAACGGCCCTCTCGGTGCAGTTGGTTGGCGAACTCGACAATCAAAATCGAGTTTTTGGCCGCCATCCCGATAAGGGCGATAAAGGCGATTTGGAAGAACAAATTACTCTGCATACCACTGAGCAGTGTTGCCAAAGAGGCTCCCAGCATGGCGATGGGCGCAATAAGCAGCACGGCCACAGGAATGGTCCAACTCTCATACAACGCCGCCAAAAACAGGAACACGAACACCAAGGCCAGCGTAATGGCGATACTGGTCTGGTTGGCCGAGCGCACTTCCTGGAAGGTGAGCCCGGTCCATTCATACTTGAACTCGGGCGGTAACATGGGCTTGGCCACCCTATTGATGGCTTTTATCACATCGCCGGTCGCATATCCGGGCGCCGGAGTGACATTGATGGACGCACTGGAGAACAGATTGTAATGGGTCACAGCCGCCGGCCCCACAGTATATTCATAGTCGGCCAGAACTCCGATGGGCACCATGGCACCATTGGATGACCGGACATAATAATCTTTAATCTGCTGGGGAAACTGACGATAACTGTCTTCGGCCTGTACCCTGACCCGATACACCCGGCCAAACAGATTAAAATCATTGACCGTGGCCGAATCGGTAAAGGTCTTAATAGTGCTGTAGAGATCGGCCACATCCACCCCGATAGCCATCGCCTTGGCTTCATTGACCGAGAGGTACAGCTGTGGAATAGAACCCTGCAACGACATGGCCGCTGCCGCAACCTCAGGTTGCTGCTTGAGCTGCTCCACCAACTCGTTGCTGGTTTCCATCAGCCCCTTGAAGTTGGTTCCCGAAGTATCCTGCAACACCATCTCCACACCGGAGCCGTTACCCAGACCGGGCACAGCCGATGGCAGGTAGAGGTTGAACTCGGCCTGCAACACTTGGTTGAGCTGATATTTAAGCTCTTTCATCACCTTCTGCACTGTGGCCTGATTTGGTTCTCGCTCGGCCCAGGGTTTGAGGATCACTTCAAACTGACCGTTGGCCTGATTCGACCCAGAGCGGCGGTTTTCCCCGGCCAGGGTAAAAGACCAGGCGACGGCCGGATGGGCCAGCACATGGCGCTCGGCAATCTTGAGCACCTCTTGGGTGCGGTTGACCGTCGCTCCGGCCGGCAGCGTCATATCGATAAAGAAACGGCCCTGATCCTCATCCGGCATAAAGCTCGATGGCAAATGGCTCATGATGTACCAAACCGCCACCACCATGGCGCCAAACACCAGGTAACTGCGCCGCGCATGCTTGTTGGCTAAGCCTACCAGGGACACATATTTATCGGTCAATTTGGAGAGACGGTTATTGAGCCAGAAGAAGAAACCGCTGTTGGCCACATCGCCCGGACGCAGCAACAAGGCGCAAAGTGCCGGGCTCAGGGTCAATGCCACCACAGTGGAGATCAGCACCGCCACGGCAATGGCGACAGCAAATTCGCGGTACATAATGCCGGTGATCCCGGCAAGAAAAGACACAGGTACAAACACGGCGCACAGCACTAAACTGGTTGCTATCAAGGCACCGGATAACTCTTTCATGGCGCTGCGGGTGGCCGCCATCGGGCTCATGCCCTTTTCATTGATAAGTCGTTCGACGTTTTCCACCACCACAATCGCATCATCGACCACAATGCCAATGGCCAAAACCAGTGCCAGCAGGCTGACGGTATTGATGGTAAAACCGAAGGCCAGCATGGCGGCCAATGTCCCAATCAGGGAAACAGGCACCGCAATCGCCGGGATCAGGGTCGCCCGCCAATTCTGCAAGAACAGGTATACCACCAGTACCACCAACACCAGGGCTTCGATCAGGGTTTGCACCACCTCATCGATGGATTCTTCAATAAACACAGAAGCATCGTAAAACACCTGCCATTCCATACCGCTGGGAAACTTGGTCGCCAGCTCAGCCATGGTTTCCTTGACCTTACGGGTCACCTCAAGCGCGTTGGCACCGGGCAACAGATACACCTGTAAGATGGTGGCATTCTGGCCATTGAGTTGGGATTGCAAGGTATAAGCCGAGGAGCCGAGCTCCACCCTGGCAATATCACGCAGGCGAATGATGGATCCGTCCGGATTGGCGCGAACTATGATCTCTTCAAATTCCCTGACACTGGACAGCCGTCCACTGGCTGTTATCGGTAAGGTCTGGCTCAAGGCATCACTATTGGGTTGGGTACCCACAGTACCGGCCGGGGTTTCCTTGTTTTGTGCCTTGATGGCGTCAGTAACATCTGTCGTGGTTAGGCTATGACCCGCCATGGAATCCGGGCGCAGCCACACCCGCATGGCATAACTGCGGGAGCCGGTATTCCGGGTACGACCAACGCCGGGGATCCGTCTCAGTGCCGATTCGATATTAATGGAGGCGTAGTTGGAGAGGTAAATTTCATCGAAACGAGGATCTTTGGAGGTCAATGCCAGCTTGAGCAGCTCCACCGAGGAATCCTTGGAGACAGAAACACCTTCGGTTTGCACATTGATTGGCAAATTACCCAGAGCCTGCTGAGTCGCGTTCTGCACATCCACTGCCGCCAGATCCGGGCTTGTGCCTACATCAAAAGTGATGGTGACATTGGTGCCGCCAGAATTGGTGCTCTTGGAGCTCATATAGATCATATTGGGCACACCATTGACCTCCTGCTCCAGCGGTGTTGCCACGGACTCGGCGGCGGTTGTGGAGGCGGCTCCCGGATAGGAAGCCGAGATACTTACCTGCGGCGGCGTGATATAGGGATATTGATCCACCGGCAGCTGGAACATGGCTATCAAGCCCAAGAGCACAATAACAATACTGATAACGGCCGAGAACACGGGTCGGCCAATAAAGAACTGAGCCATCTAGTTACGCTCCTGTTCTTTTGATTGCTGTTCCAGCGCCTCCTGCTTTTCCTGCTCGTCGAGCCGCTTTTGATACTCTTTGGCATCAAGCGGCTCGGCCAGTTGGCCATGACGCACACGGTGCATGCCTTCGACTATCACACGTTCACCGGCGTTGAGACCGCTTTTGACCACCACGCCCTCCGGCCCCTGGTGCTCAATCACGATAAAGCGCCGCTCAACCTTATTGTCCGGCATCACCACCATCACATAAACGCCGCCCTGATCCACTTGGGTCGAACGCTGCGGTATCACTATGGCATTGTCTATCTCACTGAGTTTGATCCTGACATTGGTGTATTGACCCGGCAGCAACTCTTTGTCCGGATTGGGCAAAACCGCCCTCACCTCGAAAGTACCTGTACTGGGGTTAACCTGAGGATCGGTGAAACTGACGTTACCCAGATAGCGATATTCACTGTTGTCCGGCAAGGTGATACGTACAAATCCCTCTACCGCCTTGCCTTCAGTCTCGGCTTCCTGTTGCTGGTTGTAACTGGTCATGCGACGTCTGGCATTGAGGTAATCCAGCGCCGACATATTGAAATTGACATAAATGGGGTTCACCTGCTTCACCCGTGTCAGCAAGGATTGCCCCTGGCTACCGACCAAGGCGCCGATATCCACCTCGGAGCGACTGACTAAACCTGCGATCGGCGCTCTTATCTCGGTGTAACTAAGCTCCAGCAGCGCTTCTTCCAACTCGGCGTGGCCGGCGGCCAGAGCCGACTTGGCCTGAGCCAACGCCGACAGCGCATTGTCATAATCCAACTGACTGGCGGCATCCTGTTCATAGAGAGGTTTCAGACGCTTCACATCCCGCTGCGCCTTTTCCAGTATCGCCTGCTGCGACTCAACATTGGCCTTGAGTCGGTTAACCACTGCGTTATACGGCTTGTTATCTATCTTGTATAAGATATCGCCGGCATTGACAGCGCTGCCCTCGGTAAAGAGTCGCTCCTCGACAAAGCCATCGACTCGGGCCCTGACCTCCACATCCAACGAAGCCTTGGTGATACCGACATAATTACCGTAAACAGGCACAGTCGCCTGCTCAACCTCTTCCACCACCACCAGTTTGGGGGTGATGGTCACGGGTTCAGGTTCACAACCGAGCAATAAAAAACCACTGACAATGAGCAGTGGCAATAGTGGAGCAATCGAGTGATTGAAATAACCCTTACGGGCAAACACGGGTTTTAGTGCAGTAACAACTAAGGACATGGCAGCTTCCAACATTCAATGGGCGGTCCTGATGGCTCAACAACCCAGCGTTTGGCGCCAGATTGTTTTATTTCCCAGTGTAAGTGCTTGAAGCTACTTGTCAATTATCATCCCTGGTTAGGGACGATAAGTTATCTGTTCGGAATACAAATCGGCGACCTGGCGGGTAAACTGCTGTTTGAGTATTTGAATTTGTTCTGGCTTATTTTTTACCAAGCGACTGCGGGTTGCCAAACTGCTGCTGATAAAGAGCTTAAACCAGGTATCCAAGGCTTCGGCGCAGCCTTGTTCCCCTAAAGATTGCAGAGTTAATATCGCCACTTCGGCGGTGCCCATCTGAAAGTCGCGGCTGCCCTTTCTAAGCTGATAGCGAGCCAAGGTTTCAGCGCTGAATGACAGCATAGGTAATTGATGCAGATAACTACTCTTGCGAAACATCTTCACCGCCTCACGCCAACTGCCATCGAGCACAATAAACAGCGGCAGCTTGGCTTGCTCGGGCTCTCCCTGATTAGCGAGCACCTCACTCAAAGCCTCAGTCACCACCTCTTGCCCAGGTAAGGCATATTCCCCAGGAAACACCAGGTAGGGTTGATAATCCGGGTTTTCCAGCAAGGCCAAGAGTTGAGGGTCCGGCTGAGTTCGCGACCAGAGAAAGGCATGGGTATCCGGAATGAGGTCGGCTATCAAACGCCCACTGTTGCTGGGTTTCAATACCTCGGCATCATACATAACCAGCGCAAACGCCGCTTTGGAAGGCAACAGTCGCCTGTGCTCACAGGTACAAAAGCTCTGCTCCAACAGACAACGACCGCAGCGAACAAGATTCTTGCCCCTTGATGCATAAGGTTTGGTCGACAGCGACTGACGGTGTTCATACAGGCGGTGAACCGCGTGAGGTTGAATTGACATGAATATCCCGAATGACAATGACTTAATAGCTAGTTTGTGCCACTGGATTAGGAGTGGTGTTGAGGCAGTGACAGCCGAACCTAATGGCCGGCGCAGTTTACTGCCGCATCCTGGTTGCAGCAAGCGCTTTAAGCTCACTCTTTCCCGGGGGGAATGCTGGCGGCTTGCCGATAACACGAGTAACAGGCTTGGGGATCCAAAAATTAATTTACCAAAGCAGACTGTAAACATCTTATTCCACATCAATATTCAACTGCTGACTTCAAAACCAATAAAAGCGAAGGTGCGCGGGTTACAGAGGTGACTTTCTGTTGGCCTTGCCCAAGAATCAAGCTAACAACTGTAAACTAATAATTACACGCTATTGTGCCGAATGAAAAGTTATCAACATCCCTAGTTTTTTCTTGTTTAACAGCGACTTCTGTCATTGAAATTGCAAAATAGCCGAGTATTATAGCGCCCGTCTCGGGGAGACCCCGAGCAGGAAGATGCGCCTCCCTATCCGGCACTCGTCTTTGCGTATCTTCCCAAACGATCTTTTAGTTCTGTATCAAGGTTGTGGAGTATTGACTGTGGTACCTGATGAGAATGTTTCCGGCGTATCCTTGAGCCCCCTGTTAATCATGCTGGTGATGATGGTCGCCTGCGGCCAGATAGCCCAAACCATTTTTGTGCCCGCTCTGCCTATGATGGGTGAGCAATTTAGTGTCAGCGCCGGTCAGTTGCAGGCGATTATGGGCACTTATCTGTTGGCCTATGGCCTGCTGCAATTTGTTTATGGCCCGGTATCGGACAGGTTCGGCCGCAAGCCACTGCTGCTTATCGGTCTCAGTCTGTTCGTCGTAGGCGCCTTCATTGCTGCCTGCGCCGAGAACTTTAACACCCTGTTGCTCGCCAGTGCCATTCAAGGCTGCGGCACCGCCAGTGCCGGCGCCCTTTGCCGCTCTATTCCAAGAGATTTCTTCTTCGGTGAAAAACTGGTGCGCTTCAACAGTTATGTGTCCATGGCCGTGGTGTTCTCGCCGCTGCTGGCTCCCTTTATTGGCGGGGTGTTGAGTGTGCATTATGGCTGGCATGCCGTGTATTGGTTCCTGGCGTTGTTCGGGATCTTTGTGATAATCACTCTGGCGTTGAAATTCAAGGAATCTCTGCCCAAAGAAAAACGCCAGCCACAATCTGTGTTCAAGTCTTATGCCTTGGTACTCAAACACAGAGCCTTTCGCGGTTATCTGCTGTCATTGGTGGCTACCTTCGCCGGGATTGCCGCCTTTGAGGCCATTGCCGGTATTCTCTATGGCCAGGTGTTAGCCATGAGTCCCATGATGGTCAGTTGCTATTTCGTGGCCCCTATTCCGGGTTATCTTTTGGGCGCCTGGTATGCCGGCAGACAAGCCTCACTGCATAAACTGTTTCACCACGGTGTGGCTCTGCTGGGCGCCGGGGCGTTATTTTTACTGCTGCCCGGCCTGTCGACTCTGGTGATAGGCTGGTGCCTACTGATTGGCTCAGTGCTCTTCTTTACCGGGGCAGGCATATTGTTTCCGGCACTGACATCGGCAGCGCTTGAACCTTTCCCGCGCCAAGCCGGAGTTGCCGGCGCCCTGCTCGGTGGCCTGCAGAACTTTGCCGCCGGTCTTGCGGCCATGTTGATGTCGCTGGTGCCTATGATGGGGCAACTCAGCATAGGGCTTTTGACTTCGTCCATGGTGGTGCTGGTGGTGTTGGCCCTCAACTATGCCAGAACCCATCCGGATATCGATGTCCATACCGCCGGGGACCCGCTCTGATTTCCCTGTCAAACCATTAAACAAGACCGGCCAACGACCGGTCTTGCTGTTTCTATCCCTTACACTTCATTCTCTTCTTTTCGGTTCAGACTTCGTTGGCGTTTTAGTCGACTGACGCATTCGCTTTTGGACGCTATCCTTATGCGCCTTGTCAAACGGCGATCATGACAACAAAGCCAAAACAACCGAATAGATCAGGCATAAAAAGCGCCCCTAAAGGAGCGCTGGTTTCTAGATCTGAAGTTAAGCCGATAGCCTAACCAACAGCCAAACCAATTTAACCGGTTTGGCGACTGATTAGGCCGATTATTCGGCCAGCTCTTTCTCCAGTTGCTGCGCCACCGCTTCGGGCGAACTGGAATGGCGGGCAAACAGTGAGTAAGCCACAGGGATCACCAACAGGGTAAACACTGTAGCCAGCAAGATGCCAGAGAGCACCACTACACCGATAACAAAACGGGTCTCGGCGCCTGCCCCCTCGGCAAGCACCAGAGGCACGGCGCCGGCGGCCGTGGTTATACCTGTCATCAGTATCGGTCTGAGCCTTTGGTTGGCCGCCTGCAATATAGCGGCGTCGAACTCAAGTCCCTTATCCCTGAGCTGGTTGGCAAACTCGACGATAAGAATACCGTTTTTGGCCGCCAGCCCCACCAACATGATGATGCCTATCTGGCTGTAGATATTCAAACTTTGGCCGGTCAGCAGTAGGCCCACCAAGGCGCCCACGGTTGCCAGCGGCACAGTCAGCATGATCACCATGGGGTGGATATAGCTTTCAAACTGCGCCGCCAATACCAGGAACACAATTCCCAGCGCCAACAGAAACACGAAGTACATGGAGCTGCCGGACTCCTGATAGTCGAGCGACTGGCCTTTGTAGCTTATCAAGGCTTCTGCCGGTAGATAGGTGTGGGCCAAATCATTGAGATAATCGAGTGCCTCACCCAGGCTGTAACCTTCCGCCAGACTGGCCTCCAGGGTTATCGCCCGCATCCGGTTGTAGCGATTGAGCTGACTGGCGTCGGCAAACTCCTCTATGTTCACCAGATTCGAGAGTGGGATCAGCTGCTTGCTGCGATCTGAGCGCACATAGATATTCTGCATATCCGAGGCGGTGTTCTGGCTGTCGCGGTTCCCCTCAATGATCACGTCATACTCTTCACCGTCGCGCATAAAGGTAGTCACCAGGCGTGAACCCAACATGGATTCCAGTGTACGCCCTATATGAGCGATGGAAACCCCGAGATCGGCCGCCCTGTCTTTGTCGATAACGACTCTGAGCTGAGGCTTGGTTTCCTTGTAGTCATGATCCAAACCGACCAGATTGGGATTTTCCGCCGCTTTTTCCAGCATGATGTCGCGCCATCTGGCGAGCTCCTCATAACTGGGGCCGCCAATGACAAACTGTACAGGTTTACCGACACCGCGGCCAAAGGCCTGGCGCATCACGGGAAATGCCCTGACACCGGCGAGATCGGCAAGCCTTGCGCGGATATCATTGATGATCTCCTTGGCGGGACGGCGCTGGCCCCAATCATTGAGTACTATGATCGCCATACCGTTGGAGAAGTTGGCCGAGCCGCCCCAACCGCGAGGCGCACGGATCAACAAACGTTTGACTTCGCCGCTGTCGACCAAAGGCATCAAACGCTGTTCCACCTCGTTCATATAGGCTTCAATATATTCATAGCTGGCGCCCTCCGGGCCATTGACCATCAGGAACATTGAACCTCTGTCTTCCTGAGGAGCAAACTCCTGCGGGATCTGTTTAACCATGTAGGCACTGGCCCCAAGAGCCGCCACCACCAACAGGGAAACCAGCAAGGGGTGCTTCATGGCGCCGGTGAGGCTGCGGCTGTAAAAGCTTGCCAGAGCGTTCATTCCCTTGTCGACCTGGCGCATCAGCCAGGTATCCTGGCTCGCGGGTTTAAGTAGTTTGGAGCACATCATGGGGCTGAGTGTCAGTGCCACTATCGAGGAGAACAACACGGCAGCACTCATGGTGACGGCAAACTCTTTAAACAACTTGCCGAGATCGCCATCGAGGAAGGTGATCGGCATAAATACCGCCACCAATACCGCCGTAGTGGCGATAACCGCAAAGGCCACCTCTCGGGCGCCGAGGAAAGCGGCTTTCAGTGGACTGTCGCCCTCTTCGATGCGGCGGTGAATGTTTTCCAGCATCACGATGGCATCATCCACCACCATGCCGATGGCTAGGATCATCGCCAGCAGGGTCAAGAGGTTAATTGTGTATCCCAAGGCGTAAAGCACAATAAAAGTGGCCAGTAGGGATACGGGCACAGTCAGCGCCGGGATCAACATGGCGCGCACGCTGCCAAGGAACAGGTAGATGACGATGATCACCAGAATAATGGCGATAAACAGCGTCTGATAAACCTCGTCTATAGAGGCTTCGATAAACACCGAGCTGTCGTAGGAGCGTTTGATCTCCATCCCCTGGGGCAGAGTCGGGTTGATCTCATCCACCAGTTTATTCACTGCCCGCGCCACTTCCAAAGTATTGGCGGTAGACTGTTTAGAGACCCCCAAGCCTATCATGGCCTCGCCGTTACCGCGGAACATGATCCGTTCTTCTTCCGAGCCGATTTCGACCTGAGCCACATCTCCAAGTTTAACCAGGTAGCCATCGCCCCCTTGGGCCAGCACCAGGTTGGCAAAGTCTTCGGCGGTGCGAAAGCTACGCTCAAGCCTTACCGTAAAGTGGCGCTCCTTGGATTCGATGGAGCCGGCCGGCAGTTCGACGTTTTCCGATCGCAGCGCCGCTTCGATATCGGCCACCGTCAGGTTGCGGGCCGCCAGCGCCTGGCGGTCAATCCAGACCCGCATGGCGTAGACCTTGCCACCGCCGACACGCATATTGGCTACCCCATCAATGACGGAGAATCTGTCGGTGAGGTAACGACGGGCATAATCGGTGAGCTGCAAAGTGGTCATCTGATCCGACACCAGATTGAGCCACATGATCACTTCATCGCCGCCATTGGCCTTTTGCACTTCCGGTGGGTCGGCCTCTTCCGGCAAATTATCGAGTAAACCTGAAATACGGTCGCGAACATCGTTGGCCGCCGCTTCAATATCCCGGTCAATATCAAACTCAAGCACCACGGAAGAGCGGCCGTCTGTACTGGATGAATTGATATGGCGTATGCCTTCAACGCCACTGATCCTGTCTTCAATCAGTTGAGTGATCCGGCTTTCCACCACGGAGGCACTGGCGCCGCGATAGCTGGTATCTATCGAGACTATCGGCGGGTCAATATCCGGGTATTCGCGCAGCGGCAACTTATCGAAGGACACCAGACCGAAAGCGATCAACAAAAGGCTGATGACCGAGGCGAAAACCGGCCGTTTAACGGAAATGTCTGTCAGTATCATGCTGTGGTCTTCGCCTCTTCAGCCGTCAGGAAGCTGAAATGTTCCTTGAACTCCACCTTGACCTTGTCACCGGGACGGACTTTGAGGATCCCGCGAATGATCACCTGCTCACCCAGCTCGACGCCTTCGAGAATTTCCACCCAGCCACGGCTGCGCAGCCCAATGGTGACCTGTCGCTGTTCTACCACACCTTCGCTGTTGGCCAGATAGAGGTAGTGGCGGTTTTGAATAGGAATAATAGCCGACTCTGGCAGCAGTAACGCCTCACGGTTTTGCTTGATGAGCTTGACCTTCATCAACATTCCAGGCAGCAGTTGACCATCGGGATTGGGAATTTCGGCGCGCACCACGACTGCCCGTGTGGTTGGGTTAACCCGGCTGTCGATGGAAACAACCTTGCCGCGAAACAGCTTATCCGGGTAAGCGACCGCGCTGGCTTCCACGATTTTGCCCGGCAACAAGTCCTGAATAAAACGTTCGGGAACCGAGAAGTCCAGCTTGATCACCGAGATATCATCCAAGGTGGTGATCACCACCCCCGGGGTCACCAGGCTACCGACCGAGACTTGGCGTAAACCCAGGCGACCATTGAAGGGGGCGGTGATCTGCCTGTCCCGCAGCGCCGCCTGTGCCTGCTCGACTTCGGCCTTGGCACTTTCTATCAGGGTTTGCAGTCGGTCGCGTTCGGTTTCAGCAACTGTCTTGCTGGTGACCAGCGAGCTAATGCGGTCGAACTCGCGGGTATTCTCCCGCACCTTGATCCTGGCCAGTTCCACCCTAGCCTGCTGTTCGGCGTCCTGCAGTTTGGCTAGCAACTGTCCTTGCTTGACTATCTGACCATCATCGAAACGAATCGAGGTCAGCACATCGCTGACCTTGGGGGTGATGGTGACTGACTCATAGGCTTTGGAAGTGCCAAGGGCCTCCACTTCATCCCGCACGGCCTGAATGGCGGCCTTATACACCACAACATTGGGTACCGGGCGGGCCTTTTTCTCCGCTGGGGCTTGCTGCTGATGCCATTGCTGATAACCAATGGCTGCGGCCGCCAGTAGTACCACTAGGAGTATTATTTTTTTCATTGATTGTCCGAAGGTACAGAGTTTTATGGGTAAAACAGTTTACCCTGCGACTTATCGGCTTCAATACGTTTTACTTTTACTTACAAATTACATTTATTTGACACATACGTACACACAGTTAAAACAACTGCATCAACGCCGTCAGAGCAAAGATACAGGCTATAGATTGACCCAAAAACCAATGACTATTCTGCAAATGGCTTTATATACAGAGAGGCGTTGAATTCATCGCGCGTGCGGTAACTATGAGGAGGCAGGGTAAATATCAAACAAAAACATTATAAATTAAATGGTTATAAATGGTTACAAATGGTTTAGCGCTGAAAAAGCTGTAGAACTTGGGTACCGAGTTTTGGCACCCAAGGGCAGCTAGGCTTTTGAGGAGACCAAAAAAGGCGCCGAAATCGGCGCCTTTTCAATCACACTCTCTGGTATAAACCCGAAGAGCTTAACGCACTTTACGATCTTCGCGCATCAACTCCGCCAGGTTCTGATAGACGGCTTCAATGGTTTCATTCGCTAGCGGTTGGTCGGCCACATCGTGCAGGCGGATCTCTGTCTGCTCTTTGTTGGCAGCATTTTCCTGCAGCAATAAACGATAGCTGCCCTCTTTAAGCGCCAACTTGTTATCGCCCCACAGGGAACTCCAGAAACCAGAGTTGTCATTCAAGTTAACGTAGAACAAACCTTTGCTTGAGTCCATGTCCACCACTTCCAAGCCAAGCTCAGGCAGTACTAACCGTAGACGATCCCAGGTACGCTTGAATGGTGCATCGGCCACCCAGTAGCTCTCGCTGTCGCCGCCCTGATGCAATGACATATCAATGCCCAGACTCTGCTTGATGCGGTTGGCCTTGATCATCTGCTCCCGCTTGAGGCTCATATAGGCCACGGCACTGTTGAGCATGTCTATGGTGTAACGGCGCTTATCTTCACCGCTGAGCAATACCGGCAGCTCTGAGCCGTCATAATGCTCTTCGTGGTCGATAAGTGTGATCAGCAAATTACCGGTACGGCCATGAGGACGAACTTCGACATCGAAACGGAAACGCTGGCGCAGCTGGTAGACTTTATCGCTGCCAAACCAGGAAGAATCGAGCACCTGCTCAGTTTCAATCCAATCTGTTTCGATAGAGCCTTTATCATAATCTTCAGAGACTATGCCGTAGCCTTGCTTTTGCAGGTAACCCTTAACCGTGCTGAAGATCTCCTGCTTAAGATCAACGCTGTTGTCGATGGACTCAACCACAACCTTGATGTTGTCACTGCCCTCTTCCACATGGGTGCCTTCAGCCATGGGCAGCACTTGCAAAGGGGGACGAATATCGAGTTTTTCACCGACAAACTCAGGATTGCTCTTGGCGCCCGCTTGCGGGATCTCAAACTCTTTACTGAACCTTGGGGTGTCCAAACCTTCCGGGATCACCAAAAGAGCTGAAGTGCTGGCTTCAACATACTCGAAGTTGCCATTGGCCTGACGACGGTCAATCGGCGTGCTGCAGGCTGAAACTGCGACAACCAGCACTAAGGGGGAAACTTGCTTTAGCATTAAATTATTTAACCTCTATCCCGGCTTTTTGCATTGCGTTAAGCAACAGACCATGAAACTCCTTGGAAAGTTCAGTCAAAGGCAAACGAATTGTGCCTTCGCTGATGAGTCCCATGCGATGGGCTGCCCACTTAACCGGTATTGGGTTAGCCTCACAAAAGAGTGCGCTGTACAGGCCACTCAGGGGTTCATCCACGGCTTTTGCCTCTGCCGCTCTTCCTTGCAGCGCCGCCTCACACATGGCCTTAAACGCCTTAGGGACGATATTGTTGGCAACCGAGATCACCCCATTACCGCCAAGGGCCAGAAATTCACGCGCCGTGGCATCATCACCACTGAACAGCAGAAAATCATCGCCGCAAAGCTCACGCAGCTGTTTAACCCGTACGAGATCGCCTGTGGCTTCCTTCACCCCTATGATGTTGGGCACATCACAAAGCTGAGCAACGGTTTCCGGCTTCATGTCGACCGAAGTACGACCGGGAACGTTATATAGAATTTGGGGAACATCCGTGCTGGCGGCAACCGCCTTATAATGGGCAACCAACCCCTTGGGAGTGGGTTTGTTGTAGTAGGGTGTCACTCCCAGCATGGCGGCCACATCGAGTTTCGACAATCCCCGGGTCAGCTCTATGGCTTCAGCGGTGGCATTGGCGCCATTACCACCAATGACGGGAATACGACCTGCGGCAAAAGAAAGGGTTTGTGACACCACTTCGAGGTGTTCGCGAATGGGTAGAGTGGCAGATTCGCCTGTGGTACCGACTGCGACTATGGCATCGGTTCCCTGCTCGATATGAAATTCCACCAAACGCTCGAGACTTGCAAAATCCACTGAGCCATCGCCTTTCATGGGCGTAATTAAGGCTACGATGCTTCCGTTTATCATCTTATGTCCCCAAGATTTCAGGATTCGCTATGGTACTGGTGCAGCCAGCCAATGACAAGCACTGTCAGGGCTAACAAATCGAATAAGTTGTGGTAGCATGGTCGACTGCACAAAAAACTCAGCTCAAAGGGGCTGAGTTTTCGCTCTATGATACCGGAAATATGAGGAAAATTCATGACCAACTACCTGGTCGTTACCGCTATGGGGGCCGACCGTCCCGGCCTAGTCAGCAAACTGGCAAGATTGGCCAGTGATTGCGACTGTGACATAGTCGACAGCCGCATGGCGCTATTCGGCAACGAGTTTACTCTAATTATGATGTTGTCCGGCTCCTGGGCATCCATTACCAAGATAGAAACCAGCCTTCCCAGTCTCAGTGTCGAGCTTGAGCTGATGACGGTGATGAAGCGCACCTCCAAGCACACGCCACAAAACTATATCTCGCGTATTGAAGTGACCTTCAACGGTCAGGATCAGCGCGGCACCATGAAGCGCATCTCCCAGTTTTTGGCAGACAGGTCTTTGGATCTCGGTGCGGTGCGCTCCTACTCGGAAGAACTGCCGGACGGCAGCCAGACTCAGCACGTTTTCCTGGCCATCAATATCCCGGAAAAGGTCGAACTGGATAAACTGGAAACCAGCATCCAGGCCTTGGCCGAAGAGATGTCCCTGACCTGCAATATCAAACGTATGCAGGGTATTGCGGTTCCCAAGGCCGATTGAATCCCACATCATCTAGATAGAGATCAAAAGGATTGAACGCATGAACACCTTAAAAGCGGGCGATAAAGCGCCACTCTTCACCCTTAAAAACCAAAACGATGAAAATGTTTCACTGCAAGATTGTCTACAAAAAGGTCGGGTACTGGTGTACTTCTACCCCAAGGCGATGACACCGGGCTGTACAGTGCAAGCCTGCGGCCTGAGAGACAGCAAGGCGGAACTGGACGAATTCAATGTGACCGTACTTGGAATAAGCATTGATCCCGTGGCAAGACTGGGCAAGTTTATCGATAAGCATCAGCTCAACTTCACCCTGCTCAGCGATGAAGACCACGCAGTAGCCGATGCCTTCGGTGTCTGGGGCGAGAAAAAATTTATGGGCAACGTTTATGATGGCCTGCACCGCCTGAGTTTTCTGATTGACCAGGACGGCACCATCAGCCACAGGTTCGACAAGTTCAAGACCAAAGATCATCATCAAGTGGTGCTGGACTATCTCAAGGTATAAATCCCACGGCTATTTGTCGGCTTCTTTACCGGCATTCACTGCATAAAGCCTAAGCCCTGTAGCTTCAAACCAAAGACACTAAAAAGCCCGCAATGCGGGCTTTTGTTGTTCTGCAGATACCTAATGCCTCAGAAACCCTTTCCCTGAAAATAGGGCCACAGGATAGCCAGAGCGATTGACCACATGGTCAACCAGATAAATCTGTCCAGATAACGCCAGGCCGCTGGACGGCTGAATACGGGAGCCAACAGGCGCGCACCAAAGCTCAGACTAAAGAACCAGATAAAGGAAGCCAGTACGGCCCCGGCACCAAACCAGCCCCTGACCTCGGTATCAAACTTTGTGCTTATGCTACCGAGCAAAACTACGGTATCCAGATACAGATGTGGGTTCAAAAAGCTGATGGCCAAAGTAGTGATCATCGCCTTGCGAAACGAATCCGCGGCTTCGGTATCCCCGGTCTCCAATCCCTGACTCTTGAACGAGGAACGCAGCGCATTAAAACCGTACCACAATAAGAAGGCGGCACCGCCAAAGCTCGCCAGATGTTTTATGGCCGGCACCGCCAAGATCAACTGCCCTAGCCCGGCAACTCCCGCGGTGATCATCAGGGCGTCTATCAAAGAGCAAGTCAAGGCGATAGGAAACGGATAGGCACGTTTGATGCCCTGCTTCAATACAAAGGCGTTCTGAGCTCCCACGGCAATGATCAGACTGGCACCTATCCCCATGCCCTGAATGAAAGCGGTTTGCATAATCTCTCCAACAGCAGGTCGTCGCAATAATCGGCGACCAATAAAGGTTTTCAATGGCGGCAGTTTACTCCCGGCAAGAAAATTAATATAACTAATGTTTTTTATCGGTCATTAGCAAAACTTATAATTGAGCAAAGATTAACCCAAGGAGTCGTTATGCTGGACTACAGTCATCTCAAGGCTTTGTCCGTGGTGGTCGCCGAAGGCGGCTTTGAGCGGGCCGCCAAACGGCTGCATGTAACCCAATCGGCGGTATCACAACGGATAAAGCAGCTTGAAGAAAGAATGGGTCAAGCGCTGCTCGTCAGGAGTAATCCCGTGGTGCCGACACCAACAGGCAAGCGGCTCTTGCGCCACTATGCTCAAGTCGAACTGCTGGAGACTGAGCTCAGAGTCGAAATGGACGCCGACGATCCGGCCATGCCCACTGTAGTGAGAATTGCGGTGAACGCCGACAGTCTGGCAACCTGGTTTCTGCCGGCTATTAGTGCCATGTTCGCCCGCCGCGGTTGGTTGTTGGAGCTGATCGTGGATGATGAGTCTTACACTCATCACCTACTGAAAAACGGTGAAGCGGTTGGCTGCGTGACCACCTTGGGGCAAGCGATGAACGGCTGCTCCAGCGAGTTTCTCGGGGTGATGGAGTATGCCTGTGTGGCCACGCCTGAGTTTGCCGAACGCTATTTCGACGGTCTGCCGAATACCGATTCACTGGCTTCGGCACCGGCAGTGGTGTTCTCCACCCGCGACAAGCTGCATGAAAAGTACTTGAAGCGCTACTTCGAGATGTTGCCGGGACAATGGTGGCAACACACAGTACCTTCATCGGAAGGCTTTCTGGAAGCGATTTTACAGGGATTGGGTTATGGACTGGTTGGCCATCTGCAAGCCCAGCCGCTGCTGGCATCCGGACGCCTGATAGAGCTGACACCCATGATGCGGATGCGGGTACCACTCTATTGGCAGCACTGGAACCTCAAGGCCAAGCAGACCACGCTGGTATTCAGGGCATTGGCGGCGAGTGCCAGAAACCACTTGTTGCCCGAATGAATAGCGATTGAAAAAACACAGGCGACCTTAGGCCGCCTGTGTCGGTTAACTTGAAATTGACCGCCTTATTCGGCTTGCGCCTCTAAAGCGGCTTTGGCCGCATCGGCTTCGGCGTTGGGCCAGGCGTTCAGTACAGCCTTGACCAGCGAGGCCAGCGGGATCGCGAAAAACACGCCCCAAACGCCCCAAAGACCGCCGAAGACCAACACTGCGGCTATGATGATCACCGGGTGCAAGTCCACCGCATCGGAGAACAACAAAGGCACCAGCAGGTTACCATCCAGCGCCTGAATTATACCGTAACCCAGCATCAGATAACCGAACTCGGGGCTGACGCCCCACTGGAAGAAGGCAACCAGAGCAATCGGTAAGGTCACCAAGGTGGCACCAACGTATGGGATCAACACTGAAAGCCCGGTCAACACCCCGAGCAGCGCCGCATAACGCAGATCCATCAGGGCAAAGAACACGTAACTCACGACCCCGACAATCACAATTTCAATCACTTTGCCGCGAATGTAATTGAAGATCTGTTGATTCATCTCGAACCAAACCTTACGGGCCAGGTCACGATTGCTGGGGAAGAAACGCTTGCTGCCGCGGATCAGTTCATCTTTATCCTTGAGGAAAAAGAATACCAACAGCGGCACCAGGATGGCGTAAACCATCAAGACCAGCAAAGAGGCCGAATAGCCGAGGAGCTGAGTGGCAATATCCAAGAGATGCTGGGTATCGAGCAATTTTTTGAGTTCGGACACCATGGTATCGAGCTGATCTGTTGAGATAAACTGCGGATACTGCTGCGCCTGCTCCTGTAGCAGGATTATCCCCTTATCGAGCATGTTGGGCAGATCGCTAAGCAGCGCGGCCCCCTGGCGCCAGATGCTGGGGATCAGGCCGAATGACAACAAGATCATTAAGCCGATAAAGAGGACCAGTACCAAAGAGGCGGCCGCAGTTCGACTTATCCCTATTCTCGCCATCTGTGCCACCGGCCACTCCAGCAAAAAGGCCAGTACCAGAGCGACCAATAGTGGCATCAGCAAGCCACCGGCAAAATAGATGGTTAACGCAATGCCAAGCAGAATAAACAATAGTGTCAGAGCCTGAGGATCACTGAAGCGGGCCTGGTACCAACGACTCAAATAACTAAACATCCGGGATTCCTGTGCTGATGATGGCTGCGCCATCTTGATTATCGCTTCTTCAAGAAGCTGTCTAGTATAGATACTGCGCTGCTATTCAGTTATGGCAACTGAGACATGTAAGCGCAAAACGGCCGGCTCGTCGGACGCTATCCGACAATCATAACCTTGTTTTTTTGCAAAGCGGGGAACATCCTGCCGCGATCCTGGGTCTGAAAGCAAGAGACACAGAGTTTCACCGGGCCGCAAACGTTTCATCGCCATCTTGGCCTTGACCAGGGCTTCGGGACAACGACTCTGAGTTAAATCAATTAAAACCATGATGAGCTTGCTAAACATAAACCTCGGCTATTATCCTAAGTTGCAACTCAAACCACAAGCCAGGCAGTTATGCATTAGTGGCATACAGGAAATCTAATCAGCTTGAGTACTTTGACTTTTTCCAAGTTCCGACAATCCATTCTGGCCGGTGCCACCTCTCTCCTGCTCGCCACCGCCAGCCAGAGTTTCGCCAATAACGACCTGCCGGATCTCGGTACCGCCGCAGTCAACACTTTCAGTCTCGAAAAAGAGATGGTCTATGGTGACGCCTATATGCGGGTTATTCGTTCCCAGGCGCCTGTGTTATCCGATCCTGTGTTGAGCCAATATGCCACTGAGCTGGGTAACAAATTGGTGGCCCATGCCACCGGGGTTAAGACCCCCTTCTATTTCTTCCTGCTGCGAAACGATGAAATCAACGCCTTTGCCTTTTTCGGCGGCCATGTGGCAATCCATACAGGCCTGTTTCTCAACGCCGACAATGAAAGTGAATTAGCCTCGGTACTGGCGCACGAAATTACCCACGTAACCCAGAGGCACTTGGCGCGCTCACTCGAAGCCCAGGAGAAAGCCAGCCCGGCCACCATTGCCGGGCTGCTCGGTGCCATCTTGTTGACCATAGCGGCGCCTCAGGCCGGGATGGCGGCGCTGGCCACCACTCAGGCATTATCGACCCAGTCCAAAATAAACTATACCCGCTTGCATGAAAAAGAAGCCGACAGGATAGGCATGCAAATTCTGGTGGAATCCGGTTTCGATCCCAACGCCTCGGCAAACTTCTTCGGCAAACTGGCGGCCCGTTACCGTTTTACCTCCAAGCCGCCGCAAATGCTGCTGACTCACCCCCTGCCCGAATCGCGGATCACCGATGCCCGTAACCGCGCGGCTCAGTATCCCCACAGATATGTGGCAGACAACCTTAACTTCCATCTGGCCAAAGCCAGGATCCAGGTGCGCTTTTCCAGCTATAGCGATGATGCGGCACTGTCGTTGTTTGAAACCCAATTAACCAAGCACAACTACGCCTTTAAAGATGCGGCCCTCTATGGCAAGGCATTGGCACTGTTTCGCCTCAAGGACTTCAAACAATCCGAGCAGCTGATAGATCAATTGCTGGAAAAAGATCAGGACAACCTCTTCTATCTTGATACCAAAACCGATCTACTGGTGGAGCGTAAAGATTATCAGGGTGCGATAAAGATGTTGGAAGCCCAGAGACGCCTCAAACCCACTTCCCAGGTGATAAATGCCAACCTGGCCAGTGTTTATCTCGAAAGTAAACAGCCACAGCGGGCAATCCCTATTCTCGAGGATATGGCGTTTCTGGATAAGCAAAACCCCTTGCCCTATCAATTACTGACCGAAGCCTATAAGCAAACCGGCAACAAGACGCTGGAACACTTCTCCAATGCCGAGTCCATGGCCCTCAGAGCCGACTACAAGGGGGCTATCGATCAGCTCAACTTTGCTTACAAAGCCGCCGATGGCCAGCCTCTGCAGATTGCCAGAATCGAGGCCAAAATACGCCAGTTCCGTGTCGCCGACCGAGCGCTGGACGAATTGAAGAAATAGTCGGCTTACACTTTGATTATGCTGGCTTTCACTGGCCCGTTAGTCGGGCCACTTTCCCCTGACGTCAGCGTAGATTTTTGTTATCATCGTCGCACTTTTCAGCCAAGGTAAAGAGAAAACCTATGACCCAGGTCACTATTTTCCATAATCCTCGCTGCTCCAAGAGCCGCGAAACACTGGCACTGCTGGAGTCCAAAGGCGTCGAGATCCAGATTGTCGAGTATCTGAAACAAGTGCCCGATGCAACCACTATCAGTGAACTGCTGACCAAATTGGGGATCAGTGCCCGCGAACTGATGCGCACCAAGGAAGAGGAATACAAGGCTCAGGGGCTGAATAATCCCGAACTGACCGAAGTCCAGTTGATTGCCGCCATGGTCGCCACTCCCAAGTTGATCGAACGTCCCATAGTGCTGGCCAACGGTAAGGCCGCCATCGGCCGCCCACCGGAAAACGTATTGGCGATACTATAAATGAGCAGTCAGGCGTTATTGCAAGTCTCACGACTAGGCTATCTGCTACTGGCAGCTTTGTTGGCCTATGCCTTTATCGATAAGGGGCTCAATGGCGAATACTCGCTGCTGTTCACCAGTCTTTGGCTGGTGCCCTTGCTGCTGCCGCTGCCGGGTATCCTCAAAGGCAATCCCTATACCTTTGCCTGGGCCAGCTTTATTCTCTGTCTCTATCTTTTGCACGGCTTAACCTTGCTCTATATAGCCCAGGGCTATGAATGGTGGTTTGCGCTGATTGAGAGTCTGTTTATATCATGCTTACTGATCAGCATGCCCTTCTACGCCCGCAAGCGCGGCCGCGAGTTGGGTCTGGGACTCAAGAAACGCGCCAAAGACAAAGAGTAAACTGGAATAATAAATTAGGAGCCGATGATGGCTCCTTTTTTGTGTTTTGTTCAGCTCTTGCTCTACCGTCCTCACATACTGGCATAATTTGCAACAATTTTTCCCATCTTAAGGACTATTGGTCACCCTGCTGGCCCGTGCTATAGTGCCCAAGTCTTGCAACTATTTTCATACAAAAACAACAAATAACAACAAACAACAACAAGCAGTCAACCAAGTGGAGCCGTGCCATGAAGATACTGCCTTACCTCCCCTTCACCTGTACTCTATTGCTCACCGCCTGTGGCGGTGGTGGCAACGATGATGGCAGCGACCTTATCCCACCTGTCGTTACCCCACCTCCGGCCTTGTCGCGCTGTGAACAGCCAAGTGAATTCGACAACCAAACCACAGCTTCTGGTCTGGTTTTTAAGCTACAAAGCCACTATTTAGCCGGTCAGCAAAGCAGTGTTCTGACCACACTGGGTACGCTCAACAGCCGTAATATACAGTTCCAGTGGCAGCAGTTGTCCGGGCCCAGTGTCGATATGGACATCAATGACAGCCCTGTGTTGGCCTTTGTGCCGATACAAAGCGGTGATTACCGCTTTCAGTTGAATATCAGCGGCAGTGATCTCAGCCTGCAGGAAACGGTAACCGTGACAGTAATGGACGGAAATGGCCTGAATATCCGCCAGGATCACCAAGTGGTAGAGGGCAACAATGTCAGCGTGCGACTGGATAGAGTCAATGGCGCAGTGGCAAACAACATCAGCTGGTGTATTGCCGCCGGACCTGAGCTCAACCTGGATCTGACCAACCCTGAACGCCCCTTGTTTGTTGCACCCGAGGTCAATCAAGACACAGGAGTGATCTTAAGAGCCAGCGCCAGTGTCAATGGCGAGACCTTAAGCGATGAAGTCAGCATACTGATAACAGATGAAGCGCAAATCACCTCAGAGTATTTTGATACGCCCATCGCCCGCACCCATGCCTACAAACGCAACTCGCCTTATGCCGAAGTGTTAAAGCGCTGCACTTATTCCAATCAGTTGAGCGCTTGCCAGCTCAGTACCCTGCCCTTGATAGGCCAAGGCGCCGGCGGCATCAGTGATAAAGAAGCGATAATGAATCGGGTACTGGTATCTCACGACTGGATGGGACGTAATTTTGAAGCCTTCCTCGATCAAATGGACACTCATGGTGACTTTGCCACCTTGCTGCAGTCTGTCACCGCCGTGGTGATAAGTTACGATGTCCGCCCGTCCTTTTACTGGGTGGTTACAGGTGCTATCTATCTGGATCCGGAAGATCTTTGGTTGACGGCAACTGAGCGCGACAGTATCAATGAAGCGCCGGATTACCGTGCCGGTTTCGGTAATGAACTGCAGTTCCTGATCCCCTGGCGTTATGTCAAAGACAACGATTATGCTTCTGTCTATCGTGATCGCAGCCAGCGCAGCAACCGCCCTATCAGCGAGTTGACAACCGATCTCTCCTCGCTGCTTTATCACGAGTTGGCCCATGCCAATGACTTTTTCCCGCGCAGTGTTCACCAAAGCCTTGAGGGGCCGACTTTGCTGGATGACTATTACCGACGCACGGCGCAAAAAGCCTTGATATCGGATCAGCTCAGCAGCGCCTATCCGCTGGGCAGTACAGAGATGAGCGCCCTGGCCGGCGTGAGCTTTATGGGTGAAACGGCTACCGCCACCCAAAAGGCATATACGCCCGGGGATGTCAGTGGCTTCTTCTCCGCAGACAGAGCCAATGACTTTTACAACTACAGCACCCCCAGGGAAGATGCCGCCATGCTGTTTGAAGAAGCCATGATGAGCTACCGTCTTGGCGTGCAGCGTGATGTGGCGATTACAGACAAACCCGAAACTGTGACCGCAAACAGCATCAGGGTCGACTGGGGCCAGCGGGGACGGATCGGTGCCAGCGAACTCAGAAACCGTACAAGCTTGGTGCTGAGCGAAATGATGCCTGAGCTCAATGCTCAGCTGCTGCTGGATAGTTTGCCGGCGCCGCTGCAGATGCAACCAGGCCTGAGCTGGGCGGCCAACCTCGGCATATCACCCACACTTGTGGCGCCGAAGAGCAATGTCCAGCGTCAGCAAGGGCCTGAGCAGCCCCAAGTGCCGCTGCGTTTAAGTGGCGATCGCCACAAAACTCCCGTAGGAGTAAACAGACCCTGACACGCTTTTCGGTTTATTCGAGCATCAAAAAAGCGCAGCTCCGGCTGCGCTTTTTGAATGCGTTTAAAGTAACTGGCTTAAATTCGGCAGTCAGAGGCGCAACATCTCTTTGATAAAGGGGATGGTCAACTTACGCTGATGAACCATGGAGGCCTTGTCCAACCTGTCCAACACATCGAACAAGGTGCGCAGATCACGGGCCAAACGATTGAGCAGAAAACGGCCCACATCTTCCGGTAACTGCAAGCCACGCATCGCAGCGCGGCGCTGCAATGCCACCAGTTTTTCCTCATCGGCCATGGGTTGCAACTGATAGTTGAGCCCCCATTGCATCCTTGAGATCAGATCCGGTAAGGCAAAACCGGCATCTATGGGGGCCGCACTGCCGCTGACCACCAGTGCACAATGCTTCTGCTCGGCCACCCGGTTATAGAGATCGAATATCGCTTCTTCCCATAAAGGGTGACCGGCAATGGCATCGACATCATCGATACAAACCAGATCGAGCTGCTCCAAGCCTTCGAGTAAAGCGGTAGAGATACTGGCGTGAATGCCCAGAGGAATGTAAAAGCTACTGCGTTCCAGTTCATTGGCATGAGCACAGGCGGCGTGCATCAAGTGAGTTCGTCCCGACTTCACCGGCCCCCATAAGTAGACGGCCCCCTGGCTACGGCCTTCGGCACAAGCCCTCAAGGTCTGGATGAGTTCATCGTTTCCTGCCGCGGGATAATAACTGTTAAAAGTCTCATCGTCCGGCAAGTGAACGGGCAGTGAAAGTTGCAATGGTGAGTTTTGTGTCACTCAGGATCGTTCCAAATCGCAGTAAATCAAGTAATGCGGGCGCCAAGTCTAGCATGACTGGCGCCGCTGTTAAAACCTCAACGGCTGTGCCATTGGTAAGGACCTAAGGGCTGGTTCACATTATCGCTGAATTCTGTGCTATTCGATGGCTGCGGCAATAGAATGGTACTTTCATTGCTTTGCACTGGGTTCAAGCCTTGAAACCCACCCTCGGCCAACGATAAACGAGGCTCTAGACGCAGCAGATTTTTTAAGTCCTCTACCGAGCCAAAGAGTTGCACGCTAAAGGTAGCACTGTCCCCCTGCAGAGTACTGAGACTGGCACCTCGCACCGCGCTGAGTTGATTGAGAAATGCCTCTATCTCAACCAATTGTTTCATTTGGTTGATACCGGTAAAACGCACCTTGCTCTGTAGAACATCGCCTGAGTCGGCAATCGCATACCGAGACACAAAATAATCAGACAGTGACAGTATCATCTCCGCCACGGCATCATCCTTACTGGCGGCCTGACCACGACGACTGAGCAGAGGTTGACCCAAAGACTGGCTGACATCTGTCTTTGGGTAGAGCTGCAACTGATAATTGAACTCACTGCCATTTTGTTCCAGTGAACCCATGGCAAAAAAGTCAGCCTGATAGCGACCTGAAGCACCCGCGACGGTATCGGCAAACAAACCACGCACATCGTTGACATTAACGCGCATCAGATCGTCCAGATCCATCAAAGGAAACATCAAGGGCACACCACGTTCCATCGAGGCATTGGCAAACGCCTTACGCTCTGCAGCGCTCGAGTCATCACTGAGGATGACCTTCTCATTATTGATATCCGTGCTGAGCCAAACCAGGGTCAATGGACGTTGTTTGCCCCACACAGGCAAACCGGCTTCACGCAGCATGTTGATAATCTTGCCATGATCAAAACTGGCCTTTAGCTTCAGCCCCTCCTCAGTATCGAGATAACCAAATTGGCTGACCAGGGTGTCAACGTTTGCAAGCTTGGCCTGGATTTCCGGGTTTTCGAGCGCACTGCGGGAGCCGGAGTTTTTCAAAACAACATCTTCCAATGCTTTCTTGAGCCCCTTGCTCTTCTCGGCACTGGTTCTGGATTCCACGGCAACTGTGGCTTCATCCAAACGTTTGACTTCCACCGCCTGGGCCAAGGTTGTGGCACAGAACAGGGAGAGAAAAACAACTGGCTTTATAAATGAATTCAGCATCTTTGCGACGGTAAAAGTGGTCGGAATGGCAAAAGTGTATCATATATGCCTCACTTGGCGAGCCGCAGAAATGGAAAAACCTTGGAGTTTGTGAACCCGGGGGAACAACAACACAAACTGTAAAAGTTTGATCTGGACCGCTAAAAAAGGAGTCCACTCTTGGCGTCAAACTGGTAACATTAACCGGTTTAACCACAATACGGATAAAAAAATGAAATACCTTGCCCGTCCTCTGCAAGGCGCACAGATGCTATTTGTCGCTTTCGGAGCCCTGGTGCTGATGCCGCTGCTCACCGGCTTGGATACCAGCGTAGCCCTGTTCACCGCCGGATTCGGCACCCTGTTGTTCCAGTTAGTCACCAAACGCCAAGTTCCTGTTTTCCTCGCTTCCTCTTTTGCCTTTATTCCTCCCGTCATGTATGGCGTTCAAACTTGGGGGATTCCTGCCACTATGGGCGGTTTGATGGCTGCAGGCTGCGTCTACCTAGTGCTGGCTACTGTAGTGAAGCTGCGCGGCAGCGGCATCATCATGAAACTTCTGCCTCCCGTGGTGGTGGGTCCTGTGATCATTATCATAGGCCTAGGCCTGGCACCGGTTGCCGTGAATATGGCGCTTGGCAAAAGCGGTGACGGCAGCCAAGTGCTTGTGTCTCCGGATACCGCCCTTATTGTGTCTCTGGCGTCACTCTTGACTACCATAGCCGTGGCCATTTTTGCCAAGGGACTGCTGAAACTGATGCCAATCTTGGCTGGCATTATTGTCGGTTACGGCCTGAGCCTATTTTACGGCATAGTGGATTTCAATGTCGTGCATGAGGCCGCCTGGTTGGCGATGCCCAACTTCGTTGCCCCAGAGTTTAACTGGCATGCCATCCTCTTTATGATCCCAGTTGCCATTGCTCCGGCAGTAGAACACATAGGAGATATCCTGGCGATTTCCAATGTTACCGGTAAAGACTATTTGAAGAAGCCCGGTCTGCATCGCACTCTTGCCGGAGACGGGGTTGCCACCATAGCGGCCACCGCTTTTGGCGGTCCGCCAAACACCACTTACTCTGAAGTGACAGGTGCGGTGACCCTGACCCGCAACTTCGATCCTAAAATCATGACTTGGACAGCCATTACCGCTATCTTGCTGGCCTTTGTCGGCAAGCTTGGCGCCCTGATGCAAACCATCCCAGTGCCTGTAATGGGCGGTATCATGTGTTTACTGTTCGGTTCTATCGCCGCCGTGGGCCTCAACTCTTTGATCAAGCATCAGGTGGATCTCAGCGAGCCTCGCAACTTGTCTATTGTTGGGGTGACTCTAGTATTTGGTATCGGCGGTATGGCTTTTGGTATTGGCTCCTTCAGCCTCACCGGCATCAGCCTCTGCGGTATTGTGGCGATACTGATGAACCTGCTGCTGCCAGATAGTAAGCCTCATCAAAACCATACAAACAGTTCTGTCGCTGACGAAGCCTGATTTTTCTTGCGCGACCTGGGAGCGCCCTTCATGGGCGCTTTTTCATGTTCAATACCGCTTGAACCCTCAATGACCGGGCGGCATGTTCTGTCGTTGCCCGCTACCAGCGGCTGCAACAGTTGAATTTAAGGTAAATTTGCCTGCATTGCCCTTGTCCAGGCATCTCTTTCTGGCCACATATCAGCGTTGCCTGGCCAGCCCCTGACCTGCAGCATCTTCGCCAACCACCAGATGATACAGATGGCGATTTCCCTCATGCCAATCAACTCCCCAAAGCTCACCGCTACCATCGACCGCCAAGTGATAACGGTAATCACCGCCAAGATAAATACTGACTCTGGCTGGCGAAATGGAGTCAAGCAGCAAGGTATGAACCTCGCTTCCACAGGATGACAATACGAATTTGCGGGTTTGGGGAATGATTAAGTCACTGATCAACTTGGCATCAGCAGGGGTGGCAATATGGACCTTGACAAGTAAAAGATAACATCTTGTTTTTATGCTGAAATAACTAAGGCGAAATAGCTAAAACGAACTATTTATAACAAGGGCCTGACGCTACCCGCCATGTGTCCAAACACAAAAATGTTGACCAATAAGCTTAGTTCAAACCCGTATCAGCTTGTCGCCAGCTCAGCTTCTTCTTTCGATGATTTGAGCTCAATTTGTTCCAACGGCAAAAGTAAGATCATTGAGGTCCCAATACCATTGATGCCAGACGAAATCCGCACACTTCCTCCCAACACTTCAGTAGTCAGGTGATGCACGATATGCAAACCTAACCCTGTGCCACCGCTACTACGTTTAGTGGTATAAAAGGGATCAAATACCCGTTGATGATCCTGTTCTTTAATCCCGATACCATTGTCCACGACACAGACTTCGACCTGGTTTTGCAGCTTACGGGCACAGATATGTACCTCTCCCCGATCTGCCTCTTCAAAGGCATGGATCAACGCATTGTGTACCAGATTCTGGATCACCTGCCCCAAGGGACCGGGATAACTGAGCATATGGATATCGGAAGGAATATCTGTGATTAGCTTATGATGATAATGTTTCCACTGGCCATGATTCAGCGCCAGAATATCTGCGATCAATTCGTGGAGCCAGAAGGCTTGTCTATCAGCATTAGCTCTATCGGCCGCGACCTGGCGGAATTGTTGGATAAGCAAGGCTGAACGTTTGAGATTGCGCTCGGCCAACGTCAATCCTTCCTCTTGGTATTCAATAAACTCCTCCAATTGCGAACGTTTGATATTACCGTTGTGATAGTCTCGCTTGAGCTCATCCACTCTGTCATTCAGGGCTGTGACACACAACATGGCGGCCCCAATCGGCGTGTTAAGCTCATGAGCAACTCCCGCCACCATCAAACCCAGGGATGATAATTTCTCAGTACGGATCAGTTCTTGCTGTGACGCCCTCAGCTGAGCCAATGTCATTGCCAATGCCGCATTGCTCTGTTGCAATTCATGAGCCTTGGCCGCCAGGCTTAAATTGGATCGCGCCAGAAAAGCCCCCAATAACGTCATACATAAGAGCACCGCAGCCCCCACTCCAGAGTAGAGTTGTTTCAACCTGGCCTGGATAAATAGCGGCTGCTCATCATGGGACAGGGTATACAGCACTGGTACCTGACTGTTGCCATTCAGTTTGGGGCCGACACGAGAAAAGGTCCACATTCCGGAGTCATCGATAAACTGCCCCTGTTGCTCCTGTTGCATTCGCCGCCAAACCTCTGGATGAACCACGGCAAGTCTCTGCTCCGGGTCGTCGAACATAAAGCCCCACTCCCTGTGGCCATCAGTTGACAGCAGCCAATAACCTTCAGCATCCAACAACATGGTCTTGCCAGACTGGCGTAGTCGCTCGAGTAAACCACTGCCATCCAAATTCAATAGCGCCAGTCCTAGTTCCCCGCCATCGGCATTCATCACCTTGGTCGCCACCCGTAAAGTGGGCCGATAGGGTTTCTCTATCTCACCGCCTTCGATATTGAGATCAAAAGGAGAATAATAAACTGCCCCAGGAGCCAGGCGGTTGGCTTCAATCACGTAATAGCGTGACGATTTATCCTGCAATGCCTCAGAGGCGACGACCCGCCTTAAGTTATCCGTATGATCCACCCTGACCCGCTCAACTCCTGAAGTGCCTATCCAGCGCACTTGCATATAGCTGGGATAGGCCGTGCTAAAATCAACAAACAGGCGTTGCAACAAGCTCAGCTGTTCATTCTCATCAAGCTGTGGGTCGGCCAATACCGATGCGGTCATCTGTGCCAGTAAATTCACATCCTGTTTTACCCGAGCCAAGCGCGCATCGAGCACCAGGGTGTCTCTGTCAACCAATTCTTGTTGGGCATAGCGCAACTGATCTATCTGCCATTGGGATGCATAGTGATACATCATCCAACTTCCCAGCGGTACCAGCAGCCACCAAGGTAAAAGATAACTCATCCATGTCAGCCACTTAATGCGCTTTTGCTTCCCGGTTGAGGCTTCCTCTGAACTCAACAGGGCCATCACAGGCTGTTGGGGCAATTCTATCGACATAAGTAAGCTCCCATTCAGCGTTTGTTGAGCCACACCAGCAACTCATCCAATGGCATGGCCTTACCATACAACCAACCCTGACCTATGTGACAACCATTATCCCTGAGCCAGTTGGCCTGACTCTGAGTTTCTACGCCCTCGGCAACTACAGAGATGTTCAGCCGCCGCCCCAACTCAATGATCATCGATGCCAGAAAACGACTGCGCTCATCCTCATCCAATCTGGAAACAAAGGTCATATCTATCTTCAAGTGATCGGCCGGTAACTGCAGCAGGTATTCGAGCGATGAAAGCCCGGTACCGAAATCGTCTATCGCGACTGTACCTCCCGAAGTACGGTGTCGCTGGAGAATATTAGCTACCTGTTGGAACGATTGCATCATGGCGGTTTCGGTGACTTCCAAACACAGCCGACTCGGCTCCACCCCGGCCAAACGACATTGCTGTTTAAGCCTGTCGAGTACATCCGGCTTATCCAACTGGCGAGCCGAATAATTGAGGCTGATCAGAATATCAGCAAATCCTGCCTGATCCAGCGCATGCACCGCCTGACAGGACAAGGCAACGACTATGTCACCAATGCCATGAATATAAGACGATTGCTCTGCCAACGGAATAAAGGTGCCCGGTGGCACCATGCCGTCTTCCGTCTGCCAACGCAGCAAGGCCTCAACTCCCACAACATCACCGCTGTTCAGATCTATTTGGGGTTGATAATGCAGTACGAATTCCTGGCGTTGAATCGCGGTATGCAGCTGTTGCATCAGCTTGAATCTGTGTGCCGCCTGATGTTCAAATTCGGGATCAAACGCTTGTATGCTGCCGGGGCCTCGAGACTTGGCATTTCTGAGCCCGGTACCTGCAGTACGCAGTAAATCGGTGGGATCCTGACCATCGATTGCCAGGGAAACTTCCGTCATACAGGCGGTGAGAATATGACGGCTACTATCCATTTCAAAAGGCGCACTGAACACCCGCTGCGCCCTGTCGATATTCACCTGCTCCTTATGGCCAACAACGGCAAATAGGTCGGAATGCAGCCGCCCGATGACAGCTGGGCGCGGAAAAAACGCCTCCAACCTTTGAGCAACCGCCTGCAACACCTGATTACCGAACGCAGAACCAAACAGATTATTGAGACCGGAAAAATTATCGAGATCCAATAACAACAAGTTGTACGCATCGACGCCGGACATCGCCTGTAACCTGGAGAGCTCCCGCAGCAAGGCACTACGATTGGGAATGCCGAGTAACTCGTCCTGATAGGCTATCTTATCGAGTCGGCTTATCAGGGCAACATTGCCAAAACCTTTGGAAACATTGGCGGCAAACACCTTGAGCAGCTCCATTTCGGTGTCATCTAAGTTGCGGCCTGTGGCCACATAGATGGCAAACTCGGCCAATGCTGCCGATTTTGGGAAAAACAGCACTTGGCTTTCATCGGTACTGACAAAATGTTTTTCCCTGAGCGCCTGCTCTACCATGGATTGAATGTTAGGATCCGGCAACTCCCTGAGGGAGCGATTAATATACTGACGAAAACGACCACTGCAGGCTATGGTGACAGGTTCGAAGACTTCTCTGCCGGTACTATCCAAAGCATTAGGCCCCCGATTAACACAAACCAGCCCTTCATCTGCGACATTGATAAGATTGGCAATTTCACTCAAAGTCACCGAGGCAATCTGCGCCAGTGTTCGCAGTCCAAGCAAACGGTTGCTGGACTCGACAATAAGCTGTAAACCGCGGCGGGCAGAGGAAATGGTCTTGAGCTGATGATAATTACGCACAGCACCCGTAAGTATGTTGCGAATGCCGCGGCTGGCGAGATCCGATTTGAGCACATAATCAGACAAGTCATAATCTTGCATCACGGACTCGGCCGGTGCCATTCCAGGCTGACCGGTCAAGAGTACGAAGCGGGTTTCAGATATTCCCAGCAGATCCCGCACCGCCTTGACGAGCCTGAGGCCGGCATCTTCGGTTTCCATTACCACATCGACCAGCACTACGGCAAAGTCGGCGTCTTTCCCCAATAAACTGGATGCCTCGGCCATGCTATAGGCTTGTATGAGTTCGAGGGGACGCCCCATCAGGGTCATTTTATTGATGGCAAAACTCAAGGAGTTCTGGAATTTGACATCATCATCCACCGCCAGAATACGCCACTTGTTGTCGCGCTGATGGGCTTCTTCCGGTAATGTTTCGGACGAAAACAGAAAGTCATCGATCATAGTTACTAATCCCTCAGTCACTTTGCCCGCATCATTGTCTGGACAAAACCTGCAGGAGACCGTTTCCCCTGCCCGGTACTCAGTACTGTTTATCCTGGGCTGTATCCACCCACAGCTAACAACGGACAGCCATTGGTTAGCTGTAACTACTGCGGCAACTTAACCCGGCATCAAGTACTTTCATTACAGTACGCTATGTCTGATTTAAAGTGTAATCCACTTTTGGCTTAGTGCCGGTTAACTGCCAGAATAACAGTGTAAATTTTTTACCAAGCCTTTATTGCCACGGTTAAATGCCCCAACGGCCGACAAAACACCGGCAATGCTGGCCGGATTGAAACGATAAAAAGTAACACTTTGAGCCATTTATCATTTTTTTAGCCGATCCGCTTTGTTATCCTGCCCTGGTATCGGTACTTGCCGAGCCCTTGAATCCATCAGGGTGGCAATCGCCTTAAGATCCATATTCGATGTAAATAATCCACAGGGAAGTCATATGATCCGTTCATTCGCCAAGGAAGACATGTATCCGCTATTGGAAATCTGGTTGACCGCCTCCATAGACGCACACGATTTTATCGCCGAAGATTTTTGGCAGTCCCAACTGGATAATATGCGCCGAGTCTATATTCCTGCAGCTGAGAACTATGTCTACCAGCATGGCGCCGAAGTACTGGGGTTTTATTCTCTCTACGAGAACAGCCTGGCGGCTTTGTTTGTCAAACCTGCTATGCAGGGATTAGGAATTGGCAGTCGCTTACTCGAGCACGCCAGACAGCAAAGAGAACAACTTACCTTAAGTGTTTATTGCGACAACCAGGCCAGTGTCGATTTTTACCAACGCAAGGGGGCTGTGATTATTGGCGAACAAACCTGCGCCAACACAGGCCACAGAGAATATAGCATGCAGCTGATAGGCCTATGACACTGAAAGTGGCTCAGAAAACGCTGTTGCCGACAAAAGTTAGCGCCCTGAAGAGAAGGAACACCTGTTATGAGTGAGCAGCGAGGCAGAGTATTGATCTTGGTTGACGTGCAAAACGTCTACTACACCACCAGGCAAGCGCTCGGGCGCAATCTTGACTATAACCGGCTCTGGTCCAGAGTCACCCAGAACCGGCAGTTGGTTAAAGCCTTCGCCTACGCCATAGACAGGGGCGATAAGAAGCAACGGGAATTTCAAAATATCCTGCGGGCCATCGGCTTTGAGGTGAAACTCAAACCCTTTATCCAACGCGCCGATGGCTCAGCCAAAGGCGACTGGGATGTGGGAATTACCATAGATGCGCTGGAATATGCCGATGCAGCGGACACCATAGTGCTGCTGTCCGGTGACGGCGATTTTGCCCTGTTGGCCGAAAAGCTAGGTCAAAAAGGCAAGCGGGTTGAGGTTTACGCCGTTCCCGAATTAACTTCGCTGGCTCTGATCAATGCTGCCAGCGAATTCTTCCCCATAGAGGGAGAGTTATTGCTTGGTCAGTGAGCAGACCTCAAGCCTAGTTGAGAGTGCCTGGCTAAGAGTGGTGAAAGACGCTACCCATATGTTGCCTTTCGAAGCGCCCGAGCACCTGGCCGAGCTTATCAAGAAAAGTTTGCAGTCCTAGCCTCGGCATTTTCCCTAAATCATAAAAAAGCGGCCACCTTTCAGGCTGCCGCTTTTCGTCTTATTCCCATTCTGCCTTACGACTTTGGCCAGTGCGTTATTCGGGCTTTATCATCTCAAAATGGCTGTAGGCCCTGGCAGTGGCTATCCTGCCCCTGGGAGTACGCTGGATAAAACCTTGCTGGATAAGAAATGGCTCCAGCACATCCTCTATGGTTTCCCGCTCTTCGCCTATGGCCGCCGCCAGGTTGTCGAGCCCCACTGGCCCCCCCATAAACTTGTCGATGATCGCCAGCAGCAACTTGCGGTCCATGTAATCGAAGCCTTCGCCGTCCACATCCAGCATATCCAGCGCTTGCTCGGCCACCGACTTGGTGATCCGGCCATCGTGTTTCACCTCGGCAAAATCACGCACCCGTCTGAGCAGGCGGTTGGCGATCCGCGGGGTTCCGCGGGCACGGCGGGCGATTTCCCTAGCGCCGTCAGAGTCCATCTGCAGTTCCAACATCTTGGCAGAGCGGGCAACTATCGTGCTGAGGTCATCGACATTGTAAAACTCAAGTCGCAGCGGGATCCCGAAACGAGCCCTTAACGGCGAAGTGAGCGCACCGGCGCGGGTGGTGGCGCCCACCAGGGTAAATGGCGGCAAGTCCAGTTTGATGGAGCGGGCCGCCGGGCCCTCGCCTATCATGATATCCAGCTGATAGTCTTCCATCGCCGGATAGAGAATTTCTTCCACCACAGGGCTGAGACGGTGAATTTCATCGATAAACAGGACATCGCCCGGTTCGAGATTGGTCAGCAATGCCGCCAGATCGCCGGCTTTTTCCAGCACTGGCCCAGAGGTGGACTTGATATTCACCCCCATCTCATTGGCCACTATCATTGCCAAGGTAGTCTTGCCAAGCCCCGGCGGGCCGTAGATCAACATGTGATCCAAGGCTTCCTGGCGGTTTTTGGCGGCTTGAATAAACACCTTGAGCTGAGCGCGTGCCTCATTTTGACCTGTATACTCGTCCAGCAACTTGGGACGCATCGCCCGATCGATAAGCTCCTCCTGAGGAGAGCCTTGGGGTTGGATCAGTCTGTCGGCCTCTATCATGCCTTTACCTTCATTCCTCAGTTATCCGCTCCATGTTACAGCATGGATTTGAGTGCGGCCTTGATCAGGGTTTCAGAATCTATGCCTTCAACAAAGGCGCTGGAAACCGCTTTGCTGGCCTGGGCGGGTTTATAGCCCAAAGAGAGCAAGGCTGCAATGGCATCTTCTTCGGCGCTGTTGGGCGCTTCTACCGGGGTAAAGTTGGACTTGAGTACAAACTCACGCTCATTGCCGCTGGAGGCTTCCATCAGGCTCTTGAGCTTGTCGCGCATCTCAACCAATAAACGCTCGGCGGTCTTCTTGCCCACCCCAGGCAGCTTGACCAAGGTGGCGATATCGTCGCGCTCGACACAGCTGACAAATTCCTGCGCCGTCAGTCCCGACAGTATGGTCAGCGCCAACTTGGGGCCGACACCATTGGCCTTGATAAGTAATCTGAACAGGGCTCTTTCCTGCTTGGTAATGAAGCCATACAGCAGCTGAGCATCTTCACGCACCACAAAGTGGGTATAGAGAGTGGCGCTCTGTTGCAGTTCCGGCAGCTCATAAAAGCTGGTCAGCGGCATCTGCAGTTCATAGCCCACGCCATGCACATCCAACAACACTTCCGGAGCTTGCTTTTCCAGCAATATCCCCTGTAAACGCCCTATCATCTGTATCTTCCATAGCTGCGAGCCGTTGCCCGGCCGCCGAGGGCAACCAGACTCTGGCAAGTATGATAATGACACACGGCCACGGCGAGCGCATCTGCCGCATCCGCCTGCGGGGCGGCCGGCAGTTTGAGCAGCTGCTGGATCATGTGTTGTACCTGGGTTTTCTGGGCCCTGCCCGTCCCGACCACGGCGCTTTTGATCTGGGTTGCCGTGTATTCAGCCACCGGCAAATTCGCCGCAGTGGCGGCCACTATGGCCGCACCTCTGGCCTGGCCCAATTTCAGCGCCGAATCGGCATTTTTGGCCAGAAACACTTTCTCAATGGCAAACTGCTCCGGCTGATATTGGCGGATAATCTCCGACAGGCCGTCGAATATCTGTTTGAGACGGGAGGGAAGGTCCTCGCAGCTGGTGCGAATGCAACCGCTGCCGAGGTAAATCTGGTGTCTTCCCTGACACTGGATCACGCCGTAGCCAGTGATCCGCGAGCCAGGGTCAACACCCAAAATAATCGCCATAGTCCGCCTTATCAGCCGAGGCGTTCCATCACATCATCGGCAATTTCCGCGTTGTGATAAACTTCCTGAACGTCGTCGTGATCTTCCAGTGTGTCGATAAGACGCAGGAACTTGGCGGCGGTATCTTCATCCAGATCGGCCTTGGTCGATGGCACCATGGTCACTTCAGCATTCACCGCTTCAACCCCAATGGCATCCAGCGCATCTTTTACCGCACCGAAATCGGCAGGTGCAGTGTATACATCCACAGAGCCGTCATCATTGCTGACCACATCCTCGGCGCCGGCTTCCAGCGCGGCTTCCATGATGGCATCCTCATCAACGCCCTCTTCGTAGCTGATAACGCCCTGCTTGGTGAACAGATACGCCACTGAGCCGTCTGTCCCCAGGTTGCCACCGGACTTATTGAAGGCATTACGTACGCCGGTCACAGTGCGGTTGCGGTTGTCTGTCATGCACTCGACCATAACGGCGGTGCCGCCTGGGCCATAACCTTCATAAACTACGGTTTCCAGCGCCTGGCCGTCGAGCTCACCAGCACCGCGCTTAACCGCACGATCGACTGTGTCACGGGTCATGTTGTTGGACAGCGCTTTGTCGATAGCGGCACGTAAACGGGGGTTAGAGTCCGGATCTGAGCCACCTTCGCGGGCTGATACTGTCAGCTCGCGGATAAGTTTGGTGAACAGTTTACCGCGCTTGGCATCCTGAGCGGCCTTGCGGTGTTTGATGTTGGCCCATTTACTATGACCTGCCATAGGTATATCTCCTCTCAATACCGGTTTAAATTCAAACCGGTAAAAAAACAGACCGAGGCTTATGCCCCGGTTTGATTCACACTTTTATGACTTCAAGCTCAGTCCTTCAGACTTCAGCTTTGTCGGCCGCCTTTTCAGCAACCTTGATACCCAATTCCACCAGTTGTTGTGGATTGGCCTCACCCGGTGCATTCGTCAGCGGGCAGGCTGCGGTAGTGGTTTTCGGGAACGCCATCACGTCACGAATCGAGCTGGCGCCTGTCATCAGCATTACCAGACGGTCGAGACCGAAGGCCAAACCTGCGTGCGGTGGTGTGCCGTAGCGCAGCGCTTCCAGCAGGAAGCCGAATTTTTCTTTGGCTTCTTCATCTGTGATCCCGAGAATACGGAATACTGTGGCCTGCATCTCCTGATTATGGATACGTACAGAGCCGCCACCGAGTTCGGTACCGTTGAGTACCATATCATAAGCGTCGGATACCGTCTCGGCCGGGTTGGCTTCCAGCTCGGCCGGAGTCACGCCCCGCGGCGCGGTAAACGGATGGTGCACTGCGTACAAACGGCCGTCGGCCTTCTCGAACATAGGGAAGTCCACCACCCACAGCGGCGCCCACTCACCCTGGAGCAGGTTGAAATCTTCACCCAGCTTCAGACGCAGCGCGCCCATGGCTTCGGCAACCACGTTGGCCTTGTCGGCACCAAACAGAATGATATCGCCGCTTTGCGCGCCGGTGCGTTCCAGCAGCGCCTTGACGATATCTTCATTGAGGAACTTGAGCACAGGTGACTGAATGCCTTCCATGCCGGCAGCCAGGTCGTTGACCTTCATCCAGGCCAGACCGCGGGCGCCATAGATACCGACATACTTGGTGTAGTCGTCTATCTGCTTACGGGACAGCTCAGCGCCGCCCGGCACCCGGATAACCGCCACTCGGCCTTCAACATCGTTGGCCGGGCCGTTGAATACCGCAAACTCAACATCCTTGACCAAATCAGCCACGTCCACCAGTTCCAGTGGGTTACGCAGATCCGGCTTGTCGGAACCGAAACGGCGCATGGCTTCGGCATAGGTCATGGTCGGGAATTCACCCAGGTCCACGTTGAGCAATTCGAGGAACAGACCGCGCACCATCTCCTCGGTCTTTTGCATCACCTGCTCAGAGCTCATGAAAGAGGTTTCGATATCAATCTGGGTAAATTCAGGCTGACGGTCGGCGCGCAAGTCTTCATCGCGGAAGCACTTGACGATTTGGTAGTAACGGTCGAAACCTGACATCATCAACAGCTGTTTGAACAGCTGAGGCGACTGAGGCAAGGCGAAAAACTGCCCCTTGTAAGTGCGGCTTGGCACCAGATAGTCACGGGCGCCTTCCGGCGTGGCCTTGGTCAGAATGGGGGTTTCGATATCCAAAAAACCATTGCTGTCCATAAAACGACGCACGGCACTGGTGACCTTGGCACGGAAAATCAGTCGCTGGGCCATTTCCGGACGACGCAGATCCAGATAGCGATACTTAAGACGCTGCTCTTCGCTGTTGTTCTGGAAGTTATCCATACTCAGCGGCAGAGGGTCAGCGGCGTTGATTATGGTCAGTTCCTTACCCAGCACCTCGATTTCGCCGGTACGCATATGAGCGTTGACCTGGCTGTCGGGACGGGCTCTGACCACACCTTTCACCTGGACACAGAATTCGCTGCGCAGTGTGCTGGCGACATCGAAAACCTCAGGCAAGTCCGGGTCATATACTACCTGGATCAATCCTTCACGATCCCGGAGATCCAAAAACACCACACCACCCAAGTCGCGGCTACGGTTTACCCAACCCACCAGGGTCACTTCTTGTCCAACGTGGGACTTGTTTACGTCCCCACAATAATGACTGCGCATCTGCTTTATATCCTTTATTCCGGCCTGCTGAGCTCTGGAACGATTCAACACGATAAGAGCGGCATTATAGAGAAAATCTGCCGCTTACCAAAGTACTTCACTTTCAGACGGTGAAGTATCAAACAGTTTGCTCCCTTTGACCAGTGGCTGAAACCAGGTCAAGGCACGAGCGTTCAAAATAACAACAATCAGGCACTACGATAACAACTGCCGCCACTCTCTTTGGCGCGATACATGAGTTGATCGGCCCGTTTGAGCAGTTCGATGGCGTTGTCGCCATCCACCGGATACACGCTGATCCCGACACTGAGCGACAGCTGTACACTGATGTTTTGCCACTTGAGTGGCCCGGCAAGCGATTGGATCAAATTATCCGCCACCTGACAGACGGCATCGAAATCCTGAATTCTATTGAGGATCACCACAAACTCGTCACCGCCAAAGCGCACCAGTGTATCAGATTTGCGGATCACGGCGGCCAGGCGCTGGGTGACCAGCACCAACATTCTGTCACCCACCTCATGACCATAGGTATCGTTAATGGCTTTGAAGCCATCGACATCCAAAAACAGCACCGCAAAACGCTCCTGCTCCCTGGCATGTTGCAAAAATGCCTGCTCCAGCCTGTCATCGAGCAGTGCCCTGTTGGGTAAGCCGGTGAGCGGATCGTGATTGGCAAGGTGTGCCATCTTGAGCTCTGCCTCACGCCTTAGGGTAATTTCCCGACTGAGACGTCGATTGAGTTGTAATACCAGCAGCACAATAAACAGTGCAATCAAGAGTGCCAGCAGAAAATAGCCCAGCCATGTCTTATATTGTTGACTCTTATCGGTGATCACAGTGCCAACCCATTTTTCATGGATCCTTTGCCGTTGGCTGTTATCTATACCGCTTATTACCCGATTAATCAAAGGCACCAAGGGCTTATAGCCGGGTGTGACACCAATATGGCTCTTTTGATCGGCCATGTCGGTTATCAGGTTCATCTTCAGCGCCGGATATTGCCCGGTAGAAAGTGCCGAGGCCAGTGACACCACTTTATCGATAAAGAGATCCGCCCTTCCCTGATTGACCGCCTCCAATCCTTCACGCATACCGGGCACCAACACTGGGCTTATGCCCTGGCTCTTGGCCATGAGTTCACCGGCGAGCTGATAGCCTTCGACAATCGCCACCCGCTGGCCATTGAGTTGCCCCAAGCTATAAAGATTCAAATGTTCGGCAGTAGACACCATGGCCCAGGGCGATGGCCAATAACCATCAGAAAAAGCCAGCGTGACATTTTGTTCATCTCTCGCCGCCAGACTGGCCGCCATCGCCACTTCGCCGCTGCCAAGCGCCTTGAGAAGATCGCGCCACTCATCGAAAGCCACGGGCAGCAGTTTTAGCCCCAACTGCTGCGCCACCCTAGTCATCACATCGGCGTTAATTCCAGCAAACTGCCCCTGCTCATCCTTGAATTCAAAGGGTGGCCAATCCTTGAGATAGCCCACTTTAAGCTCGGGCAAACTATCAAGATAGCCTAGCTCGGCCTGAGTCAATGGCAGCCGACTCTGCTCCCTGCTGTAAACATGATCGTCACTATTGAGCATCCATTTGTTTTCCAGCGCCGCCAACTCATTGCGGGTCAGCAGGTTAAAGCCGGCGATGAGCCTTTGGGTCAGGCCCTCATCCTGCCTGCGGGTCAACACATAGATATCTGAGCTGAACTGCAAGGCTTGTGCTTGTTGGTAACCGGCCCAGAGTCCATGAGTCAACAGATAGTGCTGCGTCCAGGCCGAGGGCGAGACAAAGCCTGAGATATCGCCACGGTCGGCGGCGTTGATCATGGCATCGAGAGAGTCAAAATACTTGAGCTGTACCTTGGGCAAGGCCTGTTTCAGCTCTGTGATATAGGGCGATGATGGGAAAATGCCTAAGCGTTTGCCATCCAAAAGTGCCAACGAATCCACCACCTGGCCTTTGAGAAACAGACGGCTGCTTTGGGTGTGTAAGTGCCAGGCACGTTTGAGTCCGGAGCTGAGGTCATCACTTTCCGGGTAGCCTATATGGGCGTCGACAATACCCTGTTTGACCTGCTCCAGAGTACTGTTCATGCTACCGGCAACAAACTCCACCGGTACCCCGGTTTTGGCAGACCATTTGTGCCAGATATCCACATACAGGCCATGGGGTAAACCATCCGGGCCAAGATCGGAAAACGGCTCCATATTCAGTGGCATGGCAACCGTGATCCCATGCTGTTCGGCATGATAGCCCAGCCAGCGCCTCTGGGTCTGGATGATAAACTCAGGAGTGATCTGGGCAAAGCCACTATCGATTTCGGCCACTAAGGCCTGCTTGCCCTTGGCAACAGCCGGTGCCACTTGTGAATGCTTGATCAGCATCCGATTGGCGGTGGGATATTGCTGGGCAATACTGCGCGCCAACTGCCGGTCACGAAGATAACCATCCATGCCGGCAAACGCTTTGATTTCTCCTGCGGATACGGCGTTGAGCAACGCATTACGTCCGGGATAGAAGGTAAATGCCAGTCCGGGTTCCAACGCCTTAAGATCCGACTCGTGGGATGAGCCTTTGACTATCCCTATCCGGTACGGCAGCAGTTTATCAAAGCTATCCTTGTGCCTCAGTTCAGAGTGCAGATAGAGGTAGGTATCAATACGACTGATGGGCTTGGCAAATTCAAACTCTGCTTCGCGCTCCGGGGTCAGCGCCAACGCCAGATGCACATCCGCCTTGCCTTCTTTAAGCTGCTTCAGGGAATCGTCCCAATGCCGCGCCACCAGTGTGATGGGCCTTTGATTGACCCGGCTCCATTCCTGCCAAAGGTCCACCAATATCCCCTGAGGCTGGCCGGTATCATCAACAAATTGGTAGGGATAACTGTCCTCCCCCATCACGATAACGAGTGGCTTGGCGGGAGAAACCGTTTGATTGGCCGCGTCCAGCGGCAGACATACGAGCACACACAATAGACTCAAAAGAGAGGTCAGCGATTTCAAGTGCTTATTTCCTGGTAAGGCAATGTAATTATTTTGTTATTCCCGAGCTATTAGACAAAAAATTTGCGTCAATTACCAGAGCACACTTGCTGCTTTCAGGCGGGATTAGCTAAAATGCGCCACTGATTTTCCCGCACAAGATTTCAGATGAACACTTCTCAAGACACCATATATGCGACTGACTGCGGTCAGGTCTCAGACTTTGCTTTTGATGACAGGGTAGCCGGCGTATTCAGCGATATGATCCGCCGCTCTGTGCCGGGTTACGGCCAGATCATCAACACCATTGGCGACTTCGCCGAACGCTTTGTGACACAAGACAGTAAAGTCTATGATTTAGGGTGTTCTCTTGGCGCGGCAACTTTGAGTATTCGTCGGCGCATTGAAGGTAAGGGCTGCGAGATTATCGCCGTCGACAACTCACCGGCGATGACCGAGCGCTGCCAAGAGTATCTCAATGCTTATGTCAGCGATACCCAAGTGCAGCTTATTTGTGGTGATATTCGTGATATCGCCATCGAAGACGCCTCCTTGGTGGTACTCAATTTTACTTTGCAGTTTCTGCCGCCCGAGGATCGCGATACCCTGATCCAGAAAATATATGCCGGCTTAAGACCCGGTGGCGCCTTGGTGCTGTCGGAGAAAATCCGCTTCGGCGATGAAGTTATCCAGCAAGTACTGGATGAACATCATCTGGATTTCAAACGCGCCAATGGCTATAGCGAGTTGGAGATCAGCCAAAAGCGCAGCGCACTGGAAAACGTGATGAAACCCGATCAACTCGACAATCACTACAACAGATTATCCCAGGCCGGTTTTGCCCATTACGGTGTCTGGTTTCAGTGCTTCAATTTCACATCCATGGTAGCTATCAAGTGATCAGTTTCAGTAACTTCTATCAACAGATTGCCGACTCTAATCTGCAGCATTGGCTGGAAACACTGCCAGCCAAACTCGGCGATTGGCAAAGAGAGCACAAGCACGGCGCCTTGCCCAAGTGGGAGAAAGTGCTCGCCAAGCTCAACTACCCCGCCCCCGACCGGCTGGATTTCAAAGACAGTGTCACCATTGGCTCAGGTGAGCAACTGGCTGCTGGTCAACGGGAAAAACTGGAAAACCTGCTGCAGTTGCTGCACCCCTGGCGCAAGGGACCGTTTCATATTCACGGCATTCATATCGATACCGAGTGGCGCTCCGATTGGAAGTGGGAGCGGGTCGCGCCTCATATCAGCCCTTTGGCAGGCAGGACTGTGCTGGACGTGGGTTGCGGCAGCGGTTATCACATGTGGCGCATGTATGGTGAAGGCGCCAAAATGGTGGTCGGTGTCGACCCCTCTTCACTATTTTTATGCCAGTTCGAAGCGGTCAAACGCCTCGCCGGCGGCACTCCGCCGGTGCACCTGCTGCCTTTGGGTATAGAAGAACTGCCACCACTGGATGCCTTCGATACTGTGTTCTCCATGGGGGTGCTGTACCACAGGCGCTCTCCCATTGACCACTTGTTACAATTGCGTGATCAATTGCGAACCGGAGGTGAACTCATTTTGGAGACTTTGGTCATAGATGGTGATGAAAATGCCGTACTCGTGCCCCAGGATAGATATGGCAAGATGAATAATGTATGGTTTATTCCGTCCGTTGCCGCGTTGCAACTTTGGCTTGAGAAGTGCGATTTTCGTGAGGTTCGCTGTGTCGATGTCGATGTCACTTCACTGGCCGAGCAACGCTCCACGCCCTGGATGCGCAACGAATCTCTGGTGGATTACCTCGATCCGACCGACATCAATTTAACAGTGGAAGGTTACCCCGCCCCCAAACGGGCCACCTTTATCGCAATTAAGTAAGTCGAGTTCACCGAACCCAATATAAGTGACGCAATCTGGAAAACAGAATACAGGAAGCAACATGTTGAAACAGATGATTTCAATCGCCGTCATGGCCTCCATGGCAACACTTGCCGGCGGCTGCGCCAGCACTCAGGAAGTGGCAAATGCCCCAGTGCCGGTCGACGCCCAGACCTTGCAGTCCAACCTCGCCTCTCAGGAAGCCAGCATAGTCAATGTGATTGCCCAGGCTCAGAATCAACAACAGCAGCATCTGGATGCCTTGAATACTCAACTTGAAGGCCTGCAACAGCAGGTGAAGAAACTGCAGCAGCCCCCCAAGGAAATTATCAAGGAAGTTGAAGTCCCTGCGCCCTGTGAAGCTTCGCCCATTGGCGACAAATATGTTCTCGGCGAAGTTGAGAGCGTCTTTATCGATGAGTTAAATGCCAGCTTCGATACCCGTATCGATACCGGCGCCGAATCCTCTTCACTCGATGCCCGCAACATTATTCTGTTTGAGCGTGATGGCGCTCAGTGGGTGAGATTCGATGTGATGATCAATGGCGCGGATGCACCGGGAAAAACCTTCGAATCCAAGGTGGTGCGTTTTGTCCGTATCAAGCAAGAGGCCGATGAAAAAGACGATCGCCGTCCGGTGATCCATGCCCACCTCAAAATAGGCAAATATGCTGCCGAAACCGACCTTAACCTTACCGACCGCAGTCACCTCGAATACCCTTTACTGCTCGGCCGCAAGTTTATGAAAGACATAGCCGTTGTCGATGTAGGCCAAGCTTACCTGCACGGTAAAGCCAAAGACTTAGTGATTTCGAGCCATAAATAGGAGCGGTAATGCATTCACGGAAACCTTTCTACCTGGTGGTAGCTCTGCTGTTTATTGTTGGGCTCAGCGCCAGTATTTATCGCGGTATTGAGCACAATGTCCCCTTCCTGCCCGGTGAGCAGGTACAGAGTTGGGCAATCGATGCCAAGGTAAGCTTTCAGGGTACAGGAGGCCCGGCAGAAGTCTCTTTTTCTCTGCCACAGGATCCGGCATTTGAAGTCTTGATGGAAAACGCCACCTCCCCGGGTTATGGCCTGACCATCAGCAACAATGAACAGGGCCGCCGCGCGCTCTGGTCTATTCGCCAAGCCAATGGCCAGCAGGATCTCTATTACAAGGTCACCCTGATCCCCACAGGCCGTGAGGAACTCAAGGCTCAGGAAGAACCCCTGCCCCCGGCACCTTATATCTGGTCTGCGACCGAGGAAGCCGCCGCCGAACAGGTCATGAACGAAGCCTGGTCCCGCAGTGCCGGTAACCTCTCTTTTGCCCGCGAGCTCATGCGCGCCATTGCTGGCCGTGATCGCAGTCAAAATATAGAACTGCTGCTCTCGGCTAACTCACCCACCAAGCTGTTTGTCCATATGCTCAACAGCCGCGGTATCCCGACTCAGGAAGTCAATGGGCTGTATCTGGAAGATCAGCGCCGTCGGCAACAGTTGTCTCCCTTTGTCGAAGTCTATCAGGACGGTAAATGGCACCTGTTCGATCTGGTCAAAGGCACAGAGGGCCGTCCGGAAAACATGGTGCTGTGGGAGCGTAGTGGTAAATCGGTATTGGACGTACTGGGTGGCAGCAACTCCCAGGTCAACTTCTCCATGCTGAAAGACACACGTTCAGCCCTGGCGACCTCCATTGATATGATGGCCAAAAACAGCGCCTTCGACTTTTCCCTCTATCAACTTCCGCTGGAAGAGCAGAGCCTGTTCAAGGGTATTTTGCTGATCCCCATCGGAGTGCTGATGGTGGTATTCCTTAGAGTTATCATAGGCATCAAGACTTCAGGTACCTTCATGCCTGTGCTTATCGCCCTGGCCTTTATCCAGACCACACTGCTGACCGGCCTGATAGGTTTCCTGCTGATTGTGGCCTTTGGCTTGATGATCCGCTCCTATCTATCGCATCTGAACCTGTTGCTGATTTCGCGAATATCGGCGGTTATCATAGTGGTGATAGGTATCATAGGCCTGTTTACCCTGCTGTCGTACAAGTTTGGCCTCAGTGAAGGACTGACTATCACCTTCTTCCCAATGATCATTCTCGCCTGGACCATTGAACGTATGTCTATCCTCTGGGAAGAGGAAGGCGCCAAAGAGGTGATGGTGCAAGGTGGCGGTTCACTCCTGGTAGCCACTCTGGCTTATCTGGCCATGAGCGCCACTTGGGTACAGCACTGGGTGTTCAACTTCCTGGGTATTCATTTGGTGATCCTGGCACTGGTGCTGCTGATGGGGCAGTACACGGGTTATCGACTGCTGGAGCTCAAGCGCTTCAAGCCACTGGCAGGAGAATAAAATGAATTTTGCCTGGCCATGGCAGCTACGCCGCGCTGGCGTGCTGAATATGAACAAGCGCAATATCGACTATATTGGCCGCTACAATCCGCGCAAGTTTTACAAACGGGTGGACGACAAGCTCACCACCAAGCAACTGGCGCTTGCCAATGATATTGCCGTACCCGATCTGATAGGCGTGGTGCGCGAGCAACACGGTATCAATAGCATTCCCGAGCAGGTAAAAGATCGTAGCGGCTTTGTGATCAAACCCTCCAAAGGCTCGGGCGGCAAAGGGATCTTGGTGATCACCCATGTGGAAAATGGTCGCTTCTATAAGCCCAACGGCAATGAAGTCACCCCGAGCGAGGTCGATCGCCACGTTTCCAATATCCTCAGCGGCCTGTTCTCCCTCGGTGGCAAGCCGGATGTGGCCATTATTGAGGGCTTGATTGAGTTCGATCCCGTATTCGATGGCTTCAGCTATGAAGGGGTTCCGGATATCCGCCTGATAGTGTTCAAGGGTTTTCCTGTGATGGGAATGCTCAGGTTGTCCACCGCCGCTTCCGATGGCAAGGCCAACCTGCACCAGGGTGCGGTTGGTGTCGGCTTGGATATCGCCACCGGCCGTGGCCTGCATGCGGTGCAGTTTGACCGCCCGGTCGATTTGCATCCGGATACGGGGCGTAACCTGATTGAAATCGAGGTGCCCCATTGGGACACCTTGCTGCACACGGCCTCAAGTGCCTATGAGATGTGCGAACTGGGGTATCTGGGAACCGATATGGTACTGGATCAAAACAAGGGACCACTGCTGCTGGAGCTCAACGCCCGACCCGGGCTTGCCATCCAGATAGCCAATGGCATGGGGATATTGCCAAGGTTGCAGCATGTGGAAAGAATGACGGGCAAACCCATGTCAGTGGAAGAACGGGTCGCTTATGCCAAGAAGCACTTTGCCAGCCGCTAACTCCGGCCTGAGTCCGTCTCGCCTCAAGTCCAGGCTGCCACTGTCGGTGTTGGCTTCGCTGCTGGCATCGACAATGGCCTCGGGCATTTTCCCCGCCCTGGCCGCGCCTAATGCCGTCCCCTTGCTGACGGCTCAATGTGTCGAATACAGCAGCAATTTTCAACCTGAATTTCAGGATCTGCAGCTGCTGGAGCGGCAAACCCTCGGGCTGCACAATATCAATGACCGCCTCGGTTATTATCGGAGTTTTCCCCTGTCAGCGGCGCAGCATGAGCTGTTGTTGCAGTGTCAGTTGAAACTGGCCGACACCATGGATAGATTCCTGAGCGAACCGGCGCTGATAAGCCTGACATCCGAACTGAACCAGGATGATGAGCCACAGCTTCAGGCATTGGCCCAGAGGTTGGACTGGTTGATGCAACAACATCTGGGCATAGAGGAAAAGGCACGTCTTCATGGCGCCCAGGCCAGCATTCGCCAGGGAATGCGCAGTGACGATCTCAAGCTGGAGTTAGGACAATGTGCCCTGCCCGGCATGCAACAGGCTCTCAATCCCGAAGAGGATTCAGCGGAGCAGGAAGCCGCTCAATCAGCCCAAAAGCCCGGCTTTTTTGCAGTCAATATTGCCTCTTACTTGATGCAACAGGCAGATAGTGATTGTCGCGCCAAGGTTTGGCGCACTTATCAGGGCCGCGCCAGACTACGCAATCAACTGCCGCTGTCATCTGTGTTTGCCCTGAGACAAGAGCAAGCCAAGGCGCACGGTTACCCGAGCTACAGTGATTTTATCCTCAGTTCTCAGTTGCTGAGCACGCCAAGCGATGTGGCCAAGTTTCTCGATGCCAGCACTCAAAAACTGGATTACGCCCCTTGGGATCTGGGTCGCAAGTTACAACAGGCCCACTCGACCCAAATGGTCGCACTCAAAGGCTCTGAAGTACTAAAAGCCCTGTTTGACCATCTCAAACCGCTGGGATTAACCGCAGAGCGGATTAACGACGACTGGCTCAGGGTGTATCACCATGGTCGGCTGCTGGGTGAACTGCTTATCAGCGAAGGTAAACACAACCGCCATAAAATGCTGCGCCGCGCCGTTGTCGGCCAACAAACCGGCCAGAGCGAGCTGGTGCTTAAGCCTCAGCAAGTGAAGCTCAAGGACTATCAGACCGCAGTTTCTTCCCTGAGCGCCGCCATAGCCCAACTCAGTGGTGGCGGCCGTTATTATCTCAACAACAGTCTGGAGTTACCTCAGGATGGCGCCGGAGTGGGCAAAGCCTGGCTGGAACGTTATCTGAGCGGCGCCCTTACGTTCTCACTCAAGCCGGCTCCCGGCTCGCGCGAACAACTGGCCGAAGAATACCAGCAGCAGCTCAAGGTGTTTCGCGCCAAAGTGGCCCTCGCCAGCTTTGAATCCCTTGGCAACAACCAATACCCACAGCTACACAAGGCGTTTGAAGCCAGTTTTAATGGCTCCTGGCCCGAAGTCAGTGACTATAGCTACAGCTTTGGCGCCATCAGCGATCAGGGGCCGCTCTATTATCTCGGACTCTGGCAACAGCAACTTGCCAAAGCGATAGATGTTCACACCCGGGGCTGCAACCCGGCGCAACTATTTGATCTCTTGCTGGTCAACGAATCAGCCCAACCTATGGCCGCCCGTTTGCAAAGCCTGTTTGGCGCTGCCGATGCGGCCACACTCATCCGGAGGATACGCGATGCCAATACTCAAGAGAACCGGTCAACTGACACTTGCCCTCTGCCTGGGAGTGATGAGCAGTACCCTGGCCGCCAAGAGCCAGCCCAGCGCTGACGAGGTTTATCAACGCATTCAGCAGAATCTGGAGCAGCATCTCTACCAGCTGCCCCCTAGGGTGCAGGGTCATTACGGGATCCGCCTCTATCGGATGACAGGTGACGAGCAGTACGCCAACGCCGCCTTGGTGGATCTGTTTGCGGTCACTGAAGCGCAAAGCTTCTATGCCTGCCAGCTGGACGACCCTGAATTTGTCAAAAGTGAATCGCTCAATGCGATATCCCAACTAGGCAATGGCCCCCGGGCCAAGGCACGCAAAAAAGCGCTCAAACCCTTCCCCGAATTTCTGTTTTATACCGATGTGCTGCTGCGCTACGCCAGCCGAATAAATGAGTTTGGTTTTACCGGCCCCTGCCACGACAAGTTGCTCAAAGGGCTCAAGAGTACAGATCTACAGCACGGTCTGACCGACGAAGCCATGATTGAAGCCTGGGCGGCGCAGCTGGTCAACTACGTCTACTGGGCCAAGCAACTTGGCGTTGGCGATTACCTGGAAGACTACAAAGCCGCCTTCAAACGTGTCTACCCCGATGCCGAAGATGGCAAGCTCAGTAAGGCACAATATCGCAATAAGCTCTATGGCATGACTCACTTTATCTTCGCCGCCAGCGAATACTATCAGCACCCGGTTGATGCCAAGGAGTTCGCCTGGATCCTCGATTACTTCGAAGCCAACCGCCAGCGAATCCTCAGTGATGCCACCGACGATATTATTGCCGAAGTAGGAATAAGCTATCTGCTCGCCGGCAAGGGCAAAGATCATCCCATGGTGAAAGCCACCCAGGCGCACATCATCAAATCCTTCGATCCTGAGGTGGACTTTATTCGCTCCCCCAAAGGCAACCCGGCGCTGGCCCTGGGTGAACACCGTAATGTGCTGGCGATGATGCTGCTCAAATGGCCGGAAAAACTGCATAAAGGCCCCTATTTGAGTGAGCTCAAGGCGACCCGGAAATACCTACCGATGCAGGTGACGCCACTCGAGTCGGTCAAACAGGCGACCGAGTCGACGAAAAAGGCTAAATAGTTTGAAAAACTGGCAGTTTCCACCCATGATAGGCCGAAATCTGACGAGTTTTTAGAAAATGAACAGACCCAAGTCCACATTGGAACAGTGGCGGATCCTGCAGGCCGTCGTCGACTTCGGTGGTTACGCCCAGGCCGCCGAGCAGCTCAACAAGAGCCAATCATCCCTCAACCATGCTGTGGCCAAGCTGCAGCATCAGTTGGGGATCCAACTCCTCGAAGTGCGTGGTCGCAAGGCCTATCTGACCGAATGCGGCGAAGTACTGCTGCGCCGCTCTCGTCACGTCACTCAGGCTGTGGGGGAATTGGAGCAGCTCGCCAGCAATCTGGAACAGGGCTGGGAGCCGAGTCTGAGCATCGCCAGGGAGCTGGTCTACCCCATGGAAACCCTGACCGAGGCGCTGGCCGCCTTTCTGCCCGAGAGTCGCGGAACCCGGGTCACAGTGCGGGACACTGTGATCAGCGGCACCCAGGAGATGATCAAAAACCATCAGGTGGATATTGCGATTTGCGGTACCCCGCCCATGGGTTATATCTCTGAGCCCCTTTGCGACTTGGACTTCTACCTGCTCTGCCACCCTTCCCATCCGCTGGCGGCTCAAGTGGAAATTGAAGATGACAGAGTGCTGGCCCAGCATCTGCAAATTGTGATCAAAGATACCGGCGTCAATAGTCAGCAGGAAATCGGCTGGCTCAAGGCCGAGCAGCGCTGGACCGTCAGCAACTTCCACGAAGCCAAGGTGATCCTGGCCAAAGGCATAGGTTTTTGCTGGATCCCGGCGCATCTGGTCAAGCAGGAGTTGGAAAATGGAGAGTTGGTACGCCTCAGCCTCAAAGGCTCCAGCAGCCGCAAGATACTGCTCAGTCTGGTAGTGCCACAGAGAGACAAACAGGGCCCGGCCTGTAAGCTGCTGGAATCACTGATCCTGGCTCAACATAAATCGGGCCCAGTATAAATCTGGCTCATTATAAATAGTGAAAAACGGAGCAACTTCATATTTACCCTGTGTCCCTATGGTATGACTTCATGAATATCAGTTAGAAGATGACTCGAACAGTCCCGGGAGAGAGCGATAACGCCGGTTTTTCACACCGCATTATTGAGGTTTTGACAAAAGCCCCGGAAATTTGAAAATAATCTTGCGCGTTATTTCTGTAACTGTAGTGGTCAAGTTAAATTGACCACGTTTTTGTATTCAAGCCAGTATCTTCGCTCTGACTCGTTTGGTGTCAGCCCACCGTTATATTGATGCGGTCTAAGCTGACTGTAATACCCCGTCACGTATCTGGTGAGCCTTTGGGGGAATCGCCTTGTAGTTCCTGTTGGAGCTGTTTTACTCACTTTCGCATGGCTGAATTGCTGACTCCCATTGCGGTTGCAGCCTCTGCCACGCTGTAGCCTTGCTTTGTTACTAGCCGAGCAGCCTCTAGCTTAAACTCAGCGCTGAATGTCGGTCTTGTGTTCTTCATATCTGCCACCCATTTGCGAGAAGTGAGTCTATCACTTCGTCTATTTAGATGGCCAAATTCACTATGCCATTACATAGCTGAAAGCTTTACGGAACCACCAGCCTAGCTGGTGGGGGGCTCTATACAAGAAAAGAGCCGCTTTTAGCGGCTCTTTCGATTCAGCTTGAATACTTCTATGTTATCAGAACAGCTCGGGCGCAAGGGCCATCACACTGTCATCACCACCGGCCAGCTGACTCAAGTGGAAATCGGCCTTGGCCAGCAACTTGGCAAAGTAGAACTCCTTCAGTTGGCTCTTGACCTCGGCAAAGCCTGGCTCAAGGGTATCGGTTGCAGTGAGAGCCTTATCTGCCATCAACAGCCACAGGTAACCGTAGAGTATGTAACCAAAGGCATCCAAGGCTTCAACCGCCAAGGCGTTAATGAGCGCAGGCTTATCGCCCTTTTGCTCGTTAATAGCGGCAATCGCGCTGGCAAACTGGTCAAACAGGCTTTCAACGCGCTGTTTCTGCTCATTTGATACTTGTTCGAAGCTCGCCATATCAACCTTGATATCGGCGATAAACTCATTCAAGGTCGCCAGACGGTCACCTGTGAGCTTACGTCCCAAAAAGTCGATGGCTTGAATACCATTGGTGCCCTCATAAATCTGGGCGATACGGGTATCACGCACTAACTGCTCTATGCCGGTCTCACGAATATAGCCGTGGCCACCGAATACCTGCTGCGCCAATATGGTAGCGTCCAGACCGCGATCGGTCAGGAACGCCTTAGCGACCGGAGTCAAGAGACCCACGTAACGACTAGCCTTGGCTTTAACCGCTTCATCTTCGGCAAACTTGGCCAGATCCAGCTGTTTACCTGTGAGCATGGCCAAGGCCCTACCCGCTTCTGTCATGGCGCGAATATTCAGCAGCATGCGCCGCACATCGCCGTGTACCAAAATAGGATCTGAATCGCTGCCGGTGGGTGAGCCGCCGGCAGCGACGCCCTGGAGGCGCTCTTTGGCATAGTCGGCCGCCATTTGATAAGCGCCCTGAGCACTGCCAAGCCCCTGAATACCTATGGACAGACGTTCATAGTTCATCATGGTGAACATGCACACCAGGCCACGGTTAGGCTCGCCGATAAGGTAACCCTCGGCACCATCAAAATTCATCACACAAGTCGCCGAGCCCTTGAGACCCATCTTGTGCTCTATGGCGCCGACGGTTACACCATTGGCTTCGCCCAAACTGCCGTCATCGGCCACTTTGAACTTAGGAACTAGGAACAGCGAGATGCCTTTGCTGCCGGTGATCTTGGCCAGCACCAGGTGAACCAGGTTCTCGGTCAAGTCCTGATCGCCACCTGTGATGAAAATTTTTGAACCACTGATAAGGAAACTGCCACTGTCGGTCGGTTCGGCGCGGGTGCGGATATTGCGCAAGTCCGAACCAGCCTGAGGCTCTGTCATATCCATGGCCCCGGCCCATTCACCGGAGTAGAGTTTAGGCAGATATTTGGCCTTGAGCTCCTCACTGCCGTGGGCGTGAATACACAACGCCGCCCCGGCTGTCAGTGCACTGTAAAGTGTAAAGGCGTTACAGGCGCTATAGCCCATTTCATCGACCATAACACCGAGCATTTTCGGCATCCCCATACCGCCCAACTCAGGATCGCCGCACAACCCTACCCAACCACCTGCAGCAAACTCGGCATAGGCCTCTTTATAACCATCGGGTGTGATCACCTTAGCAGCCTCGAAACTGACTCCTTGTTCATCACCATTGCGGTTTATAGGATGGATAAGATCGCGGCACAGTTTAGCGCCTTCTTCGAGAATGGCTGCGGCAGTATCCATATCGACCGCATCGGCCATTGCCGGTAATGAAGACCAGGTTTGTTCAGCATCAAAGACATGCTCAAGCAAGAAGCGCATGTCGGTTAACGGGGCTTGATAGGGATTCATCTACAGACTCTTTAAACGTTGGATTTAAACACTTGTTTCAATCTAACTCAGTTGCCGCCGCAATACAATCCGCCAAAGGTAGAATGGGCAAAACTACAGCCATCCAACACCAATTACCAAAATAGCCTTCAATCTTAGTCGTGATCATACCCATAAAAAACCAAACCGGCCAAATGGCCGGTTTGTTCCAATTAAAGAGACTCTTGTCCTTTACTTGGTCCAGCGGTCCATCCAACCCAGTACCTTGGCATACCACTGCTCAAGGTTATTGGGGTTGAGGATCCAGTGGTTTTCATCCGGATAGATCAGCAGCTCAGAAGGGATATTGTTGCGCTGCATATAGCTGAACGCCGCCAAGCCTTGACCGTAAGGTACCCGGAAGTCTTTCTCACCGTGGATCACCAGCATAGGAGTCTTCCAGTTTTCCACATAGTTGGCCGGATTGAACTTCTCATAAAGATCCTTGGCCTGCTCATAGCTGCCGCCAAACTCATGTTCTGGGAACCAGAGTTCCTCTGTCACATGGTACATAGAGCGCATATCGAACAAGCCCGCGTGGTTAACCAGGCACTTGAAACCGTCATTCCAGTTACCCTGGATCCAGTTCATCATGTAACCGCCGTAGGAGCCGCCGAGGGCGCAGGCGTTATCGGCATCGATCCACTTCTGCTGTTTGGCAACCGCAGCCAGACCTTTTTGCAGATCTTCCAGAGGCTTACCGCCCCAATCCAGGCTGATGGAATCGGTAAAAGCCTGACCATAGCCGGTAGAGCCGTGGAAATCCACCATCACCACGGCATATCCGGCACCGGCCCACAACTGTGGATTCCAGCGGAAGCTGAAACTGTTGCCGAATGAACCTTGTGGGCCGCCGTGTACCAGGAAGGCCACCGGATACTGCTTGCCTTTCTGGAAGTTCGCCGGCTTGAGCCAGTAACCATAAACCTCTTCGTTGTTCCAGCCCTTGAAGCTGAACTGCTCGAACTCACCGAACTGGACCTTGTCCAGCTTGGCCTTATTGACTTCAGTCAAACGGGTCAGATCTTGTCCATCCATATTGATGGAGTAGAGATCGCCCGGCTCTATCAGCGACTTACGGTTGATGATCAAACGATCGCCCGCCAGCCCCACTAGGCTATTGCTGCCATCGTTATAAATAGTGCGTACATCACCAAACTGAGTGTTGATGGCGAAGACAGATACCTGGCCCAGATCCTGAGCGGTCACATACAGGGTGTTGTTGTCTTTACCAAAGCTCAGTGAGGCTGGGCTTCTGTCCCACATAGGCGCCACTTCCTTGCTCTGACCCGTGACTGTGTCTTTGAGCATGATGCGGTATCTGTCGGCCTCGAATCCGGGCTTTTTCATCGCCAGATAGGCCAGATAGCGGCCATCGGCGGAAAACACCGGCTGAGCATCCCAGGCCTGGTTATCTTCGGTGAGATTCTTGGCCTTGCCACCTGTGACTGGCACCTGCCAGAGATCGTAGTTGGTGGTCCAGGCCTGATCTTTGCTCGGTGCCTTGGCGCTATAGACTATGTATTTGCCATCCGGGCTAAATGTCACCTCTTCCATGCCGGAAAATGGCTTTGGCGGGGTTTCGGTATCCAGGCCTTGGGTCACATCCAACGGCTTACCCAGCTTGCCGTTTTCAAGCTGCGCTACAAACAGGTGATTGCGGGCATGATCAGACCAGGTATCCCAGTGACGCACCATCAGCTGATCGTATTCACGACCAGTACTCTTGCGCTCGGCTTCTTTATCAAACTTGGCTTTTGAACATTCCAGGGTGTCGCACTCGGGAAAAACACGAATGCTCATCACCACCTGTTTGCCATCGGCCGATAATTTGTAGCCGTCAATACCCAGAGGTAGATCAGATACGGCCTGGGCTTCGCCACCATCCAGCGGCAAGCGATACAGTTGGCTGCTGCCATCACGGGCAGCGATAAAATAGACTTGCTTGTCGTCGCTGCTAAAGGCCACATCGTGTTCGGTGCCCGGTGCCGACGTCAGCTGCTTGGGAGCCGCATTCTTGTCACTGAGATCCAACAGATAGAGATCTGAGCTGCTGCCATCATCGGTAACCTTTTTCAGGCCGTAGATAAGCTTGGTGCCGTCATTGGATACAGCGGCAGAATGAAGTTTATTAAGCTTGACCAGATCCTGGACAGTAAAAGGGGCTTTATCGGCAGCCAGCGCCGGCAGAGCCAGTCCTGCGGCGAGCAGCGCCATCAACAATGGGTTGGTTTTCATTATAAATCTTCTTATTGGTTGTAGATTGCAATGCAAAAGGGGCCAATTGGCCCCTCAAGGTTCAGCTTAAGCCTTGGCGTTCTGGATATTCACCTTCCAGATTGCCGGGCCGGTTTCATGGGCATTCACCCCGTTGGAGTCAACCGCTACAGTAACAGGCATATCCTTGACGTCAAACTCATAGATGGCTTCCATCCCGAGATCTTCAAACGCCACTACGCGAGATTGCTTAATCGCCTTGGACACCAGATAAGCGGCGCCGCCGACGGCCATCAAGTATACCGCCTTGTGCTTGCGGATAGATTCAACTGTGGCCGGACCACGTTCGGCCTTGCCTATCATGCCCATCAACCCTGTCTTATCCAGCATAAGATCGGTGAACTTATCCATACGGGTAGCGGTTGTCGGACCGGCCGGGCCAACCACTTCATCACCAACTGGATCGACTGGACCTACGTAATAGATGAATTTACCAGTGAAATCAACCCCTTCAGGCAAGCCTTCACCACTTTCGATCAGGCTCTGGATCCGTTTGTGAGCCGCGTCACGACCTGTGAGCATCTTACCCGAGAGCAGCAGAGTATCGCCGCTGTTCCAGCTTTCAATCTCTTCCTGGGTAACAGTATCGAGATTGACCCGGCGCACGCTCTCACCCACCTCCCAGGTGATTTCCGGCCAGTCATCAAGGCTTGGCGGAGTCAGCTCGGCAGGGCCGCTGCCGTCAAGATGGAAATGCACATGGCGGGTGGCGGCGCAGTTAGGGATCATCACCACAGGCTTGGAGGCGGCGTGGGTTGGTGCTGTTTTGATTTTAACGTCCAGTACAGTCGTCAAACCACCCAGGCCCTGGGCACCAATGCCTAAGTTATTGGCGCGCTCGAAGATATCCAAACGCAGCTTATCTTCCGTAGTTTCGGCGCCGCGTTCCATCAGTTCATGAATATCCACGCTCTCCATCAAGGCTTCCTTGGCAAGCACGGCGGCTTTCTCGGCGGTGCCGCCAATACCTATTCCCAGCATACCCGGAGGACACCAGCCGGCGCCCATGGTTGGCAGTGTCTTCTCCACCCAAGCGGCGATATCGTCAGACGGATTGAGCATCACCATCTTGGCCTTGTTTTCACTGCCACCGCCTTTGGCGGCAATGGCCACTTCGATATGATCGCCGGGAACCATCTGAATATGCACCACAGAAGGTGTGTTATCGCGGGTGTTTTTACGGCTGCCGGCCGGGTCGGCCACAATTGAAGCACGCAGCGGGTTATCAGGATTGGTGTAAGCGCGGCGCACACCTTCATCCACCATCTGCTGTACTGTCATATCTGTCTTGTCCCACTGCACGCCCATCCCCAGATAGACATAACAGGTCACAATGCCGGTATCCTGACACAAGGGTCTGTGCCCTTCGGCGGACATGCGCGAGTTTATCAAAATCTGGGCAATCGCATCCTTGGCGGCCTGGCTCTGCTCGCGCTCATAGGCGGCAGCCATGGCATCGATAAAATCTTTCGGATGGTAATAGGAGATATATTGCAGGGCATCAGTGATGCTGTCGATAAAGTCAGCTTGCTTGATTACAGACATGTTTGGCGCTCCATTAGCCTAAGGGCCCGCCCCTTCAGCTCAGGCTCAACACGCAACAAGTTTCGGGCCAAAGCCTTGAACTTCAAGCTCCGTTTGCCAGTTTTGCGACACAAAAATGCTCAAAACGACAGCAAAGCCGTGATACAACGCGTTTTCACCAAGGGCCAGGGGTGGTTTTATTAGTTTTTTGTGGCCGATATGATACTCTTTCGTTCCTTTTTGGGCTACATCACATTTTCAGATAGGGTCGTTCGATGTACCAGCAGGCTATTTGCCCTCCCGCCATTCGCCTTCTTGACTGGCAATTATCAACCTTAGAGCTGTTTTCTTATTTCAGCGATGAGCCTTGGGCCATGCTGCTGGATTCGGCCGATGCCAAGCACAGTGACGCCAGATACGACATCATAGTTGCCGAGCCAATAGCCACGCTAGTCACCACAGGTGAAACCACCCAAATCACTGAGGCGAGCGGCGGACGCCACTCAAATGACGATCCTTTTGCCTTGTTGCAACAACTGCTGCAACAGTATTTTCCCAACGCTATGCAGGTCAATCTGCCTTTCAGCGGCGGCGCTGTGGGCGCCTTCAGTTACGATCTTGGCCGCAGACTGGAAAAACTGCCAAAACTGGCCGCAGCCGATATCGCTCTGCCGGAGATGAATGTCGGCCTCTATAACTGGGCCCTTATTCGCGATAAGGAATTAAGGTGCTGGCAACTGGTGCACTACCGCGGTGAAAGGGCGCTGACTGAAACCCTGTCGCGGCTGACGGCCAAAGTCACAAACAGCCCCAATAAGCACCTTGACCAAAAAGCGTTCCGACTCAGTGGTGAGTGGCGCTCGCAGCTCAGCCGCGAGCAATATGGCGACAAGTTTGCCCAAGTGCAGCAATATCTTCACAGCGGCGATTGCTATCAAATCAATCTGACCCAAAGATTCCAGGCCGACTATCAAGGTGATGAATGGCAAGCCTATCGTAAGCTTAGACAAGCCAACGGCGCGCCCTTTTCTGCCTTTATTCGCCTGGAGCACAACTGCATCCTGTCCATCTCACCCGAGCGTTTTATTGCCCTGGATCCCAACCGCCATATTGAAACCAAGCCCATCAAGGGCACCCTGCCCCGAAGCGCCGATGAACAGCAAGACAGGCAGCTTGCCAAACAGCTGGCAAGTTCAGAAAAGGACAGAGCCGAAAACCTGATGATAGTGGACTTGCTGCGCAACGATATTGGCAAGGTAGCCAGCCCCGGTAGTGTGGCCGTGCCGCATCTGTTTGCCATAGAAAGCTTTCCGGCGGTGCACCATCTGGTCAGCACAGTAACCGCCGAACTGGCACCGGGTTATCAGGCCACAGACTTACTGCGGGCCGCCTTCCCCGGCGGCTCTATCACAGGCGCGCCCAAGATCCGCGCCATGGAAATTATCGAAGAGCTGGAACCCAGTCGCCGCTCACTCTATTGCGGTTCCATCGGGTATCTGAGCCAGGATGGCAAAATGGACAGCAGCATCACCATTCGAACCCTGGTTGCCGATTCCGGGCAACTCTATTGCTGGGCCGGTGGTGGTATAGTAGCCGACTCAGACGTGGATGCCGAATACCAGGAAACCTATGATAAAGTGAGTCGAATACTGCCGCTATTAGCCCCTGAGCCAGACCAGCCTTAGCCTGATACTTGTTATTTAAGCTGGTTGAGAGTGCTTTGCGAAGACTGGACAGTAATGGCTTGGGTTATTGATTAGTTCAATCGACTTCAAGGACACTATGGATAAAGACGAGCTGTTGACCCGTTTTCAACTCAGAGCCCTGAGTCGATACCATTCGAGCCCTTTGACACCGGCCAAACTCAGAGCCGCCGCGGTACTTATCGCGCTGGAGCCAGGTGTACAGGGACCGGAGCTTATCTTGACCCAGAGGCCGAAGCATCTCAAAGCTCATCCCGGTCAGGTGAGCTTTCCCGGCGGCAAACCGGAAGCCGAAGATCAGAACCTTATCATGACAGCCCTCAGAGAAGCGGAAGAAGAGATAGGCTTGGCGCCGGATAATGTCGAAATCATAGGTCAACTGCCCAATCATCCCACCTTTACCGGCTTTGAGATCACCCCAGTGCTTGGCTGGGTAAAGTCACCCTTTGAGGCCCAAATTGACCCGGCCGAAGTGCAGGAGCTATTTCGAGTGCCGCTGGCGTTTTTACTGGAAGAGGAAAATCGTCACACGGCGATGTTCGAGCGCCGCGGCCATTTCTACCCTGTCACCTTTATTCCCTATCGCAGGCACTTTATCTGGGGCGCCACTGCGGCGATTATCGATATGCTCTGTCGACAACTACGCTGACAGCACAGCATAAAGGCAGTTAGATAAAGAAACGCAGATACAAGCCGGCGGCGGTGGATGATAGCAGCAACAGTGGAATATTGAACCAGTAACCCAACCGGCTGTGATGAGCCACATACCAGTTAAAGCCCAGACTGAGGAAGCTGATGGCGGCGCAAGCCCAGATGATATATTCCAGTAGCATGGTTTGCTGAGGGTCCCAGTACAAACGCACTGGCGCTCCCTTGCTGAAGAAGTAACCTACGGCCCTGTCCGGCCTCGCCTTATCGAATATCAACAGGGCATAAATCGCCAGTGACCAACCTATAATCGACAGGCTCGCCAACAGATATTGAAAGATTTTGACCTTCTTCATCCGAACTCCTTCCGTCTGAAGGGGGATATTGTCCCCAGAATACCTTTTTCAGCTTGAGAAAAGCCACCAGCAAGGTAATATTAACCTCCAAATTTTTTCCTGTGTCATCAATATAGTCAGGGATTTGCCTGATTTCTGCTCTCGAACTATTTTCGGAGCCGAATTGAAGCATAAAAACGTTTCATTGGAGAACTAAGCAATAATGAGCATTGCATCTGTCGCATCTGTATTTAAAGGTGAGCATGCGGTCGGTTCACAGGTCACTGTACGTGGCTGGGTAAGAACCCGTCGTGATTCCAAGGCCGGCATCTCGTTTCTTGCCGTCTATGATGGTTCCTGTTTCGATCCTATCCAGGGCGTGGTGCCAAATAGCTTACCCAATTACAATGACGAAGTGCTGAAGCTCACTGCCGGCTGCTCCGTGATTGTCACAGGTGAAGTGGTTGAAAGCCCAGGCGCAGGCCAGGACTTTGAACTGCAGGTCACCCAAGTGGAAGTCACAGGTTGGGTGGAAGATCCTGATACCTACCCTATGGCGGCCAAGCGCCACTCGGTTGAACACCTGAGGGAACTGGCGCACCTGCGTCCACGTACCAACATCATTGGCGCAGTGGCCCGAGTACGTAACTGCCTGTCACAGGCGATTCACCGTTTCTATCACGAAAACGGCTTTATCTGGGTCTCTACCCCACTTATCACCGCCTCAGACTGTGAAGGCGCCGGTGAAATGTTCCGTGTATCGACGCTGGACATGGAAAACCTGCCTCGTACGGCCGATGGCAAGGTGAATTACGAAGAAGACTTCTTCGGCAAAGAGGCATTTTTGACCGTATCGGGCCAGCTCAACGGTGAAACCTACGCCTGTGCCCTGTCAAAGATTTACACCTTTGGCCCTACTTTCCGCGCCGAAAACTCCAACACCAGTCGTCACCTGGCCGAGTTTTGGATGGTTGAGCCGGAAGTAGCCTTTGCCGATCTGAACGATATTGCCGGTCTGGCGGAAGCCATGCTCAAGTACGCCTTCAAGGCGGTGCTGGAAGAGCGGATGGACGACCTGCAGTTCTTTGCCCAGCGCGTCGATAAAGGCGTGATTGAGCGTCTGGAAAACTTTGTCAGCAGTGACTTTGCCCAGGTGGACTACACAGATGCCGTTGAGATCCTCAAAAACTGCGGCAAGCAGTTTGAGTATGATGTCGAATGGGGCATAGATCTGCAATCCGAGCACGAGCGTTATCTAGCCGAAGTGCACTTCAAGGCTCCTGTGGTCGTGAAGAACTATCCAAAAGATATCAAGGCCTTCTATATGCGTCTCAACGAAGATGGCAAGACAGTGGCGGCGATGGACGTATTGGCCCCCGGCATTGGTGAAATTATCGGTGGTTCACAGCGTGAAGAACGTCTGGACGTACTGGATATGCGCCTGGCCGAGATGAATCTCAACAAGGAAGATTACTGGTGGTATAGAGATCTGCGCCGTTACGGCACCGTGCCTCACTCAGGTTTCGGTCTGGGCTTCGAGCGTCTGGTGTCTTACGTTACCGGTGTTTCCAACATCCGCGATGTGATCCCCTTCCCTCGCGCCCCAAGAAGCGCCAACTTCTAACGAGTTCTTATCCAAAAAAACGCGCTTCCGGGCGCGTTTTTTATTGGCTGGAGATCAAGTTTAGCTACGTATTTTACACCGGCTTAAAGGGTTGCACTCTGTCGCAAACCGCGCCGAGCAGAGGTTTGTCGTGAGAGATCACCAGCAGGGTCAACTGCCTGTCACGGGCTATCTGCAACAGTTGCTGCCAAAGCCTTTGCTGACTCAGCATATCCAGCTGGGCCGTGATTTCATCACAGATAAGCAGCCGGGTTTCCGGCGCCACAGCCCTTAAAATATTGAGCCTTTGCAGCTCACCGCCGGAAAGGCTGCCGGGGCGAGATGCCAACCAACGCCTGAGTTCAGACTCGGCCACGCCGAGCATAGGCAAAAGATGAGCATAATCACGCCCCTGCCAACTCTCATTCAATGATTGCGCCAGGGTCAATCTGGGGTTGAACGCCTGCTCCGGCTGCTGGATAACCCATTGAATGGGTGAAGGACGGCCGCCAACCTGCTTGAGCACCTGACTGCATTCAAGCTTTCCCGCCGCAAGCGGCATCAAGCCTGTGAGTATCGCCGCCATGGTAGACTTGCCGCAGCCACTGTCACCCCAGATCCCGAGAATTTCGGCGCGATTAATAACGATATCAGGCACCTCAATCACCTTGCTGCCCCGGTAAGCCAAGCCACCACTGAGTGAAAGCAGCGGCGATAAGGATTCAGAAGGCAAAGGCACGCTTTCAAGCGCCAAAGCAGAGCCGGATTGAGCCGGTTTTATTTGCATAGAATTTAGACTCATGCACGCCTCCGACAAGGCGAGTTGCTGAAACTCTCCAGACTGTCACCATGGGGCTTTTGTTGACTAACGGGTTGACTAGCAGATTGACTAGCGGATTCGCCAACGGATTGACTAGCAGCTTGGTTATCGAGTCGGCTATTGAGTTGACTCTTGGGCTCGTCAGTAGATTCAGCATCAGCCAGGCGACAGCTGCCGGCAGGCCAGTTTTCCGGCAACGCCGCCAGCAAGGTGTGGCTATAGCAGCCGTCACTCTCACATTCATCTCCCGGCTTATGCCCGGCAATACTCCCCCGCAGACTGGCGCTATCCGTCACCTCGGTGAGCCGGCCGCGGCGCAGCAGATACAGCTCGGCATCCAAGGCCAGCACGGCCCTGAGGTTATGACTGATAACCAGTACCGCCTTTGGGCTGGCGTCTAAACCCAGCCGCAGCTGCAAGGCGCCGCTGGCAAAGTCGTTAAGTAAGGCGTAAAGCTCAGTGGCAGCAAGCTCATCCAGACCGCAACAAGGCTCATCGGCCAGCAATAGATCCGGCGCTTGCAATAGGGCCTGGGCCAATAATACCCGCCGGGCCATACCGCCGGAGAGCATGGGGGGATAAGCCGCCAAGATCTCCGCTGTAATACCCAGTTCGTCATACAAAGCCTGCCGGTAAGGGCGCATGGCGTCATCACAGTACCAGTCAAGCAATTCGCTTATCTTAATGTTGGCGTCCAGCACCTGGGTACTCTGAGCGCAGAGCGCCGTCTTCTGTGGCCGCATCAAACCAGCGCATTGCATGACTATGCCCTTTGGCAAACTGCCCATGATAGCCAGCGCCAGCAAGCTCTTACCGGCGCCGCTCTCCCCCAGCACTGCAGTAACCTGTCCTGGTGTCACCTCAATATTGAGCCCATCCAGCAAGGTTCTGCCACAGTTATCCTTAAGCGTTAAATCTGTCACTTGGGTATGAATGGAAACGACGGGTTTAACATCGCTTGAGGAAAGTAAATCACCCTTAGATCTCAAGGCATTGGTGCCCGGTAACTTAGGCGCCGCCATACCATCTCTGGCAAACTTGATCAGGTTTTCGGCAAGCTTTGACAGCAACAGAACAAAACTCAGCAGCAAGAGCCCGGGGAACAGCGCCAGCCACCATTGACCAAGCAACAGATAACGATTGGCCTCAGCCAGCAGTTCGCCCATGGAGGGCGCGTTGCTGTCGAGGCCAAAGCCAAGAAAGCTCAGCGCCGCGACATGGAGCAAGGCATGCGGAAACAAGTTGAGCCCGCCAATTAGCCACTGCGGCATGATATGAGGCCATAAGTGGCGCATGCGAGAGCTGAGCCTGGAGCCGCCAAACCCCAGCGCCAAACTGACATAGGGCTGGGCCAGGATTTCATCCATTTCCAGTAAGAGTAAGCGGGTCAGTCTCGGCCAGTGGCTCAAAGCCAGGGCCGCAATCACCCCATATTCCTGGCCGCCAAAGGCCAGCGCCAGCAAGATCAGCAGCAACAGATGTGGCAGCGACATACAGAGATCGCAACCTAGTAATACAGCGTGGCGCCATCTGGATCCGGTTTGTGCCAACAAGGCCAGCAGCAGTGCCAGCGAGCTGCTGAGCAGTACCGCCAGCGCGCCTATCCACAGACTTTTGAGCATCGCGGCGCCGCTACGCTCGGCCATATCACGCCCAAGCCAATCCGTCCCCATGGGATGAGCCCAGGATGGCCCCTGACTCTTGGCCAGCAGGTTAAGCTCACTGGCATGATTGCCAAATAGCAGGCATAGTGTCGTCAGCAAGAAAAGTCCGCAAACCGGCCAAAACCAGATGGCGACGCGACTGCCATCCTTGGCCTGAAGGCTTTTCAAGCAAAGCCTTAATCCGCCCATCATGCCTGTACTCCAGTGGCATGAGCCGAAAGTCCACTGAGCCTGCCACGCTGTAATCTGGCGCTGATAAGCTCGGCGGCCAGGTTACCGCAAAACACAAACAACGCCGAAAACAGGGTGATCCCCATCAGTAATGGCGCATCGTTACCAAGCCCGGCCTTGACCAAGGCGCTACCAAGTCCGGGGAAGTTAAACACGGTTTCGGCGAGAATAGAACCGCCGAAAAGCTCGGCAAAAGAAGCAAAGTGCAGCACTATCGCGGGCTTTAGACTATTGGCAAAGATATGCTTCTTGAATACCGCCAGACGACCTTTGCCGTGACTTTGGGCATATCCCACATATTCGCTGTGGTAGAGATCCAGCACCTTTTCCCGGGTGTGCAGCACCAAGGGTGAGAGTTGGCTCAGCGTCAGGACAGTCAAGGGCAAAGCGAGGTGCAACAACATACTGCCAAGGCTCTGCTCGGTAAAACTCAGCCCCAGCGGCGCGGCGCAGCACACGGGTGTCCAGGCCAGAGTGACAGAAAACAGGCTTATCATTATCATTGCCAACCAAAATGACGGAATGCTCGAAAGCAGCCAGGCAAAGCGTCTCAGCCAGCGATCGCAGAAACTCCCTTCGGTGATGGCACACAGCAGTCCCAGGCCATAACCGAGCAGCAGAGCCAGTCCCCAGGAGAGCGCCATCAACAGCAGGGACAGTGGCAAGCGCTCGGCAATCACCTCGGAAACGCTCTGGCGAAACACCAGGCTCTGCCCCATATCGCCACTCAGTAGCGCGGAAAAGTAACTGCTGATCTGCTGCCAGAGTCCGGTGTCCAACCCCAGCTCGCGGATCATCTGGGTGCGCTGGGCATCGGATACCGCCAGCAGGTTACCGCCAAGGTAGTGGATTAAGGGATCGAGCGGCGATAATGACAAGAGCACAAAGGCCAGCAAACAAGCAAACAGCAATAGCAGCGCAAGCCGCAGAGACCGCAACAAAGCTCCCCGCCAGCAGACTGACGACCACTTTTTAGGTGCTACCGGCTTGATAGCAGACAACATTGGTTTCATGGACATTGCCAGCGCCACTGGTTGATATTATTGGTGATCGGCCAGCCATGACCGTGAGGTTCCACCAAGGGTTGCCCCAAGTCGAGACAAGGGTTGGCGGCATACAGATGCTGCAGATTCACCAGCCAACTCCAAGGCACATCCCGGCTTATCTGTTGCTGTGCCTGTTGCCAGAATGCAATCGCAGTTTCGACAGAGTCGGCCTCGCGAGCCTTTTCCAGCGCCTTATCGACCAACGGATTTTGATAGTAGCCGGAGTTGAAATAGCCTTTGCCGGCATTGCGGCTGTCGTAGACAAGCGCCATCTCATTGGCCGAAAGGCTGCCAAAGCCAAAGAGCACTGGCGCCTGATGCATCACCCGATAGATATTTTCCCAGCTGTCCGCCTTGGGCTCCACCTGGAATCCGGCCATTCTGGCCATCTGGGCACTGGCCAGCGCCAACTGCTCACGTATGCTGTCACCGGCCAGATAGTAGAGCGGGAATGTCAGCCGTTGCCCATCCTTTTCGCGAATGCCGTCTGCACCCGGTAACCAACCGGCGTTGGCCAAGAGTTCTGACGCTTTGAGTAAACGCTGCTTCATCTGCCAGTCGGCCCAATCGGGAACCGCACCGCCCCATGGCAAGTCATCGGCAATTGACCAGGCCGGTCTTGCGTAGCCCCCCAGCAGATTATCGACCAGTTGCTGGCGGTCGATCACCATATCGAAGGCTTGGCGCACCGCCAATTCACTGGTGACCGGATTATCTTCCGCCCGCATCGGCCAGGCAATGCCGCGATTGTCGACACTGGTTTGTGACCACAGGCGATAATTGCCCTGCGCCATCAGGGCATCGGCATATCTGGGCGCCAGCGCCGAGAGTTGCAACTGCCCGGTTCTGAGCATGGCAAAGCGGCTGTCTTCGTCGGCAAAGACGATGACCAATTTGTCGAAAAAGGGCTTTTTCAGCAGCGGGTTGTCGGGATCGGCACTCTGATATTTAGGATTAGCTTCCAGGATCAACTGCTGCCCCTTATCCCAGCGGCGCATTTTATAGGGCCCCGAACCTATGGGATGCTGACCATAATCCGGGCCGTAACTGTCGCTTGGCACTATCGCCAGCTCGGCCAAGGTATCGATAAAACCGATATCTGCCTGCTTGAGGGTGAATTCGACTTGCAGCTCAGACTCTTGTTCCACCTTGACCAAATTGGACAAGTCCTGCATACCGGCCGCTTTTCTGGCTTGCTCAAAGGTAAAGGCGACATCCTCTGCATTGAGCGGACTGCCGTCACTGAACACCAGATTAGGCCTCAGGGTTACTGTCCATTTGAGCCTGTCGGGGCTCAAGGTCCAATCGCTGGCAATATCACCGATAAACTCGCCGCCACCTGAGCGGCGCAGCAAGGCAGATTGAATAAGTGGATTATTGTAGCGCCCCCAGCCAAGGATGGGGTCAAAGCCACCATCGGGCTCGGCGCCCAGCACCATGACCAAGGGTTTAGGGCTATCAGCGGCATCCACAGAAGAGGGCAAGAGCGCAAACCATGAAGCGCACAACAAGACGCCCAGGCCGAGTAAACGGCGATGCTTGATTAAAGTGGTTGCCTGCTGCGATGACAGCGTGTCAGGCGCCGGATTGGATTTGTTAGAAAAAGATAGAAACAACACCCGAGACTCCCCAAAAATGGTGAAACCTTATCAGTGACGCTTATGGTTATCTGAAGCCTTGGCCGGTAGTTGTTGCTCCAATGGCTCAAGGAGCTTATCTTTCTTCAAGCCCCGGAGGGCAACAAAGGATCAGATAGATTATCCGGACCAAAGACCAAGCCGAGTTTGCTAGACCGTAAGTTGAATGAGCCGAGAGTGACTTTACTCAACGGTTCCTTGATTAAAAGTTCCTTGATTAAAGCGGCGTTACTCAAATATCTTAACCAATGCTACTTTGTATTGGCTGCGCGCGGCTTTAACTCCAGTTACTGGGATCCTTGCCAACCAAGATGAGCCGACAAGATTAGGGAAAACGGTCAGGAAACGGCAAAATATTACTAATATTTTTTTTGTAACACTACCCTCATTACCCATGGCACAACAGCATAAAAAAACGCCAAAAGCCAAAAGTTTGCACCAGATCACATCGGCTAAAAGCAAAAGCGACATTTTGTGGCATAGCTTGTGTAAGCTCTATCATTCCAAGACTTTTTAAAGGGAAAATCATGACAGATGAAACCCAACGTTTTACCGTCTCTCTCCCACAATCCCTGTTTGAAGAGATTGAAAATGATAGCCATCAGCGTGGTTATCAATCCCGCTCCGAGTATATTCGCGATCTGTTCCGCGACAGGATAGTCGATAAACAGTGGAATAACAGTGTTGAAGATGTGGTCGGTGTGCTCACCTTGGTGTTTGACCATCACCAAAGAGGCCTGACTGAAAAACTGATTGAGATCCAGCATCACCACCTGGTGCATGTACTCTGTAGCACCCATGTCCATATCGATCATCACAGGTGTTTGGAAACCATTATCCTCAAAGGGCAAGCCTCTGAGGTAAATAAGCTGGTCAACCAAATCGCCGCCCTGAAAGGCGTTAACCTTGCCCGTTTGAGCCGCGCCGGTATCATCTAATTTTCAGCTCTTAGGCCTTCTTCAGACACTTTCCCAAACGCCGGGCAAACCTTCATGCCCGGCAGAAACGTCAGCGACGATGAAAATCCCCCCCTTTCCACCCGCTAAACCATAAGCCTGACATGGCAGCTACTTGCAACTGGATCTTGCAACGTTAATGGCAAGACCTGAGTGTTACGAATATAAAATTTTTCACACCCATCACCAATAATTTGATCTACTTCAACAAATCCCTTGGCTGAGTTTTTATAATCGTCACCGTATTTATAAGTGATGTAACTCAGCGCACTCATACAAATCACACTTTTTGAATGCGCGGCAACAGTTAAGCCATTTAGCTGTTGCCAATTTTTCACACAGTCTTTTTTAAGGACGATTGAGATGTGTATAAGTTACTCTTTTAAACAGGTCCTGCCTTGGTTGCCCTTTGGTGTCATGGCCGCCAGTACACTGCTGGTGCCGGTTGGCCAGGCCGACGAAGCCATGGAGATCATCGCCGTCAACGGCACTCGCTATCAGGATGATTCTGTGTTGGCCCTCAGTCATACTGGCCAGAGTCTGACGGTTATCAGTCGCGACATGATAGTGTCGGCCGGTGCGGTGGACATCAACGAAATCCTCAACCAGTTTGTGCCCGGACTCTTTGCCAACGGTCGCAATGGCCGCCACACCGATACAGACTACTCGCTTCAGGGCAGTCGCCCTGTGGATATACTCTGGTTATTGGACGGCAATAGCCTCAATAACCGCCTCTATGGCTCCACCTATACCGACAGCATCAACCCCATGATGATAGAACGCATTGAGGTGATCAAAGGCGCTCAAGGTTTGATCTACGGCTCGGATGCCATTGCCGGAGTGGTCAACATCATCACCCGCGACAGTCATGGCGAGCAAGGCGGCGAAGTCAACTTAAGCGCCGATACTCTCACCAGTTATGATCTCGGCGCTTATGTCAGTGGCGGCAGCGATACCCTAAGCTACAGCCTCAGCGGCAGCTCCAGTCAATCGGACGGTTACGCATTCTGGGAAGATGACGAGTACTCACCGGTAGCCGCAGAAGATAAAGACCGGGGCTATCGCATGATGAATATAGGTGGCAAACTCAATTGGCAACCTTCTGCCGAGCACAAAATCACCCTGTTCGGCCAATACAATAATGGCGTACTGGAAAGGCCTCTGGCCTACAGCGCCATAGTATCGGAAAACGAGCGCAAACAGACTCTTGCCTGGCTCGGCTGGCAATATCAAGCAACGGATAAGCTGAGCCTGGAAACCCGGCTTCACTATCAAAACTGGGACTCCTATTACTCTGAAATCACCCTGGAGCCGGATGGCAGCATGACCATCCCTTACCGGGATTCCTACTGGGGTTTTACCGACAAGGGCGCCAAGGTCAGCGGTCGTTACCGGGCCGATTCGGGTGACAACTGGCTCGGCGGCGTAGAGTGGCAAAGCTATTATGGCGCCGATGAAGTGATGGAGCTGCAAGCGCCCACCGACGATACCAAGGCCGCCTTTTTGCAATACAAGCCGCATTTTTCTGCCCTGCCAGGCACAGTGCTGGCGTTGGGGATGAGGTATAACCGCCTGGCCAACAATGAAGACAAATGGGTGGCGTCACTGGGACTTGAACAAGAGCTTGGACAAAACTGGCAACTGAAAGCCGCCGTGGGCAATGGTTTTCGGCAACCCACGTCATCTGAGCTGTGGGCCAAGGTCGGCACCCTGGGCAACCCTGAGCTTGAGAGTGAAGAGAGTATCAATACCAATCTGACACTGGTCTATCAAGGCGACTTTACTTTCAGTGTCGAGGCCTACTGGCGTGAAACCGACAACCTGGTGGACAAACGGGAAATTGCTACCAATGTTTGGCAGTACGCCAACCTGGATGGCAAGGTTCGGGCTCAGGGGCTGGATATTCAATACATCATGAACCCCGCCCAGGGCTGGCAACTTGAGTTATCCGGCAGTTATAACCGTGCCCGCGAGCGCGGCAAAGATCAGCAGATAGAGCGGATCCCGCAATACATGGGCTTTGCCCGCCTCAGTTGGGATGCCACTGATTCACTGAATCTTTATCTGCAGGGACGTTATGTCGGTGAGTTTACCGATTATGGCCTCAAGGCCGGCGACTATCTGCTGACAGGCATAGGCGCCGACTGGTGGTTGACCGCCAGCCAAAACCAGCAGTTAACGCTGCGGATAGATAACCTGTTTGATGAGGACAACACCAGCGCCATCTTCAAACATGGGCACAAGGCCGAGTACCCGATTCCCACCTTGGGTGCACCGCGTACGGCGCAGCTAATCTACCGTTACCTGTTCTGATAGTTAGTTGCCTTCTTTAAAAGTGAGCCGCAGCCCCGAGGAAGGCTGCGGCTTTTTATTTCTACTCGGCTTATGACTTGTTTTTGCTCGGCTAACTCAAACCGGCAAGATGATCCTTACATCCAAGCCACGTTCGATGCCCGGTTGAATACTCAACTTACCCTTATGCAACTCGACGATTTGAGCACTGATAGACAGACCCAGACCGGCGCCGGGAACTGACTCATCGGCGATCCGGAAAAAGCGCTCAGTCAACTGCCGACACTGCTCCAATGGCAGCCCTGGCCCTGAATCCAATACCTGAATTACCACTTGTTTACTCTCTTGGCGCCCCTCTTGCCAGCAACTGACTTTGATTGGCTGATCTTTGCCCGAATACTTACAGGCGTTTTCCAGCAGGTTTTTCAGCACCAGTTTCATATAGAAGGGATCGACCCTGACACACACCTCTTCCGGCAATTCCAACTGCCAACTGTAATCGGCAATCAGCGGCAGCAGTTGATCCAGCACTTCCTGCACCATTACCGCCACCGGCGTTTGCGCCACTTCCAGCTCGGACAGGGATTCCACCCGAGACAGCAACAACAACTGCTCTACCGTATGGGTCATCTGGCCAATGCCTGTGTCTATGGCATTGAGATGCAGCTGCTGCTCGGCCTCTGTCTTGGCCTGTTGCCAGCCCTGACGGTGCAGTTTAATGACCGCCAGCGGGGTCTTTAGCTCATGCGCCGCATCGGCGCTGAAACGCCGCTCCCGCGCCAGATTATCGCTGATGCGGGTGATATAGGTATTGAGCGCGTCCTGCACAGGTACTAACTCTTTCGGCAACTGCAGGGACAGCGGGCGCATATCCGCAGGGCTGCGGAGTTTGAGCCGGGCCGCCAGGCTCTCCAGCGGTTGCAACAACCAATAGGAGAGAAACACCATCAGCAATGCCACTGCCGGCACCACCAACGCCGGGCCGATAAAGCTGTTGCCCATGATCTGCTCCACCAGCTCACCGCGCACATCATCTCTTTGGCCGGTAATGAGCCATACGCCCAGATCATCGGAGAAATAACTGAGCAGATGCCAAAGCTCACCCTGGTAATAACGCTTGTGGTAACCGCGTTCGAATGGCGCCATGGGCTCAATGTCGCTGTTATCCGACCTTGCCATCAGTTGTTTGGCCGGGGTCCACATCTGATAGGCGAGTTTCAGCTCATAACTCAGCTCAGTGGCATCGGCCTGCTCGGTAAAGGTGTTAACCTTGCCCGGGTTGACGCTCAAAATCAGTGGGTTTTCCAACATATCCAGGCGATGATCCCGCCCCTGGGCACCATAGAACATCTCCAGCATCTTGGCACTTTGCAGCATCTGGGCATCGAACAGCTCCTCTATCTGGCGGCGAGAGTCCTGGGTGTTGAGGTAACTGCTGATGCCGACCGAGAGACAGATGCCAAGCAGCATCAATACCATCATCACCAGACGCAGGGATACCCGGCTCATTCTACTGCCACCAAGGTATAGCCTATGCCGCGCACTGTCTTGATAAGCTCATTGGCGGTTTTTTTACGCAGGTGATGAATATGCACCTCGATGGAATTACTGCCAACCTCGTCCCAACCATAGGTCAGCTGCTCAAGCTGATTGCGACTGAGCACCCTGCCACTGGACTGGGCCAGTTCAAGCAATAATTGATATTCGCGCCGCGACACCTGGATATGATGACCGCGAAACAGCACCTGATGCGCATCCATATCGATAACCAGTGCCCCTACTTCCAAACGATTTTGATTCAGACCGTGTTGCCGCCTGACGATCGCCTTAATTCTGGCCACCAGCTCGCGTACATCGAAGGGTTTGGCCAGGTAATCATCGGCGCCGAGATCCAAGCAGGCAAGCTTGGTATCAAAGTCGGTGTTGGCGGTCAACACTATGGTCGGGGTATCTATGCCGCGGCGGCGCCATTGAGTCAGCAGTTGGCGGCCATTGCCATCAGGTAAGCCCAAATCCAGCACTATGGCACTGAAGGTTTCATTAATCACAGCCGCCTCGGCTTGTTTGATACTGGTGACGTGATCCACCTGCATATCCAACTTGGCAAGGCTAAGCAATATCCCCTGAGCCAACAACTCATTGTCTTCTATCAGCAATATTCTCATGGGTATAACATCCGGTTTAGGTTGCCCCTATTTCGCAGCAGTGGCGTCTGACTGTCAAGCTGAACACAGTCTCTACCAGCCTCTTATTGCTGCACCGAATGTAAAATAACATCGCACTTGTGAATTGCGCGGCCAATCGCCCGAAATCTGACAAAGGGCATCATAGCAATCAATGCGGAAGCTCAACCGGCGTTCTCAAACAGCCATCTTGCGAATTTTTAAACGTTTTTGGACGCAAAATAGGACAATTTGTCCACATTTTAAAAGCGTGTTTTGATCCCGATCATGCTATGAAAAAGTAAACTCGTTAAAAATCACACCCCAGCTGAAATCTTGATGCACATCAACTTTAATCACTCTATTGCGGCCTAAACTCACAGTCGTGATTTGTGTGAGTTAAAAAGTTATTACATTCTTATAAACAAAAGGTTCACCCATGGACACACATGCAGCCCTTTACGAGCAAGGACGGCAACGGCTGGAAAAATTGCGTCAGCTGCCCGCCCGTCAGGACAAGTCTTTACAGGAACGTATGCTGGAATACGGCTTGACCCGCCGTGATTTCATGAAGTGGAGTGCATCGGTTACCGCCATGCTGGCGCTGCCCTTGCCCTTCTCCAACCTAGTGGCCGAGGCCGCTGAACTGGCCGATCGGGTTCCCTTAATCTGGTTACATCTGGCCGAGTGCACAGGTTGCTCCGAATCTTTGGTGCGTGCCGACACGCCTAATCTGGATTCGTTGATCTTCGATCATATCTCGCTGGAATATCACGAGACTCTAATGGCTGCCGCTGGCTGGCAAGCAGAAGAGAATCTGGAACACGCCTTGGAAGCTTATAAGGGCAACTACCTATTGGCGGTTGAAGGGGCCGTGCCAACGGCCAATAACGGCGCCTTCTTAACAGTCGGCTGTAAGGGCCATACCGGGCTCGAAATTGTCAAGCATGCCGCCGAAGGCGCTGCCGCGATAATTTCCGTGGGTACTTGCGCCGCCTTCGGTGGAGTTCAAGCCGCCGCGCCCAACCCAACGGGTGCCAAGGGTGTCCATGAAGTGGTCAACAAGACGGTCATCAACCTGGGTGGCTGCCCACCGAGTGAAAAGAATATTGTCGGCACCCTGATGTACTTCATCATGTTCGGCAAGCTCCCTGCCCTGGACATGTTCAATCGGCCCAAGTGGGCCTATGGTGCCAGGGTGCACGACAATTGCGAACGCCGCGGCCGTTTCGACGCCGGTGAATTTGTTGAGGAATTCGGCGATACCGGCGCCAAAGAAGGTTACTGCCTCTACAAGGTAGGTTGTAAGGGGCCTTACACCTACAACAACTGCCCGACCGAGCGCTTTAATCACCATACCAGTTGGCCTGTGCTGGCCGGTCATGGCTGCATGGGTTGCTCTGAGCCCAACTTCTGGGATGATATGGCTGACTTTGAAAAACCTCTTGGTAGACAACTACTGCATGGCCTGGATGCCACCGCCGATACCATAGGCGCTGTTATTCTCGGTGCCACTGTGGTGGGTATCGGCGCCCATGCGGTTGCCAGTCTGTTTGCCGGTTCGAAGGAGGATTAATCAATGAACCAACGTGTAGTCATAGATCCCATTACCCGTATCGAAGGCCACCTGCGTGTTGAGGTGGAAGTCGATGAAAACAATGTGGTGCAAAAAGCCTGGTCCTCCTCCACCCTCTGGCGCGGTATTGAGGTGATCCTCAAGGGCCGTACGCCTATGGATGTGGGTCTTATCGTGCAGCGGATCTGCGGGGTGTGTACCTATTCCCACTATCGCTGCGGCACCGAAGCGGTGGAAAACGCTCTGGGGATGAAAATTCCGCTCAACGCCCGCTATCTGCGCTCCTTGATGCACACTTCGCTGTTTATGCACGACCATATAGTGCATTTCTATCATCTGCATGGTCTGGACTGGGTGGATGTGGTTTCCGCTCTCAGTGCCGATCCCGCCAAGGCGGCCCAGGTGGCGCTCAAGTACACAGACAAGCCGATTGCCGCCGGTGAAGGTGAACTCAGGGCCGTTCAGGAAAGAGTCAAAGGCTTTGTCGAAACCGGCAAGCTTGGGCCTTTCGCCAACGCCTACTGGGGTAACGGTACCTATAAATTTACCCCAGAGCAGAACCTGATTGCCCTGTCGCACTATCTCAAGGCGCTGGAAGTACAGCGGGTTGCGGCAGAGATGATGGCGATTTTCGGCGGCAAGCAGCCTCACCCTCAATCTCTGGTGGTCGGCGGTGTGACCTCGGTGCGCGATATGTTGAGCCCGGCAAGATTGCAGGAGTGGAAACAAAAACATGCCATTGTGGCCGACTTTATTGAACGTGCATACAAGGCCGATATCATAATGGCGGCCGAAGCCTTCGGCGGCGAAGCCTCGGTACTGGGCGGCGTTAACATCAAGAGCTTTATGGCCACCAATGACTTTGTCACAGCCGATGGTGAATATCTGTTTGAACAAGGGGTTATCCTCAAGGGCGACCTGGCCGGTGTCAGTGACATCAACCCGGATCTGATTGCCGAAGATGTCACCCACGCCTGGTACAAGGCCGACAAGCCGCAACACCCTTACGATGGCACCACAATTCCGGATTACACCGGCTTTGTAGAGCGCGACACGGTTTACGGCAAACTGCCGACCCTGGATGGTGACAACAAATACAGCTGGGTGAAATCGCCCCGTTATCAAGGTGAACCCGTGGAAGTGGGCCCACTCGCCTGCCTGCTGGTGAACTATGCCAGAGGCAATCAAGTGGTGGTCGATGCCGTCAATGGTTTGCTGCAACGCACCGGCTTGCCGATTGAAGCCCTGTTCACCACCCTTGGCCGCACCGCGGCGCGCATGTTGCAAACCTCGATTGTGGCCAAAGAGGGATTGCGCACCTTCGATGCCCTGCTGACCAATATCCAGAGTGACGACAGCACTTATATCAAGCCTGAGCTCGATAGCAACAAGGAGTATGTCGGCCACGCCATGACTGAAGCGCCCCGCGGTATGCTCAGTCACTGGATCCGCATCAAAGGGGGACTGGTGGAAAACTATCAGGCCGTAGTACCCACCACCTGGAACGCAGGCCCCGTGGACGCCAACGGACAGATGGGGCCTTATGAAGCATCACTGATAGGCTTGAAACTTGAAGATCCCGCCAAGCCACTGGAAGTGATCCGCATTATTCACTCTTTCGATCCCTGTATGGCCTGCGCCGTACACGTGATGGATTATAAGGGGCAATCTTTGGGCGAATTCCGTATCGATCCCAATGCCCGCTAAGGAGGAAGCGTCATGGCTACATCGAGTGTTTCCTATAAACAGGAGATAGTATTCAGCGCCGCGATCCGGATATTTCACTGGCTCAGAGCGCTGGCCATTTTGGTACTGGTAGTGACAGGCTTTTATATCGCCTGGCCGTTTCTGGTGGCGCCCGAGTCCAGTGATGTGTTGGTGCAAGGCTGGATCCGCTTTGCCCACCTGATCTTCGGCTTTATCCTCTGTGCCATTACCCTGGCCCGCGCTTATCTGTTCTTCTTCAGTAAGAGCGATATCGAGCGGCGCTCGTTTCGGGATGTGATGAGCTTGAAGAGTTGGATAGTTCAGCTCAAGTCCTATCTGTGGATGGGTAAGCTGAACAAGGCCGGTGTCTATGGCCCACTGCAGTTTATGACCTATCTGGCAGTGTCTGTAATGGCTGCGGTGATCTGTATTACCGGTCTGGTACTCTATGCTAACGTCTACCATCAAGGTATGGGCGGCTGGCTGTGGGATATCTCCGGCTGGATCACGGCGCAGATGGGTGGCCTGGCCATGGTCAGGATCTGGCACCACTATCTGACCTGGGCCTTTGTCATCTTCGTGGTTATCCACGTTTATATGGCAGTCTGGACAGGTATCCGCTTCAAACATAACTCAGTGGACTCTATTGTCTCGGGTTATGACTATCACCCGGACAAGCACTAGAGGTCAGATGAAGATATTGCTGCTGGGTATTGGCAATGTCCTGTACGCCGATGAAGGTATCGGCGTACATTTTGTCAATTACCTCAATGAAAACTATCAATTTACTCACCCAAGCGACCAGCTCGATCTCCTCGACGGCGGCACCCTGGCACAGGGGCTCACCCCCATCATCGCCAAGTACGACGCTTTGCTCTTGGTCGATACCGTCAATGCCGCAGGCGCCAAACCCGGCGAAGTCTATTTCTTCGACTTCGATAAGGCTCCGCCTGAAATCGACTGGCAAGGCAGCGCTCACGAAGTGGAAATGCTGCAAACCCTGATCATGATGGAGATGCTTGGCGACAGGCCCCACACCATGGTGCTTGGGATCACCCCAACCGTGATTGAACCCATGACCCTTGGGCTCACACCGCAAATTGCCGCCGCCGTGCCCTTGATGGAAACCACGCTTATCAACTATCTGCAGCACCTTGGCTGGCAATGCCAAAAAACCGGTAACACTGACATAGAAGCCCTTATTCCCCACTCCTATCGCCCAAAGCTATCTGTAGCAGCAAAGGTCGATGAAGAAGACAAACTGCCGGAAACATCCCATGAAACTCGTTAGATTCGAATTTGACTGCGCCTCGCAGCAGCCTTGGTATGGGCATTTATGTAACCAATATCTTAATTACGATAAGCTGAATATCACTATCGCCCTGTTGCCGCTGAAATCGGCGGCCAAGCAAAGCACTGCTGCCCTTGAGCACAATCATCAGGCGCCCAGGATCCTCTGGCGATATATTCTCGAAGCCGAGGGGAGCCAGAGTGAGCTTGAGCAGCTCGCCGATGAGATTGCAGGTGATTTTCTCTTGAGCACCAGCTTACTGGACTCACGTATTTTACTGGCAGAGGAACGACTCGGCGCCGCCACACCACTGGCTTTAGCCGACGTTCTTCCCAATGCAGCCACTCGGCCGAGCCTGGCGTTTTGTCAGCACTGCCAGCCACGTTTGGGCGATAACCAACACCCTGATTTTGCCAATATCCGTTTGCCCTGCCCCCACTGTCATGGTGAAGAGGCGGTATTGGCCGAGCCGGAGCTCTGCGCCCTGCAACCAAGCGATATCCGTGCCATGGCCGAGCAACTGCTTGAGGACAAATCGCTCACGCTCACCGACAGCGGCAATCGGCGCCTAAAACTGAGTCTCAAACAAGATGATATGCCTCAGGGCATACCCAACGGCCAAACACTTATCTGCTGCAATCCCAATAGCCTCAACGCCCACTTCCTGCTGACCGATGCCGAAGTGCTGGCGCTTTCTTCGATGGAAAAACCTGCGCTGCGGTTAAGGCCCTGCTCGCAGCACCCCAGGCTCACACAGCCCTTGTACTCAGTGGCGTTTGCCGATAGCAGACTGCTGCTGATCATCTGCGAGTATTTGCGTATCAAGGGCTGCGATTATCTGTTTGCGGTCGAGTTATCCCAGCCTTCCCGTGTAGAGCTAAGCTGGATAGCCGGTCACTATCTGCCGCTCTATGCTCACCAGGCGCAGCTGAGTAAGGTAAGCTCAGGCCATGCCTTGCCGGAAACCCTGCACGATGAGGCAAGGTTCGGCAATTCAGTGGCAACCGTCCAAAACCTGGGCAACAAAAAAGAGCCGCAAATTGTATTGAGAGCGACCACGGAGAATGACGCGAATATCTGGCAAGTGGCCACAGAGCACGGCGCCGAATGCGCTTTCAACGCGCTTAAGGCCGAATTCTGCGGTATAAAAAAAGCTGCACTGCTCTATTTCAGCGGCTCGAATCCCTCACAAATACGCTATCTGGATAAGGACGGCAAACAAGAATGCTTCTTTGAGCTGACTCAACTGCCCGCCAGCGGCTATGAAATAGTACACGCACTGGAGCAAAGTCCGCAGCGCACTGCGGTGCAAAAATTCAAAAACCAATTCCCCGAGTGTTATAACCGCCTGCTGGATATTGGCAGTCGCGAGCTATCTGTCTTCCCCGGGTTGGATGCACTGTGGGCCGTTATCGCCATCATCAGTGGGCTCGGGCAACAGGGCCAGTCGGCCACAGAGCTTAAAGATGCCTTTATTGCCGCCGCCATGAGTTACAAGGGCGCCAACGCACCGCGAATCGATTACCCCTTGGCCAAAGGCGAAGCGGTGCGCGGCCTTAACTGGTGCAAAACGCTGGGCACTGTCATGAGTTTCCGCCTCGCCGGCGACACAGATGCCGCCAAGCTCTGCTTCGCCGCCCAGGATTCACTGGCCGACTATCTGGCCAACTGGGTCGAGCATCTGGATCTCAGCGTTGGCATAGATTGTGTGTTTCTGGCCGGCAGCGCCATGGCCAACCCGGTTCTGAGCAAGAGAATCGCCATCCGCATCGGCAAAAACTTCCCGCTGGCGGCCAGTCAGCTGCTCGATCTCGACGGCGCCCTGCTCGCCGCCGGCGCACTTTGGCTCAGGCAAAGGAGGCGCTGATGACAGCGCTTGTTGCCCAAAGCTTCAATATCAAAGGCATAGTCCAGGGGGTGGGTTTTCGCCCCTGGATTTTCCAGTTGGCCAAACGCTTTCAGCTCACGGGCCATGTGCTCAACGATGGCCAGGGCGTCAGCATATTGGTGCAAGGTCCGGAGATGGCACTGGCAGGCTTTCGAGCCGCGCTCGATACCGAGCGCCCGCCGCTGTGCCGCATTGATGAACTCACCGTCAGCCATGCCCAAGTGCAGGACTTACAGGATTTCACCATAGCGCACAGCAGTGCGGGGCAAGCGGCGGCCATAGTCACTGTGGGCAGCGACAAGAGCAGCTGCGATGCCTGCCTGGCCGAGATACGCGATCCCGATAATCGCCACTTCGGTTACCCCTTCACCAACTGCACCCACTGTGGCCCCAGATACACCATTATCCGCAACCTGCCCTACGACAGACACAATACCGCCATGGCGGGCTTTGCGCTCTGTGATGCCTGTCGCCAAGCCTATGAAGACCCTATGGACAGGCGCTATCACGCCCAGCCGGTCAGTTGCCCAAAATGTGGCCCCGAGCTGACACTGCGTGGCGCAGGCGGCGAAATCCTCGCCAAGAGAGAGCAAGCGCTGGCGCAAACCATTGCCCTTATCGAACAGGGCAAAATCCTCGCTATCAAGGGCCTAGGGGGCTTTCATCTGATCTGTGATGCCGGTAATCATGACGCAGTCACTGAACTTAGGCGCCGCAAGTGCCGCCCGGCCAAGCCGCTGGCACTGATGATGCCCTCAGTCGAGTTCGCCAAACAGTATGCCGAAGGCTCAAGCGCCGAATGGCAACTGCTCAGTAGTCAAGAGCGGCCAATAGTGCTTATGGGCAAGAAGCAACACCAGGCTGACGCTCCGGCACTCAGCAGCGCCATAGCCCCGGATATCGACCGGCTGGGTTTGTTCCTGCCCTATACGCCGCTGCACACCCTGCTGCTCGATGGTCTGCAGCGGCCGCTGGTGGCCACCAGTGCCAACCGCTCCGGTGAGCCGATTATCACAGACGGCGACGAGGTGCTGCAGCAACTCGGCAAGCCGCCTCTGGCTGTGGTCGATGCAGTATTGGATCATAACCGCCCCATCATCAACGGTTGTGACGACTCTGTGGTGCAGATGCTGGATGATGAACTGCAAATACTGCGTCTCGCCCGCGGTTATGCACCGCTGAGCCTGCCAAGCAAGAGCTTGGCGAGCATGAACATAGTAAGCAAAAGCTTGGCGAACATGAACATAGTAAGCAAGAGCTTGGCGAGTAAGGACTCTGGAGACAACTGCTCCAACAAGCTGCCGTCACTGCTGGCCGTGGGCCCACAACAGAAAAACACCCTGGCGCTCAATATCGGTAATCAGCTCTATCTCAGCCCCCATATCGGCGATCTTTTCAGTGTTGAGGCTGAAGGCTATTTCGAGCGCACTTTGCAGAGTTTCCAGCGCCTGTACCGCTTTGAACCCGAGGCCATCATCCGCGATAAACACCCCGACTACGCCTCCAGCCGCTGGGCCGAGCGGCAAAGTGCTCGGCAGCTTGAGGTGCAACATCACTTCGCCCATCTGCTGGCGGTGATGGCTGCCAATGATTACAGCGGCAAGGTGCTGGGCTTCAGCTTTGATGGCACAGGGCTTGGAGATGACAACCAGCTCTGGGGCGGCGAACTGCTGCTGGCAGATTGTCAGGGCTTTCAGCGCCTGGCAACCCTGAGCCCGATGACACTGCTCGGTGGCGAGCAGGCCATTCGCGAGCCTTGGCGCCTACTCTATAGCCTGCTGTTGCAAAACCATGGTATTGAAGAGTTGCAGCAATTGGCGGTCTTTGCCGCCGAGCCTGCAGCCAAGCTGGCCAACCTTGGCAAGCTCGCCAGCGGTGGCATAGGTCCCAAGAGCCACTCCATCGGCCGTTTATTCGATGCCGCCGCCGCTATGCTGGCGAACTTAAGACTCAGCCAATATGAAGGCCAAGCCGGGATTATCCTGGAAACCCTTGCCCGCAGAGCCATTGCCGCCGGGAAACAGCAAAGGGTTGAGAAGCTTGGCTTAGAGCTGAAGCTTGAACTTAAGCTCGAACCGACAAACACTCGCGCCGAGCTGGTGCTTGGGCAGTGGCAAAGCGCGCCGTTATTTTCGGCGCTGCTGCAAGCCTGGCGCACCGAGCCGGACAGTGAACTGCTGGCGCTGGCCTTTATTCAGGCCATAGGCAAAGGGATTATCGCCGCGGCGCTCAAGGCCCGTGATTGGCTCAAGGCCGAAGGAATAGAAGATCTGCCGCTGGTACTGAGCGGCGGCGTGTTTCAAAGCAGGCTTCTCAGTGAATACTGCCACCGGGAACTCGCCCGGCTTGAATTTCACCGCTTGAAACCCGGCCTGGTGCCGGTCAATGATGGCGGTATCGCCCTCGGGCAGCTCTGGTATGGATTACATCAACCCGGGCTCACACAGAGCCTGGTCGAACGTTGAAATTACTGATTGATATCAAGGCATCTGCCGCCAAAGCGGCGCATGCTCAGATTAAGGAACCAAAGGGAGTTCATTATGTGTAAAGATTGCGGATGTTCACTGCCCAGGGGCAACGGCGGGCATCATTCTCACGAGCATGGTCATTCTCACAGTCACGATCACAAGCACGGTCACAGTCACTCTCATGGCCATTCCCATGAGCACTCTCACAGCCATTCTCATAGCCAGGGCACAGTACACACCAACCCACAGCTGAACGACAGCAAGACACTGTCGGTGATCCACAAGATCCTCGACAAAAACGACATCGAAGCTCAGCACAACCGGGAACACTTCGAATCCCACGGGGTGATGGCCTTCAATATCATGAGTAGCCCCGGCAGCGGCAAAACCAGCCTGCTGGAGCATCTCGGTGCCTATACAGACAAAAAATACTGCGTCATTGAAGGCGATCTGGAAACCTCGCGGGATGCCGACCGCCTCAAGGCCAAGGGCATAGAAGCAATTCAGATCCAAACCGGCAGCGCCTGCCACCTGGATGCCTTTATGGTGCACGGTGCCCTGCACCAGCAAGCGCTCGACAACATGGATATCTGCTTTGTCGAGAACGTCGGCAACCTGGTGTGTCCGGCCAGCTATGATGTTGGCACCCACATGAATATTGTGCTGGTTTCCATCCCCGAGGGCGACGACAAGATAGAAAAATATCCTGTAATGTTCCACCGCGCCGATCTGGTACTGCTGACCAAGTGCGATCTGCTGCCCTACTTTGACTTTAATGTCTCCGAGGCCCGTGCCCAGGTGAGTAAGCTCAACCCCAAGGCCGAGGTATTGGAAGTCTCGACCAAAGATCCCGCCAGTTTGACCCGGGTCGCCCAGTGGCTGGATAAGCAGCTCGCCGCCTTTGCCGAGCGCACCAAGGAGGCCCGCTGATGTGTTTGTCTATCCCATCCCAGGTAGTGGAGCTGCACCCCGAAAGCCAGAGCGTTACCGTGGAAACTCTGGGGGTTAAACGCACAGTGAGCTGTCATCTGTTAGATGAACCGCTTGCCATTGGCGACTATGTGCTTATCCATATCGGCTTTGTGATGAACAAGATAGATGCCGAATCTGCCGCCGAGAGCCTGGCGCTGTACCGTGAGATAGCGGCCAAACTGGAGGCGGAAGATGGCAGAGCTTGAACTCAAGCAGCTGTACGACGGCTTTCGCTGCCCGGCCACTATCCGTAATCTGGCCGAGGAAATCGCCGCGCTGGCTCCCAAGCTGGCTGAGCCGCTCAATATCATGGAGGTCTGCGGCGGCCACACCCACACCATAATGAAATATGGCCTGCTGCAGCTGCTGCCGGAAAATATCCATTTCATTCATGGCCCGGGTTGCCCTGTGTGTGTCATGCCCAAAGAGCGGATAGATCAGGCCGCCGCCCTCGCCCGCCTCGATGATGTGATACTGGTGACCCTGGGCGATATGATCCGGGTTCCCGGCTCCAAGGGTTCGCTCGCGTCGGTGCGCGCCGAAGGCCATGATATCCGCGCCGTCTATGCTCCGCTCGATGCGCTGAAAATCGCCGCCGATAACCCGGACAAGACCATAGTCTACTTTGCCATCGGTTTTGAAACCTCCACGCCGATGACGGCGGTACTGCTGGAGCAAGCCGAAGCCAAGGGCCTTAGTAACCTCTTGTTTCATATCAACCATGTGCTGGTACCACCGGCAATAGATGCGGTAATGAGCCACCCCGAGACCAAGGTCAACGCCTTTATCGGCCCGGCCCACGTCAGCGTTATCAGCGGCGCCCGCATCTATCGCCCGGCGGTGGAACGTTATCACACCCCTGTGGTGGTCTCGGGCTTCGAGCCTGTGGATGTCATGCAATCCATCCTCGCGCTGGTCAAACAGAAAGTCAGCGGTCGCTGTGAACTGGAAAACCAGTATCAACGCGCCGTCAGCGAACAGGGCAATCTCTTGGCGCAGCAAAAGGTAGCGCAATTTTTTAAGGTACGCCCCAGTTTTCGTTGGCGCGGCCTTGGCCCCATTGCCGACTCGGCACTGATGCTGAAACCCGAATACAGTCACAGGGATGCCGAACAACGCTTTGCCGAGCGCTTGCCGGTGAAACAGATAGACGATCACAAGGCCTGCCAATGCGGCGATATTCTGCGTGGCATGGCCAATCCCAAGGATTGCAAAGTATTTGGCCGCGGCTGCACCCCGCAAACACCGCTCGGCAGTTGCATGGTCAGCTCTGAAGGCGCCTGCAATGCCTACTACAGATATGCCGGAGTAAACTGATGTCCGATAAACGAGTACAACTGAGCCATGGCGGCGGTGGCCGGGAAATGGCTGAGCTTATCAACAAGCTGTTTTTCGATGCCTTCGACAACCCCATTCTCAGACGCGAAGAAGACGCCGCCTGTTTGCATCTTGGCGGCGATTGCGCCTTTACCACAGACTCATTTACCGTAGCGCCGCTGTTCTTCAAAGGTGGCGACATCGGCAAGCTGGCCATTGCTGGCACAGTCAACGACTTAGCTATGATGGGCGCCGAGCCGCAATATTTAAGCTGTGGTTTTATCATAGAGGAAGGCTTTGAAATCAGCCGCCTGAAACAGATAGTCGCCAGCATGGCCGATGCCCTGTCTCAATGCGGAGCCCGCATCGTCTGCGGCGATACCAAGGTAGTGCCCAAAGGCTGCGCCGACGGCATTTTCATCAACACCTCAGGGGTGGGCCGTATTCTCAAGCCGGGCATTTCGGCTCATGCACTAAGAAGCGGCGATGCCATCTTGCTTTCGCGGGACATAGGCCGTCACGGCGCCGCCATCCTGAGTGCCCGAGAAGGGCTGGAGCTGGAGTCTGAACTCAGCTCAGACTGCGCCGTGCTCTGGAATGTGGTGGAACAACTGATCGCCGCCAATCTGGAGATCCACGCCATGCGTGACGCCACCCGCGGCGGCTTGTCGGCTGTGCTCAACGAGTGGGCCAAGGCCTCTAACAAGGGCATTACCCTCAGAGAAACCGCCATTCCCGTCTGTGATGAGGTACGCGGCGTCTGTGAACTCTACGGTTTTGAGCCCTGGGATCTCGCCAACGAAGGCAGCTTTGTCGTCGCCCTGCCCCGCGAACTCGCCGACGGCGCGGTCGAAATCATGCGCCGCTTCGGTCATTGCGATCAGGCCTGCATCATAGGCGAAGTAGGCGAACAACATCCGGGTAAAGTGGTACTGGAATCGGCCTGGGGCAGTCGCCGTTATTTGGATCTGCCACAGGGCGAGCTATTGCCGAGGATCTGTTGATGCACGAGTACTCTATCGTCAGTGCCCTGATGGAGCAGTGCCAGCAACTCGCCGCCGAGCACGGCGCCAAGGGCATTGCCCGGGTCGCCATCAAGATAGGCGCCATGAGCGGCGTTGAGCCTGAGTTGGTTCGCACCGCCTTCAACACCTTTCGTGAGCACAGTGTCTGCCACGATGCCGTGCTCGATATCGACATAGCGCCGCTGACGCTATCCTGCAACCAATGCCGGCAGCAAAGCACACCAGAGGAGCGCACCGTCATCTGTCCCCACTGCCACAGCCAGGATACCCGGATCATAGACGGTGAAGATATGCTATTGATGCAACTCGAGTTAATCACAGATTAAACCTGCCCAAGCAAAGCGGCGCCGCTATCTGTGTTGAACTGCACTTGTAAAACTTAAGGCCAAGGGCTATCGCTTCAATAATGCCTTTGGCCCTTTCCTCTATCCTTTCTTACTACTGCTATTTCGCCAATAAAACCTGTGCCGGCTTACTGCTAAACTATCCAGGCAGATAACACCTCTTGTTTTGTTAAGATGACTTGGTTACTTTAAAGGCGATTCAACCAGTTATAACATGCGGCTACCACAAGGACGGCTGGCATGCCAGTTCCCAAAAAAATCAATACAAAAATAATTTAAAAGGAGAACACCATGACTGAAAACAAGCAGTCTAAAATGGATATAAATTTACATGAGATCAAGTGCCCAGAATGCGGCGAAATAATGCCAAAGATTCGTATCCCCCAAAATATAAATCAACTGATGTGGGGTGGTTGGACTTGTCCTAAATGCAATTGCAAAATGGATAAGTTTGGTAAAAAGATCATCTAATTAAAAGGACTATAATCGAAATACTTATGGTTTCATCAAGTCTACACATGAGCTAATACAGCTAAGGAAGGTACGAGTAAGTCCTCGGGCCTTAAAGAAACTGCAGGCACACGTTAAGCTGATCTGTAGAAATAAGTAACCAGCCCTGCGAATACCCTCGGACGGTTGGGCTGAAAAGTGGTGGCAAGTATCTGTTTGAAGTCCTAAGCCGCGCGTTAACACCCTCTTGCGACTAATACAACTTACGCTACCTTCTGCGCCTCACTATAAGACACTTGCCACCATTTGACTGACTATTGCTTCGTCATACTGGCTTGTTTCAAGCCGATACGCTTGCCCAACCAAACACCCAAGCCCAGTGGCGCAAAGAACACTACCAGCAAGAACAGCACAATATAGAGGATCAGGCTTTTAATCACGCCAGTGAGCTCTTCAAACACCTGAGTCACAGTACGTTGCACCAGCGCGTCGGCTTCTTTGGTCACGGCCTGGCGCTCTCTATCCACCATCTGTTCCAGCGCAATGCGCTCACGTTCCACCATTTTTTCCAATGCCAGACGTTCAACGGACAGTTGCGCCAGATTGCGCTCGGCACTGGCATCCAATTGTGCCAACAGCGGCGTCAGCTCGCGGCGCAGATCCACTGCCAGCTCAGACATTAACTGCGGGCTTTCATTCATCAGCTTCTGAAATTTAGCCGAGGTTTCGCTGATGTCTTTTAGGGTTTGCTGGACCTCTTTTGAGTTGATGTTAGAGTGAAGGGCAAACAGTTCTGCCTTCCAGCCAAGCAGTTTTGGCGTTTGGCTCGCCAGCATGGCCATACGGTCGGACATATCGCTCATCACCTCAGGCACACTGCCGAAGGTAGTCACAGCATCAAACTCGCCAATCTTACGGAAGCTCAACCAGTCGTTAAACGCGGAGACCCGCGGAAAACTAACATCAAACAACGGATGGGCCATTGCATATTCGCGGATAAACTGCTGATTGGCAGTAAAATCGGCTTTACTCATCAGCCCCTGCATGCGGCGTTCATAATCAGCCAACAGCTGCTGACTGGTGTTGGCTGCCAGTTGCGTTTGCTCGCCAAACAATGCCTTGCCATTACCGGACTCAAAAAACTGCGCCATCTGAGCAGTAAATGCCCAAGTGTCTATCATGGCAGCAACCGGCGACACCTGAAAAATGGTTTGTCCCAGAGTTTGTTCGGCATTAATTTTCCACATCAGGGCATTGGATTTGATCTGCAGATCATCAGAGCGCTGCAGTATCAGATCGGCGCTCTGTTCTACTCCAGCAAAAAAGCTGCTGGCATATTCCCGGGTAAACACCCGCATGCTCAACTGCTCCTGCGGCAGCGGCTCAATACCGCTTTCCAATTTCACCTCAAGCAATGAACAACCCGAAGCCAGTAACGACAGACAAAGAACCAAACTCCAAGAGGATAAACTACGCATGGCACTCCACAAATACAGACCAATAATAAGGAAAAGAGGATCTTACCATTTTGCCGACTATTGCCGCCGAAGATAACCCAAAACGTGAGTAGACTCACAGCCCGCAAACAATTAAAAAACAATATGATTAAGGATATTTTAAGCGGGTGTTAACGGTCCACTCGATGACTAAGCTTACCCTTGGCGGATACAGAAAACTAATGCAATAACGCAAACAACAGCAACATTCCAGTGGCAATAGACAAGTTGGTCTTCCAAAAGGCATTTTGGGTTACCGTTTGCCGAATCAATACCCCGCTCCCCCTCAACCAACCGGCCCAACATCCGGCGATCAATGCTTGTAGCATCAAAATAGACCCCACCAACATATAGGTCAGATCCAACCAACCCTTGGATGGAAACATGGAAGGCAACAGGAATAATCCAACAATGCCCGCCAAGGCCGCCCAACTGCAACCCACCAGCAATGCCAACAGAGAAGACAACAAAAATCCCTTTAATCCTTGCATCACACTCTCCTTGTTCTCAATGAAATGGCTTCCCTTTAGCCTATGCTATTTTTTATCTACCCCGATTAAGAGAGTCAAGGTGAGTCACGAGGTTAAATCCCAGCACAATTTGCTCGCCTATGAAAAGTCGGCCAGACCATTACCTGGCCAATGTTTGACAAAGCATCGAATAAATTGCTTTATAAACAAAATTACTTCACTTCCGATGAATTTAATCTCGACTATTTTAATCCCAGTTGCTGATGCCCTGTTTGATTGATATAAGGCTTCAGGTCAGATAAAGGTAAAAAGAATTCATGCTCGCAGCCGTTACCGCGAGGAAACTCCCAGAACTTAAGACCACCTTGTCCATTTTGGGTTTCCAAGGTTAAGTGATAATAGCCCTTTGCACCATATTCTGTGCTATCGCAGTCAAATTCGGGATCGGCCTCCGTGCCCTTTGGGAACCACTTGGCCTGCAGTAAAGACGGTAGCTGATTTGTCTGCTGATCTGGATCAACATCATAAAACCACTGCCAAGGATGAAACCGCTCCCCCGTATTAAGATCAAAATTGGTAAAGTTAATTGATATTCCGCTGGCGCCATACCCTGCTGCCCAGCGATAGAATCTGACACTAAGCCAGTTATCGTTAGCAAAGCTGACCTCTACACCCGTTTCATCGCTAAATGCCGTGCCCATGCGCCCAAGAAAGTCTCTGCGGGTTTGATAATAATGCTCGAGTAACTCAGGGCTGGTGAGACGCTGCTTAAGCCAGTGATTGATTTTGTTCAGCCCGAGCTGTTGACCGCGAAATTCAAGCCCCACTTCGCCACCATAGGTGAGTTCCCGAAACTCCAAGGCATGGTTAAAACTCTGCCAGGCACCACGCTTAAGCTTGGGTTGGGTTTCCAACGCCAGATTATAGGCTTCGCTGCTACAGTCTGTAGCGTTATCAAAGGCTGAGACTCTCCTGAGGTTGATAGGCAAGGTCTTATCTCCTTGCGCCAAATACCAAAGTCCTTCGAGCTGTCCATCTTGAAGTGTGATTTGCCAGCGACCGGTGTCGTCACGCTCCTGGAAATGGTCATCCTTAAATTTCAGGCTGATAGGCTTCAGATACTTGATATAGTAATAACTGCCGGAATCACCATATTCGTTGAAACAGGCGCGGACTTGCGTTTTTCCCAAGGTTCCTTGCCACACACCTGCCAACTGTTTGGCATCGTCCTCTGTCATACTGCCTTGAATAGCGCAGGCACTCGAGCTCATCAATAACAAGGCCGAAGCGTAAAAGATGGTTTTGACTGCCATCCCTGTATCCTTAATCTTGGAGGTCAAAAGCTGGCAGCCTAGGGGAAGTATCCGTTAAAAGCAATGAGAGCAACTGAACTTCCAAGCGAAATGCGACCCCAAGCAAAACTGACTCGAAATAACACTGAGGTTTTGAAAGGTTTTGCCCATCAAACAGTGTCTCACCAGCACGTTAAGCAAAGATCCCCGGTGGCCAACCGCCCTGGAACCAGACGGCCTTGAAACACAGAACAACCCGAACCGAGTTCACAGCCCCACGGTTTAAGGTGACCAACTGACATGGCAAACCTGCGCTCCCACCAAGTCATTCAAGAAGTGGAGCCAGTATATTTGGTGATCGGCCAGCTTATCGCCCGGGCCTTTGACTTCCAGCCAGCTGATACGACCTTGGGGGTCAAACAATACCAGATCCGGGTGACCACTGCGGTAATGTTTGAGATCGCCAAGCATACGCTGAAACACGCGAACGAGTTTCGGCCCGGAAAGTGCCGCCAGTGTCAGCTCTAGTACCTGTTGCGGCAGGTTTTCCCAATAAACCCAATCGTTTGCCAGCCCCTGCTTTTGCTGAAAATGGCGCCAAATAACCGCAGCGGGCTCCCGAGCGATTTCATCGAGACGCGCCGTTATGGCCTCTTGCCGGCGACTGACAAACGCCTCGGTGAACATGTCCCGCGGACTGCGTTGAAACGGGTTATCGAATACCGCCTTGATGGGCGCAAAAATAATGTCCCAAAAGGCCAAGCCAAAGAGGCCACAGAGCAGAGTATTCTCGAGAAAAAATACTTGATAGCCGTGAGCTTCAAAATGCGCTGCCACCAATGATTCGACCCGCTCACCATTGGGAGAGAGTTGCAGAGCTATCGCCGGTGGCACACTCAGTCTACCCGGCACATTTTCTTTCAGCGCTTGCAGCCTTAACATCAAAGAATCAAGCGCCAAAGAATCAGGCGTTTCACTATGGCCTGATGGTGAGGCAAATTTGCTGTCTTTGCCATTTGGCAATTTTTTAAGCAGGCGTTTGCCCATGCGCTCAATGATTTGCCAGTGGCTTTCATTAGCGGCCAGCTCACAAAGGTGCAGCAGCGCATGCGTCAACGGCTGCCATTGAGCCTGTTTTTCCAAGCAGCGGCATAGGCGCTCCCTCGCCAGCCAATCTTCACACTGCGAATAGACACTGATGGCCAGGGAAGTTTGCCCCTGTCTTTCGGCTTCGCGGCCTATCAGAGTCAGTAGTTTTTGTCGGCGCCGCTCAAGCAAGGGATTAGCCTCGGGCATAGGGGAAACGGCATTGATTTGCTCAAGCAGTAACGGAATATCCAGCGGTTGTCTACCTAGCAGCGACTCATCTAACTGTTGACTCAAAAGACGTAATGCCAATGCTGTGCCCAGCTGCTCCGGGCTATCATAGGCACGGTGAGCCTTGTCCAACACAGTAACTTCAAAGCGCTGTAAACCCAGACCGCTAAGCACAAACTGGCTCAGATCCTGATAGCGATTGCCAAAGTAGAGTAGCAACAAGGCGTCGAGCAGTGGTTGGCATTTAAGCGCTAACCAATCGATGTCAAGGCTTGCATTCAATCGGCTTAACAGCGGCGGTAAGTAATGAGGTTCGAGAGCCAATATGGCCTGTTTCAGAGTCTCTTTGGAGCTGCGGGCGATATTCAACTGGCCAAGTGCAGCCATATCATCCTGGCACTGCTGAAATGTAAGCAGCGCCGAGCGCAGCTCGGTGAGAGTGACTCCTTTGAGCCAGGTTTCAGGCTCCGGCACTGAAGCGGTATCGATAAGCCCGGCTAGCTTGAGGCCTCTTATCGCGGGGGTAAGCTCTCCTATTTCCGGGTAGTTAAGCTTATCGGCGCGAAACCACTCGCCCTTGCGGGACAAGAGCCGCACCAATAACATCCGTGAGACCTTGGAACAGCCAAGGTATGCCGAACGTAACTTGGTCAGTTCGTCTGGCAAAATATCCAGGTAGCGGGAGCAACCCTCCAACAAGAGCTCAAAATTGCCAAGGTAATAATCGCTGGCCAGTTCGGGGGCTGCGGGCTTCACAACGCTCCTTATTCGCTACACAATGACGGGACGATATAACTTCTGAACAAGTAAAACATCTTTATCTGCCATTGTTCAAATGACGTTTTTCAATTCTTCAACCGGCATAGGGCAAGCAAAGTAGTACCCCTGAACCAGATAGACCCCCCGACTCTTGAGGTAAGCCAACTGCTGCGCCGTCTCCACACCTTCCACTATGGTTTCAAGTCCCGACTCCAGGCCAAAAGCTATGATGGCATTGAGCACATCCAGTTTAAGATCGTTGGTGCCTATGGTGTCGGTAAACATCTTGTCTACCTTGATACTGCCAATCCCCAAGGTCTGAATATACTTGAATCCGCCATATCCGGTACCAAAGTCGTCAATCGTAAAGCCATAGCCACGTGCGCTCAGCTTCGCGATTTCCTGTTTGGCCGTTTCTATGTCGGCAATGGGTAAACGCTCGGTGACTTCAAATTTCAAGCGTCCGGGTTCGGGCCAGTTGTTTTGCTCCAATAAGCGACTGAGATGCCCTCGCTCCAGATGGGCCGCAACCAGATTGATACTGACCCAAGCATTGGACTCCAATTCGGGCAAATGCTGCAACACTTGCTGCAACAATGATTCGGTAATGGGAATGATCAAACCACAGTTTTCGGCATGTTCGATAAAGGCGGCCGGGGAAATAAACTCCTTGTCTTTTTTCCAGCGCACCAACACTTCATAACCGACCAACTTTCCCTGACGAACATCCATTATCGGCTGATAGAAAGGAACAAACTCCTGATTAACGACTCCTTTCCGGAGCATACTTTCCAGGGAACAATGCCGATTGAGATAAAATGAATAGCCTGCAACCAAAAGCAGCCCAAGCAACAGGCTTGAAGGCACCCCGTAAGCAAATATCTGTTTCCAGGCATATTGATGTAGCTTTTGCCCAAACCACAGTCTTAACTCAACCTGTTGTTTTAAATTTTTGACGTACAGATAGTGAACATGATGCTCTCTGGGAACCTCCCGATTTCCCCTTTCAAAACTGACTTGTTCAAGCCCGGGAGCGAGATGTTGCAACTCCAGATAATAACAATCGGAACAGGGCAGGCTGATAAGCTCCCGGATCCAACTGCTATCCAAGACCCAATAAGCGAGATTGTTGTCGCGTCTGAAATAAAGCAAAAGCTCTTGATCTGTCCCATACATAGCCTTGGTTTGACTCAAACCAAATTGCTGCCCAGTGAGAGGTTCTTTAGGTAAGTCTGGCAGTTCGAAATCGATACCCAGTGAACTGCAGCCTACCCCGGCAGAATTCTTGACCCCTATGATCCGAAAATAACGGTTGTAGTATTCCGGAGCTCTCAAGAGTTGTGCATCGGTTGGACCGCAATCAAAATGGAACTGGGACACTTGATGTTCAATGATGCTGTTTATCGCCTGTGCTCTCTTGGTCAAATACTTCATCATGATGGCTGACTGATTTTGAACTATGACATTGGTAACGGGCCGAAGCAACAGCTCCGAGGACAACAATAACAACAATAATGGCAACAAAAACAACAGCAAATACCGTTTAGCCTCGGAGATAGCTTTCATCGTTGCTTTCCTGAACAAGAGTATCCCCTTATAACCTCCTCTAGTGGCCAATACCTTGAGCTAAACAACAAAACCGTCCCCTTGACGTTAACCGGCTAAAAAATAAGCTCGACTTGTTTCCCGATCCAAGTTTGGCTAGCCTGTGGCGCCTTGTTGACTTAATCACGCCATGGCCCGCATTTTCGAGCCAGACCTGATATACAAAGAAAAAAGTTGTTATTCGGAGCAAAAAATGAATGAAAATGTCATCCAGGCAATCCTGGTGTTTGCCGTATTTGTGGTGGTCAGTCTGGTTATCGACCGTTTCCTGAAACAAGTGGCGACCCGCTTTGACTCGGCGGCCAGCGAATCGTTTCGCTTGATCTCCAACTCCCAGCGCGTGGTACTGATATTTATCGGTGCCGTCTTGGCCTTATCCAAGTTGGGCTTTGATGTTGGCGCCCTGGTTGCCGGACTCGGGCTCACCGGCTTTGCGCTGGGTTTTGCCCTCAAAGACGCCATATCCAACCTGATTGCCGGCATTATGATAGTGCTCTATAAACCGATAAAGCTGGGCAATAAAATCGATATTACCGGCTCCAAGGGGACTGTGGTGGATCTCAACCTGCGTTATATTACGGTAAAGGATGAAGGCGTGACGCATCTGGTGCCCAACTCTTTGTTCCTCAACAATAAAGTTTCCATTATTGATGAAGATAAGCAATGACGGCGCCGCTTTGGGATAAGGTTGCCAACCAGGTCAATTTCAATCTGGAAATCGATGTGCAGCGCTTCCGCCTGTTGGTGAAACCCGATGCCAGAATACTGGACTTTGGATGCGGTTATGGCTGGATAGCCAAGCAGCTGAAACAGTTAGGCTATACTGATGTGCTGAGGGTCGCTCCCTCAGCCGCCATGATAAAGCGCGGCCTCAGTCTGTACCCGGACATCAATTTAATTCAGCTGCCGCCCACGCAGTTGCAGAAGCTGCTGGAAGACTTTGTCGACCTGAAAGATGAAGTCACGGCCTGTAAAACTTTGGCCGGCGATCCGGCTCAGCGCTATCGAGCCTTTGCCAGAAACCGCAGCAGGCTTTAGCTTAATTACGATAAATCGTCTGGATCAGATGAAAACCAAACTGGGTTTTGACCGGGCCATGTACTTCCAGTACAGGCTTTTTGAACACCACTTGATCGAACGCCTTGACCATCTGCCCTGGGCCAAACTCTCCGAGATCGCCGCCGCGTTTTTTTGAAGGACACTGAGAGTATTGTTTCGCCAGCTTGCCAAAATCTTCCCCTTTGGCGATACGGGCCTTGAGTTTTTCCGCCTCTTCACGGGTTTTAACCAAAATGTGTCTGGCGCAAGCTCTGGCCATGGGGTGTTTCTCCTGGGTCTAAAGGGTAAATTTGCGGCCGGCATTTTAGCAAACAATCTGTGTTTTATCTGCAATCACTCTCTCTAATCTCCCTCTTTCATCACTCTCATTAATGAGATGGTCATGGCGCGATACAGGCTTTATCATCAAACTTGATAATTGAATCGCCCACTATCTCTTCAGCTAATGATGGGCTGTCCGCTGGGTAAATACCGCCTTGCATCTTGGGGCGCCCCCATAAAGACGATAGAATGTTTCGCTGGGCGCTGACCTAAAATCAGAGGCCCGCTTTTAAATTCGCAGTGATCTAATGGCAAGCTTTCAGATGACGGCCAGTCTCACCCGCATTAAGGAATATCTATGTGGCATCAGCAACAACTGACCTTAAACGCCAAGCGGCGCGGTTTTCATTTAATAAGCGATGATATTGCCAAGGCTCTCGATGATATGCCTTACGTCAGTTGCGGCCTATTGCACCTGCAACTGCTGCATACCTCTGCCTCGCTGACGCTCAACGAAAACGCCGATCCCACAGTGCGGCAGGATTTTGAGGCTTGGTTCAATCACGCCGTGGCCGAAGATACCCCTTACTTTCGCCACACCTATGAGGGCGCCGATGATATGCCGGCCCATATTAAATCCAGCCTGCTGGGCACCAGTTTGCTGCTGCCTGTCAGCGCCGGACAGCTGGCACTGGGCACATGGCAAGGGATCTATCTTGGCGAGCACAGAGACAATGGCGGTCGGCGCCGCCTGCTGTTAACCCTGCAGGGGGAATAAAGTGGCAAGACTTGGCAAACCGATAAGAGTGAGCGGCGCGGCTTTTGTTGAGATGCTTTTGTTGAGATGCTTTTTGAGGCGGGTGTGAAACCGCCTGTTTAAGTCAATATGACTCAAACAGGCCTGATTGTTACTCGGCTATCCGCTCAATTCTTGCCAGATAGAAGCCATCGAAACCGGTTTTGGCCGGGCTGATGGTTTCCTCATCAAGTAAGCGGAAATGGCTTTGCTGCTTCAGAAAACGCGCTACCTGCTGCTCGTTTTCCTGCGGCATGATCGAGCAAGTGGCGTAAACCAGGATCCCGCCCACCTTCACCATGCGGCTGTAACTGCCGAGAATATGTTCCTGCAGTTCCATCAGCACCGGCAAGCGCTCAGGGGTATCACGCCATTTGGTGTCCGGGTTGCGTTTCAGCACCCCAAGCCCTGAGCAAGGCACATCTAAAAGTACCCTGTCGGCGCTGAGTTTCAAACGTTTGATGGTCTTGCTGGATGCAATCAGCCGGGTTTCCACATTGTGGGCGCCGGCGCGGCGAGCCCGCTGTTTGAGGTTATCCAGCTTCCACTGCTCAACATCCATCGCCAGCAGTCGTCCCTTGCCCTGCATTTTGGCGGCCAGGTGCAGCGTCTTGCCGCCGGCACCGGCGCAGGCATCAATGACCCGCATCCCGGGTTCTACCCCAAGGGCTTCGGCGACATGTTGCGAGCCGGCATCCTGCTGCTCGAACCAGCCCGACTTGAAGCATTCGGTGCGAAACAGCGCTGAATCGGAAACCACTTCAAGAGCGCTGGCAACCTCGGGGACTTCACAAGTCTCAACCCCTTCCTTGGCAAGGCGAGCCTTGAGTTCTTCCCGGCTGCACTTAAGTAAATTGGTGCGCAGATAACGTTTTGGGGCCTGAGTCAAGGCATGGCGCTCAGCCGGCCAGTTGTCCCCCAGTTGTTCACTCCCTAGCGCTTCGAGCCACTGCGGGCAACCATCGAGCAGCGCAGGCTGTGCTTGGGCCTCCGCCATCCGCTGCTCAAGCAGTTCACTGTCCATCTGCAGCGCGTAGCGCATTTTCGGCGGCTCAAGGCCATTGGCCATATGCCAGGCATTGATGAGCCGGGTGCCTTCACGCTCAATTTGCTCCGCTGCAACATCGGCCAGAAAGCTGTAATAACTTAAACGGCGCAAAATATCCCCGGTGACCAGAGCAATTCTGGCTTGCTCCCAAGGCTTGAGGCGCTCAGGTGCAAACTGCTTTGAGTAGGCGCGGTCCAGCGGCGCACCTTGAGTCAGTACCTGATTGAGAATCGCAATGACCAGCTCACTGGCATGTTCGCTAAGCGGGGAGTTAAGCATATTTGGGCCTCGGGATGGAAAACCGCTGGATCATAGGAGTTCGCCCCCGGCTCTGCAAGGGGCTTGAGTGGCTTTGGCGGGATTAATCCCTTTTTAAGACACTATTTGTCCGATTTGAGCTTTGGCATGCTTTGGCTCAGGGGCGATATGTCATCTCAAAAGAAACCCGGCAATCGCCGGGTTGGTTGAGTTAGCTCAAGTAACCTTGAATGCCGCCTTATTAGCGGGCCACATACTCGCGGGCAATCTCAGCCGCCAGCTTGGCATTGTTGTATACCAGCTCTATGTTGGCTGTCAGGCTGTGACCTTCGGTAATTTCGGCTACTTTGGCCAACAGGAACGGCGTTGAAGCCTTACCGCCTATGCCTTTCTCATCCATTTCAGCCACTGCGCGGGCGATGGCGCCATCGATCAGTGCTTTATCCAACGCATGCTCGTGAGGAATTGGGTTGGCAATCACCATACCGCCCTTGAGCCCCATGTCCCACTTGGCCTTCATGGCGGCCGCCACTTCTACCGGCTGATCCAAGCGATAGTCGACACCGAAGTCACTCTCGCGGGTGTAGAAAGCCGGCAGTTTATCAGTTTGAAAACCAACGACAGGCACGCCTTGCGTTTCCAGATATTCACGGGTCAGGCCCAGATCCAGAATAGACTTGGCACCGGCGCAAACCACAGCTACATCTGTGTTGGCCAGCTCCTGCAAATCGGCAGAGATATCGAAAGTTTGCTGAGCGCCGCGGTGCACACCGCCGATACCACCGGTAGCAAACACCTTAATACCGGCCATTGCCGCCAGGATCATGGTAGAAGCTACTGTGGTGGCACCGTCTGCCCCTTTGGCAACAATAAAGGGAATGTCACGGCGACTGGTTTTGATAACGGCTTCACCGGCCTTGCCCAGGTAATTGATCTCTTCCTGGCTCATGCCCACTTTGAGGCGGCCCTTGAGAATGGCGATGGTTGCGGGTACAGCGCCATTATCACGGATGATCTGCTCCACCTTGAGCGCTGTCTCAACGTTCTGCGGATACGGCATACCATGAGAAATAATGGTCGATTCCAACGCGACCACCGGTTTGCCTTGTTCCAGGGCTGCTTGAACTTCAGGATGAATATCCAGATACTGCTTCAGCATAACGACTCCTTGATAATACGGTTTACAGAGATTTCAGACATATTGGGGTTGATAGTTGCGATATGAGACAGCGCCAACCGGGCCGCGGCCATCGCAAATTCTGTGGTTTCCAGCAATGGCCACTGCTTGAGCCAACCGTGAGCCAATCCGGCCAGGAAGGCATCTCCGGCACCATTGGCGTTAACCATTTCCACCTGCTTGGTGGGCACCATCTGCGACTCGCCGCCATCACTGACAAATACCCCTTCACTGCCCATACTGAGGAAGATCCGTTTAACGCCCTGCTCATGGAACCAGTTAGCGATGGCGCTTAAATCTTCTTTGCTGCGCATTTCGATGCCGGAGAGGTGTTCGGCTTCCTTGAGGTTGGGTTTGAGGGTGTGGATGGCGTTAAGGTAAGGCTTGATTTTCATCGCCTTGACACAGGAAACCGTGTCAATAAATACCGGAACTTGAGGGAAGTTGCTCAAAAGATAGGATAAGGCGGCTTCAGAAAGGTTGGTATCCAACACCAGCAGTTCGGCGCGGCGCAGCATATCTTCCAGCCCCTTGAGCACATCGGGGCCCAATCTTTCCAAAATGGCCATGTCGTTGATGGCTACATGCATATCGGCGTCGCCATCCAGTACCGAAAGATAGGTGGAGGTCACCGCATCTTCGAACTGCAAGCTGTTACCCATATCGACTCCGGCCTGACGACACTGGGCGGTGATCATTTCACCATAAGCGTCTTTGCCTATCGCCGTTACCAGCCGGGTATCTGAACCCAGGCGAGCCAGGTTTTCGGCAATGTTACGCCCAACACCGCCGGGTGAGCAACTGACGCTGCCAGGGTTGGAATCCCCCACCCGTAGCTTGGAAGCCGGCCGACCAAGAATATCCATATTGGCGCCGCCTATCACTACCGCATAGGGGTTCTCCACCAGGATATAACCCTTACCACGGATCACACCTTTATGAGTCAGGTTCATGATATGACCTGCGACGGCAGAGCGGGTTATGCCCAATTGATCAGCAATTTTTTGCTGTGGGATCAATGGGTCAGCTTTAATCAGGGCCAGAATTTCGAGTTCACGTTCTGTCATTGGCGCGCTCCTGCACAAACATTTGTTTACGTGACAAACTTTTGTTTGCACAATAAACATTGTACCGACGCCTAGCAAGCGGAATTTAACGCCAAATGATGACTTTGTGATCGGAAAAACATTTTTTAACAAACCAGAGTTTTTTAAAAAACCATTAAAATCAGAAATATAAAATAAAAATGGCGAGACATTTGTCGTTAAAGAAACAATGGGAATATCTGAAATTAACTGCGGAAAATTCGAGCGCAACAGCTGTTGTATTAAAGTGAGCGAGGTTTAACTGTTAGCGGCGCTCACCTTGCCGACCAAGAACCAGAGGCAAGATGACCTTGGCCAGTCACGTAAGGACCTAGTTTAAACACGATGAACAATCTATTTGGCGTCTATAATCGACCGGAACATGCATTCGCCACTATCGCTTGGACACCAGTGAATAAACTGAAAATCGTTAGTTGAATGCTGTAGGGAAATCAAACAAAGAAAAGTCACAGAAGAGAAGACTCAGAGGGAAAGAAAAGGCTCGATAACAAACTCAAATCCCCTTCAAGTTCCACTGACTCATGGCACGGATGGAAAATATGATAGCTTGCGGTCGGTCCATTGCCGCCCGCAAGCGCTAAGACTTAGTGATTTGCGCCTGAACGTCAGATCCCAAGTTCTTTAAATAGATCGTCGGTATCATCATCGGTATTGGCAGCTTTCACCCAAGGTGATTCAGGCGTTTTACCCTGCGCCTGTTGATTACCGTGGCGAGCCAACAGAAGATCCGGGTCAAATTCCTCATCGGTTTCAAATTCGGCCAGGCGGATAAACTCTGTCTTGTCCATGGCGAATTCCAGATAGAAGATGTGGTTGTTTTCTGTTTTGAACGACACTCTGCGGGCAATGGGCTCATCTAGGTTGGCATCGATGGAAATAGTCAGCTCTTTGTTGATAGTCAACATTTTAGGCTGGCTCTGACTGATGGAGGTTTGCAGCTCCTTGGACACCTTGCCAATAAAATCCCCCAACATCTGGTTCATCAACTCGCCCATGACATTGCCCACCTCATCCGAAGTATGAGAGAAAGCCAACTCCTCCTCCGGCATGCCCATATGCAACATATAACGGCGATAGATTTCCAAGGCAGCCGCCGCCGAAAAGTTGATCACCACCAAGCCTGAGAAACCGCCATCAAAGATAGAAAAACAACCTAGGTCCGGCTTGAGTCGGGTGCGAGTTATTTTTTGCACTATACCGGCATGAGACAGCGTGCTGGCAGTGGTGGCCGACAAGACATGGGTCACAGAGTGACAGAGTTTAAGCAAAATATCGTCTGAACTAATGACTTGAGGTGTATTCATGGAATGAGACCAATAATAGAGATATGAGGTTAATTTTGAGCCGTTTTACCGCAAAAATCAAATGAAAACAAATAATTAGAAATACGCCACCAAATGTAACCCTATGTATCTTAAGCTTTTGATATTAAGGCGAATATAGACACAAGCTTAGCTTGAAACTATCGGCCGCTTCCACCTTGGTTTGAACAGAAAAAACCAGAACAATGAAGCAGATCAACAAAGCGAGACACTCAATGTAAAAAGGTTTCACTTGGTTTTTCCTGCGGGTTATAGTCGCTGCAACTACCTAAAAAGAAATAACAAAGGAGCACAACATGGCATTACTCAGGAAGCTCACCATCCTTCAGCGGCTCATTCTTATGCTGGTTCTGGCTGCGATAGGCACCCTGTGTTTCGCCAGTTTCTCCATTAAAGAACAATACGACAACCTGCTCACTCAAAAATGGCTGCAAAATGACGCCCAGTTGAATACCGCGCTCTCGGTAGTCGCTGCTCACCGCGAACAAGCCAAAGCAGGAACACTGACACTCGAACAGGCTCAGCAAGAATCGGCCACTCTGGTGAGCCAGATGCGTTATGGCCGTGAAGGCTACTTCATTTTGCTGTCGGATAATGGCCAAATCATTGCCCACGGTGCCGAGCCCGCAAAGATAGGTCAATCCATCGCATCATACAGCATCAAGGATGGCACCAATCCCCTCGCCATACTGCAACAGCAAGCCAAGGCCCAAGGTAGCGCCAAACTCAGTTATGCTATGTACAATCCCGCCAACGGTAATATCGAAGAAAAACTCACAGAGGCCAGATACGATAAAGACTGGGGCTGGACTCTGCTGACCGGTACCTATATCAGTGATATCAATGCCACCATGATGTCAGTTTCCATGGACTATGTAGTGATTATGGTACTGATTGCCACGCCTATTTTTCTGTTTTTCCTGGTACTCAATCAATCGATTACCGCACCACTCAAGACGGCGATCGCCGCCATGGAAGATATCGCCCAAGGCGAAGGGGATCTCAGCAAGCGCCTCGATGGTCAAAGCCGTGACGAAGTGGCGGCTCTAGCCCGCGCCTTCAATAATTTTGTCGAAAAGATAGGTAGAACCGTCAGCGAATTGCAGCCACTTGGTGCATCACTTGGGGAGGATGCCGAGCATTTAACGGTCGCGGTTCAAGAGTCGAACCACAGCGCAGATAACATTCACAGAGAAACCGCCAGTGTGGCCACTGCGGTCAACCAAATGTTGGCCACCACTCAGGAGATGGCCAACAACACCCAGTTGGCTGCCGATGCTGCTTCCAGCGTCAAACAACAAGCCCTCAGCGGCAAAGAAACCATGGACACAACCTTGGCAAACTGTCAGGAACTGGTGCGCGAATTGCAGGCGGCAGAGAACCTCACAGAGACCCTGGGTCAGGCTTCCAGCAGAATTGGCGGCATTCTCGACGTTATCCGCACCATTGCCGAACAGACCAACCTCCTGGCACTCAATGCCGCCATCGAAGCCGCCCGCGCCGGTACTCACGGCCGCGGCTTTGCGGTTGTGGCCGATGAAGTGCGCGCCCTGGCCAACCGTACTCAGGACTCCACCAATGAAATTCATAAGCTGATCAGTGAGATCCAGTCTGGCGTCAGTGCTGTCATGGACAGTAATGCACAAACCCAGCATCAATCTTCTGAACTGCAAAAGCAGGCTGAGGCGGCAGGTTCGGCCATGGATCAAATCCTGTCATTGGTAGCACAGATAAGCGATATGAACACTCAACTGGCCAGCGCCACCGAAGAGCAATCATTGGTAACCGAAGAGATCAACCGCAACGTCAGTACCATTTCCGAACTGACCCAAGTATCGGTTCAGGCCAATGCCAATAATCAAAATGCCGCCATGTCGCTGCAGCAGATCAGTGAAAACATGCGCCGTACCTTGGGACAGTTCAAAATCTGATTAACCAAGCCCCAAAAAGCCAACTATCATCCTCATAAGGGGGCGGAATTTGTTCCGCCCCCTTATGCTTGTGATATGCTGAACCGTGTGGTTTGCACATCAATCAAACGGCTAAACCACTCCGGGCCAAGCGTAAAAGATTGAGAGGTATTTGGGCTTTGCGTATGACACTGGCGGTCCATCCGCAGCTATTTACTATTCACAGTTTCAGCTCAGATACCCAGGTTCCCGCCGAAGTACTGAGCCAGCCGCTATTTTTTATTGCCAAAACCCGGGAAGAACTCTCAATTGTTGTCGATTGCCAACTGACACTCGACAGCCTCGAGCAAGAGGAAAACTGGCGCTGTCTCGAACTCATGGGGCCGCTGGGTTTTTCCATGACAGGGATCATGGCCAGGATCTCTGCCACCCTTGCCGATGTGCATGTGAGTATCTTTACCGTTTCAACCTTCGACACCGACTATATACTGCTTAAAAAAGATAAACTGGAAACCGCCATTCGCGCGCTTAAAAAGCAGCAATACCAGGTGATTGAATATGATGAGTGATGATACAACTGCCTGAAGTCTTGCAAAAAATTGGCCGTTACTGGATATTATTCAATTAATTACGTGAGTCAAAGAAGTCTATGTACGAAAAAATCGTCACTATTACCGCTAAACACGGGATCCATACTCGCCCTGCCGCCCTGCTGGTAAAAGAGGCAAAGCAGTATGATTGTGATGTGATGGTTGAATGTCAGGGCAAGCAAGCCAGTGCCAAGAGCCTGTTCAAATTGCAAACATTGGGACTCTATCACGGTGTGTCCGTCAGAGTTTTTGCCGAAGGTGAACAGGCTCACCAAGCCGTTGAACGGGTATCAGAGTTACTGATCACCTTAAGCTAAGAGGAATGCAGATGCGCCTGGATGGAATCGCAGTCTCATCGGGTATCGCCTTTGGAGAGGCGGTTGTCTATAACCCTTTTGACAACAGTATGGATTACCGTCTGTTGCCACTTGCCAGGGTTGCTGACGAACTGAATAAACTGGATCAGGCGCTGCAACGACTGTGTCACCAACTCCATACAACTCTCGATAAGCTGACCGAAGATTCAGACAACTTTCAATTAGTGGAGGCCGATCTGCTACTGTTGGAAGATGCTGAACTTGTTCAGCAAATTCGTGAATCCGTCAGTAAATTACAATTCTCGGCTACCGCGGCAGTGGAACGGGTCTTTGCCCATCATGCCAGTGAACTTGAATCTCTGGATGACCCCTATCTGGCCAACCGTGCCTTGGATGTTCGCTGTCTGGGCAGACGGCTTATCAGCAGCATCAACGGTGCCGATGCGGCCAGTTTGGGGGAACTCGAGCAGGATACTATCTTGCTGGCCCAAGATCTGACACCGGCAGAATTTGCCCTGCTGCCACTCGAGCATATCAAAGGCCTGGTGCTGAAAACCGGCGGACTCACCAGTCATACCGCAATTTTGGCAAGAGCGGCCGGATTGCCGGCACTGCTTTCTTGTGACTATCAAAAGGCCCACATTCACCCGGGTGATCCGCTCATTTTGGACGCCAATCAGGGTGCGCTCTATGTTCGACCATTGACTACTGAAATCACTGAACTCAATCAAAGATTTGAAAAGGAACAGGTCAGGCGCAGTGCGCTGGAAAAATACCGGGAACGACCGGCCCAAACCTTGGATGGCCAACGGTTATCGATACTGGCCAACGTGGGCAACCTCAATGAAATTTCCCGCTTACCTCAGGTAGGCGCCGAGGGAATAGGACTATTTCGAACCGAATTCATGTTGATGAATGTCAGCAGCATTCCCGATGAAAAATCACAGTACAACCTCTATTGCGATGCCTTGCAACTGCTCGCGGGTCAACCCTTTACCATCAGAACCCTAGATATAGGCGCCGATAAAGAACTTCCTTGCCTTGAACAGGAAGTTGAAGATAATCCAGCGCTGGGAATGCGCGGCGTGCGCTACACTCTCAAGCATTCAGAGCTCCTTAAAACTCAGCTAAAAGCGGTATTAAGAGCCGCAAATCATGGCCATGTTCGTCTTATGCTTCCCATGGTCAATCAGGTCGAAGAGCTGGATGCTGTATTGGAACTACTGGCAATCTGTAAGCGACAGCTTAAAAACGCCAACAAAGACTATGGCCATATTCAACTGGGCATAGTGGTGGAAACGCCGGCCGCCGTGATGAATCTCCCCAGTTTGCTACCCAAGTTAGACTTTATCAGTATCGGTACCAACGACTTAACCCAATATGCCATGGCAGCCGACAGGACCAACCCAGAGTTGACCCGAAGTTTTCCCTCATTTTCGCCGCCAATACTCAAACTGATCGCCATCGCAGTGGCAGAAGCCAAAGCCGCTGGCATTCCTGTCTCCCTGTGTGGCGAACTGGCAGCGGATCCCAGAATTGCTCCAATATTAATGGGGATGGGGTTGGATGAACTGTCTGTCACTCCCGGGGCCTTGCTGGAGGTGAAGGCAGCACTGTGCGAAGGCGACTTCAGTCAATTCACACAACTGGCCCAAAAAGCCCTAGCATGCACTCGAATTACAGAGTTGGAATCCCTGCTCTCCCACTGTCATTAAAGTTGTTAATTCAGTATGCTAAGCAAAAATCCCCTTCCCCAACCTCAGGTTGTCGAGGGACAGTTCAACCGGAAACCCCTAAGTCAGCCGGAAACCAAGAATAAAAGGACCAAAAACCCATGGGATTTTTAAGCCGCATCCGCCGTATGGTATCGGGGCAGCCCAGTATAGAAGGCGGTATTCAAGTTTATGCCCCCATCAGTGGTGATATTGTTGCCATTGAAAAAGTCCCGGATGTTGTTTTCGCCGAAAAAATTGTCGGTGATGGCATAGCTATTGAACCCAAAGGCCAGTTTATGCTGGCTCCCATTGACGGCACCATAGGCAAAATCTTTGAGACCAACCACGCCTTTAGCATAGAGTCACCTCAAGGGCTGGAACTGTTTGTGCATTTTGGCGTTGGCACGATAGAACTCAGAGGCAAAGGTTTTAAACGCCTCGCCCAAGAAGGTCAGGATGTAAAAGCCGGTGAGCCGATATTGGAATTTGACCTCGAGTTTCTCAAGGATCAAGTCAACAGCCTTCTTACTCCCGTAGTACTGGCCAATATGGAAGATGTGAAATATCTGGAAAAACGCCAGGGCAGCGTTAGCGCCGGTAAAGATGTCATTTTCACCGTGCAAATTTAAAGATTTGCCGGCAAGCCGATTGCGACTCCAAGTTACATTTGGCTTGCCTGTTCAATAGTAAAACTTGCCAAACCGCCCTTTCCCCAAAGACGTTTATAGCGAAAAAACCTTTCTACCCCAGATCATTCGATAGTTCCGAACAGGTTGAAAGTCAGTCATCAGATAACTGGGGCCAAGAACACTGAAGATGAAAATTCAAAGACGATAAATTAAAAAGCCCGAGCTATTACTAGCTCGGGCTTTTTAATTTTGGCGGAGCGGACGGGACTCGAACCCGCGACCCCCGGCGTGACAGGCCGGTATTCTAACCAACTGAACTACCGCTCCAAAATCTTGCTTTATCGCCTGGGCAATAAAACTCAAATTCGTTAACTTGACTGGCGGAGCGGACGGGACTCGAACCCGCGACCCCCGGCGTGACAGGCCGGTATTCTAACCAACTGAACTACCGCTCCACTCAAGTTGCCGGGAATAATACGTAGCGCCCATGCCAGCGTCAACAGTTTTTTCCTTAAAAGTCTCTCAAGCAGCTAAAAAATCAGCAATCCACTAATAATCAAGATGTTCAGTTGGATTTGCGCTCATCTTCATCAGGCAAAGTCAGATCGATTTCCGGCATGTCATTCTCTTTTGGGGCCGCCTGTTGCTTTGCTAACAATTGTTCTTCGGCCGCCGCCAACGCCTGCTTCAAACTTTGACGCTTTCGCCAGAACAGAATGGCACCGACCCCAAGCAACAACAACAAGACATTGCCGCCAATGATCAGGTACAGGGCATTCTGTTTGGCTGCCGCCTCCTCTTTAGCCGCAATGGCGGCAGCCCTGGCGGCCAACTCTTCGGCGCTCGGTGGTGGCTTGGGAGGTTCGACAAAATTGAAAAAGCGCTCCGGCAGGCTCAATACCAACTCCCTTCCCTGCTTGTCTGTGCTGAATACACTGCCCTTGATACGGTAGCTGCCAAAATCGCTCACCTGGGGCAGCACGAGTTGCGTGGTCCCCTCTGTGGGCTGACGCAGCGTCACAGGCAGCTGCAATCCGGCGGGGCCCAAGAGTTCAATATCGAAATAGGTTTCGTCAAGGCGCAGAATCTCGGGGTTCGCAGTGAGCGCCAGCCCCCAGGGTTGAGTCAGAGGATCCTCCGGCTCTACCACCTTGATATCTACAGGCGAAGGCTCCAGCCGAAATGACTGCTTAAACTCACGTTCAAACACGTCGTTTTGTACACTCACTTGCAGGGTGTAATCGCCCCAGGGTTGATTGAGGTTAATGTTGGAGGTAAAGGTACCGTCATCGGGCCGCTCGTCTAATGCCTCGCCGTTGTCTTGATAACTACCGACAATAAGGGTACCGGCGGCAAAGTTTTCATCGCCCGGCTTGTGGGAGGAAACAAAACGCGCCGTCCATTGCAACAAGTATTCAAGCCCGGGGAGGCGCATTCTCAGCGAGTCACCGGTAAGATGAGCAGTCAGTTTTAGGCGCTCGCCCTGATAAAGAGGTTGAGGCAGTTCATCCACATCGACCCCCAAATCAGACACCCGAGTGATTTGCGAACCGGGCACCACTTTACCAATGAGCTGCCAAGGGCCGGGCACCGGGTTTTCCACCGAGATCATGTCGCCTGCCACGCCATCGGTCCACTTGACATTCTCTGGGTGGCGCGAAGCATACCATTTACTGCCATCGGGTAAGACTACAACGACAGGAGCCGAGCCATATTCCCGCTGTACAAGCAGCACAATTCTGTCGACCATATGGTCGACCCGAAAGCGGTTCTTAAGCTCCGAGGCTTGTTCTTTGGGTATCACCTCTGCTACCGCTGGGGCACCCAGGCCAAGCAGTAGACACATCATGAGGCTCAGCGCTGGTCTCAATCCCATTATCTGTTTCAATCCAAAAGTTGTGGTTCTTCACGCCAGAGGCACTTGCCTGATTTTGCGACTAAATCGAGCCTTTGCTCATGCTTATTCAATTCATCGGCCGAAGCGGTGATCACTTTAAGTTTTGCGCGATTGGCATCGAGACGAACGATGCCGCCGGCTTCCTGGCCGGCTTGATCGCTGGAGAGGTTGAACTTGGTTTGACCACCTGTCATCGCCAGATATACATCGGCGAGGATCTCGGCATCGAGCAAAGCGCCGTGATACTCGCGGCGGGAGTTGTCTATATGGTAGCGCTTACACAGGGCATCCAGATTGTTCTTTTGCCCTGGGTGCAAAAACTTGGCGATGGCCAGGGAGTCGAGGATCTGACAAATATCCGCCGTCACCGGTCCCCGGGGATTGGTCATGGAAAACTCATGATCCATAAAGCTCACGTCAAACGAGGCGTTGTGAGCCACAATCTCCGCCCCTTGAATAAAGGCGATAAAATCGGCGGCAATCTCTTGGAACCTGGGCTCGTTGGCCACCCTCTCATTGGTAATACCGTGAACCGCGATCGCCTCTTCATCAATGGGCTGGCCCGGATTGATGTATTGGTGGAAAGTGCGGCCGGTCAGGCGGCGGTTAATGACTTCCACGCAACCGATCTCAATGATCCTGTGGCCTTGATAGACGGGGCCTGCGCCCTGGTTCATACCTGTGGTTTCGGTATCCAGAATGATCTGCCGACTGGCATTCGATATGATATTCATCTATTTTTTGCAGCTTCCTGAGTGAATTTACGGGTATACTCGCCCGCATTTGCCGGATATGGTAACAACTTGATGAGCGAACTGAAACAGATCCAGATATACACCGATGGCTCTTGCCTGGGCAATCCCGGCCCCGGCGGCTATGGTGTCGTCATGCGCTATAAACAACATACCAAAGAACTCTCCGGTGGCTTTGCCCTGACAACCAACAACCGCATGGAGCTGCTGGCCCCCATTATCGCGCTGGAAAGCCTGAAAGAGCCTTGCAAAATCGTGCTAACCAGCGACAGCCAATATATGCGCCAGGGGATCACCCAATGGATCCACGGCTGGAAGAAAAAAGGCTGGGTCACTTCCAACAAGACGCCGGTGAAAAATGTCGATCTCTGGCAGCGGCTGGATAAGGCCACGCAACAACATCAAATAGACTGGCGCTGGGTCAAGGGCCACGCCGGACACCCGGAGAACGAGCGTTGCGACGCCCTGGCAAGAGAAGCCGCCGAAGCCAATCCTGCCACTGTCGATCAGGGTTATCAGGCCAGTCTCTAAACACCTTTGTCCGCGACAGTCTTGAGTTTCAAAAATTTGCCGCAAAAGTCGATAAAGGCCTGCGCCAATGGCGTCAGGCTGTGGCTCTTGTGGCGAATAAGGTAAAACGGCCGCTCAAGCGCCAGCCCCTCCACCTCCACCAACGCCAACTCTCTACGGGCCAGCTCTTTATCCAGTGTCAGTTCAGACAAAACTCCGAGCCCAGCGCCCTGTTTCACCGCCTGTTTGATGGCATCGGGAGTAGGGAAGCAAAAACGGGCCTCGGGTTGCAGATCCAAACGGTTGGCGGCATCGACAAAATACTCCCGGGTGCCAGAGCCCTCTTCTCTCAATACCCAGGAGAGTCCTTTGAGCTCGCTTGGCGAGACTTTGCTTCCCGCCAGCGGATGTGCCGGATGGCAGAACACCTTGAGACAGTCCTGATGCCAGGGCAACACGGCGATACGACTGTCGAGACAGTAACCTTCAATAAAGCCCAACTCGGCGCGAAACTCGGCCACATCGCGAATAACCTTGCGGGTATTGTCTATCGCCAAGTCGACCTGAGTCTGAGGGTGTTGTTGGCTGAATGCCACCGCAGCTTTGGCCAGCAGAAAATTACCTATGGTAGAGCTGGCACTGACATTCAACATACCGGCCAATTCGTGATTATTCGGGGTAAACGCCTGCTCTATACGCTCGATGCGCTGCAGCACATCGCTGGCCAGAGGCAGCAGCAGGCTGCCTTGAGAGTTGAGCTGCAAGCGGTTGCCTATACGCTCAAACAAACGGGTATCGAGCTGTTTTTCAAGCTCCGACAACGCCATAGAAGTGGCCGGCGCGGAGAGATTAACCCTCTCGGCCGCTTTAGCCACCTGGCCACTGCGAGCCACGGCCTCAAAAATCATCAACTGTTTCAGGGTAATACGCATTAAAATTATTGCTCTTTTTTAGTGTAGCGCTCCAGTTGCCTGCCGGAGAATCCCGGTGTTGGCGTAGGCTGCCAGCCGGGGATCCGCTGACGACGTTTATCCCCCAAGGGGGTCAACGGCGAATCCAGCTTGCGAGCCACTAATAGATACAGAGAGCCGGTACCCGGCAGCCATTTTTGCTGCCAATGATGCCATATCTTCAAGGGCGCGGCTTCACTGAGCAGCGAATGGTATAAGAGCCGCTCGTCATGCACCACCTGATACCCCAGGAGCCCCAGCCAATCTTTAACCCTAGCCGGCATAAAGAAATGGCCGCTCCAGGGTAAGGCCTGCTGAAATCTGGGCAACAACTTGCCGAAAAAGGCGCAGCTGAAGGGGTTAATCCCGACGATGAACAAATACCCGCCGCTGACCAGTACCCGATCAGCCTCGCGTAAAATCCGGTAAGGGTCGGCCTCAAACTCCAGCACCAGATTCATCACCACCGCATCTATGCTGGCCGGCGCCAGCGGCAGCTCGGCAAAATCCGCGACTATGGAAGCGCCTTTAGCAGGAAAGAGGGAAAACTGGTGCCCGACCGGGCAGCGCCTAATCTCGAGTTCATGGCTTAAGGCTCCCAGGCGCAACAGGTGGTAACCAAACACTCTTGGCCACCAATAGGTCAATTTGCTTTCCAGTTCACGTTTGATAGTCTCACCGGCAGGCAAACTGTCCCAAGAGCTGGGTCTGGACTCAGACGAGAGCGGCATAGATACTCCGGTAAAGCGGTTCTAAGCTCAGCTTAATAACGAAACACCTATACAAGCAAGTATGAGGCTCAGTAAAATTGAAACTGATCCCGCCGATTTAAAGGAGTCCCGAGCTTATGTCCAACGCCAACGCCCCCCTCTCCAAGCCCCAGATAACGCCGATAGCGGCTTTCGATGACAACTATATCTGGGCCATAGTGGCGCCTCAAGGTGATTGTTGTTGGGTGGTAGACCCGGGGGATGCCGCGCCGGTGTTGGCATTTTTGGCGCAAAATAACCTGACTTTGGCCGGGGTATTGATAACTCACCACCACGGCGACCATACCGGTGGCATCCTGGCTTTAAAGGAAACTTTCGGCTCGCTCCCGGTTTACGGGCCGGCCAATCCGGCCATCAAAGGCATTACCCAGCCACTAGCAGAGGAAGGCGAATATCGGCTTGAGCCAGGGCAAGGCCGGTTTGCTCTCGAGTGCCGACTGTTCAAGGTTCCTGGGCACACGCTGGATCATATCGCGTACTTGATTGGCGATGCCCTCTTTTGCGGCGATACCCTGTTCTGCGCCGGCTGCGGCCGCCTGTTTGAAGGCAGCGCCGAGCAGATGTACCATTCCTTGAGTCAGTTTGCTGCCCTCGCTGACAACACTAAGGTGTATTGCACCCATGAGTATACCCTGGCCAATCTGCGTTTTGCCCAAGCCGTAGAGCCGGACAATCAAGCGCTTACAGCCTACAGGCTTGAAGCCGAAGCACTACGCAAGCAGCAACACCCCACACTCCCCTCCACTATTGGTCGTGAAAAGGCCATCAACCCCTTTATGCGCTGTCAAAAAGACACACTGCAGAGCGTACTGGAGGCCCACAGCAGTAAGCCCTGCGATGATCCCGTGAGCCGCTTTGCAGTTCTCAGGCAATGGAAAGACAATTTCTGAAAACCGGGTTACAATAAGCCGCTTTTTTGCGTCGCCATTATGGCCTGGTGTTGAAACAACCAAGTTATAATCGACTTATCTTATTGTTGCAGAAGATATTTTATCTGCGACAACAGTATCTATTTCCACCACGGAAACCCAACCTGAGAAAGAGTACCGCCCAAGGTGCTATCCCGGGCCAAGGGACCAGGCCTATCCCGGGTTTCCGTTTGATGTGCGTTTGCCTGTCTGTTCAGGCCATCATTCGAGGGTTGCTGTTTTTGAAGCAAATCAGATTTTTTATGTTGGCAGGGAGCCTTTCCCTGCTTGGCGGCTGTCAGCTGCTGTCTCAGGCGCCGGAGTCCACGACCGAAGCACAGGTGAAAGTCACCCCGCCACCGGCCGTCACCCGGGCGCCACAAGTACTCAGGGAGCCAGAAGTGGCTGTCACTGATGTGTGGCAGCGGATCCGCAACCAGCTCAATATGCCAATACCCGATGAGAAACTGGTGCGCCAATACCGCCAGTGGTACATCAATAATCCAAGGCACCTAGAGCAGATCTCCGAGCGGGCCGCCCCTTTCATGTATTTGATTGTCGAGCAGATAGAAGAGCGTAAACTGCCGATGGAACTGGCGCTGCTGCCGATAGTAGAAAGCGCCTTCGACCCTTTTGCCTACTCCCATGGCGCCGCCTCCGGGCTGTGGCAGTTTACCGCGCCCATGGCGCTGCATTTTGGCCTGAATATCAACTGGTGGTATGACGGACGTCGCGACGTGCCGGCGGCCACAACAGCCGCGCTGAGTATGATGGAATACCTCTACGACAAGACGGGCGAAAACTGGCTCTATGCCATTGCCGCATATAACACGGGCGAAGGTCGGGTGTTGAATGCGGTTAAGCGCAACCGCCAAAAGGGGCAGCCTACCGACTTCTGGTCGCTGTCCCTGCCTAAGGAAACTGAGCGTTATGTACCACAGTTGCTGGCACTGGCCGATGTGGTCAAGAACGCCGACAAATATGGTATTAAGCTCACGCCGATCGCCAACGAGCAGAAGCTGGAAGTAGTCGATGTCGGTAGTCAGATAGACTTGGCCCTGGCAGCCCGCCTTGCCGGTATGGAAGTCAATGAACTGCAGCAGTTCAATCCAGGGTTCAATCGCTGGGCCACCGCGCCAGATGGCCCACACAAGCTGGTATTACCTTTGGAAAAGGCCAAAGAATTTGAGATCGCCTTGGCCAGCACAGAGCCGAGCGAGCGCCTCAACTGGCTTAGATACCAGATCCGCAAGGGTGACTCTCTTGGAGTAATAGCCCAAAAGCATCATACCAGCATCGATGTGATCCGTTCTGTCAACGGCATCAGCGGTAACAATATTGTCGCCGGCAAGCACTTGTTGATCCCGGTCGCCCTCAAGGACGCCTCGGCTTACCCGCTCTCCAAAGAGCAGCGTCTGGGTCAGAATAGATCCGGCAAGAGCAAACGTAGCTATCAGGTCAAGGCCGGTGACTCCCTGTGGCAGATTGCCAAAGATCATGATGTCAGTGTCAATGAATTGGTGAAATGGAACGGGATCTCAGCCAAAACACCTTTGCGTCCAGGCAAACAGTTGACTATCTGGAGTCGCACCCAAGGCAAATCACCAAATGCCAATGCTGTCATGCGCACCGTGAAATACAAGGTGCGCTCGGGTGACTCTCTGGCCCGAATAGCCAGTAAATTCAGTGTCACAGTCAATGACCTGCTGGAATGGAACCAACTCAAGGCCAATAAATACTTACAACCCGGGCAAATGTTGACCCTGTTTGTAGATGTGACCAGAGTCAAAAGCTAATCCCAATCGAGCGGCATCCTAGATGCCGCTATTGATCCAGATCTAAATTTTGCAAGCTGCTTTATTACAATCCTGATCCCTCTGTGCGTTATCACAAATTTAATGTTCATCTTTGTCGATAATCATCCGCTGTATTAATTCAACCTAAACAAAACCAAGATGAGCAGAGATTTGTCCATTACCGGCATCGAAACCCCTGTTAAAAAAGATGCCCGAATTCTATCGACTACAGATCTCAAAGGACGAATCACCCATATCAACCAAGAATTCATTGATCTTTGTGGTTATTCCAGAGAAGAGTTGCTGGGCCACGGCCACAACATAGTGCGTCATCCTCAAATGCCCAAGGCGGCCTTTGCCGATCTCTGGCAACAGGTCAAGAATGGCAACAGTTGGATGGGACTGGTGAAAAATCGCCGCAAGGACGGTGGTCACTACTGGGTCAACGCCTATGTCACTCCGATCCGCCGCAAAGGTAAAATCGTTGAATATCAATCGGTGCGTACCCAGGCAAGCCCTGAGCTTATCGCCCGAGCCGAGGAATGTTATCAGGCCATCAACCAAGGGCGTTCGGTACTCCCACGCGTCCAACTCGGCCTGACGACCAAGTTGGCCCTGGGTTGGGGGGCATCGCTGCTATGCTTACTCCCCCTACCCTGGTTAACGGGTCTATGGCAAGTCGCCTCCATTGCCATGGCGACAGGCATCATGGGCTGGAACCTTTTCAGACTCAAGCACAGGTTAGGCAAACTCACTGAACTGAGCCAAGGGGTACAAAATAATCCTCTGATGCAGGCCATTTATTGCAACAGCACAGATGAACTCGCCGCACTGGAATTGAGCCTGAGAATGCAGCAGGCCGAGATCTTTGCCATCACAGGGCGGATAAGAGACAGTGGTGAGATCCTCGATAACAGTTTGAGTGCCCATCAAGCGGCCGTCGACGCCAACTATCGCGAACTGGCACAACAAACCGGTGCCCTGAAACAGCAAGGCGATGCCATTAACGAACTCAAAGGTGCTGTGGCCGAAATTGCCAACACCTCAGCTGAAACTGCCAACGAAGTAACTGAACTGGAACAAAGCAACCAGCAGACTCTGGAAGCCCTAGCCGCCAGCCGCGCCGCCAGCGGCGAAATCGCGGCATTGTTGAGCAAAGTAGAAAACCAGTTGCTGGAATTGGATAAATGCTGCACCAGCATCAACACTGTGCTGGAAGTGATTGAGCAGCTGTCGGATCAAACCAATCTGTTGGCACTGAACGCCGCCATCGAAGCAGCCAGAGCCGGTGAAGCCGGACGCGGATTTGCCGTGGTAGCCGATGAAGTACGCAATCTGGCCATGCGCTCCAGTGAATCTGCCGGAGAAATCCATCAAATCATTGCCGAACTCAGTCAGCAGAGCCAGCAGACGGTGGCTGAAATGGCCCACAGTCAACAACTGACTCAAGAGAGTCTGCAATTGGAACAAAGATTGGCACAGCGATTGGACGAGGCTACCCAGGCACTTGGGCGGATTGCCGCCCATAGCCAACAGATAGCCGTTGCCACCGAGCAGCAGGCCTGTGTGGTTGAACAGTTGCACCATCACTCCGAACAGCTACAGCAAGGGGTTGGCAGCCTGACGAGTAATAGTGAAGCTGCGAGTCATCACGGCGAAGAGCTCACTCGCCAAAGCGAACGGCAAAAGGAATTGATTGCTCAGTTCTGATGCGTTTTACCATTCACAAAACTGAATAACATTCTAATTTATAAAAGAAAAAGTCAGGCAGTGCCTGACTTTTTTCCTTGTTTACATCATGAATATAGAGTTAGCGTCTCGCCACCGGCACTTCCAGCATAGCCATGGCCGCCAGCTTGGACTCCAAAGGTTTACCCATAAAGCGGGCCTGGAAGCTGTATCCCTCTGAGCCGATACGTTCCAGTGTCTTGGCCGACACCTTGAACATCACTTTCAATGCCTGTCCAGGCTCAAGGCGAGTATCTCGGAGCGCCTGGGTAAACATCATGTCATCAGACCAGGCCCAGACTCGTTGTTCCTTATCATCCAGCAACCAGAGATCCGCCGTCATTCCCGAGTTGAAACGGATCCCAACCGCATATTCGTTTAAATTACGGATCTCCAGCATCGCCTGCAACGGCTGCTTGTCGACCAGTTCACTAAACGTTAGCCGCCCCTCAAGCAACGCCGGTGTCGGCGCTTTTTTGATGGTACCAAAGTGCAGTGTTGGCATTCGGCTTTCCTCCATCCCGATTGGATTCTGCTGGGTAACAGATGCTGCGGCGGCATTGGATCCGCTACAGCCTGTTAGTACCAGCACTGCCATCATAGGCAAAACAGTACGCATCATAGACCTCCGAGTTTCTTGAAGATGCTGTCTTTAAGCTTGTCTTTCACCTTCTCGGTTTCTTCCTTAAGCTTGGAATCAAACAGCGCCTGAGTGTCGAGCGCAAACTTGGGTTCTTGGAATGAACCGGAGATCACCAGCGGAATTTCAACACCGGCCAGCTCATTCTTGCCTTCACCGCCTTGGCCCTTGAGGCTGCCGACCACTGAGGTTTTCAGCTTATAGTCCAGTTGCTCACTGATAAGGTTGGCACTACCGGCACCCGCCAAGCGAATGAGTGGTGATGCCATCGCCAGATCCGGATTATTGGCCACACCATTTTTCAGACTGAAACTGCCGGTCAGGCTGGAGAAGTCTGTCTTGCGTTCGCCCTCTTCCTGAGCCGACAAATCACCTTTTAGCTTGGCCTGGGCGCTGCGGATCATATGAGGGATATTCACGCCATAAAGGGCACCGTCGCTGATTTCAAACTTGCCGTTAGCATCCAAATTTTGCTTGATGTTATCTGGAATTAGGCTCTTGCCTTTACCTTTGACATTAAAAGCGGTAGCACCGGCGAGAATTTTCAGATCGGCCGCATCCTTGAGCAGAGGTTGAATTTTGACGCCACTTAACTGAGTATCAAAGCTGTAGCTGGCGACCTTATTGCGGCCGTCGAGCTGTGCCTTGCTCATCAGTTTGCCCTGATACAAGTCGGCACTGAGCTGCTTCATATCCAGCACGCCATTGTTCAATGCCAGATCCATCTGCCAGTTTTCAGTAGTCAAACCGGCAACCTTAATGGCCTTAACCGTTAGATCCATGGCGAAGTTGACCTGCTTCATCGCACTCAGGTCAGGTTCACTGCTGGCCTTGGCGGCTGTCGCCGATTCAGTGGTTTTGGCTGCGGCTTTATCTTCCTCACCGGCAGGCAGTAACTTGTCGAGATCAATTTCCCCCAGCGCCAGTTTGGCTTTCACATCCGGCACCTTGCCGCCGAAAGCCACTTTGAGGTTACCCTTACCTTCAATGTCGGCCACCTTGAGGCTGCTCAATACCAGCTCGGCGTTTTGACGGTTGAGATCCAGTTTTACATCGGCATTCAGATCGGCACTCAGCTTACCGCCGGGCATACTCTTGCCTTCGACACGATTTTCAATGGCAAAGCCGGTGATCTCCAACTGCTTCATGTCCGGTGAAATCTTAAGTTGCCCTTTGCCCTCGCTGGCAATTTTCATCTCCGGCATGCTGCCGCTGAACTTATAAGCCAAAGGCGCAAACTTGCCGAGCGAAAACTCGCCCAGGGTCAGCGACTCAAGTACAAAGGTTTGGTCACTGCTACTGCGCTTGTCGAGCAGATGGATTTGAGTATTGGTGATATTGATACCACCGATATTGAGACTGGCCAGTCCCTGAGCATTGCCTGCGGTACTCTGGGGTTGCTCCTTGGCCGTACCGGCATCACCGCTGAGGCCATCGAGACTGTTGCGACCGTCCTTCTGGGTAATGAGCTCCAATTTCAAGCCATCGAGGTTTAACTGGGCAATTTCCACCTCTTTACGAAACAGCGGCATCAAGGCGACTTCTGCAACCACCTGGTTGACCGCCAACATCTGTTTCTCATCGAAACCATCCGGATTACTCAGGCTAATACCGCCCAATTCAATCCCCAGAGTCGGAAAAAAAGTCCAGTCGAGATCCTGACTGATGACCAACTCACGCCCCGTCTGTTTTTTTACCGCATCGACTATTTGGGGTTTAAAGTCGTTGGGATCAAAAAGTAGGGTCAAATATAGGATTAGACCGAGAAACAATACCGCGACAATACCCAGTATCCACTTAACAACTTTCATAATGGTTTCCTTGTTCAACAATAAGGACAAAGGCACTTGTTTAACTGATACAGGCCATATTCAAGGGAGTTTGACTGACGGCGATGCCATTATCATCGGCATAAAGCATCATGCCGGGCGTGATCTGCACATCACCGATAGTAAGAGTGCAATTTATGTCTCCCACACCCTTGCGCTCAGTTTTGATTGGAACCGCCGCCAGCGCCTTAACTCCCAGAGGCATAGTCGCCAACGTGGCAACATCGCGCACGGCGCCATAAATCACCACCCCTTGCCAACCATGGTCAACCGCACTCTGAGCAATAAGATCGCCCATCAGGGCCTTGGCTGTAGAGGCGCCACCATCCACCAACAGCACCTTGCCCGTACCATCGGTCGCCAACAGCTGTTTCACCATGGAATTATCCTCAAAACACCTGACGGTAACGATTTCGCCCCAAAATATAGACTTACCACCAAACTGACGAAAAACAGATGGCAGCAACATGAGATCATTCTCATAGTGATCAAAGAGATCCGGTAACAAATCCAGCATATAGGCCTCCGTGCAAATAGGACTTTCTAGGTTAACGCCCTTGCCCGAGCACCACAAGTTTCATAATAGCAGAAGGAGCATCATTGGCGTTATGTAGGGAAATGCTTGAGTAAGTTCAGAAATGTACTATAAACTATTGCAGGTGACAGCTTGGCGATCCCTTTATCCTGTCCACCCTTTCGGGCAAAACTTCGTTTTTAAGTGAACATACATGACAAAAGATCTCGATTTGCAGAGTGCTATAGCGGCGCTCGATGCATATGGATATGAAAAAAAACACTCAACGGATCTTGAGCAAGCCAGAAACAAACAACAGATGACCCGTTATTTGAAGTCTTTGGATTACAGCCTTAGGCGCCTCAAATTGCTGCAACAAGCGGTCAATGAACTAGTTGAAGAAACACAGAATAACTTGCATAAACAAGAACAAGTTCAAACCTTTAAGACCAAGGTCATTAACTTATCCCGTGAACTCAATATGTCCTATGACGAAGTGCTAAATTATATGGCCAGCCATACCGATAAATAATAGCACTCGTTCGCTAGGCTAAGAGCGCACAGAGTATTACTGATAATAAGCCTCTGTGCGTTTTTATTTCCATCGACTGATGTCTTTCTCTTCATATAAAGTACATCCTCCTATTTGCCTCGAGCAAATCATTATTATCACCCGGCAGTTTCGACTCATTCGCCACTATGAATAGGTCCAATCGCTGCGGATCAAACCACACAAGAAACACGCTCCCCACGGCAGCAAAGCGTCTTGCTGACTGGTGAGTTTTATTCCCTTCCTTGTTGTTTGCACTACACTTTAGGGAGTTCTCCGGCTGGAGAAAGCAATAATTCTTATGTGATCGGAGGACAGCAGAACAATGGGGAAAATATTATTACCTTTGGCTCTGTTACTTATTTTATTTGTTTGGTTCTACGGGGAAAAACAAACGGATTATCCCGTCAGACTCAATCAAACTCCGGTCCGTATCGCGGTGTCCACCTCGCTACTTTCAGCCCCGGTTATCATTGCCGACAAGCTGGAGTTTTTTGCCCGAGAAGGCATCTATGTGGTGTTGCACCCCCTTCAAGGCGGAGATATCTGTTTCGAGGCACTGGTCAACCACAGAGCCGATCTAGCCACCAGCTCAGAATCTGTGGTGATGTTCAACAGTTTCAAACGAACAGACTTCACTGTGCTCGCCAGCTTTGCGGAGTCGGACAATGACATCAAACTGTTAACCCTACATAAGAGCGGTATCACCACTCCGGCACAATTGGATGGCAAACGCGTAGGCATAGTCACCGGCAGTGCCAGCGAGTATTTTCTGGATACGATTTTGAACATCGCCGGCCCCCCTGCAATAACCCCTATTCGTGTCAATATTCGACCCTCTGATTTGGCACCGGCGCTACTGGCGGGCGATGTGGATGCCATCTCAGTTTGGGAACCCTACAGCTTTCAGCTGCTGAAGCAACATCCAGGGGAAGTCAATGAATTTTCCAGTAGAGGATTACATAGTCTCTCCTTCAATCTGATTAGCCGCAAAGCCGATAATCAGGTGTTTTACGAGCATCATGTGCGAATACTGAAAGCCTTGAAGCGCGCCAGTGAATTTATTGTTTTGCATCCAGAGGAGGCCAACCGGATAGTGGCCGACTTCCTGCAAGTTCCTACTGAGGAGATAGCCGCGCTTTGGCCCGACTATCTCTTTCGCCTATCGTTGGGTAACAGCCTGCTCAGCAACTTGCAATCCCAAGGGCGTTGGGCGATGTCGAGCGGCACCATAACGGCCAAGCAGTTACCGGATTTCAGAAGTGTTATCGACCCGGTCCCGCTGGATCAGGTACAGCACATGTCATTGGTGGAGCACAGATGAAACTTTCCAGCCGTCTCATGATTCTGGTAAGCCTTTGCATTGTCCTGACTCTGGTGTTGGCACTGTCACTATTGCAGCAACGCCATTTTTCCCAACAAACCTTCGACCAAATGCATAAACTGGTGCGCCTGCAATTACATCTGGATCAGTTGCGTTCCAACTTATGGCTGCTGCAGCAGTACGGAGATATCCAGGCCGTTGAAAATACCCAACGGGATCTGCAGCGCCTCAATGCGCTGTTAAATGTGACTCAAGTCGATGACAAACATCAGCAACAACTGTTGGCAAATCTCAAACGTCAGAGCGAACACATCAACACTCTACTTGACCACTCTTTGCCAAAACTGCCTCGGATAGCAGAAACCCCTTTGGTCAGCAGTATGTTACAGTCCAGATACAATATGAGCATTCAATCCATGAGCGAAGATCTGTTTCGCTTTCAACATTACACCATGGATAAGGCGCGGCAATTGCAACTTAGCCATCTTTATCTCAATGGTGCCCTGCTGCTGGCTATCGCCCTGTTGGTGACAGGCTTTACGCTGCACACGCTTAGGCGCTTTCGTCTCCATTTGGCCAGTTTGAAACGTGGTATTCGCGATCTAGCCAGAGGCGATCTTCACAGCCGCATTCAGTTGGAACAACAGGATGAACTCTCAGAGCTGGCCAATGAATTCAACAACATGAAACAGGCATTGATGGAAACGACTGAACGAAAGGAGCAGTTACAGCTGGAAGTGGAAGCACAAACCCGGCAGTTACAACTGCAACAGGATAGATTGCGCTACCTAGCAGATCATGACGATCTCACCGGCGCACTCAATCGCGGCGCCGCCACCACCGAGCTGGAACACGCCATAGTGCGCTGCCAACGTCAGCAACTGAAAGCGGCGCTACTGTTTATCGATCTGGATAAATTCAAACCCATCAACGACAGCTTTGGTCACAGCGCCGGTGATGCAGTACTGGTGGAAATAGCCAAAAGGATGAGAAATACATTAAGACGCTCGGATCTGGTGGCCCGCATCGGCGGCGACGAGTTTATCATCTGGCTAGAGCCGATAAATAGCCGAGAAGAAGTCTGTGCCGTGTTGGAAAAAATTCACGCCTTGGGTACGGATATCTCTTGGCAGGGACAAAGGTTGGAGGTTGGCCTGAGTACCGGCATCAGCCTCTATCCCGAGCATGGCGATACCCTGGCCGAACTCATCAGCGCCGCCGACAATGCCATGTATCAGGCCAAAGAGTCTCAGGCCGCCACCGGCCCCCAGGCAAAACAGCGCTACAGCTTTGCCAAGCCCAGTTCTCAATCCTGATTATCCTGGCTACCTGCAAAAGCTTAATCATAACCAGCACTCAAACAACCGGCCATAAACGCCTAAACCAGCTGAACCTCGGCAGCCTTATCGCCAACAACAGCAACATGGCCGCAAGATAAAGACTAGGCTCAATGATTTCAGACTTCACCGACCAGTAATAATGCACAGGCACCAACAGGGCTATGGCATAAATACTGTAATGCAGTTGTTGCCAACGTCGCCCCATCCGGCGCTGCAACGCCTTAAACGAGGTCAGCGCCAGCGCAGCAAGCAACAACCAAGCGCTGGCCCCCACCAAAATATAGGGACGCTTGATAATTTCACTGAACAGCAACTCCCAGGCAAACAGCAGATCCAGGCTGAAATAGCTGAGAATGTGTAAACAGGCCCAGGCAAATACCCAGAGTCCAAGCAAACGCCGGGTTTGCATCAACAACCCCAATTTGAATTTTCTGGCAACAGGCGATACCAGCAGGGTGGCCACCAAGACATTGAGCGCCCCTTTGCCGGTAAAATGGATAATATATTGCACAGGATCGCCACCGGCCCTGTCTGTCACCACTTGCAGGACCAAATAAAGCAGGGGCAAACCGGCGGCCAAATGCAGCAACGCCTTTAACCAAGGCAGTTGCTTGGGAGCTAGACGCATCAATAGTATTTCCTTAAATCCAGATCCCGGTACAGATGCGCGACCTGCTCACCATAGCCGTTGAACATCTGGGTCGGGATCCGTTTGGCAGAGAAGATCCCACCTTCGGCAATCCGCCGCTCTGTCGCCTGTGACCAACGAGGATGATCCACTCCTGGGTTCACGTTGGCATAAAAACCATATTCATGGGCTGCCAGCTGATTCCAACTGGTCGGCGGCTGTTTGTCCAAAAGCCTAATTTTCACGATAGATTTAATGCTCTTGAAACCATATTTCCAGGGCACCACCAAACGCACAGGAGCCCCATTTTGCGGCGGCAGCGTCTTGCCATAGAGGCCGACCGACAGGAAGCTCAACTCGTTCATCGCCTCATCGAGTCTTAATCCCTCCACATAGGGATAATGAATGCCGCCGCCCATCAAGCGATTGCGTTGCCCCGGCATCTGCTCGGGATCAAACAGGGTTTCAAAGGCCACATGAGTCGCAGAGGATTTAACACCGGCCCTGGCCAGCAAAGCCGCCAGCGGAAAGCCGACCCAGGGGATCACCATGGACCAGGCCTCGACACAACGCAATCTATAGTGGCGCTCCTCCAGGGGAAGCAATTTGAGCAGATCGTCATAGTCCAGCGTTAAGGGGCGCTCGACCTCGCCTTCGATTTTAAGCATCCAGGGATCGACCTTGAGACCCTGACTATTTTCGAAGGGATCTTGTTTTCCGGTGCCGAACTCGTAAAAGTTGTTATGGCGGATCACCTTGTCAAGGGGTGTCAGGCTCCCCGGTAATTGAAACTCAGGGTTGCTGCGATAGTTGAGATTTGAGGTGACAAATGCCTCGCTCTCGCGCTTTTCACCAAAAAGGTCAAACAGGCCTGCCTGAACATGGCCGGGAATACTGGCGCCTATGGCACCGAGCCCCAACGCCTTGACTATGTTGCGCCGATCGCGAAACACGGCCTCCGGCGTCACTTCAGCTGTCGGCAACTCCCAGGGCATTTGCCTGCCAATACCCGGTTTAAATTTTTTATTGCTCACAGTGACCTCTCAATAGCTGCAGTCAATTCAGTTTATTAGACCCAGGTAGATAAAGAAAAATTTCCCGCCTGGAAAAATCCTTGCCCCGTTGACTGAACCTTGGCTGACAAGGGGGACAAAATGGGCAACTCTTGGCCATTTATCCAGAGCTTGGATACTCAAGCCCTTGAAGGAGAGTGCTCATTCTGCGACTCTATCCGAGTTTTTCGCTCCTCTTTTTTTTGCACTCAAGGGACATGATATGGACTTGGCCACCACAATTTCCACGCCTCAACTCATTGCCGCCGCAGCCGTATTATTTTTGGGGATCTTGCTTGGCGCCCTCTTTAACCAACGGATGACCCGCAGCCGCTGGCAACAGCTCAGAGAACAGTTAGTGCTGCAACACGAGCAAAGATGCGGCGAACTCAGTGAACAACTCAGCAGCAGCCAAGAAAAAGCCGAATGGCTGGTGTCTCAACTCGGCAAGGCAGAGGCCATCGCCGAACGAGTACCCGAGCTTGAACAGCAACTCAAGGATGCTCAGCGCAAGCAATTGGAAACCCAGCTTAACCTGTCAAAATCCAATGCGATGCAACAAACGCTCAGCGCTCGCTTCGATGCCGAGCAACGGGCGCTCAACGATAAGATAGAACTGCTTGAACGCAGTGAAACCCGTCTGAAAGAGCAGTTTGAAAATCTCGCCAACAAAATTTTTGAAGACAGAAGCGAAAGACTAAAATCCCAGAATCTATCGCAACTCGATGGCGTGCTCGGCCCACTGAAGCAACAGCTAGAAGGCTTCAGAAGACAAATTCATGAATCCTACTCACAAGAACAGAGTGAACGTTCCTCACTGAAACACCAGTTGGAAGATCTCAAGCAGCTCAACCTGCGCATGAGCCAGGATGCGGTCAATCTCACCAAAGCGCTCAAGGGCGACAACAAACAGCAAGGCAACTGGGGCGAAGTGATCCTGGAGCGGGTACTGCAGGAAAGTGGTCTCAGACAAGGACACGAGTATGATGTGCAACAGGATCTGAAAAATGATGCCGGCAAGCGCTTTAAACCCGATGTCATCGTCCACCTGCCAGCCAACAAGGATGTGGTAATAGATGCCAAGATGTCACTGCTCGCCTATGAGCGCTACTACAACGCCGACACCGATGAAGAGCGAGCACTGGCGTTGCGTGAACATATCAACTCTATCCGCGGTCATATCAAAGGCCTGAGTCAGAAGGACTACCAACAACTGCACGGTATCAAGAGCCTAGACTATGTGTTGATGTTTATTCCGGTGGAACCCGCCTTCCTACTAGCACTGGAACAAGAGCCGCAGCTGGTAAATTTCGCGCTCGAAAACAACATCATGCTCGTCAGCCCGACCAATCTTTTGGTGGCACTGCGCACCATCAATAACATCTGGCGCTACGAATACCAAAACCAACACGCACAAAGGATAGCCAGGCAAGCCGGAAAAATTTACGATAAACTCTGTGGTTATCTGGAAGATATGGACAAGCTCGGGCGCGCGCTGGACAATGCAGAGAAGTGTTTCAACGGCGCCATGAATAAGCTGGCTACCGGCAGGGGCAACCTTGTTCGCCAGGCGCACCAGATGCAACAGTTGGGCGTTGAAACCAGTAAACAACTGGACAAACAGCTACTTGAAAAGGCGATGACAGACGTATCCTTGCCGATAGACAAGGATGTCGAAGCCATGGAAGATACTGAGACGAACGGCGAACTGGCATCCTAAGTTCAGCCCGTCTTTCGAGCAAACCCGGCCATCAAAAAGGAGTTATCGATGCGCAGAGCCTTGACCCGAATCGCCCTCGCCGGCAGTGTTGCCTTGAGTGCATTGACAGTCTCCACTCCCTGGATGCTGTTTCCCGGGATAGGCCATGCGGCCAAGGCGCCTGCCGCTTTGGAGCAACAACGCCAAAGCTACCTAAAGGCCAGAGAAGCACTGGATAAAGGCCAACTTGAGGAGTATCGCAAGCTCAGGGCCCAACTCAAGGATTACCCACTCAATATCTATCTGGATTTTCACGCCGAGCTGGATGACATAATGGCGCTTTCTGGCTCAAAGGCGCTAAAAGCACTGGACAAGTTTGAGCATTCACCCTTGCATGGCAGCGCCCGCCACAGGTACCTGGTGCAAGCCGGCGCCGACAAACGCTGGCAAGACTTTCTGGCCATTTCCCCGCAACTTCCCCGAGCCACAGAGCTGCAATGCTATTTTTACCGAGCCAAGCTTGGCCAGGGTGAGACTCAGGTCGCCTGGGATGGCGCTCGCCAACTCTGGCTCTATGGTCGCTCCCGTCCAAAGGAGTGCGATCCCCTATTCAATGCCTGGAGCAAGGCCGGGCACCGCACTCAAGAATTGATCTGGTCGCGGATGATGCTGGCCTTTGATGCAGGCCAAAGCGGTCTGCTGCAGTATCTGGGACGTAAAGTGACTCAGCATCAGAGCCAGGCCAAGTTGCTGCAGGCGGTATACAAAGATCCCAACCGCCTCAGGCACATGAATCAGTTTGATGGCGATGCCCCCATCTACAGCGACATAGTGTCCGCTGGCCTCAAACGCCTAGCCCGCAAAGATCTGCGTCAGGCAGTTCGCCTGTACGTCAAGTATGAAAAGGCCGGCAGATTCAGCGACTTCCAAGGGCGACAACTCAACCGTTATCTGGTCAGGCGAGCGCTTATCGTCGAGGACGAGGGGCTTAGAGATCATATCGATACCATGCTGCCACTGCTCAAGGCCGATGATCTGACCGAGCGCCGCCTGCGCTGGGCGATTGCCGAGCAAAACGATGCCGATATCCGCCGTTTTCTGCCGCTGCTCAGCGATGAAGGCCGTAACGATGCGCGCTGGCGCTACTGGCACCTGAGGGTCAATGGCCGGGACGATGCCATGCTCGAAGCACTCAGCAAGGAGCGTAATTTCTATGGTTTCTGGGCCGCCGCCGAACTCGGTGTCGCCCCCAACCTGGCGCATGTGCCAACTCCTCCCCAGGCGCAAATGCAACCAAGACTCGCCGATGACAAGGCGCTGGCGCGGGTATCTGAACTGCTGGCGCTTGATAAGCTGGTCGATGCCCGCATCGAATGGAGCCAGATGCTCGGCCGTCACAACAAGCAGATGCGCGCCCAATATGGTGTCTACGCTCAGCAGCAAGGGTGGGATGCATTGGCGGTTGAAGCCAGTATTCAGGCTAGGCTCTGGAATGATATGGAGATGCGCTTTCCCTATGCTGCAGACCCTTTCTTTGCCCAGGCAGGCAAAGACTTCAAAGTCAATGTCAACGAAATTCGCGCAATCTCCCGCCGCGAAAGCGCCTTCTACCCCTATGCGACTTCGTCAGTGGGCGCCAGAGGCCTGATGCAGCTGATGCCGGCCACTGCCAAGCAAACGGCAAAAGAGTTTAAATTGGCATTCAACGGCAATCGCAGTCTGTACGATCCGGCCATCAATGTGCCGCTCGGCAGTGCCTACTACACCAAGCTGCTGGAACAGTTCGACAACAACCGGGTACTGGCCGTTGCCGCCTATAATGCCGGTCCCCATAGGGTCAAACAGTGGTTGAAACAGAGCGATGGCAAACTGGATGTGATGAGCTTTATCGAGACCATCCCCTTCAGTGAAACCCGCGCCTATGTGCAGGCCGTATTCACCTACCGACAGATTTATGAATTGCGTCAGCAACAGGTACTACCACAGTTCAGCGAAACAGAGCTTGGCCGCCGCTATTGATGCGGCGGTGAATTGGCACTGAGTCAATTTCCCAACGCTTTGATATTAAAGAGCTTGTTGTCAGTTGCATTTTTGGGCGGTCAGTACTTTCGAGGGGGAAAGAGCTTGTTATCCCTTGGGCATAATGTGAATAATTAGCATTCATTTCGCCAACTCTGTTAATGATTGCATGGATCTTTCCCCTCCGCGGCACATTGCCTGCGAATATCAACCATTTGTTTGTCCCCGAACCCTGACCATTCAGGGCTATGAAGCCCTGGCCCGCTTTTACAATCAACAGGGAAAGGCGCTGGCGCCCAATCTGGTATTCGACTGGCTGCACAGAGACAGCCGCGCCCTGGCAGCGGTAGAGCTGCAAGCCAAGCTGTTGCAACTCAATCAGGCGCCCCAAACGCCAAGGCTGCACCTGAACCTGGATCCTCACGCGCTGGACAGCGCCAATTGTCAATGCATGATGCAGGCGCTGGACAAATATCAGCAGCAAACCGGAGGCTTGACGGTAGAGCTGATAGAAAACACCTGTGTCAACGACGCCGATAAGGCCCAGGCATTACTCAAGGAACTGCACCGCCGCGGAATGACAGCGGCGCTCGATGATGTCGGTGCTCCCCATGCCATGGTGTCGCTGCAACTGTTGACTGCCGTAGATTGCATCAAGCTCGACCGCCACTGGCTGAGTGCCATCCAAGCACCACTCATGGCTAAGCTTCTGGAAAACTTGCTTAATTTTGCCAAGTCCAGTCAAAAAATAACTATACTCGAAGGAGTTGAAACCGAGCAGCACCTGTCTCAGGCTCTGGCTTTAGGCGTGGATTTAGTGCAAGGTTTCTATTTCAGACCTCAGTTCATCCAGACAGAGCCGGAACTGATTTCAGTGGCCATCTAACAAGGAAGCCAATGTGTCCAAGAGCCAGATAACCCAGGTACTGCAGCAGCTCGAGCAAGTATTGATAGGCAAGCCCAGGGTAATACGGTTGGCACTGGCTTGCATTTTGGCTCGCGGTCACCTGCTGATAGAAGATCTGCCGGGCATGGGCAAAACCAGTTTATCCCACGCACTGGCACAAACCTTAGGCCTGAGTTATCAGCGGGTTCAGTTTACCAGCGACATGCTGCCGGCAGATATTCTCGGGGTTTCCATCTTCGATAAGCAGCAATCTGAGTTTGTATTCCACCCTGGCCCCATCTTCAAACAGATGGTGCTGGCCGATGAAATCAACCGCGCCAGCCCCAAGACCCAGAGTGCCTTACTCGAGGCGATGGCAGAGCGGCAGATCACTGTCGACGGTGTGACCCACAGGCTGCCGCATCCCTTTTTCGTGGTCGCCACCCAGAACCCCACCGACCAATCAGGCACCTTTCCACTGCCGGAATCCCAGCTGGACCGCTTTATGATGCGCCTCTCCATCGGTTATCCCAGCCAGGACGCCGAGTTGGCCATGCTCAAAGGACAGGAGCGCAACCAGCCCCTGCCCCAGTGTCTAAGTGCACTCGAGCTAGATCAACTGCAGCAGGAGTGCGAGCAGGTGGCCGCTTCCGATGCCCTGCTTAACTATATTCTGGCGCTGGTGGAAGCTTCCCGCAGCCAAAACGAAGGCTATGGCCTTTCCCCCAGAGCCACCAAGGCGCTGCTGGCGGCGGCCAAGGCCTGGGCCTATATCCAGGGGCGTCAATATCTGGTGCCCGAAGATGTGCAAGCTGTGTTTGGCGCCGTTGCCGAGCACCGCCTGCGACATTCGAGCCAACTTCAGGGCGAGCAGTTATCGGCCAAGTTACTCGGCACCATTAATCCCATTCGGTGACGGCGAGATGGCCTCTGTGATCGCCCTGTTCTCTGCCCGGCTCAACCGCTGGTTGTCACGGCGTATTCCCGCTGCCAAAGAGCAACGTTTGAGCCACAGAAGCATCTTTATTCTTCCCAGCGGCTTTGGCGTTATCTGGCTGGCGCTGGTGCTACTGCTGTTTCTGTTCGGCACCAACTATCAAAACAACCTGGTGATAGGCCTGGCCATAGTATTGGCCAGCGTGTTTCACACCTGCATTATTCACAGTTACCGCAACTTAGCGGGACTGAGACTCAGTGCCCGTAAGCCTCCCCAAGCCTATGCCGGCGACAGCCTCTCCTTCCCTGTGACCGTCAGCGCCGACAGAAGCCTGTTTCGGCTCGGTTTCAGCTACCCGGGAGAGCGGCAAGTCTTTGTCTCCCGTGTCGATACCCAGGAGCAGACGGCTTTGGTGCCCATGCAGCCAAGGCCCAGAGGGCTTTGGCATCCAGGTAGACTCAAGGTGGAGTCATGCTACCCACTGGGGCTCTGCCGCGCCTGGTCTCATCTGGATCTCGACACCCGTCAATGGGTGTTTCCGGCGCCTGTGGTCAGCACGCCAAAACTGGGGCGCAGTGAACACACCCCAGAATCCCAAGACAGTGGCGAGTGGCTCAGCGGCGTCGATGAATACGCCGGGCTTAAGAGCTATGTCCCGGGTGAATCGCTCAAACAGGTGGCCTGGAAACAGTGGGCTCAGGGCCGAGGCATGCTCAGCAAGGAGTTTGCCGAGCCTCAGGGGCCGCCTTTGTGGCTGGAGCTGGATAGTAAGTTAACCGGCGATGAGTTGGAAAAGCGCCTGGGTGAGCTGAGTTATCAGATCAATCAACTGGCCCATTCCGGCCAAACCTGGGGGCTTAAATTAGCGGGCAGAATCATAGCGCCTTCTCAAGGCGAAGCCCAGCGTCAGGAATGCCTCAAAGCCCTGGCGCTCTATCCGGGTAAAACCGAAGGTGCAGGCCAATGAAAGCCGCTCGCTTGAAAGCCGCACTCAAGGAGACCTCGGAGGAGACCTCGGAGGAGATAATCGCCCGCCGCACCTTACTTTGGCTGCTGATCACCAATCTGGCAGTGCTGGCGCCGCTGGCAGGCAAAATCACCCTGGGAACCCTGGGGATCTGCGCCATCTGTTTTGTCTGGCGCTTGGGGATCTATCTTGGCAAGGTCGCCAGGCCCCCCAGAGTGCTGGTGACTGTGCTGGCCATTGCTGCGGCGCTGACGCTGGCGCTGGTGAGTCGCGAACTTGGCCTGCTCAATGCCTTGGTCAACTTGTTGATCCTCGGCTATTCCCTCAAATATATCGAAATGCGCAGTCGCCGCGATGTCAAAGCCGTGGTACTGGTGGGCTACTTTCTTATCGCCCTCACCTTTATCGACCATCAGCAGATGCTCGACACCCTGCAACTCTCGCTGGTGGCGGCGCTCAACACCTGTGTGTTGGTAAGCCTCTACCACGAACAGGCCTCGTTCAATCGCCAGATCAAGCTAACCCTGGCGCTGCTGGCACAAAGTCTGCCGCTGGCGCTGCTGCTTTTTGTGGTGCTGCCGCGTTTCAGTCCGCTTTGGATGGTGCCGCAGATGAAAAGCAGTACCACAGGTCTGTCCGATGAGCTGAGCTTTGGTGATATCTCGCGCCTGACCAAATCCAACGAGCTGGCATTTCGCGCCAGTTTCAAGGGCCAGATACCGGCTCCGGAAGACAGATATTGGCGCGCACTGGTATTGGAGGAATATGACGGCAAACGCTGGCAGCAGTCGCGGGGAATAAAGGCGCTGCAGCAAGACAGCTTTATCATGAATCGCCGCCCCGAACCCGGCGCCCCAAAAGGACCTTTTATCGATTACAGCATCATAGCCGAGCCGAGCGGCCAGCATTGGCTGTTCGGCTTGGATCTCGCCTACAGCATGGATCCGCGCCTGGTGAATCTGCCGGACTTTCGCCTCTATGCCATAAGGCCGGTAGAACAAAGGTTGCAATACCGGGTGATGAGCTATCCTGATGCCCCCCTGGATAACCGCTTAAGAGCGCCGCTACGGCAGCTTAATCTGAGCCTCCCCGATGAAATCAACCCCCGCAGCCGCAAACTTGCCGCCGAATTTGCCCGCCGTTACCCGCAAGCCGAGCAGCGCTTGACGGCCATGATGCAGTATTTCAACAGCCAGCCCTTTTTCTACACCCTGACGCCCCCGCCGGTGGGGCCGCAGCAACTGGACGACTTTTTGTTTGAAAATCGCGCCGGGTTCTGCGTTCACTACGCCTCGGCATTCACCTTCATGGCCAGAGCCACCGGCTTGCCCGCCCGCATTGTCACCGGTTATCAGGGCGGCGAATACAACCCGCAGGCCGGTTATCTCAGCGTGTATCAATATATGGCCCACGCCTGGAGTGAAGTCTATCTCGAAGGCAAAGGTTGGGTACGTTACGACCCCACCGCCATGATAGCGCCCGAACGAATTGAGCAGGGTTTCGACTCCCTGTTCAGCCCGGAAGAAAGCTATCTTTCCGAACTGCCGTTTGCCGGGGTGCGGGCCAGCGACTGGTACAACAGCCTGAGACTCAGGCTCGCCAGCCTGGATTACTACTGGAGCGTCTGGGTGCTGGGTTTTGACAACGCGCGCCAACAAGAAGTGCTCTCCAAACTGCTGGGGGAAGTGAGTATCGGCCGTCTGGCAGCCTTGGTCCTCGGGGTGATGGCCCTTACCTTTATCGTCATTTTGTTCACCACTGGTCTGCTGCGGCTTAAAAGAGGCCCGGACAGCATCAACCGTCACTATCTCAAGGTATGCCGCCAGGCTGCCAGGCTAGGGCTGCCAAGGCAGACTTCCCTGGGGCCTGTGGATTACGCCGCGGCGCTTGCCGCGCGCTGGCCAGCGCTGACAGAGGAGATAGAAAGCTGGACCTCACTCTATATTCAGCTCAAGTATCAAGGCGCTTCCAAGGAGTCGGCGATATATAAACGCCGCTTTATCCGTCAGTCCCGCGCTTTGTGGTTCAAACTGCTGAAACAAGATTTGCAACCCGATAAATCAAGCACCTAGAATAGAGCACCAAAGCAATAAACGGCCCAAAGCCAGGTAACCCTGCTGCCTATGTTTACTCTTATCCAGTCCAACAAGATGGAATTGCTGTCGGCCACCCTGGCAGACCGGCTTCGCGATGGCGTGCCCGGCATGTCGCCGCTGAGCTGTGAGCAAATTCTGGTGCAAAGCCCCGGCATGTCCACCTGGCTCCGCCTGGAGCTGGCGCGCCACAACGGCGTGGCGGCGGCGCAAGAGTTTCCGCTGCCGTCCAGCTTTATCTGGCAGCTCTGTTATCTGCTGCTCGATGATGTGCCGAAGGAAAACCCCTTTACCAAGGCGGCGATGACCTGGAAACTGATGGCGCTGTTGCCCTCCCTTCTGGATAGAGACAATTTTGCACCGCTCAGACATTATCTGGGCGACGATGTCGAGCTCAAACTGTTTCAACTCAGCGGCCGTATCGCCGATATTTTCGATCAATATCTGGTATACCGTCCGGAATGGATCCTCGGCTGGGAGCAAAATGAATCCCCGCTGGAGATAGCGCCGCAGCACGCCTGGCAACCCGAGCTTTGGCGCGAGTTGGTGCGTTACAACAATCAGGAATTGCAGCAGAGCCATTACCACAGGGCCAATCTGCACCAGGCGCTGATAGAAACGCTGACAGGTGGCAGCGATCATGCCTTGGAAGGCCTGCCGCCCAGGTTGTTCGTGTTCGGGATCTCCTCGATGGCGCCGCAAACCCTGGATGTACTCTATGCGCTCGCCAGTCGCATCGAGGTAGTGATGCTGAGCCTCAGCCCCTGTCGTCACTACTGGGGCGATATCATAGAGCCCAGGGCGCGAGCGCGAATGGCGCTGGCTTTTGAGGGTAAGAAACAGTTGCCCGAGCTCTGGGAAGACAAGCTGGAAGTGGGCAATCCCATTTTGGCCAATAACGGCCGTCTCGGCCGGGAGCTGCTGGATATGGTGCTGGAGCTGCCACCCGAGCGGCTGGAACTGGAAGAGCTGTTTCACCCCGGCAACACAAATACCCTGCTCGGCGGCATTCAAAATGACATTCTGGAGATGGAAACCTTAGGCGAGCCTCTGGGGCCGGATGTCAGCAAATACCTGAATATCGCCCGGCGCAGGCCCTTGGCCGCCACCGACGACTCCATCACCCTGCGAAGCTGTCACAGCCCGCTGCGGGAGGTGGAAACCTTGCACGATCATCTGCTGCATCGGCTGCGCAGCGATCCGTCGCTGGCCGCCAAGGACATCATGGTGATGCTGCCCGATGTGGCCGCCTACGCCCCCTATATCGATGCGGTGTTTTCCGCGAAGAGCGGCGATCATTTCATCCCCTATGCCATAGCCGATCGCGGCGCGGCCCAGGAATCCCCCTTAATTGCCGGTTTTCTCAACCTGCTGGCGCTGGACAAGAGCCGCTTTGGACTGACAGACATCATCAGTATTCTCGAAGTACCTGCTGTGCTGGCCCGCTTCGGTATAGCCCAGGAGGAACTGGAGCAGCTCAAGGGTTGGCTCAAGGCCGCCGGTATTCGCTGGGGCCGCGACAGTCACAACCGCGAAGAGCTGGGCTTGCCCGGGTTTGACAAACACTCCTGGGCCTTTGGGATCCGCCGCATGCTGCTGGGTTATGCCCTGGGCGATGATGCCGAACTGTATCAGGGCGATCTGCCGCTGGCCGGTATTGAAGGCCAGTCGGCGCAGGCGCTCGGCAAGTTGTTGAATTTTATTGAAGCGCTCGATGACTTCAGGGAAGAACTCAAGCAGCAAACCCCGCCGGAAGAGCGGGTGGCGCAGCTTAACGCCCTGCTCGATGCCTTTTATTTGGCCCAGGAAGACGATGCCAGGGAAGAGATCAACGACATTCGCCAGGCTATAGACAGATTCGCCGAAGAGCTGCGACTGTCGGGCTTTAGCGGGGTATTGCCGCTGACAGTGGTTTGGCAATGGTTCAACTCAACCTTGAGTGAGTCCAGGGTCGGTCAGCGTTATCTCGCCGGCAGCGTCAACTTCTGTACCCTGATGCCGATGCGATCCATCCCCTTCCGCCAGGTGTGTTTGCTGGGAATGAATGATGGCGTCTACCCCAGGGTGCAACATCCTGTGGGGTTCGATCTCACCGCCCATGAAAAACCAAGACGTGGCGACCGCTCAAGACGCCTGGATGACAGATACCTGTTTCTCGAAGCCTTGCTGTCGGCCCGGGATCAGCTCTATATCAGTTACATAGGCCACAGCGAGCGCGATAACAGTGAACGTATTCCCTCCATGCTGGTATCGGAATTGCTGGAATACATTCAGCTGTGTTACCGCCCGGACGAGGCGCAATTTACGCCGCCCGCAGTGCCCACAGATGCCGATGAGATAGCCGCCCTTGGCGATCTGGCGGCCGATGCGCTGATGCAGCGCCTCATCATTCAGCAACCGCTGCAGCCCTTCGATGCCCGGCTCTACAAAGACAGCGAGCTGCCCGGCAGTTTTGCAACCCAGTGGTGCCCCCGGGAGATGTTTGCCGCCCAAAGCCCGGCGCCTTTTATTGAACATGAGCTGGGCGAGGAAACCGGCCTCAAGGAGCCGGAGCTGGAACTCTCGGCGCTGATCCGCTTTTTCCGCAACCCGGCGCAGTATTTCTGCCAGCGGGTGCTGCAGCTGGACTTGAGGCTGGATATCGACAGTCAGGACAATGATGAGCCCTTTGAGCTCAGCGCCCTGCAACGCTATCAGCTGCAGCTGCTGATGATGCAGGATGCGCTGGAAGACGAGCGCGGAGAGCTGGATGAAACCCTGCTCGACAAGCTCAAGGCCGAAGGTTTGCTGCCGATGGCGCCGTTTGACGATCTGCTGCTGGATCAATACCGCCGCGATATCGCCCCGGCGGTGGAGCGTACCCGTTTTCTTCGCGCCGAATTGCCCAAGCCGGATGCCGTTGAAATAGCGCTCAAGCTTGAGGTCAATGGCCGCGAGCTATTGCTCTGTGGCCGCATCGAAGACTGCTACCCCAAGGGGCTGGTCAACTTAAGGCCGGGTACCACCAAGCCCAAGGATCTGTTGAGCCTCTATATTCGCCATCTGTGCCTCAATGCCAGCGGCATTCACAGGTACAGCTATCTACTGGATGCCGGTCACTTCCACGCCATGGCGCCGCTCAAGGCCGAGTCCGCCAAGGCCTTGCTGGGTCAGTTGGCGACCTTGTTTGAGCTGGGGCAGCACAGGCCACTGCCCTTTATGGCGCAAACCTCCCTGGCGTACTTCAGCGCCGAGGTAGAAGATGGCTTAAGCGTTGACACTGAACATCAGCTGCGGCTTGTTGAGGCCGAAAGCGCCTGGTTGGATGATGCCGGGTTCGGTGACGGCCAGGATCCCCATAACGCCCGCCTGTTCCGCTTTCCGGAAGACTTTGGTTTAACCCTTGATGACAGCGCCTATGCTGGCTCGGCGACGGATTTTGGGCGCAAAGCCTGTGAAGATGAGTTGAGTGAAAATGAGTTTACCCTGAGCAACATGAGTGCGGGGTTGCCAGGCGGTTGGCAACTCAGACTCCAGCAGAGCCTGAGTTTCCCGGCGTTGGCCGAGGGGATTTTGGCGCCGCTCATCAGCCTTTACCACAAAGACAAACTGGCCGCCCTGGCCGATTTTACCCAGATGGGGCAGGAATAATATGCAAGCACTGGAGCCATTGAGTTTACCGCTGAGCGGCCGGCGCCTGATTGAGGCCAGTGCCGGAACCGGTAAGACTTACACCATTTCCGGCCTCTATCTGCGCTTATTGCTGGGTGATTTTGAGCGCCCGGGCCTTAGCTGTGAGCAGATCCTGGTGGTCACCTTTACCAACGCCGCCACCGAAGAGCTACGCGACAGAATACGCAAAAGGATCCGCAGCTGTTATCAGCGCTTTATTGGCCTAAGCGTCAAAGACGATTTTATCGAGCAGCTTTATCAGCGCTGCCCGCCAACGCAGCGCGCAACCGCCCTCAAGCAGCTGGATCTGGCGCTCAAGAGCCTGGATGAAGCCGCCATTTTTACCATTCACGGCTTTTGCCAGCGGATCCTCTCGGATATGGCCTTTGAGTCGGCGCTGCTGTTCGAGTCGGAATTTACCCTGGATGACAGTGAATATCTGCGCCAGAGTGTGCGCGATTTCTGGCGCCATGTCTGTTATCGGCTGCCGACAGCGCTGGCGACCGCGATAGCCGCCCATTACGCCACTCCGGATGCGCTGGGGCGCGAATTGAGACCGCTGCTCGGCGCCAGTCAAGCGAGCGCCAACCGCGACCCGGGGAAATTCGACCAATATGCAGAGCAGTTGCAGACTCAGCTCGCAAGGCTGCGACTGAGCTGGCCAAGAGAAAGGGACGCCACCGAGGCCCTGCTCCACAGCCTGCCGCTCAACGGCACCAGCTATGGCAAGCAAGCCGATGGCTACCCCAAGCTCACGGCCATGCTGGAGCAGATGGACAACTGGGCCAAGTATCATCAGGGACTGCCGACACCCAAGCTGCTGGACAGCCTGGCTCTCGGGTCACTGAAACTGAGAAAAGGCGGCGAAATCCCCACAGCGCAACAGGCGCCCCTGCTGGCGCAGATAGAAGCGCTCAGAGACAGCGTAGACTCGCTTATTCCGGCATTCCTCTATCAGGCAAGAGCCCAGATAGCCGAGCGTTTTGCCGAGCTCAAGGCCGAGCGCAACCTGCTGAGCCCGGACGATCTGCTGCTGACCCTGGCCAAGGCCATAGGCGGCCTGACCCAGACGGCGCCGGATAGCGGCCTTGCCATCGGCGAGCAGCTCAAGCAGGAGATAGGCAAACGCTTCCCCGTGGCGCTTATCGACGAATTTCAGGATACGGATCCGCTGCAGTTTGCAATTTTCTCCGGCATCTACCCGGCGCAATTGCCACAGCAGGATGCCGGCGCCGAGCCTGAACCCAAGCCCGAGCCTGAGCCAAGTCGAACTCTGTTGATGATAGGCGATCCCAAGCAGGCGATTTACGCCTTTCGCGGCGCCGATATCTATACCTATATCGAGGCCAGGCGCAATACCGCCGATCACTATAATCTGGACACCAACTACCGCTCGGCCAGCAACATGATTGCAGCGGTCAACCGCCTGTTTGCCAACCACAGCGACCCTTTTATCAGCGACGCCATCCCGTTCGAGCCGGTCAAGGCCAAGGACGCCGGCAGCAAACAGCTGCTCGCGCCCGGCACAGACTCGGCGGCGCTGCAGCTCAGGCTGCTCAAGGAAGATCCAGACAAGGGCCTCAACAAGACCCAGGCCCGTAAACTGCTGGCCGAAGATGCCGCCGCCGAAATTGTGCGCCTGCTCAATGCCGCCAACCGCGGCGAGTGTCGCCTCAGTGGCAATGAGCAGCCGCTGCGCGCCCGGGATATCGCCATTTTGGTGCGCGACAGAAACGAAGCCGCCGTCATGCAACAAGCGCTCAATAGTCGCCAGATTGGCGCCGTATTCCTCAGCCGCGACTCGGTAATGGTCACTGAGGAAGCGCGGGAAATCGCCCTTATCCTCAAGGCGCTCGCCAGCCCCAGGGATGAACGGGCGATTCGCTCGGCACTGGCCTGCCGCTTGCTGGGCTTCAGCGCCAATAAGATCCATGAGTTCAACCAATCTGAGACACTGCGCGCCGAGGTGCTCGATACCTTCATGTCACTGCATGAGCTCTGGAGCCGCCGCGGCATCATGCCGGCGCTGCTCAATCTCGCTGATCACTGGCAGCTGCTGGAACGGCTCGGCCGAGAGGCCAACGCCGAGCGGCGTCTCACCGATTTTCGTCATCTGGCGGAACTGCTGCAGCAAAAATCCACCGAGCTCGAAGGCATGAGCGCCCTGGTCAACTGGTTTGAGCAGGAACTGCTCTCCGGCCAGAGCCGTGAAGAGCAGCAACTGAGGCTCGCCAGTGAGCAAAACCTGGTGCAGATAGTCACCATCCACAAGAGTAAGGGGCTGGAATATCCTGTGTGCTTCATCCCCTTTGTCAGCCTGGCCCGCGACGGCAGTCGCCGCCCCTCGCCCATGCTGTACCACAAAGACAATCAATTAGTCTGGGATCTGGACGCCAGTGACGAAGGCTGGGAAGCCTGTAAACGCGAGACGCTGGCCGAAGATCTGCGCCTCTTGTATGTGGCGCTGACCCGGCCCATATATCGCTGTTATCTGGGGCTGGCCAATCACTGCCGCATGAACAAGACGGGCATCAACAGCTTTTTGAAAGACACAGCCATAGGCTATCTGCTCGGCATTGAAGACAAGGACTGTGACGGCGATAGGTTGCAAAGCGCCGCCGCATCCCTTGTTTGCGAGGCCATCTCCTTGACCGAGATGGGTGATGCAGACCCAAGTCGCCTTCAAGGCACTGAAAACCACTCCCAAAGCCCACTTTGTGCCCAGGTGCCGGCGGCGCGTCAAGGCGCGCCCTGGCGGGTTGGCAGCTATTCCGGCTTGGTCAAACATCTGCCCCACGAGCGGGTGTTGCCGGGCGCCGGTGATGAGGAGTTTGAAATCGAGCCTGCCTCTGTCTATGAACCGCAGGATGTCTTGCAGGCCAACCGCTTCAGCTTCGCGCGCGGCGCCAATGCCGGTTCTTTTATGCACCTGGTACTGGAGAAAATCGACTTTACCCAGGCCGAAGAGGAACTCTTGCTGCATCTGCCCCAGGCGATGCAGCAGTATGGCATCGACAGCGATTGGCAAGATGTGCTTTATAACTGGTATCGGGATCTGCTTAACGCCGACATCGCTCTGCCCCAGGGGCAGAGTCTGCGCCTGGTTGATCTCAGCAAGCGCCAAAAGCTGGTGGAGATGGAGTTTTATCTGCCCCTTGGCGGCGATACCCAGCTTATCGATACCGAGCTCAGCCGCTTGCTGGCCAAACACGGCTATGGCGGTGAGCTGCGCTTCGATGCCTTCAAGGGCATGCTCAAGGGGTTTATCGATCTCACCTTTGAATATCAGGGCCGTTTCTATATTGCCGATTATAAATCCAACCATTTGGGGGACGATTTCAGCGATTACAGCCAGGACAAGATGGCCGCCGCCATCAGCGAGCACAGATACGATCTCCAGTACCTGCTCTACAGCCTGGCGCTGCACAGATATCTGAGCCTCAAACTGCCGGACTATTGTTATCAAAGTCATTTCGGCGGCTGCTGTTATCTGTTTTTACGGGGCATGTCCGCGGCCCATCCCGGCGCCGGGGTGTTTGTGGACAGGCCGGATGAAGCGGTGATCCTGGCCCTGGATGCCTTACTCAAGGGCGAGTCGCCCTCGAGCGCCCCTCAGTTGGAGTTGAGTCTATGACAGATAGCCCATCAATACTGCAAAGCAGCCAAGCTGTTACTGCGCTGCTCAAGCAATGGGAAGAGCAGCGACTGCTGACAGCGCTCGACCGCCACTTTGCACTGCAGATGGCCGCCATTCACCGGGAACCATCGCCGCTGTTTCTGTTGCTGTGCGCCCTGCTGAGCCGCCAGTTATCATCGCAGCACGCCTGCCTGCCACTGGGGAGCATAGCGTTTGATAATCCGCTGGCAGAGTCCCACCCCAGTGTGCGCCTCAATACCGACCCGGCAAGCCTTGAGCTGGCGGTGGCCAATTTTGCCGCCGTCGGCTCCCCGGGTGAAGACAAACCCTTGATCCTCGACGCTGGCCGTCTCTACCTCAAACGCTACTATGATTTTGAGTGCCGGGTCGCCCGGCGCCTCACCGCCATGGCCGCCACTGAATACCCCGCCACCGATGAGGTGCGACGCTCGCTGGATTGCCTGTTTTTGCCGCCCGCCAGCCATACAGGCCAAGCGACTAATGATGCAGCTCAAACTAATAATGAAAAGTCCGGTAAACGTGATTGGCAAAAAGTCGCCACCGCCACCGCCTATTGTCGCCAGTTGGCGGTGATCACCGGCGGCCCGGGTACAGGCAAGACCACCACAGTCACCAAGCTACTGATGCTCCTGTGTCTCGGCAGTGAAATGAACATACGTCTGGTGGCCCCCACGGGTAAGGCGGCGGCGCGCCTGACCGAATCGATAAAGGCCTCCAAACAGCGCCTGGTAAAAGAGCTTATGCCCTTTGCCGCCGAGCTTGACCTTGGTGCCATAGACAAGATCCCGGAAGAAGCTGCCACTGTGCATCGCCTGCTGGGGGTGATCCCCGGCTCGCACAAATTCCGTCATCACCAAGACAACCCGCTGCATCTGGATCTTTTAATAGTCGATGAAGCCTCCATGGTGGACTTGCCTATGATGGACCGGCTGCTCGATGCCCTGCCCGCCAATGCCAGATTGATACTGCTCGGGGATCAGGATCAGCTGGCCTCGGTGGAAGCCGGCGCCGTGCTCGCCGATATCTGCGCCGGTCTGCGCCACCAGCAGGACTGGCGCATGCGTTACAGCGCCGAGTTTGCCGCAACACTGACAAGGCTCACCGGCTTTGACCTCAGTGATTGCGTCAATCTCGCCCCCGGCATAGGCAATAATCTTTGTATGCTGCGTCACAGCCACAGATTCCGCGGCGATGCCGGGATAGGCGTGCTGGCCAAGGCGGTCAACCTCAGTGATGGCGCCGCGATAACTGAGGCCTGGAATGGTGGTTATCAAGAGCTTGAGTGGCTGGAAATCGGTAAACAGCAGCAAGGGCTGGCTCAGCTTCTCAGCCAGGCCTGTGAGCACTACCGCGACTATTTGGAAGTGGTGCACAGGCCGGACATCAGCGCGGAGGAGATCATCGCCCGTTACAACCGCTTTCGACTGCTGTGCGCCACCCGTGGCGGCGATTTCGGTGTCGAGGGGATCAATCGGCAACTGACGCAAGTGCTGAAACAGGCCGGATTGATCGCCCCACAGCAGGAGTTTTATCCGGGCCGACCGCTGATCATCCAAAGCAACGATTACAACCTGGGGCTGTTTAACGGCGATATCGGCGTTATTCTGCCCGATCGTGACAGCAACAGGCTGCTGGCGCACTTTATTCAGGCCGATGGCAGTGTGCTCAAGGTGTTGCCGGCGCGTCTTCCCGGCCACGAGACCTGTTTTGCCATGACAGTGCACAAGTCCCAGGGCAGTGAATTTGATTCTGTGGCCTTGGTGTTGCCGCCGAGCCCGAGTCCGGCGCAGCTGCAACTGCTCACCAAGGAGCTGATCTACACCGCCATTACCCGCGCCAAACAGCATTTTTGCTGCCTGGGCAACAGCTCAGTATTTGACGGCGCCTGTCGTCGCCTCACTCGCCGGGCCTCGGGGCTGGCCGATAGGCTATGGCAGTGATTGTGGCAGAGATTATGGCTATCGCGGCTTTGGCCGCGACTGGCTGGGACGATAGCGAGAACAGCAACCGGGCCAGATGCCATACGGCCCGCTTCGCTCTGGCGGCAAAATAACCAGATGAGAGCCTGCGTCAGCTGCCGTTATACTCAAGGCCTGTCTAAGCAGGCATAATATCGGCCAAGGTTATTTATCAGGCCGCTCAGTCAGGAGAATTCATGAGCAAAACCCATATCTTGTTACTCTGTGGCGGCGGGGCCGCCGAGCACAGTATCTCTTTGATGTCGGCTGACTATATCGAAAGCTGCCTGGCAAATATTCCCGACATGGAAGTGCTCAGGTTGGAGCTGGACGCCGCCGGCCACTACCACACCAAGCAGGGCCAGGTTTGCGAGCTGACCAATCGCCGTGAAGTGCGCTTCGATGAGGCCGAGCCCAGCTGGCCGGTGGACTATGTGATCCCCTGTATTCACGGCTATCCGGGCGAGACCGGCGATATTCAGTCCTATTTCAATCTGATCAACCTGCCCTATTTCGGCTGCGGCTCTGAACCCAGCAGCAACTGCTTCAACAAGGTCACGGCCAAGATGTGGTTCAGTGCGCTCGGGATCCCCAATACCCCTTATCTATTTCTCAGTGAAGCCGGTGAAGCGGCCAACAGCCGCTGCCGTGAGGCCTTGAATGAATGGGGCTCACTGTTTATCAAGGCGGCATCCCAGGGGTCATCCGTCGGCTGTTACCGGGTGGACAACGGCGATGATATCCCTTCGGTGTTGGAGCAGGCCTTCAGTTACTCCCCCTACGTGGTGGTGGAAAAGACCATCAAAGCCAGGGAGCTGGAAGTGGCCGTATATGAATACCAGGGTGAAGTGATTGCCACAGTGCCGGGTGAAATCATCTGTGCCAACAACACCTTCTACAGCTTCGATGAGAAGTATGATGCCAAGAGCAAGGCGGTGACCAAGGTCGAGGCCGAATTGAGCCAAGCGCAAATCGATACCATACGCGATTATGCCATTCGCGCCTTTAAGGGCATGAAGCTGTCCCACCTGTCGCGTATCGACTTCTTCCTTACCGATGAAGGCGAGATACTGCTCAATGAGATCAATACCTTCCCGGGCATGACACCCATCTCCATGTTCCCCAAGATGCTCAGCAACAATGGCCATGATGTCAGCGAGTGGCTGGTGAGTAACATAAGACGCCAGCTGAGCGTTCCGCTCAAGTAAAGCACCCGTCCTGAGCCAAGCACCAACCGGACCGAAGCTCCAACCGGACTGAAGCAAAACCACACCCGCCACTCGCGCGGGTGTTCTTTATCCTGCTAAGCTGAAAATAGGTGTGAAGGCATGCAGGAGAGCTTATGTTCAGTGCGATAGATATAGATCATCTGGTGTTGATCTGCAGCAGTCTGGAAACCAGCGAAGCATTCTATACCCAAGTACTGGGGGCTCGTTTCGAGCGGCGGCTCGACTCCCCTAGCCTGCTGCAACTGAGATTCGGCAACGCCCTTATCGATCTGGTGCCAAGAAGCGATCAACCTTTAGGCCTCAATATGGCGCACTTCTGCCTTAATATTGCCGCCAAGGATGAAGCCTCAGTACTGCAACACCTGGAGCAACACGGCGTGCACCATGAAGGCTTTTCGGAAAAATATGGCGCCCGGGGATACAGCCGCTCTATCTATATTTACGATCCCGACGGCAATCAAGTGGAGCTTAAACTCCTGAGTCGGCAACAGGAAAACTGCCAATAAGGCGTTGCTTAATCGTGGATTTTTACTGGTGATTTAACAGATAAAAAAGCGCGCCGGGAAAGTTCGGCGCGCTTTTTTCATGAAGCAACAGGCTATGCCCAAAGCTTTGGGCTTAGAAGCCTTCCACTCCCTGCATATCCGGCAGGTGGTGGGCTATCCCCTTGTGGCAGTCGATACAGGTCTTCTCACCGCTTGCCAGCGAGGTGGAGTGCATATTGGCCGCCCGCTGTGACTGACGGGTGAAGTCCATATACTGGAAGTTATGGCAGTTTCGACACTCCAGCGAGTCGTTGGCCTTGAGTCTGGCCCACTCATGCTCGGCCAGTTCACGCCGCTTGGACTCGAACTTCTCCCGGGTATTGATGGTGCCGAACACCTTGCCCCACACCTCCTTGGAAGCCTGCATCTTACGGGCTATCTTGTCGGTCCAATTATGGGGAACGTGACAGTCCGGACAGGTCGCCCGCACCCCGCTGCGGTTCGTGAAATGTATGGTGGTCTTCAGCTCCTGATAGACGTTGTTTTCCATCTCGTGGCAACCGATACAAAAAGCCTCCTGGTTGGTGGCTTCCAGGGCAGTGTTGAAACCACCCCAGAAGATGATCCCGGCGACAAAGCCACCCAGGGTCAGAAAACCCAGACTGAAGTGAACACTGGGCCGGTTCAGCACCCGCCATATCTGTTTCAGTTTCTCAAACATAGCGACTCCTAATGGCTGGATGGGTTCTCAGCCCCGGACTTGAGCAAGTGATCCATATCGACAAAGTCATTCTCCACCATCAATCTGGCGTCCAGTTGCGGCACATGGCACTGGGTACAGAAATAACGTCTGGGTGACAGCTCGGCCAGGAAGTTGTTGTCTCTGTCCATATAGTGAGTCACGCTCACCATAGGCGCCTGCGATTCGCCGGTGCGACTGCGGGCATGACAGGACATGCACTTGTTGACCTTAAGATCCAGCTGGTAGCCGTCTATCTTGTGCGGTATGACCGGCGGCTGCATCGGGTAGTTACGGGTCTGTTTGATATCCGTATTTCTCACCTTCTGCATCACAGGTGGCGTCGGTTGGCTATTGAGCGGCGCCTGGCGCAAGGTCGCCACCTTATCTTCGGGAATGCCGGCAGCATTGACAGACAGCGCGGTCATCAGTGCAGCAAAGGCCAACAGGGTATGATTCGATTTCATCTTCTTATCCTCCTCAGGCCTTCATCACTTTCACGGCACACTTCTTGAAATCGGTCTGCTTGGACAGCGGATCCGTGGCATCCAGAGTCACCTTGTTGATCAACTGACTGGCGTCGAACCAGGGGACAAACACCAAACCCACCGGCGGCTTGTTGCGGCCGCGGGTTTCCACCCGGGTCAGTATCTCGCCGCGGCGGGACACCACCTTGACCTCATCACCTCGGCGCAGGCCGCGTTTCTTGGCATCATCCGGGTGCATAAAGCACACGGCATCCGGGAAGGCGCGATAGAGCTCGGGTACCCTCTGGGTCATGGAGCCTGAGTGCCAATGCTCCAGCACCCGCCCGGTGGAGAGCCAAAGATCATATTCGGCATCCGGGGATTCTGCCGCCGGCTCGTATGGCAGCGCGAAGATAACCGCCTTGCCGTCTTTTTTGCCGTAAAACTCAAAGCCTTTGCCGGGTTTAACGTAAGGATCCGAGCCCTCGCGGTAGCGCCAGAGGGTTTCTTTGCCGTCAACCACAGGCCAGCGCAAACCATGAGCCTGGTGGTACATTTCAAAGGGAGCCAAGTCATGACCGTGACCACGGCCAAAGGTGGCGTATTCTTCAAAAAGCCCTTTTTGCACATAGAAACCAAAGTGCTTGGCTTCGTCGTTCAGATACTTGTTATCGCTTTCACTGAGAGGGAACTTGTCAACATTGCCGTTCTGATACAGCACTTCATACAAGGTCTTGCCCTTGTATTCGGGATTGGCCGCCAATACAGCCTCGGACCAGACTTCGTCTGTGGTAAAGCGCTTGGAGAACTCCAGCAACTGCCAGAGATCCGAGCGCGACTGTCCGGGCGCTGTCACCAACTGGTGCCAGAACTGGGTGCGGCGCTCGGCGTTACCATAAGCGCCCTCTTTCTCCACCCACATGGCGGTGGGAAGAATGAGATCCGCGGCCTGGGTGGTAACCGTTGGGTAAGCATCGGACACCACAATAAAGTTTTCCGGGTTACGGTATCCGGGCAAGCCCTCTTCGTTGATATTGGGGCCGGCCTGCATATTGTTGTTTACCTGCACCCAGTAGCAGTTGAGATCGCCATCTTTCAGGCGCCGGTTTTGCTCTACCGCGTGGTAGCCGGGCTTGGGCGGAATGATCCCGGAAGGGATTTTCCAGATGGTCTCGGCAATCTTGCGGTGCTCTGGATTGTTCACCACCAGATCCGCCGGCAAGCGATGGGAGAAGGTGCCCACTTCCCGCGCAGTACCGCAGGCTGAAGGTTGACCTGTGAGTGAAAACGGACTGTTGCCCGGGGTGGCTATTTTGCCGGTCAGCAAATGGATATTGTAAATAAGGTTGTTACACCAAACCCCGCGGGTATGCTGGTTAAAGCCCATGGTCCAGAAGGAGGTCACCTTCACCTCGGGATCGGCGTAGAGTTTCGCCAACTCCAGCAGTTTATGCTCGGGTACGCCCGAGAGCTTGCTGACCTTCTCCAGGCTGTAATCGGCGACAAATGCCTTGAACTGCTCAAAGTCCATCGGGGTGGATTCACCGGCGGTGGCCACGTTCTTGGCTTTTTGCTGCAACGGATGTGAGGGCCGCAGGCCATAGCCGATATCGGTTGTGCCTCTGCGGAAGTTCACATGCTTGTTGACGAAGTCCCAATTAACCTTGTCATTGCTGATGATGTAGTTGGCGACATAGTTGAGTATGGCCAGGTCGGTTTGCGGCGTGAAGACAATCGGCAAGTCGGCCAAATCAAAGCTTCTGTGCTCGAAGGTAGACATCACAGAGACTTTTACATGGGGCGCGCTGAGGCGTCTGTCTGTGACCCGGCTCCAGAGGATTGGGTGCATCTCGGCCATGTTGGAGCCCCAAAGAACAAAAGCATCGGCAGCTTCAATATCGTTGTAGCAACCCATAGGCTCGTCCATGCCAAAGGTACGCATAAAGCCGCCCACGGCTGAAGCCATACAATGACGGGCGTTGGGATCGATATTGTTGGAGCCGAAACCCGCCTTCATCAGCTTGGAAGCGGCATAACCTTCCCAAACCGTCCACTGACCTGAACCAAACATGCCCACCGCCGTCGGCCCTTTGGTCTTGATGGTGTGCTTCCACTTCTCGGCCATGATGTCAAAGGCCTGATCCCAACTGATAGGGGTAAATTCACCGTGCTTGTCGTATTTGCCGTCTGTCATCCGCAGCATGGGAGTCTGCAGCCGGTCATGGCCATACATGATCTTCGACAGGAAGTAGCCTTTAATGCAGTTGAGGCCGCGGTTGACCTCACTGTTGGCATCGCCATGGGTCGCCACAACCCGGCCTTCGCGGGTGGCCACCATCACAGAGCAGCCTGTACCGCAAAAGCGGCACGGCGCCTTGTTCCAATCAAGTTGGGTGTGTTCTGAACTGGTGATCAGGTTGCTGGCTGTGGCAGGTAAAGCCAATCCGGCAACCCCGGCTGCCGCCATGGCGGCATTGGCCTTCATGAATTCGCGTCTGTTCATTTTCATTGCTCTTCCTCTTCGAGCTGTTCACACTGGTGATACACCATAGCGGTGGAGATCACGCCCTTGAGGGCATTGATTCTGTCCATGGTGGCGAGGATCGCCTGTTCGGTCGGGCCTTCCAGCACCACAACCAACTTGCTTTCATCGTTAACCGACAACTCGGCATTGCCGAATGACAGAATTTGCTGACGAACGCTGGCCATCTTGGGTGGCATCACCTGAAGGATCAGGCTGCTGACATGCAATTCCCTACTCATCTCGTTCCCCTGTTTTAAGGACTCTCGTTATGCTGGCGTTAACCGGCCCCCGGTGGGCCGGTTAAAATTTGGCTGAACCAGATGGCAAAGCCCAGACCGCTGACCAGTAAAACCGACAACAGCGGCGCCAAAAAAACCGTCAGGAAGATAAATATCTTCAGCTCCAGACGTTTTTCATCAGTACTCGGTGTCTCGCTCATGGCTCCTCCCTAGGCGCTATGAAGATGGCTTGCTGCTGTGCTGTTCCTGGGCAACGGCCGCCAAGCCCGGCGGATTAAAGTTGCATTTTAAATGCGATTTATTTTTCAGTTTCAATCATAAAGCCAAAGTGTTAACAAACTGTATACCCCCAAGTTGGTAAACACCTGATACTGTTGATCTGGATCATGAAAAGAGCCCATAAACGACAGGCATCACCTTTCTCAACCGCCAAAACCGATTGTAATTCAGACATTTTCTCTTTTTGGCTATTCATATCTTTATGAAATACAGCAAAGAAGTGGCCATTTCGCCAATAAAGAACGGTCAAAAAAACAACGAAATAAGCAAAATATCTCTTAGGGAGTAGTGCCCAGGCTGGGCGGGCTTTAAAGCGATAAAACGCGTATAAAAGGAGAAAATGAATCCTGTTTCAGGTCACAGAATTCAGTAAAAACAATATCTTGCGGTTGCAACGACTAACAGAGCTCCTTAGCATTATCATGCATTTTAGTTATATCTTTTTGTTTTCAGGGACCAAACTTCAAACGCCTGTTTGTGCGTCGTCCCAATCTAGGAGAGCCTTTAGTGAACCCCTTTACCCACCCTACTACACTACCCATTGTGCTAGGTCTGAGTCTGTCATTTTCCGTTGTCGCAGCAGGCAAAACATCAAGCTTGCAATATCAAACCTGGGCGCAAACCGCCGAAGAACTGCAGCGGGAAGATATGCTTGAGAAAAACCCCGCCAGCATCATCCTCTGGGCAGGCTCGGCTTATGCCAAGGAGTACCATAGCCCCAGAGGGCATCACTTTGCCGTCGCCGATGTCAGCCACAGTCTACGCAGTGGTGTTAGCCCCAAGGCTGGTGAAAGAGGACTGTCGGCCAGCTGTTGGACCTGCAAGACACCGGATGCACCCAGGCTGATGAAAGAGCTGGGCGTCGAAGGCTTCTCGGCCAAGAACTTTGCCGAGCTGGGTCCGGAAATCCAGAACCCTGTGTACTGCTCCGATTGCCATACCCAGGGCTCAGCTGAACTGGCACTGCCAAGACCTCATGCCCAGGACGCGATGGCAAAAGTGCACAAACCCTTTGGTGAACAAAATCATTCGATGCAGCAATCACAGATTTGCGGCCAGTGCCATGTCACTTACTACTTCCAGCCTGAGCGTCAGGACAAGGTCAATATCCCCTGGATCTTCGGCAACAGCGCCGATGAAATAGAAAAGTATTATGATGCCCGGCAGTTTTTCGAGTGGGTGCACCCGGTATCGAGAACGCCGCTGGTGAAGGCGCGCCATCCCGAGTTTGAGCACTGGAATCGCAGCGTCCACGCCGAGGCTGGTATCAGTTGTGTCACCTGTCATATGACCCAGGAAACCAGCGCCGACGGCAAATCTTTCACCAACCACAAGATAACCAACCATCTGCCGGACTTTGAAGCGGCCAATTGCAGCAGTTGTCACCAGAGCCAACAGCAAATTACCCAGCTGATTGCCGACAATAAAGCGCTACTGGAGACCAAGGCGCAGCTGTTACAGGAATTACTTATCAAGGCCCACTATGAAGCCGGCGCCGCTTGGAAGGCAGGGGCCCAATGGCAACAGATAGGGTATGCCATCATGGGGATACGCCATGCACAGTGGCGCTGGGACTTTGCCATGTCATCCCACGGTATTCACGCTCACAACGCCAAAGAGGGTGAAGCCCTGCTGGACAAAGGCTTAGAGCAGATCCGCGCTGCCAGAGAAATATTGAGCAAGCTGAATGCCGACCTTGGCGTCACCCGAGTCGATTATCCGGACTACAGCACCAAGGCCAAGGCGCAGGCAGCCATAGGCGTGGAGCTGGAGAAACTGACCGAGGAGAAGCAAGCCTTTATCGAGACCGAAGTGAAAAAACATTGGTCCAAGGCTGCAAACTTCGGCTATTGAGCGGCAAAGTGAACAACAGCCGGAATAAGAGCCAAGCCTTAATCAAAACATGCAATTTTGATTGGGGAAAAAACATGCAATTTTGATTGGGGAATAAGCGGCGTTCGACAATAGCCACCGTGAGAAAAATGGCCGCGTACTAGGCGGGCACCGGCAGGCACTGTATGTGTTCTTGCTGTGCTCTGGGCCCGCCTGGTTTTTATCGCGTCCACTTTAGGAGCCAGCTGCAGCTGTCCAGTTAAAACTGCTGCAACTGGTTAAGGATGCGCTTTTCCGATATCGGATAAGCAGTGCCCAGACTCTGGGCAAAACAGCTGACCCTGTACTCTTCCAGCATCCAGCGCACCTCGGCCAGCGCCTCCGGTACCGCCTGGCTGCGTGGCACCTTGGCAAGCGCGGCCTTGAACTCTTTTTCGGCGTTGTGAATGCTGTGCAGGTGCAAACGGTCACGGTTGGGATCCACCGGCAACTTGTCCAGGCGCAGCTCAATCGCCTTGAGATAGCGGATCAGATCGCCAAGGCGGCGCCAACCGGAAGCTTCAACAAATCCCTTGAACACCAGGGCATCCAATTGGCTTTGAATATCACTCATGGCAAAAGCGATATCCAGGCTGATTTTGCCCTTGAGACGCTTACGGATATTCTGATGCAAGGTCAAAATCTGCTCCACCTTGAGGGCGATGGCCGCTGCGGTTTCATTGAGCTCGGCCCTGACAATCTCCTTGGCTTTGGCAAAATCATCGGCGCTGCGGACATCCAACTGCTGCTCATCCAAAAGCTGCTGAATTGCCGCGGCAATAATGTCATCTATCAGTATCTGTACCTGGCCGAACGGATTGAAATACATCGCCAGTTTGGCCTTGTTGGGCAAGGCTTGCTGCAGATGTTTCACCGGCGATGGAATATTGATAAGCAGCAGCTTTCTCAGCCCTTGTCTGTGGTGGGAAAGCGCCTGCTGTTCGTCATCAAATAATTTGATAGAAACCGTATCGCCGGCATCCACCAAGGCGGGGAACGCCTTCACCTCATAGCTGCCTTTGCGGCTTTGATATTCTTTCGGCAGGTCGCCAAAGCTCCATTCGGTCAGGGCGTTTTGCTCTATGCCCTTGTCGGCAACCTTGCGTATCGCTTGGTTCACCTGTCCCTGCAATGATGCCTTGAGGCTGTCGAGATCCCGGCTCTGAGCCAGGAGTTTGCCCTTATCGTCTTCCACCTTGAAGTTCATCTTCAGATGGTCGGCAATGGCGTTGAGATCGAAATCCTCCGGATTGACACGGGTGCCACTCATTCTCAGCAGCTGTTTGCACAGGGAGGGCAACAAAGGCTGGGCAAAAGGTTCCATCGCCTGCACACAGGCGCGGGCATAGTCCGGCGCCGGCACAAAATTGCGCCGCAGTGGTTTGGGCAAGGACTTAATCAGGGCAACACACTTCTCTTCCCTGAGCCCCGGCACCTGCCAGTCAAAATCGGTTTCATCCAACTGATTGAGCAGCGCCACCGGAATAAGCACAGAGACGCCGTCATCCTCGGCCGTCGGTTCAAAATGGTAACTCAGCTTAAGGCTGAGATTGCCCCGCTGCCAGCTGTCGGGGAAGTCCAATGCCGATACATGGGTGTCATCCCTTTGCATCAAGAGTTCGCGGCTGAAATTGAGCAGCTCAGGGGTCTCTCTCCTGGCCTGTTTCCACCAGGTGTTGAATTTGGGCTGGTTGTATATCCCTTGTGGAATGCGCTCATCGTAGAAGGCGAACAAGGCATCTGTATCCACCAGAATGTCGCGCCGCCGCGACTTATGTTCGAGATCTTCCACCTCTTCGAGCAGCGCCTGGTTGGCCTTGAAGAAGGCTTCATTGCAGCGCAGCTCACCCTCGGCCAGAGCCGAGCGAATAAAGATTTCCCGAGCCTTAACCGGCTCCAGCGGGCCAAACTGTACCCGGCGGCGGTTGACTATGGTGAGGCCATAGAGCACCTGATTTTCCAGGGCGATCACACTGCCCTGTTTGGCTTCGAAATGGGGCTCGTTGTGCTGCTTCTTGACCAGATGCGCCGCCAGAGACTCGAGCCATACAGGATCTATGCGGGCGCAGGTACGGGCGAACAGGCGTGATGTTTCGGTCAACTCGGCCGCCATAATCCACTTGGGGCCCTTCTTGGCCAGTGGCGATCCGGGAAACACAAAGAAGCGCCGGTTGCGGGCCCCCAGATACTCGTTGTCTTTATCCTTGAAACCGATATGGCTCAGCAAGCCCGAGAGCAGCGCCTGGTGCAGCGGCTCATAGTCGGCGGCCTGACTGTTGAGGCGCCACTTGAGGTCGTGCACACTCTGACGCAGCTGGGCATAGAGATCCTGCCATTCGCGAATACGCAAATAGGCCAGATACTCGGCCTTCACCTGCTTGCGGAACTGACTGGATGACAGGCTCTTCTGTTGCTCTTTGAGGTACTGCCACAGATTGAGCCAGGCGACAAAGTCGGAATCTTTATCGGCAAAACGGCGATGGGCCTCATCGGCGGCCTGTTTCTTCTCATGGGGCCGCTCGCGGGGATCCTGAATCGATAATCCGGCAACAATCACCATCACCTCATGCAGACAGCCAAGCTTATTGGCCTCAAGCACCATGCGGGCCAAGCGGGGATCGACAGGGATCTTCGCCAGATCGCGCCCGAGCGGGGTCAGTTTCAGCGCCCCTTTGTGCTTGCTCACCGCCTGCAACTCTTCGAGCAGCAGGAAGCCGTCGCGGATATGGCGCGGATCCGGTGGCTGAATGAAGGGGAAGCCCTCAATGTCACCCAGGCCTATGGCCAGCATCTGCAGGATCACGGATGCCAGGTTGGTGCGCAGAATTTCAGGATCGGTAAACTCCGGCCGATTGATAAAGTCCTGTTCGTCATAGAGGCGAATACAGATCCCCGGTCCAACCCGGCCGCAACGTCCCTGGCGTTGATTGGCACTGGCCTGAGAGATGGGCTCAATCGGCAAACGCTGCACCTTGGTGCGATAGCTGTAGCGACTTATCCTGGCAGTACCAGGGTCGATAACATAGCGGATCCCTGGCACTGTCAGCGAGGTTTCGGCCACGTTGGTGGCCAATACAATGCGCCGCCCTGGATGCGGCTTGAATACCTTGGACTGCTCGCCGTATGACAAACGGGCATAAAGCGGCAAGATCTCGGTATCGCGCAGGTTGCGTTTTTTCAGCTGCTCGGCGGTATCGCGGATTTCGCGCTCACCGTTCATGAAAATCAGAATGTCCCCCGGGCCTTCGCGACAGAGTTCATCGACGGCGGCAAAGATGCCGTCCATCAGATCCAAGTCGGCGTCGTCATCCTGCAACAGGGGGCGGTAGCGGGTTTCCACCGGATAGGTGCGGCCGGACACTTCCACCACGGGCGCATTGTCAAAATGCTTGGAAAAGCGCTCCACATCTATGGTGGCCGAGGTGATGATCAACTTGAGATCCGAGCGCTTTTGCAAAATTTGCTTCAGATAACCCAGAATAAAGTCGATGTTGAGACTGCGCTCATGGGCCTCGTCTATGATGAGGCAATCATACTGACTGAGCCATTTATCCGATGCCAGTTCTGCCAACAGGATACCGTCTGTCATCAGCTTGATATAGGAGTCCTGGGAAACCGCATCGGCGAAACGAACCTTAAAACCCACCGCCTGACCCAGCTCTGTCTTGAGTTCATCGGCAACCCGGCTGGCCACGCTGCGGGCCGCCAGGCGCCTGGGCTGAGTGTGGCCAATCAGACCCCGGCTGCCAAGCCCCAAGTCGAGACAGATTTTGGGCAACTGAGTGGTCTTGCCCGAGCCGGTTTCACCTGCCACTATCACCACCTGATGATTGATGATGGCCGAGGCGATTTCATCGCGCTTTTGTGACACCGGCAACTCATCCGGATATTCGATGACAGGTCTGTCTGCCAGCCTTTGCTGCGCCCTTTCATAAGCCTGCACCGCGGCTTCACTGAGTTCGGCGAGTTTTTGCTGTTTATCTTCTGAGTCGGGGCTTTTTTTCAAGCGGAACAAGCTGCGGCGAATGCGCGCCGCATCTGCCTGAAAGCAGAGATCCAGATATTCGCGGGAGAGAGGGTGCAGCTTAGCGTTCAAAACCTGTGTCCATTGGGGATCAAAAACGGCGATCCTAACAAGGATACGCCGTCTTGGGTATGCTTACTGACTGATAACGCCCAAATTTCAGTCAAATCAAGCGCAGTTGTCAGGCCGGGGTCAAATAACACTGCTGCATATAGCTATTCATGGCCTTGAGCACATTGGTACGGTTGATAGTGCCCACCACCTTACCATCTTCCACCACAGGGTATATTTTCGGCTTCTGCCCCAGCATCTGTTCGGCCAGCTGCAACATGCTGTCATCCGGTCTGACCCAGAGGACATCGGCGCGCATGCAGTCGCGCACCACGGCGGTCAGATCGCAGTGATAACTGCTCTTGAGCATGGCGGCCATGCAGTCTTGCTGTGACAAAAAACCCACCAGGCTTCCTGCTGCATCCACCACTGGCGCCCCACCCTTATTGGCCTCAAGCAGTTTTTCCACCGCAGTGGCTATCGACATATCCGCCTTCAACAGCACTGGCTGACGGTCCATATGATCACGTATTTTTATCGAATCCATAGCTTTCCCCAAGTTCAAAACGGCTTCATTGTTCAGTGTAGCCAATATTTTGCCCTTGGGGTTCAAGCCAATAGCGATTGCCTCAATCCAAAATTTTAGTTATCCCGCCAGATCATCACTTCCGCCGCTTGATTGCTCTTGCGCCAGGCACGGTACATGCCTTCGGTATTGAACGGCGTTGCCACATTGCCTCTTTGGTCTATGGCTATCACCCCGCCACTGCCGCCGGCAGAGATCAGCCGCTGATTGATCACTTCATCGGCGGCCTGCAGAATCGACTTTTGTTGATACTTGGCCCTGGCACAGATATCACCGGCCACATGGAAACGGATAAAGTACTCACCGTGACCGGTCGCCGAAACGGCGCAGACCCCATTCTCGGCATAAGTGCCGGCACCTATCACAGGTGAATCACCGATACGGCCATAACGTTTGGCTGTCATGCCGCCGGTCGAAGTCCCGGCTGCCAGGTTGCCCTGCTTATCCAATGCCACTGCGCCAACGGTACCGAACTTGTAATCGAGATCCAGAGGACTCAGGCGCGCCTGAAAGTCTTTATTGGCTTCGGCGGCGTTGATTTTGGCCTTGGCATCGAGAAGCTGTTGATAGCGCGCTTCGCTGTCAAAGCGATTGCCGGGCACCAACTCCATTCCCAACGTCAGAGCGAACTCCTCGGCGCCCGCCCCCGAGAGCATCACATGCTCTGATTTGTCCATCACGGCTCTGGCGAGATCGATTGGATGACGTATATGTTTAACCCCGGCCACAGCACCGGCATTCATACTCTTGCCATCCATGATGGAGGCATCCAGTTCATGAGCACCATCAAAGGTATACACGGCGCCGACTCCGGCATTGAATAAAGGGCTGTCTTCAAGCACTCTGATGGCAGCCTGCACCGCCTCCATACTGGCGCCGCCCTTATCCAGCACCTTATAACCGGCATTGACGGCTTCAGTCAGCTTGTCGCGGTAGGCTTTTTGCTGCTCTTCAGTCAAGTCCGCCTTGGAAATAGTACCGGCGCCGCCGTGAATGGCAATCGCAAAAGGCGCCTCGGCCGCCCAGGCCGGCAGCACTCCGGGTAACAAGAGTCCCAGGCTTAGGGCAAGAGTTTTTATTTTTGTTTTCATTGTATTGCTTCCATATTAACGACTGCAGTCTTTGTAACTATTTTATGCGTGGATGGCAATCTGTTACTTGCCTGAGCCAAGATCAGAGGCGACAATAGCAATAATGTTACGCCAAGAAAAAGTTCCGGTTTCCTTGACCAAATACAGTCGCTTTCCCGCGTATATCCTGAGTTTTGCAACGATCATGCTGACAAGCCTTCAGGTTTTTGCCGCCGATGATCCTCTGCTTAATCTCCGCATCGAAGGGGTTTCGGGTGAACTTGAGAAAAATATCCGCGCACACTTGGGCAACTTTCCTGACTCCAAGGTGCAGCGTCGTGCCTATCTATTTAATGTCAGCGACAGTGTTGAGGCCGCGCTGGAATCCATGGGTTATTACCATGGCAAGCTGGAACAGGAGCTCAAGGAAAACGAACAAGGGCCGTGGGAACTCAAGCTCACTATCACTCCGGGAGAAGTTACCCGCCTGCAGTGGGTCGATATCCGCATGGAAGGCGAAGTGCTCAATGACCCTGTGATCAATCGCTGGCTCAGCCAGGTCAAGGTCAAGCCCGGCGATCCCCTCAACCACGGCGATTACGAACAGATAAAGTCGCAACTGATTTCACTGGCGCTGGCCCGGGGTTATTTCGATAGCCATTATCAAAAATCGGAGATCCGCATTAATCGCGATCTCAACCTGGCGCAGTTCAACCTGTATTTTGACTCGGGCAAGCGATACCAATTTGGCGAAGTAAGCTTCGAAGGCCACAGCCTTCAGCCGCAATTGCTCGATGACTTACTGCCATTTAAACCCGGCGCGCCCTACAGTACCCGCAAGCTCACGCGGCTCAATCAAGAACTGCTGGATACCGGCTATTTTGCCAATATCAAGGTATTGCCCCAAATCGATAAGTTGACAGAAGACAGCATCCCAGTGCGGGTCGAGCTAAGCCCAAGGCCGGATCACTCTATAGAGCTGGGTCTGGGTGCCGATATCGGCTCCAGCACAGACAGCAGCCTGGATCCCAGAGTCCGGGTGACTTGGCGTACTCCGCAGATCAACAGTTACGGCCACTCTCAGGAAACCAGCATAGAATGGTCGAGAGACAGACCCAAGTTCCTCTCTACCTATACTATTCCCCTGACGCATCCTTTGGATGATCAGCTCAAGATCCGTGTCGGCCTGCTGAGGGACAAATACGGTGTGACTCAAGACTATATCCCTGAAGACAGGGACTTTAGCAATACGGGGCAACTGGAATCAAACAAGAAGCTTTTCGGGGTGGGCCGCAGCAAACGCCTGCATAACGGCTGGCTGCTGAGCTACTCGCTGGAGGCAATTCAGGAAAGCTACACCCAGTCGGGTATTGATTATGACCCACAATTCCTGTTGCTTGGTACCACGCTATCGAAGACCAGCCGCGGCGATAACAGTCTGGATCCCAAGTCGGGTTTCCGGCAACTTTACAGCCTTGAATATGCCGATCCTTCGCTGGGTTCAGATGTTCGCCTGACCCGAGTGCAGGCCAAGTTCAAATGGATTGAGACTTTCTTTGAAAAGCACAGATTTGTCTCCCGGCTCGATCTCGGCGTCAACCTCGCGGCCGAAGGCGATCTTGCCATCATCCCTCCGTCATTGCGTTATTTTGCCGGTGGCGATCAGAGTATTCGCGGTTACAGCTATCAGGAACTCGGCCCCCACCTGGATTACACCAATGACAAGGGCGGCCTGTCTCGGGAAGTGGTCGGTGGCCGCTATCTGGCAGTCGGCAGCCTGGAGTATCAATATTATCTGACCCCAAGCTGGCGTGTGGCCACCTTTGTCGATGCCGGTAATGCCTTCGATGTCAATCAATTCGAGCCTGTGGTGTCGGTCGGCGGTGGTATTCACTGGATATCTCCCATAGGCCCCATCAAACTGGATGTGGGCTTCGGCCTGCATGAATCCGATGCCGAAGACAGACCCTGGCGTATTCACCTGACTATGGGGACAGAATTATGAGCCAACCCCCTATGCCGCAGGAATCCAATCCAAGCCGCAAGCAGGTGGCGAAAAAAACGCGCCCCCTGTGGCTCAAGTCCTTGAGGTGGTCTGCCCGCACTCTCTTATATATTCCGCTCGGGTTGCTGGTGCTGTTGGCACTCTTGCTGGGCACGGCACCCGGCAGCCATTTGGCGGTGTTTCTCACCAGTGCTCTGGTGCCGGATCTGGAGCTGGAATATGTTTCCGGCACCCTGAACAGAGAGCTGCAACTCAAACAGGTTCATTGGCAGATGGACGGCATCAGTGTCGGTGCGGATGCCTTGACCCTTGCCTGGCAGCCTGCCTGCCTTTTGCAAAAGCAGTTATGCGTCGACGCCCTGGAATTGACAACAACTCGGGTCGACATAGACACCCAGGCCTTCGCCTCAGATCCGGCCGCAGAGGAAGAAGCATCAAGCACGGGAGAGCTGATACTGCCCTTTGGCATCAGCCTGAAGCAGGCAAACCTCACAGATATTCAAGTGCGGGTCGATGAGATGCACTTTGATGCTGCGGCATTGAATACCGCAGCCAACTGGCAGGAAACGGGGTTGCAGGTCATCCAGCTTGAAAGTCGCGGGCTCAGCGTGCTGCTCCCAGAGTCAAATTCGGCCCAAACGCAGGTGGCAGATAAAGACGAGCAGGTCGCAACGGCCAAGCAGCCAAAAGCGGCACCAAAGAGTGAGACAGATGAATGGGCGCTGGCGCAGATGCCAAGGGTTGTGATGCCCTTCCCCATCTATTTAAAACATGCCGAGCTAAAGGACTCACGCCTGCAGATTCTGGGCCGGGATGACAGGTTTGAGGAACTGCGCCTCAGCGCCAATTATCTCGGCGCCGAGCTGCGAGTCAACGAGCTTTATGCCAAACACACAGATGCCAGTCTGTCGCTGGAAGGTGAACTGACTCTGGATAAGCATTGGCCCATGGCACTGACGGTACAACTGGAGTTACAGCGTTTACCTGAACTACCGGGACTCGAGCAGCAACTGCTGGATCTCACCCTCAAGGGAGATTTCAGCGACTTAACGCTCAAGGCTAAGCTCAGTGGTGAGCAGAGCCTGGCGCTCAATGCCAGTGTCAACCTCACCAAACAGGAACTGCCCTATTCAGTGAACATCTCAGAAGGGGAACTGCACTGGCCCTTTGATCTTGCCCAGTACAGTGTCAGCAGACTAGAGCTGGAAAGCCGCGGCGACCTCAAGCAGCAAACGGCCAACCTCGCGGCACAATTAAGTACCCCTTTCTACCCTGAGCTCAGCCTCAATACCCACCTGGCGCATCGAGGCCAAAGGCTCGAGGTTGCAGAGTTCAACGGCGACAGCAGCGCCGGTAAAGTCGTGCTTAAAGGCGCGTTGGATTATGCCGATGGCATCGCCTGGGATGCCAATCTTGTGCTTTCTCACTTCAATAGCGGCGCGATAACCCTGCCTTCTACCGAAGAAGCGGCCAAAGAAAAAGACACTAATAGCCAAGTCGTCCAAAACAAAACTAACAACGAGGCCGCAAGCGCACAAAACCAGACTGACGAGGACAAATCTGAAATAAGTCTGGCTGAAGATACGCTGGTGATCCCGTCCAGCGATATCAGCGGACAACTGGCTACCAGTGGTCACTGGCAGGATAGCAAGTGGCGAGTGAGTCTCAAACAGACCCGACTTCAGGGCTTATTGGACCGCCTGCCCTTTGAACTGACTGGCGATCTGGAGATAGATGATTCGCTGCAGCTCAGCAGCCAGGGATTATCGCTGCGGGCGCTCAATACCCGCCTGGATCTGTCAGGCAGCGCCAAAGAGCAATGGGATCTCAGTGCCACGCTGGACGTACCCGACTTCAATCTCTGGCATCCCGAGGCTTTCGGGGCTTTAACAGCCGATATCCAGGTGGTGGGCGATGCCAAACACCCACAAGTACAGCTTAAGGCGGAAACCCAAAGCATCAGATTTGGCGATCTCAGACTCAGTGGCAGCCAACTCAAGGCGCTCTATGCACCGCTGGATCTGCATGAGTTTGCCCTGTCACTAAAGACGGGTGAGTTTGACGGCGCAGGCATTCATCTCGATGGCATCACTCTCAGGGCCAAAGGCAATGAACAGCAACAGAAACTGGGGCTGGAAACCCAAGGCGATCTGCAGCTGGACACCGCCGTCTACAGCAAACTGGATCTCGCCAAACAAACGGCTCGACTGGAGCTCAGCAAGTTCAACTTGGGATCCGTTCTCGGGCAGTGGCAACTTGAACAAACCGTGTCTTTGGACTGGGATCTCAAGCAAAACCGGGGCGAACTCAGCGCCTTTTGTTTGAGTCACCCATTCAGCAGACTCTGCCTTGTCGATAATGTCAGCCTCACCGACAAGGGTGAAGCCAAGTTGCACTATCAGGGACAACCCGGGCAACTGCTCGCCAAGCTGTTACCCGAGCAGCTCAGCTGGCAGGGTGATGCCTCGATGGATGCCGCCCTCGCCTGGCAACCCGGCACGCGCCCACAGGGCAAGCTCGACTTCCAGTTGGCTCCCGGGAAAGTGAGCCTTAAACGCAAACAACAAGCCAGCGCCAGTGTCGACTATCAGGCGCTGACACTCAAGGCCACCTTGGACGATGATGCGTTGAGAAGCCATATTCTGTTCAATTCCGATGCCCTCGCCCGCTGGGAAAGCCAACTGGATATCAATATCACTCCGGATCGCAGCCTCAGTGGCTACGTCAATATTGAAAAAATCAATCTACAACTGCTTGGTCAGTTTATGCCGCAGCTTGAAACCATTGAGGGCTTACTCGGGGCCAACTTAAAGTTGGCTGGCAGCCTCAACAACCCCGAACTCAGTGGCCAGCTCAGTCTGCGCGAAGGTGCTCTGGCTAGCACAGCCAACCCGACTAAACTAGAGCAAATCTCATTGGATATGGCTTTTGTCGGCCAAACGGCCGAGCTCCAGGGCCAGTGGATGATGGGTAGCGGCCAAGCCAATCTCAGCGGTCAGTTGCGCTGGCCACAGGGACAGTTCAGTGGCGATATCCAGCTAAAGGGCCAAGAGCTCGGCGTCATTCAGCCGCCACTGGCGATTGTCAATGTCAGCCCGGATATTCAACTGCATTTCAGCCCGGACGCGCTCGATATCAAGGGGGAGGTCAAGGTGCCTTCCGGCAATATCAAGGTGGTGCAACTGCCTGCCGGCGGGGTAAGCGTATCATCCGATGTGGTGTTCAGCGACTCGATTTCTGAGCAGGAGGCCAAATCATCTCCTATGGCGTTGAGTGCCGATCTGAACATAGATGTCGGTGATAAGCTGGCTATCGATGGCATGGGCCTCAAAGGGATGTTGGTGGGAACTTTACGGATGCAGCAATCCCCCCAAAAGCCGCCGCAACTCTTTGGCGATATCAAGGTGGTTAACGGCAGTTATAAATTCATGGGTCAGACACTGAAAATTGCTACTGGCGAGGTACAGTTCGTTGGGCCTATGCAGATCCCCAACCTCAATATCGAGGCCATCCGGGAGATCCGCGATGAGGATGTTACCGCCGGGGTACGGATCACCGGCAACCCCAACAAGCCGATAGTGACCCTATTCTCCAATCCGGCCAAGGAGCAGGCCGAGATCCTTTCTTATATTGTTCAGGGAAAAGGCTTTGGCTCGGGGAATGAACAGAACAACTCACTGATGATGGGGGCTGCATTGTCGTTGAGCTCCCAGGTCGATGGTGGCGCCATTTCCACCTTGGGCGACACCGCGGCCGGCCTGGTGGAGATGTTTGGCTTCTCCAATGTGCAGTTGGATACCAATGATGATGGTAAAGTCGCCATCAGCGGCTATATAGGCAAAGATCTGATGATCAAATACGGTGTTGGTGTATTCAATCCGGGTTACGAAATGACGGTACGCTACTATCTGTTGTCGCAGCTCTACCTAGAAAGTGTATCCGGTACTCTGGGCCAGTCTCTGGATATCTACTACAGCTTTGATCTTTAAGCGGTAAGCACTTCTCGGCAGCAGATACCAACCTTGCTGGCCGCGGCGACTTACCGGACATAAAAAGCGACTCTGACTTAAAGGTCAGAATACAGACATAAAAAAAGCGCCCTCAGGGCGCTTTTTCAACATCCAATTATCGATTAAGCGTAAACGAAGTCTACGTGCTCGATCATTGGCTTGAATGCGTGACGCTGCATAGCCTGGGCACGTACTTTAACTTCTTTACCGTCCAGAACGATGGTCAGATCGCTGGTGTAGAAGTCTTCGTTGGTTTGGATGTTGATGATATCTTTGTGTTCAAACACGATAGAAACGGCTTCTTTGCCGGCACCGTAGATAACGGCTGGAACTTTCCCGTCACGACGCAGGCGGCGGCTCGAACCTTTCCCAATCTCAGTGCGGGTTTGTGCTGGAATAGTGTAAGACATAGTCATTCTCATTAAATAGTCAGTAATTGGCTGTCATTTTCGACCAATAACAGCCTCGTATAAAGCGGGCGAATACTAGCACAGCTCTCTTGGGCAAACAAGCCAACTTATTGTTTGAGAGCAAGATGATAACCCTGCCCGCCATTTTAGCTGTTGCTTATCTGTAATATCTGTAACCATTAGGAAAAGCCCTTGCTTAGTAGAAGTTTTACCCCGATCAAGATCACAATTTTTCGCTTAAGCTGCTGCTACTCTGCTTGAAGTGGTCTGGTTTTATGACTTGAAGAGAGCCGATGAACGCCAATCTGCAGCAACTGATCCGGGATGATAGCCTGTGTTATAAACTGGCAGCGGAACTGCATTACCTGATCGAACATGCTCCCTTTAGACAAGAGAAACTCGATCTTATCCTTCTGGAATTCCTCGCCTGTAATCAGCAAAAAAGCAGCCATCTATTGCATCTGATGCGAGCCTGCAACTACCCGGATCTTATCGAACAATTGAGCTCAGACGCCCTTTTTTACGACAGGCTCAACACCCTAGTAGCCGACTGGCAGCAAACTCGCGAGCTGTTGCGCCTCAGATTACAATTCAGCGAATTGATGGCACTGCTTGAAGATAGAAAGCCCCGCGAACAGGGCTTTATCCGCCGAGCGGAAAACAAGCTTTCAATGGCAGAAAAAACTACCAGCTGCGCACCGGCCCGCAGTCAACGTGGACAAATCCCGACGCCGGATAATAGCCGACTCCCCCTAGTTTTAATGACAGGGCAGCCTCACGCAAAGTCTCAAGCTTAACTCCGGGTATCGCAATATCCATTGCCATGCCCCGCATATGGTAACTCTTCTTGGCGACACCATTGCTCTTGCCCGCCAACATGGCGTTGGTTTTAGGTGAGCGATAACCTGAAATCACATGGATCTCTTCAGAAACAGACAGCGTCTGCTGCAAGTTAAACAGGAGATCGAACAAACGTTTATCCATGGGCGCCGCCAGATTTTGCCGATGATCCCTCAAAAGATGGCTGAATTGCGACAGAGTATTACTCTGATAATGACCGTCTTTCCAATAAGTCCCGTCACCACGCTCGCCTGTATGGCGGTTATAAAAACTCAGATATCGGCTACCTTTGGTAGACCGACTCGCCATCGCTTTTGAAGGAAGCATAGAAACCATTGCCGCGCCACCAAGCCCCATCAACAACTGCCTACGGGCAGGACATACTACTGACACTTATTCACCTTGCACAAAAAACAACCACAAGGCGGCAAATTATACGGGATTAACGCCAAGGTCAAGCGCCGATTTATACCCAGCACCAACGCCCCTTTCCCGAGAAGTCGGCTAGAAATAAGATAATTCCTTGTGCCACATTAAGTTAGTCCAACAAGCTTAACCTTTGACCCATGCGGCAAAGGTGCGCCCTCAATCTCAAGGACCGAACAAATGCGCTTCACTCCGCAAACGTTGTCCTGATTTATTGGCTAGCTCCGCATCCTGTCGTACCCTGGCCTCGACAGCGACCTTAACCCCAGGGCTCAACTGGTAGATATCACTGCGAAATTGCGCCACTTCACTTTCATCCATCCAAGCGGTCCAATACACCAGATGAACAGGCAGACGCTGCTCAAAGGCAAACCACTGAGTGGTTTGATAGTCACTTTGCATCCTTTGCCAGGTTCTCTTGTCCCGCACCAGATTATTGGCCATCCAGGACGCCAACTCTTCCACCTTGTCGACCCGGATACAACCGGATGACAAGGCACGATTAGCCTTGGCAAACAGATGCTTGTCCGGTGTGTCATGCAGATAAACATTAAAGCCATTGCTGAAATGGAACTTGTAGCGTCCCAAGGCATTATCGGCGCCAGGTTGCTGCACTAAACGATAAGGAAAACGGCCACTCGCCTCTTTTTGCCAGGCTTCGGCGCTCTCTTCGACTCTATTGCCCTGATAGTCATAGACATTGAAATGCCGCTGTTGCAAGTATTCGCCATCCTTGCGGATCTGCGGCAGTAAGTCGCGCCTCAGAATCCCCCTTGGCACTGTCCAAGTAGGATTCAAAACAATATTGGATACCTCGCTACTGAGCAGCGGCGTCTGCCTATAGGGCTTACCGACTATGACCCGGGAGCGCAACTGTACCTGATTGTCATCCACCAGAGTCAATTCAAACGCCGGGATATTGACCAACAGGTAACGCGGCCCCAACTGCTGTTGGTAGACGGTGCGGGCAACGAAATTGCTGGCCAGCAGGCGAGCTCGCGCCAACGGTTCGGTATTGAGCCAGCGCAGCGTATCTGGGCCAATAATTGCATCGGTTTTAAGCCCATGACGGGATTGAAACGCTTCTACCGCCGAGGCCAGCTGCGGTGAATAAACCTTGTTATCCCCAGGCTCGCTATTGAGATCGCCAAGCCAATATAAACGCCTGGCAATCGTTGGGATCAATAGATGACTGTCGCCAGGGCGCAGCCAACCGCCGGGGTCCAACCTAGGCCATTGATGCTGCTCAGCGAGCCAAATCAGATAGCGGATCCGGCTGCTGGTTGCCAGATAGTCATCTTGTTGAGGTTCCAGCGCCAATGCCCGACTGAGAGGGTCAGCATCGTTGGACAATTGATTAAATGCCAAGGATACGCCACGACGTTTCCAAAAGTCGGCGATGCCCTGTTCAATCCCATCGCGGCGTTCCAGCTGCAAGTTGAGATCACCACCACGTATAGTGCGTAAATCATCGGCAAATTCTCGCCCTTCCGGCAACAGTGCCAGTAACTGCAGTTGATCATTCAGGATCCTGAGAGCGGCATCATCGGCTTTCACTGAAAATGCCGCACTACTGAGGAATAGAATGATCAGTAGAGACATTAACGCGCGCTGGGTCATATCGGCCTCCCTGGGCATAAGCTCAATTATGGCAAATTTACACCGTGATTCGATGATATTTTGCTGACAAATGGCCTAGCAACCGTCAGAGAACCTGGGAGATCAGCAAACAAATGATTATTAGCGATTGATAATTAATCAGTTATCAGTACAAGCCTGTGATTATCGAGACTATTCTGATATAAAATCCTGCCAAAGCAGTAACAGGCAATATAATGAATAGACAAATGCTCATTCGGCAGATGGCCGAAAGACAACAGATACCCCAAGCAGAAGCCAAAGTGCAACTGCAGCATATTCTGGCCAGCCTTACCCAGGCGCTAACTGAAGGTGAAAAGGTCTATCTGCCACAGTTTGGCACTTTTGAGCTCAGATACCACCTTCCTCGCAACGGTCGGAACCCGCAAACCGGCGAGCCGCTGGAGATCGCAGGCTGTAACCAACCAAGCTTTAAGCCTTCCCCTTCATTGAGACAGATGCTGCAACAAGATTAGTCCGCGCTCGGGGCACCCTCTGCCCCGCTATCAGCACCTATTAACAATAGCTATCGATATAAAAGCCAACATTTAAGAAAAAACATTAGACGGTTATTTTAATGCGATGAAATTCGCCAGCGATTGTAGATAAAGCAACAGATGCAAACGGTAACCAGAACAGTAACCAGAGTTACTTTGCATTAGCGGGAAAAACTTAATCAAGGAGTTTTTTAAATTGGAGGCGCGACCCGGAGTCGAACCGAGATCGACGGATTTGCAATCCGCAGCATAGCCATTCTGCCATCGCGCCTTTTTGAATCACAACACAGAGCGTGGTGTGATATTGGAGCGACATATCGGGTTCGAACCGATGACCTGTACCTTGGCAAGGTACCGCTCTACCAACTGAGCTAATGTCGCATCACTTCTTTACGAGGTTTAGTATTCAGAGCCAGCCCTGACTACGGATTGGCATTCTACGCTTTTAACCTTGGCTGNCTTTACGAGGTTTAGTATTCAGAGCCAGCCCTGACTACGGATTGGCATTCTACGCTTTTAACCTTGGCTGTCAACGAAGAATTTACCCTTAACTGTTTGCTTGAACACTAAATAATCTTATCGAAACTTTATTGTGCAACCGGGTGTAAAATAGCAGCAATCACCCGGCAATCAGATCCTTCCAGGCCGCCTTGATATAACAAATCATCGACCAGAAGGTCAGGAAAGCCGCCACATATAACAAGGCATAGGCGGCATAAACCATCCAATCACCCTGCTTCCAAATAAGACCGATAATTGCCACCATCTGTGCCGCTGTCTTGTACTTGCCAATCCAGGATACCGCCACAGCGCCGCGTTTACCGATCTCGGCCATCCACTCGCGCAGTGCCGATATCACCAGCTCACGCCCAATCATAAACAGCGCCGGCAAGGTCAACCAGATAGTATTGTAGTCTTCGACCAACAGCACCAGAGCCGTGGTCACCATCAGCTTATCGGCCACAGGATCCAGGAAGGCACCGAAACGAGTAGACTGTTCCAACTTTCGAGCCGCATACCCATCCAAAGCATCTGTGATCGCTGCAAGCCAGAAAACAAACGCAGCCACAAACGGCGCCCAACTGTATGGCAAGTAAAATATCAGAACAAAAACAGGCAGTAAGAACAACCTAAACCAAGTAAGGGCGATGGGTATATTAAACGGCATGATAGAACCAAATAGTCAAAAGCAGCGCCAATCTTGCCTGATTTTTGCTACCCTCGCAATGCATCATGTATCGTTTGAGCCATTTCTGGACTGATCCCAGGCACTTTTGCCAATTCCGCGACACTTGCCCCCTTCACTTGCTGTAAGCCCCCCAGATATTGCAACAGGGCCTTACGTCTTTTCGGGCCAATCCCCGGGATAGACTCCAGGCTTGAGGTGTTGCGGGTCTTTTGACGTTTATTTCTATGACCGGTAATCGCAAACCTGTGGGATTCATCGCGAATATGTTGAATAAGATGTAGCGCCGGTGAGTCATCCGGCAGTGAAAAGCTCTCTTCGGTATCACCGAAGATCAGGGTTTCCAATCCGGGTTTGCGGCTCTCACCTTTGGCGACCCCGATAAGTGTAGGTACCGCCTCTATGCCGACAAACTTTTCGTTGACCACTTCCTGAGCCATTCTCAGTTGTCCAAGACCACCATCGATAAAGACGATATCCGGGATCTTGCCTTGAGCATTGACCTTATCAAACCGGCGAGTCAAGGCTTGCTTCATCGCCGCATAGTCATCGCCAGGGGTAATGCCCTTGATGTTGTAACGCCGATATTCGCTCTTGTCCGGCCCTTCGCGATTGAATACCACGCAGGAGGCCACAGTGCTCTCCCCCATGGTATGACTGATATCGAAGCACTCCATACGCTTGATCGGGGTGCTTTGTTCAAGCGCCTCTTCAAGCAGCAGGAATCTCTGCTCCACCGTATTACGGTGGGCCAACTTAGTATTGACTGCATTGGTCGCATTAGTCTTGGCCAAGCGCAAATAACCGGCCCTATCCCCTCGTACTCGAGTGCGGATGGCCACTTTCTTGTTCAGCGCCTCCATCAACACCTGCTCCAGCTCCTCCAGTTCCTCATAGCTGTCACTCAGGAGAATTTCCCGCGGGATAGTACGCTGAATATCGACATTGAGATAAAACTGCAGCATAAAGGCTCTGAGTACCTCAGCCATTTCGGTCTGTGCCGGCACGCTGGGGTAGTAGCTGCGGCTACCGAAAATCTTGCCCTCGCGAATAAACAACAGGTGGAAACAGGCCACCCCTGAGGCGTAGTGCACCCCAATCACATCGAGATCACCGTGGCTGGATGACACTTCTTGCTGCTCGGCCACCCGCCTGAGCGCCATGATCTGATCCCGATAGCGCGCTGCCTGCTCGTAAGCCATGGACTCGGCCGCCTGCTCCATTTTCTTGACCAAGGCGCTGAGCACCTGCTGATCCTTGCCCTTGAGAAACAGGGTCGCCAGCTTGACCTGCTCCTGATATTCCTCGTCTGAGACCTTGCCGACACAAGGAGCGCTGCAACGCTTGAGCTGATACTGCAAACAGGGACGCGAGCGCGCCTTGTAGTAGAGATCGTCACATTGACGAATAGGAAACAGTTTCTGCATCAAATGCAGGCTTTCACGCACCGCACCGCCATTGGGATAAGGTCCGAAATACTGCCCCTTCTCCCGTTGCGGCCCTCTGTGGTAGGCGAGCCTGGGGTGCCTGTGCTGGCTCAGCAAAATAAAGGGGTAAGACTTATCATCCCTGAGCAGCACATTGTATTTCGGCAAGTACTGCTTGATGTAATCGTTTTCCAGGATCAGCGCTTCGGTTTCACTGTGAGTCAGTGTCACATCGATATTGGCGATATGAGACACCAGCGCCTGAGTCTTCACATTGGGCAGATTCTTGCGAAAATAAGACGATAGCCGTTTCTTGAGATCTTTGGCCTTGCCCACGTAAATCACGCTACCGGCGCTGTCGTACATACGATAGACGCCCGGTGCCGAGGTCAGATTTTTAAGAAAAAGCTTGGGATTGAATTCCTGCGGCATGAACCCACTCTATGAATAACGGCTGAGGAGATAAAGATTTCAGGGACAGAAAACAACAAGGAAAGAGGGAGCCATGGCTCCCTCTGTAAATCAGAACTGCCCGGTATCGAGCATTTTATAACGAATCGCCAACCGGGTCAGCTCCACATCACCGCTGATCCCCAGTTTGGCAAACAAGCGATAACGGTAGCTGTTTACCGTTTTGGGGCTGAGGTTCAGCTGTTCGGAGATATCATTGACCTTCTCACCATTGGTGATCATCATCATGATCTGCAGTTCTCGCTCAGACAATGACTTGAAGGGGTTTTCATCTGTCTGATCAAATTGACTCAAGGCCATCTGCTGGGCAATTTCCGGTGAAAGATATCGCTGCCCGTGAGCCACCTGTCGAATGGCCTGGATCACCTCAGGCGGCTTGGCTCCCTTGGTGAGATAACCGGAAGCACCGGCCTGCATCACCTTGGTCGGGAAAGGATCCTCTGAGTGGATAGTCAATACTATGATTCTGGCATGAGGTTGGTAACGCAGAATTTTACGGGTGGCCTCAAGCCCCCCTATTCCGGGCATATTCATATCCATCAAAATCACATCGGCTTCATTCTGCCTGCTCCACTGCACAGCAGCTTCACCATCACCGGCTTCCCCTACAACTTTAATGCCTTTCTCATCTTCGAGGATCCGGCGGATCCCGGTCCTGACCAACTCATGGTCATCCACCAAATATACGGATATCAACTTCAACCCACCTTATTATTGTCGGCCTTTTCGTGTAGCCCTGATTCTTCGAAGCCTTTGGGATAATTTAGCCCATCTGCCGACAATAGAAAAGCTCAAGTTAACTTTATGATTATAAAAGAAACTCATTCTTATGTTGACTTGGATAAGGGATAAAGTGCAACAATCTTCCCTTTTGTTGCATAAAAATTCTCTTGCCAAGGCAATAAAATGCCAAAGTCAGTGCAACAATGCCTTGGTCGAAAGACAAATGGGTTCGGGTCGACATTAATCCGGTTAGGATTCAACCAACATATGCAAGTTCCGGCCAACCCGTTTCAGATCTCTCAGGGCAGCCGCTTCTGTAGCCATACGCAGCGGCCTTTGCGGAATTTTAATGGTATTGTGCAAAATATCCATGTCATCGCGCTGGGTATGGGTAAATTCGATAGTGCCATAGGGTGTCTTGAAAACTCCCTTTCGACCTGTGGTCATCACGGTAATGTAGCTGATAGGGATCTGCGAAATCGCACCGTATTCAGACAGGGCCGATTCCAGCGAGACATAGTTATACTCACCGCGCCGCAGAGCACAGGCGATATGCTCTACCGCGTAACTATCTCGCCGGCTCAGCGCAAACAGGTATACGCCGCGGCAGGGCCTTTCCAGGATCCCCTGCTTTATCAACCTAGGCAGGCTCTGCTTAAACGCTTCTGCCGTATCATCAAAAAATAACCGCCTGAGATTCCCCTTGGTATACACATAGATGCCTTTACGATCAAAACTGTGCAGCCGTTGCAAAGCAGTACTGATATCCATAACCCAACCAAGTAGACATAAAAGTGCTTAATAGCATACCTAAATGTCCACTTAAAGCCTATTGGAATGAGATTGCCTCTCTGTCTGAATTAAGGACTTGAAACTGTGTAGGTGAGCTCTAACACAGAACTGATTTTCCAGTAGCAATCATTAAAACCGGAACACGAAAAGCCCGCCTGTTTGCACAAGTGGGCTTTTCTGATTATGGCGAAGGAGCAGGGATTGGTACCCTGCATAACGGCGCGATAAACCCTGTTACGCTTCAGTCAGAATGACAACTAGCTTGGATAGATATGGAAATCAGCCATGAAAAAGCCCGCCTGTTTACACAAGCGGGCTTCTCTGAATATGGCAAAGGAGCAGGGATTTGAACCCTGCATGACGGCGCTATAAACCCGCCATTTTCTAACCGCCTATACCTGGCTAATCGCTATCATCAAAACTGAGATACGAAAAAGCCCGCCTGTTTGCACAAGCGGGCCTTTCTGAATATGGCGGAGGAGCAGGGATTTGAACCCTGGATGGGC
>NZ_NGVS01000001.1 GCF_002777975.1 Shewanella carassii
CGACAGCCACAGCGTCGGCAGCAGTTATAACGGCGATGTACTCTGGAACGGCGGCGCTCTGGACCAAGCCACCCAGGATGCGCTGGCGGCCGGCTTCAGTGTCGACAACTCAGGCTGGAGCTATGACATTGCCAACAGCCTGGTGCAGTTCCTCGCCGTCGGCGAGACCATCACCTTAAGCTTTGATGTCACGGTCGATGACGGCAACGGCGGCACNTTGCCAACAGCCTGGTGCAGTTCCTCGCCGTCGGCGAGACCATCACCTTAAGCTTTGATGTCACGGTCGATGACGGCAACGGCGGCACTGATACTGACACAGTGACTATCACCATCACTGGTACCAATGATCCGGTTGAAGGTGAGTTTGCCAAAGAGATCTGGGTGCCAGCTTCATTGTTGCAACTCTCAGATCCTTATCTTGCCGGCTATCCGCTGAATATTGATGCGCCAACTGATGTAGATACTACTGATGGCATTAGCATCACAAACCTGAGCCTTGAGTTTATCGACCCAGGGGAAACCGCCGAAATAGGCTCAATTTGGTATTGGGATGATAACAGCCAGATGCTGGTAGAGTATGACTTCAACAATCCGGAGGCCTTGTCTGCAGCAGAGTTGAGTAGTCTGGTATATATGCCAGGGGACAACGGTGACATAGAAGAGCAGTTGGACATTTCCCTAACCTTCACAGTCAATTCAGGTCCAGATCAGGTGGATGGAAACTTCATTATCCATGCTGTGCCCGGGAATAGCTTAGGGGGCGAAAGTGTCACCATAGGTGATGGTTCATCTCCTTTAACCTCAGGTAATGATCAGGATGCAGTCCTCAGTATTAGTGCGGGATTTGCCGATGCCATTAATTTAGCGCCAGCAAACGGTAGTCTGGATCTGTTCACCGATTACCAAAAATCCCCCTTTGCCATTCCAATTCCCGGGGATGAGAGAGACATTGACACAACCGCAGGCAGCAAGCGGGAAACAGAGGTATCAGTCAGGCTAACCATTAACGGCATAACCTTCATAGTGCTATTGGCAGATCCTGTCGATAACGTAGAACAGACTTGGTTCTATGATGTGGATTCAGGCTTAATGAAGGCCAGTATTGGCTATGATCAGATAGTGCAAGAATCGGATAACTCAATAACCCTCGCCGACTACCTGGCTTTGAATCCCGCTCAAGCCGGCGATCTGTGGACCATCACTTACTTCGACAACGATGGAGGTAGCTATCAAGCCCGTTACGTACAAGCTGTATTTACCCATGAACTGTTGCCCGATGATGCCATTACAGTGACAGGAACCGATAACATAGACAATCTCATATTCGGCACCACTCAAAGTGACTCCCTCACCGGAGCTAACCAAAGTGATGAAATTGTCGGTCGTGAAGGTAACGATACCATCTATGGTCTTGACGGAAACGACCAACTGCTGGGGGGGGCAGGTAATGACTATATCTATGGCGGTACAGGTGCCGATTATTTAGTCGGTGGCCCCGGCAGTGACCGTCTTGATGCCGGTCTAGACAGTGACAGAGATATCTTAATCTGGGATGCCGGTTCAGCAGATGGCAGTACAGATAACGTCTACAACTTTACCGTTGGCATAGATGCCTTGGATTTATCGGATATTTTAGTCAATGAGGAAAACGGTGTATTAGATGATTATCTGGACTTCAGCTTTGTGGGTGGCAACACCATCATAAGCGTCGACACAACTGGAGTTGGCGGTGACAGTGTTACCATAATTCTGAATGGTGTAGACCTTTCTGCAGAATATGGAACAACAAATGAAGCAGCAATTATTCAGTCTCTGATAAATGACAATTCATTGTTGGTCACTGAGGCTCCCATACAAGCATCTCTACCTGAACCCAACTATACCTATTCATCAGAGGAACAATTAATCCCTTAAACTTGAATGGTTACCCCCTCAAGAATCAACAGGAGCTTAAGGCTCCTGTTTTTTTATTAATCAACATTTAAAAATATCTCTTTTAAATCAGTGTATTAACAAAACACCAAATAGCGTCAAAAAATTGACCTTCAGATTCAATTCATTTAAAATCGTCCCAAGGGTTTTACACCATTTGCCAAGTTGCAACCTAGCACCAATGAGATGCAACTTTATTGATACGGATATTGCAATCGCCGGAGGCGGAACATGAAAGCACTTATCACAACACAGGATGGTCAAGTTAAGAGTTTGAATGGCAAAGCTTATGTCATGTCAAATGGTCACCAAATACAACTAAAGCCCGGCGACTTTATTGCGCAAGGAAGCGAAGTCATAGTTGAAGATAATGCACAAGTAGAACTCTTGCTTGATGACGGAAGTAGTCTCGGCAATGAAAATATAACCGCCCCACTACAGCCAAGTGTACAAGGTAACGATGCAATCACCGATTCTGAAATCGCGCAGTTACAAGCGCTTATCGCAGCAGGAGAAGATCCAACAGCTTCACTGCCCGATACCGCTGCCGGTGGAGCACAAGGAAATGAAGGAACTTCTGGGTTTGTGTCTTTGGCAAGAAGTGGCACAGAAACCTTAGCAGCAAGTGGTTATGACACCGCAGGTATCGAAGTTAATGCCGCCCCGCTTCAAGATGAAGTATCACAAAACACCTTTGAAGTAACCCAGATTGCTCCCAGCGTTGTAACTCTATTGGCCCCAAATCAGGTCAATGAAGGCGGCCAGATCACCTACACCGCCACGGTCAACAATGCCCCCGAAACCGACCTGGTACTGACCCTGTCCAACGGC
>NZ_NGVS01000010.1:0-207 GCF_002777975.1 Shewanella carassii
GGTAATGCCCATTTCGCCGAACAGTACCGCGATGATGTCGGTCAGGCTCTTTTCCTGGAAGATGCGGCTGTTGCGCCGCAGCTGCAGACGGCTCAGGGCCGGCTCCAGTCTCAGCCGGTAGCGGGTCTGTCTGTGGCCGCTGTCGCCGCGGCCAAAGCGGCTTACTATGCCGTGCAGTTCTCGCTGGCATTCGCCGTCCTGCCACCA
>NZ_NGVS01000010.1:249-894 GCF_002777975.1 Shewanella carassii
TGGCCGCTGTCGCCGCGGCCAAAGCGGCTTACTATGCCGTGCAGTTCTCGCTGGCATTCGCCGTCCTGCCACCAACTCAGTACCCCGCTCTGGTCCACCAAGTCGCTCGCCTTGATATCGTCCCGGCGACTCAGCAACTCAAGCTCTACCACATAAGGACTCGACAGCGATTCTTCCAGCTTGAACGACAGCACCGACAGGCTATCCTCTGCCAAACTGCCCGCCTTGAATCCAAAACGCATGCCGCTCCCTTGATGACTCATCTTCGCTGTCCTTATTGTCCCTGTCCTTTCGCGGTACTCTTGCTGTCTGAGCTCTTGCTGTCTGAGCCCCGGCTTACCCTGTTTTCGGGGAAGGCGTTGAGCTCCGCTCGCCGAGTGCCCTTTTGCTCTTGGTTTAAATGCTCTTGGTTTAAATGCGATTGACTCGAATGTCTGTTGAATGTCCGTTTAGCCGAATTGCACCAAAAGCCATTGGCCTGCTCTCTGGCTCTCAATCAACCGTTTACACTGTCAGTTGACGTCCTCGCCAGAAAACACCCCAATGGCAAACAGCCACCGCAAAGCGGTGGCTGACACACACTATCAGGCTTCGATGGGCTTGCGCCAGTCATCCGCACCTGAAGTACCGGCACTCACGTGGTCC
>NZ_NGVS01000031.1 GCF_002777975.1 Shewanella carassii
CACTTTGTGGAAAGCTGATATCAGCCAGGTGGCGTCGATAGGCCTCGGTCCAGTTTTGCCGACCAGTGCAGGGATGACCATGACGCAGCAGAAAGGATTTCAGCCGTTGCCGTGCCTGGCGCAAATCGAGCATGGCATCTTCCCGGCAGCGGATAAGGTCGCGGATAGCTTCATCCCGCTCATCCGGAACATAAATAGAGTGCAAATCGCCGCTACGCGCTAACCTGGCCAATGTCATGGCATCGCGTTTATCGGTTTTGACCCGGTCGCCCGGAGCTTTGGGGATGAGTGCCGGCGCTACCACCCAGCATTCAATGCCACGGCGCAACAGATGACGATAGAGCCAGAAGCCACAGGGACCAGCCTCATAGATAACACATAGCTTGCTGGTCTTGGCTGTTTGATTCTTAATGAGTTTATCGAATGAACGCAGGTTGGTTGGGATTGTGCCATGGTAATGCACGGTCTCAGCAGACTTATCAGAAACCCAGGCCACGTCAGTGGTCTCCTTGTGTACGTCCAACCCGATAAAAAGTGTGTTAGCTTTAGACATGTCGGCCTNTGAAAATTCTCCTGAAGCCGTTGTTAGCTCTAAGTAAAGGTATTAGATAGTGAAAGATACAATGCTCAAATTAGCGTACTTTACGCAGCATATAACTTTGAATAAAAATGATTACGAATACATAGGGGAAGACGAGCTTAGCGTTGTCTTTCGCTACAATAATAGTGTCCTTTGCCGCCCCTATATTTATTTTCGACCAATAAATATGAGTGGTTCTTTTTTGAACGAACGTGAATTTATAGAGACCATATTCGAATGCTACGAGGGGCATGTTGCAATTGTCTCTCAAACTTTTACCGAGCTTGAAGACAGATTTCAGGTAGTTACACGCTATTGTATGGTTCTTGACGATAGCAATAATGGTGAATTTTCGGGATGTGAGTTTACTTATACGCAAGATAGCGACAACATTTTTAAGTACCAAGTCGAAAACTCCATAACGCCTGAAAATGAATGTTGTACACCTTTGAACCCTCTTAAGCTCTCCGTAAATGGAACGCTAGAGTGTGAGGTTGTGGAAGAACCGTTAGTAGGTTCTGTTCTCTGCCCATCGAAAAGATAGCGAAAAGATAGGACGCCGAAAAGATAGGACAGCCATATCTTTTTGCAGCCTAGACTAGGTATTTGAAATACCGATCAAAGCTCAGTCGAGGTTGGTTATGACCACTGCCCGTCGCCAGTTGATAGATGCTGAAAGTACGCCCTTTTACCACGTGATTAACCGTTGCGTGAGAAGGGCATTTTTGTGTGGTGAAGATGCACTGTCGGGGCGCAGTTACCAGCATAGACGTGGCTGGATAGTGGATAAAATCAGGCAGTTGTTTGCGCTTATGCGGTCATGAGTAATCACTACCATTTGGTGCTGGCATCCAAATTCATCCACGGATAAGGTCTGCTCGCCATCCTTGGCTCACGCCCATAGCCCATTCGCCGCTGGCTACTTTGTTTGCGCTAACAGGCTCTCAGCAACATCCAAGGGGAACAGCGCAATTCTGTAAGTCTAAATTCGTGAGTTTAGGATGTGCGTCTATCTCCTCGGTGCAGGTTCGCCGATACGACTGCTCGGCTTAAAGTCTGGAAACTGCTGCTATACGTAGCAGATTAGCTAAAGATCTGGGTGTGTATAACCCAGTCTCATACTTGGCGAGATAATCGTCGGCAAGCTTCACTCTTAGTGTTAGTTTCAATACAGCTTAAAAAAGACTAGGATCCAGTGGCTTGTCAGGTTTTTTAACCTTTGTTTCCGCGGAATTTGGCTGTCTTGCGCCGCCGCGCAGCAAGGTTAACTGGTGGCCGACAAGCGAGGATGATATCCTTTTTGCTCAGGAATTAGAGTTTTTACTCTAGGGGTGTAGATGAAATTGACCAAATTTGCCTGGTTGCTGTTGTGGCCGCTGGCGGCTCAGCCTGCGTTTGCCGCAGACTATAGTTTTGCCTCGGCCTGGCAACAGTTGCTGGAGGTGAGCGACAAGCTGGCGGCCGAAGGCCAGGAAGTCAGCCGCGCCGAGGCGCAGCAAGAGGCCGGGCGCGACCTTAATCTGCCATCGCTCAACATCAACGGCAGCTATACCAGGTTGGAAAAACCGATAGAGCTGGATCTGCGTGATCTCAATCCACTCGCCTCTATGGATCCCGCCACTCTGCCACCGGCCATAGGTGGCATTATCGGCTCGCTTCCCGGCTCCATGTTTGTGACTCCTTTTACCGAGCAGGATGTGTTCCGAGCCAGCTTACAGGCGATGTGGCCGATTTATACCGGTGGCCAGATCTCTGCCGCTCAAGGCATTCAGGCGGCTCAGGTCGCTGAGAAGAAGCAGCAACTGGAGTTGGCGCGGCGTGAGCTGTTTACCACACTGGTAGACAGATACTATGCCGTCACTGTGACCCAGGCTTTGGTGCAGACCCAGGCTCAGCTGGTGGCATCGCTGGAAAAGCATTACAGCCACGCTGAAAAACTGGAACAACAGGGGCAGATCGCCAGAGTCGAGCGCCTCAATGCCCAGGTGGCACTGGATCAGGCCAAGGTCGACCTCGGCAGTGCCAAACGCCGCCATGAGATGGCGCTGATAGCCCTGTCTCGCCTGCTGCACCAGACTGATATCGCCACCAAGTCACCGCTGTTTATGGCGCCAAACTCCCCTTCATTGCCGCAATTGACCGAGCTGACGCTGAAGCAGCATCCAGCCTTGCGCTTGCTGGAAGCGAAAGAGACCCAGGCTCAGGGCCTGGTCGATATGGAAAAGGGAAAATACTTCCCCACGGTTTTCCTCTACGGTAACTACACCCTCTATGAAGACGACAGCCTGTTTTCCAAGGTCGAACCCGACTGGATGGTAGGCGTCGGGGTCAAGGTGCCGCTGTTGTCTCGTGATGGTCGCAGTGGCAAGGTGCAGGCGGCCAAGAGCGCCCTGCTGCAGGCCAGATACACCAAGGCACAAACCCGTCAGGATCTCAGCCTGTTGGTGGATCAAAGCTATCGCCAACTGCTGCAGGCCGAAGAGGAGGTCAATGCCTTGAACAGTTCTCTGGCGCTGGCAGAGGAAAACCTCAAGCTGCGGGAACTGGCTTTCAATCAAGGGCTGTCTACCTCCATCGACAGGGTGGATGCCGAGCTCAAACTCAGTGCCGTACGCACCAAGCAGTTGGCGGCTCAATATCGTTATGTTCAGGCCTATGCCCGCTTGATGGCGGTCAGTGGCCAGTTGGATGAATTTATCGGACGCAGTGACAAGCAGGAGATACAGGATGCGGGTTAATCCTTTAGTGGCCATAGTGGCCCTGGTAACCATAGTGGCGGCGCTGGTATATGGGCTGATCCTGGCTTACTCCCCCAAGCCACAGCTGTTGCAGGGGCAGATAGAGGCCAGGGAATACAATGTGTCTTCCAAGGTGCCGGGCCGGGTGGAACAGGTGTTGGTGCGCCGCGGAGACAGTGTCAGTGAAGGGGATCTGCTGTTTGCCATCGACAGCCCCGAGCTCAATGCCAAACTGATGCAGGCCGAGGGTGGCCGTGATGCCGCCAAGGCGATGCAGCAGGAAGCCGACAGCGGTGCCCGTAAGCAGCAGGTGGCCGCCTCCCGCGAGCAGTGGCTCAAGGCCAAGGCCGCCAGTGAGCTGGCCAAGACTACCTTCGACCGGGTAGAAAACCTGTTCCGCGATGGCGTACTTGCCCGGCAAAAGCGTGATGAAGCCTTTACCCAATATCAGGCCGCCAAGTATACCGAGCAGGCCGCCTATGCCATGTATCAAATGACCGAAGAGGGCGCCCGGGAAGAAACCAAGGCCGCCGCGGCCGGTAATGCCCGTATGGCCGAAGGCGCGGTGAAAGAGGTCAGTGCCATACTCGCCGACAGCCAGATGCGCGCGCCCAAGGGCGGTGAAATCACTGAGGTGCTGTTGCAGGTGGGCGAGCTGGCACCCAGTGGCTTTCCTGTGGTCAGTTTGGTGGATATGACAGATGCCTGGGCCGTGTTTCAGGTGCGTGAGGATCAGCTCAAGCAGTTCAAGAAGGGCGAGCGTATGACCCTGACACTGCCGGCGCTGCAACGCAGTGTCGAGTTTGAGGTCAGCCACATCAGTGTGCTGGGCGACTTCGCCACTTGGCGGGCGACCGAGAGTGGCCACGACTTTGATATGCGTACCTTTGAAGTGGAGCTCAGGCCGCTGGAGCCGGTGGCCGATCTGCGAGTGGGCATGTCAGTATTACTTGAAAAGTCTTGATTATGAAGAAGTTGCTTCGGCGAGAGTGGCAGGCTGTCTGGCGCGATCCCTGGCAGCTGGCACTGATAAGCTATCTGCCGCTTATCGGTGTGCTCTGTCTTTGGTGGTTGTTCTCCGCCGGGTTGCCCAGGCAGTTGCCGGTGGCGCTGGTGGATCAGGATAACTCCAGCCTCAGTCGTGAGCTTGGGCGTCATCTTGAGGCTAATCCTGTCACCGCCCTCAGGCGCTATCTAGCGCTGGACGAGGCGGTCGAGGCGATGCGCCGCGGTGAGGTCTATGCCTTGGTCATCTTGCCCTATGGCCTGAAACAGGAACTGCTGACCGGGCACACTCCCACCATAGATTTACGTTACAACGGCCAGTTTTTGCTGGTGGGCAAGCTGCTGGCCAGTCAGTTGCAACTGACCCTAGCCGATGGTTTGCAGCAGGTGGCCAGGCTCAAGCAACTAGCGGCCGGTGTCAATCCGTCCCAGGTTGAGGTGCGTCTCAGCCCTGTGAGCACCCAAACTACGGCGCTGTTCAACCGCAATAACAACTATGTCGGCTTCCTGGTGCCGCCAGTGCTGATAGCTTTGTGGCAGTTATTTGCCATGCTGGCCTTTGCCGGCAGTCTCAACCGTGAGCTGCGCCAAGATACTCTGGGCGAATGCTTCCGCCTGGGTATGCCCTCCGTGCTTTTGAGTAAGTTTATGGTCAACGGCGCCTTTATGCTGCTACACGGCGGCTTTATTTTGGTGTTGCTGTATCAGCTGCTGGGGCTGCCGATTGCCGGGCAACTCCTGTGGCTGCTGCCGATGCAACTCTTGATGTTGATGGGCGTTTGGCTCTGGGTGCAGGGGATTTTCTTTATGCTGGCCGACTGCGCCAGGGTGATCAGCTTTTGCACCGCGCTGTTTGCACCCGCCTTTGCCTTTATGGGCATTACCTTCCCGACCGGAGAAATGCCGCTGCTGGCGCAGTGGTGGCGTCTGTTGATGCCATCAAGCCACTATATAGAGTCGCATGTGGCGTTGGTGAGCTATGGCGCCGGGCCAGCCAGCTTGCTGCCTCAGGCGCTGGGTTATCTCGGCTTTCTGCTGCTGTTGATCCCCAGCTGGTTCTTCGCCCGTCGTTATGCCAGGGTGCTGCAGTCGCAGTTGCCGCTTGAGGAGAGGTTATGACAGCCAAGTCCCTTTCGTTATGGCAGTTGATCTGGTTGGATTTACGCGCCTTGGTGCGTGACAAGGCGATCTCTTTGACCCTGTTTGGCGGTGTGCTCTTCTATGCCGTGCTCTATCCCTTGCCCTATCTGCATCAAGTACCCACAGAGCAGCAGTTGGTGGTGGTGGATCACGATAACTCTTCGCTGTCACGGCGGCTTATCCGTCACGCCGATGCCAGTGCCCGTATTCAGGTTGTCGGCCGGGTCGGCTCCATCGACGAAGCCAAGGCCTGGATCACCGATGGCCGCGCCCATGGTTTATTGGTGATCCCGTTTGATTTTCGCCGCGATCTGTTGCTGGGACGGGGCGCGACCTTGAGCTTCGGCGGTGATGCCAGTTACTTCCTGATCTATTCCGCTGTGGTAGAAGGTTTGGTGAGTGCCGGTATGGATGCCGGCAAGCAAATCCAGCTCAAGGGACTATTGGCCTCGGGCCAGAGCCCTGAGGCCGCAGCCCAGAGTCTGGCGCCGATTAAACTCAATGCCGTGCCCGCGTTTAATAAAGGTTTGGGTTATACCCCCTATGTGGTGCCAGGCTTGTTTCTGCTGATTTTGCACCAGACCTTACTAATAGGCGCAGGCATACTCGGCGCCGGGCAATGGCGTCAGCCGGGCTATTGGAACCGGGTCAGCCCTTTGATGCTGGTCAGTGCGCGGGTGTTGGCCTTCAGTCTGCTCTATTGTTTGTTCAGTGCGCTCTATATTGGCTGGTGTTACTACGCCTATCAGGTGAGTCTACAGGCGAGTCTGGGGCAGGTGTTGTTGCTGATGTTGCCTTTTCTACTGACCACGGCCAGCGCCGGGGTAGCGCTCAGTTGCCTGTTTGTGCGGCGCGAGTTGCCGACCCAGGTGATACTCTTGGTTTCTATGCCTATTCTGTTTGTCAGCGGCTTTGTCTGGCCCTTGGCACTGATCCCTGAGCCCTTGGTGTGGCTATCGCAGGTGATCCCGGCGGTACCGGCGATTATGGGAATGTTGCAGTTGAATCAGATGGGAGCCGAGTGGGCAGCCATAGCCCCCAAATGGTTACAGTTGTGGGGGCTATTGTTGCTGTTCTTCCCTCTGGCGGTTTGGGGCGTTAGTTGGCGTCGGCGTCAGCTGCCAGCAGCGGCGCACTGACCCGCTTCAGCACCCCACTGGCTTTGGCTAGTACCAGCCCGTAGTTGGTGATGGCAACACCGCGGCGGCGACATTCGAGAATGCGCCGCTGCATCTCTGCCCGACCCAACATACAGGCGCCACAATGGACTACCAGTTTGTAGCGTTCCAAATCGGCCGGAAAGTCATGGCCGGCACAGACGCTGAACTGCAACTGCTTGCCGGTCAATTTGCCGATGGCCGCCGGGATCTTCACTCTACCTATATCTTCATCCTGCACCTCATGGCTACAGGCTTCGGCGATCAATACCCGATCGCCATCCTCAAGCCTTTCGAGCATCTCGGCGCCTTGCAGCTGGGCCGGTAGATCGCCCTTGGCCCGGGCAAACAGGGTGGAGAAGGTGGTCAGCGGAATGCTGTCGGGTACCTGAGCGGCCACTTGTCTCACCGCCTGGGCATCGGTCACTACCAGTGCCGGTGGCGTGGGCATGGCGGCCAAGGCTGTGGCCAGCTCAGACTCACGGCAGATGCTGGCGATGGCACCGTTATCCAGCGCTTCTCTGAGAACCTGCACCTGAGGCAAAATCAATCTGCCCTTGGGGGCGGCTGAATCTATCGGGGCGACCAGCAGCAGCTGCTCTCCGGTGCGGTAACAGTCGGCGGCCAGCACGGGATCGCGGCGAAAATCGGCCGGTACCAGTTGAACCAGCTGCTCGACCAAGTCTTCCCGGTGTTTTGCCTCTTGGGTCGACAGGCATAAGAATTTGATGCCTTGGTCGTTGAGCCAGTGTTGATGCTCTGCGGGCAACGGCGCCAGATCTTGCTTGTTCGCTACCACCAGGATCGGCAGCTGCCAGCTTTGCAGCAGCAACAGCCAGTCGCGGTCAAACTCATCCAACCCCTGTTCATCCAGCACATAGACGGCGATATCGGCCTGTTGCAACGCCCGGCGACTGGCGGCTATTCGCTGAAGCCCCAGGGCGCCGGTATCGTCCAGTCCGGCGGTATCTATCAGGGTAGCGGGGCCGACCGGATGCAGCTCAAAGGGCTTGCGCACCGCATCTGTAGTGGTGCCCTTGGTCTCAGAGACTATGGCACTCTGTTGGTTGGATAAGTAATTGAGAAGGGAGGATTTCCCGGCGTTGCGACGACCACACAATACTATGTGCAGTCTGACTCCGCGGGGGGCTGCATTGGGGGCCGAATTACACATTAATTTGTCTCCTGGCGTTGCCTCTGTCCGCAGAGCAATGCAAGCCGCGGGCTTTGAGGCTGAGTCTGATATCGGCGAGACGCTGTTCCAGCGGGCAGCCGGAGGCATTCTTGCCGGGGTAAATAAGGTATTTACTGCTGTCTTTCTGTGGCGTGAACGAGGGCATAAGCACATTGCAGCCGCGACTCAGGGAGTCGAGCCTAGCGCCGCTTTGCAGGGCATCCAGGGCGCTGGTGGCCGGTATGTTGGCGCCGGGGTTAAGTAATCTGAGTATGGCGCAGGCTCGCTGGCACTCGAGCACATTGCCGTTGGCCGTGTTTGCCAGCGGGGTTTGTGGATGACTGACGAAGGGACCGACCGCCAACATCTCCAGTTCCATGGCTGAGAGCGCCAACAGGGCGTCAGCCAGGGCATCGCTCTTGCTGCCCGGCAGGCCACAGATAATGCCGCTACCTGTCTCATATCCCAGGCTCTTGAGGGTTTCCAGTAGCCTTAGGCGTTTGTCCAGCACTCTTCCCGGACGCAGGCGGCTATAGAGCTCGGCATCCAGAGTTTCCAGTTTCAACAGATAGCGATCGGCGCCGGCTTCGCGCCAGAGCGCCAGTTCACTGTGGCTGCGTTCACCCAAAGATAGCGTGATGGCCAACTGGCTTTGCTGTTTGATAGTGCTGAGGATGCGGCTTATGCCATCCTGGCGAAAGCGGCTGTCTTCCCCGGATTGCAGCACCAGGGTGCCGATGCCGGCTTTATCTACTTTGAGGGCCGAGTCGATGATTTCCTGGTGGCTGAGCCGGTAACGCTCAATGTCGCGATTGGCGGCTCTCAGGCCACAGTAGTGACAGTCGCAGCGGCAATAACTGGAAAACTCCACTATGCCTCTGAGCCAGATCTCCTGACCGAAGTATTGACGCTTGACCTCATCGGCACGGGCAAATAGCCACTCATCGGCCTCTCCTGCCAATAACGCCTTGATTTCCAATCTTCCGAGATTCTCTGCCGGCTTCATGCTTGGACTCCCGCCTGTTTCAGCACTTGTGCCAGCTCATCGGCGTAGCGATATAACGCCTGTTGCCAGGGTGTGGCAGCGACCTTGGTGCGGCCTTGCATCCGTTGCCATAGGCCCGCCGGTGGCAGCCCCAGCTCGCGGCTGTCCAACTTGAGCCACAATCCCAAAGGCGCCAGATGTGGGCTATGGGCATAGTGGCCGACAAACAGTTGATCATCGAGCAGCAGCAAAGGCGCGCTGGCGGCCAGCTTACTGCTGACTGCCGTCACCTGCTCGGGCCAGGAGGCGGCGAGTTGCTTGCTCCAATGCTGAGACACCCGGTATTCCTCGAGGATTTCCGCCTCGGTGGACTCTGGACGCAACATTTTGCCAAACGCCAGCCCGGCTTCGCTTTGTAACTCTTGTGTCACTATCAATAGCTGCGACAGCTGACTGCTTTGCAGTCTTTGTCGCAGCAGCTGATCTATCGCCCCTTCACTGAAATTGGCATAGTGGCCGGCATGCAGGGCCACTCGCCGGGCGCGGCTCAGTGCCGACTTCAGCTGTTGTTTTGGCAGCCCGGCATAGAGTCGACAACCGGGTGCCAGTACCAGGGTACGACCTTTCACAGATAGATATCCCTCTCGCCTGCATCGGTGCGCGTGAGGCAAGCCTCGATATTGCGTCTTCTGGCGGGACTGAGTTTATCCAGCTCGGCGGCTATCAAGGCTTCGCCGGCTTCACGGGTCTGCTCACTAGCGTAGTCGTTGAGGTATTCCTTGAAGGTGATCAAGGCGTTGGGTTGACAAAACTTGCCGATAAACTGCTGCTTGGCCAGGCCGATAAAGTGATCGCCGGTACGGCCCTTACGGTAACAGCCGGTGCAGAATGAGGGGATGGAATGGCTATGCTTGACCAGATCCAATACCACTTCATCCATGCTGCGGTGATCGCCCAGGCTAAATTGGGCCGCATCGTCTTCCTGATTGTAGCCACCTGGGGTGGTCCGAGAGCCGGCACTGATCTGTGAAACCCCCAGGCTCAGGAGTTCACGTCTGAGTTCGGCACTTTCGCGGGTGCTCATAATCAGCCCTGTGTAGGGTACTGCCAGGCGGGTAATGGCCACTAGGCGTTTGAAGGTGGCGTCATCGACCGCATAGGGAGGCCGCTCCGACAGGCTGGAGCCATCGGCGGGCTCAATCCGCGGGAAGGAGATGGTATGTGGACCTACGCCACAATCCTGCTCCAGTTGCTGTACATGGGCGAGCATGGCCAGCAGTTCGAACCTGTGGTCATAGAGACCAAACAGCACGCCAATGCCCACATCGTCGATACCGGCTTCCATGGCTCTGTGCATGGCGTAGAGACGATAGAGGAAGTCCTTCTTGCGGCCCTTGAGGTGTACCTGTTCGTAGGTCGTTCTGTGGTAGCTTTCCTGAAAACATTGATAGGTGCCTATGGCGGCCGTCTTCAGCAGCTTGAAGTCTTCTGTGTCCATGGGGGCGCAGTTGACATTGATGCGGCGGATCTCACCGCCTTTGCCTTTGCGCACGCTGTACATGGTCTTGATGGAGTCGACTATGGCGCGGGCGTTATTGCGCGGGTGCTCACCGTAGACCGCCAGGATCCGTTTGTGGCCCATCTCTTCCAGGGTTTCCACTTCGGCGATCAGCTCCTGCTCGCTCAGAGTCTTGCGTGGCAGCTCATGGTTGTCGGCGCTGAAGCCGCAATAGCTGCAGGCGTTAGCGCAATAGTTGGAAACATACAGGGGAGCGAACAGTACAATGCGATTGCCATAGATGGCATCTTTGATGCCACGGGCAACGGCAAACAGCTCTTCGTCTACAGTGGCGTCCTGGTTTTGCAGTAAAACCGCTACTTCCTCCAGAGTCAGCCCCTGCAAACGGCGGGCTTTTTCCAACACCTGACGCACGGCTTCTTTGTCGGGTTGTTGATTATTGTTGAGCAACGACCAGATGGCGTCATCATCAATAAAATTCACTGTGGGGTTATAGTCTTTGACTTGAATCGTCTCGGCATGGCCCGATACAAGCGGGTCTGATATCAAAGGGCCTGACATCTGTGGCTCTCCTGTGAAAAAAGGAGCGCAGTCAAACTGCGCTCCCTGAATTTAAAGAAGGGGAGGGTTACTCGGCGTGCTTGGTAGAGACCGGAACGACCTCCTCCTGTACCCATAGTGGCGTGTATTCGGCGGCGTCGTGATAAGGCACTTTACCGTGCAGCATCATCGCCTTGAAATCGTCGAAGCGGTAAACCGCCAGGAACAGGTGAATAGGCAAAAATGCTGTCAGCAGCAGGCCACAACCCAGGTGGATCATGCCCAGCAACCAAGCGGTATCACGTGGGATTGCATAGGGAACCAGCCACAGCGCCAGACCTGTGATAATCAGTGCAGTACCGCCGAGCAGAACGCAAACCCCGAACAGTTTCTGTCCAGAGTTGTACTTGCGCATAGGAGGCACGGCAACCTTCTTACCCAGCAAAAACTTCTGTGGGTAGCCACCGAGTACCTTGAACCAACCGACATCGTTGCCACCGAAGGTGAATACTCTGTTGGTGAACAGCACGACACGGTCGAATGCCATCAGGGTGAAGGCCACCGCATCCAGTGACATGATGACACCGGCGACAATATGAATGTCATAGGTCAGCCCCATGGCGCTGTCGCTCAAGGGTTTAAAGAACAACAACAGCCCGGTAGCCGCCAGTGGTAGGAAGCTCAGCAGCAAGATGTAGTGGAACACCCGAACATTCAGCGGGTGCTTGAGAATGGGACGATTGTCCTGATGCATAGCCGGCTCCTTAGGATTTCAGTTTAGTGCGATCGACAAAATGGGTGTGCAGCAACTCGTGCGACAGATGCCCCAAGGGTTCACCGCCAAATTCGCTGTAATAGCGGGCAATGGCTGGGTTGGCGTGGCTGACGCGGTACTTGGCAATGGCATCATCCAGATAAAGTGCATCGGCACGCGCCTTGATGTATTCGTTGCGCTTTGCGATACGGCTGCTGAGCCAACCTACAGGCAACGCCAGTACGGTCAGAATGGCTGCGCCCACGGCCATGAAGCGACGCCGTGACAGCAGAAAACCATCTTCGGTAAATTGATACTTGTCTGTCATGAGCAACTCCTTACAGTTGAGCAACCCAGGATGTTCCTGAGCCGTTGATCGGTTGACCGCCACCGTTGACGCAACCACCGGCGCAGTTCATCACTTCGATAAAGTGGTAGGGTGAAGTGCCGGCCATAATCTGATCCAGCAATGGACGGATATTACGGCCCATGTCATGTACCACGGCGACCTTCAGTTGCACGTCTTGCTGCAGCTGTTTGTCATGAATGGTGAGTTCGGCTTCCTTGACGCCTTCCAGACCGCGTACCGGAGTCAGCTCCAGTTTGGCCAGTTCTTCGCCTGTGAGTACCTTGTGTGCGGTACGTACAGCGGCTTCCATCACGCCACCTGTGTTACCGAAAATGGTGCCAGCCCCTGTGTATTGGGAAAACAGGCTATCACCCTTGTATTCGGCCACATCGGGTAGGTTGATGTTGAGGCGCTTGAGCAGTTCGGCCATCTCGCGGGTGGTCAGTACCACATCGATATCGGCGTAAGGTGCGGCATCGTTGCCATGTTGTTGGTGGAATTGCCAGGCTGATTTGAACTCTGGACGTGATGCTTCGAGTTTTTTCGAAGTACAAGGCATAACCGCCACAGTGAAGATCTTTTCCGGAGCCATATCGTAGACTTTAGCGCCATACGTTTTGGCGACAGTACCGGCCATCTGTTGTGGCGACTTGGCGGTAGAAAGATGTGGCAACAGGTTGGGATATTCGATTTCCAGGAAGCGAACCCAGCCAGGGCAGCAGGAGGTGAATTGTGGCAGCTTGCCGGCATCGGGTTCCTGACGCAAATTGGCGTGCAGTCTGTGAATGAACTCAGAACCCTCTTCCATAATGGTCAAGTCAGCGGCGAAGTTACAGTCGAAAATTTTAAATCCCGCTTGGTGCATGGCGCCATAGAGTTTATTGGTCAGCAGTTGCCCCTTGGGCAGATTGAAGGCTTCACCTATGGCAACCCGTACTGCTGGAGCCAGAATGCCGACCACTTCAGTGTTGGGATCCTGGAGCTTGGTTAATACTGTATCCAAGGCACTCTGGGTTTCATGAATGGCACCGAACGGACAGTTGATCAAACACTGGCCGCAGCTCAGGCAACGCTCTTCATCAATCTTATGGGGGGCACCGGATGCGCCCTCAATAGCATGAGTGGGACAAAATTGTTTACAGGCGTCACACCCTTTGCATTTGAGCGCATCTATCTGGATCAGTCCGCGGATCTCTCCTGGCTGATAGCTGGTTGCTGTCATGGCAATGCGTTCCTTGTTATCTGAGAATGTTCTTATTTTCTAATTGCTTAAGTATTGTTCGTGCCCTGTGAAAGGGCGAAGGCATTATAGGGAATGATGGCAAGCTATCTGTGATCCACAGCAAATCAACCTGGAGATTTCACAAGTTTTTATATGAAATATGATGAAATTTGCCGGTGATCCGGTGAAGTGGGACTTTTTGACTTAGTGATGTTTTTTTGATGAGTTTGAACGGCTTGAAGAGGAATAACACGGAAAATTGGTTATTTACAGCGTTCGAACGTTAGAAGTAGAGGTTTTCGACACTTTTGCCGTCAACCAGGATTTCGCACTTGTCGCCATTGCTGGATTTTGAGGATTGCACCGCGCTGGCAATAATGCCAAAGGCACCACCTTGGCTGCCGAGTACGGAGCCGAAGTAGCACTTGCCGTCGATCTCCATCTCTTTATAACGGCCACCCAGGTTTTGGGTTGGGGTATATGGAGGGAAGGTGCCGCGCATTATGGGATCACCGTTGACTGTCAGTTCCAGTTTCTTCTTGTCGGAAAAATAGCGTCCACCGAGCTTCAGCGTTTGGCCTTTCACTTCGACAGTTTTTTCCTGGGCTATGATGGGTTGTGGGGTTGAGCTACAGCCTGCCAGCAGTGCGCCGGTACAAGCCAGTGAGGCAAGAGTCAATTTACGCATTAATCCGTCCTTTATTGGATGCGATATCTATGGGGTATTACTTTTCCGTGTTATCCGCGCCGGATTATAACGTCTTGGCAACAAAAAACGCCAGCATCAGGGCCGGCGTTTTTTATGGTATGGCAGACTGAATCAGCCTTCCAGTTCGCTGCGCAAATACTTGAACAGTTCGGCAGAGGACTTGGACTGAGGCCCCTTGGTCAGCTCCTTATTGGCCTGACGCACCAGTTGCCTGAGTTTTTGCCTGTCCAGTTGCGGGTGTTCTTCCAGCAGGGATTGCACTTCGGCATCGCCACCATTGAGCAAACGGTCACGCAACTTCTCAAATACTTGAGCCTTGGCGGCTGCTTCATTGTTCTTGTTCAGCACCCGCTCTAGTGAGGTTTGAATCGCCTCAAGATCTTCGTTGCGCATCAGCTTGCCGATAAACTGCAACTGACGACGGAAGGCCTCGGTATTGGGCTTGATGTTCTTGGTTTGCATGATGGCATCAAACAGGGACTCACCCAGCTCAATTTTGGCCAACTGACTCTTGCTCAGCGCTGCCAGCTGCTTGCCCAGATCCTGAGCCTCTTCACTGTCGCGTTTGAGCGAGGTCTTGCTGATATAGTCCTCGTCCTCATCATAAGGCTGTTTAAAATGCTCTGAATCGCCAACTATTTTCATAAAGTCTTTCCTCTGATACTGGCGCTGATTGTAGCATCCCCCTTGGCGCTTCGTCTTCTACGGCAGCAAAATTGATCTGTCGTGGTTATGTGAATAAAGCCGGCTTTTGTTATGCTAGGGGCAGTTTAGCCAATTCAAGAGTAAACCTGTGTCTGCAAATTTTATTGATAGTGAACTGAGTGCGTTGAAAGACGCGGTGGCAATGGCGCTGGAGTATGCCAATAGCCTGGGCTCCAGTGCTGCCGAGGTGGCCATCAGCAAGCAACAGGGTCTGAGTGTTTCCACTCGCCTCAAGGAGGTGGAAACCGTCGAATTCAACAAGGATGGCGCGCTGGGGATCACCCTGTATCGCGATGGACACAAGGGCAGCTCTTCTACCTCGGATCTGTCGCCGGAGGCGATTCGCCAGGCGGTTAAGGCCGCCGATGGTATCGCCCGCTATACCAGTGAAGATCCTGCCAGCGGTTTGGCCGACTCTGAGTTGATGGCGAAAGATTTTCCCGATCTGGATCTCTATCATCCCCGTCACACCAGCCCGGAAGAGTTGGCCGAGTTGGCGATTCGCGCCGAAACCGCAGCGCTGGACAGAGATCCGAGGATCAAGAATTCGGATGGTGCCAGTGCCAACGCCCACAACAGCGTCAAGGTCTATGGCAACAGCCATGGTTTCCTGCAGGGCTACTGCAGCTCGCGCTATAGCCTGAGTTGTGTGGTGATTGGCGCCGAAGAAAATGGCGATATGCAGCGCGACTATGACTATGGTATCAACCGCCGCTTCGAAGACTTGTTGAGCCCGGAGCAAGTGGGGATTAAGGCTGCCGATAAGACGGTTGCCCGTCTCGGTGCCCGCAAACTGGCAACCGGCAAACTGCCTGTGTTGTTTGCGCCAGAAGTGGCCACAGGTCTGGTGGGGCATCTGGTCAGCGCCATCAGTGGCTCAAGCCTGTATCGCAAGTCCAGCTTCCTGCAGGATGCTATCCACACCCGGATTTTCCCCGAATGGTTCAGCATTGCCGAGCAGCCGCATCTCAAAGGCGCTCTGGCCAGTGCCAACTATGACAGCGAAGGGGTTGCGACCCGTGAGCGGGACATAGTCCGTGACGGCACACTGGAGAGTTACCTGCTGACCAGTTACTCGGCGCGCAAGCTGGGACTGGTCAATACCGGCCATGCCGGCGGCATCTACAACTGGATGCTGGCCGATACCGGCCACAGTTTTGATGAATTGGTGCGTTCCATGAGCCGCGGGCTCATAGTCACAGAGGTGATGGGTCAGGGCGTGAATATGGTTACCGGCGACTATTCCCGCGGCGCCGCCGGCTTCTATGTCGAGAATGGCGAAATCCAGTTCCCGGTCGAGGAGATCACCATAGCCGGTAACCTGAAGCAGATGTACCGTTCCATGCAGGCGGTTTCCAGCGACAGAGATCTGCGCTCCAGCATCCGTACCGGGGCAATATTGCTCGATGAGATGAAGATAGCCGGTAACTGAGCCGGTTTATCATGATCTGAAGCCCGCCACTCAGGCGGGCTTTTTTAGGGGCTCTTGATGGAATCAAGCTCTCTGCGGGACCTTACAGGGGACGATAGGCGCTTTCGCTCGGGTCTGTGCTCTCAAAAGCGCTCTGCCGCCTTGGGCTGAGCTCTTTTAAGTTATTGCAGATACTGTGGGCTCTGTGCTCGTCTCCTTGATGCAAGATGGTGAACATATATTGCAGTGCCATGGCATTGAGATAGTCCGGGTGAACCGGCGGGAAGATATCGGCATCGATTTTAGCCCGCTGTAGGCGTTTGTTTATCGCTTGTAGACGGCTGCGCAGCACCTGCTCTAACGCGGTTTTCAAGTGCTGCTCTTCTTCGGCCATCAAGTTCATGGCCGAGTTCAATTGTGCCTGAGGGGCCAATGGTTTGCGGGAAAACATCTGATAACTCTCCGGACTCAAAGCCGCATGGTAACGCCAGTATGCTGGACTCAGGCTGAACTTCGAGTACCTCAGCCTGAGTTATTGACGGCAAGATCATTATTATCCGTGGGAGTGAGGCATCTTGGTCGACCCCTGGCTCAGCTGCATATGGTGTTGCAAGAGCCGCTCGGTCTCACCACTGCTGGCCATGTTCTGCAGTGCTTGTTGTAACGCATAGGCGATGCTGCCCGGTCGCAATTCTTTAGGGTTGTTGTCGATGGAGAGTGGCTCGTCGGCAACATAGTCTGGGTTGACACGGGCATTGAAATAACGACTCTTGCGTGAGAATCCCAGGTGTCCCTGACGCGGGAGTTCGCAGCAGTCTGGATGTAGTTTCAGCCCGCGCTGTGGATGGCTTTCCAGCCAATATTTCAGACTGGACTCATCATAAATATAGAAATCGCCCTGATGCTGTTTGAGAAAGGCTATCGCCGAGTCTGTGCCCATATCAGGTGGGGTTCGCGTTATCAGTTGATCCGGCAGCCCCCCGAGTTGATAACTGCCGGGAGAGATCAGCAGCACCAGCTGCTTGTCTACCAGTTGCTGCAGCGAAGTGATATCACTCAGGTCATCGCGACTGACGCCGATATAGCGTTCAGATAGACCGTTGGCAATGAAATAGGCATAACGGTTGCGTTCCTGGGAGAAGGCCAGTCCGGGATAGAAGTCGATATTACCCTTGGCGATTTCCCGAAGGATGCGCTTTTTAGGCGCGCGTATAATCTTGAGACTGCAGCCTATTCTGGCTGCCGCCTCTTGATAGAGGCCGAGATAGAGGCCGCTGTTATCCGGGGCCTGAGCAATAAAGGGGGGCCGGGCATTGGTGCGATAGCCCATGGTTAGCTCACAGGTTTTGGCGGCAAGCGCTTGTGATGAACAAACGATAGCCAGCAGTGCCAGACAACAGAACTTGATTGTCACAGAACAAAACCTCCCGGATTGACTGAAACAGACTGAGTCTCGAGTGCTTTTAATAACATGATTAATATGCCGTTCGACATTGTACTTTGGGCTATAGTATTTCGCATGATTATTGACCGGCTTGGCCTGTTTGTATACAGAGTCAGTCACAGGATCTATGCTGCCGCTCGCGAATGTCCGGCCCAAGTTTTTGGCCGAGCAAAATTTTTTTGCGACAGGGAAGAAGGAGTTGGTGTTGTGGATAAAAGGGAGTAGTATTTGTGCGATTTTTGTCCGGCATGGCCGGGCAAGTCTCATCCAATTGAAATAAGGAGCCGATATGGCCAAACATATTAAGCAGACCGCACTGCTGGAACATGAATCCGGTCGTGGACAGATCAAAGATAACGCCCTCAAGGCCGTGGTGACCAGTTCACTGTTTCGCTGTCGCAGCGAGAAGCCGAAGAAGGGCAAAGGATCATACAGTCGTAAAGGACGCAATGGAAAGGGGCAACAGGGTGTTGCCCCTTTTGATTTTATGACTCTAATCTTTTCACCCTGCTGACACCTCAAGAAAGATTTCTCCAAGGTGTTGGGAGAGTTTATTCCGGCATCTGCACCAGTTCGGCCCACAGATCGTGCTCATCAGAATGAGTGATCAGTGCGCGCACCATGTCCCCTGGGCTTAGTTCCACTTCACCGTTTAAGAATACCATGCCGTCGATTTCAGGCGCATCGGCATAGCAGCGGCCAATGGCGCCTTCCTCGTCCACATCATCGATAAGGACATCCAGCTCACGGCCTACCAGGCGCGCCAGCCGCTCGGCACTGATCTCGGCCTGCACCTGCATGAAACGCTCATAGCGGTCCTGCTTGACCTCTTCACTGATAAGCTCGGCCAAGGTATTGGCCACGGCGCCATCGACTTCCGAGTACTTGAAGCAGCCCACTCGGTCCAGCCTTGCTTCACGCAGGAAGTCCAGCAGGATTTCGAAATCCTCTTCGGTTTCACCGGGGAAGCCAACGATAAAGGTTGAGCGGATCACCAGATCCGGGCAGATCTCACGCCATTTCTTGATGGCGTCCAACTGGCGGTCGACCCGGCCGGGACGCTTCATCATCTTGAGCACGCGAGGGCTGGCGTGCTGCAGTGGCAGATCCAGATAGGGCAGGATCAGTCCTTCGGCCATCAGCGGGATCAGCTCATCGACCCAAGGGTAAGGGTAGACATAGTGCAGGCGTACCCACACACCCATCTTGCCCAGATGGCGGGCCAGGGTGGTGATATCTTGCTTCACCGGCATGCCGTTCCAGAAGTCGGTGCGGCCGCCCTTGTCTTTGCCGTAGGCCGAGGTGTCCTGGCTGACGACCAGAATTTCCTGAACGCCGCTTTCCACCAGGCGTTTGGCTTCATCCAGCACGCTGCCGACACTGCGGCTGTCCAGATCGCCCCTCAGCGCCGGAATGATGCAGAAGGTACAGCGGTTGTCGCAGCCTTCGGAAATCTTCAGGTAGGCATAATGCTTGGGGGTCAGCTTAACGCCGGCTTGTGGGATCAGCGAGGTGAAGGGGTTGTGCTCCGGCTTGGGCACATACTTGTGCACATGGTTCAGCACGGCTTCATAGCTGTGGGGGCCGGTGATCTCCAGTACATCCGGATGCACTTCGCGGATCTGGTTTTCCTTGGCGCCCAGGCAGCCGGTGACTATCACCTTGCCGTTTTCTTCCAGCGCTTCACGCACGGCATCCAGCGACTCTTCCACCGCGGCATCGATAAAGCCACAGGTGTTGACTATTACCAGGTCGGCATTGTCATAGCTGTTGGTAACCTCATAGCCGTCGATGCGCAGTTGGGTGAGGATCCGCTCGGAATCCACCAGGTTCTTGGGGCAGCCCAGGCTGACAAAGCCGATGCGATTGCCGCTGGTTTGGGCCTCGGCAGGGCTGTTTCCCTGTGCCAGAGTCTTGGCCGGAGTGTCCAGAGTCGTGGTCTGCTTGGGATCAAAAATGTCGACTGATTTCTTCAAGAGCTGTTTTCCGCAATGCTAAAGCTGATGGAGCACGCTTGGGTGCCGGTAAAATTGGCGGCGATTATACCTCAGCCATAGAAAAGGTACAGTTGGACTGGTTGATTTATGTTCTATGTTGCCATCTCGGTTGCCGCTTCAAAACGTCGTTGAAAAATTTTTTGATTTTTTTAACCCTTTTGGCAGCTGGCTGCGTTTCTATGGTCAACGAAGCGAACTTTTTGGAGAACCAAGATGAAAAAATCTCTGCTGAATCTGGCGCTGATAGGCGCACTGTTACCCGCTACTCTGATGAGCCACTCAGTACTGGCTCAGGATAGACCTCTACTGGAAACCACAGGCGTCAGCCAGATACAGGTTGAGCCCGATATGGCCGAAATCCATGTTGAAGTGTCATTAAGCGAATCTGATGCCAAGGCGGCCAAGGCCGCATCCGACAAGGCTGTGGCCGCTTTTATCGAGCGCCTGCTTAAGGCCGGGGTCGCTAAGGAGTCGATTGCCGCCGCCAATCTGAATCTGCAACCTGAGTATGTTTACCTCAAGGACAAGGCGCCCGAGCTCAAGGGGTATCGCGCCAGTCGTAGTGTGACCGTGTTGGTGAAACAGTTGGATCAGCTCAATCCCATACTGGACTCGGCGTTAATAGGCGGGATCAACAAGGTGAACCAGATCAACCTCAAGTCCAGTAAAGAAGCCGAGATGCGCAAGCAGGCGCGGCAGGCGGCCATTGAAGATGCCAAGCAAAAGGCCAGTGAGCTGGCGGCCGGATTTGGCGAGAAACTCGATGGCGTCTGGTCGATTCGTTATTTCGACCAAGGCCCGGTGCGCCCAGTGATGTACAAGGCCGCCATGATGGCTGAAGGCGCTATCAACCAGAGCTATGAGTATGGCCAGGTAACCTTCTCCGACAGGGTAGAGGTCAGCTACAAGCTGCGTGACTGAAGTAAGCATTCGGGTGAGAGCCGCCGGCTCGCTGATGGAGCGAAGCAGTTTTTAACCGTGGCTCGTGAACAAGCGGTGCCGGTATTGCTAGGCCGTGACATGAGTCACTTCCCCTAGGCTTAATGCCCGCCTAGCGGGATATTTACCGCCAGAGGCACAATCCAGCTTGCTATTGGGGCCGTGATAGTTAGAATGCCAGTCGAATACCTTTGAGTAGAGGCGCGCTGCCTAAGAGTAACCGGGAAGAGGGTGATGCCTTTGAGGCCCGGGGAAAGGAGTCGGCGCCGAAGTAGCCAGGTCATCAAACCTGACTGCTGGTTCTGTATCTAATAGGTGCAGGACTGCCATAGTCATCCACTATGGAGCGCTACCTGAAGGAGCTGAGAAGTTTCTGCCCTCCTTGGTCTGAGTTTCTTCGATCCTATCGGTAGATCTCCACCTTAGTTGTTTTAGGTGTAAAGAGATCATGAATATCATGCATTTTGCGGACTCTCCCTGGTCCATAGTTCCTCCTCTGCTGGCGGTTGCGCTGGCGATCATCACCCGTAGAGTACTGCTCTCCCTTGGGGTAGGCATAGTCGCCGGCAGCCTGATGTTGCAACAGTTTTCACCGCTGCAATCGCTGCGCTACCTGTTTGACAGTGTGCTGAAAATCTTCTGGGTCGATGGTGCTCCCAACAGCGATAACCTGAATATGCTGCTGTTTATGCTGCTGCTGGGTGGGCTTATCAGCTTGATGACCGCCTCGGGTGCGACCCGGGCCTTCGCCGAATGGGCCGCCAGGCGCTGCCAGAGCCGCAAGGGCGCCAAGTCGCTCACCGGCTTGATGGTGTTTGCCTTTTTTATTGACGACTTCTTCCACAGTCTGTCGGTGGGGCCCATTTGCCGCCCTGTGACCGACAGATTCCAGATCTCCCGCGCCAAGTTGGCCTATCTGCTGGACTCAACTGCGGCGCCCGTGTGCGTATTGATGCCCATCTCCTCCTGGGGGGCCTATATCATCGCCCTGGTGGGCGGCATACTCGTGGCCCATGGGGTGACAGAGCAGAGCCCGATCGCCGCTTTTGTGCAGATGATCCCCATGAATCTCTATGCGGTATTTACCCTGATCATGGTGGTGGTGGTCATCGCCTTCCAACTGGATATTGGGCCGATGCGACAGCATGAGCAGCGGGCGCTCGAAGGCAAGCTCTGGGATGAATCTAAGGGCCGGCCAATCGGGCTGGATATGGAAGCCCCGGCCGACAGCCGCGGCGGCATGCTGGATATGGTGTTGCCGATAGTGACACTGACGGCGGCGAGTATCTATTTCATGCTGGACTCCGGGGCCCAGGTATTGGCCGCCAATGGTCAGGCCTTCAGCGTGCTGGGCGCCTTTGAACATACCAATGTGGGCTCATCTTTGGTTTATGGCGCCCTTTGCAGCCTGGCGGTGTCCGGCCTGTTGGCCCTGCGTCTCGGCCTTGGGATCGCCACTTGGCTGCGCGCCGCCCCCAGAGGCGTCATGGCCATGTTGCCGGCGATCAACATACTGCTGTTTGCCTGGACCATAGGCGCCGTGGTGCGTGACATGGAAACCGGCAAATATCTCGCCAGCCTGGCCAACGGCAACCTGCCCACAGGGCTGCTGCCTGTGGTGGTGTTTGTGCTCTCCTGCGCCATGGCCTTTGCCACAGGCACCAGTTGGGGCACTTTCGGTATCATGTTGCCACTCGCCGGAGATATGGCCGCCGCCAGCGATATCCAACTTCTGCTGCCCATGCTGTCGGCTGTGCTGGCCGGTGCTGTGTTTGGCGACCACAGTTCGCCCATCTCCAGTACCAGTATTTTGTCGGCCACCGGCGCCGGCTGTCACCATATAGATCATGTGCTGACCCAGTTGCCTTATGCCCTGACAGTCGCCTTCGGGGCAGCGCTGGGGTATCTGGCCATGGGGCTGCTGCACTCCACCCTGGCCGGTTTCCTGGTGAGTGCCGCTTGGTTTGCACTCTTCTGCCTCTATCACGCTAGGCGCTTCCAGGCGGCTCCCGAGGCCGCCATCGGCTGAGGCTGAGATGGGATACCAAAAAGCCCCGGGAGTTTTTCCGGGGCTTTTTACTCTTGCCAAAGGCTCGCGAAGATAAGGAGTCTCAGTGATCCAGATAGAGATAGTTCTGCCAGCTTTTCATCCTTATCAATACCTTACGCATGATTGATACATGCTCAAAGCTATCGGAATAGATGGCGATCTCCACATTGGTACCCAGTGGCAAATGATACTGACTCAGATCATCCAGCGGCTTGAGTTTCACCAGAGGTCGGCCGTTGAGGCGAATTTGTGACGAGCCATAGAGCTGCCCCTGCGCCTGCACCTGAGATTCACCTATGGCCGGCAGCACTTCGACCACTTCGGCTTGAAACACCTTGCCCGGCAGAGCGCGGAAGATCAGCTCGGCCTTGAAACCGGGTTTCAGCCGCAGCAGCGAGTTTTGCCTAAAGGCGCCGACAAAGAAGCGCTCCTCCTGATGGACAAAGGTCATCACAGGCCTGAGGGGCATGGGCACCACCATCATTCCCGGTCTCAGGGTCAACTGGGTCACATAACCGTCTGAGGGGGCGCGCATGCTGGTTTCCTCCAGATTGAATCTGGCTTTTTCCAACATGGCGGCAATTTCGGCCACCTGGGTGTTTTGCCCCTGATACTCGGCTTCCAGTGCCAGCTTGGCGCGCCGGGCTTCGGCCTCGGCCGCCTCTACTGAGGCCTGGGCGCCGAGATAGTACTGACGACGGTTGTCGACATCGGCGCGGGTGAAGGCGCCTTTTTCAAAACCGCTGCGGTAGCGCTCATATTCCAGTTGGGTTCTGTCCCGTTCGGCCTCGGCCTTGATGCGACTGGCCTCGGCGGCCTTATAGGCGGCGTCCAGCCCCAATACCGCCTGTTTAGCCTGCTCCAGGCTGGCCCCCAGCCGGGTGACTTCTGTCTGATAAGGAGTCGGATCGACCCGGAACAGCAACTCGCCCTCCTTTAGCAGTTTATTGGGGGTGACGGGCACTTCTATGACTTTGCCGCGCACCGAGGGGATCAGCGGGGTGGTGACATACATCTGGCTGCCCATGGCGGTATGGGGATGGTTGTAGTTCATCAACAAAATCAAGGTGCCTATCAGCACTACTCCGCCGAGCACGGCGGTGGGCACACTCCACTTGTTGAGCGGGATGCGGAAAATCTTGAAGATGGCGACACAGATGGCGGTGTAAGTGAGGATAAGCAAGAGATCCATTTATCTGTTCTCCCCATTCTTGTTATTACTTTGGCTCTGATTATCTGTACCTGGAATGTCGGTCGAGTCTGCTGCCGTATCCAAGTCCATGCTGCTGGTGGGTTTGGGGTCGGCTGGGGGCACTTCTGAAGATGTTTGGACTTGGGTTGGTTTTCGGACTGGGGTTGGGCTTTGGACTTGGGCACTCGGCGCTGCAAGGGCCTCAGTGGCGGCATGCTTTTGGGCTTCCAGGGCGGCGACTTTTTCACTCAATAGCTCCAACTGCTGCGCTAGGAGTACGGTTTCATGGTGCAGTGATTGCTGCTCCTGTTGAATTTTATCAAAGCCCCAACCCCGGTCCTCACGCCAGAGAGTGGCCCAGATCCACAGAAACGGCCACAGCACATGTAGGGTAAACAGGCTCACCCAGCCTGCGTAGTGAATGGCGTCCTGATGGGGGTGGTTGCGTTTCTTGGCCAGCTCGTAGGGGATGTCGTGGATCACTATCACCCCGTAGAAGATCACCAGGGCGACAAAGATCAGCAGCCCCAGTGCGATATAATCCAGTGTCATCTAATCGGGTTCCCTTATTCGTAGATACGCTTGAATAAGTGTAGATGGCCGCTGGCGGATTGCCCGGGAATGATGAATTTTTTCAGGGGTATAAGACGAAAACCGACTCGCGCCCGAAAGGGTTAGGGCTCGGCAGGTCCCGGCAGCATAAGCTGATAAAATGCCAAGTCCAGCCAGCGGCCGAACTTATAGCCCACCTGGGGCAGGGTGCCTGAGTGCTTGAACCCCAATTTCAGGTGCAGGGCAATACTGGCCTGGTTTCCGGCATCTATGGCGCCCACCATGGTGCGCATGCCGCGCTCCCGGGCCTGGGTTATCAAATGCTGCATCAGAAAGCGCGCCACCCCTTTGCCTCTATGCTCAGGGTGTACATACACAGAATGTTCCACTGAGTAGAGGTTGGCCGGATAGCCGCGAAACGGGCCTAAGCTGGCAAATCCCAACAGTTGCCCCTGCTCATCCTCGGCGCCCAGAATCGGCCAGCTGCCTTGCTGTTTGGCGCCGAACCAGTCGCGGATCTGCTGCTCGCTCCTGGGCTGGTATTCATAAAGGGCTGTGGTATGGGCAATGGCATGGTTGAAGATGGCGCGTATCGCTTCGCCATGTTGCTCAAGTTGGCAGTGACACAGATGCATTCCAGGCTCCCAAGGTGGTTTCGCCTGAGTATGCCACAAGCCGGTCGGCGTGCCACCTAATGGACTGGATATCAAAAACAGTGCCTGCCCAGGTGGCAGGCACTGCTCAGGCTCAGTGCTGATCCAGCATGCCTTGGGTGACAATGAAGTCGATGATTTCAGCCACCCCTTGCCCCTGCTTGAGGTTGCTAAATACCCAAGGCTTGTTGGGGCGCATTCTGGCGGTATCTTCGGCCATCACTTCCAGCGAGGCACCGACATAGGGCGCCAAATCTATCTTGTTGATCACCAGCAGATCGGAGCGGGTAATGCCCGGGCCGCCCTTACGGGGGATCTTCTCGCCCTCGGCCACATCTATTACATAGATGGTCAGATCTGCCAGTTCCGGGCTGAAGGTGGCACTGAGGTTGTCGCCACCACTCTCGACAAAGACCAGATCCAGGCCGGGATGGCGCGCCGTCAGTTCTTCCACTGCCGCGAGATTCATAGAGGCGTCTTCGCGAATTGCCGTATGGGGGCAGCCACCGGTTTCCACGCCTATGATGCGGTCGGCGCTCAAGGCCTCGGCGCGGGTGAGAATTTTGGCGTCTTCCTGGGTATAGATATCGTTGGTGACCACGGCCAGGTTGTAGTTGTCACGCATCGCCTTGCACAGGACTTCCAGCAGTGCTGTCTTGCCCGAACCAACGGGGCCGCCAACGCCTATGCGCAAAGGTTGTTTGGTTGTTTGCATATTTTCTCTCATGAACGAAACAGTCGGGTGTATTGGGTTTCATGGCGGGCACTGGCAATGGCCAGCGCCGGGGTATAGCTGCCGATATCGGCCTCGGGCCAGTCTTGCGCCTTTTGCAGCGCCTCGGGGATCTCGGCGCTCAGTTGCAGCAACAGCTGCTGACCGGCGCTCTGTCCCAGAGGGATCAGCTTGACGCCGGCAGTGACGGCATTTTCGAGCCAGCTCCAGCAATAGGCCTCGCACAGTTCATATGTCGGCAGTTGCCAGTGTTTGGCTGCGAGGGCAAAGGCCGCCAATTGGGTTTGCAGCACCAGTTCCCGTTCCTCGGACGCAAGTGGGATCCCCAGTTGTGGCAGCAGTTTGGCAAAGGCCTGACCGCGCTGGCGTTCTTCCTGCCTTAGTTCTGCTGTTTCGCGACTGGCCAGCAGTAGGCGGCAATAGTCGCTCGCCGCAGAGACGTGTTCCTGCGCCAGCGCCTGACACAGACGCATCAGCAAGGGCAGCTCCAAGGTGGCCAGGCTGTCTTTAAGTTGGTTTCGCAGCCAGTGTCCCAGGGTGACAGGGTCTTTAACCCAGCCCCGCTCTATGGCCCATTCCAGTCCTTGGGAATAGGTAAAGCCCCCCACAGGCAGAGACGGACTCACCAACTGATAGAGGCGCAAGCGGCCAAGCTCGCCGGGGGCCTTGGTCTGAGGCTCAAGGCACTGCTGCCCATGGGCTGGAACCCGGCCTGGGCAGATATTAGTGGTCATGGCTGTGGTCGTGATCATGTCCGTGAGAGTGCCCATGACTATTGGCGTGGCTATTGGCGTGACTATGAGCGTGACTATTACCGTGACTATGGCCGTGACTATGGCCGTGGGCACTGCCACCATAGGCCCCCGCCTCGGGTTGGAACTTGTCCTGGCGATAGCTGACCGTGAGTCCGAGTCCCTTAATCATCTCGTCCAGAACATGATCGTGCAGGTAACAGCATTGGCCTTGGGTTATCTGCAGCGGCACATGACGATTCCCCAGGTGATAGCAGGCACGAGCCAGCAGCAGTGGGTCTGAACTGCTGACCACAGACAGGTTCTCGGCCTTGGCACAAACCTTGGCCAACTCGCCCGTTTCCGCCTTGAGTATATCGCCCTCTTTGAGGACAGTACCGCGTGGCAAAAACAACCCGGCTTCGCTGCCGTCACTCAAGGTCACTCTTTGGCGGCTGCGAACCCGCTCATCCATCGACAGCCAAAGCTGCAGTGTTGGGGGCTGTTGGCATTCATCGGCTTCCAGGCGTTGACAAAAATGGATCATCTAAACTTGCTCCTCTTGGTTTCAAGGCCCGAATATCAGAACAGGAAGTAACGCTGGGTCATGGGCAACTCAGTGGCCGGTTCACACACCAGCGGCATACCATCGGCCTTGACCTCATAGGTTTGGGAATCCAGTTGGATCTCCGGGGTATAGTCGTTATGCAGCATCTGTTTTTTACTTATGTTGCGACAGCCCCTCACTTCACCTATGCGACTCTTGAGCCCCAACTTACCTGGTATATCCGCTGCGATGGCCGCTTTGGACAGAAACAGCATGGAGCTGCTGTGCAGCGCCTGGCCAAAACAGGCATACATGGGGCGATAGTGCACGGGTTGCGGGGTGGGGATGGCTGCATTAATGTCGCCCATAGGGGCATAGGCTGTCAGGCCACACTTGAGCACCAGCGCAGGTTTAACCCCGAAAAATGCCGGATCCCAGAGCACGATATCGGCCAATTTGCCCGGCTCTATCGAACCCACCTCATGGGCTATGCCATGGGCGATCGCCGGGTTGATGGTGTACTTGGCCAGATAGCGTTTAATGCGCTGGTTGTCGTTGTGCTCCGTGTCTCCCGCCAGAGGCCCGCGCTGCAGCTTCATCTTGTGGGCACACTGCCAGGTACGCATTATCACTTCCCCGACCCGGCCCATGGCCTGGGAGTCGGAGGACATCACTGAGATGGCTCCGAGATCATGCAGTATGTCCTCGGCGGCTATGGTCTCACGGCGAATGCGCGACTCGGCAAAGGCCACATCTTCGGCAATGGCCGGATCCAGGTGATGACAGACCATCAGCATATCCAAGTGCTCATCCACTGTGTTGACAGTGTAAGGCATGGTGGGATTGGTAGAGGCCGGTAGAATATTGGCTTCTCCCACTGACTTGATCACATCCGGGGCATGGCCGCCACCGGCGCCTTCGGTGTGAAACACATGAATGACCCGGCCATCGATCGCCTTAATGGTTTCTTCATAGAAACCGGCTTCGTTGAGTGTGTCCGAGTGAATGGCTACCTGCACATCCATCTCATCGGCCACCTGCAGGCAATGATCTATGGCGGCTGGTGTAGCCCCCCAGTCCTCGTGGATCTTGAAGCCCATGGCTCCGGCCGCTATCTGTTCCCGCAGTGCTTCCTTATTGCTGACATTGCCCTTGGCGAACAGGCCTATGTTGATTGGCAGTGAGTCCACGGCTTCCAGCATCCGGTGCATGTTCCAGATCCCTGGAGTGACTGTGGTGGCGTTACTGCCGGCCACAGGCCCTGTGCCGCCACCGATAAAAGTGGTGACGCCACTGACCAAACCTTCTTCGGCCTGTTGTGGGCAGATAAAGTGGATATGGGTATCCACCCCACCGGCGGTGACCAGCTTGCCTTCACCGGCCACCACTTCGGTTGCCGGGCCAACCACTATGTTGACACCATCCTGCACATCCGGGTTACCGGCCTTGCCTATGGCCTGAATGCGGCCGTCTTTAATGCCTATGTCTGCCTTGACTATGCCCCAGTAATCCAAGATCAGGGCGTTGGTGATCACCAAGTCGACACAGTCGGCCGCCAGTGCCTGGCTCTGACCCATGCCATCGCGGATCACCTTGCCGCCACCGAACTTGACCTCTTCGCCATAACGGCAGTAATCCTGCTCTACTTCGAGGAAGAGCTCAGTGTCGGCCAGCCGTACTCGGTCGCCCTTGGTTGGGCCATACATGTCGGCGTAGGCCCGTCGTGATAACTTGCTCATTTTGCCTCCAGTGCGCCCATGATGGCGCCGCGAAAACCATAGATGGCCCGGCGACCGCCAAAGGGCACCAGCTCCACGGTTCTTTGCTGGCCGGGCTCGAAACGGATCGCCATGCCAGCCGGAATATTTAGCCTTAACCCCTTGGTTTGCTCGCGCTCGAACGCCAGTTGGGGGTTGACCTCGTAAAAGTGGAAATGCGAGCCGACCTGAATTGGCCTGTCGCCCAGATTAGCCACCGAAATTTTCAACTTGGGCAGGCCAGTATTGATTTCAATGTCGCCCAGAGCCTCATTGAGGCGGTATTCGCCCGGGATCATCCGCTGCCTCCAATTAGATTATCGGTTCGTGGATCGACACCAACTTGGTGCCATCGGGGAAGGTGCATTCCACCTGAATGTCGCTGATCATCTCGGGGACGCCCTCCATCACATCCTCGGCACTGAGTATGGTGCGGCCGTAGTTCATCAATTCGGCCACCGTCTTGCCGTCGCGGGCCCGCTCCATGATTTCACAGGAGATCAGGGCTACCGCTTCCGGGTAGTTCAGCTTCAGGCCACGGGCCCGGCGACGTTCAGCCACCAGCCCGGCGGTGAACAACAACAGTTTGTCTTTTTCTCTTGGGGTCAATTCCATCTTCTGGTCTCGCTATCAGGTCGCCCAAATCCTTGGCGGCTGCGGCAGAAGTCCGTGCCAGTGTTGGTGGATCTGTTGCCAGACGGCAATCAAGGCCGTCATCAGCACTTCGGTTTGGTGTCCCAGCAAACGGATACAAAGAATGCCGTCTACCAGGGTGGCACCGTATTCAAAGTCGTTTGTGCCTGCGGCGAAGGTCGTCAATGCCTGGCGTACCAACGCCAGCAACTGCGCATCGGCGGGGAAAACGTAGCAGTTGCCCTGCATGGGATAGGTTTGCAATCCCGCCAACTGCTCTGGGTTGCCGGCCTGCTGCACCAACAGGCCTTCGGACAGGCGCAGCTCGCCATCCAGATAAATTTGGCTGCGGCCGCGAATATCGCCATGGCTGAAGCATTCCTTGAGCACAGGGCGACCGAAGCAGAGCATCTCCCAGCCGATGAAGCGTGCACCTGTGACCAGCTCTATGCGGGTTTCCAGGCGGGCACAGGCACCGGGGAAAAACAGGGTTTCCTGGGGCAGCCATTCCAGCAGGGCGCCATCGGCCACTTGCAGTTGCAGTTGCTGAGCCGCATATTGGCCGCCGCTGCGGTAAAACTTACCGGCGCCCGGAGTGGTTACCAGGCTGTGGGCACCGCTGTCGGCGGCGATAATAATTTGCAGCTGGTCGCCGCCGACTACACCGCCCGGTGGATGTAATAGATAGGTGTGGCAGACCCCGGCTTCGGCCTGAAACGGGCGTTGCACCAGCAAGGGACCAAATTGTTCCCTTTGCAGCAGCCGGGTTTGCCCCCGTCTGGGGCCATAGCGCAGATAGAGTCGGGCACGCCAGTTGGCATGCGTTACAGGAATTACAGACACACTTACCCCTGCCCAGGAATTGTCAAAAGGCATCTAGTTGTTTGAAAGTTGGACTCGATTTCGATCAGTTCGGCGTCGACCACGCCCTGGATGCACCGCAGAAAACTAAGCGGTAGGGCGAAGAGAGAAAGGTCGACGGACGCCGGAGATCATAGGAGCTGTCAAGCATGGCGACAAGAGTCGCCCAAGCGAATTCATTTCGTTATCTGCTCATTTTATTTCGCAGTTGTTGTTTCCGGAGGTTCTGCCAGCACCAGTGATGGACGTCTGTGCCCAGGTGAGCCGCTATCCTTGAGGGCAAACAGCGCCAGAATGTCGTTGCCGCTGCGGGAATGACTGCGAAACTGCAGTGGGGTCATTCCCTGATGCTGCTTGAACTTGTCGCAGAAATAGGCCGGGCTGTGAAACCCGGACAGCTTGCTGACCCGGCTGACCGGGAAGTCGGTGAAGGTCAAATAGTTGAGAGCCACCCCCATGCGCACTTCCAGCAATAACTTACTGAAACTGTAGCCTTCCTGTTGCAAGTGACGCCTGAGTGTGGCCGGGCTGGTATACAGACGGGCGGCGACTTGTTCCAGGGTCCATTTATGACCGGGATCTGTCATGATCAGGCGTGCCAGCGCTCTTTCCCTGGGTTCGTCATATTTGACTCTGAGGGTATTGAACAGATCGACTCCGGCGGCCAGTATCGCCTTGAGGATAAAATACTGACATTGGCGTAGCAGACAGGGGGCCTGGGGGGTTGGGCTCACCAGTTCATGGGTGAGCCGCAGCAGTTCAAAGTTGTCTCTGGCGGCATCCGGCGTATTCAGGGCGTAGCGGCGATAGTGACCATCTGTCTGACACTGGCCTGGCAGATAGTCGACGGCCAACTCTTCCAGCAAAGTTTCATCCAGCGTCAGCGTTTGTAGCGTCAGCGGTTGCTGCGCCGCTTCTATATGACAGGAGATGTGGGCAAAACGGGGAATGATCAGCAGAGTATCCTGGTTCACGTTCAGTCGCTCACCATTGATACTGACCCAGCCATGAGCGGAGTGCAGACGCACCAAAAGCGCGTTATCTATATAAAATTCGCGCAGTTCTAAATGTCTGGATGAGTCGATATGTCGGTATTGCATCGTGAGTCTTGCCCGGGATGAATGCCTGTATTATAACCTGAGCCGGCTTGTCACAAAGCCGGGCAGAATAAAATCCGCTCTCCAGGCTTCAGTCGCGGCTGTCTTTGGGGGCTTGAAACTCGGTCAGGCTCATATCGGCGTGCAGTACGGCTATCCGCTTGGGGGCGCCGTTTTCTGCCAGTTCCAGGAGGCCGATACCGCTTTGGTTGACCAGGCGCTTGCTGGGGGCTCCATTGGGGCGGCGGCCGCGGATCGACATGCGTTTGCGTTTGGTCAGCAGATTGAGCGGCGAGAAATGACCATAGAGCCAGCCGTTGAGCTTATCAAATACAGGCAGCAGCTTTTCCGGAAACTGATTTTTGATGCCGCTGGCGGTGATCTGGTAGATGTTGGGACTGGCACGGCGAAAGCGGATCCCTATGTCATAAGCAAAGGAGTAGTGCACATCGCCGGAGAGGATCACAAACTCCTGCGGGGTACGTCTGTGCATGAAGATCGACAGCAGGGCGTTGGCGGCGCCAGGGTGCGCCATCCAGTTTTCGGCATCCACCAGCAGCGAAGCTCCGATCAGGGTGGCCGTGCGCTGCACCGCCTCAATCAGCTTGACCCCGAAAATCGGTGCCGCCGACACTATGATGACCTTATCCTGCCCCAGCAGTGCCTGCTGCAGATCCATCAACGCCTCCCAATCCATCAATCCGGAAGGCTTGGCCAGGTTGGATTCGCTGCGCCAGCGGCGGGTACGGGTATCCAGTACCACCATTCTGGGCTGAGTATCCAGGGTGTAGTGCCAGTTTTCACACTTGAGCAGCTTGTCTATCAGGGCATCCTGGCGCTCGCTGTCGGCCAGATAGAGGCCGCTCAGCTCTTCGAAAAAGTCGGTAAACCTCTTGGGTTGATTGCCAAGGGCCTGAAACAGGGTGTAACCCAGCAAGGCATTGCCTATGATGCGCTTGGAGAAGGCGTGACCATAGGCGGCCTCTTCCCAGCGGGCGGTCAGGTTCCAGTCGTCGGTGATGTCATGATCGTCGAAGATCATATAGGTGGGCAGATGCGCCAAAAGGCGCCTGACCTTGCTAAGGCCCGCCTTGAACTCCAACAGATGTTGCCACTGGGTCTGCCACTCCTGTGCCCGTTTGCCGGTCAGCCCGGGTAACTGCTGCGGCAGTTCCAGTTGCTGCCACAGTTCCGGTGACCAGATCAGCAGATACAGGGCAGTGACTTCGGCGAAGCTCAGCAGATGGTTTTCAGCCATCGAAGAGGTGAATATGGGGTGATTGATATACCAGCGCCAGATGAAGGTTTTGCCCGGATATTGGGTACGGGGCAAGAGCTGTTTCGGCCTTTGGTAGAGAGAGTCTGGACCATAGTCTATCTGTGTCGAGTCCTTGAGCGGGGCGTCACTAAAGCTTTCCTGTTTCAGTCCCAGCAATGCGATTACCTGGGCAATGGCCACCAGGGTGGGGCCAGCCACATCATCGACATAGAGCTGATCGCCGCTTAGCATCAACAGCGCCGGGCGCTCGGCCGGGGCATTGTTCTGTTCCAGCAGAGTATCGGCCGCCACCAGTGCATCGCCGCTGTGATGATGCGGGTTGCGACAGGAGCCGTGCAGCAAACGATCCAGCCCGGGCTGCAGCACCAGTTCGGGAGTGGATTTGCCCGGATAACATAGGCCGTCGATACCGGCGAACAGATACTTACCATCGGCATCTTCCAGGCTATAACCCACGGCTTGCCCTTGGGGCAGCAATCCGGGAACCTCCAGATGCAGCAGATACTGCCAGGCATGTTCGCCCAGTTGCACTCGGTGCACTTGTTCTTCATTCAGCGGTAAGGGCGCCGACTTGTGACTCAACTTAAGCGTCAATTTTGGGCTCAACGGTTTGCTGCTGACCCACCAGAGGGTGAAATGGTCCCGGTCGCAGTGACGCAATATCGGGCCGGCCAAGATCAGCGGCAAGGAAGAGGAAGTGGTCATCGGCGGATTTTGCAGCCTCTCAGGAATGAAAAAGGGTGAATCCACAGGGTAAACAAGTGCTTTGGCTTTGAAAAGCCCCTAGAATGTGAAGCCTTGTTAATGTGTTGCAAAAATGTCAATGGCAGGTGTTTCCAATTTTGAGTCTTGGAATTTCAAGGCGGGCTTACCATGGATGCCGGTCTGATACTTTTGCCAGATTGGGATGAGTGATTCATGAAAAAAGTGTTGCTGGGGATGGATGGGCTGTTTGGCCGAACCGGCGGCCTGGCGGCGGCGGATCAGCTGGCGTTGCTGAGAGGATTAGGGCTGATATTGCAGCTGGGGCTGACTCTGTTTGGCAGTGATGCCTTTGGCCTGACGCCACAACCCGAACCCTTGACGTGGATCCTGGGGCTTGAAAGCGCCTATCTGGCCCTGACCCTGTGGCTGCGCCATCCCCTCTATCGTCAGAGTGCCGGTATCTTCATCGCCCTGTTGCTGGATACCCTGTTCTGGATCTCCTGGTTATGGTTTTCCGGTGGCGCCACCAATGCCTTTATTTCGTTGTTGCTGGTGCCGATTGCGCTGGCGGCGGTCACCTTACCCGCCTGGGGCAGTTGGAGCCTGGCGGCGCTGTCGACCCTGGCCTATAGCCTGATGATCTTAAGCCTGCCGGAAGGTCATGTGCGCCATCACGGCATGGATATGAGCTCACACTTTCTGGGGATGTGGCTCAATTTTGTGGTGTCGGCATTGGTGTTGACTACCAGTGTCGCCTTGATAAGCCGCCGTCTGCGGCGTCAGGATACTGAGCTCGGTTGGCTGAGGGAAAATCAGCTGCGGCAAGAACAGCTGTTGGCGCTGGGCACGGCTTCGGCGCAGATGGCACACCAGTTGGCGACTCCACTAGCCAGTCTCAGATTATTGTTGGACGAAGTCATGGAAGAGGGCGCAGATAGGGAGGCACTCGAACAGATGGGCCAGGCTCTGGCCCGCTGTGAGGTTACACTCAATGAGCTTCGGAATGCCACTGAATCGATTCGAGAGCGCCGTCGTCAGCTCATCAGTTTAGATGACCTGGGACACAACATGCGCCAACAGCTGATGCTGCTGATGCCCGAGGTGGATTTTAGCCTTACCCTGCCCGCTGGCCTGACTGAACGTGAAATTATCACAGATGCCAGCTTGTTACCGGCTTTACTGGCGCTGGTGGATAACGCCGCCAAGGCTAGCCTCGGTAATATCAATGTACCTAAAGTTGAAATCGGTTTTGAAGCTGCCACTGAGACCCAACTGGAGATCCGCATCAAGGATTATGGTCGCGGCATAGAGGCGCATCTCTTGGGGGAACTCGGGCTGATGCCGGTGGCGAGCCGCACCGGCATGGGGGTTGCCGTACTATTGAGCCACGCCAGCCTAGAAAGGTTAGGTGGTCAATTGATCCTCCAAAACGGCCCCCAGGGTTGTGAAGCGCGCGTCAGTCTGCCCTTACAGCCTCTCGCTGCCACTGTGGGAAAACCGGCATGAAGCGACTGTTGATCATTGAAGATGACTTGGCATTGGCTGCCATTTTGAAACGGCGCATGCAGAGGTACGGTTTTGAATGCTGCCATGCCGAAGAGGCCAGTCAAGCGTTGCTCAGCGCCCGCAGTTGGCAGCCGAGCCATGTATTGCTGGATATGAAGTTGGCGCAAAGCAATGGCCTAAATCTGATTGTGCCGCTGCGAGCCAGCCTGCCCAAGGCCTGTATCGTGCTGCTCACAGGCTTTGCCAGTATCGCCACTGCGGTAGAGGCGGTCAAACTGGGGGCCGATAACTATCTGGCCAAGCCGGCCGATACCCAGACCCTTCTGGCGGCGCTTCATGTCGACCCCGAGCCTAACATTGTCCAGCCGTTGCCGGACGAAACCCCGTTACACCCCAAGCGGTTGGAGTGGGAACACATTCAGCAGGTACTCAATGCTAATAAGGGGAATGTTTCGGCCACCGCTCGCCAGTTGGGGATGCACAGACGTACTTTGCAACGCAAGTTGGCCAAGAAACCTGTTGCCTAAAAAAATCCCGGCCTTTCGAGACGAGAAAAGGCCGGGCAGGTTCAATAGCAGTGGATATCTCTAAGGCCTGCGGGAGCACGAAGAGGATGAACCCGGAAGTGGGCGTCAGTCAGGACTCCCTTAAAAACGGTACTCGCCCATGACCCAGGCGTTGAGACCGGGTTGTGGCAAACGCTCGCCTACCGCAATATCACCGCCCATCACCCGGTTATAACCGGCGAGATGGTCGACATATTCTCTGTCCAGCAGGTTGTCTACCCCAAGCTTGAGCATAAAGCTGTCACCGCGGTAACCGGCCGCCATATTGACTAAGCCATAGCCTGCAGTTTCCTGCTCCAGCTGAGTGGCCGAGACCTTGTCCTGGGCGGCAACCGCTACTGTCTCCAGGCGGGCAAACCAGCTGCCTTGATCCCAGTTGAGGCCCAGGGTCAGGTTGGGCGGGGCGATACGGTAGAGTTTGTCTTCCACGTCGCGGCGTTCGCCATAGGTATAGGCCGCCTGCAGATCCAGACTCCACTGTTCATGCAGTTGCCAGCGGGCGTTGACATCCATGCCGTAGAGCAGGGCATCGGTATTGCTGAACACCAAGGTGTTGGCGTCTCCGGCGGCGATAATGGCCGGGTCATCCGTGGGGAGGCCCTGGATATAGTTGTCGATCCTTTGGACAAATACCCTAGGGGTCAGACTGAAATCCTGGCGGTGTAAATCCAGTCCCAGTTCCAGCTGCCAAGCGGTTTCCAGATCTAAGTCCATCTGGCCCACATAGGTACGGCCATCGGCCAGCCCGCCGGTGGATTGCATCGGCACCCATAGGTAACGCTGTTGGTAGCTGGCACTGGCCTGTTTGCGCGCCAGGCCGATAATGGCATCCAGCTCATTGTCGATTTCAAAGCGGCCGTTGATCACCAAGTCCAGCCCGGTATCGTTTTGGCTGCGATCGGCCTGGTTGAATCTGTCCATCAGGGTCTTGATTGCCGGTTTCATGGCCGCCATAGAGTGGTTCACGGCATCGGCATCAAACCTGTAGTGTTTTACCCGGCTGCCCAGTTGCCAGCTCCAGCGGCCAAACTCCTGCTGCCATTGGGCGTAGAGGCTGTAAACGCTGTCGTTGACACCGTTGAAGTTATCCACCTGGAATTTGCTGTTGCTCGGATCTGTGATTAGGGTGTCATGCTCGGCCTGACGCCAGTCAAAGCCAAATTCCCAGCTATCTTTGGCAAGTTGCCAATGGCCATCGAAACTCTTGGAGTCGGCTATGGTATAACGCGGTGCCACAGTGGGCTTTTTCATCCGCAGGCTGAAGTTGTCCATGCCGTGGCGGGCATCGCTGTAGCCCAGGTGCCAGCGCATCTGCCAATCGGCCAGCAGGTGCTCGCCACTGAGTTTGAATCTGTCGGTGCGGATATAGCCGATATCCATCGGCAGTGCCGGGGTGGCGGCATCTGTGGTTTCCAAATGTTGGAATGAGAAGGCTATCGACTCGTCATCGGCGCTGCTGTCGGCCAGGTTGAATCTGTATTCACCACCGAATACCTGTTTGTCGTAGACGCCTGGCAATAAGGGGTGGTTGTCGCCACTCTCGGGCACATCATTGCCCTTGAACATGTCGCCATACAGCATGAGCGCTTGGCGCTCGCCGCCGAAATTACTCTTGACGCCGATGCGGCTCTGCTCGCCATTGTGCTGGTATTGGCCGCTGACCAGACCGCTGAATTCATCGAAACGCGCCTGAGATTCCACGACCCGGATGCTGCCACCCAGGGTATCGACGCCGCTGGCTACCGGGGCTATGCCGCGATCCAGTTCTAACTGCTCGGTGATCACCGGCACGGCATAACTCAGCGGGGTATCCATGGCATTGGGGCCGGCTCCGGCCATGCTCATGCCGCCGACCTGGGTTTCCACTCTGTCACCGAAAAGGCCACGATACTGAGCTATGCCGGTCAGCGGGCCGTTGCTGTTAACGTTGGCGCCGGGAAGAGATCTTAGTAAGCCGCTGATGTCGGCCTTGGGAGACGCCGTTTCGGGTGAGGTATGCAGTACGCTGCTCTGTACACTGCCGCGTACTACCAGCACTTCCATGGGAGAATCACTGGCCTGGACAGAGGTGCCAAGGCCGAGAATAGGCAATAAAGCCAAATATAGAGTCGAAGGATAAAAGCGCATATCTTATTGATTTTGGTTGTTTTGAAGGAGGCCCATTCTGTGCCTGATAACCAAGCTGGGCAAAGGTAAACAGCCAAAGTGCGACAAGCTGTCGCACCTGCATCATTATCTCTAAGTGGTTTTATCTGTGTTGGGGGGAGCCAAGAGGACGGCTCTCATTTGGGCCGCTATTATGCCAGCGGAGTGAACTTGATCAGTTCGGCAATGCTGTGGACACCGAGCCGCTTCATGATCTTGGCGCGATGCACTTCTATAGTACGTAGTGACAGGTAGAGGGCCTCGGACATCTGTTTGTTGGTCATCCCTTGCACCAAGAGCTGCAATACCTGCTGCTCACGTTCGGTTAGGGTGGCGTATTTCTGCTGTAGCTGTTGCTGTTCATGGGTCTTGAGGCTGTAGTCGAACGCCTTTTCGATGGCCGCAGCCAGTGCCTTGCCGGCAACGGGTTTCTGGAAAAAGTCGCAGGCTCCCTGGCGGAAGGCGTTGACCGCCATGGGGAGATCGCCATGACCGGTAAGAAAGATGATCCCCAGCGGGCTGTTGGCTTCTAGCAGTTTTTGCTGTACCTGCTCTCCCGTGAGCTCCGGCATGCGGCTATCGAGAATGACACAACCCGGCCCCGTCAGCTTGGCGTTATTGAGAAACTCCTGGCCACAGGCAAAGGCTTGCAGTTGGTAACCAAATTGGCTGAGCATAAAACTGAGCGAGTCACGGACGGCAGCATCATCGTCCACCAGATAAAGTACGGTGTCAGTTACATTTGTCACTAAGATTTCTCACTGGGGTGAATAAGCCAATCCTAATCTTTGTTGTATCTGGGCTCAAACCTGGTTGCTGGCTTTTAGAGCCAGATCACTGAGGTATTGACCGACATTTGCCCTCCATCAAGTTATTCTTTTGCTGGCTGTATTAGCTTATCTTCATGGATGAAAGGGGAGTGGGAATGGCCAAAATATTAATCTTGATACTGTTGTTGGGAGCCGGGTGTGCTTCGGCTTCGGCGCAACTGTATGAACCGGCGACCGATGCCGAAATGGGTGACGAACCCATAGAGGCTGTGTTTCGGGTCGGAGTCTTGGCCAACCATGGGGTCGCTCAAGCCAAAGAGAGATGGCGTCCCATGATGCGTTATCTGAGCCAACAGCTGCCCGGTAATCGCTTTGAAGTTGTGCCACTGACATTTACGCAGATGAATCAGCAACTGCTGGAGCACAGGATCCACTTCATTGTGACCAACCCGGGACAGTATTTAAGTCTCAGCAGCCAGTTGCCCCTGTCGTGGCTGGCCACCATGCGCAGTCGCAAACATCAGGGCACCACCTTCGCCATCAGTTCGGCGATCATAGTGCGGGCCGACAGCCCGGTGCGCAACATTGAAGAGTTGCGTGGCGCCACTGTGGTGGCCAGCGATCCTCAGGCGCTGGGAGGATATCAGGCGACGGTAGGCTTGCTGAATAAGCGCGGCTTTGCCGCCAAACGTTTCTTCGGCGAGGTGCGTTTTTTGGGGTTCCCGTTGGAACCTCTGGTTTATCAGGTGCGTGACCGCACTGTCGATGCCGCCATTACCCCTTTCTGTACTTTGGAAGAGATGGTGGAAACCGGTTTGGTCGAGCGGGAAGACTATCGGGTGATCAACGGCGTTAAGCCCGAGGGTTATGACTGCGAGACCAGCAGCGCCCTCTATCCCAACTGGTCGTTTGCCGCCTCTGACCTAGTGCCCAGCCATATTACCCAGGCAGTGACTCTGGCATTGTTTGATCTGCCCTATGACTCTGAAGCCGCAATTCAGGCAGATATTATGGGGTGGACCGCCCCCATCAGTCAGCTCAAGGTGATTAAGTTGTATGAAGAGCTGGAGTTACATGGCGGTCCGCCACCACTCTATGAAGCCGCTATCGACTGGGTGCGTAAGAACCAGGAGTGGGGCGGCGTCTTGTTGTTATTGTTCCTGATCTCGACGCTCTATCACCTATGGCTGGAATACAAGTTTCGTCAGAAGAGTGAATACCTGTTGGCGGCAGAGCGGCAACTGCGGGAAAAGGCACTGCAACTGGAGCGAATACAGAGTGCTGCCATATTGGGTGAAATCGGTGCTGGGTTGGCGCACGAACTCAACCAACCCATAGCCGCCATTACTCAATACAGTGAGGGCGCCATGATGGTGTTAGAGCAGCGCGCCGCCAGCGGTTGCGGTGAGCGTGCCGATGCCATGCGCGAGGTGCTGACCAAGATCAACAACCAGTCTATCCGCGCTGGAGCTGTGGTACATCGCATTCGTGGCTTATTGCGTCGGCGCCGTGCAGAGCCGGAACTGATCGAGATTGAGCACTTGCTCAAAGATGCGCTGGCACTGTTCCAACGTCCCATAGAGCAACAGCATATTGAGCTCAAAATCAGTCATCATGGGACGGCACGCCCCTTGTTGGGAGATGCGGTAGGCCTGAGCCAAATGCTGGTCAATCTATTGAAAAATGCCATCGATGCCTTGGAAGGGGTGGCGGGCAAGCGGGAAATTCAGGTGGCGATCGACTACGAGTCTCCCCCCCCATCAACTGCTGCCAAGGGAGAGTGGTTACTGCTGGAGTTATTGGATTCCGGCGCTGGACTCAGTGCCTCGGCAGAAGAGCTCATCGCCTCTTTTGCAACGACCAAGGAGGATGGATTGGGATTGGGACTGGCCATCTGCCGCGATGTAGTGACTCAGCATAATGGCCACCTTGAACTGGAAAACCGCCGCGATTGCCGCGGTTGTCGGGTGCGGGTCTGGTTGCCCTTGGCAGAGGCATTGCCTGCCGAGTGAGGCAATGCCTTGTGAGCAATGCTTGGGTGTTAGCGCAGCGCGCTCAGGGTTTGCCACTGGCGGCGGCCGAATTCCAGCACCACACCTACTGCCAGACCGGCGGCGGCATTGACGGCCAGGCTCACCACGGCGGTCGCCAGGATAACAAAGATACAGAAAGGCTTGCCGTCCAAGAGGCGTTTGGACCAGGCCAACTGCAAGCCGGCGGTGGACAGCAGACTACCGAGAATAGCCAGCGGAATAAGGCTCAGCAGCCAGGCCACGTTTTCCCCCCAGGAGAGGGCTATTAGCAGGCAACTGCCGCCGAAGATCAGCGGCGCCCACAGATGGCGGGCACCGAAATGGTATTGCACCGCCAATCCACCGGCACCGTGGCACATGGCCGAAGCACCGAAGGGACTCAGCAGCAGATTGGCCAGGCCAGAGCTAGTGGCAAGTGCCTTGGGGCTGAAACGCTGGCTGTCTTCGGGGAACTTCTCTTTGGCCATCACTGAGGTGGCGATAACGGCATTGGTCAAAGTCAACGCCAGTTGTGGCAGCACCAATAGGGTCGCTGCGGCGCCCCAGTCATTTAACTCGGGCCAGCTCAAGTGCCAAGGCGTGTTGTTGAACACAAAGCCGCTGTCGCTGCCGCCTTGTTGGTATTGCCACAGCATGCCGAGGGCGATCACCAAGGGCATGGCCAGATAGCGCAGCGGGATAAAGCGGGCAAAGAAGATCAGTGCGAAGGCGCCGAATCCCAGCACAGGCTCGTCGGCCATCATCTTGAAACCCATCCATAACAGCTGAAGCCCTATGGCCAGTTGGATACCGACACTGACAGCCTGGGATATTTGCCGCGACAGCCAACTGATGGCGCCGGAGGCCGCCAGTACCAGCAGTATTACTCCCATCAGCATGGCGCTGGCTTGCATCATGCCCGGTGTCAGTCCCTGGGCGATGACTAGGGCGGCAATCACCTTCATGGGTTGTACGGGAATGGGGCGGCGATAAAATAGGGCGGTGGCGATGGCAAAGAGACCGAAACCGAGAAAAATGCCTTGGGGAGAAAACTGATTCAGGGCGATCAGCCCAAGTACTAGAGGGAGGAAGGTTCCCAGATCGGCGAAGGCGCCGCTAAGCTCTCCCAGGGAGCGGTTTAATGAGGAAAAAGTCTTGCCGTTTGTTGTCATTGCACTTGCCACAGAAAAGGATGCCCAGACAACGCAAGAAAAATGCCATTTTTTACCGCGAGTTGCATCATCAATGACCCGAATTTACCGCCATAGTCTAATTTAGTGTAGCGCCGCTTGGACACTTTGACCTGGAACTGGGTCTAAATGTCTTTTTGGGCTCAGTGATTTTATGACTTTATTGGGGGTGGGGATGTTAAGAGTGACCGGCTCCCGGGAGGTGGGAGATGCGGGAGCCGGCCTTCAGGACTTACCTGAATCGGATCAGCGGGCGTGGCGAGCGCCGCCTTTGTGCTTCATGGGATCGCCCTCATAGCCCAGCGCCTGCCAGTCGAGGCGGTCACCGCCGTTGTGGCAGTCGGCGCACTTGAGCGCTTCGCTCTTGGGCGAGACCATGTGGTTGATACGCCACCACATTTCGGTTTGGGCAAAGCCGTACTGACCGCTGTAGCTGATGCCCTTGGCCTGCATGGGCTCGCTTGCGGCCATCCCTAAGCGAATCGCCTTATCCCAGTCAAACTCAGACCAGAAACCGCCCTTGCCATAGGTCTTGGGATTGAGCAGCACCTTATTGACCTTGTCGTACACCTGCTTGCCTGTGTGCACCTTGAAGGGGTAGATCTTCGCCTTGGGATCCTGAATGTCACCCAGGGGGAAGGTCAGACGGGTGACCTGCTCTGGATCCATTTTGTCACCGGCCATATAGGCATCGGCGCGGCCGTTGTACCAGGCGTAGCTGGGCTTGACCATCTTGCCCCAAACGAAGCTGCCCTTTTTCTTGGCGTAGCTGTGACGACCATATTGATCCAGGCTCTCTTCCCTGTCTTCACCGGCAGTTGACCAGTCCCAGTGCAGCTTGGTGGGCTCATGGCGGGCAAAGAAGGGGATGTGGCAGGTCTGACAGGCCACAGTGGCCGCGTGCTTGTTCAGCTGTTTGTTGCCGTGTGGCGCACTGTCGTGGCAATTGTCACAGCCGATATGATCTTCACCGCCGGGGGACACCCCCATGGCGTTACCGCTGATCATATGTTTCTGGGTGGTGTGGCAGTCCTGACACTGGAAGTCATTGCCATCGCTGTCCATATGCACATCCGTGGCCTTGTCCGGGTAGGCCATGGAAGAGTCGAGGTCGCCATGCTTGACCGCATCTCCGCCGCCACCGTAGAAGTGGCAGCTGCCGCAGTTATCCCGCACCGGCTTGCCGACATTCTGGGCGACCCGCAGCAGATCCACTGTCTTGAATACCTCTCCGGCCGCGACGGGATCTTTAACATAGGTGCCCGTGGTGTCATGGCACACCAAGCAGTCCACCTTGGTCTTGTCCTTGAAGTCGAAGTTGTTGTCTTTCCAGCCGTAACCGGCATGGCAGCCGGTACAGCGCGGCTCGTTACCGGCAATGGAAACACAGAAGTTGTTGATGGAGTTTTTCTTGCCCCGTTTGACTGTACGTCCGGGCAGTTTCTGCTCCAGTTCCCAGGTCCAGTGGGATGACAGCATAAAGTCATCGGCATCCTTTTCATGGCACTCAAGACAGGCCTGGGTCACTTCCGAGCCTGTGTTGAAGGGGCCCTTGAGCACCTCTTTGTGGGGGCCGCCGGCCTGGGCCTGGCTCAGGAGGCCGAGCCAGAGTGCCGTGGCTATAAATGGCAGATAAAATGTTTTCATCTGTGTTCCTCCCTAGAAATTCACAGTCAGTGAGGCGTTGATATCCAGCGCCGTATCCACCACGGGCAATAACGAATAGGCGCTGCCGTCCAGCACTTCATCCACCTTCACAGGTGCACCCACGGGCGTGCCCGAGCCAGTGTATTCATAGTCGTAGTAGAGCCCCGCCAACTTGATAAACATCCTGGGATTGATATCGAAGATGTAGTAGGCCTCGGCCACATGGCCGCGGGTGGCCAGTTTGCTGCCGACCGGGTCGTCCTGGGCCTGGGTGAAGGGCGTCCAGTACTTGGATCCATAGTTGTATTCCAGACCGAACTTGCCGTAAGGCGCCGGGATCTGCATGCCGATATAGATGCCGTAACCATCGTGGGAGGCATCGGACTCGGCGCTGGATGGCACCAGCAGCAGTTCATCGCCACTGCTGTTGAGTTCTGCCTGGAACACGGCATCGGTCAACATGCCGCCGAACATGCCGGCGTTGCCGTTGCTCTCGCCGCGGGTCCAGCCGAAGGAGGCAAACAGCTTGAGATCGTCATCGGACTCATAGGCATAGCCCAGGCCGCCCAGGTACATGTCGCCTATGACCCCGCTGGGTTGCACCCGGGTAACAAAGTTGAAGTTGTCGAATTTCTGCAGATCACTGTAGAGGGTGGGAGCGAAAATCCCGGCCAACTCGTTGGGGAAGGCCATGGTGCCCTTGAAGCCGTCGTTGATATCCCGCGCGGCAAACAGGGTCAGTTGCAGGAAGTGGTTACCATCGTTGATCACATCAATGTTGAAACCGCCCAGATGGGTGTCCTTGCTGACGGTATCGCCATAGAGCTCGCCATTGCCCCATTGGGACTCAAAGCCCTGACCGTAACAGAAACGCACCACTTGGCCTTCTATCCCGGTGAGCTCTCCAAGCTTGTAGCCCAGAGTGGCGCCGTCAAAGTTGAAGTTGACCAGGTGTCCGGAAGGGGTGCCGCCACGTTTCTCATTTTCCCGGTAGTGGCTCGGCGGACCATAGGTGGAGGGGCGACGGCCGACAGACAGATAAAACTCGCTGCCGCCGATGTTTTTCCAGTCAAAGTAGGCGCGCTCGACCCGCAGCCAGTCGCCACTAGGGTTGCCTGAGTTGGTGCCGTCCATGGTGAAAGAGCGCCAGGAATCAAACACCTGCACACCGGTAGAATCGCCCCAGTCCTTGAACATGGTCAGGCGTCCGGCAAAGCTGACGTTGTCCCACACCTTGGCCTTGAGATCGAGCCGCAGCCGAGTGGTGTAGAAGATGTCATTGTCTATGTCACCACTGCGATAAGGCGCCAGCACATAGGGCATAACGCCCTGCAGTTGTCCCTGGGCAAAGGCGTTGGCCAGCTCAGGGTTGGCGGCCATCATCTTGCCAAGGGGCGAGGTGGGATCCATGGGGTTGCCCAGTTCGCCGGCCATGGCTTTGGCGCCGAAGTCGTTGAAGTCCATCTTGATCGCCGGATGCCAGGTGACATTGCCATAGTGCAGCGAGTGGGCTCGAGTGCGAAAGTCACCGCTGATCTCCAGTCGATCGAGCGCCGTGTGCCGCTCTGTCTTGTCCACCCGGCTGTTGAGTATATCCAGCTCTTCGGTGATCTCCTGTAGTTGCTGTTTAAGCTCGCGGATCTTGGTGCTGTCATCCAGTTCTCCGGCCTGGAGCTGGGGGCTGCCCAGCAGAGCCAAACCCAGTGCCTGGGCCACCGCCAGTGCGATAAGAGTACGCATAGTAGATTCTCCTGACCGGCCTTGCCGGTCGTTTTCAGGCAGCAAGCGGCCCTGGGGTAACCCCATACTTGGCTTACTGACTGTTAATGAGTTAAGTGATTACGCGCTATCAACCGCAGGTCTGGGGTTGATCCGAGTCGGCGGCATGGTCGTACAGGAACTGTTGAATATCCTTGAGTTCCTGCTCAGTTAAAGGCTGAAACGCCTCGGGTTTGGCTTTGTGTTTGTCTCTGGCGAAGAATCTGTCCCATTGGCTCATGGTCTTGCTCATGGGAGTCAGTTCGCCGCCTATGCCTGCTTTGCTGTGACACTCTTTACAGACTTTCTTGTACAGGTGTTTGCCTTTCTTGGGGTTGCCGCCGTCGGCTGCGGTGGCGCCTGTGGCCAATGCACAGGCTAAAAGCAGAAGGCCGAGTTTGCTGCTGGTGTTCATCATCTATTCCTCTGGGTGACCGCCCGCTCCGTTAATGGGCTGTTATTTTTGGTGTCCATTCGGTTATTAATTTAACAACTCGGGAGTTTTTCAGCTTTGAACTGGATCACTTTCATGAAATAAATCTAATTGATAAAAATTTCATTGAAATTAATCTAATGTAAGTGTGGTAGTTTTTATTTAACAATGTGATTTATAACAGTTTTGTTTTTGTTCTCTGACAAGAGTAACAACAAGAAAGGCGTAAATTTTAGCTGTGATCTGCTTAACAATTGTGAATATTTGTCATCTGTTCACTTGTGAATGTAAATTTTTTTGATGTTTTTGAGTCTAAAAATATCGGCTCAAGCCAAGGGCGATTGCCTTCACATTTTTAAGGACTTTCAAAAGTGTTTACCGTGCCTGGATCACACTCATCCTCGCTATGTGGTTTACCACAATACCCACACTAATTTAATGGGTAAACAATAGGTTCAAGCCGCGGTAGTCAAGCGGTATCCAATACAAACAATAACCTGTGTGAGCGACCTTTCCCTAAGGGGAGAGGATGGAGGTAAACCATGATAGAGCTTGATCGGCGCACCTTTCTGAAAGGGGCTGGAGCCGGAGGGGCAACCTGTGCCCTGGCCGGGGTTCTGCCCGGTTCACTGGCGGCTTTGGGGCATGGCCCTTTGACCGGCAGTGCCACTGAAATTGCCAGTATGTGTGAGATGTGTTCGACCCGTTGCCCGATTTCGGCGCGGATAATCGACGGCAAAAACGTCTTTATTTCTGGTAACAAAGAAGCCAAATCATTCGGCGGTAAGGTTTGTGCCCGTGGCGGCGCCGGCCTTAGCCTATTGTACGATCCACAAAGGATCGTTAAACCACTCAAGCGCGTTGGTGAACGCGGTGAAGGCAAGTGGGCCGAAATCAGCTGGCAGGAAGCCTATCAAACCATCGCCAGCAAGCTGAATCAAATCAAGGCCGATCACGGCCCTGAAGCCGTGGCATTTTCCTCCAAGTCAGGCTCGCTGTCCGGACACCTGTTCTATTTGGGGCAGGCTTATGGCAGCCCCAACTCCTTTACCCATAACACCACTTGCCCGGGCGGTTATGTGGTCGCCGCCAAGGCGATGTTCGGTACCAAGGTGAAGCGGGATCTCTCCAACTCTAAGTACATCATCAACTTCGGTCATAACCTCTATGAGGGGATCAATATGTCCGAGACCCGTGGCCTGATGAAGGCTCAGGCCGACAAAGGCGCCAAGTTGGTGGTGTTTGAACCCAGATTCTCGGTCGTGGCCGATAAGGCCGATGAGTGGTATGCCATTCGTCCCGGCTCGGATGTGGCCGTAGCCCTGGCGCTGTGCCATGTGTTGATTGCCGACAACCTCTATGACAAGGCTTTTATCGAGCGTTATGTCGTAGGTTTTGAAGAGTTTGCCGCCGAGGTCAAGGCTTATACTCCTGAGTGGGCCGAGAAAATTTCCGATGTGCCCGCCGCCGACATTCGTCGTATTGCCCACGAGTATGCTGCTGCTGCGCCTCATGCCGTGGTCGACTTTGGCCACAGATCTACCTTTACCCCGGAAGAGTTCGATATGCGCCGGGCGCTGTATGCCGCCAACGTGCTGATCGGTAACCTGGAACGCAAGGGTGGCCTCTACATGGGCAAGAAGGCGGGTGGTTACAACAAGTTTGCCGGTGAAGCCGTGGCCCCTGAGCTGGGCAAGCCGGGAGTCAAACTGCCCAAGCCGCAAGCCAAACGCATCGACCAGATGGATGAGCAGTTTGCCATGGCTTGGTCCGGTGGTGGTATCTATCAGTCAATCATAGATGCGACTCTGGAAGCCAAGCCTTACCAACTGCGCGCCTGGGTCATGAGCCGCACTAACCCGATGCAGACCATGACCGACCGTGCCAAGGTGGTTGAGAGCCTGAAGAAATTGGAGTTTGTGGTTTCCTGTGATGTTTACATCAGTGAAACCGCCGCCTGGGCCGACATCATACTGCCCGAGTGTACTTACCTGGAGCGGGATGAAGAAGTCGCCGACAAGTCCGGCAAGAACCCGGCCTACTACCTGCGTCAGCAAGTGGTGGATGTGATTGGTGATGCCAAGCCTTCCTGGCAAATCTTCCGTGAACTGGGCATAGAGATGGGCTTGGAGCAGTACTATCCCTGGGAAAACATGGAAACCCTGCAATTCCTGCAGGTGAATAAAGACGCCCAGCTGCTGCAGCATATCAAGGACAAGGGTTTTGTCAGCTACGGCAAACCGCTGATGCTGCGTGAACCCAAGATGGTAGCCGACTTTGTCGCCGCCTACCCCAACGCCAGAGCCATGGATGAAGACGGTACTTACGGCAGCGCGCTCAAGTTCAAGACCCCCAGCGGTAAGATTGAACTGACCTCCGCCAAGGTGGAAGGCATGGCGCCTGGACGCGGCACTATCGCCTATCGTGAAGTGACCCTGAAACAGCCGGACGAGCTCTACTTTATTCAGGGCAAGGTGGCGGTGCATACCAATGGCGCGACCCACAATGTGCCTATGCTGGCCAACCTAATGTCCGACAACGCCGTTTGGATCCACCCTGACACAGCCGCCAAGCATGGCATTGAGAATGGGGATGCCATTCGCCTCACGTCCAGTGTCGGTAGTGAAGAGGGTCATGCGCTGGTGACCAAGGGTATACGTCCCGACACTGTGTTCGCCTACATGGGCTTTGGCTCCAAGAACAAGGAGCTGGCACGGGCGACCGGCAAAGGTGTGCACTGCGGTAACCTGCTGCCCAACGTGACTGCACCTGTGTGCGGTATGAACGTACACACCACAGGTGTGAAGCTGGAAAAGGCATAAGGGGAGGCGAAGATGACTAAAAGATATGTGATGGTGCACGACGAGAATAAGTGCATCGGCTGTCAGGCCTGTAACGTCGCCTGCCGCAGCGAAAATGGTGTACCTGAGAGCGTAACCCGCCTGCAGGTACGGGTAGAAGGCCCATTTGGTGATGCGCCGCATCTGCACTTCAAGTATCACAGGGTTTCCTGTCAGCAGTGTGAAGATGCTCCTTGCGTCAAGGTTTGTCCTACTGGGGCGGCCTATGTGGGCGAGGACGGCATTATTTCCATCAAGGCGGAGAAGTGTGTCGGCTGTATGTACTGTGTGGCGGCCTGCCCCTACAAAGTGCGTTTTATGAACCCGGAAACCAAGGTGGCCGACAAGTGCAACTTCTGTAAGGACACCCGTCTGGCGCGCGGCGAACAACCCGCCTGTGTGACCGTATGTCCTACCGATGCCCTGGTGTTTGGTGATGCCAACGAGGCCGGTAGCGAGGTGGCGACTCTGCTCAACACCCGCGTGACTTATCAGGACAAGACCCATCTGGGGACTAAACCCAGAATCTACCGTATTCCTGTCAAGAGAGGGGGGATCCAATCATGAACAATACTTGGGGCGATATGACACAATACGACCCTGTAACCTGGAACTGGGTCATTGCGGTTTACCTCTTCTTGGCTGGGTTATCGGCGGGCAGTCTGCTGATTGGGATCGGGCTGCGTTGGGTACAAAACAAGACAGAGGGGGATAGCGGCCTTCTCAAGGCGGCAGCCTTGATAGCTCCCGTGGCCATCTGTCTGGGGATGGTGTGTCTGGTATTCGACCTGACCAAACCGTTCCACTTCTGGCTGATCCTGATCAACTACAACCTGACCTCCGTGATGTCCATCGGGGTGTTGGCGCTGCTGGCCTATATTCCGCTGACCTTTGCTTATGCGCTGGTCGTGCTGAAAGATGATCTCGGTAACTGGGGCTTGGGCTTCCTTAAAGGGATTGCAGAATCACTGACTGGCCTGCGCAAGACCATGGAAGTGCTGCTGTTTGTGCTGGCGATTGTCGTGGGGGCCTATACCGGCTTCCTGATCTCCGCCATGAATGCCTATCCCATGCTGAACACTGCCGTATTACCGGCGCTGTTCCTGGTGTCCGGCTTGTCGGCCGGTGCGGCCGCCAATGCGGTAGTGGCGCTGCTGCTGTTCAAGACAGACAAGCACTGCCCGCAGCTGGGACGGATGCACGGCCTGGAACTGCCCATAATGGCGGCAGAGATCCTGTTCCTGTTCATGCTGTTCTGCGCGCTCTACTTCAAGGGCGGTGCCGCCGCCGCGGCGCTGGCATCATTGACAAGTGGCGTCTGGGCCAGCGTGTTCTGGATTGGGGTTGTGGGTATAGGTTTTGGTATCCCGCTGCTTTCCATGTTGTTGCTGCCGGCGAGTACTCGCCACACCAAGGGCGCCATGCTGGCGGTAGCCTGCTGCAGCCTGACCGGGGTGCTGGCACTTAGACACTTCATTCTCTATGCAGGTCAGAGCTATCTTGGTTAACAAGCACCTCTGAACCTGTTTTGCCTCAGCCCGTATCATTTGATACGGGCTTTTTTGTGTTTGATGTCATAGTTTCATCGAGATTTGGACTATCTTTAACCCAGATAACCGCTTGTGTCAGGTTATAGATAAAAACAAGAGGGTGATGAGATGAAACTGAGTCTGTTGACACTGCTTACCACGGGGCTTGCCAGTACGCTGACGCTGGCAGCGCAAGATGTTTATGAGGCCCGCTCCGATGCCATGGGCGGCGTTGCTGTGGCGGCCGGTAATCGTGAGGCGGCGGCCTTTTCCAATCCGGCACTGCTGGCTTTGCCCTCGCGCCGCAGCAGTGACTTCAGTTTACTCATTCCTACCATAGGCGCCGATGGCGCCGATAAAGATCAGATGATCGATAAGTTTGACGCCCTGCAGGATAACTATGACGCTCTGGTCAATGCCATAGACGCCGCCGACACAGCGGCTATCGATGACTACCGAAAGCGCCTCAGTGGTGACTTGCAATCGCTGCAGGGCAATAGCGCCTACGTTAGTGCCGGTATCAATATGGCGTTGGTCATGCCCTCGGATGGTTTTAGCTATGCCTTTGTGTTCAAGAGTTATCTCGATGCTCTGGGGATAGCCGAAATCGCCGCTGCAGATATTGATACCCTGGATAATCTGGATCCCAATAACCCGCCGGAAATCCAAGATTTGACCTCCCAGGGGCGAGTGGTAGCCGGGGCGGTTTCCGAGCTCGGGGTTGCCGTGAGCTATCCGCTATCTATCGTCAACATGCCGGTGACAGTGGGAGTCACTCCCAAGCTGCAACGGCTGGATAGTTTCAACTATGCCGTCAGCGCCAATAACTTCGATGCCGATGACTTCAACGACGATGATTATCGTAGTGATGATTCAGGCTTTAACCTGGATCTTGGCCTGGCATTCCAGCCATTGGATGGTTTGGTTATCGGTGTCAGCGGTCGTAACCTCATCAAACGGGACTTAAGCAGCATAGAGGCCGGCGGCGTGCAGCTTACCTATCAGGTGAAACCTATGGTTACCGCCGGGGTGGCCTATGACTGGGCGGCTTTTTCGCTCAGCAGCGACTTGGATCTTACCGACAACGACAAGTTTGCCGAGCTTGAGGGCAGCCGCTATTGGCGTTTAGGCGGTGAATACCGGCCTACCGACTGGGTTGCTTTGCGGCTCGGTTATCGCCAGGATCTCAATGATCACAGCGCCGATCTCTACTCACTCGGGACAGGGTTCGCCATAGGCAACAGCTTCCGGCTGGATCTCACCGGTATGTTTGGCAGTGACGATGCCATAGGCGGCGTACTGCAAACCAGCTATCACTTCTAACAGCGATTTAATCGTTGATGAGCGCCAGGGTTGACTTGATAGTCAGCAACAGGGCGCTCAGGGTGCATAGCGCCAAGGTTAAGCTGCGGGTCTTCTCTTTATCCACCCGGCCCACCAAACGGCCAGCGACCAGAAAACCAATAAATACCGCAGGCAGCAGCAACAGCGATAGCCACAGATGCTTTAGGGTCAAGAGGCCAAAACAGCCGAGAATGATCAAGGCTATCAAGGAGCTGAAGATGAAGAAGGCTGACAGCGCTGCGCGGAACTGACTGGCATCCTTACCCGCCAGCAGCAGAGCCATAGGTGGTCCACCTATGGCCGCCACGGTACCGAAGATCCCGGAAAATACCCCGGCAATAAACAGGCTGAGGCGGTTGATCTTAATGCTGTATTTTCTGAAGCTGAGAAATACGGCCACGGCCACAATCAGGGCTATGGTCAAGCCCATAATCGGTTGCGGTGCAAGCAACAACAGGGTGGCACCAATCAGGCCGCCGGGGAGTCGTCCCAGCAAGGCATATTGCAAGCCGTTGAATTCCAGGTGGCCGCGTTCGCGTATCAAGGTCAACAGGGCGATAGAAAATCCCATCACAATCACAGGGACGGGAACCAGTTCCGGATCGACGATATACAGCAAAGGTGTGGCTACCACGGCCAGGCCAAAGCCTATCAGCGACTGGGTCAGGGCGCCGGTAAATATGATCAGGGATGCCAGCAACAGGGTGACGGGATCTATCAATGACAGCATTCGCAAGCTCCCAAAAGAAAAGGATCGCGCAGCGATCCTTGTTCAACAATAAGATAATTCAGAGGAATAAGACACTTATTCCATGTCTTCCCATTCAATGCCCATGGCATCCATCATGCGTTTGGCTTCTTCCGGGATGCTGTCGGGTTTGTCTTTGGACAAATCCTCATCATTGGGCAGTGGCTGGCCGGTATAGGCATGCAGGAAGGCTTCGCACAACAGTTCGCTGTTTGTGGCGTGCCGCAGGTTGTTTACCTGGCGCCGGGTGCGCTCATCGGTCAATACTTTCAGTACCTTCAACGGAATAGAGACAGTGATTTTTTTCACTTGCTCATTCTTCTTGCCGTGTTCGGCATAAGGGCTGATGTATTCGCCATTCCATTCAGTCATTGATTCACCTGTGATCTCACTAATTCGCAGCAGATTTTAAACCCTTACAGGATACAGTCAAATGATTGCCTGCAAAATCTGTGCAATATGAACAGAAATCCATACATTTGGACGTCCAAACGTCTTGATGCCTATTGACGGCCGGATGGTCATTGGTTAGATTTAGACGTCCAGACATCTTTATGGTGTCGAACTTCAGCATTCAGGAGTCGATTATGACAGAGCGGCGATTAGCAACCACAGCGGTCCGGCAGGGCATCGAATCAGACAGCCAGCACGGGGCCGTGGTGCCACCCATCTATCTGTCGACCAACTATGCCTTTGATGGCCACACCCAGCCAAGAGCCTATGATTATAGCCGCTCGGGTAATCCTACCCGCTCCATTCTGGGAGATGCTTTGGGGGAGCTGGAACAGGGCTGCAGTGCGGCAATTACAGCGACCGGCATGGCGGCCATTACCCTGGTGGTCAACCTGCTGGGGCCGGATGACCTCTTGTTGGTGCCCCATGACTGTTATGGCGGTAGCTATAGGCTGTTCACCCATCTGGCGGCCAAGGGCCAGTTTCGTTTGCAGGTGCTGGATCAAACCGACCCGCAAGCACTCGCCGCTGCCCTGGCGCAAAAGCCGCGCATGGTGTGGCTCGAGACGCCATCTAATCCGCTGCTGCGGGTAGTGGATATCGCCGCCATTGCCGAGGCGGCCCACCAGCAGGGGGCATTGGTGGTGGCCGACAACACCTTTTTATCGCCGGCGCTGCAACAGCCTTTACTGTTGGGGGCCGACATAGTGGTGCACTCGACCACTAAATACATCAATGGCCACAGCGATGTGGTGGGCGGTGCCGTGATTGCCAAAGATCCCGAACTGGCAGAGCAGCTGCACTGGTGGTCCAACACGCTTGGGCTGAGCGGTGGCGCCTTCGACAGTTACCTGACCCTGCGAGGCCTGCGTACTCTGGCGCTGAGGATCCGCGAGCATCAGGCCAATGCCGAGCGCATAGTGGCGCTGCTGAGCCAGAGCCCCGTGGTCGACAAAGTTTATTATCCGGGGCTTAAGAGTCACCCTGGTCATGAGATTGCCGCCAGGCAGCAGAGTGGCTTTGGCGCTATGCTGAGTTTTGAACTCAAGGGCGATGAGACGCAGGTGGTTACCTTCCTCGGCGCGCTCAGGCTGTTTTCCGTGGCCGAGAGCCTGGGAGGGGTTGAGAGCCTGGTGGCCGTGCCCGCCACCATGACCCACAGAGCCATGACGAGTGAGGCTCGCGCCGAAGCCGGTATTAAAGATACGCTTATTCGCTTGTCTGTGGGCATAGAAGATAGCCGGGATCTGCTAGACGATATCGCCGCCGGATTGGCGGCAGCCGCAAACTGTTGAATTGAAGGAGCTTGAGATGGCACGTTGTCACCTACATAAGTTTGGCGGTTCCAGTCTCGCCGATGCCGATTGCTACCGACGGGTCGCCCATATTTTGCTGACCCATGGTCATGCCGATGATCTTGTAGTGGTTTCCGCCGCCGGCAAGAGTACTAATTTTCTCTATAAACTGCTGAACCTGAAGGAATCCGGCGCTCTGTGGCAGGAGGAGCTACAGGAGCTTGTCGGCTATCAGCAAAATCTGATTGAACAGCTGCTGGGCAATGAACAGGCACGTCAACTGCGGGAGCGTCTGTCTACAGATAAGGCGCAACTGGCCAGTTTATTGTCTTTGCCTGAACTCAGCGAATACCAATGCAATCAGGTGGTGGGTTTCGGTGAACGCTGGTCGGCCAGACTGATGGCGGCGCTGCTGCGGGAGTCTGGTGTCGCCGCTTCCCATGTGGATGCCCGCAGCTTGTTGATTGCCGATGAGGGCGCAGTGCCCAGGATTCGCCTCGATGAGTCCCGCGAAAGGGTGCAGCGGCTGCTGGCCGAGCATCCCGATGAGCGTCTGGTGATCACCGGCTTTATCTGCGCCAATAGCCAAGGCGAAACTCTGCTGCTCGGTCGCAACGGCTCCGACTTCAGTGCCACCCTGATAGCCAGCCTGGCCGATATCGACAGGGTGACCATTTGGACAGATGTCGAAGGGGTGTTCAATGCCGATCCCAACAAGATTGCCGATGCCAGGTTGCTGAGCAGTATGTCGCTGGCTGAGGCCGACCGCCTGGCGCGGCTTGGCTCCCCGGTACTGCATTGCCGTACCCTGCAGCCTTTGTTTGATACCGAGGTCAGCCTGGCGGTGCGTTCGAGCTACGCCTCGCATACCGACTTTACCCTGATAGCCCCCAAGAGTGATGCTGCAAGCGCCCCTGTGGTGACCAATCTCAATCAGGTGTCCCTCTTGAGCCTGGAGTTCAATGGCACCCAGGCTCAGACGCTTGATGCGCTCAATGAGGCGGGTTTGAACCCGCTGGCCTACTGGTCTCAGGGGCAACACAAACTTGAGCTGGCCTATACTCCCGAATTATCCCGCCAAGTCTGGCAGTTACTGGAAGCGCAGACATCCGAGCTCAAAATTCAAAGCATTACCGAGGACAGAGAGCTTGGGCTGGTGGCGCTGGTAAGCAGTGGCGCCGGCAGTTATCGCCGCAGCTTTGCCCGCTTGCTGAGCCGTGAAGCGCGGCCTCTGTACCAGGACCAACTCAGCCTGGTCACTCTGGTGCCCAAATCGCAGGTGAACCTGCTGACCCAGAAGGTGCACAGGCGCTGCGCCGGCCCCCGCAAACGCATAGGCGTTATTCTGCTGGGGGTGGGTAACATAGGCGAAGCCTGGGTGGAACTATTTAGCCGAGCCCGCGACGGCCTCAAACGTGAGCTGGAAGCCAGTGTTGAACTCCTGGGCTTGGCGAGTTCGAGCCGTGCCTGGATCTGCAATGAAGGGATCGTTGGGGAAGACTGGCAGGCAAGGTTTGAAGCCGAAGCCACCCCTTGGCAGTATGAACATCTGTTCGAACAGCTTGCGTTGCTGCAAGCCGATGAACTGGTGGCGCTGGATATCAGTGCCAGCGCCGGACTGACACTGCAGTATCCTGAGTTCTTTGCCCGTGGCATTCATATGGTCAGTGCCAACAAGTTGGCCGGCTCTGGGCCATTGCCTTTCTACCGCGAGCTGAAACAGCAGTTGGGTAACCGCCGACTGTTCTGGCGTTACAACGCCAGTTGCGGCGCCGGGCTGCCGGTGCAGCACGCGCTCAATGATTTGCACAACAGCGGCGACAGGGTAGAGGCTGTCGGCGGTATCTTCTCCGGCACGCTCTGCTGGCTGTTTGAGCATTTCGATGGCGTCAAACCTTTCTCCGAGCTGGTGTTGCAGGCCAAAGAGCTGGGGATCACAGAGCCGGATCCCAGGGACGATCTTTCCGGGCGTGACATGCAGCGCAAGTTGTTGATATTGGCTCGTGAAATAGGTTTGGAACTAGAGCTTGAGGATATTCGCTTAAGCTCACTGGTGCCTGAGGCACTGGCCGATATTCCGCTATATGAGTTCTTGCAGCGGATCCCCGAATTGGATGCCACTCTCGCGCAGCAGTTTGCCGCCGCGGCCGAGCAAAACAAGGTGCTGCGCTATGTGGCTTCACTGGAGCAGCAAGATGACCAGGTTAACGCCGAAGTCTCTCTGCAGTGGGTCGAGCGTCAGCATCCATACGCCAATCTGACCCCGGGAGATAATGTGTTTGTCATCCGCTCGGCCTTCTACCAGGGTAATCCGCTGATCATTCGTGGCCCAGGTGCAGGTAGGGAGGTGACTGCCGCGGCAGTACAGTCGGATCTGGTGCAGATCTGTCGCGATCTGCTGCAGGAGTAGGGTTGGTATTGGCGTCATATTTGAAGCCGGTGGGCTTCTGGCTAGGAAAAGCCTGTGTGAGTGGCCGTTCTCGGACGTCCTGTCCTTCACGGTATTCGGGCTTTCAGCCTATCCGCACCGCAGGTGATGGGCTTGCGGTTTAGCTGGAAGCTGAGATCAAGTTTATTGGTGAGTTTTGGCTTAAAGCCATGCTAGCCGCTGTGCCAGCGGTCTAAAGTCGTGGAGCAAGTGCATCCATGCACAAGGGCCAGTTCGCCATCCCTGGCTCTCGCTCGTAGCCAGTCGCTACGCGACACTCGCCGCCCCACACGGCTGTATCGACTCGCCCCCTTTCCAAACCCCCAGCGACCCGCGACGCAGCGGAAAACCCCTTGTGCTTATGATGCCAATTCGCTATCGCGCCAGACGCTCATCCCTGATTCGACTGGCGCTGCTTCGGCATCCATGCCTCGCTACGCGATTGTAATCAACGCCCTGCGGCCGCTTCGAGCGGGAGTCGGTGTAATTCTGTGAAAATGGAGTAGCTTGAAATATTTGAGCGATTTGCAGACATACGCCTATTTTCCAGGCACTGGCGGAACTGTGACCGTCGAAAACAGGGACGTTTTCGTCGAGGCTACAAGGACGTATTCATGCCGTGTCACAGGAGCGCCTGTGCATAAGCCTGCGGCAGGCAATGAGTAACATCCGTCGCCGGAAGCTCGGCCAATACTAACTTAGATACTTTTAGCTGGAAGCTATGATAGCCGCTGTGCCAGCGGCCTAAAGTCGTGGTGTTCCACACCACACCGGGCAAGGGGCTTTGCTTGTCCAAAGCCCCTTGCATCCCCAAGGACACCCCAACGTAGCCGAAATCCCCGCTGGCTTATGAAACAAATTGGCTACACTCAGGACTCGCATCCTTGCTCGACCTTCGAGCCTCGACATCCCTGTCTCGGCTACGCCAATTTGCAACAACGCCCGCGGCGGCTCCGAAGGGGGAATTGGTGCAATTCTGCAATCATAGCGTTGCTTGAAATTGCTTATATAGCTACAGACATACGCCTATTTCCAGGCACAGGCGGGACTGTGACTTTCCGAGCCAGGGATGGCGAGGCAGAGCTTACAGGGATGTACTCGCAGCGAGTCACAGGATCGCCTGTGCATAAGCCTGCGGCAGGCAATGGGATACATCCGTTGCTGGAAGTCCAACCTATGTTATTTGGCTATTTTGAGCTGAAAGCAATGCTAGCCGCTGTGCCAGCGGCCTAAAGTCGTGGAGCAAGTGCATCCATGCACAAAGGCCAGTTCGCCATCCCTGGCTTTCGCCCGTAAGCATGTCGCGATACGACACTCGTTGTGTCACAGGATCGCTTGTGCGAAAGCTCTCCCCAGGTGCAAAGCCGAGGCTTTGCAGAAACACTCATTAGTGGCTTTTATACCGATTAAGATAAATACACCTTTGAAGCCATCTTTGGGCTTGACTTCAATGATAGTTTCTCTAGTATGTGGACATATAGACGTCCAAACGTCCAGATAGACAGTTGAGGGAATTTTCAATGGCTTTTCATCACGCACAACATGCGCACTCGCTGAACCAGAGCTTGTCCGAGCTCAACGGCGACATCAATGTTTCTTTCGAGTTCTTTCCGCCCTCAACGCCTGAGATGGAAACCTTATTGTGGAACTCAATTCAGCGCCTGGAGCCACTGAATCCCAAGTTTGTTTCTGTCACCTATGGTGCCAACTCAGGAGTGCGGGATCGCACTCACAGCGTGATCGAGCGGATCCAGCAGGAAACCGAGCTGGTGGCGGCGCCGCACCTGACGCTGGTAGATGCCAGTGATGAAGAGTTACTGGAGTTGGCGCGTCACTACTGGAACAGCGGTATTCGTAACATAGTGGCGCTGCGAGGCGATCTGCCGGAAGGCAGCCCCAAGCCGACACGTTTTGCCTCTGATCTGGTGCGTTTGCTGCGCTCGGTCGCCGACTTTGATATTTCGGTGGCCGCCTATCCAGAGGTGCATCCGGATGCGGCCAATGCCCAGGCCGACCTTATCAACCTGAAGCGCAAGATTGAGGCCGGTGCCAGCCGTGCCATCACCCAGTTTTTCTTCGATGTGGAGTCTTATCTCAGGTTCCGCGACCGTTGTGTGGCCGCCGGCATTGATGTGGAAATTGTTCCCGGAATATTGCCTGTGGGCAACTTCAACCAGCTTAAGCGTTTCGCCGCCATGACCAATGTGTCTTTACCGGGATGGTTGCATAGCCAGTTTGAAGGCTTGGATAACGACCCCGCAACCCGGGCGCTGGTGGGGGCCAACGTGGCCATCGACATGGTCAAGGTACTTTCCCGTGAAGGGGTGAAAGACTTCCACTTCTATACCCTGAACCGTGCCGAGCTCACCTATGCCATCTGTCATACGCTGGGAGTACGCCCCGGCAAGTGAAGGCCTTTGATAACGGCTAAGCGGATAAAAGCGAAGCCCACCATTTTGGTGGGCTTGTCTTTAGTGTGTTTTTAGTGAAAGGGTTAGACCTTGAATTGGCCAATCAGCTGTTTGAGGCGTACCGACAGCTGCGCCAGCTCTTCACCGGCAACGGCTATCTGGGCTGCACTTTCACTGCCCTGAGCCACACCATCATTGATATTGGTAAGGTTACGATTTATCTCGGCCGAGACGGCGCACTGCTCATTGGCGGCGCTGGCTATCTGGATATTCATCTGGGTAATGGCAGAAACGGCATCTCTGATCTGATCCAATGCCGTTCCGGCGCCCCGGACCTCGGTCATGCAATCCGCAGTGGTATTGTTGCTTTGTTGCATGACGACAACGGCGGATTTGGCTCCCTGTTGCAAGGTTTCGATCATCTGCTGAATCTCGGTTGTCGATGTCTGTGTGCGGCTGGCTAGAGTGCGCACTTCATCGGCGACAACGGCAAAACCTCGTCCCTGCTCTCCGGCTCTAGCCGCTTCAATGGCGGCATTGAGAGCCAGTAAGTTGGTCTGATCGGCTATGTTGCGGATGACCTCCAATACAGAATCGATGGACTGAGTATCCCGCTCTAATTGATCTATCGCTTCGGTTGCTCTCTGCGTTTCTGCAACCAAGCCTTCCATCATATTGATCACTCTTTCTACCAAGCGATTGCCTGCATCTGTGGCTTCATCTGCAGATTCTGCAGAGTCGGCGGCAACGGTAGCATTTTGGGCGACTTCCTGAACCGTGGCAGCCATTTCATTCATGGCAGTGGCCACTTGTTCGGTTTCTCTTTGTTGTTGCTCGGCGCTGTGACGGCTGTTATTGGTAATACCAGACATCTCTTCGGCCGAGGTCGCCAATGAGTCTGTAGCGTCAGCGACTTGCTGCATTGTTTGATGAATTTTACCGACAAACAGGTTGAATGCCCGTGCCAGATCGGCGATCTCATCTTTGCTGTTGATCTCAATGCGCTTGGTGAGGTCACCTTCTCCTTGAGCAATATCCTCCATGGCGCGGGCAGTTTGCGCTATGGGGCGGGTGATGCTGCGGGCGATAAAGAAGGCGATGATCACTCCTACGAATAGCGCTATGCCCCCCAGAGTCATCAGGGTGACTTTGATTTGCCATAGCTTGGCTTCTGAGTGAGTCCGGTCCATGGCGAGAGCCAAGACACCAATCGCTTGGCCTGAGAAATCTTTTACGGAATGGAGATAGAGTACGTTACTGACTCCACCCAGTTCGATATTGGATTTATTTGTGGTCCCCTGCAGGACTTGATTCATTAAGTTGGCGTTGTTGAAGACTTCTGTATTGAAGGTTCCACCAAATTGTTTGTAGCCGCTTCCATCCGGAATTAACAAGGCGATGTCGGCTTGATAGTTCTTTTTGAAAGTGTCGAAGAAGGGTTGACCAAAGGACATACCGAATTCAACTGAGCCTATATGCTGCCCCTGAAAACTCATGGGGGACAGGCCGCGGATCCCCAATCCGGCCACACCTTTTTCTAGACCCTTCATGGCTTGTTTGCGCTGATTGGTTGCTACTACGGTTTGGCGGAAGCTTGAGAGGTCATCGCCAAACTTTTCCGGTTTGTGAACCCTTAAAAATGAGGTCGCACTAGGCTTGTGGAACTGAAATTGTTGTACGGAATAGTTTTCTTTGAGTGGCTTAAAGACTTGTTGGCTGCGGTTATTCAGCGCCTCACGATCACCATAAGCAAAATCTTGCTGCATCTCAGGTGTATGAGCGACCTGGGTTGCCAGCGCTTCGGCCAGTTTCCCAGAGGAATCTATCTCTGCATTGGCTATTTGGTAGAGATCATGTAGCTCTTTTTGTTCGGAATCGTTTATCAGTTGACTGAATTCCGATTGTACCAAGGGCATGATGAAGCTCATCATGGCGATCAAGAGTAACGAGATCCCCAGTATGATTCGAGTTCCTATTTTCAGTTGTGAAAACACTTCGGCCTCCAGGCTAAGTCACAGGGTTCGAGAAGAAATTATATGGCCGCCATTATTAAGCAGTTGCGACACATAACAAACTTTTGTCGTTAACTAACTATTTTTCCCCGGCTTTCTCTGAACGAATTTATCCGACTCTCACTCAGGTGTTTACTTGATTTTTTGAACTGCTAAAATACTTAGCCTGCTAACCAATAAGCCAATCAAGATGAACAGATATATAGAACAGCTGACCGAGACTTCTCTGGGAGAGCGCTTGGGGCGTTTACACCGCCTATGGCGCATGGTCGCCGACAATGAATTGGCGCCTTTGGGGCTGACCCATCCTCGCTGGACCGCGCTGTGGAAGCTGAGACGAATGGGCGATCACATCAGTCAAAAACAGTTGGCCGAGTCGCTGGAAATTGAATTGCCTTCGTTGATGCGGACCCTGGGTCAACTGGAGCAGCAAGGGCTAATCTCCCGTCACAGCTGCGAGCATGACAAAAGGGCGCGCATCGTGTCCATGACCGCTGAAGGTGAAGAAGTCATTCGCTCCATGGAAGCCAGGATCATCCAGGTACGGGCCAAGTTGTTGGCAGGCATAGATCCGGATGAACTGGCTCATTTTGAAGCCGTGATCACCAGGATTTGCGATAACGCCCAACATCAGCTGCAGCAAGAGCAAGCGAAATAAGAGAGACTTTATGACGCCAGATCAACAATTTGCCAGACTCGTTAAAATTTCCATGGCAGGCTTTGTGCTGGTCTTCGCCTATTTTATGTTGGCGGATTTGGAGATGCCGCTGACGCCGCAAGCGATGGCGACCCGCACTGTAGTCAAGGTAGCGCCCCAAGTGAGCGGCCCGGTGCAATTTGTCGCCGTGGCCAATAATCAACATGTAGAGGCCGGGCAGTTACTCTTCGCCATCGACCCGGCTCCTTTTGAGCTCGCACTGGAGCAAGCCAAACTGGCGCTGGAGCAGGCGGTGCAGGATAACGCCGAGCTGGATGCCGCCATTGAGGCCGCCGCCGCAGATGTCAGCGCCAATGAGGCCATGTTGCAACAGAAACTACGTGAGGCCAAGCGCCTGGATGCCCTCTATGCCAGCAATGGAGTGTCACGCCAGCTCAAGGATCAGGCTGATACCGATGCCAGCTCGGCGCTAGCCAAGTTGGCCGCTTCTAAGGCGCAGTTGGCTAAACTCAAGGTTTCCCGCGGAACAGCCGGGACAGAGAACCTCAAGTTGCGCCAGGCCCGCAGCCGTTTGGCTCAAGCAGAATTGGATCTGAGTTACACCAAGGTGCTGGCAGAGAACGAAGGCATAGTGACCAATCTGCAACTGGCCGGTGGCAGCATGGCCAACAAGGGCCAACCCGTATTGGCCTTGGTGTCCGAACCATTGGATATCATCGCCGATTTTCGTGAGAAAACTCTCAGGGGCGTGGAGCAGGGCACTGAGGCCTGGGTAGCGTTCGATGCCGAGCCAGGCAGACTCTACCCTGCCAGGGTAAGCAGCCGTGATGCCGGGGTTAGCGCCGGACAATTCGATGCCAACGGCATGTTGGCGACGCCGACCGAGTCGGATCGTTGGGTGCGGGATGCCCAGCGTCTGCGGCTGCATCTTGAACTCCTGGGAGAAGAGCACCCCATGCTGGCAGCCGGTTCCCGAGCCACAGTTCAGTTGCTGCCAGACAATAGTTTCTATCGTTTCATGGCTAAGCTGCAGATCAAGGCCGTTAGTTTGCTGCACTACATCTATTGAGGTGGCCGATGATCCTGCGTCACCACCCCTTGACTCAGAATGAGTTGCGCCAGTGCCTGCGCATAGCCACCGGCGCCAGCATCGGCTTTCTGATCTGTAAGCTGATGAATTGGAACTATGGGGTGTTTTATACCGTCACCCCCATGCTGTTGCTGGGATTGGTACCAGTGATGAACGGCCATGCGGCGCGGCAGTTATTGGCCGCGGCAGTTGTCTGTGGGGTTGAGGTGGGCATCATAGGCGGTTTGTTTGGCAGCCATCCGGCACTGATGACCTTGATTGTCTTCGTGCTGTTTCTATATCGCTTTGCCTGCATGTCCCGCGGCGCCCTGTTTCTGTTTGGTGCCAACGGGGTGATCAGCCTCAGCATCATGCTGCATTTTGCCAGTTATCCGGATACCGATCTTAACGATCTCATCTTCGGTAATTTTTGGGCCAGTGTACTGTCAGTGCTGATTGCTTATCTGATGACAGTGCTGATCCCGGATGTTGAACTTCGCGGCGCCTATGTGCCCGGACCCAAACAGCCCCACAGAATGCGCCATGAAGCGCTGATGGGGGCCAGCGTTGCCACTCTTTCCTTCTTGATATTCCAGGCCTTCGATCTGCGCGATTCCATGTCGGCGCAGGCTACCACTCTGCTGTTGCTGTTTCCCATGCATTGGAACGGTGCCCTCGACTATGCCCGTAAACGGGCGATGGGCACAGTGCTCGGGGTGGCATATGGTATGGCGGTGCAGCTGTTGCTGTATGACTGGTCCGGTGTGCTCTTGTTGGTCGTGCCTATGCTCTGGCTCGGGACTCTGCTGTTTGCCCAGGCCCATGTCAAAGAGGCCAGTGGCTCGGCGGTGGGCTTTGGTGCCATGACCACCCTAGGGATACTGTTCGGTCAGTATTTGGCACCGGGTAATGATTTGATCTTCAGCGCTCTCTACCGCGTGAGCAGTATTCTGGTGGCCATAGTTGGCACCTTGTTGGCCTGTTATCTGTTGCACCATTTACTCAACAGTTTTAAGGCGACGCATTTTGGTGAATAGCGATTTGTAAACGATAATCGTTATCCAATATATTGTTAGCAAAGGGTTTTTTATAAAATCAAAATCGTAAGCAAATATTTCAAAGTTGGACTCATGTCGATGCTGTAAACCTTATGGCATAGGGATTGTGCCAAGGCGCCATGATTTTTTGATATTTATCGCAAACTTCTCATATATGTGATTTGGATCTATGCTGTTCGCCATTACTCATAATGGGGGATAACAGATGAAATCAATCACGCTCGCCGCTGGTGGCCTGCTGCTGTTGGCTCAGTCCATAGGGACAGCCATGGCAACAGAACCGACTATGCCACCACAGGCCGCGCTTTGTGGCAGTTGCCACGGCCCTCAGGGACAGGGCATTGAGCCACTGGGCCCGAGACTCGCCGGACTCTCAAGCCAGTATATTCAACAACAGATCAAGCTGTTCCAGGCCGGAACCCGCCAAAACGCCACCATGATGCCTATGGCCATGACCCTGCAGGGAGATGAGGTTATCGGTCAGGTAGCGGATTACTTCGCGGCCCAGAGCGTCGCTGAAGTTAAACCTCAGCTCAGAGGTGAGCAGGTGGTATTTGCCGATCCGACTGAAAAACTGGTGTACCAGGGTGACTGGACCCGGAACCTACCCGCTTGTGTAACATGTCATGGCCCGTCAGGCCTGGGGGGCGGCACTTTCCCAAGGCTTGCCGGTCAGCAAGCCAGTTACATCAAGACTCAACTGCACGCCTGGCAGGATGGCAGCCGTAAAGGCGATGTCGATGGCATGATGGAGCATGTTGCCAAACAGCTCAACAGCGCCGAAATCGACGCCATCGCCAGTTATTTTGCCAATCTCAAGTAAGGACGCAGCATGAAAAAATCTACTCTGTTTATCATGGGTGCTGTGGCCGCAATGACAGCTCAGGCCCAGGCCGAGAATCTGCCCGATCGCCAGGCGCAACTGCCATCATCACCCAAGGTGCAAGGGCAGGAATATCTGATCCCCAGACCACTGGATGCGATTCCGGCCGGCGCCTTTGGTGATAAGGTGCGTCAGGGCTATCAGTTGTTCGTCAATACTCAGCAACTGCGCGATAAATACGTCGGCAATGAGCTGAACTGTGTCAACTGCCATATGGATGCCGGCCGTAAGCCCAACGCTTCTCCTATCTGGGGCGCTTATTTTGCTTATCCTGCCTATCGGAAGAAGAACGACAAGGTCAACAGCTTCGAAGAGCGTATTCAGGGCTGTTTCACCTACTCAATGAACGGCAAGGCGCCAGAGAGCGGCAGCCCTGAGTTGGTGGCCTTGTCTGCCTATGCCTATTGGCTTGGGGTTGGTGGCTTGATGGATCAATACGGTGTCAAAGGCGAAGTGCCTGAACTGGCCGATGCCGAGCTTATCAAGGGCGGCAAACGGGAAGACTTCCCCATCCCTGAAGCCATTAAGCAGCAGTTGACGGTAGAGCAACGCGCCAATCTGCCGGGCCGGGGTTACCCTTCAATACCCAAACCTGAATTGGCTTATGATCCGGCCCGCGGTGAGCAGGTTTATCAGGCTCATTGCCAGGCATGTCATGGCGCCGATGGCCAAGGTCAGGCGATAGCCGGTGTGTATGCCTTGCCACCGCTTTGGGGGCCGCAGAGTTTTAACTGGGGCGCCGGAATGCACAGGGTCAACACGGCGGCCTTCTTTATCCACGAGAATATGCCACTGGGCAAGAGTATGCAGCTGACCACTCAACAAGCCTGGGATGTAGCCGCCTATATCAACTCCCATGAACGTCCTCAGGATCCCCGCTTCAAAGGAAAGCTCGAGGAAACCCAAGGCAAGTATCACAAGCATGCCGGTTACTACGGTAAAGAGGTAAAGGGTACCTTGCTGGGCAAAGAGGCTTATCCCATCTTCCCCAAGAAGTCGTAAGGCAAGAGCCTTAATCTATTCGGCGCGCCACTAGGCGCGCTTTTTTTGTTTGGCAGTACAGGGTTGGGAACTTGACTCTGTGGCTTTAGCCCGAGGGCTGGTAATTGACTGACTGAAGCCATGAAAAAGTAAAAGGCCGGTCTCAGGGGGAGGACCGGCCTTGGATACTGATGAGCTCAAACGGAGATGAGCCTAAGCATCACGCTCTGCTCAGATGATCAGAGGTTGTTTTCCAGGTATTGACGGATAGCCGTGTCGTTAAAGACACAGGCGTGGTTGCCGCCGAAACCGACTTCGAGAGCGAAAACGCCATCACCGATACGCATGTTCTTGGCTTCTTCGGCATTGTCGTTGATGTTCTTGATATGCAGAGTCTTGATCTGCGCAACAATCTCTTCCTTGGCGTCCTGGTCGTTGGCGAGTTCTTTGAACGCGGATTTGACACGATCCAGTGCATAGGTGGGCACGTACATGATCTCTTTGGCGCTGTCGAAGCTGTCCCAGTCAAAGGTTACGTCCAGGTCGGCATCCAGAATGCTCTTTATGTCCTGTTTGAACTCAACCACATACTGCTCTTCGATAGAGCGCTTCCATTGCTTTTCTTGTAAACCCATTATTTCCTTCTCTATAAGTTGAGGAGAGCGCGTACTGGCCACTCAAGCAACCGATTTACGCCCCCAAATCATATCCCTTGGTTTGTTTCCAAGGAGGTAAACCGGGGCCAGTCTACCTACTTTGTGGCATGGGATCCATAGGGTTATAACCGAAAAATGCTTCCTTAAAATTAAGTTAAAAACTCAGCTAATCAATGAGATTGGTTATTTCTGTCCGGGGAACGGCTATTTGTTCGCGATCGAAAACACTCGTTAGCAACTCTCTAGCGCTGATGGCAAATCCTCGCTGCGCTAGGGACGGAAAGGCGTTTGGCCATTATGTTTAGCGTCAGACTGAGGCGGTGGTCGCCCGCGCCTTATCACCGACTCTTGGGGTTGAAATTTGGCATTGGCTTGAGCAGGGGCGCAGCAGATGTGACCGCAGTTTGCTCCATTATGATGGGGAGTCTTGGCTATTGGCTGCAGCAATATCGGGAGAAATGCTTACTCTTTGTTGGGAAGATTACTTTCTTTAGCTTGGCAGTTCAGCTGCTGTCTATTGGCAAGCTGTGTACCCTGGGGCAAGATGAAACAGGCCGTATGTCGTTTTGCTCGAACTTTCAGTATAAGCTTGCCCATTCAATCAGGATCACAGGGATTGTCATGACTCAGACTCACTATATTGCCCGTTGCCATTGTGGCGGGATTCAGTTGGCGCTCACGTTTCCCGAAGGAGTGAACAATGTTCGTCGGTGTGATTGCTCCATGTGTCGCCGCCGCGGTGCGCCGGTAGCCTCTGTGTCCTTGACCAATCTCAAGCTGGTGAGCGGTGCAGAGCTGCTCAGCTGTTATCAGTTCAATACCCATACCGCTAAACATTATTTCTGTAGTCGCTGCGGTATCTATACTCACCATCAACGGCGCTCGAATCCACAGGAGTATGGCGTTAATCTGGGGTGCATCGACGAGTTGGATCCTTTTGTCTTCAAGGATGCTCCCGTGATGGATGGCATCAATCATCCCGCTGACAGGGAGGTCTTATGACCGATAAGTCCGTCGCTCGCTGCCCTGTATGTCAACAAGCCAACCAATGCGCCATGGCGGCCGGGACAGATCCTGCGCTTTGCTGGTGCATGAAGGCTGACTTCAGTTACCTGGAGTTGGCGCTGCGAGAGATTCCCAAACACAGTTGTATCTGCCGACACTGTTTAATCAATATAAAGAAAAATGCCGCTCACCATGAGTGAGCGGCATTTTTACCGAGTCAATTTAATCCGCTGGCTCAGCCGCGGTCGTCACGACGACGGGGCTTACGATCCGGACGGCGCTCTCCAGAGTGCTTGCGAGGGCGACGAGCAGGGCGCTGTTCACCTTCGAAGCTCTGGCTACCGGCTTCACGGATATTGATAGGCTTGCCACATACCCGAACTTTCTTCAGGTGCGCCAGTACGTCTTTAGGCATACCTGCGGGCAGATCGACTGTAGTCAGAGAGTCAAACAGTTGGATCTGGCCAATGTAACGACTGTCTATGCTGGCTTCGTTGGCGATGGCACCCACGATATTGCCCACACCCACACCGTGCTCACGACCCACATCCAGTACATAACGGCACATCTGCAGATCCGGGTTATCCTTCAGGGATTCGGCCTTGCCGAGATCGCCGGGAACCGGACGAGAGTCACGACGACGCGAACCGCGATCTTCCCGTGAGCCACGATCGTCGCGTGAGCTGCGATCATCACGGCTGTCACGCTGACGTTCCTGGATCGGAGGCAACTGCAGCGGACGCTCCTGCTGTACCTGTTGCAGCAGTGCGGCCGCCAGAATATCTGTGTCCACTTCCAACTGCTGACACAGCTGAGCCACGGCGCCCTTCATAAAGTCCAGCTCTTCGTTGGCTATGATGGCAGCAACCTGCTCGCCCAGGCGTGACAGACGGCGCTCGGCCACAGTTTCAGGGCTTGGGATCTTCATCGGTGAAATACGGCTGTTGGTGGCACGCTCAATGGTGCGCAGCATGCGCATCTCTCTGTGAGTCACAAACAGAATCGCCATTCCGGTACGACCGGCGCGGCCGGTACGACCGATACGGTGTACATAGGCTTCGGTATCGTAAGGGATGTCATAGTTGACCACGTGACCGATACGTTCAACGTCCAGACCACGGGCGGCAACATCGGTGGCAATCAAAATGTCCAGCTTACCGGACTTGAGTTGATCCACGGCGCGCTCACGGGCCTGTTGGTTCATATCACCGTGCAGTGGCGATGAGGCGTAACCGCGGGCCTCCAGCTTCTCGGCCAGTTCCACACAAGAGTTACGGGTACGCACAAAGATGATGATACCTTCGGTGTTTTCCACTTCGAGTACACGCACCAGGGCTTCCAGCTTGTTGTGCTGAGATACCTGCACAAAGCGCTGCTCGATGGAGTCAACCGTGGTGTGGCTGGCGGCAATGCTGATGGTGGCAGGGTTGTTCAGGTGCTTGTTGGCAACCCGCTTGATCTGCTCAGGCATGGTGGCAGAGAACAGTGCCAGCTGACGCTCGGCCGGAGTATGATCCAAGATCCACTCGATATCGTCGATAAAGCCCATTTTCAGCATTTCATCGGCTTCATCCAGCACCAGAGCCTTGAGGCTGTCGAGCTTGAGGGTGCCACGGCGCATATGGTCCATGACCCGGCCTGGTGTACCAACTACGACCTGAGGACCACGACGCAGCGCCTGCAGTTGTTGGTGCATGCTTTGACCGCCATAGATAGGCAGTACATGGAAACCTTTCATGAATTTGGCATAGCTGGAGAAAGCTTCTGCTACCTGTACCGCCAGTTCGCGGGTCGGTGCCAGCACCAGGATTTGCGGTGCGTTGAGGTTATGATCTGTTGCATTAAGCAGAGGCAGAGCAAAGGCGCCGGTCTTACCCGTACCTGTCTGTGCCTGGCCGAGAATATCCTGGCCCGCCATCAGGGGGGCGATACTCGCGGCTTGAATTGGGGTCGGATTCTCATAGCCGAGCTCATCTAGAGCACGCAGCAATGCCTCGGAGAGGCCGAGTTCCCGGAAAGTTTTTTCATTGGATGACATGGGTTGTAGCCTTGTGGACGCGTCTGGATGACGCAGAAAGTTTCACAGACAGAAAATCAACCCCGTGTCGATTTCCCGCACCGAAAACGCCAGATTATAACAGCGAAATCTGCTATTTTCCACGGCTAAAGGTGTTTTTATGGCAAATTTAAAGCAAATAGTAGGCCAACTATCGGTTTTGTAACTGTTTCGATGGCAGTCGCAGCAGCAGATCGGCCGCTTCGGCCACGGCGCCGATGAATGGATAATCCAGTCTGTCGGGCGTGTCGTCACGGGTGTGGTACTGGGCGTGGGCGGGTACGCCGAAATAGAGCCAGGGGATCTCGGCTCGGTGGAAGGGGTAATGATCCGAGGCCCTGAGCCAGTCGCTGCGCTGCACGCTGCGGCCAATGGGGCGCGGATGACTGGGGCGAATGCACAGGCCTGTGCCCGCCATCAGATAGGCGCTGAAGTCATCATAGTGGTGGAAATAGCGGCTGCCTTCGAGGTAGATGGCATAGGGAAGCCCGGGCCTGCCTATCATGTCCAGATTGACCGCCAGCGAGATGTGCTCGGCAAAACCGCTTTGCTGCAAAGCGCTCACCAAGGCTTTGCTGCCATAGAGTCCGGGTTCTTCGGCGTCACTGGTAATAAACAGCAGGTTGTAGCGACTGGGCTCTTGCTTGACTCTCTGGGCGATGGCCAGCAATGCCGCCACGCCAGAGGCGTTGTCATCGGCCCCCGGATAAAAGCCCGGACCGCGATCGCCTAGGTGATCATAGTGGGCAATTAGCAGGCGCCACTCAGTGGTCGGTCTAGCTGCCGGTAGCCAGCCCAAAAGGTTGATGCCCTGAACTTGAGTAAAGCCATCGACATAGTTGAATGAGTGTTGAAAGCCGCTCAAGGCCTGGGTCAGGGGCGGAAATACCGAAGTGAGCGGCTGCAGGCCGATTAGTTCAAAGCGCTCTGTGAGGTACTCACGGCTGAGCGCAGCGCCTTGGGTGCCGCTGCGCCGACCTTGCAATCTGGGCGAGGCCAACACTTCGACATCCTGTTGCAGCTGCGTCGTCTCGGCCCAGCTCAGTTGAATCTCAGCGCCGCAGCGTTCGGGCGAGCTGCTGCAGCCGGCAGCAAGCATCGGCAATATCAATAGGAGTGCCCACAGCGGCAGGCGGATAGAGAGTGCCCACAGCGGGGGAGGGATAGATAGTCCCCACAGCGGCGGGCGGATAAAGAGTGTCATCGGCATCCTGCCTCCGGCAACGGCAATCAACTCAAGCTATGTTGCAGTTTATACCATTCCCCGAGACGGGGTTGCCCGCTTATTTAACGAGTTGTGCCGCGCCGCCCTGCGGAGCGTTGTGGTTACGGCTGGCCGAAGGTGTTTCGGTTTCCGCTCGACCCTTGAGCCTGAACGCTTCAATACCCGACACCAAATGACGCTTGGCGCCTATGGTGACCAGCGTCGCCGGCGGCAGGGCACTGGGTTCAACCAGCGCCCTACGGCCATCGGGCAGGGCGACGGTAGTCCCGTCCGGGCCGGAATGCACCACTTCACCCAAATAGCGTTTGCAGTTGCCCACCAAGGGGTCAAAAGCCGCCAGCAATAAACCCGCCATACAGGGAGCCAGGGCCAATAACAGTAGTCTGTTGCCTGTCACCGTCACCTCACAGCATAGGCTTCAGGAAGCGGGCGGTATGGGACTCTGGATGCTCGGCTACCTGCTCCGGGGTACCGGCCACCAAAATCGTACCGCCACCCGAGCCGCCTTCCGGCCCCAGATCCACTATCCAGTCGGCTGTCTTGATCACATCCAGATTGTGTTCAATCACCACTATGGTGTTGCCCTGGGACTTGAGTCTGTGCAGTACATCCAGCAGCAGCTGGATATCGGCAAAGTGCAGCCCTGTAGTGGGTTCATCCAGAATATAGAGGGTCTTACCGGTATCCCGCTTTGACAGCTCTTTAGCCAGTTTGACCCGCTGAGCCTCGCCGCCGGAAAGAGTCGTGGCGCTCTGGCCCAAACGTATATAAGACAGACCGACATCCATCAGGGTTTGTAGTTTACGGGCAATGGCCGGCACCGCATCGAAGAACACTCGGGCTTCCTCGACCGTCATCTGCAGCACTTCGTGAATGTTTTTGCCCTTGTACTTCACTTCCAGCGTTTCACGGTTGTAACGCTTGCCCTTACAGACATCGCAAGGTACGTACACATCCGGCAGGAAGTGCATCTCTACTTTGATAAGGCCGTCACCCTGACAGGCCTCACAGCGGCCGCCCTTGACGTTGAAGGAGAAACGCCCCGGCTGATAGCCGCGGGTACGGGATTCCTGAGTCGCCGAAAACAGTTCGCGGATCGGGGTAAATATGCCGGTATAGGTGGCCGGGTTGGAGCGCGGCGTACGGCCTATGGGGCTCTGATCTATATCCACCACCTTGTCGCACAGCTCCATGCCCTCGATACGTTCATAGGGCGCCGGCTCTTCGGCGGTGGCGCCGTTGAGCATGCGATGGGCAATCTTGAAGAAGGTGTCGTTGATCAGGGTGGACTTACCCGAGCCCGACACCCCGGTGACACAGGTCAGCAGCCCGACCGGGATCTCCAGATCTACCTGTTTGAGGTTGTTGCCGCTGGCACCGAATAGCTTGATCATCTTGTCGGGATCGCAGGGCACCCGACCTCCGGCCACGGTGATCTTTTTCTTGCCGGACATATATTGGCCGGTGACAGAGGCTTCACAGGCCATGATGGCGTTGATGTCACCGTCACAGATCACTTCACCGCCATGCACCCCGGCGCCGGGGCCGATATCGATAATATGATCCGCCATGCGGATGGCATCTTCATCGTGTTCGACCACTATCACTGTGTTGCCCAAGTCCCGCAGGTGAGTGAGGGTGTTGAGCAGGCGCTCGTTGTCGCGCTGATGCAAACCAATCGAAGGCTCATCGAGTACATACATCACCCCGACCAGACCGGCGCCGATTTGGCTGGCCAGGCGGATCCGCTGCGCCTCGCCACCAGAGAGGGTTTCTGCCGAACGAGATAAACTCAGGTAGTTGAGGCCGACATTGACTAAGAAACCCAGGCGATCGCCCACTTCTTTGAGGATCTTCTCGGCTATCTGCGCCTTTTGCCCCTCAAAGCTCAGGGTGGCGAAGTAGTCGCTGGCCTCACCAATGGACCAGGTGGTCAATTCCGGCAGGTTGATATTGCCGATAAACACGTTGCGGGCCTCTTCGCGCAGGCGCGAGCCGCCGCAGCTGGAACAGGCCTGATTGCTAATGTACTTGGCCAGCTCTTCACGCACCGAGTTGGACTCTGTCTCCCGGTAGCGTCTGTCCATGTTGTTGAGGATCCCCTCGAACGGATGGTTGCGAACCACCACATCGCCGCGATCATTGATATAACGGAAGGCGACATTCTCTTTGCCTGAGCCGTAGAGCACTATTTGCTTCACTTTGGCGGGGAGATCGCCAAAGGGGGTTTCCACATCGAAGCCGTAGTGCTCGGCCAGCGAGGTGAGCATCTGGAAATAGTAGAAGTTGCGTCTGTCCCAGCCGCGAATGGCACCGCCTGCCAGCGACAGCTCGTCGTTGGTGATCACCCGATCGGGATCGAAAAACTGCTGTACCCCGAGGCCGTCACAGGTCGGGCAGGCTCCGGCGGGGTTGTTGAAGGAAAACAGCCTGGGTTCCAACTCGGCCATGGAGTAACCACAGTGAGGGCAGGCGAAGTTGGCGGAGAACAGCAACTCTTCATTGCTGCCTTCCTCCATGCTGGCCACAGTGGCCACGCCGCCGGACAGCTCCAGTGCGGTTTCGAAAGATTCCGCCAGCCGCTGCTGCAGATCCTCGCGCACCTTGAAGCGGTCAACCACCACATCGATATTGTGTTTTACATGCAGATCCAGCGCCGGTGGATCGGAAAGATCGCACACCTCGCCATCGATCCGGGCGCGAAGATAGCCCTGGGCCGCCAGGTTCTCCAGTAATTTGACATGCTCACCCTTGCGGCCCTGCACTACGGGGGCCAACAGCATCAGGCGCTCGCCTTCGGGGCGCTCCAGCACCTTGTCTACCATCTGGCTAACGGTTTGTGCCGCCAGCGGCTGGCCGTGAACCGGGCAGCGGGGCTCGCCCACGCGGGCAAACAGCAATCTGAGATAGTCGTAGATTTCGGTAATGGTTCCCACGGTAGAGCGAGGGTTGTGGGAAGTGGACTTCTGTTCAATCGAGATCGCCGGGCTCAGACCTTCGATATGATCTACATCCGGTTTTTCCATCAGACTCAAAAATTGACGGGCATAGGCCGACAGGGATTCCACATAGCGCCGCTGACCTTCGGCGTAGAGGGTATCGAAGGCGAGAGAAGATTTGCCCGAGCCAGATAAGCCTGTAATAACAATGAGTTTGTCTCGGGGAATGGTCAGATTGATGTTCTTGAGATTGTGGGTTCTGGCACCGCGAATGTCTATCTTGTCCATCACTCTCTACTTTGGCTAATCACTGGAGAAAAAGAGCACAAGTATCACATATTTTGCGCTGTGCCGATAGCGGCTGTGCATCCGTCCTACTGACACCAGCTGTCAGTAGTCCCCCCCGGATTGCAGGCGGAGGAGGACTTGGTTTTTCTCTTTGAGCTGTTTAAAACCTTCGTGGTAACATGCGCTCCCTTAAAAAATTCTTAATCCAGGGCAAAACTATGGCCAACGGTGGACTTTCCGGCACAGAAAGAAAAGTCGCGTTCTCATTAGCCAGTGTATTTGGGCTGCGCATGATGGGCTTATTCATGATCATGCCTGTCTTTGCGCTCTATGGACAAGATCTCAAAGGCTTCTCACCTCTGTGGGTGGGGATTGCCATCGGCGCCTATGGTCTGACTCAAGCGATACTGCAGATCCCCATGGGGATACTGTCAGACAGAATTGGCCGCAAGCCGGTGATCCTCGGTGGTTTGTTGGTGTTTGCCCTCGGCAGCGTGTTGGCCGCCATGTCCGACAGCATCTACGGCGTTGTTGCCGGCCGTGCCTTGCAGGGAATGGGCGCCATAGCCGCCGCGGTACTGGCGTTGGCGGCGGATCTCACCCGGGATGAGCAACGCACCAAGGTGATGGCCATTATGGGGATGTGTATCGGCTTTTCCTTTGCCTTATCGCTGCTGGTGGGGCCTGTGGTGGCGCAGCATCTGGGGCTATCCGGCCTGTTTGCCCTGACGGCGGGTCTGGCGCTGCTGGGCATGTTGATAGTGCAGCTGTTGGTGCCTAACCCTGTTTCCCATGCGCCCAAGGGCGATACGCTGGCGGAGCCGGGCAAGCTGACAAATATGCTTAAAGATCCGCAGCTGTTTCGCCTCGATGCCGGTATTTTTATTTTGCATTTGGTGCTGACGGCGGTATTTGTGGCGCTGCCACTGGATTTGGTCGATGCGGGGCTTGCCAAAGAAAAGCACTGGATGCTGTACTTTCCGGCCTTTGTTGGCGCCTTCTTTCTGATGGTGCCGCTGATCATCATCGGGGTGAAGCGTAACAATACCAAGGGGATGTTTCAGTTTGCTTTGTTGATCATGCTGGCATCCTTGCTGGCGATGGCGCTGTTTTCCCATAGCCTTTGGGTATTGGCGTTGGCCATAGTGGCCTTCTTTACCGGCTTTAACTATTTGGAAGCCTCGCTGCCTAGCCTGATCGCCAAGTTTTGTCCCGTGGGAGCAAAAGGTTCTGCCATGGGGGTGTATTCGACCAGTCAGTTTCTCGGTGCCTTCTGTGGCGGTTTACTCGGTGGTGGCGCTTATCAAATCATGGGCGCCGCCGGGGTGTTTAGCGTGGCAGTGGTGCTGCTGATTATCTGGCTGGTATTGACCCTGGGAATGAAAAATCCTGTGCTGCTCAAGAGTTACACTCTGGAGGCCCAGGTGGACGGCCGAGAGCAGGCGCAGAAGATGGCCGCCGAGCTTTCTCAATTGCCGGGGGTTGCCGAAGCCATAGTGGTTTTGGAAGAAAGAGTCGCTTACCTCAAGGTGAACGATCAATTCGATTTAAGACAAGCCAGAGCTGTGTTAGGCTCTGTCAATTAAGCTAAGTTTAAGTGAAAATCGCAGGAGATTTCGATGGCCAGTCGTGGTGTTAATAAGGTAATTCTGGTGGGCAATCTGGGGCAGGACCCAGAGGTGCGCTACATGCCAAACGGCAACGCCGTAGCGAATATCACAGTGGCCACCAGTGAGTCATGGAAAGACCAGCAGGGCCAACAGCAAGAGCGTACCGAATGGCATCGGGTTGTCATGTTCGGCAAGCTGGCTGAAATTGCCGGTGAGTACCTGCGCAAAGGCTCGCAAGTGTATTTGGAAGGCAAGCTGCAGACGCGCAAGTGGAAAGATCAGAGCGGTCAGGACAAGTACACCACTGAAGTGGTTGTCGATATGGGCGGCACCATGCAGATGCTGGGTGGCCGTAACCAAAACCAAGGCGGTATGAGCCAAGGCGGCAATCAGGGCGGTATGAACCAAGGTGGTATGAACCAAAACCAAGGTGGTTACGGCGGTGGTCAGGCACAGTCTCAGTACAATGCGCCGCAGCAGTCTGGTGGCTATCAGCCCAAGCCTGCTCAACAACCGCAGCAGCAGTACAACGCGCCGCAGCAGCAAAGCTATGGTCAGCCGCAGAATTCAGGTTATGCGCCTAAGCCACAGCAGCCAGCGCCACAACAGGCTGCTCCACAGCAGCGTCCGGCACCACAGCCTCAACCACAACCACAACAGCAGAACTACACGCCGGATCTGGATGACGGCTGGGATGATGATATCCCGTTCTGAGGTATGCTGGAGATAGGCACTCGTGCTTGATACCCACAAAAGCCACTGCAATTGCAGTGGCTTTTTAGTTGGCGCCTATCGGGCGATAGGCGTTGCCATTTCTGCAAAAATTGTTTGAGGCTCGAAAGCGAGTTATCGCTTGTTTGGCAGGGTCTCTTCGGGGAGGCCTGGCGAGGAGGGGCTTGCGATAAAATATTTCTTTGGGAGTGTTTACCTTACCCAACAATGCTCATCCGATAGAGTCCTTAGAGCGTTTCCTTAGCAGAGGCCAGAGTCGTATATGTTAAAAGTGCTCATAAGACTGAGTGATTTTTAGATAAAACTGACAATCTTTACGTTTGTAAGCTCTTTGTGCCGGGAGACCAGGCATAGGGTAATAACGGCAGGTGGGTCAATTTGACTTGTTGGTGTTCATTCTGTATCTGGGGGGCTTTGTCGTGGCCAAGGTAAAAGTGTGATTAAATTAATGCATTGTTTTATATGACATATTTCCTGAGCCCACGTTGTATTCTGCTATTTTTGACTCACTTTTTTACCGGATTCTTCTCTTACTATCTCCCGATCTTGTCTTTGTTGACAGTAATTGCACTGCAATTTTTGCGGTTGGGACAAAATTTACCTATGCGTTTGGACAAAATGTCTTTGTGGGTAAATATTGTTCTATTTGGTGTTTTTATCTGTTTTTGGTGTTTTTGTTGGATTTTTATTCCTGATAACGTGTGTTTTATTGCGTTGAAAATCTATAGCCATTCCTTTGTGATCTCTATCTCGTGTCATTATTTGTTATCCTTTGTCTCTTTAGGGATAATCTTACTCGGAGTGTGGTCTTTGATTTTACTGCACTCGGTAGGTCGTAACTTAGGGTTGCGACCCCCATCAAAACTCATAACGACAAGAGTGTGAGGACGCTATGAACAGACGTCAGTTTTTCAAACTGTGCGCTGCCGGGGCGGCAACTTCAGCCATATCTGCGCTGGGGTTGTTGTCCGAGAAGGCTTATGCCGCAGTTCGGGAATTTAAACTACTCAGAGCCAAAGAGACCCGCAACAACTGCCCGTATTGCTCGGTGGGTTGTGGCCTGCTGATGTACAGCCAAGGCAGCGGTGGCAAAAACTCTGAGCATGCCATTTTTCATATTGAAGGTGATGCCGACCATCCGGTAAACCGCGGGGCACTCTGTCCTAAAGGCGCAGGCTTGGTGGACTATGTTAACAGTCCGCACCGTCTGCAGTACCCTGAGTATCGTGCTCCGGGCAGCAATGAATGGAAGCGCATCAGCTGGGGTGAAGCTTACAAGCGTATCGCCCGTTTGATGAAAGATGACCGTGATGCCAACCTGATTGAGAAAAACGCCGATGGCGTTACCGTCAACCGCTGGTTGACTACTGGGATGATGACCTCATCTGGTATGGCGAACGAGAGTGGTTTTGCTACTCAAAAGTTTGCTCGTTCTCTCGGCTTAGTTGCCATCGATACCATTGCACGTAACTGACACTCCCCAACGGTAGCAAGTCTTGCTCCAACATTTGGGCGCGGTGCCATGACCAACCATTGGATCGACATCAAGAACTCTAATGTAGTGATCATTATGGGCGGTAATGCTGCAGAAGCGCACCCTGTCGGTTTCGGCTGGGTCACGGAAGCTATGCAACATAACAATGCCAAATTGATCGTGGTTGACCCTCGTTTCAACCGCAGTGCAGCTTTGGCCGATCACTATGCTCCTATCCGCTCAGGCACAGACATTGCGTTCTTGCTGGGTGTGATCCGCTATCTGATCTCCACCAACCAGGTTAACTTCGACTATGTGAAGGCCTATACCAACGCCAGCTATCTGGTGCGGGAAGACTTCGAATTCCACGAAGGGCTGTTCTCAGGTTTCGATGAAGAGAAGGGCGACTACGATAAAGAATCCTGGTTCTATCAACTCGACGAAAATGGCTATGCCAAGGTAGATGAATCCCTTGAGCACCCACGTTGCGTATGGAACTTGCTGAAACAGCACGTCGAGCGTTACGACTTTGCCACCGTCAGCAATATTACAGGGACGCCGGTAGACGACTATCAGGTGGTTTGTGATGCCATTGGCAGCACTTACACCAAAGACAGGGCCGCAACCTTTATGTATGCCCTGGGCTGGACTCACCACAGTAAGGGTGCGCAGAACATTCGCACCATGGCCATGGTGCAGTTACTGCTGGGTAACATAGGCCAGTTGGGTGGTGGGGTTAACGCCTTGCGTGGTCACGCCAACGTTCAGGGGTCAACCGATATGGGTCTGCTGTGTCAGAGCCTGCCGGGTTACCTTAAGCTGCCCAATGATAAAGACGTCAATCTGCAGGCTTATTTGGAGCACTATACGCCTAAGCCGTTGCGTCCGGGTCAGACCAACTATTGGCAAAACTATCCCAAGTTCTTTATCTCGCAAATGAAGAGTTTCTGGGGCGAGCATGCTACCCCTGAAAACGACTTTGGTTATGACTGGTTGCCTAAGTGGGATCAGATGTACGACTTTGGCCGCTGTCTCGACATGATGTATCACGGTCAGATCAACGGTTGTATCGTACAAGGGGTTAACGCGATTAACTCCATGCCGAACCGCAACAAGAACCTCAAGGCACTGAGCAAGCTCAAGTACCTGGTCGTACTGGATAACTTGGCATCTGAAACCGCGACCTTCTGGCAAAATGAGCCGGATTACAACGAAGTCGATACCGCCAGTATCCAAACGGAAGTGTTCCGTCTGCCGACAACCTGTTTTGCCGAGGAAGAAGGTTCCATCGTCAACTCGGGTCGCTGGATGCAGTGGCACTACAAGGGCGCTAATGCCCCCGGTGAAGCCATGGCCGACTCTGAGATTGTGGCCGGTATTCTGCTGGAGCTGAAAAAGCTGTATCGCGAAGAGGGCGGTAAACTGCCTGAACCTGTGGAAGCCATCAAGTGGGACTATGCCGATCCGCATAACCCAAGTTCGGTGGAGATGACCAAAGAGTTGAACGGATACGATGTTCACACCGGCCGTCAACTGAGCAGCTTTACTGAACTCAAGGACGATGGCAGCACCGCCTGTGCCTGTTGGGTATATTCAGGTTCCTGGACCGAACAAGGCAACCAGATGGCGCGTCGTGACAACCACGATCCATCCGGCAAGGGGATTACCCCGGGATGGGCATTTGCTTGGCCTGCCAACCGCCGAGTGCTCTACAACCGCGCCTCTTGTGATGTCAACGGTAAGCCTTGGGATCCAAACCGCACCATAGTCGAGTGGAAAGATGGCAAGTGGGAAGGCATAGACGTGCCTGACTTTAACGCCAAGCTCAATCCACAGGACAGCGCGCACCCATTCATCATGCAGGCAGAAGGTGTGGGCCGTTTGTTCGCCCTGAAGCTGCTGAAAGAAGGGCCGTTCCCTGAGCACTATGAGCCGGTGGAATCACCAATCGGGACCAACCCATTGCATCCTAAAGTGGTGCACAGCCCAGTGCTGCGTTGGTTTGAAGGTGTGAAAGAAACCATAGGCACCAAAGAGGAGTTCCCTTACGCCTGTACCACATACTCGCTCACTGAACACTTTAACTTCTGGACGACTCACTGCCGTTTGGCGGCGATCTCCATGCCAGAGACCTTTGTGGAAATGAACGAGCAGTTGGCAGCAGAAAAAGGCATCAAGAATGGTGATTTGGTGAAGGTGAGCTCCAAGCGTGGCCACATCTTTACCAAGGCTCTGGTGACCAAGCGTTTGCAGCCACTGCAAGTCAATGGTCAAACGGTACACACCCTGGGTATTCCACGTCACGGTAGTCATAACGCCCTCACTAAGAAGGCATATACCTGTAACGTGCTGACCACCGAGATGGGTGATGCCAACACGGGTGTTCCTGAGTACAAAGCGTTCCTGGTGAACGTTGAGAAGGCGGAGGTCTGATAATGGCAACACAAGATATTATTCGACGCTCAGGCACCTCAGCGGCAACGCCGGCATCGCAAACTCGGATTGGTGATATCAAGCAGGTAGCAAAACTGTTTGATGCGACCAAGTGTAACGGCTGTAAGGCCTGTCAGGTGGCGTGTTCCGAATGGAACGATCTGCGTGAAGAAGTGGGCAGTTTCGAGGGCAGTTATCAAAACCCGATGAAACTCTCCGGCCAGGTCTGGACTTTGATGGAGTACAACGAGGTGATGGACGAGCGCAACAAGTTGCGCTGGCAGTTCACTCACTCGGCTTGTATGCACTGCGCCGATCCCGCCTGTCTCAAGGCGTGTTCGACCGCAGGCGCCATTATACAGCACGCCAACGGGGTAGTAGATTTCGATTCAGACAAGTGTGTTGGTTGCGGTTACTGCGCCAGTGCCTGTCCGTTCGATATCCCCAAAATCGACCCTAAGGACAACAAGGCCTACAAGTGCACCATGTGTTCCGACCGTTTGGCGGTCGGGCTGGAGCCTTCCTGCGTCAAGACCTGTACCACAGGCGCACTGCGCTTCGGTACTCGTGAAGACATGTTGTTCTATGCCGACAAGCGGGTGGCCGAGCTCAAAGAGCGTGGCTTTGCCAAGGCCGGGTTGTACAACCCGGAAGGTGTGGGTGGCACAGCGATGATGATGATATTGCACGATGTCACTCAGCCTGAAAGCTACAACATGCCGGAAGATCCACAGATCCCACTGTCTGTCACTCTGTGGCAGGACTGGGTCAAGCCTTTGGGTACTGTGGGGATCCTGGCAACCGCCGCCGTGGCTTGTCTGCACAAGATCACCGTTGGCCGCAACATAGTCGAAGAGGATCAACCCGGTTATCAGCCGCCTGAGGAAGATCAGCAAGCGGCTCAGAAAGAGGAGGACGGCAAATGAGCAAGCATCACAAGCAAGAGATGATAGTGCGTCATAAGCTGTTCGACCGCATCTGTCACTGGTTCATTGTGGCGGCAGGTTTGGTCACCTTTCTGACCGGGTTTTCGTTCTTTTATCCTTCCTTCCAGTGGATGGGGGCTATTGCGGGCACGCCTCAATTGGCGCGCTTCGTTCACCCCATTGCCGGGTTGTTTATGTGTCTGCCGCTGATGTTGATGCTGGTGCGTTACTACCATCACAACAAGTGGGAGAAGAACGACCTGAAATGGATGCTGTCCATCAAGGATGTGATGTTTGAGAACGAGGACAAGATCCCGCCTATCGGCCATTACAACCCTGGGCAAAAGGTGCTGTTCCGTGCTTTCGTGGTGACCTCCATCGGACTGACGGTGACCGGCTTCATCATGTGGCAGCCCTATTTTGCACCTTACTTTTCAGCCACTACCATTGGCTGGGCGATTCTGGTGCACGCCATCTGTGCTCTCATCATGCTGATTTTCGTGATGGTGCACTTCTGGATGGCGACTTGGGTAGAAGGTTCAGTTGCGGGCATGCTCTACGGCAAGGTCTCCAAGGCCTGGTGCCGTAAGCACCACCCCAGAATGCTGGAAGAAGATTCGGAAACGGAGAAACACTAAATGAGTCAAACAGCCGAGATACCCCTGGCCCCCGGTAGCGAATCGCCGCTGGAGCTCAAACCACTGAAAGCCGCCGATCCTGTCAGCGTTTATCTGCGCAGAGCCAAGCGTCTGGAGGTGTTGGCCAAGGACTCGCCGCTGGCTGATTACCTAGAGCTGTGTCGCCGTTTGGTCGCTGTTCAGGCCAAACTGGCGGCGGAGGAAGACTTCGGTCTTCCCCCCGCTTGGGACAAGTCCGAGGGCGAGCCCCTCGCAGACTTGGGACCCAGTGCCGACAGTTACTGGCAGGGCTTGCTGCAGCAATTGCTCAGTGAACTCCTGCCGCAGGTGGATGAGTCGGTCGCCCGGGTGCTGCGTCTCTTGATGCAACAGGCACCCGAGCAACTGAGTGCCTGGGGGCAGGCGCTGCGTCAGGGCAATCTGAGTGCAGTGCCCGCCAGGTTCAGTCTGTTTTTGTGGGCCGCCATGGGGCTTTATTGGTCTCATTGGGCGCCGGCAGTTATTCAGCGCATGGATCAGCGCCGGGTCAAACAACAGAGCCTGTGTCCGGTCTGTGGCAGTCATCCGGTTGCCAGCGTGATAGTCGATGAACCCAGAGCCGGTTTGCGTTATCTGCATTGCAGCCTGTGTGAGAGCGAGTGGCACTACATACGTGCCCACTGCACTTGCTGCGGGCATGACAAGGAGATGACCCTCTGGTCTCTGGACGACTATCAGGCCGATGTTCGCATCGAAAGCTGCGAGGCTTGTCATGGTTATACCAAGATGATGTTCCTCGAAAAGGCGCCGCTGATGGATGTGGCCGCCGATGATTTGGCGACCCTGATGCTCGACAGTCAGCTCAATGAGAAAGGCTATGGTGCCACCACAGTCAATCCCTTGTTGCTGGCTCACGAGACGGAAGACAGCGAGTAACTAGCTCATTAGTAACGAAAGCCGGGAGGGCTTAGGCCCTCCCTTTATTCAGTCAATGATGAAACAGATGATGACCCAAACTGCCGATACCCTCAAAGACCTCTATCGGGCTTTGCCTTCCATGGATAGCCTGTTGGCCGAGCCAGCACTGGCCCCGCTGCTGAGCCGCTTTGGCAAGGCCGCCGTCAAACAGGCGCTGGATGGACAACTTCGGCTGGCAAGAGCCGGGATAGGCCGTGAGCAACGCCTGCCCGACTGGTGTCACTCACACCAAGCCTTGTATGGCATTTTGGTTGATCAGCTGTCCAGCGATTATCGCCATAGTTTACGGCCGGTATGGAACCTCACCGGCACCCTGCTGCACACCAACCTGGGACGGGCGCAGCAGTCCGAGGCGGCCATAGAGGCCGTCACCTCTGTGATGCGTTACCCAACCCCACTGGAATTTGAGTTGCAGGCCGGCAAGCGCGGCCATAGAGACAATGCCGTCAGCTCGCTCATTCACCGCCTCACCGGCGCCGATGCCTGCTGTGTGGTTAATAACAATGCCGCCGCTGTGCTGTTGATGCTGTCGGCGGTGGCGGCCGGTAAAGAGGTGATAGTTTCCCGCGGTGAGTTGGTGGAGATAGGCGGCGCCTTCCGGATCCCCGACATCATGCGTCAGGCCGGAGTGACGTTAGTGGAAGTGGGCAGCACCAACCGAACCCATCTCAGGGATTACGAACAGGCGATAACCGAAAACACCGCCGCCATTATGAAGGTGCACACCAGTAACTACCATATTCAGGGCTTTACCGCCTCGGTGGAAGAGTCGCGGCTGGCGACCCTGTGCCGCGAGCACGATATTTCGCTGATCTCGGATCTCGGCAGTGGCTCGCTCACCGACTTGCGCCGCTTCGGGCTCAAGCAGGAACCCACTCCCCAGGCGATGCTGGCCGATGGCGTCGATTTGGTAAGCTTCTCCGGCGACAAGTTGCTCGGTGGCCCTCAGTCCGGGCTGATTGTCGGCAAACAGTCGCTTATCAACAAGTTGCAAAGCCATCCGCTCAAGCGGGCGCTGCGCTGCGACAAGCTGATTCTGGCGGCGCTGGAAGCCACATTGATCCATTATCTCAACCCGGAAACCCTGGATAGCGAACTGCCTATGATGGCCAAGTTCGGCCGCAGCCAGCAGCAACTCAAACTGCTAGGCAGCCGTTTGCACCAGGCGTTGCAGCCCCTGTTTGCCCCCGGCTATCAACTGGAGCTGGTGGAGTGCCGCACCCAGGTGGGCAGTGGCTCACAGCCGGATACCTTCCTGCCTTCGGTGGCGCTGGCGTTCAGCGCCAATCCGGGGGCTAGCCTGATTGAGCTTGAGCAACACTTCAAGCAGGCCGAGCGGCCGGTGATCGGCCGGATCAGCAATGAGCAACTGCTGCTGGATCTGCGCGGGGTCGACGATGAAGCCGAGCTGCTGGCTGAGCTGAGCACCCTGGGGGTGTCGCTGTGATCCTGGTAACCGCCGGCCATGTAGACCATGGCAAGACCAGTCTGATCCGCGCCCTGACCGGGCAAAATACCGACAGATTGCCGGAAGAGAAACGCCGCGGTATGACCATAGATCTGGGTTATGCCTTTATGCCGTTTGCCGACGGCCAGCGACTGGCCTTTATCGATGTGCCGGGTCATGAAAAGTTTATCAACAACATGTTGGTGGGCGTCAGTCATGCCAGACACGCGCTCTTGGTGCTGGCCTGTGATGACGGCGTGATGCCGCAGACCCGTGAACACCTGCAGATTTTAGCTATGTTGCCGCTTAAGAGCCTGACACTGGTGCTCACCAAGAGTGACCTGGTGGAGCGGGCCCGCATCGATGAAGTGGCTGCAGAGAGTGAGGCGCTGCTTCGTGAGTTTGCCCTCAAGGCCTCCGGTGTGTTTAGCGTTTCGGCCAGTAATGGCCAGGGGATCGACTCGCTCAGAGAGCATATTCTGGCGCTTGCATCGAGCGAGCTGCAGCTTGAGAAGGCTTGTATTGTAGCAGACGCGCAGCAGGCCTTTCGCATGACCATGGATCGCGCCTTCAGCGTCAAGGGCGCCGGTTGGGTGGTCACGGGCACAGTGATCAGTGGCAGTGTCAAGGTCGGTGACAGCCTTTTCAGCTCGGGTCAGAAAGACAAGCTGAGGATCCGCGGCATTCACTGCCAGGGGCAGGAGTCGCAGACGGCGCTACCGGGCACCCGGGTCGCCCTCAATCTCAGTGGTGTCGATAACCACAGGGCGCCGCAGCGCGGCGATTGGCTCAGCAGCTTGCCACAGCCGGATGCCTGTGGCCGCCCAGTAGTGCAGATCCGTGCCTTTGAACCTGTGACTCACTGGCAGAGCGTACATTGCCACCACGGCGCCGAGCATACCCTGGGACGCATATCCCAGTTGACCGAGGCCGATGAGCGCGGCTACTGCCTGGCTGAACTGGTGCTGGATAAGCCGCTGATATTGTGTCAAGACGATCCCATAGTGCTGCGTCATGCCAGTGGTAAGCATACCCTGGGTGCCGGCAGAGTACTCGCACTCACAGTGCCCAATCGCAAGAAACGCACCGACGAGCGGCTCGCTTTTCTTGGCCGTCTCGCCGATGCCAAAACACCGGCTGCCGCATTGGCCCACCTCGGTCGGCAACAGGCCTTGGCCGTGGCTGATTTGGCCTGGCGCTGGCAGTTGACCGAGGCCGGTTTGAGTCGGGTCATCGAAGAATCCGGACTCAGCCGTCACGGCGGTTTCCTGTTGGCTCCCGAACTGCTCGAGGCCGAGCAGCAGCACTATTTGTCGTTATTGGAGCAATACCATCAGCAACACCCGGATCAATTGGGGCTAGGGCGCAACCGCCTGCTGCGTATGAGCCACAGCAAGTTACCCTTGCCACTGGCCGTTTTGATCCTGGAGCGCCTCTGTCGCGATCGCCGCATGGTGCTGCGCGGCGCCTTGTTGCAGTTGCCGCAGCACAGAATGACTTTGGATCCCCAAGCCGAAGCCTGTTGGCAGCGTTTATCCCCCTGGCTGGAGCAGCAGGATACCCCTGTGTGGGTGACTGAGATGGCCGAATACCTTGAGCTGGAACCGGGTGAGCTGCGGCCGTTGTGTTTCCAGTTGGTGCAGCAGGGGTTTATCACCGCCGTGGTGAAAGACAGATATCTGCTCAGCAGTAAGCTGTGCCATTACGCCGATCTTATTCGTGGTCATTTAGACCAAAAGGGACAGCTGGAAACTGCCGAGTTCAAGACGATGATAGGTCTTGGCCGCAAGGTGAGTATTCAACTATTGGAATTCTTCGATCGCAGCGGTTTTACCCGCAGGAAGTATCGCAGTAACAGTCGGGAGATCCGGGACGCTGAACTTTTCTGGTCCCATGAAGGTTGGCGGAAGAACATAGGAGTCGAACCTACCCGGGACTGCTGGCAGCCCCACCCGGATTTGAAGTCCGGACGCCTCACCGGAGACGACGTTCTTCCATCGAAAGACAGGGAGATAATAGAAAATGAATTCAGTTGAATCAACCCTGTTTTTATTTACTTTATGAGTTTGTGATATAGCTCTTGTTTTATTTTAAAGACTGTACTTTTTTATTATTTAGATAGGTTCAGAGGGTACTTATGTATTATTATTCGCATGACGTTGTCACCGAGAAACAAGTCACCCTTATGGAGCAAGGGCAGACTTCAGAATTAACTGATTACTTAGCGAACGAAGTAAGAATCGCCTTGGTCTATAATGGCATTGCCCATACGGTAATGTTGGCCAGTCCACAAGATCTAGAAGCCTTTGCCATCGGCTTTACTTTGTCGGAACGTATAGTCAGAAACATAAATGAAATCAAGGGTGTTGAACTGGAATATACCGAGGAAGGTGTGCTGGTTCAGATTGAGATAACCCAAAGATGTTTTATGGAATTAAAGCAACAAAGACGCAATATGGCCGGTAGAACCGGTTGTGGGCTTTGCGGTGTTGCCCAACTTGAAGAAGCGGTTAAACCTGTTATTCGAGTTGATGATGGTGCCGAGTTTAATATCAATAATTTAAAGGTTGCCTTGAATTTTGTTAAGGACAATCAACAGCATTTTAAATTAACCGGTGCCACCCATGCTGCCATGGGTTTAAATAATGATGGGCATATTATTGATGCCTATGAAGATATTGGAAGACATATAGCACTGGATAAGTTAATCGGTGCCTTTTCTCAGAAACATGCCGAGCGGCCAATCGCGGTTTTATTGACCAGTAGAGCCAGTTTCGAGATGGTACAAAAGGCTGCCAGTGCCAATATTCAGATTCTTTTTGCCATGTCCGCCGTGACCTCACTGGCGTTGGAGCTGGCAGAGAAGAGCAACATCACGCTGGTGGGCTTTTGCCGCAACGGTCGTGCGACGCTCTACACCCATGGTCACAGACTGACGGGACTGAGCCGCGCGGGTCTGGCTAAAGCCATTTAGGGAAGTTAATAAAGGGTCTTTCGCTGACTCGCACTCCCCTTGGCGCAGCGTCTACTGTCTGCTCATCATCGTTGCTAAACACTATTCCTGACCGGTCGGAACTCAGTTTCGGCCGGTCTTTAGTGCTTTGATGATGGCAGACCGGCGGTCGTTTGCAGCATTTCAGCGGTTTTATCGCCGTAAAGGCATACATAAGATGCGACAGGTCAGTTGCTGTGGGCTGCCTGTTCGCACTTGCAATGGTTGACGGACACGCCCGTGTCCGTTTTGACAAGGTCTCGTTCATTAGGGTAATGACATGACATGGCAACAATTTAAACAACAATATCTGGTCCGTTTCTGGGCCCCCATGCCGGCAGTGATCGCCGCCGGTATTCTCTCCACTTACTATTTTGGTCTGACCGGCACCTTCTGGGCCGTGACCGGCGAGTTCACCCGCTGGGGTGGCCATTTACTGCAAATGCTCGGTGCCGAGCCGGAAACCTGGGGTTACTTCAAGGTGATAGGTCTGGCCGGTACGCCGCTGGATCGCATCGATGGCATGATGATTATCGGCATGTTCGGTGGCTGTATTGCCGCGGCGCTATGGGCCAATAACGTCAAGCTCAGAATGCCGCAGAGCCGGGTGCGTATCATGCAGGCCCTGGTTGGCGGTATCATAGCCGGCTTCGGTGCCCGCTTGGCCATGGGTTGTAACCTGGCTGCCTTCTTTACCGGGATCCCGCAGTTCTCGCTGCATGCCTGGTTCTTCGCGCTGGCCACGGCAGCGGGCTCCTACTTTGGTGCCAGGTTCACCCTGCTGCCGATGTTCCGCATCCCGGTGGCGCTGAAGAAGGTCACCAAGGCCAGTTCGGTCAAGCAGGACGAAAACCAGGCCAGACGACGCTTTCGGATCGGCATGCTGGTGTTTATCGGCATAGTCGGTTGGGGACTCCTGACCCTGTTCAATGCGCCCAAGCTAGGTATTGCCATGCTCTTCGGGGTCGGTTTCGGGCTGTTGATTGAGCGGGCACAGATCTGTTTTACCTCGGCATTTCGCGACATGTGGATCACCGGCCGTACCCATATGGCCAAGGCGATCATCATAGGTATGGCGGTCAGCGCCATCGGGATTTACAGCTATGTACAATTAGGGGTTTCACCCAAGATCATGTGGGCCGGTCCCAATGCGGTTATCGGTGGCTTGCTGTTTGGTTTCGGCATAGTGCTGGCCGGTGGCTGTGAAACCGGTTGGATGTACCGCGCCGTGGAAGGGCAGGTACACTTCTGGTGGGTAGGCCTGGGCAACGTTATCGGCTCCACTATTCTGGCCTACTACTGGGACGACTTGGCCGAGCCACTGGCCACCAGTTGGGACAAGGTCAACCTGCTTGCCAGCTTGGGGGACAAGGGTGGCTTGTTGGCCACCTATCTGATGTTGGGGCTGGCGTTTGTCGCCATGCTCGCCTGGGAAAAACAATTCTTTGCCCGTAAAGCCAAACGGGATACTCAACTGACTGCGGAGGCCGCGTAATGAGCCAATATACTCCTGATTATCAATTAGATATGGTTGGTGAACCCTGTCCATATCCCGCCGTTGCCACTCTGGAGGCCATGCCCCAGCTCAAGCCCGGCGAAATTCTGGAAGTGATCAGCGACTGCCCACAGTCGATCAACAATATTCCACTGGATGCCAAGAACCACGGCTACAAGGTGCTGGAGATAGAGCAGAACGGCCCGACGATCCGTTATCTGATCCAGCGCTGAATTAACATTAATTCCCGCTGGTTCAATCGTTTAAAGACGCTGCTTTTGCAGCGTTTTTTTATGCGAGTTTCACGGATGGTTGCTGTGAGAGTTTGTCATTAGGGCATCAGAGAGGTATGACTATTGCGACAGCGAAAAGCGGTGAGCCAATGGCCGCCATGATTCGATGCCAGATTTGCACTGTACCGAATTAAAGGCAAATATAAGCTGTGGTTTGGCTCTTCCCTACATCAAGGAGCGGTAATGAAACAGGTTATTTTTGATAATCCCGGACAACCGGAAGTGCTCTATTTGGCTGATGCCAAGATCCCCACTCCCGGCCCGGGTCAGGTGTTGATCAAGGTGGCGGCGGCTGGGGTCAATGGTCCGGATCTAGCACAGCGTAAGGGCAACTATCCGCCTCCGGCAGATGCTTCTCCGGTGCTGGGATTGGAAGTAGCCGGTGAGATAGTCGCGCTGGGGCAGGGGGTCGACCAATGGCAAAATGGGCAAGATGTCTGTGCCCTGGTGCCTGGTGGCGGTTACAGTGAGTATGTACTTACCTGGGCGAGCCATTGTTTGCCTGTGCCCAAGGACTGGAGCCTGGAAGAGGCCGCGGCCATTCCCGAGACCTTCTTTACCGTATGGAGCAATCTATTTATGCGAGCCGGGTTGCGCTTTGGCGAGACAGTGCTCATTCATGGCGGCTCCGGCGGCATTGGCAGTAGCGCTATCGCACTGGCCAAGGCGTTTGGTGCCAGAGTGCTGGTGACTTCCAGCAGTCCGGAAAAGTGTGCCTGGTGTCGGCAACTGGGAGCCGAGTTGGCGGTCGATTATCGGCAACAAGACTTTGTTGAAGCGGTGATGGATTGGACCCAAGGCAAGGGCGTCGAGGTGGTGCTGGATATGGCCGGTGGCGACTTCGTCAACAAGAACCTCAAGCTGCTTGCCTGCGACGGCCGCATGGTATCGATTGCCATGCAGCGTGGTGCCAAGGCCGAAGTCGACCTTTTCCGCTTGATAGCCAAGCGTATTGTTTGGACCGGTTCAACCCTGAGGCCTCAAAGTGTCGCGGCCAAGGCGGCGATTGCTGCCGAACTCAAGGCCAAGGTCTGGCCCTTACTGGATAAAGGCATGTTGAAGCCCCATCTCTTTGCCCAGTTTCCGCTAGAAGAGTGCATTGCGGCACATCATTTATTGGAGTCGGGAAGCCATTCTGGCAAGGTGGTGCTGACACTGAAGTAAGTAGCTACTGACATGCTACTCCCTGCCACTGCTGACGATGGCGTCAGCTGCTTTTTTCTACCGTCACGATAAGGCTGCAACATGCGGCCTTAAGGTGTTTGCGCCTAAAATTCAACTTGCCCTGCTGGAAATTTGGACTAAAGTCCTCTGTGAACATTGAGAACTGTGCAGTCTCGATAAATTAATCGTTATTTCGTTGGAAAAATCACGGTTTGTAGCATTGATTATCGGGAAGATTCTGTAAGAATACGCACTTGAAATCCCGCCTGTATGGGGTGGAAACCAAGATGGCAAAGTGAGCAGTAGTGCGCTTCTTTGGCCAAAGAAACTTTAGTGTATGTGTTGATTTAAGGGTATTGGCATATATGTATAACACTGCAAAGAAACAAGTTTGGTATGGCGAACTCAGAACCGCACGAGGCAATGCAATCGTCGTCCATGACAATCAGTTACCCGAGGCTTCTCCTGGACGTATCTACCTGTTCAATACTCAACGTAAGGCGATTATTGAATATGTGGAAGATATCGTTAAACCCAACCTGCATGATCTGGGTGAGGCAGAAGCCAAGGCTGCCGAGCGTGAGTTCGGTAGTGCATTCAAAGCGGCTCGCAGCGAATTTATGCAAAAGCAACAGGCCCGAATCAATCTGAGTAACGTCAAAGACAGCGCTCCGGCGCGTAAGCCCAAGCCGGAACCTGAAGTTGAGGTGGAAGGTGACAACATGGGTGACAATTTCGACGACGATTGGGATGACGGCTTCGACGACTGATATCCCTATGCCCGGCCGGCCGTCTTCAGTTCTCTGAAGCGGTTGCCGGGTGACCGGACAGTCGACCGCTGAAATTTTAAGACGATGATTTATAAGCTGGAGAATAATGACAGCAGATATTAACTAAGAATATTATGTACTGATATGTGGCTCTGGAAAGCTGCCTTCCCTTTATCTTTCCAGCAGTAAAAGTTATTGTCTAATTTTTAGATAACCGACTTATCTAAAAATGCCAGGTTCAGGTTGAATCTGGGACAGATAATAATGAGATTATTCCGCTGAGCGAAGCAATGACAGCATTAAGCGAACCATTATTGTCAAACAGAATAAGTAAAGTACTGGAATACTTTGATCTTTATTAGGTACAGCTGTTCCCTGCTTTATATACCCACAATGATGAAAGTGTACATTCATATTCAATTTTAGTCGTAGAAAATGAGATTGATGCTTATGGCTTTGATAATGGAAAATACATTGGGATTTTAGAAGATGGTGAAGTGGGAACCTAAGGAATTGCCGACAGGACTCTAATAAGTTATCTAAAATACCTCTTGAAAAGAGATGTGTTTTCCAAATTCCAGGGATGATGGATTATTTGGTGCATAAGTCAATCGCAGAGCCATTAATCGCCTTGAACGCCAGTGGTTTGTATTGGGTTCCAGTATTGGAATGGGATCTTAGCTTTGGTATGACAATTTAATAGCTGGGTTAAAGACGAATAATTATCAGATTTTTCATTACAGCAAATACTGGTAGAAATTACACTAAATAATCCAAGCTAATATGGAGCGAATGATATAGATTCAACCCGTTCTGCCTTTATTGATAATGAAGTTTTAAATTAAATTTGATGTCAATGAAATACGACAATCAATATCCGGTGACAGTCGATTATTCTTTATCGAAGCTATCGACTATGATGGCGCCCATAGAGGCCGGCATGGCGATCAGCAGGGTGCGCTTCAGCGCCAGTAAGGGATCGCTCAATAATGGCCATTTATCCAGGGCCAGCAAGACGACACTCACCACCAGCAGGGTCAGGGCATAAGCCAGCAGGATCCGCAGCCAAAACACCCACACCCTGGCCTTGATATTGGCCTGAAACACACTCTGATAAGCAAACAGGGCGATAAAGCTCAGGCTCAATACCACCACCAGCACCAGATTCACCATCGGCAGATTGGCCGCCAGCATCCAGGCCTCCTCGGAAAAGGAGATGGGCACGGACAAGGCAAAGGCGCCTATGCTGATCTGGCCGAGATCCTCGGCGTTGAAATAGAGTTTGCTCATCCCTGGGTATCGAACTCGTAGCGGCTTAAATGATGATAAATTTGTCCGGGTGTTATCCAGGGATCGCCGTGCAGCAGTGGCTGATTGGCGCCGTTCGGCAGCATTTGTGGCTCGAGACAGACTCCCTGCCAGGCCTTCATTGCCTGGCCCTTACGCCCCTTGATCCCTTCGAGTCCGGCGCCGGTGTAAAGTTGAACTCCGGGTTGGTTGGTGTACAGCGTCAGGCCGCGACCCGATAGCGGCGCGCTCAAACGGCCCACACGCCATAGCTCATCTTTCTGTTGCCGGCTGATAAAGCAGTGATCCAGCCCTTGGCCAGCGGCCAGTTCCGGCTGTCCCAGCAGCGTCTTGAGTGTCTTGCCCTGACTGAGATCCAAAAGGCTGCCTTGGGTATCGACTATGCCGCTGGGAATGCCTTCGGAATCGGTTGCCAGGGCTTTGTTACTATCGAGTTGCAGATGATGCTCAGCGATATCCGCTCGGCCATCGAGGTTGAAATAGCTGTGCTGGGTCAGGCTCACCGGGCAGTCTTGGCTACTTGAAGCCATAAACTCCACAAACAGGTTGTTGCCCGCCAGACGATAGTCCAGCTGCACCCGGCATTCACCGGGAAAACCCATATCGCCGTCCGGGCTGATCAGGCTAAGGCGTACCCCGTCAGGCAATGTACCCAGTTGCCACTGGCGCCGATGAAAGCCTTCGTGGCCGCCGTGCAGGCAGTGGCCGTTGAAGTTTTTATCCAAGGAAAAAGTCTTGCCCTGGCCGTGGATTTGCCCTTGCTTGATACGATTGGCGTAACGCCCGACAGCCGCGCCCAAACAGGCGTCCTGATCCAGATAATCGGCTGCAGAGTCACAGCCAAGCACGATATTGGCTCGCTCACCATGGCGATCCGGCGCCCACAGTGAGCGAATAATGCCACCGAGACTGAGCACTTCCAGTGCCAGAATGCCATTGTCGATTCTGACCCTTTCTATTTGGCCGCCGCGGGGATCTTCCCAACTGTCGAGTGCGCTGAAACGTATCATCTGCTAGTTCCTTTTGGCTTTAGGGCTACAACTCAGTCCAGGCGGCAGGCTCCGTCGCTGGGGCTGCACAGGTAAACACTGACCTCCAGCTCGGTTTTGGCCGGGTATTGCTGCTCGACGGCGGCAATCACCTTGTCGGTCAACTCATGTTCCACCAGGGCGATGACGCAGCCGCCAAAGCCCTTGCCTGTCATCCGTACTCCGCCGCGTTCGCCGACGACGTCGGTTATCAATTCCACCAGGGTATCTATCGCTGGATGGCTGATTTCGAAGTCATCGCGCATCGAGCGGTGTGATTCGGCCATCAGTTTACTGAGCCTGGCGATATCGCCCTGCTCCAGAGCGCGGCAGGCGCTCTGGGTGCGTTGATTTTCACTGATCACATGGCGGGCACGGCGAAAGGCAACCGGATCCAGTTCATCCTCGGCGCTTTGCAGCGCCCTGAGCGACAAGTGGCGCAGGGTATCCAAACCGAAATGTCCTGCCACCTGCTCGCAATGCAAGCGGCGCTCGCCAAACTTTTTGTTGTGAGCGATGGAGGGTAGGCCGGAATTGATGATCAGCAGACTGAGATCGTCGGGGAAGGGCACGCTTTCGCAGTCCAGATCCAGGCAATCTATAAGCAGCGCCGACCCGGCTTCGGCCATGGCACAGGTGATCTGATCCATGATGCCGCAGCTATGGCCGACATAGTGGTTTTCACCCCGCTGCGCCAATTGCGCAATCGCCAGCGGTGACAGATGCAGTTGACTGGTGTCATTGATGGCGGTGCCAAAGGCGATTTCCAGCGAGGCCGACGAGGCTAATCCGGCGTTCGCCGGCACATTGCCGATCACCGCCAGATCCAAGCCGCGGGCAGGTAGGCCGCTCTGGGCCATGGCCGAGGTAAAGCCCTTGAGGTAGCTGACCCAGCCCTCATCCTCGTTCATGCTGCCTTCATTGCCATAGTGCCATTCAAAAATGCCGGGAAAGGCACCTGATACGGCGCGGAACTTGTCGTCGTCACGGCGCTTGACCGCGATGACTGTGTGAAAGTTGATTGCCGCCGGTAGCACCAGACCTTCGTTATAGTCTGTGTGTTCTCCGATAAGGTTGACCCGACCGGGGGCCTGATATAAAGCATCGGGCTTGGTGCCGAAGGTTTTGACAAAGAGTTTGGTAACGCTGGGGGCAGGATTCGACATGCTCTTATGGATTCCGCAAAAAAACGCTCGAACAGCAACATAAATGACTGCTTTTCTGTTGTTATATCATTTCTGTCTCTGAGGTGTAAGTGAGATTTTTATTCCGGTTGTGACCCGGGGCCGATTGAGGTGATATCCGCAGGCTCTAAATAAAAAGCCTCACTCATCCTGAACGGAGCGAGTGAGGCTTGCAAGGAAAGAGCCGCCTTCGAGGCGACTCATTGACAATCTCAGGATACCGCCTCCTTGGCGGGGGGCTCGTTGACGGTTTCTGCCGCCAATAGTTCGCTGACGACATGCTCAACAAAACCGGCACCGGCGGCCTCATAGAGGTTATAAACGCTGTGGACGCCGGATTCGCGCAGCGCCACGCCATCATCACTGTACTGCACTATGGCGCTGATCTTACCGCTGTAGTTCAACTTCTTCAGTTGCTCAACGGCAAACATGTTCCCTATGTGATATGGCATGGCCAGCAACACCATTTCCAGTCCGGGGGCTCGATCGAGCTTTTCCCAGAAGTCGGTATCCGAGGCATCGCCCTGTACCACGTTGCGTCCTTGTTCGCGGTGGAAATCCACCAACTCCTGTTTGTGTTCTATGCCGAGGATCTCGCCATCAAACCTAGCCTTGAGCTCATCGTAGGCGCCGGAGCCAATGCGCCCCATCCCCAGAATAAGGAAGCGCGGATTGCCCACGGGGATCTGCCTGTCTTCCGGATGCAGCGGGTGTTTCTCGAGCTTGACCAGCTTCTGCTGATACTTCTGGTAGATGTTGCCCACCATGGCGTTGAGTGGCGCCGCCAGCACGAAGCTCAGGCTCAGGGCTACGGCAATGATCACCAGCCATTGGGCGGGGAGCCAGCCCTTGCTGGTAGCCACGGCAGCCACAATCAGACCGAACTCACTGAAGTTGCCCAGGTTGAATGAGCCCAGCATAGAGGTGCGTGAGCGCAGTTTGAAGCGGGTAAGAATATAGACAAATAGCAGAATTTTCAGCGGGATCAGAGTCACCAGCAGTACCGCCAGCATGATATCGCTCATACTGGGCAGGCCGTTGAGACCTATGGTGAGGAAGAAGGCCACCAAAAACAGTTCTTTAAAGTAGAACAGCGACTTGGCCAACTCGGATGCCTTCTTGTGCCCGGCCAGCAGTATGCCGACGATCAGCGCGCCGAGATCTGGTTTCAGCCCCACAGACTCAAACAGCCAGGCGCCGACCACCAGAGCCATCACCAGACCGAAGAGTACCAGGAGTTCGCCATGGCCAACCTTGTCAAAGGCCCTGTATATCAGCGGCTTGGCCAGCGGCAATAACAACAGCGCCAAGGCCCATATCGACGGGAACTCGCCCTTGGAAATGGTCAGGAACAATACCGCAAAGATATCCTGCATGATCAGAATACCTATGGCGACTCGGCCGTAGAGAGATTGCATATCGCCCTTGTCTTCCAGCACCTTGACCGCAAACACTGTACTGGAAAAGCTCAGGGCAAAGGCCAGCAGGGTCAACTGTTCAACGCTGAGATTGGTCAATTGCACTAGGCCAACCAGCCCCAGCAGCTTGAGTATGGGGACAAAGATCACCATAGACAGCATCAGGTGTAGGCTGGAGCCAGCCCAGACTTCGGCCTTGAACAGGCTGCGGATATCCAACTTGAGGCCGATGGCAAACAGCAGCAGGGTCACCCCCAGGCTGGCCAGTTCATTGAGTAGCGGCAGGCTTTCATTTTCTATGCCCATGGTATAGAGCACAAAGCCTGCGGCCAGATAGCCGATAAGCGGTGGTAAATTGATGCGGTTGACCAGCATACCGCAGGCCAGGGTAATAACGAGAATTGCAGGTTCCATTTTGCTCTTTCAGGAAGGAGGCTGGCTGTTTAAAGAGTATTCTATAAGAAGAGCATTAAATTTAAATAAAAAAGCGAACTTATCTGCTGATAAATTCGCTTTTTCAGAAATGTTGGCGCAAAAAGTGTTAATTTTTGAGCAGAATGTCCAGGTGAGCGGCAAACTCTTTCGGAGCCATGAAACCTGTCACTCTCAGCTCATTTTTCAGCTGGCCCTGTTCATCGATAAACAACAGAGTCGGCAGCCCCAGCACATCGTATCCTTCCAACAGGGCAACATCGGCTTCATCCATGGCGGTCACATCGGCCTGCAGTAGCACCATCTGCTCCATCCGCTGTTTAACCTCGGCATTCTTGAAGGTGATCTGCTCAAACTCCTTACAGGCCACACACCAATCGGCATAGAGATCCAACATCACCGGCTTACCGGCGGCCTTGGCAGCCGCCAGTTCGGCCTGGAAGTCCTCAAGTGATTTGATCCGCTTGAAGGTATGATGCTCGGCTTGCTGTTGCCCCATGAAGTGGTAACCCAAGGCGCTCATAACCGCCTGGAAGCCATAGGAGAAGCTCGACAGCAGCAGCAGGGTCAGGATCACGCTGCGCACCGTCTGTTTCCAGTTGAACTGGCTCAGCTTGTTCTGGTGTATCAGATAGCCGACAAAGACGATGGCCCACACTGACCACATGAGATCCGACACCAATCCTGGCCAGATACGACCCAGCATTATGATGGATACGGCCACCAGCAGGAAACCGAACACATGCTTGATGATGTTCATCCAGGCTCCTGCCCGCGGCAGCAGTTTACCGCCAGAGGTTCCTATCAGCAGCAGCGGCAGACCCATGCCCATGCTGAGAATATAGAGGGTCAAAAAGCCCTGTAGCAGATCGCCGGTTTGCGCCACGTACACGAGTACCGCCGACAAGGGCGCCGTGGTGCAGGGCGATGCCACCAGGCCCGAAAGCACCCCCATGACAAATACGCCCAGTAGATTGCCGCCCTTTTGCTTGCTGGAGAGACTGTTCATCTTCTGCTGCCAACTGGCGGGCAGGCGCAGCTCATAGAGACCAAACATAGACAGACTGAGTACCACAAACAGTACGGCTATGGTGATCAGTACCGCCGGGTGTTGCAGTGCCGCTTGGTACTTGAGCCCGGCCGAAGCCACCACCAGTCCCAGCAGCGAATAGGTGATTGCCATCCCCTGCACATAAGCCATCGACAGGGTAAAGGCCTTACCGGTGGAGACTTTCTGCCCCTGGCCGACAATGATCCCCGACAGTATGGGGTACATGGGGAACACACAAGGTGTCAGCGCCAGTCCTATTCCCAACACGAAGAAGGTCAGATAGTTGAGCAGGGTGCTGTCGCCGGCGAGCAGTTTATCCAGCAGGTTGTCCTGTTGGGTCAGTGGCTGACTCTTGGGCGTGGTTGCACTCGCCTCTGTCGCACTCTTATCGGCATCGTTTAGGATGCCATCATTGGCCGCCACGGGTTTAAGCTCAGCGTCACGAGTGGTGGGCGGAAAACAGAGTTTGCCCTCGGCGCAGCCCATAAAGGTGACAGATAGCTTGGCTCCTGCCGCCGCTTCCTTGATGGCAACTGGAATTTCGATATAGGAGTAGTACACCTGCTGCTCACCGAAATAGTCATCCATGTGGCTTTTGCCCTGAGGCAGGGCTATCTCACCCAGTTCACCGCCATCTATGCTGAACTTGAGTTTGTCACGGTACATGTAATAGCCGTCGGCTATTACCCAACTGAGCTTGACCTTATTGTCTTGCTGACTGAAGTCGAAGGCGAAGGCCTGATCCACAGGCATCAGCTCGGGTTCACTCTGGAGAAAATCGAATTGCTTGTTGCCAAAGAGCCCATCGGCCTGAACCAGCGGGCTGAGGAGCAACAGGCTGCCTAGCAGCAGGGTAAGTACTTTTTTCATAGTTTAGTGTTGTCTTTTATCCAATCCAGATAGGCGGGTAGCCCATGACTGATGGGCACAGCAATAATTTCAGGTACTTCGTAGGGATGCAGTTCGAGTATTCTCTGCTCCAGCTTAGGGTAAGCGCTGGCCAGACACTTGATCTGCAGGCTGACTTCGGCCTCTTGGCAAAGCTCGCCCTGCCAGACATAAAAGGAATCCACAGTCTGGCTCACCTGAGCACAGGCCACCAGTGACTCACGCACCAAGGTTGCGGCCAGGCTTTTGGCACTGTCGGTATCCGGGCAGCTGCAAAAAACCAGCAGCACTTGTTGAGATTTTATGTCCATAATGAGCGGGTTAAATTAAACCTGACTTAAGCCAAGGGGATTAAAATCGAGCGTCTACTTTACGTGTTTTGCCGCAAGCTTGCATTAAGGCTTTGCTGAAACAGTGAGCTTAAGCGTCAAACCTGAAACCGGCTGCGGACTTGAAATCAGACCGGGTTATCCCCATTTAGTTTTCAACTACTGCAAAAAATGAGGCCTACATGCCATTTCTGATAATGTTGATCATCTTTGTGCTGATCCCTGTCGTCGAACTCTCGGTACTTATCCGGGTCGGCGAAGTCCTAGGCAGCTGGAACACAGTGGCATTGGTGATCCTCACCGCGGTGGTCGGTGTTTCTCTGGTTCGCAGCCAGGGCTTGAGTACCCTGATGTCGGTACAGAAAAAGTTGGCCATCGGTGAAGCGCCGGGGCAAGAGATAGTCGAGGGCATGATGCTGGCCATGGCCGGTATTCTGTTGCTTATTCCGGGGTTTGTGACCGACCTTATCGGCCTTATTCTGCTGACCCCTATCACCCGGGCACCGCTGGCACGTTATTTCTATCAGCGGATGCAACTCAAGGTGGTTACCGGCGCCCAGTTCAGAACCGGTGCCAACCCCTTTGAACCGCCACATCAAAGAGGTCAGGGTGGGGATGTGTTCGAGGGCGAGTTTGAGCGCAAGGCCGACCCTTCCGATAAGCGTCCCGAGAGCCATCAGCTGGAAGAAGAGAGCCATCAGCTGGAAGAAGAGAGCCCTCAGCGAGGTGAAAACAGTCCTCAGCGAGGTGAAAACGGCCCTCAGTCGCAGGATACGAAAAACCAAGACGATGAGCGGCCCGGTAGCCGATGAGCAGCACAAACACTGATAAAAAGACCTTCCGCTCGTAAGGTCTTTTTTCATTCTCACCTCATAACTTGCAGCTCTGACTGGAAAACATTTATCACTAGTGTCATTTGCTATCGCGGTACTTTGATGAGGCGTCGTAGCAGTGACCGCTGCGTCAGTTTAAGGATGCTGTAGCGGCAACCACAGCCGTGCATACTCTCAGCACTCTAGCGTCGCCAAGCGCTTATCCCTCGTTGGAGCAGGGGGAGTGCAGCTTATGCGGCTCACTGATATTGCTGGCCAGATAATAGCTGGCTATGCCCATCAGTATGTTGGTCAGCGGCAGTGCCAGCATCAGGCCTTTTACCCCACCGAGGAAGGCGCCCAGCGCCGCCAGTGGCAGCATCAGCAGGAACAGGCGGCACAGATTCAGTACCAGCGAGGCCATGGGTCTGTGGTAGGCGTTGAGCGAGGTGGCCACTATGATCACCACGCCCAGCGGGCCGTAAGCGGCGGGCAACACCAGAATATAGAAGCTGAGCCATTCCAGTACCTGGGGGTCGGTACTGAACAGGGCGGCAATCTGCGGCGCCAGCAGCGCCAGCGGAATATACAGCAGGGTCTGGAACAGGAGCACAAACTTCAGCGACCGCAGCAGTGCCTCTCGGGCGCGCTCCTTCTGCCCGGCGCCCAGATTCTGGGCGATAAAGGGCACTAGGCTTGAAGACAGCCCCATCACCACAATCAACAGCAGAGACTCCAGTCGGGTACCGGCACCGAAGGCGGCTACGGCGGCGTGATCTATCCTGGCCAGCATCGCCATCATCACAGCGTTGGCCAGAGGGTTGATCAGATTCATCAACGCCGCCGGTTGGGCGATATGAGCCAGCTGTTTCCAGTTATCGGCAAAACGGCTGAAACACCAACCCGCGGCCACCAACATATGGCGTTTGACCACCAACAGATAGCTGGACAGCGACAGCGCCACCAACCAGGAAAGTAGGGTGGCGGCTGCCGCCCCTTGGATCTCCAGCCTCGGAAAGGGGCCGATCCCAAAGATCAGCAGCGGGTCGAGGATCAGGTTAATCAGCGCCGCCAGTGACAAAATTGCCGCCGGTGAGCGGGTGTCGCCGGTGGCTCTCAAGCCCTGATTGCCCACCATCAATAGCACCAACAGCGGTGCCCCCAGATACCAGAGGTTCATATAGTCATGCACCAAGGGCAGTATGTCGTCTTTGGCGCCGAGCAGGGAAAACAGCGGGTCGATACATAAACTGCCCAGCAAGGATAGCCCGGCGGTCAGCATAAAAGTCAGCAGCAGGGCATCGTGCAGAAACACCTTGGCCTTGGGAGCGTGGCCGCCCCCGATGAGGCGCCCCAGATTGGTGGACACCCCGGCACCTATGCCGATGGCAATACTGGATACCACCAGGGTCACTGGGAAGGTAAAGCTGATCGCCGCCAGCGCCTCTGTGCCCAGCTTGCTGATGAAATAGGTGTCTACCAGGTTGAAGCCCAGCACGGTGAGTATTCCTAACATGTTGGGAACACTCATATTAAGCAGTACACGACCTATCGGCTGACTGAGCAGCCCGTGTCTGTCTTTCATGGCCCGTATCTGCCTCTCGTGAAATGGATGACGAAAAATCGTGCGGAAGCGCGATTCTAACAGGATTGCCCCGGCATTAAAAAACGAGGGTCAAATATTTTCAAAAAATTTTGACCTGCCCCCTTGGAAGTGTGGAAACCGACCCCATATAAGCCAACATCATGCGGCTAAAGCCCGTTGGCATGGCCGCCTTTTACATCAACCATGAACCGCCTCATATTGGGCAAAAATCATTAGGAGAATCCATAGATGAATATTCGTCCATTACATGACCGCGTGATCGTCAAACGCCTGGAAGTTGAAAGCACTTCGGCCGGTGGCATCGTACTGACCGGCAGCGCAGCCGAAAAGTCTACCCGTGGTGAAGTACTGGCTGTTGGCAATGGCCGCATCCTCGAAAACGGTGACATTAAGCCATTGGACGTGAAGGTAGGTGACGTAGTGATCTTCAACGAAGGTTACGGTGTCAAGAAAGAGAAGATTGACGGTGAAGAAGTCCTGATCCTGTCAGAAGCTGACCTGATGGCCGTAGTGGAATAAACCACTCACAACCATTAAAGACCTTCCAAAGTAATCGAAAAATTTAAGGATAATCAACATGGCAGCTAAAGAAGTAAAATTTGGCAATGACGCTCGCGTAAAAATGCTGGCGGGCGTGAATGTTCTGGCTAACGCAGTTAAAGTCACTCTGGGCCCTAAAGGCCGTAACGTCGTTCTGGACAAGAGCTTCGGCGCACCACTGATCACCAAAGACGGTGTTTCCGTTGCCAAAGAGATTGAACTGGAAGACAAGTTTGAAAACATGGGCGCGCAAATGGTTAAGGAAGTTGCTTCCAAGGCCAACGACGCTGCCGGTGACGGTACCACTACCGCCACAGTACTGGCCCAGGCTATCGTGACCGAAGGTCTGAAAGCCGTTGCCGCCGGTATGAACCCAATGGATCTGAAGCGCGGTATCGACAAGGCTGTAATCGCCGCTGTTGCCGAGCTGAAAGCCCTGTCTCAGGACTGCTCCGACTCCAAGTCTATCGCTCAGGTAGGTACCATCTCTGCCAACTCTGACGAGTCTATTGGTCAGATCATCGCCACCGCGATGGAAAAAGTGGGCAAAGAAGGCGTGATCACAGTTGAAGAAGGTCAGGCGCTGGAAAACGAACTGGACGTAGTTGAAGGTATGCAGTTCGACCGCGGTTACCTGTCTCCTTACTTCATCAACAAGGCTGAAACCGGCTCTGTTGAACTGGACAACCCATTCATCCTGCTGGTTGACAAGAAGATCTCCAACATCCGTGAGCTGCTGCCTATCCTCGAAGGCCTGGCCAAGACAGGCAAGCCTCTGCTGATCGTTGCCGAAGACGTTGAAGGCGAAGCCCTGGCGACTCTGGTTGTCAACAACATGCGCGGTATCGTTAAAGTGGCTGCCGTTAAGGCGCCTGGTTTCGGTGATCGTCGCAAGGCCATGCTGCAGGATATCGCTATCCTGACCGGTGGTACTGTTATCGCCGAAGAGATTGGCCTGGAGCTGGAAAAAGCCACTCTGGAAGATCTGGGTACCGCCAAGCGCGTGGTTATCACCAAAGACAACACCACCATCATCGATGGCAGCGGTGAAGAGTCGCAAATTCAAGCCCGTGTTGCCCAGATCAAGCAGCAGGTTGAAGAATCGACTTCCGACTACGACAAAGAGAAACTGCAAGAGCGTATGGCCAAGCTGGCCGGCGGTGTTGCGGTAATCAAAGTCGGTGCCGCTACCGAAGTGGAAATGAAAGAGAAGAAAGCCCGCGTTGAAGATGCGCTGCACGCTACCCGCGCCGCCGTTGAAGAAGGTGTGGTTCCTGGGGGCGGTGTTGCCCTGGTTCGCGTTGCCTCCAAGATTGGTGAGCTGGACGTGAGCAACGAAGATCAGAAGCACGGTGTGGTTATCGCCCTGCGCGCCATGGAAGCCCCACTGCGCCAGATCGCTACCAACGCAGGTGAAGAAGCCTCTGTTGTCGCCAACAACGTTAAGAACGGCAGCGGTAACTATGGTTACAACGCCGGTAACGACACTTACGGCGACATGCTGGAAATGGGTATCCTGGATCCAACCAAAGTTACTCGTTCTGCGCTGCAGTTCGCGGCCTCTGTAGCCGGTTTGATGATCACCACCGAAGCCATGGTAGCCGAGCTGCCAAAGGAAGAGGCTGCGCCTGATATGGGCGGTATGGGTGGTATGGGCGGAATGGGCGGCATGATGTAAATTTTACGGGCCTAAATCTGTGATAGCTGTGTTGCTTCACCACTCGTTTAGTTCACTAAACGTCGCGGTAAAGCGCCTTGCTCTAACAAGATTTATCCCACGTAAAATACTCTGCTGGTCTTAAGCCTAACAGCCTGAACCAAAAGAATAAAAGCCCCGATACTTAACCGTATCGGGGCTTTTGTTTATTCCGAGAAAGGAAAAGGCCCGCGCATCGAACACGGGCCTTTTCCATTTCAGCGGTTTCTGCCGAGGGCGGGGGAGTAGTTTGGGGGTGGAATGGCTTCCGGCTGATTGTGCAACTCATTGCCAGCCGCAGGCCTTATGCATATGCACCTCAGTGACACGCTGTGAATACATCCCTGTAAGCTCGGCGCCAACATCCATGTTGGCGACGGTCACTGATGCGCATATGCCGGGTGATTTGGTGCAATCTGCGGGTGAAGTGTTTTGGCTGTCCTGACTCTTTTACTATAGATAGGTCCCTGTAGGCTCCACACAGCAAAAGTGTTGTGGGTGTCCTGATTTTTTCCATTGGTTCACTTGGTGTACCATGTACTTGTTGTGCTAGTTAGAGAAATATGAGACATCTTTCAGCAAATGTCATCGACTTTCCCCACTTATGCTGCCTGATTGCCTTGATGATTGTTCCTTCTAGATCACATCTTTTCATCCTGTATCCCTATTGTCCCCAGTGTATCGGAAATCTCATCAATGTTATGGCGTTAAACGTGGAGAAAGGTTAGACTGAAAGCAACTTTAGGCCAGTTTATGATTGTGCGCTGCAACAATGTATCACAAAGGACAAACAGCCACTTACACAAAAGACCCCTACAGTCTCATGTCTACACGGATAGGTTGTTTCACCCTAGTAAATTTGACTGTTCTTTGAGATATTTTGCGAAGATTTTTGTTGCTATAGGGCGATTTTTACTGCTATTCTTGCCTTAAATTCAAAGCTTTTTGATTGCAGCCCCAGCGTTTCGTTGGAGCTCAAAGTGCGTAAAAGGGGTAAAATTATGGATAAAACATTTGCAGTAGGTTTTGGCGAAGGTTAACCACTAAGTCGTACACAGCAATGGCCTCCTTGAACGGGGGCCTTTTAGTATAAAAATTACTTGAAATAAAGGGAGTTATGAAGAATTTCATAGGGGCTTGCATAACTGCATTCTTACTCGTTTCTGCATTGAGACTTCTTTTTACATTTATTTATCCCAATACCCTTCCTTTTAGCCTAGAGATTATTGATTGGTTAATCGTGCTATCGCTAGATGCAACAATAGTATTTATTTTATTCAATATAATCAAAGAGAAGTATCCCGATACTGCTGAGTTTTTACCTGTTTTTAGTACAGTGAGCTTCATCATAACGTTATTAGCCTATGGAATCCTTAGATATTTCCCAACTTTTCAGACTTCACTTTCTGTAATGGTTACGGGAGTTATGATTGGGATGGGCTGGTGGATTCAATGTATAACGTCAGCAGCTAACATAAGAAGAACGCACACACTCAATATGATCATTAATACTCGAACAAGTCCAGAGTACCAAGCCCAGTTGCGCGCAAGTACTAGAATGTATAGAGGTATGAGGTTTGTACCTGCGGAGTTGTCTGAGTGGAGATGTAACCCTGATAAAGAAGAGTACAAAAATGCATGTGTGCCTGATGATTATCGGGATGCTATCAATGGCTTGCTTTACGTATTGAATTATTTCGAATTTCTTGCTCAAGGGATAAAATTTAAGGACTTAGATGACTGTTTACTTAAAGAATGCTTTTCAAGCTTCTTGAAGGGGATTGAAAGAAGAGGATTCCATATTATTCTTGAATCACAGAAGCAGGATCCAGCTGCTTTTGAAGGTATAGTATATCTTTCAAAGCGTTGGAATGGAGAGTCTTTTGTCGAGAAGCATAGATCAAATCCGAATACCGCTGAAGCAGGGATACAATATCCATCTAGCGACATTGTTTTGAAGATTATGAATGGTAAGCCATTAGTTGAAGATACTAAAGGGGAGTCAGTGAAACCTATTGCCGATGATGATGTAAACGCTGCTTAATTGACAAAAAGTAGTGTAAAGACGTTTGCCTATTTCGACCCGTTTTTTCAAAGATCCGGCCAAGGGGCGCCAGTATATAGAAGAACTGGCTAAGCAGTGTGGCTGTAATGCAGTGCTCGGGCTGGAGTTTGAAAGGAAGACCTTCTCCGAAGGCAACTATCGCTTTACCGGGCATGCTTTCAAGGGGGAGTTGGCCCTTGCTGCCGAGCGGCAGTTGCAACAAAGAATTCAGGCGGCTGAGCAGGACTTTGGGCCGATACAAAAAGTGTTGTGGGTGTCCTGACTTTTTAGCAAAACATCTGTTGGTCAGAAGCTTAACAGACTAAAACCAAATAAAGAAAGCCCCGATGCCAAAGGTATCGGGGCTTTTTCATAGCGTGGACTTGTAATATTAATAGGTGATTGCTGAGTCGTTCATTATTTATATTTTGCCGTTATAGTTGATCATGGTACTTCGTGTTAGCGTTATTTGCTCTAAAGCTCAAATAGACAATCAAATTTGTAGAGGGCAAAACATAATGAAAACGATACTTGTGGTATCGCTTTTTTACTAGAGTAAACTATTAAGAAATAGAAATATCATTTAGCTATTCGAATGAGAAAACTAAAGTTTTAGCGTTAACTAACAAGTGCAATCTTTATAATTATAGATTTCTATCGAAAGTAATAAGCAGCGAAATTTTCGAAATCAAGCTATAATTAAACCAGTCGATTATTTGCAGTATACAATGAAATGTCTAATCCATTAAAATCACAATCGTCAGTTACAATGTTTGATACTCCATAGTCAGACATTGACTCAATGTAGAAAGCATCATAAGCGTCTAAGCAGTACTGATTTAAGGTTGATAGGGTTTTACTCGACAAAGTTTCATTTAGTGTAATGTCGAGTGGAGATGACATCTGGACTATTTGCTTCCATGCGTCAGATATTTGTTCCATGACTTTTTTTCGACATTCTTTTTTTCTTCTAAAGTCTTTTCGAGATATTTTCTCTGTGTTTTTTAATTGATATATATCATACTCCGTTCTTTCTATTATATTGGCTAATTCAGATAGAGCTAACGGGCTGTGATAAATGTTTGCACCTTCATCTAGTATTTTTTCTATAAACTCTGGATATCTTTCTAACTGATATCTAACTGGCGCATTCTGAGTTTGAATCTCATTTGAAGCTGCATAGGTTAACCAGAACCAAACGTTTGTGTCAATAAAAAACTTATCTGAATGGTGTAGATTTACTCTATTTTTAATGTCAACAATTCTAGTCATTCCATTTACTCATCATGTTTGTTTAAAGTATCAGTTACTTTGCTTTCCCCACTATAAAAATGGATTGCGTTTTGTATAACAGTATTTAATAAGCTAAGACCTATTTCATTACAGTTAACAACTTTCATCTTATCCGTTAATTGTTCGATATTTATATCTTTCAATAGAACACCAATTGATGCATTGAAAAATGGGGAGGCAAATAAAGATACACCTGAAAAATCAATTTCTACAGTCTGGCCTTCTAAGAGTGCAGTAGCAATGGCATTGTTTAGCTTTGTTCCGCTCTGCATGGATATTGCATTTTTACCAACTAAATCAAAGACTTTTACTTTTAACATTGTCTACTCCTAAAAATATTTAACCTGAGCTACATCTTCAGATTTAAAGCGATAATGTCTATCATCACAGTTGATCTTGATGCTTACCAACGTTCCTGGAAAGTTATACTTTGAGGTACCCACTTCAAAATTGTTGCCGTCTGAAATTTTAGCATAAACTTTATTGCTGTAAATGCGCATTTCTCCCTTATTAAGCCTAACAAATTCACCTAACAAGTCGAAACCTAGACCTCGCGGCATACCTTTTTCTACACTATCGGTACCAGTTGAGTTCCCTTTAACCAAAGCCCATTGCATTGCCTCAATATCACTTTTTATTTCACTTTTGTAATGCTTTACATTTTTTACAATACCTGGTCCGAAATCCAAAACACTCAAGCAAAGAGTTTTTTCTTTCCTATCATATTGACCGCAGCTATAAACTCCTAGTTGTCTTAAGTCTTGAATAGCTGCTCCATGCCCATAAGCATTCATAAATATTTCAAGAATCCTGCTAACAACTTCATCTTTTAGTGCATTACTTAGGTTGACTTTATCATCAGATAGCCACTGTTCGCTAAGGTGTTCTGCGATACTATCTTCGTCTAAGTGAGTGGTGTGTTCTCTATAGCCTATATAGTCGCCTTTAGCATAGCCTTGGAAATTGTTTTGCGAAAAGTGGCTAAGGAAATTATTTTCAATCAGTCTCTCTCTGATTAAGTCACTCATTGAATTTACATTAAACATGACGCCAGCTGTTGCAAGAGATTGACTCTCAAATATAACAATTAATGATCTCGTTAGTTTTGTGTTTTGAAAATTGACGTATCTAGCCAAACCTCCCAACAGAACAATACCGTGATGGTCTATTCTTGCGCACTTCCCAAAATCAAAGTCGAAATTATTCTTTGGGTCGGAAGTTATTGTCTCCATGATTTTTAGAATCTGGTTGAATCCGTTATCGTCATACTTAATGGTTGGGACTGGAATTAAAACCTTTGCCATGAGTTTCTTTTTAATTTCCTTGATTTTACTCTATATTTTATAAAGTGGTTTCAGTTTTGCATTGCTGGCTTAAAGGATAAAAAATTACCAATAATTAATGTGTAAGTGCTAAACAAAACTCATTAAATATTTTTATAGTTGGTATCAAAATATAATATCAAAAGGAAGGTGGGACTTTATCATTGCTTTACTAGATGTTTTGCAGTAAGCACGATAAATGCTAACGTTAAACTCAACAGTAGTTAGGTAATGACATTTACCTAATTTGGTCTATTACATTCTACAAATGGAAAAACTGGTAAGGGGAGTTAATAAGTCATATGCTTTTTTATTTCTATCTTCAAAATCACCTAAACGAACACCTATTTCGTTTGATTACATATAACCAATTTGTCCATAGTGCATTTTAGAGCACTATTATGACACCGCCAAGTATAGCTACCGCAGGGAATTCTAGCTATTCCAGAGCGAGGAAGTCCAATAAAAATATAATAAAAACAATGTTAAAGCTATCTAATCATTGTTGAAATAACCTTAGCTAACATCACGCAGTATAAAGAGAGTAAACGCCAGAGGAGAGCATGTTAGAACGATGCATTGAAAACTATAGCCAATTCTTTTAGGAAGATGGCTATCCCTGACATTCATCTGCGTGTTATAGAGAACGCTTACGCATTGTTTGTCAAAACTTTACTTTATCCTACAGTATTGCCGTCGAGCAGGGCAACCCTTGCCTAGGGAATTATCTTCCCTTGCGCTTCGGTCAGTAAAGCCGCATTCATTGTTCAAAAAATTCCATCCAATTGCAGAGAGTGAGGACATTCACAATTTTTTCGTACCCCGATCCTATAAGTCTTTGATGTCAGGTGTAACTGCAACGCTGGCAAATACAAAACCCCGGTCAAACCGAGGGAAAAAAGTGAGGACACCCATAACTATTTCACTAAACACTATGGCCAAAGTGCTCGGCTTCGTCGGGTGAAGCCTGGAAGGTTTAGATTCTGGGTCGCTTGTAAAGCAACAAATCCCAAAAGGTTTGGCCAAGCGCAGCTTGGCGCATGGTTGCAATTGGATGGGGATGGCTACCGCAGTGAATTCTAGCTATCCCAGAGCGTACTAAACCGAGTTAAATTTCAATAAAAACAACACTAAAGCTATCAATTTGTTGCCGGTGAAACCTTAGTCTGGGTCACAAGTTGTACAACCGTTAAAGTGGTTTTTGTCAGGGAGGTATATGAGGTGAGGTATTGAAAGCTTGTCCTTGCCTTTTGCCTACTCGGGTGAGAGAGAGGCTGCCATCCCTGATTGTTGTTCGTACTTTAGCTGACGCTTAAGTGTTGATTTTCGTTGGTTTTTTGTTAAAAGCCTAGCCAATCCTACAATATTGCTGCGGTGAAAAACAAGCTTTACCGCATGGGGGGTTTTGTTGTGCGGTTTGGCTTAAATGACTTGTTTGAGTTGCCTGCTTTAGTTGCCCGCTTGAGTTGCCTGTTTAAGTTGGCCGCTTGAGTTAGCGGCTTCAGTGAATCGCTTTGCTGGCCTGTCCACTGGCAAAAAGTGGCTGGCGGGGAACGGCAATGATTTTTAGGGAAAAGTGAACGGTTTTAACCGGTTTTTGAGGATGTTGCAGCAGTTGCTGCCGGGTTGAGATGTTAGTATCGGTGGCTTGAATCTGTTCTGTTGCTGCAGCGGTTTTTTGTGGCTGTTGCTGTATAGGGCTTTGGAAGTCGTAGAGAAAGTTATCGGGATTGTGTAGTGAAAGGAAAAGTCGTTTCGTATGTCTCATCTAAAAAATTTGGCTTTATCAATGGGGATGATGGCGAAAGCTATTTTCTGCATGTTTCGGCCCTGGTGAACAGGAGTGATGAGGCTAAGCTGGTCAAGAATGTGCTGGTCGAGTTTGACCCTACGCCAACCCCCAAGGGATTGTCTGCCAAGCAGATCCGTATTCCTGAGGTCTATATAAGAGAGCGACTGCTGAATTTCTTCACCTCCAAGGGTAGCAATCCCAAGCATGGTGATGCCGTGTTGCGTTTGCCTATTTCGACCCGTTTTTTCAAAGATCCGGCCAAGGGGCGCCAATATATAGAGCAGCTGGCTAAGCAGTGTGGCTGTAATGCCGTGCTCGGGCTTGAGTTTGAAAAGAAGACCTTCTCTGAAGGCAACTATCGCTTTACCGGCCATGCTTTCAAGGGGGTGTTGGCCTTGGTCACTGAAAAGCAGCCCTGTGATACCAAAGAGATGGCCCTTGTTGCCGAGCGGCAGTTTCAGCAAAGAATTCAGGCGGCTGAGCAGGCCTTTGGGCCGATACAAGAGACTGAGCTTAAGGCCAGACAGAGCCAGCTTTCCGGCTGCCTCGGCAGCGCCGTCGCCGTGCTGGCTGTGGTGGCAATCCTGCCAGCGGCGATTATCGCCGGTCTGTTCCCACAGTAGCTAACAAGGTGATATCAGCGCCTTGAAAGTGTAACAAACTACACTTTTAAGGCGTTTTCGGCTTGAATGGATGAAAAAGTGTATTTAACTACACTTTTTCATTGGACTCGCTAAATCAGCTTTTCAGTGAACTGGCACTCTTGGCAATTGAGAGTGTAAGTCTCGGCCCGCTTTTGTACCCGGGTGTTTTTACTTTGGCACTGAGGGCAGCTTTGTTTCATCGGAGTATTCTTGCTGCACTGGTGACATTTGATGTAGTAGCCAAACTTGCCGTACATAGGGATGTAGTTGCTCGATTCACCACAATGTTTGCAATTTAACCTTGCTGTTAATGCTGCCACATGGGGCTGGGTTTGGTAGTCTGCAGCGCGGCTTTCCTGTATCTGTGTATGCCTTTCTTCTACTTCTGCTTGGACTTGCGTCGTAACTGTACTGGTTGATGTTTCATCGCTGGCTAGGGGAGTGCCGGTTTCCTGCTGAGAGGGGCTACTGATATCCTGTGCTATCAAGAAGTCGCAAATTGATTTGAGTTCATCTTGGCTGAAATCTGGCCGGGTATCGCTGAAGTTTACCAAGCGCATAAAACTGCTTTTGAGGTTCATCACCTCATTGAGTTTGTCGACCAAAAACTCCGTTTTGACCAGCTTTTGTGAGATCTCGCTGGGCATAGTGTCACGGTTGATAATGGCGTCGCTCGAGACGGCGCAGAGATGATCCCAGACGCGTAGCTTAAAGCCCTGCTGTTTGATACCCAGTAATTTCCCGAGAATTTCTCGTTTGTGATGGGTCAGGAGTTGCAGCAACAGCGCCTGTTGCAATTCCACCTGCTTCAGTGGCGAGGCTATGCCAAACCACTGGTTTTGGTGGCTACGGGTCCATTCGCCCTGTTGGTTGACGTTGACGCGGCCCTTAATACTCTTGGATTCAATTAACACGAAGCCATAGGTATAGATGATTAGGTGATCTATCTGGGCGGTTTCGCCGTTAAAGTTGAACTTAAAGTCGTTGATGACCATGACCTGGGGATGGTCTTTGAAGGCACGACGCAAAAAGAAGGCGACGTCCTGTTCCTGCTTTTGCCCGGCATAGGCTTGGGGAGATTGCGTAACTTGGAGTGATTTACTTTTTAGAATCATTTATCAACTGCATCCATTCACTGCTCAATAATGAGCAACTTGATAATGGCCCAGTGTATCTTATTTGGCCTGAGTGCCAAAGTGTCTGTAATTGAAGTTGAGTGCGGCACTGGTGATTGAGCGTGCTTGGTTTTTTTATCGGCTTCAATCAATAATGCGGCCTTTCGCTTCCCCGCAAAGGCACGGTTATTTGGCCGGCGTTTGAGTTGTCGGGATAAAACTATTTGTAGGGATACAAAACATGGATCAAGAGCTTGGCCCGATTTTGTGTATTGTGGTGCTGCTGGCGCTGACCCTAGGGGTTATGTGGCTGGTTGAGACGCGGCGTAAGCCGACCCTGATGCAGGGTTGGTTGGATAAGCAGGGCAGCGAGCGCTTGTTTACCTACTGGGATGCGCCCAGTGCGGCAATTTATGCAGAAGGCGAACCACGGCACTATCGGCGTTTGCTTGAGGCTTGGCAAGGGTTGACGCCGCTTGAGGCCTGGTTTCAACATAACCTCAGCCGTATCGGGGTAACGCCTGTGGGAGCGACGTTGGGCAGTGCCAAGCGTTGGTGTCTTAGGACCTGGCAGAAACAGCAGGACCCGGCGGCGGCCTATTATCTGGGGATGATGCAGCTGATGGGATTGGGAGGCAAACCCGAATACCGCTCGGCGCTTGAGTTGTTTACCGCGGCGGAGCAGGGCGGCATTGCCAACGCCATTACCGCCCGCGGGCTGATGTTGCTGCGAGAACCCGCCAATGGCGAAGATTGGCCGATTGATCTTCCCGAGCAGCAGCGCTTTGCCGAGGCCGTCGCCTGCTTTCGGCAGGGGCTTGAACATGGGGATAAGCTGGCGGCCTTGAATCTGGGCTACTGCTTGGAGCATGGCATAGGCATAGCCGCCGATACCGAGGCTGCCATCGACAGTTATCTGATGGCGGCAAGACAAGGTGAGCCCGCTGCCCAGTATCGTTTGTCCATGCTGTTTGCAGCCAGGGGCGATTTGGCCGAGGCCTATGTCTGGGCCCGTGTTGCCAGCCAGTGCTCCGAGTCTGATATTGCCGTGGCGCGCAGCCGCAATATTGAGGCCATGCTGAAGCAGAGCCAGCGCCATCAGGCCCGTCAGAAGGCGGCGCTGTTTACCCTTGAAATCGTGGCGCCGCGAATGCAGGCATTGGCCAAGAATATGAATTTGCTCAAGGGACTGGGCTGATCTTATCTAAGCGAAAAGTCAGCATTAGGCAGCGCAGCTTAAATCGTGCAAGCTGGGCTTAATCTTCAAGATCTTGCTTATTGTATTCCTTGAGCTTTCGATAGAGGGTGGCCAGGCTCATCCCCAGTTTCTTGGCGGCCAGCGCCTTATTGTTATTCAGCGCCTCCAGCACCGAAATAATATAGTCCTTTTCAATGGTGTTGAGGGGCTTTATGCCGTTGTTGACTGTGGGTTTGGACAGGTTATGGTGAAACTCTTCCGGTAGGTCTTCCGGCATTATCTGGGGGCCAGAGCTGAGTACCACGGCGCGCTCTATGGTATTGGCCAGCTGCCTGATATTGCCGGGCCAGTCGTAATTAAGCAGCAGATCGGCGGTTTTGTAATTAAAACTGGTGACTCCCCGGGCAAATTTTTGATTAAAGTCCGCCAGGAAATGGCGGGCCAGAGGCAAGATATCTTCCCCTCGTTGTCTCAGTGGCGGAATTTTCAACTGGATTACATTGAGTCGATAATAAAGATCCTGACGAAACTCCCCTTTTTCTACCGCTTCTTCCAGGTCCTTATTGGTGGCTGAAATAATCCTCACATCGACGTTTTTAATACTATTATCACCCACACGGCGGATCTGCCGTTCCTGAATGACCCGCAGCAGTTTGGTCTGCATCATGGGGGAAAGTTCTGCGACTTCGTCCAGGAATAATGTGCCACTATCGGCGCTTTCAATTAAGCCAATCTTTTGCGATTCGGCCCCGGTAAAGGCGCCCTTAACATGACCGAAGAGTTCACTGTCGAGTAAGCTTTCAGCCAAGGCGCCACAGTTTATCGCCAATAAAGGTTTATCACTGCGGTTGGAATGTTTATGGATAAACTCGACCAACTTCTCTTTGCCGACGCCGCTTTCTCCAGTAACAAGAATCGAGGTCGGCACATCGGCCACATTGAGTGCCATGTTGATGAGTTTTTGCATCGGGTAACTGTTGGTCGGATAGCTGTTGCTAAAGAAGGGGGTATCGGCGGGAAAATTATTTTCTTGCTTGAGATATCGAGGCCGATGATTTTCATCCTTGAGGATTTCATCGACTTCGGCCTGAATATTTTCCGCGGTTATGCCGTTGAAAAACGGCAGGAAGGGCGTGAGCTCATCTCCCCACTCTTCAAGATAGTTCCCGATAAGGTGACAGTGACAGTCGCCTTTGCCCTGACATTCAGACTCGATGAAATAAACTGTGCTCTGTTGGACATGAGACACATAACCACTGGCAAAGCCCACCTGTTCCCAACAAACAACCTGATCGGCCTGACCGTTGATTTTTAACTGTTGCTCCGCCTCGTAGGAACCGATGAAATAGGTTTCTACCAAGGGGTCGCCATGGCGTCCATCGGTGCGATGGCTGCTCAAGACTTCACCGAATCCGAACATTGAGCAGACCATGGGGCCCAATACCCCCTGTTTGGCCTCGGCCCAGACATCGGGCAGTTGGCGTTTTAATTGTTCGGCCAGTAACCAGCCACGGATAAATCCCGAGCGGGTGATTATGGTGCGGCTGAGATCATTGCCAACGGTTTCGATAATTTCATTTCGGAGTAATCCATGAGACGACATATCCATCAGATACATTCTTCTCCCCAGAAAACTCATGGTGCCTCCATGGGGTTTAAATGCCAGAAGTTCTCTTAGGTCAAGCTGGGATGTTTTCATCTAAAACAACACCTTAACATATTATGCTATCGACGAGCTTAGCATTACAGGTGTTAGCTTTCAGTGACCGCCTTCCTGATTATTCGTGTTTAAAATGTAGGCGATGAGTTGATGTTTTTAAGAAAGGCCAGCCCATTTTCGTGAGCTGGCAAGATTGGTTTTTACTTATATAAAGGCATTATTCGAACGTTTAAGGCACATTAAATTCGAATTCATGGCAGCTATTGCAAAAGTTTTCCGATTCTCCATGTTCGATATGACAATTTTCACACTCCAGACTCGTCCCATAATGAGGGGAATCATGGGCATCCGGCGCTCCGTGATAGTCCTCTTTTTGCTTGGGTTGTTCGTGACAGGTAAGGCATTGATCCATTTCAACTGCGGCAAAAGGTTTGCTGAGATGGCAGCTCTTACAGGTTAAACCCGCATCTTTATGGTGAGATTTTATTTCATTCATTGCAAAGGATTGGGAAGAGCATATTAAGGTAGCAGTTAATAAAATTGCTAGATTGTTTATGTTCATCATTTTCACCCGGTTATTATTGGTGTCATCATGCTGACGATGATATTTCCCGTTGAACTAGAAGGTGTATTTGAGATAGGTTTGAAAACGGGTCATATCCCCCTCTCTGTCTCCCATGTTTTCAACCTCTCCAGATCTCACTCCTATGGCATATTCAATATCAGGAGTGATATTCCAAAATAGATTGGTATGCCAGGAGAAGGCGGTCTTATTGGCATGTTCGGTTAAAATGCCTTTGTCGAACCCCTCATCGTCCTGCTCTGAATAACCGGCCCCAAGAGTCCAACGTAGATTGTTTCCCAGTGAGAATATGACACCGCCATTGATACTGCTGAACTTGAGCGTATCTGTGTTGCCTTGAGCATCGATACCGGCACCGGCATTGAATCCCAGACCCGCATAACGGCCGATGCCGTCACCGTACATCAATCCCAGTATCGCCTTATGCCCGTCACCAAACTTGAGGCTGGTATTGAGTGCCAGGCCATAGCCGAAGGCATCGTCGCCATCCAGCTCAAATCTACGCACCACGGCGCGGGGAGAGACAGTTAAATACTCATTGGCATAGAAATACTTGGCCACTATGTCCGGCATGATATCTTCGCTGGAGGAGCCGCTGTTGACATGGGTAAATGGCCCCGCCTTGGTTAAGCCCAGAGTCGGGTTTTCCAGGCTGATGGCCGCATAATGCCCCTTGCCCATGGTGTATTGGTAACGTACCTGAGCCTGACGCACAAAGCTTGATCCCGGATCTGTGGCAAAGTCGAGTGAAGGCATGGTGCCGGCAAAGTCCATGAAGGCCGTCCAGGTTTGCCCCGCCAACAGCGAATGGGCGCCATTGTCCATCTTGAAATAGGCATGGCGAATACGGAATCCATTGCTGTTGGACCAAGTGGGACCATCGTTGTCGATATCGGCGAAGAAGTCCCCCTCGAAGTGGGAGGTTAATTTGCCATAGTCGGTGTCTGTGCTCGATTTGAGATAGATTCGGCTTTCTCTCGCCGTCATTCTAAAGTCAGACAGTTCGGCATTGGGTGAACCATCCAGTGGTGTCGAGTACACGCTGTAGAGATCACCGTTGCTGGGGGCGGTTACCGTGCCGTCGGTGTCATAAATACCTGTCAGTTTGATAAATCCGCCCAAGTTAAGCTTGGTATCTTTGATTTCGAAGTCATAGCCAAGTGCAGGAGTCGTGGATGCAAGTAACGCGGCACCGATGGCAATTCCTAAATAGTCACGTTTTAACATGTGGTTATCCTCAATCTATGTCGGTTAACGGCCAGCAGACCTGGCCGTTGCTAGCCGCTATGCTTTGGCAGCGTTTTGTCCCGCGATACGGCCGAAGACAATGCAATCTGGAATGGCGACCGTACCCAGTCGACAGGCACCATGGGTGCCACCTGTGGCTTCCCCGCAGGCGAATAGGCCGGGAATCGCTTCTCTGGTGGCGATATTGAGCACTTGCGCTTGGGTATCTATTTCTATGCCACCCATGGTGTGGTGGACTTTCGGCCATAGGCGTACGGCGTAGAAGGGGGCGTTGACAATTGGCTTTTGGTTCATAGAGAAAGGTTTGCCAAACTCAGGGTCGCTTTTTTGCTTCACATAATCGTTGTAGCGCTCTATTTGGGCTTTCAGGGTTGGCGCCGACATTTTGTAATACGAGGCCAGCGACTCTAAGCTATCGAAAGTGCGTACTACCTGGCGTTCGAGCAGTTTGGGCATCACGTGCATCGATGCCTGGGCACCATCGGCATCACAAATGGCAACCGCAATATTGCCGGTTTTTATGATGGCATCGGCCCGTACTTTTCTGTCTGCCAGTTCATCTACGAAGCGTTCGCTGGTTTCGGGGTTAATCATCACCCCGTGGGTAAACGCCGAATAGGCGGCGAAAATTGGCGCAAGACCAAAACCCTTTTCATCCGGAGACGCCCAGGGGCCGAGCTGGATCCAGGAGAGTTGCACTGGGTTAGCACCGACGCGGATCATCTCTTTCAGGCATTCAGCGGTAGCGCCACTGTGGTTGGTCGTGCGCAATTCATCCGTGAGTCTGGGATCTTGTGTGGCACGATAAAGGGCATCTGCCGCAAAGCCGCCCGATGCCATCACCACACCTTTATTGGCTTTAATAAAGTGAGTTGCCGCTGTGTCTTCCTTACCTGGCTTATACTTTTTGATCACTTCCAGGCCGATGACACGACCTTCAGGATCTGTGATGAGACGTTTAACGTAGACCTTTTTGTGCAGGGGGATATTCAGCTCATCACACTTTTTCAGCATGGGTTGAATGATGCCTGAGCCGGATTGGTTATAGGTGGTGTGAGTTCTGGGGATGGAATGGCCGCCGAACTGAGCCAGTTTATCTTTCCATTTAACTCCGAGAAAATCTCTGCACCATTCGAAGGCGTCATTGGAGCGCTCTGCCACCATGCGAGCCTGATCCGGGTAGTTGAGATTGAGGCCGGCCTTATACATGTCTGCGAGCAGGGCATCGACTGAATCTTTAACACCGTTGGCCTTTTGAATATCGCTGCCAACAACCGCCATGCCACCGCCATTGATGGTCGAGTTTCCACCCGGTACCGGCATTTTTTCCAAAATAACCACAGAGGCATTGGCATTTTTAGCTTCGATTGCCGCAGAAAGACCGGCAAATCCACTGCCGACTACGACAACATCGTACGCTTCATCCCAATCAATCGGTTGGGTTTTAGGCGTTGTTTGAGCGACTGCCAATCCGGATAATGCCAGCCCTGCCGTTGCGGTTGTGATACTGGTAACTTTTAAAAAATTACGTCTGGATAAGTCTGCATTATTATTTTTTGTCATCATCGATTTCCTTTATTCGAATTTAGTCATTTGTATTGATAAATTGCTAATTAAGTTGAGCTTTAATATAGATATTTAACTGTGCTCAATTTATTATTGGCATATTGTGTGCCAGTTAATCATTTGTTTTAAGTTATTGTTTTTGATGGTTTTTATTTTTGTTTTTAGTGGGGTGTGATCTGAGTCGCTATACTTTTGAGAAATATATTCTCATTCATTTATTGTTTTTATTTTTATGAGTGTGACATAGGTCTTGTTGGCTGGTTTTAAAACGTTTATTAGTTAGAATATTGGCCGAAAATGTTTTAGTAAGTGATGAAATTAAACTGACGGTTTAGTGTGTTTTATATTCTATTTTTGAGTTTATTTGCCGGAATTTGGTTTCCGCCTGCGAGCAGGACATGTTTTTCTGTTTGGCTGGTATAGAGAGCGGGATAAAGCTTGTGTGTATGCATGCTCGATGCCTTTATTATTTGTGGCGATCTCTGTGGATTTTTACTGGCTTGAGAGATATTGAGTCGTGCCGGCGCGATATTTTCAAGAGGGCTGAGCACAGATATTAGCGGCTCTAGTATCCTTCTTGAATACCGATAAAGGGCGTGTGAGCCAATAAAATACTGGCAAACAAACCTTTGGCAATGGGAGGCGGAATATGGTGGCCGGAGTTAACCGGCCAGGGGAACGGGATAAGGGCTTAATCGAATGCCCCAGCAGCTTTGGATTAGTCTCTATGGCCGTGTGCTAGCTCAAGCACCTGCTCAAAGTCCATACCATCAATCTTTTGCCCTATTAGACCGAAGTCCATCTGACCATATTGATCTGAGTGATGCATCGCCGCCAGGGGATCATTAAATTGAGCCCGTTGAATGCTTCGCAGGGCCATAACCAATTCTTGTTTATCATGGGAGTTAAGCCTTGCCATCAACCTGATAATATCCTGTTGGGTGGACTTTGCGCTGCTGCCATCGAAGACAATGGCGTTGGGGGCGGTACTGCAGGCCGTCAGGCCGGTCAAAACGATAGCGATTATTATATTCTTCATTAGCTAACTTCCGTTTATCTGTGTATGACTTCCATGTTAATTTGTTGTTGTCTGTGCTGCTGTGAGAGCACTGCCAAGGCGTAGCTAAGAGAAGCTGTCAAATTACAAGTGCATGGAAGTGTCAAAGCACTTTAGGGGCTCCAATATTTCGAGATGAGTGAGTTGGGTTGTTCGAGAGATTGAGGTTCCGGAAGTGAGGATTGCCGGTATTTAAACTACCATAGCCTCCTCGAGCGGTTTCTTCCTTGAGCCAATTCTGACAAACGCGTTACAGGATACCCTACCCTAAAATTGCCAGCAAGTTATGCGGCTTATTTATCCAGCTTTCCTAGATTGCACTGTTCACAAAGTATTTGCATGTTATTAATATCCAGCGCTTTGAGCGGATACTTGCTGCGGGGCAGAATATGGTCAACATGCAGCACGATATTATGTTCGGCTTTAGTACGGTTGCACTTCGCACATTTGTGTTCGTGAGTTTGCAGCACCTGATATCTGAGTGCCAGCCAGGCCCTGGATTGATAAAAGTTATCTATGGTTTTGGGCTCGAACTCGCTGAGCTGCTCCGGATGCTCAAAGGCGCGGTGGCCGAACTCGGGAGAAAAGAAGCTGGCCTGAATATCGGCCTTGTCCTGATGCTTGTTGAGCCATTTCCAAATGCCGCGCAGGGCACTCTGCTCACTCTTGTAACGCCGGGTTCTTATGCTGTCTCCAGTGCGAAAAGTCACTTGAATTTCCAGTTCCACGGTATTTCCTTCTCTTTTATCTGGTGGGGTTTTCTCGGCCTATTGGCATCAGGTTTCCTTGAGTTCATCCAGCTGTTTGAGGATCTGCGTTTGTTTCTTGGTGAGCTTGATGACCTTCAACGCCTCCCAGAAGGCGATGGCCGAGCCTATGGCGATCAGTGCATAACAGTTGATGGGGTTATTGAGCGCTGGGACGAAGGCATCACCATCGGCGATAATCAGGCCATAGAGTGCCAGTCCTATGAGCAACATGCCGGGGGCCCCCAGCAGTTGAGTGATGACCAAAGAGCGTTTGACCTGGGCCAGCTCGGCGTGCAGTTGAGTCTTCATAATGCCTCCTTTGAAGCGAAGGTATAACATCGGCTACTACAGCAGAGGAAATGGTATTCCGGCGGTTATGCGTTGTCATAGCTGAATCTGCCCTGTTGCAAGCGGGAACTCAAGCGATATTTATCGGTTGCTGTCTGAACCCACCTTTGCATTAATCCGGCAGCACTATGACTCCCAAGGGTTCCAGCAGTTGCTCCTGTTGCCAGGCACAGATCTTGACCCCTTCGAGGTTGACCCGCCTGGGATCGAGTCCATCCAGATCGGCAAAGGTCAGGTCGCAGCCCCGCAGATTGACCTGTTGCCAACAGTCGCGGGAGAAGGTGCCGCGGCTGAGATCTGAGCCCATCAAGGAAGCACCGCTGAGATTGGCATTGCTCCAGTTGTTTTCAAACAGCTCGCATTTTTCCAGGCATTGGCCGCTCAAATTGGCATAGGCTAGGTTACAACCCGAGATATAAGCCGAGCAGAAGTACATCTTATGGCTGACTTGATTGTAAAAGCGGGCCCGGGAAAAGTTGGCGCCCTTGAGATCGCACTCCCTGAACTCTATGCCAAAGCAGTTGGCACCGTTGAAATTGGCCAAAGACAGACGGCAGGCCTTGAAACTGGCATCGCGCAGATCGGCATAGCTGAAGTGGCACCCTTCGACGGCGCCGCTTTCAATGAAACTGCAATCCTCGAAACTGGCATCCCTTAGCTGACAGTGGCTGAAGTCACACTGATAGAAGCGGCAGCGGCGAAAACGGCTGTCACTCAAATCCTGGCGTGAGAAATCCTCTTGTTGAAAAACTTTATCGATAATGTCCATACGGCTTCCTTTAATCAGGGAAGAGGCTACCTCTTTCGATGAGCTCTGCCTAGGCAGGCAAACATGGAGTTGGTTCGCGCCTTCCCAACAATCTTTGCAGGCTAGCATCGGCGCTCTGGAATATCACTAAAAATAAAGCCTTTAAAATCATAGCTTTGACAAGTGCTTAAATCGCGATTTTAAGGGGGTAAACCGACATTTTGAGAGCCTTTAAGTGGGTTCCATGCTCGAGGCGTCGTGAAAAATAATTCAAGCTCGCGGAGAACTGCTGACGAGGCTTGTAGAGTGTCAGAAGTTTTCTCTTGATAGCTTGTTTGAAAAATCATTTAAAGACGATGGCTTAAATGAACCCCGGGTTTGTATATTGTGCCGCCTTTGACAACACTTAAGCAGGGCGCGAGTAAGCCTTCGTGATCTTCTCTTTTGTCGAGAGTGGCTTGCACAACCGTTGGCGTTCAAGGCATAGGACTGAAGACCTGCAGAGGTCTTTCCTATAGATACAGTTGTCCGGGGGGATAGTTATGCGCTTACTTTTTCCGCTATTGCTCTATTGTTGCAGTGTGCAGGCGGCTGCGGATCTGAGCCAGCTCAGGTATCTCACCGAAGAATACCCTCCTTACAATTTCAGTGCGGAACAGGGGCAGGTTTCTGGATTCACAACCGACATTTTGCATCTTGTTTGGCGGGAGATGGGGGTTGAGCCGCAACCCATAGAGATATTGCCATGGGCCAGAGGCTACTACCTGTTGGCAAGCCGCGATAACGTGGTGTTGTTTTCCACGACCCGGACCGATGCCAGGGCTCCCCTGTTTCAATGGGCCTGCAGTCTGGGCACTCTGGAGTTAAATCTGTATGCATTCAAACAGACGGCGCCGAGATTAACCCGTCTGGATGATGCCAAGCGGCTAGTGGTGGTGGCAGTCAGAGAAGATGTAGGTGAGCAGTTGCTGTTGAGTCATGGCTTCAATCCCGCCTTGTTGGTGCGTACCAGCAGCCTGGAGCAGGCGATTAGGGTGCTCAGTAGTGGCCGAGCTAATTTATTGTCCAGCAACCGATTAACCTTGGTGAGCACCCTTAAACGGCAAGGCTATGAACCGAACATGATGGCGCCTTTGCTTGAGGTCAGTCATAAGCCTTTGTGTTTTGCATTCAGTGCCGGTATCCCTGCACAATTGGTGAGTGACTTTCAGGCTGTGCTCAACCGTGTTTTGAGCTCGGAAGAGGGGCGGCGTCTGAGGCATAAGTACTTTGATGAAGAAACCTTACTCAGCGTACCCTGAAGCGGGAATGTGAGTTGTCTTGAGGATCCCCCCTGAGCCTTGAGGTAGACTGCAGCTCCGTATTTACAACGGAGTTATTATGCAAGTTGTCAGCTTTACCACCATAGGCCACGCCGAAACCCAGTACACAGAACTGGCCAACATGCCGATCCAGGGCAGTAAGGTCGCCGATAACCAAGGGGTGTTGGTGATCCATCCCGACTATGCCGAAGGGTTGGCCGACCTCGATGGTTTTTCCCATGTTTATGTGCTGTTTCACCTGCACCAATGTAAGCAGGGGGCGCTCAAGGTTAAACCGTTTCTCGATAACCAATTGCGCGGTGTGTTTGCGACCCGTTCACCCAAGCGCCCCAATCCCATAGGTCTGTCGATACTGGAAATTGATCGTTTAGAGGGCAACCGCATTCATGTTAAGGGGATCGATATGCTCAATGGCACCCCCATCATAGATATCAAACCTTATATTCAGGCATTTGATTGCGTGCAAAATACCCGTGATGGTTGGTATGAACAGGGCAAAGATCCGTTGCAAACTCTTTCCGACGACAGATTTGCCTGACACAAAAACCGTTCCTATTTCATCACCGGAGCAGCATATCCCGGTTGCTCTGGTTTCCTCGCGCCTGGCCACGCCGACATTCTCGCCGCTGTGAGCTGAGCTTTTTATCCGTTTAGTCGGTTTTGACTATGGTGTAAATTTTTTCCCTCTTATTGATTCATATCACTTTGTTGGCGTTTTAACTTGTTTCCAATGGCTGGAATCGTCAAAATCCATCCTCCCGCCAAGGGATCTTAAGGATGCTCTGGCGGCCGCCTCGACTGTGTTGACTGTGCTTATCATCGCGGTCGAATTGAATTTAAGCGAGCCCTGGATGGGCCCAGGCCTTAAGGCCATCGAAAAGGATTGTTTTGAAAACTGCTATTGTCGTTCAGTTTCCCATTAGGCTGCTGGTTAATCTAGGCCAAACGCTTTCTTCCCCTTTATTTGCTCTGCATACGCACCTAGCAAGCCCCCTTAGCCATGCCAAGTTGTTTTTATGTTTGATGGGTGCTTTGGGGCTATTTCATCATGCCACTTCGATTTGCGGACGCGGCTATCTCTTTACTGTTAACAACAGGAGTCTCAGATGACAGCTGCCAAATGGATTTTACATTCCCCGAAGCAGGCCGGTGCCCCGCAGTTGCAGCTGTTGACGCCGCTGGCTGATGGCCGTCAGCAATTGCTTTGGCAGTATGAGTTACCTCAGGCCGAGGATGAAGTGGTGCTGAGCGCCTTCTACAGCGACAGCGAATTTGTGGTCGCCACCTGCTCCGGGCAGATCTATGCCGGTGATATCGAAACCGGGCCTCGGCTGATGGTCAATCTGCCAAATGTCGGCATCTATGGTCATGGTTGGCTGGATAAAGACAGAGGCGAGTTCTGGTATGTGGCCGAGCAGCCAAGAGGGGATGATGAATATCCCTGTCTTCTGGGCTGGTCGCTGGCCGACTGGCGGCTGATTAACGATATCTGCTTGCCTGAATATCTGGATAATCGTCGCCTTGGCAGCACCATGGTACGGCGCCGTGACGGTTGTTTTTTATTCTATGAGCGTAAATGCGGCTCTCTGGCGCAGCGGGAGCATGGCTTCTGGTGCACCAATGTGGTCGATGGCCAGAGCCAATTTCACCGGATTGAGGGCAAACCGCTGCTTAAAGGCGTCCGTTACCCGAGTATACACCTTTGCCCTGAGCGGCAGTTGGCCTTATTGCCGGTGTCTGAGTGTCTGTTGGATGAGAGCGGTGACAGTCCACGCATTGGGTTGCAGTTGCAACTGGTAGCTCTCGAATCCCTTGATGTGCTTTGGCAACAGCCGGTGCTTTGGTTCGACAGCCATGATGGCTTGTTGGATCCGGATGAGTTTTCCACTTTGCTTGAGTCGCTCAGGAGCGGCGAAGATACCTGTGATGAAGATGAGCTGACTGATGCACTCGAAAGCCTGTTTGACGGGCTGAGCGGTATCCGCCTTTGCCGGGATGAAGCCGCTTTTTGGCTGAGTTGGCGCAGTGGCGAGCTGATGAAGGGCTATCTGGCGCCAGAGGAACACTTCCGCCTCAAGGCGGTGTCGCCTCGCTATCGCGCCAACGAATGCCCACTCCCCGGCGACGAAGCCAATCCCTTTGCCCTGGTAGCCTTTGATCACTATGACTATCAATTGACCTCTCCCACGGCCAATCGTTTGCTGCTGGTGGGGTTCAAGATATATGCGCTGGATACCAGCACTGTCAGGCCCATGCTGCCTGGGGAAGCCGAGTGCCAGAGTTTCCCCTGTTATTTCTGGCCTAAACCTGAGTTGGTGATGAGTGAGCAGCAGAGCCTGGCCCATGGTGAGGCGGGACTCAATCTCATTGAGGCCGATTATCTGGAGCTGGGGGAGTGTTTGCTGGCCAGCGCCAAAGAGATGGTCAGTCGCCTGGCCGACTTACCAAACAGCGCCAAGGGTGAGCGCCTGGAGTGGCGTTTTAGCGACAGACATGGCCGTGAATGGACCGAGGCGCAGTTTGTGGCCGCGCTGATAGCTGTGCCGGGCGGCGCCGAGCTGTTGGCAGAAGCCGTTGAGAAGCTGCTGGCCTATCCGGATGCGGCAAGTCTGCGCAGCGGCGCCGACAAGTCGGCCTTGTCGGACACAGTGCTGGCGCTGGCCGGTGATGACATAGCTTATCTGCCTTTGTTGGCTCGTTATTTCAATATGCTGGCTGATGTTCCAGGCGCCGCTTTTCATCAACAGCACTCAGTGCCGCTTATTCAACGGCGCCACGGCCAGGGGCTGCTCAAGCGCCGCCAATATCGCCGTTTTGTCCAGGATTTGTCCTGGCCGATTTCCCCGCCTGATTGCAAATCACAGGAATAACTCAATGAATGCCAATGTAAGAACCAATATCCGCCTGCAACAGGCCAAGCTGTTTTTTATCGGCCCTGAACTTATTCAGGTTATCCAGAGTTCTGCCGAGGCCGACACCCTGTTGTGGCAATGTGAGTTGCCGGGAACCGAGGATGGCGAGCTGGCCTTGTTGCAGTGGCTGGATGACACTCGCTTTCTGGCCTTGGGCCAAAATGGACTGCTTTTTGTCTGCGATTATCAGGCGCGCAGTTGTGAACAGGTGCTGGATTTACAAATCTCCGGAAGCCCCGGGGCCTGGCTCGATAGCCATAACCAGACCCTGTGGGTGGTCGGGCGGGTGGGCATCGCTGCGCGCCGCGGCCACAGCTTGCTCAAGGTCGATCTCGCGGCCATGGAGCCGGTACAGCATTGGCCTGTGAGCGCCGAAATCGAGCCTGAGTCACTGATTCTGACCCGGGATGGACGCGTGGCCTTCTATGGTCGCAATGATCATGAGGGTTACCGCTTCCGCTTTCAGCAACTGGTGTATTTTGACCCGTCAAACGAAACCTGGTCCGAACAGCCTCTGCCGGGGAAACCGGCTCCAGTGCAGGTTTCACCGCGAGATTATTGGTTCCAGAACCGTGCCAACGGCCTTATCACTACCCTGGCCGCCGATGGGGTGAGCCGTCATCAGGCCGAGGGCGAGCCTGTGCGTTACGAAGCCAGGTTGCAGCTGATAGATATGAATCTTGGCCGTCAAGTTGATGCCGGGGTGCGCTTGCTGGCCATGGCCGATATCTGTGATGAATATGATGCCGAAATGGTTCAGGAAGCGCTGGAGCGGATTGCCGCCGGTGAGATATCCCACCAGGATAACGACGAGTGGCAGCAACTGCTCAACAGCCTGACTTGCAGCTATTTTTGCGAGCAGGAGCAAGTCTTCTGGCTGGGCTGGAAAGGGGGGGTAGTGCAAAAGGTGTCGCCGGAGGGCGAGAGGCTTTCCCCTCTGTACCAACTGGGCAGTCAAGACTCTGCGGGGCAGTGGCGCCCCTTGAGCCACTATGGTGATGATCTGGTCATGATCAAGGGGGTTAACCAAGGGCGGCTCTGGTTGGCGTTCGGTGATCTCGATGAGCCCAGTCACTACTCGGTCGACATCGGCTCCCAAGCTGCTGTGCCCCAGAGCCTGCTGGCTGGTGAACAGCAAAAGTGCCCGCTCAATTGCTGCAGCTATCAACCCAAGCCGCTGCAAATTCCCAGCCAACTGCAGGCCGAGCCTTGCCCCAGTGGTAGGGTGACTCTCTATTGTGACGATCTGACATCGGATCAAGGCAGGCTGCAACTCTTGCAGCAACTACTGGCGGTGCTCCCCAAATTGGAGCAGAGCCTGGGGGAGGCGTGCGGAGCGCCCTTAGCCTCAGTAACAGCCAGAGCCACAGTTGAAACCAGAACCGGCTGGCTTGGCCGCTTGAAACAGAAAATAACCCATAGTGCGGTTACTGAGCCTGGCAGGCTCTGGTTTGCCTTTGTCGATGGTTTGGGGAATCGGCACAGCGAGTACGACTTCTTCCACTATGCCGTGCGTCTGGAGCAGGGGCCTGAGTTGATTGCGGCCATCCTGGCGGCATACTGCCGTCTGCCCCAGGCCAGATGCTTGCTGGGAGCCAAGGGACAGCCTGTGCTGGCCGAGGCTGCCTTGGCGCTCAGCCAGCACAGGCAGGCTTTGCCGCAACTCGCGGACTATTTCAATGTTCTCAGCGCCTTACCCGTGCATCCATTTCATATCAATCGCACCTTGAAAGTGATCTTTGCCGAACATCAGGACTCGCAAGAGTTGGCGGCTTTCCTGGCGGCGGTCCCAAGCCCCTATAACGACCCGGAGTTTAAGCTGGCCGAGAAAGGCGACTATGACGACGAATAATTCGATAACGACGATAACTGGCAGTCGCTGGTATTTTTGAGCAAAGGATAAAGAAATATGTCATTCACAAGTTCGCCGGTTGGCGACGGTAAACTCATCTATATCGATGCGGACAATGGCTGCCCTTGCCTGTATCTCTATGAAGCGGCAGATACGGGCTCGGGTTATCGGCTCATCTGGAGCACAGACTTTCCCATGGCCGAGGGCACTATGCAGGTCAGTGGCTGTTTTCATGGGGTGCCGGGGCGTGAGCAGAGCTGCGTTATCTGGGATCAGCAGGGCTGTCTCTACTTGGTGGATCTGGCGCATCGGCAACAGGAGTTTTTGGCTCATACCGGGATGGAATATCTCAAAGTCGCGGTATTGAGTGATGGCCGAACCCTGGCATCACTGGGCGAAAATGACCGGCGCTGCTGTTACGATTTAATGCTCTGGCACTGGCTGGAGGACAGGGAACTCTCGCCCTCGGCTGCCATGCAGCTGAATGATGAGGTGGATAATCAGGGCAGCCCTTGGGCCGAGGTCGATGCGACCGGACTGCCGGACAGCATGGGGCTGAGTTTTACCGATCGCCTCTATGCCGGGCCGGATAACAGCTTGATCCTGCATTGTCACCGCAGTCGGCGTCGTCGGTCCCAGGCCTGGCAGTTTTTGCTGCGGTTGGACCCTATGGCTGTCGTGGGCAGTGACCCCGTAGGTAGTAGCATTAACCAAGTTCAATGGCAGGGCCGTTATTCCGAGCTCTTGCAGGTGGCGGCCATGCCATTGCCCAATCCGCCGGGGAATGAAGCGCTCTGGGAGTGTGCCCTGGCGCTGGACAGTGAGCGCGGTGAGCTTACCCTGCCGACCATGGAGTTGAGCCGGGTAGCCGATGCTGAAACCGAGGCGCTGGCGTATCAGTTGCAGCGCATTGACTTGCGCCTAGGTCGCGAGATAGGCCGTTTTTGCGTGCGTCAATATACCCGCGAGCAACTGGCTGATGACGCCGACATGCTGTTGGCCCCGGCCGATGTCGACAATCTCGACTGGCAAGAGGCCCAGGGGCGTTTCTGGCTACAGCTGGATGATATTGCCTACTGCGATGACGAAGCGGCGCTTTGGCTTGGCTGGCATGGAGGCGCGACTCGCAAGGTTTCTCTGGACGGGCAGTGGCGCTCACCCCTGTATCTCCCGGATGGCGAAGATGACTTATACGACGAGGAGGGCATGAAACTCCTCGGCAAGGGAGCCTTGCTGACCGACTGGCATTATCTGTGGCGCGTCAATTCCAACGTCAATCCCAACCCCACTTTGGATCTGGCCAGCCAGATGAACCAAGCGCCCGCCGCCATGGACGCGAGCTTTGCTGTGCAATTACAGCAGACAGAATGGAGCAGCTTCCATGCCCAGGCGCAGGTGCAGGATACAGTTCCCCCTTTGCTCGGTTTTTCGCGAATCGAAGTCAGGGATCTGCAGTCAGCGAGTGCGAGGCTTGAGGCCTTGGACAAGCTAGTGCTGCGGGCATTGACAGATTTTGAATCGCTCAAGTCGGGTAAAGACTTGCGCCTCGGTTTTTATGATGCCGACGAAAGCTGGGATGAGGCGCGCTTCTTTGAGGCTGTGGCCCTCCAATTGGAAGGCCGGAACTATATGGCACGTCTGCTGGGGCTATTCATTGCCAATGAGCGACTCCATTACTGTTACAGCGATCCACATATCAGCAAGCCGGCACTGGCCGACTGTGCATTGCAATTGGGATTGGCCGGCAGCCAATATCTGCCGCTGGTGGCCCAATACCTCAACTGTATCGATGTCGATCATGAGCTGTTTTTCCAACAGGATGGCAATCTGGATACCTTGCTCGGCAAGTATGCCGATACCCCTGACGGCGAGGCCTTTAACCGCCTCCTGCCATATGAAATGAGCCATCAGGATGAAGATGATTATCAATGAAATGATGCTTAATTCAGGGGTAATTATCATAAATAACAAAGGGTTGTTTTGTGATTGAGATTTTGGATTTTGCCCCGTATCCAGAGAGATACGCCCAGGGGGGCGAATTGGGCCCCAGGTTGCTGAAAGTAAAGTCTGATATAGGTGGCCCGGTTCTCCATCTATTGCAGATGCGTCCGTTCGATGAAGGTGGCACCGAACTGCTTTGGGCTGCCGAGTTGAGTTCATCCAAGGGACTGGTGACCCTGAAAGGGCAAACCCGGGATGGCGCCTGTGTTTTTGGCAACCAATTTGGTGCTTTCTATCTGTACGATCCCGCGCAGCAGCAATGCCGTTTACTGCATGATTATCAAAGTAAATTTGGTAGTGTCCAGGGTGTTGTCAACAGTGGTGGTGATGCCTTGCTGGTGCTGTTTTATGAGATGGGCAAGGATACGGACTTAACCTTGCAACGCCTGCCTCTTATTCCTGAAGTTGGCGCTGTCAGCGAGATTTCAGCCCAGCTGTATGATGAAGATTGTTTTGGCGGTGGTTATGACTATCTGGATGAGGATGGGCCTTACTTTTGTTTGAATAACACCAATCTCAATCAACGTCTTTATGCCGGGCCGGACAACAGCTTGCTTATGCATGTCATAGATGAAGACGAAGAACTGCACTACATGGTTCGCATTGATATCCAGGGCGAAGGAGTGAAGTTCAAGGTATTTCCCCTGGACGATTCAGTGCTTGAATGGGACCCTGAACCTGGGGCGATTGCGGTTTGTCCGCAACGAGCCCTGGCGGCCATCCCAGTGATTCGAGAGACAGATGCGGGTGTTGTCATTGGGGTTGAATGGCTCAATCTCGACAATGGTGAGCGCTCGGAGGCCGGAGTTGTGCGGCTTTGTGAAGACGAAGAGGATGCGCTTTTCCATCTCGAACAGTTGGATACTTCTATCTGGCAGGCCGATGGGCTGTGGCTGAGTTGGTCTGATGGTTTGGTGGTCAGGTTGGCATTGGATCCGCAAACGCCGCCTTTGACCCTCTTGGCAAAGGGGCAACTGCTGCATGTAGGTACAGAGTTGATCTTCTCGGATCGCGAAGAACTGCTGCGCTGCCCTTTCCCTGAGCCTGCACAGTGGCAAGGCAGCCCTATCTCGTTACCCCTGGAGTCCTGTCACTGGCAGCACAACTGGAGGCTGAGTGAGGCGCAGCGCCAGGCGCTGCAATGTTTTGGACATACGCTGATAAAGGTTGCCGATCTCGAAAGTACCGAAGGCCAACTCGACGCGCTGCGCCAACTGCAGTCACTGACTCAGGATTGCAGCAAGCTGTTGCACGGCAAGACCTTGGCCTTTAGGTTTACCGATGGCAAACAGCAATGGGATGAGGCCAGTTTTTTCCAACGTTCAGCCTGTCACGCCGAAGCCTTGCCGCTGATGGCGCAAATTCTGCAGCAGTTTTGCCGCAGTTTTGACGGCAGTGATCAATGTGATGGCGCCAACTGGGGGACGCCGCTGGCCAGTTGTGCCTTGCAGTTGGGATTACAGGATGTGCAGTACCTGCCTCTTATTACCGAATACGGCAATGCACTGGATGTTGATCATGAAAACTTCTTTGGTGGTGAAGGCGATGCCTTGTATCAATTGGGTCTGCGCCATGGCAACAGCCCTGAATGGCAAGCATTTTTGAGCTTGCACTCTGATACCGAGGAGGATGAGCAATGGGATTGAGACAATCGGCCAACAGCATGGCGAGGGTGATTAGCGATCTCTTTATTCAGCCAGAGTTTGGCGGGGCAGAAAAAGCCCGCGACCGGAGTCGCTATTTTATTGCGCTGCTGCCCATACTGGCTATCCATTATCAGTGGCAACTGGTGTACATGTTCTCACCTTCACTGCTGCTGGCAATCCAAGAGGTCGACTTCTTTATTTCACTGTTGGCTATCTTGGCAACTGGGCTACAACTCAGCATAGGTGCGGGGTTGCTGGCAGCGCATATTGCTATTGGTCGACGGGCGTTCGGGTATTTGGGCGGTGTGCCTCTGGCATTGGTGAACATCCTGTTCGGCTTCTCCTACCCAACGCTACTGAGCATGCTTCAGTTTGACAAGATGATACCTTGGCTTGGCTTGATGTTTGCCTTGGGCTGCGCTGTTGTTTGGCTGGTGGTGCAGTTACTGATCTACCTGTTTCGGCCTCCCTTGGTAAAAGTTGAACCTGAACACCCTTTGCTGGCTCATCGTAAGGGGTGTGCCCCCGATCGTCAGACGCCGGCGTTGGCTTTCTTTCGCAGCAGCATGATACTGGGGCTTTGCAACGGATTGTTTCTCGGATGGCTAATCTTTATGGTGCAAACTTCCGGTTCCCCTTCTTTTGCGTTGCGCTCTCTGCTGCGGCTTGAAGGGCAGGGGACAGGAACGCTCATCATGTTTTGGTTACTGCCCAGCCTCTATTTCGGCTACAGGATTATCAGTCGCAGGGCTCGTAATCTGGGGTGGTCAGTCGCCAAGACGGTATGTTTGATGTTGTTTATTACTCTACTGTTATTACCCGGGAGCGGTGTGGTTTTCGGTCTGGCCCTGTCCTCAATAGACTCCTACGTCAGTTATATCCTTATCAGCATCTCACTGATGCTGCTTTGGGGAGCCACGCTCTCGACGTCACTGCTGAATATGATGCTGCTTTGGCTGGTGCCCAAGGACCCCAGAAGCAGCCGTGATACCCAGGCCGCCTGGGTGAAGCTGAAGCAGTAACGAAGCGACAGACTGCCGGATTCTGCCGTTTGTTGGTATTTTGTCTGTATGGGGCCCCTGTGACTGTGGGCTCCTTTGTTCTTTTGATTCTCTTGGCCTTATCACTCTCCTTGCTTTTGTGAATGGTCCCTCCCTGACCGGGCAAACTTGCAATCAAGCTCATAAATCCTTATGGTCTAAAACGCTTTACGCTTGGTTACCTAAATACCTCGTAACTCACACGAATAAGATACAAACATCTCACAACGTAACATCGCTTTGATTTGCGTCACTTTTTGTACATTTTCCGGATCAATATTATCGACCGGGTGTCTGTCCGCGCCTATTTTATTTAATACGGCGTTCAACTCGTGGCCTTATACCCGAGTGGGAACGAACAGAAGAGCCAAAAATATGAAAAAACACTTCGAACTCATAGATAAAGCCACTTTCTTTGGTGCCCTGGGCTTGCTGCTGGCGGTGGTGGTCCCACTGGCGCTGTTTCCGGTTGAAGGGGCCGAATGGATAGCCGTTGCCAAGGCGTTTATGACGGATAAGTTGGGTTTTGCTTACCTGTCGCTTGGGCTAGCCGCCTTCTTCTTTATGATTTATATCATCTTCTCGGATATCGGCCAGATCAAGCTCGGCGATGCCGATGAAAAGCCGGAGTTTGCCACCGCTTCCTGGGCGGCAATGCTGTTTTGCGGCGGTATAGGCGCCAGTATTCTCTATTGGGGCACGATTGAGTGGGCCTATTACTATCAACACCCGCCGTTCCAACTTCAAGCCGGCAGTGAAGAAGCGGTGCGCTGGGCCGCGACTTACGGCCTCTTCCACTGGGGACCTATCGCCTGGAGCATCTATTTGATCCCGGCCATCCCCATCGCTTACTTCTTTTATGTTCGCAGGCAACCCGTGCTCAAGGTGTCGGCAGCCTTGATGCCCGTGATAGGTGAAGGCCGCAGTCATGGCAAGCTCGGTAAGTTTATCGATATATTGTTTATTTTCGGCTTGCTGGGTGGGGCGGCGACAACGCTTGGGTTGGCGGCGCCGCTGATCAACGAAGGCCTGAGTTACCTGTTTGATCTGCCATCGACCACGGGTAGCCAGATAGGGGTTTTGCTTCTGTGTACTGCACTGTTTGCCTATTCCTCCTACAAGGGAATGGATGAAGGTATTAAGGTGCTGAGTAATATCAACTTCTGGGGCGCACTGGCGCTGCTGGCATTTATTCTGTTTGCCGGCCCTACCATTTTTATGTTGGAAACCGGCCTGGACTCCCTGGGGCGGATGCTGAGCAACTTCTTTATGATGGCCACCTGGGCCGAGCCTTTCGGTGGTTTGGGCACCTTTGAAAATACCCACTTCCCTCAGGACTGGACCATCTTCTATTGGGCCTGGTGGTTGGTGTTTGCCCCCAGCATGGGATTGTTTGTGGCGCGGATCTCCCGCGGCCGCACCATCAAACAGATGGTGGCCGGTTCAATTTTCTTCGGCTCCCTGGGCTGTGCCATGTACTTTATGATCTTGGGTAACTTCGGCTTGTCGTTGCAATTATCCGGTGAGCTGGATGTGGTGGCGATCCTCAATGATCAAGGGGCGACCAGAGCGATTTTTGCGATATTGGAGCAGCTGCCGTTCAGTTACCTGGTCATCGCCGTCTTTACGATCTTGTGTATCATCTTTACCGCCACCACCTTTGATTCCATCTCTTATATTCTGGCATCCGTGGTGCAAAACAATGTCACCGAGGAACCACTGCGCTGGAACCGCCTATTCTGGGCCTTTACCCTGTCTTTTATGCCTTCGGTACTGATGTTTATGGGGGGGCTCGCCACCTTGCAGACGGCGGCTATCGTCGGTGGTCTACCGCTCTTGGTGATCGCCGTGATGTTGATGATGTCCGGGGTCAAGGCGGCCATGTTGGACTTGAGTCATCAGGATGGTTACGAGGATCCCGTGATAAATATTTCGGATCTGCCTGAGGTCGACCCCTGGAGCCGTGAGGGCCAGGCGCTGGCCAAGTTTGAGCAGCTGCGAGACAGCGCCATCGAGGCCGCCGACGCCGAGCGTGAAGCCCTGGATGCCATCTGGGAGCTGAAAAAACAGCTGCGCCGAGAAGCCTTGAGCCGCAGTGAATCGCATCTGGAGTTGGGGGATGCGCCCGATGAGACTCTTGCCGAGCTGCAGCGCCTCACTGATGAAGCCATGGCGGCAAAGGAGCGTAAGCTGCAAGCCTCGGAGCAAGCCCAGGCTGCCCGTATTACTTTCAATGATTTGATGCGGCAGAAACAGGAGGAGGAAGCGCGGCAGGCGCAGGAAGAAGCCAAGGCACAGATCATTGAACGCCTCAACGGCCGCGACTCGTAACGCTATGGCCCGGTTTGCCGCCCGGGCCTAAAACAGCTAAAATTTTTACCTCATAAATCAATTGAATATAGGACGTTATACATGAATGGAGCGGGAGGGAGTTCCGGCGGCATTGGTCAGTTTTTTATTGGCCTTATCATGATGTGTGGTGGTGGTTACATGCTGCTCAATGCCATTAGGGTATCCAGCAGTTTTGGTCTTGGCACCCGCTTGTATGGTGTTCCCGCATTTGGCAGCCAGTGGGGGATCACCGGCGGTATGATCCTGGTGCCCTTTATTCTAGGGGTTGGGATGATTTTCTATAACGGCAAGAATATTCTTGGCTGGTTATTGGCGATTGGCTCAATCACAGCGATGATTTTCGGGGTTATTTCTACCATTCACTTCAGCCTGCGCAGCATGAGTAGTTTTGATCTCTTGGTGATCCTAGTATTGCTGACAGGTGGCATAGGTTTGTTCCTGCGTTCACTCAAAGGCAGCTGAGACAGTTAAAGGAGGCTGTGCCTGGGTCGGCAACGCCTCTTTATCTTTGTTAAACCACAGCCATGTGGCATGCGCTTTACGATGCTCGACTCGTCTTGCTCTAGGGTTGTCTGATTCCTCCCGAGAAGACAATCGAGCCCTTTTGCATTCGTTAGCGCTCATCGGCAGTCAACGGCTGTGAGGTATCCGGCGGCTTTGGCGGCGGGTCAAGTGTCTGATGACAGACTCGGGCTATCCTCCTTCGAACAGACAACATACACAGCGAGCCATGGGGCGGTTGCGACTCTATCCAACCTGCGCCGCCCGGTTTTTGACAACTTTCAAGCAATCCTCCCGGCCGTTCCCCTGACGGCATTACACAGACAGTTAATTTGTTTTTTAGCTTTAATCTTTAATTTCTAATCGGTTTGATGGCGGTTGGTTGTTTTGCCGAGTTTATTAACTTGGTATTTCCAAAAGTAAAAATTACTGCACATGTCACGGAATGATAATGGATCTCATTTGTGTCTGGATTTTTATTTGTAAGATGTTGCACAATATGGCCACTGTCTGTCCACTCCCTCGATAAGGATTCTAATGAACCGGAAACATGCCCCCGCTAAGCTGTCTATGTGCATATTGTTGAGCCTCTATGGCGGTCAGGCGCTGGCAGCTGAGATAGCGACTTTGCCAGAAACTCAAGCCGAAACCGAAAAGGTGCAGGCCGGGATTAATATTGAACGGCAACAGATCGCCAATACTCCTGTTGGCAATACAGACCTTTCCAGTTTATTACAGCGTCAATCCGGTATCGGTGTGGATAACGGAATTTCCGGTATGCGAGGGGGGGATCTTGCGCCGGAAGCTATCTCCATTGCGGGAGCCCGGCCTCATGAGACTCAATATATGATTGGTGGGGTATCGACCAATAATATTACTACCGCAGGCACACATGAAAATTCGGGAGCATTGGGCTCAGGCCATACTTCCGGATACTTTGTCGATACCGCATTGATGGAGAGTGTCGAGGTTCTGGAGCGCAACATTAGCCCTGAATACGGCGGTTTTACTGGCGGGATCGTCAATGTCGAATTGCGTAAACCGACGAACGAATTCCAACTGGAATATAACTATCGCATGACCGACAGCGACTGGAATGCCAAGCCAGAGACCTCGGCCAAGGATAAAGGATTTGATGATGGGGCCTATGGTGATGGTCGCTATCAACCTAATTATCAAAAACGATTTCATAGTTTGCACCTCAGTGGCGCCATCAGTGAACATCAGAAACTTGCCGTTAATCTGAGTCGCAAAGACTCGGAAATTCCACTTAATAATGGCGGTGAAGTCAAAGATTACGGTCAGAGCATCGACAACCTGTTTCTGACCCATTTCCTGGAATGGGGCCGTTGGCAGCTGCAGTCAGATCTGCGTTATTCCAGTTTCAGTAGCAAGGCATTTCGTAATGATGCTTTGAATAATGACGCCGCTCAGGCCGAAAGCGACTCCACCAGTGAACATCAAGGCTTGGGAGCAACATTCAAACTCGAAGGTGTCTTCGATTGGGGGACCTGGAATACCTCTTTGGCATTTGACCAACTCGAAGATAGCCGCACATCTGAGGTCGATTATCTCAGGATCAATATCATTTCCGGTGAGAACTTTAAACGGGAAAACATCGGAGGGCTCGGCAACCTCAGCCAGACTCAAGACACTTGGCAGCTCAAGTCAACGCTTGAGCTGGCTCCCTTGTATCTCGGACAAACCCGCCATGACCTTATGCTGGGGGCTGAGTTTGTCAGCCAGCAGGCGATGCAGCAGAGAAATAAGGACTTTAGTGCCTTTCAATACTCAGAAAAAAGCTCAGATAACAAGAGTATAGTTAATTGGAACCTGTATGAGGCCGGTAGGGTTGAGGTCGATAGCCGCCGTATCGCCCTGTTTGCTTCGGATACAGTGGCATGGGATAAATTGACGCTCAATCTGGGCGGACGTTTGGAGCATCTGGAGGCGTTTGACGATACAGTATTTTCTCCTCGGCTGAGTGCCAGTTGGGATTTTGACACTGAATTTACCAATAGAGTGACACTGGGTACCAGTCGTTATTATGCCAGCGAGCAGTTGAGTTGGGCGCTGCGCAATGAAGCTAGAATCCTGCATACACAGTATAAAAAATGCACCTCAGCAACCGGTGACTACTCAAGTAACCAGTTGGCTGATTATCAATGCCTTTCGTCTAACCCTAGTCAGGTTCTTGATCTCAATACTGCAGAAGTACCTTACGCCAATGAATACAGCGTGAATTGGGACTTGGAGCTGGGGAATTGGGGGATCAATAGCGGATACCTCATGCGGCAGCAACGCAAGGGCTTATCTATGGTTATGGTCAAGGATCGCATTGCCAATGAGATTAAAAGTGACAGTCATATCCTGAGTCTGGATATCCACAACCTGGAACGATTTAATTTTGTTGGCGGGAAGTTGTCGACTTATTTAAATCTGTCCTATGAGGACCGCAAAGCCAGCGGTAACTTTAGCCCTAAATATGATGCGGTCAATGATCTGTCCAACGCCTATGAGGAGGAGTGGGTCATTTATAACGGCCAATTGATCAAAAGTTCAGAAATGGATACTTCCGGCTTGAGCTCTCCATGGGAAGCCAGATTGGGGGCTGATATTGAATGGGACAGCCTGGGGCTGACCTGGAGTAATCTGCTCAATTATGAAGATGGCCGTAATCTCAGCCAGTTGGTCGGGTATCAAAGGGTTGAGATAGACGGCCAAACAACCCTAGCCAAAGCCATCAACTCGGCCAAAATGGATAGCCTAATCACCTGGGATACCAGTCTGCGCTGGAGCCCGGAAGCCTTGGTGAAACATCACGCCAGTATTGAGCTCAGTGTTACCAACTTACTGGACTCCCATGCTCAGATCAGCACCCATGGCAGCAACATCAATGGTCGCGACATGAGCTTCAACTACTTCAACAAGGGCCGTGAGGTTTGGCTGAGCCTGACTATCCGCAATTGATCTTCTTCATTTGATTTAAAACGGGCCAATGCCGTTGGCCCGTTGCTATAACCTTGGAATAATTATGAAAAAACTCTACCTGGCTGTCATCGTTGGTACGCTTTTGATGACAGGTTGTAGCCAGCCTGTTGTACCGCAGTCGGCTTCCCCCGAGGTGATGAACACCTTGTCTCTTCGCAGTGGCATTGAACAAGGGCAGCTGGCCAATGGTATGCGCTATGTGTTTGCTCACAATGAACATTCCGGTGAGCGTGTCTCTCTGCAATTGATTGTGCATTCCGGCTCCCTAGATGAGGCCGATGATCAACAGGGGATTGCCCATTTGGTTGAACACATGGCATTCAATGGCACCAAGGCCTTTCCGGGCAACGCCATTATTGAACACCAAGAAGCGCTGGGTATGGCGTTTGGCCGCGATGTGAATGCCATGACCGAGTACCACACGACCTCCTATTTCTTGCATCTACCCAATAATTCGCTGCCTATGTTGACAGAAGGCTTCAACATGTTGTCCCAACAGGCGTTTGAGCTGGAATTTGATGCCGCAGAATTGGAAAAAGAGCGTCCTGTCGTTGAGGAAGAGTGGCGCGGCGGACGTAATATGATGGCCAGAATGGGGACAGAAAACCGAGCCATTCTGCTCCAAGGCAGCCGTTATGCCGAGCGTAATCCCATAGGTGATATGGAGTTGGTTCGCCATGTCGATGCGGGGCGGATAAAGGACTTTTGGGAAACCTGGTACCACCCCAATAATATGACCCTAGTGATCGTCGGTAATACAGATAAAGCCACTATTTTACCCCTGCTCAATCAGTTTTTTGCGGCCAAGCCAGCGGCTGAATTACCGCAGCGGGCCGAGATCACCCTGCCTCTGAATAACACACTGCAACTTGCCAGTATTGAAGATGATGAAATCACGACTGAAGTGGTATCCATCAGCTTGCGTGGGGTTCAGGCCGAGGTGATGGATACGGCGAGCCTGCGCGGTGAGCTGATCAATGAGTTGGCGATGGCCATGTTGAGCAAGCGTTTGAATGAAACCTATCAGACCGATGGTGAATATATTACCCGTATGGTGGCCGCCAGCCAGCCGTTGATCCCTGGATACAATAACAACCGCATTATTGCCATTCTTAAAGACAAACAGTATGCGCAAGGATTCTCAGAGCTGTTTACCCAGTTGAGCCGCTATAAGCACCATGGTTTTGAAGCCACAGATCTTGAGGTCGCCAAGGCTAACACCCTGCAGCGCTACAGGCAGATTGCCGAAGGGCAGGCCAATGCCACCAACAATCGGCTCCTGATGGCGATATTCAACCAAATTCGCAGTCAATCTCCTCTATTTGATCCAAGCGGAAAATTCCAACGGGCCGAGCAGCTGCTGGGCAAGATTACTTTGGATGAAATCAATCGCTATTTCGCTGACATGTTGGATGAGCGGGCACCAACGGCAATAGTGCAGCTCAATCCCAAGAATCATGATGCCTTACCCGGTGAAGGTGATGTGCGCCAGCTATGGCTTGAGACCATGGCTAATCCACCTTCGGTCGCAACAAAGAGCGCTCAGATCAAGCCTTTGTTTGAAGCTCGCCCCGATAAGGTAGAGCCGGTATCCCATCAGGAGATCAATAACACCCATATCTGGCGTTTCGCCAATGGCGCCAGCGTTTGGTTTCTGCCAAGCCAGGAAACAGAGAATCAACTGATGATCCGTTGGCAAGGTCTGGGTGGCAGCACGCATCTGCCACAAGCGCAACAGCGAGCCGCGCAATTGTCGGCGCAGAACCTGGGGCTGTTTGGTTATGGCGGGCACAGTGCCTCTGAACTGGCGGTCGCCAATGCCGGAAAACAGATACGCCAGATGGCCACTGTCTCTGCGACCGAACATATGCTGTTTGGCAACACGGACAGGCATAGCCTGGAAGCCTGGTTGCAAAATTTGAACCTGCGGCTGACAAAACCGCAAACCGATGATGCCGTATGGCAATCACGCAAAAATTTGATTGAGCGGGGATTAAAGAACCGCACCGCAACCGCCGCCGGTCAGTTCAATCACGCCATCGATGCTATTCGTTATCAGGCATTACCCATTATGTTGCCAATGCAGGAGCAGGAGTTGGCACAGATCACCGCCGAGCAGCTGTTGCAAGCCTGGCAAGCCATTTTTGGTCATGCGGCAGATCATCAGTTGGTCATTGTCGGTGACGCCGAGCCTGAAGAGGTGCTCGATCTTGCCAGCCGCTATATTGGTCATCTACCTAAAGGCATAGCTCGTACCGATAAAGTGCTCCCGGCCTTTGGTGAAGGTAAGCATGACATTCGTATTCAAGCCGGCAAGGAGCCTGTCGGTCTGACGACTGTGCTGTTTAATGTTGCTTACCCTTACAGTGTTGACGCCGAGCAGCAGGCACAGCTTCTCAGCCGGATTATCGGTACTCGCTTGAGAGAGGCCTTGAGGGAATCTGCCGGTGGAGTATACAGCCCAAGGTTTGGTATACGCCTGGATCGTGAGCGGCAACAGGCCTACGGCATGATCAGTTACAGCCATCAACCGCAACGCGGAGATGAACTGCGTAAGCTTGCCTCTGATGTGATCAGCAAAGTACTGAGTGAGGGGATTACCGATAGAGAGCTGGCTCAGGTGAAACAACAGTTTCAATCATCATTGGCGCCTGAAGTACTGACCGATAGACACAGGTTCAGTACCTTGGTGGATAACGCCAGATTCAATCGCTTTGAACGTTTGCCGGAAGATTATCTGAACTGGCTGGAACAGGTGACCAAAGAGGAATTGGATGCCCTGGCCCAAGTGGTGCTGACCAGTCCCAATCAGATTGATGCACGTTTGACCCCAGAATTGAATTGAGCAAGCGGGCCCGGCGTTTCTCGCCGGGCCGGAGAGTGTATATGTTGATAGTGAAACAATTCTGGCTTTTGGCTAAACCTTACTGGGCCGACAGGCGCAACTGGTTTACCTGGGTGCTGTTATGCGTGTGTATTGCCGCCCACCTGGCCGAAGTGGAAGTGGCTGTATGGCTCAATGATTGGAACGGTGAGTTTTTTGATGCTATCGCCGCGGTCGATGTGGATAAAATCTATCCGTTACTGATTGAGTTTACTGGTATTTTGGCCTTGCTGGTTTTACTGGCGGTTTATAGCAACTGGTTGATCCAACTGATAGTCATACGTTGGCGTACGGCGTTGACCGCAGAGTTTGTCGGCAAGTGGCTGACAGACAAGCGTTATTATCGCCTGGGACTGGGCAGTGAGCCGGATAACCCGGATCAACGCATAGCCGAAGACACGCGGCTATTGGCCGACAGCACAGTGAAACTGTTTGTCGGCGGTATTCAGTCGCTGGCCACCTTGCTGACCTTTTCCGCCATTCTGTGGCAGTTGTCCGGTAATCTCAGCTTTGAATGGCAGGGAGAGCCGACACAAATTGCCGGTTATCTGTTTTGGGTGGCATTAATCTACTCCATCTTCGGCACCATGTTGACCCACTTCTTTGGCCATCAATTACATGGTTTGAATTTCCAGCAACAGCGTAAAGAAGCCAACTTTCGTGCCCTGTTATTACGTAAATTGGATGCCGCCGAGCAGATCGCCTTGCTGGGGGGCGAACGTCGAGAACAGCAGCAATTGAAGCAGAGTTTCGACGATATTGCGGGTAACTGGATCTCTTTGATGAATCGCGAGAAAAAGCTCGGTTTCATCATCAATACCTATCACAGGATTGCCACTATGTTGCCCTTGTTTGCCGGGATCCCGGCATTATTGGCCAAGAGCATCACCATAGGTGGTCTGTTCCAAGTGCGGATGGCTTTTATGCGGGTCTACAGTGCGCTCAGTTGGTTTGTGCACCAGTACGACGAGCTGACTCGCTGGAGTGCCACCGTCGTACGTTTATCCCAGTTTATACAGGCACTTGAACAACTTCCCTTGGGGGATGAAGTCCCCAAGGCGCAAGGGCTCGCTTGTGACAAGCTGTCAGTGGCCAAACCCAATGGCGACTGGTTAATTGAAGAGTTGGATTTTCGACTGAATCCGGCGGCTTGTCTGATGATCAGCGGCGCCAGTGGGTTGGGCAAATCAACGCTTCTACGAACGCTGGCCGGAATATGGCCCTTCTATAAAGGCCGCTATCGCCACGGCCAGGGGCAAACTCTGCTGTTGCCTCAAAAGCCTTATTTGCCCAGTGGCTCGCTGCGGGACTGCCTGTGTTATCCGGGGGAGGGGTTATGGACGGATTCTGAGCTGCAACAAGCCTTGAGCTTGGTGGGGCTGGCAGCGCTCGTCAATCAGTTGGATGTTGAAGCGCCGTGGCAGCAAAAACTCTCAGGAGGGGAGCAGCAGAGATTGAGCCTCGCCCGAGCGCTCTTACACAAACCCCAAACTCTGATTTTGGATGAAGCGACCAGCAGCTTGGATGAATCCTCTGCCAAAGCCATGGTGACTGTGCTGAAACAGCAATTGCCAGAAACCAGCATCATGATGGTCTCTCATCAACGCCATCTAGATGCCTTATTTGAACAAACACTGGATCTGAACGCTTACGCCAATGTGGCAAACCTAAGGGGGGCACAATGAAACGGCTACACGGGTGGCGCCTGGGTATTGGCATGCTGGGCCTAGGTTTGATTTCAGGCGCTTATGCCGATGCCCTGCAAACAACCGACGCTATGATGGAAGAGAAGTTGGGATATGACAAAGCCGGTACAGAGTTGAAAGCTCACTGGCAACAGGAACAACAAAACCTGAGTCGTTTACTCAACAACTATCGAGTGGAACGCCAGTTGCTGCAACAGAGGCTGCAATCGGCTAATGCCGAGGAGGGTGAGGCCGGAGCTCGCCGGGAAGCATTGGCATCGGAGCAATTATTGCTGGAGCAAGAGGCCGGGCAGTACAGCAAATTGGTGGATACAGCCGCCCAGCGGTTGTCTGCCATTTGGTCAAGATTGCCGGCTCCCGTGGTGCGTGAGCAGCAAGACGAGTTGAACTTGCTGCTTAATTCCCAGGAAAAATTGGCCAGTCGATTTACGGCCTTGGTAAATTTAATCGAGGCCTTGGTGAGTTTTGATCACAGCATAAGTTTGGATCACACCCTGCTTGTACTGGAAGAACAACAGTGGCAAGCCCAAGTGCTCTATTTGGGCCTGGGGCGAGCACTTTATCGCTTGCCGGACGGTTCCCGCACCGGAGTGGGGTTCCCGGATGACTCAGGCTGGAAGTGGCAGACCGTTGCGGCAGAGGACCATGATGCCATCAATAACGCCTTTGCCATTTACTTACAGCAGCAGTCTGCGGCTTTGGTGTCACTGCCTTTGCTTACCGGCGATCAGGGAGGTGATGGCCAATGAAAAAACGCCTGTTTGGGATCTTTGCTGTGGTGACGATCACCGCCGTCACTGCCTTACCTTTGGGCATGGCTCACAGCGCCAATGCCCAAGATCCTATGCTCGAATATCAAGCTCAGTTGAAGCGAGAATTGGCTCACTCCAAAGACAGATTCACGCAAGCGCAAAAGCGGGTTGAATCGGAGCGGGGCGCCCTGCTCAAACAGCTTACTGCTCTGGAAACTGAACTCATTGGCTTACGCCAGCAACTGGCGGGGCAAACCCGAGCGCAGGATGAAGCCTTTGTCAGTATTGCCGCCATGGAAAAGCGTTTGAATCAATGGCAGGAGCAAAATCGCTATATTCATAATCTGTTGGTTCGTCATGCTGGTCATAATGGCGGCGATCCCTTGAGTGTGTTACAGCAAGAGTTAGCCGAGTTACCGAGCAAACTGGCCCCGCAATGGGCGCCAGGGCAAGCGATTGCCGCCAATGGCGCAATTGTCAGTGGCAAGCGCTTGGATATCGGCCCCCTCAGCTATTTACTGACGCAGCAAGAGCTGAGTCTACTGCAATGGCAGGACACCCTTGGCCATGAGCTGCCAGTGATAATGCTGTCCTTGAGCCAGACATCGGCCAGCCATCTCCCCGTCGATGTGAGCGGAAGCCGCGCCCTGCGCATTGCCGCCGAGGAAAAAAACTGGTGGCAGCGCTTGGAGCTTGGCGGCATATGGGTATTCCCTATTATTGGCATGGGAATCTTGGCGCTGGTGATGGCCTTGAAAAAAGCCTGGCAGCTTCGCGGCCAACCCAAGCCCAATTGTGCATTGGTGGCCAGATTTATGTCTGATGGCCAATTACCGGAAGGCGCCGGATGGCAGCGGGAATTGATCCGTGAGGCTTGGCAGCGCCGGGGTTGTGGTATGGAGTCCATGGCCGATCAGTTGCATCAAATTTTGCTGCAGTTCAAGTCCCGTCAAGATGCCGGTATGGCAATGATCGCCGCAACGGCGGCCGTGGCTCCTCTGATGGGGTTGCTGGGGACTGTCAGTGGCATGATCCATACCTTCGAAATGATGAATCTGTTTGGCAATCAGGATTCCAGCTTATTGGCGGGTGGCATTTCTGAAGCCCTGATAACTACTGAGCTGGGCTTGGTGGTGGCGATCCCGGCATTGCTCATTCATGCCTGGCTCAGCCGACGTCATCAAGGCTTATTGAATCAGCTGGAAGCCGACGCCATGTTGCTGAGCCAGTTGGGAGATAGACGAGATGAGTGACGCTTTGCACCAGTATCTGCCTGATTGGGTGCTCGGGGGCGGCCCCATTTTGGTGTTTATTCTGTTTTTTGCCGTAGTGCTCTATTGGCAGCTGGCAGATTTACTACTGCAACTTAAGTGTGTCGGTGGCAAAAGTTGCTGGCAATGCTGTAACCACAAGTGTGTACAGCTGCTTGCCTGGGTGAGTGCCGCACCGTTACTCGGCTTATTGGGGACTGTGGATGGTTTGCTCGGCAGTTTCGAGGCCATGACTCAGGGGCATGGTGAGGCGATAACTCGGGGAATGGCGCAAGCCTTGTTGACCACAGAGGTGGGGTTGGCCGTCGCGATCCCTGCCTGGTTATTGTTGCTGCTTGGACAGCAGCATTGTCAATCTCAATTGGAACAGCAGATATGAAGTATCGCCGCCCCCTGCTCAGCCAACAGCAAGAGAAGAATCTGACCGTAGATATCTCTCCTCTACTGGATGTTGTATTTATTCTGCTGATTTTTTTCATCGTCTCTGCGGTATTTGTGCGCGAGACCGGCGTGGAAATTCATCGCCCTCAGGCTGCCAGTAGCGAGAGTGTCGCCGAACGGAGCGTGTTGTTGGCCATTACGGCCAATGGTGAAGTTTGGCATGGCGGGGCTCATATTGGTCTTGCTGGCGTTGCCCCTTTGCTGAGGCAGATGAGTGACCGCCCTGTAGTCATTCAGGCCGATAAAGACATAGATGCCGGACGCCTTATCGCGCTGATAGATGCCTGCAAATTGGCGACATCGGCCAGCGTCAGTGTGGCAACGACTTTGGAGTAGAGGATGGCTTATTTTTCTCAGCGGATATCGTTTCCCCGGCCCTTACTTAAACTCATGTTGGTATTGCTGATGCTGCTGTTGCTGGGCACCATAATGCAAGTCAGAAAGCACGCGTCCTCGGCGCCGGAACAACTCTTGGTGAGAGAGGTGGTGGTGGCCAAGTTGACACCACCACCCGCACCGCCGCAAGCGCAGCATCAAGATGCCTCCAACCAACATCCCAAGTTGCTGTTGAGTGACTCGGCCGCCGAAGTCAGTTTAATGGTCACCCCTATGGAGGTGGCATTGCCAACACTCAGTGGCCCGGTAGCACCTGAGCCCAGTGCGCTGGCGCTGCCAAGTTTCAGTCTGTCTCAGCAGGAGACAGTTGCCGAAAGCATAGAAACCTTTGCCTTGGAACAGTTGGATCAGGTGCCAAGATTACTCAGCCGAATTTCCGCCAAAGTCCCACAGTCACTGGCGGCAAAAGGGGTGCATGAATTGCAACTGACCTTGCATGTGGTCATTCACGAAAACGGGAGTGCTGAGTTCAAGGGACTGGAGTCTCAGCCTTTGGCAGAGTTGCTTCAAGTCGCGCAACAAATTGCTCATCAAGCCAGATTCACGGCTCCAATGCGCGGCGGCGTAAAAGTTAAGGCCGAGTTCTATTGGCCGGTAAGGATTAAAGCATGAGATATTTTGCCTTGAGGGGAGCCAATGGTGGGCGCTGGTTAGTGTTGCCTGTGTTGCTGGTGTTGTCCCTTTATCGTTTTGCTTCAGCAAATGAGTTAGTAGATTTACCCTCAGTGCCGCAGTTTATGATGAGTCCCATAGGGCAATATGAACCCGGGATCGATCTGGAAGAGCGGCAGGTGCTGCGTCAAGTCAGTAAATTGGTTGAAGCCGACAAGTTTACCGAGGCCAGGGTTGAACTCAAGTTGGCCTTGAGCCGTTCCGGAGACGCCGCCCTTTGGTACACCTTGGCCGGGATTGAGCAGCAGCTGGGGGATTTGAAGGCTGCCGCCCAGGCGTTGGAGAGCGCCCTGCAACTCTTGCCCGATTTCACCCGTGCCCAGGTTCAGTTAGCCGGGATCTTAACCTTGCAGAAGCGTTATGTTGAGGCTCGCCCCTGGTTGCAAAAAGCCCTGGCCCGGCAGGCCAGTGCGCCCTTGTATGGCATGTTGGGATACGGCTATTTGCTGGAGGCTGAATATCTCCCCGCCAGGGCGGCTTATCAGCAAGCCCTGTTGTTGGATGCCGACAATCGGGAGTATCAAAAAGCGCTGTTGCAACTGTCATTGGCCATGGATGACTTGGCAGGGGCAGAGCAAGCTTTGAATTTATTGATTAAGTCAGACCCCTCCCAGAGCAAAAAAGAGGCGGAACTCTATCTGCTCAGGGCTAATCTGGCACTAAGGCAGGGGCATGATATTAAGGCCATCAATAGTTTGACCTTGGCGAAGTCCTTATCTGATAACCATAAGCAACGCCGAGCCATTGATTGGCAATTGTCGCAGCTTTATCTGAAAAATGGCTTGCATGAAAACGCCTTACCGGCGCTTTATGCCGTGGTTAATGCCGGGACCTTGCCCCCTTGGTCCGAGTTGATAGTGACCCTGAATTATCTGTTACAACAGCAACAACACCAGGCGGTGAGTGAGCTGGCCGCCAAACTGATGCAACAGAAAAATCTGCCTCAGGTGCAACAGAGTCAGCTGTATGTCTTGATGGGCAAGGGGATGGTATCGGAAGGAAAAAGTGCATCTGCGGTTAAAAAGTTTACTCAGGCGTTGTCTTTGGATGCCCTGAATGGGGACGCCTTGATTGAATTGGCGCTGCTCAAGCAAGAGGCGCAGCCGCAAACTGCGGAGCAACTGCTGCAGCGGGCGGCCGATATCCCCGAAACTCAGATCAGGGCGTTGACTCTACTCGCTCAGCTGTTGGTTGAACAACAGCGTTACGACAGAGCCTTGCTGGCATTGAAACAGGTGTCGCATCTGGCGCCGGATACCCCAGGGCTTAAGCAAAATCTGCAAGTCGTGACCAATTTAACGCGTTTGAGCCGCTAAGCGGTTTCGAGAGGGGCCGAGCTATCTCTTCGGGGGCTGCCCTGCTCGGTATCTTGGGTTAGACAGCATTATTGATAACCGCTGACTTGAAGGCTGGTGTTTAGCCTTTAATCTCACTGTCAGTGGACGAGCCCCTGACATAGAACGTAATATAGCGCCCGTATTAGGTTTTAACTCAATCGGTTCCCGTTAATATGCTGCTGATGATCGACAACTATGATTCCTTTACCTTCAATCTGGTGCAGTATTTTCAGCAGTTGGGGCAGCAGCCTGTTATCAAGCGTAACGATGAGATTGGCCTCGATGAGATCCGTGAGTTGGCGCCGGATTATCTGGTGATCTCTCCCGGGCCCTGTAGCCCGGATCAGGCGGGGATCTCGCTGGCCGCCATCGAACATTTTGCCGGTGAGTTGCCTATTCTGGGTGTCTGTCTTGGACACCAATCGCTGGCTCAGGTGTTCGGTGCCAAGGTGGTTCGGGCCAAGCGGGTGATGCACGGTAAGACATCGGCAATCAGTCACCATGGCCACGGGCTGTTTCAAGGCCTGGCCAACCCCTTGACTGTGACTCGTTATCACTCGCTGTTGATTGACAGCGTGCCCCAAGGTTTTACTCTGGATGCCTGGTATGACGACCCGCTACACGGGCGGGAAATTATGGCCATCAGCCATGCCGAGAAACGCCTCTACGGCGTGCAGTTTCATCCCGAATCCATTCTGACCCAGCAAGGGCTGGAATTGCTGAATAATTTTCTGCGTCTGGCGTAGCAGAGCCTCGAGTTTAAAGGGGGGATCCGCCCGAAGGATGCTCTGTGACTTACCCCCCTCTCCTTAACAAGCCTTTACAAGTTTTCAGCTTTTGCCGAACAACATCCCCTGACAAATATGGTATAACAGGCCGCAATCGCTTGTTTTCTATCATATGCCGCTTCCCGGCGGCCAAGATAACTATAAATAAAGGAAGGATGATGAAAAGCCTGATGCGTCATGTCGGTCTGAGTGTTTTGACTCTGGCCGTTCTCAGCGGCTGCGCCGCCACCGAGCCGCAACTCACCACCCAAGAGATCACCAACCCCAGCCAAACAGTACCCTTGGCAGCGCCTCCTGTGGCCGATAAGCCGTTAACTCTGAATCAAATTATGGCGGATCCCGATTGGATGGGACTCGCCCCCAAAGGTGCCTACTGGAGCGATGACAGCAGCGCTGTGCTGTTTGCCCGCCAGCAGAGTGCATCTGTGCTGCGCAGTTACTATCGTCAGGGAGTGACAGACAAACAGGCGCAGGAACTGGCGTTGTCTGAACTGCATACCGTCTCACAACGAGACGGCGTTCTGAGCCCAGATAAACGCCGCAAGGCTTATATCTATCAGGGCAACCTGTTTGTAAAGGACTTGGGCAGCGGTGAGATTACTCAGTTGACCCGGCAAAATACCAAGATTGAAGGACTGCGCTTTTTAGCGAATGGTGATCTTGCCTATTGGCAGGCGGGGCAGGTATTCAGATTGCATGTAGGCTCGGGCCTTGTGGAACAGCTCGCGGATATCAAGATGGCCAAAGAGCCGGTGCAGACCCAAGAGCCGGAAACTTATCTCGCCAAAGAGCAACATAAACTGATCCGCTATGTGGCCAAGCAGCAGGAAAACGCCAAGTCTCGGGAGACATATCAGCAGCAGTTACAGAGTGAAGATCCGACCCTGACGGCCAAGCCTTGGTATCTGGGTGAGAGTGAGCAACTGGTGGAACTGAGCCTGTCGCCGGACGGTCGCTATCTGTTGTTGGCTTTGCAGGATAAGAGTTATAACTGGCGTGGCGAGCATGACATCATGCCTAACTATCTTGGCAAAGATGGCTATGTCGATCCCGTGCCGGTGCGAGCCAGAGTGGCTGAAGACAAGGCTCCGGGGCAGCGTTTGGTGTTGCTGGATTTGCAGCAGCGGAGTCAGAAAGAGATAACCATCGAAGGCTTGCTCGGCTACGACCAGGATGTGTTGGCCGAGGTTAAGGCCGAAAACGCCAAGGCGAAAGGCGAGCGCTATGAAAGCAAAAAAGCCCCGCGCAAGATCCAACTGATGCAGGATTGGGGCTGGCGCCAGAGCGCTATTCAATGGCAAGAGTCGGGCGAGCGAGTGGCCGTAATGCTGGAAGCCGTGGACAACAAAGACCGTTGGCTGGCCCGGGTCGATCTGGCCAAGGGCAAGCTAATCACTGAGCACAGGCTGCATGATGATGCCTGGGTAAACTATGACTACAATCAGTACGGTTGGCTACCCGGCAGCGACACCCTGTACTATCTGTCGGAAGAGAGCGGTTATTCGCAGCTGTATCTCAAGCCACTCGGCGGTAAGGCGCGGGCTTTGACCTCGGGCAAGTTCGTGGTCAGTGACTTAACCCTGAGCCCGGATAACCGTTATATCTACTACAAGGCCAATAAGGATCACCCCGGCAAGTACAATGTCTATCGGGTTGAGATCAGTAGCGGCAAAGATGAACAGTTGACTCAGTGGAATGGCGTGCTCGACTACAGCCTGAGCCCGGATGGTCGTTCGCTGCTGTTGACCGCCTCCAGCCTGACCCGGCCGGATGAACTCTATATTCAAGCCATAGGCGGTGAGTTGACTCAACTGACCCATTACACCAGTGATAGCTTCAAGAGTTATCCTTGGCAGGCGCCTGAGGTGGTTGCCGTGCCCTCCAGCCATGGCGCCGGTGAAGTCTATGCCAGGGTGTATCTGCCGACCGGTTTCGACAAGGATCGCGCCGAGTCATATCCGGCAGTGATCTTCAATCATGGTGCCGGTTATCTGCAGAATGCCCATTATGGGTTTTCCGGTTATTTCCGTGAGTTCATGTTCCATAACCTGCTGGCACAGCAGGGATATGTGGTGATGGACATGGATTATCGCGGCTCCAAAGGCTATGGCCGCGACTGGCGCACCGCTATCTACCGCAACATGGGGCATCCGGAAGTGGAAGACTTGGCCGATGGCGTCAAGTGGATGAGCCAACATGCCAATGTTGATGCCAAGCGGGTGGGCACCTATGGCGGTTCTTACGGCGGCTTTTTGACCTTTATGGCACTGTTTACTCAACCCGAGTTGTTCCAGGCCGGTGCCGCGCTGCGGCCGGTGACCGACTGGGCTCACTATAATGCGCCTTATACCTCGAACATACTCAACACCCCGGATGTGGACCACATCGCCTATGAACGCAGCTCGCCCATCTACCATGCCGAGGGTTTGCAAAAGCCGCTGCTGATCATGAGCGGAGTCATGGACGACAACGTCTTCTTCCAGGACAGTGTCCGCCTAGTGCAGCGACTGATAGAGCTGGAAAAGCCGATGTTTGAGACGGCTATCTATCCGGTGGAACCCCATGGCTTCAGACAGCCATCGAGCTGGCTGGACGAGTATCGCCGCATCTATAAGTTGTTTGAACAAGAGCTGAAATAATCACTTTACAGGCCTCATTCGAGGCCTGTTTCTTTTTGCTATCAAGATATTGCTGATAAAGCCGCTACATATATAACAATAAAGGGGCTAACATAAAAACACAGGGCCCGGACACGGGCGTGGCAGGAAGGGACTGATTTGGCCTTGTCGGTAGCGGGTGGCGTTAAACCCGGTAGTGTAATAGAGATAGAGCAGCGCCTGTATCAACAACTGATACTGGGTAAGCAGCGCATTGACAGCGGTGGCGATGAGCTTGAACCTGAGCTGGAGGCGGTGGCCTTCAAGCTTGAGGTTGAACGTGAGGCGACTCTGGAGCGGCTCGCCAGGCAGCAACAAGCCAAGGCGCTCTATCAGAAGGTATCGGCTCAGTTAATCGAGACCCTGGCGGCAGAGCTCGGCAACCGTCTTGCCTCCATCGAAGAGGTGACACGCTTATCAGGCATCACAGACAAACAGATCTTGCTGCTGGAGCTATTGCAGCATCCAAGGCTGGATCTAGCACGTCTTCGCCCGGTCGTTGCCGAGCAGAGTTGGCTGGTGAGAGACTTGAGCTCTCTGGTCAACAGTCCCTCATTCAGGGCTCGCAGGCCGCAGAATCTGGATGTACAGCTGACAGATCTCAAGTTGGTACTCAGCTATATCGGGGTTGAAAATCTGCGCATTTTAGTCCCTTACTACACTTGTCGTCATTGGCTGCCCACAGGTCATGCCAGTCTGCTTTGGACGGTACGTAAGCTATGGCGCTTCTCGCAGGTGCAGGGCATTGCTGCCAGAACCCTGGCCAAGTTACATGACTTGGATGCCCCTATGCTGTATGCGGTTTCCCTGATGCAACAACTGGGGATCTCTGTGCTGCTCTCCATGAGCGCCAAGCTGTTTGAGCAGTTGCGTGGCTCCTGGCTCAGAGAGGCGAGTCGAGACAGGGATAAGGCACTCTATGATGCCATTGCCCTGTGTGATTTCCCCGCGGCCCTGGTCTATTCCTTGATCAAACAACATGCTGGAACGCTCAATTGGCAACTGCCGACCCAGCTTGGGTTTGCGGATGCCGCCATGGTGACCCTCCTTAAAGAGCGGGATACGGCACTGAGTTTTAATCAACTCTCACCCCATGCGGCTGTGCTAGCCAAAGCCGATTGTTTTGCTAAGTGTTTTTTACTGGAAGAGATGCGGCAACTGGAATTCAGGGACAGGCGGATCATGATGGCGTATCATGAGCTCACTGAACAGGAACTCATTCGTCTCAAAGGCCAGAATTACCGCAAACCCGAACTGCTTTAAGCGCTTGTGGCGCCTGTAGGCCTTTCATGGAGGAGCTATGCCCAGTTGGCAAGCCTCGGTATTGAACCGGTTGTTAACTTATGTGGCGCGGCCATCGGTCAGTCGCGGCAGTGCCAAAGTCCCACTCAGTGCTATTCGTCAGCGTTTGCTGGAGATGGATCGTCGCTTGCTGGGCTGGCCGCCGGAACTCAAGGTCGAACACTGGCCGTTGAGCCACTCGCCGCTCATCCATTACCAGCTGCCGCAACCCAGAGAAGTCAGCCTCTTTTATATCCGCGGCGGCGGCTTCTGTTTCAAGACCCCCCATGCCCATGCCCGTTTCCTGGCCGATATCATGCAGCGCAGTCTGGCAGATTGTTACGTGCCCGATTATCGTCTGGCACCTGAGCACCCATTTCCGGCGGCCTGTGATGATGTGCTGGAAGCTTATCGGATGACGCTTGAGCATTGTGACCCGGACAAACTGGTGCTGATGGGCGACTCGGCCGGAGGCAATCTTGCTTTGAGCCTGTTGTTACAGCTGAAACAGCTTGAGTTACCGTTGCCGAGAGCCTGCGTGTTGCTGTCTCCGGCCTTGGATCTCGGTATTACAGGCGATACCGAGCGCATTTTGGCAGCTGACGACCCCTTGTTTACCGTTGAATCCCTGCTCAGACTCAGGGGGGCCTATCTCGCCGGTAGCAACCCCATGTCTGAGCGAGTCTCGCCGCTTTATGGCTGTTTTAAGGACTTGCCGCCCATCTTGCTGCTGGCCGGTACCCGTGAGTTGTTGCTGCAGGATGCCGAGCGCCTGCAACAGGCGGTATTGCGCGACGGCGGTCACATAGAAGCCGGTTTTTACCTCCATATGCCCCATGTGTTTCCACTATTTGAACTGCTGCCCGAGGCCACTGAGGCCAGGGGGCAAATCGCTGCTTTTATACGCAATAATCTGCTGTTATGATGAGTTGCTAACTATGCATTTTTTATGAATAGTTAGTGGTTCAGGCGTCAGTTAAGACTTTTTGTGACTATTTATGCCGTTAAATGGCAGTTATTTGCCTGCTTAATTCTCAAACTCAGATCTTTATGCATTTACAGGTTAATAACTTGGCCATGATTATTGATAAAACTGGTGTTTTGATCACAATTTCGCTAATAATGACACCTAAGCAACACAAGTGGGTGCAGTTTTGCTCACAAAAAATAAAGATTAACTGCTTAAATCGGTGGCCGTCAGAGCCGCCGATAACACAAAGGATGAGAAGGAATGAGTGTAAACATGAATTTGACACGTGCCCAGTTTGATGAAGTCATGGTGCCTAATTATGCACCGTCACCCGTTATTCCGGTTCGTGGCGATGGCAGTCGTGTTTGGGATCAGGAAGGCAAAGAGTATGTCGACTTTGCCGGTGGTATTGCAGTTAACTGTTTGGGCCACTGTCATCCAGCCGCCGTTGAGGCGCTTAAGGCGCAGGGCGAAAAACTCTGGCACTTGTCCAATGTGATGACCAATGAGCCGGCACTGGCATTGGCGACCAAACTGGTTAACGCCACTTTTGCCGACAAGGTCTATTTCGCCAACTCAGGTGCCGAAGCCAATGAAGCGGCCCTGAAACTGGCCCGCCGCTATGCTCTGGACAATTTCGGCGCCGAAAAAGATCAGATTATCGCCTTCGACAAGGCTTTCCACGGTAGAACCTTCTTTACCGTCAGTGTCGGTGGCCAGGCCGCCTACTCAGATGGTTTTGGCCCCAAGCCGCAGGGGATCACACACCTGCCATTCAACGATGTTGCCGCATTGGAAGCCGCGGTGTCGGACAAGACCTGTGCCATCATGCTGGAACCGCTGCAGGGTGAGGGCGGTATCATAAACGCCACTCCAGAATTTTTGGCCAAGGTGCGTGAACTGGCCGACAAGTACAATGCGTTGGTGGTGTTCGATGAGGTGCAAACCGGTGTTGGCCGTACCGGCGAACTGTATGCCTACATGGGCACAGATATAGTGCCGGACATTCTCACCACGGCCAAGGCCCTGGGCGGCGGTTTCCCCATCGCGGCCATGCTGACCACTGACAAGATTGCCGCTCATCTTAAAGTGGGCACTCATGGTTCCACCTATGGCGGTAACCCTCTGGCCTGCGCCGTCAGCAACGCGGTATTTGATGTAGTCAATACCCCTGAAGTGTTGCAGGGCGTTAAGCGTCGTGAGCAACTGCTGCGTGATGGCCTGGAAAAAATCAATGCCAAGTACCAGGTGTTTTCCGAGGTGCGCGGCAAGGGACTGTTGCTCGGCGCCGTGTTGAATGAGCAGTATCAGGGACGCAGCCGTGAGTTTCTGTTGGCCTCGGTCGACAATGGCCTGATGACACTGATGGCCGGTGCCAACGTGGTTCGTTTTACTCCTTCTTTGATCATCCCTGAAAGTGATATTGCCGAGGGTCTGGCACGCTTTGAAAAAGCGGTCGCCAAGGTGGTTGCCGCCTGATCCCCGTGGGCCCTGGCCCACTTAGCGCAATAGACTCACAGCTGCTGTTCTGACGGGCCATTCCTGACGGAGCAGCAACTGTGGATGAGTGGAGATTTAACCATGTTAATCATACGGCCTATCCGAGCCTCAGATTTTCCGGCGCTGCGCTGTATCGCCGAAGAATCGGGTCATGGATTCACCTCGCTGCCGGTCAATGATGAGCTGCTGACCCGCAAGATCGCCCGTTCGGAAACCTCTTTCGCCAAGGCGGTGGAAACGCCTTTTGATGAAGGCTACCTCATGGTGCTTGAAGACACAGAGACACAAGAGGTCGTGGGTACCTGTGGTCTGGAAGCCGCGGTGGGAATGGAAGATGCCTTCTACCATTACCGTCTGGGCACAGAGGTTTATCATTCGTCGCAGATAGAAGTACGTAACGAGGTTGAAACCCTCAGCCTGTGCCATGACTACACAGGTGCCGCCGAGCTCTGTACTCTGTTTCTGAGAGACTCCTACCGCAAGGGCAACAATGGCCGCATGCTGTCACGCAGTCGCTTTCTGTTTTTGGCCCAGCACGCCAATCGGTTCGGTGAAACTGTTATTGCCGAGATGCGCGGGGTCAGCGATGAAAACGGTAATTCCCCTTTCTATGGCTGGCTGCAGCAAAACTTCCTCGGCATAGACTTTGTTCAGGCCGATTATCTCTCTGGTCTGGGGCAGAAGGCCTTTATGGCCGAGATGATGCCCCGTAGCCCTGTCTATGTTTGCCTGTTGCCCGAAGCGGCGCAGAAGGTTATCGGTGAAGTGCACACCAATACACGCCCGGCCTTGAGCCTGTTACAGGCGGAAGGTTTCCGCTGGCGCAACTATGTGGATATTTTTGATGGTGGCCCCACGGTTGAATGCAACCTGGCGGACATTCGCTCCGTGCGCGAGAGTCGCCTACTGACGGTGCGTATCGGCGATATGCCTCAATCAAAGGACAGCTTTATTCTCTCCAACACCCATTTGGCAGACTACCGTGCCGGTTCGGCCAAGCTGGCGCTGACAGACGACAGTGAAGAAGTGATCCTGTCGAGCGAGTTGGCCGCCGCACTCTTGGTGGCAGACGGGCAATCGGTCAGGGTATTGGCAATATAGGAACAGCATAATGACACAATTTATCAAGGGCCAATGGCTCGCTGGCGAAGGCCAGGCAATGAGTTCAAGCAACCCGGCCAACGGCGAAACCCTGTGGCAGGGTAATGCCGCTACCCCGGCTCAAGTAGAAGCTGCCGTTGCAGCTGCCAGAGAGGCACAGTTTGACTGGTTTATGCTCGGCTTTGACGGCCGCCTGCAGGTGATAGAGGCCTATCGCGATCAGCTGGAAGCGCATAAGGGAGAAATTGCCGACACCATAGCGCAGGAAACCGGTAAGCCACTGTGGGAAACGGCCACTGAGGCGGGTGCCATGATAGGCAAAATTGGTCTGTCGGTCGCGGCTTATCACAAGCGTACCGGCGAAACTGAAAATGAACTGCCTGCCGGACGAGCCGTGCTGAGACACAAGCCCCACGGCGTAGTGGCGGTCTTTGGGCCTTATAATTTCCCAGGGCATCTTCCCAACGGCCATATAGTACCGGCTTTGCTGGCGGGCAATACCGTGGTATTCAAGCCATCGGAACTGACACCCAAAGTGGCAGAGCTGATGCTCAAGCTGTGGGAGAAAGCCGGCCTGCCCGCCGGGGTCATCAATCTGGTGCAGGGCGAAGTGGAAACCGGCAAGGCGCTGGCTTCACATCCTCAGCTCGATGGTCTGTTCTTTACCGGCAGCTCCCGCACCGGCCACTTGCTGCATCAGCAGTACGCCGGTCATCCGGGCAAGATCCTTGCCCTGGAAATGGGTGGTAACAATCCGCTCATCGTTAAAGGGATCTGTGATATCAAGGCGGCCGTGCACGAAATTATTCAATCTGCCTATATCTCCAGTGGCCAGCGTTGTACTTGTGCCCGTCGTCTCTACATAGAGAAAGGTGAGCAGGGCGATGCTTTGATTGCCGCCCTGGTTGCAGCGGTCAAAACGATAGCTGTCGGCCCCTGGAATGCTGAACCACAGCCCTTTATGGGCTCGATGATCTCTGAAGCAGCAGCCAAGGGCATGGTCGCGGCGCAGCGTAATCTGCAGAATCTCGGCGGGGTTTCGCTGGTGGAACTGACCCATATTGAGAGCGGTACCGGCCTGGTGTCTCCTGGGTTGATTGATGTTACCGAGGTGATTGAACTGCCCGATGAAGAGTATTTTGGGCCCTTGCTACAACTGGTGCGCTACAGCAGCTTTGATCAGGCGATTTCGCTGGCCAATGATACCCGTTATGGCCTTTCTGCCGGGTTGCTGGCCGATAGCCGTGAAGACTATGACTATTTCCTGGCACGGATTCGTGCCGGCATAGTGAACTGGAACAAGCAGATCACCGGAGCCTCTGGTGCGGCGCCATTCGGCGGCGTCGGGGCATCGGGTAACCACAGAGCCAGCGCCTTCTATGCGGCCGACTATTGTGCCTATCCCGTGGCTTCCATGGAGGCCGATGGTCTGAGTTTGCCACAGGCATTGAGTCCGGGACTTAGCCTCTGACAGTGAAGGGAAGCGCAGTGGCGCTTCCCTTTTTTGAACATACCATTTGCCTTTGGGCAAACTGCATTACACAGGGAATAACCATGCATACAGATATCAATGCGCTGTTCAATGCCATGTGGCAGGACTATATCAAGATGACGCCTTCGGCGGCCAAAGTGCATCAGCTGTTGGGTCAAGGCAAGGCGATTATTAACGACCATATCGCCTTGCGTACATTTAATCTGCCCAAGGTGGGCTTGGATGTGCTGGCAGCCCATTTCGAAGCGCTGGGCTATGTGGCTTGCGGCGATTATCGCTTTGAGCAGAAAAAGCTGGTGGCAAAGCACTTTGAGCATCCGGACCCGACTCAGCCCAAGGTCTTTATTTCTGAGCTGCTGGTGGAAGAGTTCAGCCCAGAGCTGCAACAGCGGGTTGCCGACTTGGTTGAGCAGATCCCAACCCAGGCTTTGACCGCAGATAACTTTACTTATTCAGGCAGACACTGGCAGCTTGACTATGACACCTACCAAGCCCTGCTCGCCGAGAGTGAGTATGCTGCCTGGGTTGCCGCCTTTGGTTATCGTGCCAACCACTTTACCGTGTCTGTGAACCATCTGGCCGAGTTCAGCACCCTGGCCGCCGTGAATACTGCGCTCAAGGAGGCTGGGTTTACCCTCAACAGTGTGGGCGGTGAGATCAAAGGTTCGGCCGAAGTCTTGCTGGAACAGTCTTCCACCATGGCCGACAGAATCCCCGTCGCCTTCGATGACAAGACGGTAGAGATCCCCAGTTGTTTCTATGAATTTGCCCTGCGTTATCCCAAAGCCGATGGTGAACTCTATACCGGCTTCGTTGCGGCCTCGGCAGATAAGATTTTTGAGAGCACTAATGCCATAGCTTAGTCGCAGGGAATTCAACGCTAACAATGTTTTGTTATTGATAAATATGGTTGTAGTTAAGCCCTCTCGATAAAGAGGGCTTTTTTGTATTTAAATAAATCATTCTGATTAACTGTGTGTTTTATGTTGTTTTATTAATGTTTTTGCCATGTTTGGTTTGAGTATTCTTTCCTTCGAGTTAATTTATATTTTTGATGTTTTTTATGACCTATATCCTGTTTTTAATCTATTTAGAATAGTGATTGGGTATTGGTGTTGATCACTGTGTTTTTCGCGCTTATGCTTATTTACATAAGTAACAATATGTATTGAGAGCATTCGAGCTAATATCGAGACGCTATTCCGTTTGGGGCGGCGGAAAATCACATGAATAATAGAAATAAGTCATATAGGAAAATTCAGTGTCTGGTCAGGTTGGCCATGCCTTTTCTATTATTTTTGGCTTTTTCTAATACAGCGATGTCGAATAAGTTTGAGGAAGTTAATACTCTCATTTCAATCGCCAATCATGAGGGTTCATCGGTACATAAATTGGCGATGTACACTCTGTCTCTCCCCTGTATTTTGGCTGTTAAGTTGGCAGACAATGCTGTTTTAGTTGAGCTTTTTAAGTCGATAGCCGTAAGTTGGTTTTTTGTTTTTTTCTGCGGACCACGAATCCCTAATCAGGGAGTCTCTCAACCTTCTTCCGATTGGATTCCCTATTGGACGCAACTGCTTCTTGAATGGGTTAAACCAATTCAAGGAAGCACCTCTTAGACTGGAAGTTTTCCAGGTTAATTCGTTTTAAATAAATTAAGGCTTTTTAAATATGAGATCCGGTAAATATCACCGCGATCTGGCCTTGTCACGCATAATAAAAAGTAAAAAAGCAAAGACAACATTACCTTTGCTGGGCTTTCTATTGTTTGCTGGACAAGCTCAGGCGGTTAACGAGTTTGAAATCAAACAGGAAGAATTTGGCGAATGGACTGCCTATTTCAACGCATCTTATACCCGCAATGTCTACAGTGAATCGGCCTTCGATGCCTACCGGGCTTATAGTCTGGATGCCAGGGTCGATTACAACAGCGATTGGGGCAGTGTGCTACTGACCTTTGGCGGTGAAAAAGAGACGCTGCACGGTAAGGAGTCAAGCTTTTTTGATCCCTTACTCGAGTATCGGACGCCGCTGTATTCCCTGACCGACACCCTGTCGCTCAAGGGCAGTGTCGGGGTTTATCTACCTGCGGGGCATTACACCAAGCTGGATAGATTGGAGTATGCCCCCAGGATTGCTGCCTATCTCTTCTATCGCCCTGAAGGTGATTTCAGCTTTTATCTATCTCCCAGATATAGATACAACGCCTACAAGTATAAGACTGCGGGTGAGCGGGTGCTGATTGAACATCAGGTCGATCTGGTGGCCGATGCCTACTGGCAGTTTGCCAGCCAATGGTATCTGGATATCAGTGGTCGCTATCGGATGTCGAAAAATTATCGTGGTCGTCGTATGGATGACCAATTCACGTTTGCCCAGGAACTGGGATGGATGCCTGCCGAGAGTTGGACATTGGCTATAGGTCATAACAACAGCGGCAGTTTTTATCACCCGGAATTGGGGCCTTCGGAAGGGTTTGAAGTGTATGACAAACGCAGTTCAACCTTCTATTTCTCAGTAACAAAATACCTATAAACTCAATTTATTCAGAGGATTAAATGAAGAAGTCAAGTCTGAGTCTGGCCATAGCTGCCAGTCTGTCACTCGCAGGATGTGGGGCAGGAGAAGAACCATATAAGGAATTGCCCAAAGATGAGAAGCAGATCAGCAGCGACTCGATAGAGAAGGCGGGTGAGCGCCAGTACCTCTATATTCGTAGCGTTGGTAAAGCGCCACGTTATGCCGGATCAATAAGAGGCTTCAGTCAGGGAGACCCTAAGCTGGTGACCCTGCATAAGACAGAGAATGGTATTCAGGTTCGTCAATTAGACCGTGACGCCATTGGCCTAGGTCATGATAGCCGTTATCAGGAAGGCATCAACCAAGCGCCAGTGCTGACCATTCCCGGTGAATACATCGACTTCAGATGTACCGAAGACAAGTGGCGTGAATGTATCAACGTCGAGCAGGTTAACACGGATGCCAACCTGACCTGGCAGGACAAGCGTTACTTTGTCCCCGACTTTGCCGACACCAAGATTGCCGAATTGGGGATCAACGATATCTTTATGTTTGGTGAGTGTGTCACTGAAACTGAAGATCCCAAATTGGTCAATACAGGTGCTTACAAAGGCTATGAAATGGATCTGGATAAAGGGGTGATCAACTTCGAGATTGAACACACCTATCAGGTTTCTGGCCAGTGTTTTAATAAGTTCCACGGCGGTAATCTGGACAATCTGTCATTCACCACCACTGAGTTTATCTCTATCGTGGCGCTGGATCAGTTGGCCAGCAAAGATTATCAACCCATCCCTTACAGTGAGCAGGAAAAAGGTACCTTTGGGTTCTTTAACTCCAGCCACAGCTATCGGGATAGGACCGACTCCGAAGGGGTGGATGGCTATGTTCGTACTTACTTGAACCGCTTCAACCCGGCCAAGGGAGAGTTGGTATATTACCTGTCCAACAACTTCTATGAGCCCAAGAACAAGCCGTTCCTGGATGCGGCTATCGAGTCTGTGACCGCGATGAATATCGCCAACAGCCGTTATCACACCGGCTTGCCACAGATTAAGCTGGAAAAAGCGGGCGATAAGCGCCATGGCGATCTGCGTTATAACCATATCACTCTGTTTGATGAACCATTGGACAATGGTCTGGCCGGTTACGGCCCTTCAGCCGCCAACCCACTGACAGGGGAGATTGTCAGCGCCAGGGTTAACCAGTACAGTTCCAACCTCAAGCAAGGTGCGGTACGTTACTATCGGCAACTGATGTTGGACTATAACCGTGGCAAGCTGGATGCGGCTTCGGTTGAAACCCTGACCGGCGTGCCTTATCAGCAAGCCGTAGTTAAGCCAGCGGCTTCCACCACATTGCAAGCTGTGCCTGCCGCGCTGGACAAGCCCGCCGATGTGATGATGGCCGCCGCTCCTACTGCACTGCCATTAATGCCTGATGAACAGCAGTTTAACGCCTTGGCCGATTTTGATGAGGCCAATCGCGACTATTGGTCCGAGCATACTTTGATGCATGTCGACACTGTGTTTGCCACAGGTGGTCAACAAAGAATGCTGCCCTCCGGCGTCAAGGGCCACAAGATTGATTGGCAGAATCCCGAGCTGTGGGTTAATGGTGATGTTGGCGGTAAGCTGCAGGCATTCGAGAAGCTGAGTCTGGATCTGCAGGATAGTCTGAGCACGGCGCTGGCCGCCCAGGCCTTTGCCGGTACCTTGACCCACGAAATGGGTCATAACTTTGGTTTGAGACACAACTTTGCCGGTAGTCGTGATGATGCCAATACCTTTAAACAGACAGAGTTGGAAGGATTGAACCAGGCCTTTGCCAGTGCCGGTTATCCGGAATTGAAGGTGAACGCCGAGTTTTCCAGTCAGATGGACTACAACGTCAACCGTTTTGCCACGACATTTGAACCCTATGACCTGGCGGCACTACGTTTTGGTTATGCTCGTGAAGTCGAGGCTAAAGACGGTGATTTTGTCTCCCTCAAAGAGGAAGATGCCAAGCGTCGTGAGGAGCTGAAAAAAGGCATACTTCAAGGGGAGACCCGCTACGGTGCGCTCTATAATATCGAGCAGAACCATGAGTTGCGTAGTTATGCTTTCTGTACCGATGAACATGTGTCGCTCAACAGTAACTGTAACCGTAGTGATGCCGGTAAGAACCTGGATGATATCGCTCAGTTCTATATCGACAGATACCATGACAGCTATGAAACCAGTAACCTGAGACATAACCGTCAGTCACTGTATGAAGACAGCAGTCTGAGTTACACCATTGCCCGTAAGCGTCAGTTTGACGAGATCCGCCAATTTATTGAAGATGTCAGTTTCCTCGAGGACATTTTCAATTTACCGGAAAACTTCTTTGCCAACGATTGTCAGGCCAAAGCTGCAGCCGGTCAGGATGCCTGGTATTGTGCCAATCAGCGGGCGATGAATAAGGCCGCTGACCTGTTCCTGCATCTTGCCGGTGAAAACGACGCCGTACTGGATGTTACCTTCCGTACTGCAGATGGTAAGGCTGTGTCCAAGCAGCAATTTAACTTCGCGAACTTGTTACAGCAGTATCGCTTCAAGAGTGCGGACATGACTGCTAAGTTTGCTCCGGGCGAAGTGATCAGCCAGTTTGCCGACTCTCCAGAGACGCTGAAGGAACTGCTGATTAATGCCAGTATCAAAGCGGAATACCGCGATCTGGTGACTGCCGATGTTACCTTCGCCGGCCGTTTGCTGAACGGGATCAAGGCTCCGGAAGGCTCGCCTAACCATCCTTATGTCAACGAGCGGGATGTGCTCGGAGTATGGCCTGACAAGCTGTTGGCAGTGCGTGCCTTGGTGAGCCGAACTACCCCGAGATCGACTTCCAGCCGTGGTCATAAGGCGCTGGTGGATCTGCCACAAACCGGCAAGTTGTTCAAAGAGATGCTGTGTCGTATGGCGCTGGGTAATGGCCCGGATCTGGTCAGCAATGGCAAGCCTTTGTTTGCCGATGCCTGTAACAGCAGCCCGGAACTGGCCAAGTATCTGCCTTATTACAGCGACTTTGCCAGCCAGAGCATAGAGCCTCTGCCTAACTATGACCGCACTGTATCACGCTTCTTCGGCTTTGATACCGTCAATGGTCAACCCAAGGGTAAGAGCAACTTGTTGCAGATGGTGCTGAGACAAGTGGTGTTGGCTTCGGTTGATAGCGACTATCAGGGCGAGCAAAAGGCCAGGGTATGGCGTGAATACGTTGGTATCCATCAGGCTGCTCCCGGACTGGATATTCAGGCCCAAATTCCTCTGAACGGTAAAATCTATGCTGCCACTGCCGAGAACAAGTTGGCGCTGGCATTGATTGCCCGTATCAAGGAAGTGGAGCAGTTTGTCGCAGCCGCGGCTGCCGATGTGCTGGATCAGACTGTCAATGGTGAAACTGTTCGTGAGAGATTGAACCAGCAGTTAACCCGTGACCGCCTGGCATTAAGCTATCTGCCAGTGCTGGATTAAGTGACAGCATAAAACCAAAGAACCCAGCCTTGGCTGGGTTCTTTTTTGTGGGGAGATGACCGCCGAGCCCGGGCGTATAAATGCCCCTTGGTGGTTTCCTACGCTTTCAGGCCTTAAAGGTCAGTGAAACCTTGAGCCCCCCGAGTGCCGGGCTCTTGCAGAAGTCGATATCCAACTGATACTGCTCGGCAATATCCTTGACTATTGACAGCCCCAGTCCATGACCATTGATCTCTTCATCGAGGCGATTGCCGCGGCGGGTGAGGGTTTGCATGTTTTCCTCTGCCACCCCAGGGCCATCATCTTCGACGCTGACATATACCTGCCCCTGATGTTGCCACACTCTCACCAATACCTGGCTTGAGGCCCACTTATAGGCGTTATCCAGCAGGTTACCGAGCAGTTCCATGCCGTCTTCCCTATGGATTGGCAGCCTGGGAATGCCTTCGCTGATATCGAAGCGCCAGCTGATCTGTTTGTGTCTATGCACCTTGTCCAGGGTTTGGCACAGGCTTTCTAGGTCTCTTGGCAGCACCAATTGTGCCGCCGGTAGCATATCGCCGGTGATCCGCGCTGCCGCCAGCTTACGCTCTATCATCTTGTGGATCTGATCCAGCTGTTGTTCCAGAGCCCTGGCGGTATCGGGATCTTTCAGCCCCAGCGCTTCGACCTGTTGGCGCATTACTGCCAGCGGCGTCTTCAGGCCATGGCTGAGGTTGCCCAGATTATTGCGGCTGCGCTGAATTTGGTTACTGGTGTATTCAAGCAGCTCGTTGTAGGTCTCGGCCAGGGGTTTGACTTCGGGAGGTATGGTCTCCAGCGACAGCGAGTTGATCTCCCCCTCCCTGAGTTTGGCCAGTGCCTGTTTTATCTGCTTCACCGGCTTGAAGGATTGCCGCAATACCAAGAAAATCCCCAGGATCATCGCCAGCAACATGGCCAGGTTAACACTCAGCTTGGTGCCATAGACCTCGGTAAATACCTTGCGGCCTATGCTGAGATCCTGCGCTACCGTCAGGGTGGCATTGATCTTCTTGCTACTTGAGGTCAGCCCCAATGACAACAGTTGAATATCGTGGTTTTGTGGGCCCTTGGTTTGCCAGGCGCGGGTTTGCCCTGGCTCTAACGGCACTATCTCCAGGCGTTGATCCCACAAGGAGCGGGAGCGGATCTCCCGATCCGGCAGATTGAGCTGATAATAGCGCCCGGAATAGGCGGGTTTGTAGAAGCCGGAGAGCAGGCTCTGATCGATGAGGATCTCGCCGTCATTGAGATGAGTAGCCAGCGCCACCTGTTCCAGATCTTCCTGTAAGCGGTTGATGATAGAGTCGTGGAATGCCTGACGCAGCATGGATTCCATAAACGCCAGGCCTATCAAGGTACTCAGTAGCACCAGTGCTGTCAGCCACAGGCTCAGCTTGGTGCGAATGGACATCATCAGGATTGGCTGCCGTGAAAGATATAACCTTGGCCGCGGCGGGTTTCTATCGCCGCCTTGCCCAGTTTCTTGCGCAGGTGGGTGACATAGACCTCGACCACATTGCTCTCTTTCTCATCGTCAAACTGGTACAGCTTGTCGGTGATCTGTGCCTTAGAAAGCAGCTTCTTGGGCGACATTAGAAAGATCCGCAGCAAGCGGAATTCCATGGCCGTGAGGTCAAAATGTTGGCCATTGACCGTCACTGTCTGTTCGGCTTCATCCAAACTGACGCCGCCGAAGTTTAACTGTTTGCCCGGTACATTGGCGCGGCCATGGGTGCGGTGGATAATGGCCTGCAGTCTGGCCAGCAGCTCTTGGGTATGGAAGGGTTTGCCCAGATAGTCATCGGCGCCGGCATTGAAGCCTTCGACTTTCTCGTGCCACTGACTGCGGGCGGTCAACATAATCACGGGAGTGGACAATCCCTGTTGACGCCATTTCTCCAGCAACTGCAAGCCGTTGCCATCGGGCAAGCCAATATCGAGAATGATACAGTCATACTGGGTTTCTTTGACCAGGTAGTCGGCTTCTACCGCTTTGTCTGTGACATCTGTGACATAGCCAGCCTGTTTCAATTGTTTTGCCAGCTCTTCAACCAGCAGGGCGTTATCTTCAACGAGTAGCAGTTTCATTGGGACGACATTCGCTCGGTAATGGGGTTTGGTTATCGGGTAAGCCTGTGCCTGCATCCAGACTCAGACTGACGATACGACCATGTTCGACTTTTATCTGCAAATCATAACGCCATTCACCCTCTTTCTGATAGAGATGAGCGTCGATCAATTTGCCATGGCACACCCATTGTAGCTGAGACAGTGTGGCATCCAGGGAGAGGATCGTCCCGGACTTCACTAATTCTTTGGCGATATCGTGATCGGGTTCCAGGTGGGGACTGGCTACTTCAGCCTTTGCGGTACTCAAGGTCAGGCTAATAAAACAAATGAAAAATAGCCCTCTCAATTGATGCTCCTGAAAAACAAAAGTGGCCAAGGTTATTACCTTGGCCACTCTATAGAATCAGGCTTAAATCAAGCTGAAGCTGACTTAGCGGGTGCCGTAAACCACAATGGTTTTACCATGAGCCTGGATCAGATTTTGCTCTTCCAGCATCTTGAGGATGCGGCCCACGGTTTCGCGGGAGCAGCCAACGATCTGACCGATTTCCTGACGGGTGATCTTGATCTGCATGCCGTCTGGATGGGTCATGGCATCGGGCTGTTTGGCCAGATGCAACAGGGTCTGAGCGATGCGACCGGCCACATCAAGGAAGGCTAGGTTGCCCACTTTCTGGCTGGTGCTTTGCAGACGATGTGCCATCTGGGCGGCCAGCTTCATCAGAATTTCTGGGTTAACCTGGATCAGCTGCTTGAACTTCTTATAAGAGATTTCAGCAATTTCACAGGCTTGTTTAGCGCGAACCCAGGCCGTACGCTCGGCTTGCTCTTCAAACAAGCCCAGTTCGCCGATAAAGTCGCCTTGATTCAGGTAAGAGAGGATCATTTCCTTACCTTCTTCATCTTTAATCAATACGGCAACAGACCCTTTTACTATGTAATACAGAGTGTCTGAATCTTCACCAGCATGGATCAGGGTGCTTTTGGCTGGATACTTATGAATGTGACAGTGTGATAAAAACCATTCCAAAGTCGGATCTGGTTTTGGCTTACCAATCAGAGCCATGCCTATGTTCCTCGATTGATTAAAACGAAAGTAAGGATATTCTAAATAAGGATTTTGCGTCAATGCCAAAGGTTCAACTTTGCACTTGGTCTTACTTTAGATTGAGTGAATCAACGCAATTAAATCGCTAATCTTGGTTATCATTTTGATACTTTAGTGATACATGTCAACCAATACAGATTAAAAGCCCCTGGAATCGCTCCAGTCTGTAGGTTAAATCACATCTTCTTCGCCTTGCTCACAATCCGCCAAGCCGTTAGAGGGCTATTATTAGGATTTTATTGTTGGATTCGCCTCGACTTTCACGCCGGGTTCGAGCTAATTTATGAGTCAGTATGCATAGAATATTAAAGGGTATCAGAGTGAAATCTCCCCTAATTGCAGCGGTTGCCATGTTGGCCTTGAGTCTGTTCAGTGAACAGACTCAAGCCTTTGCCATTCCCCAGCCAAGCAAGGAAATTGCCGCCAGCAAACTGGCCTATATTCAGCTCAATGCCGCCAATGGTGAAGTCGAGGCTCAGTACCTGCTCGGTTTGATGTATCTCTCCGGCCGTTTTGTCGCCGAAGACAAGGTTGCAGGCCTTGCCTGGTTGACCAAGGCTGCCGAAGGCGGCGAAACCAAGGCACAACAAACCTTGGCTGACCTGGCATTTGAAGGCAAGTTGATGCAGCGGGATCTGGTGCTGGCGGAGCGTTGGTATCTGCCGTTGGCTGAACAGGGCAACCATTGGGCCAGGTTCAGACTGGGTTTCCTCTATGCTTCCGGCGGCGAGGGCGTTGACCGTCACTGCGGCAAGGCTGTGGCGTTTTTCAGTTCGGCCGGAGATGACATCTCTCTAGGTAATGCCGCCTGGATCCTCGCCACTTGCCCCGAAGCCAAGTACCGAGATGGTGGTCGAGCTTTGGCGCTGGCCAAGCAACTACTGGAAGACAACAATCAGGATCCGACCAATCTCGATAACTTGGCGGCCGCTTATGCCGAGTTGGGAGATTTTAGCGCCGCGGTGGCGACTCAACAGCAGGCGATCACGGCCTTGGAGTTGTCACAGGATCTCGGTAAAGTGCTGGAATTCCGGCAGCGGCTGGAGAGTTACCGCAGCCACAAACCTTACCGGGAAGTAGTTCCCTTGATGGAATAATGGCTTTGCTGCAGTTATCACGCCGAACCAAATCTGTGTGGAATAGCCGATAATTTTAAATGCAAATTGAGGCCAAATAGTCTGCTATCCATTGAAATAAAAGATAAAAGTAAAGGCTGATAGCAGACCTGCTCTCAGCCTTTGCTTTAATGTCGTTTATTCAAAAATTCTAACGCAGTTACGGCCGGAAATCTTTGCTTGATACAGTGCTCTGTCTGTGTTGGCCAGCCATTGATCGCTGTTTTCGACTTTATCATTCAGATCGCAGATCCCCAGGCTGATGGTAAAGGGCACCGGCTGGCCATTGAAGCTGAAACGGCTGTTTTCCACCTGAGTCCGCAGTCGTTCGGCGAAGGCGAGTGCATCCTCGGCACTGGTATGAGACAAGACCACGGCAAACTCTTCGCCGCCATAGCGTCCGGCGCAATCGGTTTCCCTGAGGTTTTGGCTGAGAATATGGGACAGATGCTGAATAACCCTGTCTCCGGCGATATGCCCCAGGCTGTCGTTGATCCGCTTGAAGTGATCTATATCGAACATCACCAGACTGGCTGGATCGCCATAACGGGAGTGGCGATCAAATTCCCGCTGCATGCACAATTGCCAGTGTCTGCGGTTATGCAGCTGGGTCAGACCATCGGTTTGGCTCAGATGTTCCAGGCGTTCGTTGGCACTCTTGAGTTGCAGCTTGTTGATGGCGATATCCGTCACATCATAAATGATGATGCTGATATGGGAGATCTGCCCGGTCAATGAGGCCAGTGGTAGCAGGGTAACGTTCTGGAACATGAACTCGGCGCGACCGGTAATGGGTCGGTAGTTCCTGAATTTAAAGACGTAGGGTCTTTGTTCCCAGCTGATGAAGGCGCGGTTTTTCAGCAAAAACACCGACTCCATCTTCTGCTTGAGCCAGTTGGCCGGCAGATCCGGGAAGCGCTCAAATAGGTTATCACCCTTGATATCGTTGGGAGAAACGCCGCTGTGGTTCTCCATAAAGCCGTTCCATAGCTGAATATTGTAATTTCGGTCCAGTACCACCAGGCCGACATCTATGGTTTGCACCATATCGATCAACCAGTGCAGTTCATTCATTGCATCTAAGTCAGTTGCCATGGCGAGCCTGTTTATCAGTTCATCAAATAGCCGAGCTTGAAGTTCAGCGTCGGCAGGGAGTCTTCGGTAAAGAGCAGTAGCAGATCGCACTGCACATTATGGCCTTCGATACGATAATTGATCTCCATCGCCAGCGTGCGCTGCCAACGATCTGAATTGTCGTGGATCAGCTCGTTCACAGTGCAATGCCGTCCGAGCACCACAGGGTGCGCCTGGCTGAATTGCATATCCAACTGCTCTGCGATCCCGCTGAGAAAGGCGCCGATCAACACGTTGGCGGTATCGATCATCACCTCGATTTCGGTGTTGGCATCTTCGGGGTCCGACAGGCCCATTAACTTGGCCATATCCTTGAAGCTGGAGTCGTGAAACAGCAACAGAGCCTCACCTGCAATACCGGCGCCGATAAAGCCCTGGCACAGTGCCGATATCTTGGGGCTTTCTTCTGTGGCCTTGAGTGCCATGGTCAGTTCGCTGACTTCCAGCACATTGACGTTGGGAATAGGCAAGAGCACAAACACATCCAGCAACTTCGCAAGCAGATCGGCGGCGCGGCCCATGGCGACGTTGGCAACCTCCTGGCAGGCATCGCGCATATCGACCTGGATCATCGGCTCTTCATTGCTGTCGCCGCCTTCGGCCAACTGCAAAATGCCATATTCCTGCAGTATGCTGCGAATGGCATCGGCGCTGACGGGTTTTTGAATAAAATCCAATGCGCCCAAGGCCTTGACTCTTTGATGAGCCTTAATCTGTATATCGCCCGAGACGACTATCACCATGGCTGGCAGGTCTTGCTGCTGAATGGTTTGCAGCACTTCGTAGCCGTCCATGACCGGCATATTGAGGTCCAAAAAGACTATTTCGCCCTTGCCTGCGCGAATGGCTTCCAGCCCTTCGGCGCCGTTGGCGGCAAAGCTGATCTCTACTTCCCAGTCTTTGGGAAGAGTGCGGGCCATCTGTTTACGTGCCAGCGCAGAGTCGTCACATATGAGTACCGGAATCGCCATAGAGGTTTCCTGTTTTACTGCATTACTTGAAGATAACACTTTCAACGGTATTTTTTGAGATCATCCCTTGGAGCGTACCGCTGGGTTACTTAAGGTTTGGGGTGCTGAATATATACCGGTGAGCTTAAGTTTAATGCTCGTTTCCCCATATTTTGGCATGACAAAATCTTATTATAGTGCAATGGCTTGCCTTTTGAAGGGGCGACATTGTGACCACTTGCTGTTCCTAAGTCAAAGTTAATGTCAGATTGTTGACGATCGTCAGTATTTAACGTTTCAACATTATGGAAATTGCGGAATTTTCACACTGGCCTGACCTGTATGATAATGATACCGTTAACATAACATCAACTTTCAAGGACCTGCAGATGCAATGGCAGACTCTCAGCCTGGAATGGCAACAACAGCTGGCTATCGTTAGCTTAAATCGGCCGGATAAACTCAACGCCATTAACTACACCATGTTCAGTGAACTCAAGGCGATGGCGCGTCACTTGCGCCGTCAACGACACTTGCGGGCGGTGATCCTCAGAGGCGAGGGCGGCCAATTCAGCTCCGGCTTGGATATCAAGAGTGTGGCCAACTCTCCCTGGCAAGCGCTGAAACTGCTGTTCAAGTGGTTACCGGGCAATACCAATTTGGCGCAGCAGGTGTCTGTCGCCTGGCGCGAGCTACCGGTTCCTGTGATTGCCGTCTTGGATGGCCGTTGTTATGGCGGCGGCTTGCAAATTGCGCTCGGCGCCGATTTTCGCATTGCCGCCAATGATGCCGAGTTGTCCATCATGGAGGCCAAATGGGGCCTGGTGCCCGACATGGGCGGCCTGGTGAGTTTGCGTGAAATTCTCGCCAAAGATCAGGCATTGAAACTCAGCATGACGGCGGAATTAATCCCGGCATCCAAGGCTCTGCAGTTGGGGTTGGTGACCGAGTGTAGCAGTGATCCTCTGGCCCGGGCACAAGAACTGGCAGCTGAGCTCAATGAGCGCTCTCCCGATGCGTTAGCGGCGATAAAGCTGAGTATCAACCGCAGCTGGAACGGTTCCCGCAGGCGCCTGCTGGCGCGGGAGTCCTGGAGCCAGGTGCGTCTGCTCTTGGGGCGTAACAGAGCCATTGCCGCCGTGCGTCAGGGTAAGGATCCCGAGCGAGCCTTTGAACCGCGGCGAAACTGGTGAGATACCTATCACGCCCGATGGGATATTAACTTGACCTCTACGGCAAAATTGCCTGAAAATCCGTCACTTTATTTTTAGAATGGAAATATGGGATGCGGATTTTTTTTGAACGCTTGCTCTGGGGTAGTCGCCTGTCTGTCATGGTTGGGGTCTTTTCCTGTGTGCTGGCGGCCTTGGTCACCTTCGTCATGGGCGCCAAGGACGTGCTGCATATGTTTGCCCTGCTGTGGGAATACCTGCTCAGTGGCAGCTATGATGTGCGCAACGATCTTGTGATGGTACTGGTGGAGATACTGGATACTTTTCTGCTCGGGGCCGTGCTGCTGATCTTCGCTTTCGGTCTCTATGAGCTCTTTATCCGTAACCTGGAGCCGGCTGGTGAATCGGATACCGGCGGTAAGATACTGATCATCTCCAGCATAGATGCGCTCAAGAGCAAGTTGGGCAAAGTGATATTGATGATGTTGATCATCAAGGTGTTTTCCTTCTTTGCCGATATCAAACCCAGCTCAGCACTGGACTTGCTATTCATGGGCGGCACTGTGGTGCTCATTTCCCTGGCGCTGATGTTCTCCAAGGGCGGTAAGAAAGAGTAATCGCACTGCCGACATTTGCTCTATGGGAAGCTTGGTCTGTCGGCCGGCTTCGGCAGCAACTTTTGCATTAGGCGGTCACTGATGGGGTTCAGTGGCCACTTTTTCGTTTGGCGCCTGCTGTTTCAACACCTTTCTGGCCATGCCTTCTATCATCAGCAGGGTATTTTCAAAGGCAACATCCTGACGTAGATCCAGCGCCAGCACCTGTTGCCGGTATTGATTATCCGGCTTGCTCATCGCTAGCGTTTTGCGACTTTCCATTGTAGCCTGCGAGGCTTGGTGACCATCGGGGGACTGGATATCGAGTACCGCCAGCTCTAACCCGGCCAGCTGTTTTGGCAGTGCCAGATTGGCATTGGGATCGTCGAGGTAGGGATTGATCACCACCAGTAAGTCCGGCTTAGCCAATTCCTGCGCCGCCAATAGCTCTATCACCAAGGCGGCAGATTGATCTTGGGCTATCAGCAAGCGCTGACCAGGAAAGGGCGCTCCCAAGGCGTCCAATTGCGCCAGACTCTTTTGGATAAAGCTCTGTTGTTGTTTTCTGAGCTTTTGCCACTCCTCGGCCTCTCGGCGGCTCGTTGCCTGGTTGCGTTTCCCCGGCATCTTGCCATCGCCGGCCTTGCTTATTTCCTGGGCCTCTGTGGTGAAGTTGGGCTGCTCCGGAAAGGGTGGTGGCGTGATGCTGATGCTGGCCCAGCCTGCTGGATTGATGCCGCGGCGTAAGAAGGCGTTAAGCCCGGGGGCATCGGCGTGGGTGCCGGGTGGCGGCAACAACAGCGCCGCGCCCAATTGTTTCTGGCCACTCCAGGAGCGCACCAGAACGGCTTGATCCTCACCATCTATTTGGATCTTTTGTAACTCAGAGGCGGCAACATGTTCCAACGCCCGGCTATTGTCTCTGGGTTGCATCTTGGCCGTTTCAGGCGGTTGACTCGCTGGCTCTGGTTCTGGCTGAGTCTGCTCTTGGCTGGGCGCATTTTTATTGACAGAGTCTGGGTTGGCCGGCTCATCGGCAGCCAGTGCCGCCAAGGGCAAAAAGCACCACATAGCTATCATCTTGGATATCCGTGCCAACTGAACTCCTTACGCTTATCATGGGCTGGAATCGCATGATTCTGCAGCCTTTATTGACCCAGCCCAAATTATAATCCGCAAACCTGTCCTGTAATACCGCTTGTGTAAAAAGTTTGCGCCACTTAAGCCAAACTCATACACCTGTTCCTCAAAGACGCCTGACATCGGACATGGAGTGAAGCACAAAAAACAAGACCCGCAGGTAGCGGGTCTTGGGGATGATATTTGAGTGGCTATCAGGCGTGGCTGACCAGCACCAGACGTATGGCATCGAGCTGCAGTTGGCACTGATCCAGATAACCGCGTAGTTCGACGATCTGATTTTGCAGATACTCAAGCTCGGCGTCACGGATATTGGGGTTCACCGCCTTGAGGGCTTCTAGGCGCTGCAGTTCGGCGCCCAGTTGGCGCTCCATCTGCTGCTGGGCTTCGGCCTGCAGGTTGGACATGGCCTCCATGGCGTGGGCTTCGCCCTTGGCCAGCAATGGATGCAGTATCGCCTGCGAGGCGTTGACCAGCTTGCTGCCGATATGGCGGTTAACCGCGCTGAGCTGGCGATCGAAGTGCTCGTAGCTCACCTTGTCAGACAGATTGTTGCCGTCTTTATCCAGTAGAATACGCAGCGGTGTCGGCGGCAGATAACGATACAACTGGCTGGACTTGGGCGCCGAGGCCTGTGCCAGGTAGATAAGCTCCAGGAATACGGTACCGGCTGGCAGCGCCTTGTTCTTGAGGATGGCAACACTTGTGGTGCCAGTCTCAGATCCTGTGATCAGATCCAACCCGGTTTGCACCAGTGGATGCTCTTGGGTTATCAGGGCGATATCGTCGCGGGACAGGGCGGTATCCCGGTCGAAAGTTACGGTAATACCATCTTCCGGCAGGCCGGGATAAGTGGGGAACATCATGTGCTCGCTCGGGCGCAGCACTATGGTGTTTTCACCTCTGTCGTCCTGATCCAGACCTATGATGTCCCACAGACGGATCACAGAGCCGATAAGCTGGGTGTCGTTATCCATCTGCGCCAGCCTTTCGGCCAGGGCCAGTGATTTAGTGCTGCCATGGGAGTTGAGTTCCAGCAGCTTGTCACGGCCCTGCTCCATCGCCTGCTTGAGCTCTTTATAACGGCTACGGGTATCGCGCAGCAGCTTGGCCATCTCTTCTTCGTTTTCTTCCACCAGCAGTGGCAGCAACTGAGCGCCAAACTCCTTAAACAGAATATGGCCGCCGGGGCAGGTAAGTTCGAAGGCGTTGAGGCCCTCGTGGTACCAGGCCAACAGACGCTCCTGCGCAGTGTCGGTAAGGAAGGGCAGGTGGATCTCTACATCATGGTTCTGACCTATGCGATCCAGGCGACCTATGCGCTGCTCCAGCAGATCCGGGTTCAATGGTAGATCGAACAGCACCAACTGGCTGGCAAACTGGAAGTTACGCCCTTCGGAACCGATTTCCGAGCAGATCAGCGCCTGGGCACCGCCCTCTTCCTGGGCGAAGAAGGCCCCAGCCTTGTCACGTTCTATGATGGACATGCCCTCATGGAACACAGTGGCGAGGATCCCTTCACGGGTACGCAGCGCTTCTTCCAGACTCAGGGCGGTGGCGGCCTGACTGGCGATGATCAGCACTTTCTTGCTGCGATTTTGCTTGAGGAAGTCGATGAGCCAGTCGACCCTGGGGTCGAACTTCCACCAGGCGGCGGAGTTTTCATCAAACTCCTGATACATTTTTTCCGGCGCCAGCGCATAGGCAGCCTTCATTTCCAAGGTGCGGTGACCATTCATCATGGCACTGACTCGGGCTGCGGTGAGGTACTGCTCCGGCATGGCCTGTGGATAGGCGTTGAAAATGCGTTTCGGGAAACCTTTGACCGAGGCGCGGCTATTGCGGTACAGCACCCGACCCGTGCCGTGTCTATCGAGCAGCTCCTGCAGCAGCTCGTCACGGGCGGCTTGCTGCTGCTCAGAATCGACGCCGTCAGCCTGGATAAGGCGAATGGCGGGGGCGATATCCTTCTCGGACAAGAGTTCGGTCAGGCTGTTGATGGCATTGTCGGGCAGCTTGTTGCCACTGGCCAGCGCCTCGGCGGCGAGGGCCACCTCTTTGTAGCCTTCTTCCTCTTTGATAAAGGCTTGATAGTCGTAGAAACGATCCGGATCTAGCAGTCGCAGTCGGGCAAAGTGGCTCTCATGGCCCAGTTGATCCGGGGTCGCGGTCAGCAGCAGTACGCCGGGCACCACTTCCGCCAGAGCTTCAACCACTTGATAGGCGCGGCTCGGAGCTTCTTCGGTCCACTCCAGGTGATGGGCCTCGTCGACCACCATAAGATCCCAGTCGGCATCCAGCGCCTGATCGAGACGGCGCTTCTTGCGCAGCAATTCCAGCGAGCAGATCACCAACTGTTCTGTGTAGAAGGGGTTGTCGTGGTCGGCAAAGGCCTCGATGCAGCGGTCTTCATCGAATACGGCAAACCGCAGGTTAAAGCGGCGCAGCATCTCCACCAGCCATTGGTGGCGCAGGGTATCGGGCACTATCACAAGTACCCGCTCGGCGCGGCCTGTCATCAACTGTTGATGAATGATGAGGCCGGCTTCTATGGTCTTGCCCAGGCCCACTTCATCGGCCAGCAGTACCCGTGGCGCGTAGCGGCGCCCAACTTCATGGGCAATCCACAGCTGATGCGGAATAAGGCCGACTCTGGGGCCCTGCAGTCCCAGCAGATCTGAGGTGGCCAGATTGTGGCGCAGTTGCTGGGCGGCGTAGCGCACCCCGAATCTGTCCAGTCTGTCTATCTGGCCGGCAAAGAGTCTGTCTTGCGGTTTGTTGAAACGAATATTGTGATCCAGCAGGGTTTCCCGGAGCTGCACTTCTTCGCCGGTTTCGCTGTGAATGCCGGTGTAGATCACCAACCCGTCTTTTTCATCCAAAGAGTTGATGGTCAGTGTCCAGTCTTCATGGCTCTTGACCTGATCACCTGGGTTATAAATCACCCGGGTTAACGGGGCGTCGTTGCGGGAGAACATGCGGTTCTCTCCGGTGGCGGGGAACAGCAGTGAGACCATGCGGCCTTCCAGTTGTACTACTGTACCCAAACCAAGCTCTGATTCGGTATCACTGATCCAGCGTTGACCTAAGGCGAAGGGCATCTTTAACTCTCATCTCCGGGCGGATTCACAAAGGGCGCGTATGTTATACCAATCCGAGTATAATACCAATCCCGCCCTCCTGGCCTTTTCGCCCGCCTGTCATCCAATCGTCATCTTTGACGCCCTACACTCAAAATGGCTTTTGCGCAGTGACGATTAAAGAGGTTGTAAAGGGTATTTGTCATCCGTTGTTAAAGGTGCCAGTATTAGTTTAAGCCATGTCACAGTGGTGAAACCTGCCCGCATCAGTTAGAAACAGGAGTGCCATATACCCCAATCCCAGGCCTGCGCTGGCCCATGACAACAAAGCTGTGAGTAGCTCATTGACGCAAATGGAGGCGCCATGGAACAAGACGACAGAAAGTTGTTTGTACTTGATACCAATGTGTTATTACATGAACCCTTAGCGATTTACTCCTTTAAAGAACATGATGTTGTGGTCCCAATGACGGTACTGGAGGAATTGGACCAGATAAAAGACAGAAAGCGGGATGTCAGCCGCGATGCCAGGGTCGCCATTCGGGCGCTGGAAGATATCCTCGGCGGCAAGACCACTCCGGAACAGATAATCAAAGGGGTTCCCCTTCCGAGCCGCGAAGGGCACACAGATGCCACAGGTACTCTGGCCATCTTCCCCGACCACCAGATTGAATTCACCATAGGCTCGCTGCCCGGCGACAACAACGACAACCGCATCATCAACACCGCCCTACATCTGCAAAATCAATATGAGCCCCGTACCGTGGTGCTGGTCACCAAAGACATCAATATGCGTCTCAAGGCCAAGGGCGCCGGGATACTCCTGGTAGAAGACTACCGCACCGATCAGTTGATCGATGACATACGTTTTCTATCCAAGGGTTTTCATCAATTTGAAGGCAACTTCTGGGAGCATCTGCACAAGGTGGCCACCGAACGTCATGGCCGTCATACTGTGCATGATGTGCCGCTCAAGGACCTGGGCGACGATCTCTTTTATATCAACCAATATCTGCTGGATGAGGAATCCGAGTTTTGTGGCCGGGTGGTCGGCCGCAGTGAAACCAGTCTCAATGTGCTGGATCTCGGTCGCGAACGCCTGATGAATATGGAGGCCTGGGGCGTGAGGCCGAAGAACATCTATCAGGGCATGGCACTGCAGGCCTTGATGGATCCCGATATCGATCTGGTTATTCTCACCGGCCCTGCCGGATGCGGCAAGACCTTGCTGGCGATGGCGGCGGCACTGGAGTTGGTGGTGGAGCGCAATCTCTACGACAAGGTAATCGTTACCCGTAACACCCCGGAAATTGCCGAGTCGATAGGCTTCCTGCCAGGCACGGAAGAGGAGAAAATGGCGCCCTGGCTGGCGGCAATTACCGATACTCTGGAGGTGCTACACAAGCATGATGTCAATCCCAGTGGTTCGCTCAACTACATAATGGAAAAGGCCAATATCCAATTTAAGTCGATCAACTTCATGCGTGGGCGTTCGATTCAGAACTCAGTGGTATTGCTGGATGAGTGTCAAAACCTGACCGCCTCACAGTTGAAAACCATGATCACCCGTATGGGAGAAGGCACCAAGCTTATCTGTTGTGGCAACCTGTCACAGATAGACTCCAACTATCTGACCGCGGTCACCTCGGGTTTGACCTATATGGTTGAACGCTTTAAAAATTTTGAGGGTAGTGCCAACATTTATCTCAACGGTGTAGTGCGCTCACGGCTGGCAGAGTTTGCCGAAGAGCACCTCTAGAGAAACCCAGCAACAGAAAAAGGCCCCATTTAGGGGCCTTTGCTTTATGCGGGGGACTGCATATTGGCTCAAATTAAGTATATGATATTGGCTCTGTTCTTTGTGCTTTCCCGCCGCTTGGGATGGGCCGTGATGCAAGGGTAATGGATGAAATTGAGTGAGCCGGATCTGCAGCTGAAATCTCCGATCCAGAGAAATTACAACCGCGCAGTGTTTTACACCTATATGGGGGTAATCGTACTGGCGCTGCTCACCGCCTGGGTGTTTTTTGAACGCCAGAAAACCCAGCAGATGGAGCTCAGGGAGGAGCAGGTCGATCGCCATGTGATGCAGATTGATCTCTTGCTGGAATCCAGTATCCGCGCGGTCAAGAGCCTGCGTAATGTGGCCGTGGATCACTTACGTCTGGCCGAGCAGGTGCGCAAGGACAGGTTGCCCCAGTACGAGAAGTTTAACGAAAGCGGACAATTTTTTACCCTGGAGCCCAATTACGCCAAGAGTGGCGAGCCCTTCACCAACATGGGGCGGATAACCGGCTCCGGCTCTCTCGATGGCCGCAGCGACAAGTTCTATCAGGAACTGGAGATGCTGTTCGAGTTGTCGTTGTCGTTCCCGGTCGCCAAAGAGGCCGCACCCAAGGCCTCGGCCATCTATTACCTGTCTAAGCGGCGGATGATGTCTTACTACCCCTGGCCAGCGGACGAGCAGCGTTTTCGCGATGAGATGCTGAGTAAGAAACAGTTCCAACTGGCGACACCGGCGATGAATCCCCAGCGCAGCGTGTTCTGGAGTGAGGCCTATGTGGACTCGGCCGGTAATGGCTTGTTGACTACCCTCGGGGTGCCCATCTATCTCGAAGATGAGTTTATCGGTTCCATCAATCTGGACATGACACTGGCATCGCTCGCCAAACAGATACGCCTCTATTTCAAGATGCCGGGCACAGTGATTTTGCTGGATCAGGGCAACAATATTCTCTCCCACAGCGATTTTGATACCTCCAGCATCAACCGGGTCTACCACATCAGCCAGCGGATCCCATCCGAACTGCACTCGCTGCCTGAGTCTGAACTGTTCGATGCCCACGAGGGGATGATCCGCAACGGTTATTACATCCACTCGGTGGCGCTGCACAACGCCCCCTGGCGTCTACTCTACCTGCAGGATGTCGATGAGTTGTTTCTGGATTCGTTCGAGAAACTGCAGCTGACCTTTATTCTGGTGGTACTGGCCTTGTCTGTGCTGGTGACCATAGTGCACTGGCAGACTCGCCGCGCCTTCGTCAGCCCGGCCTCGCGTCTGTTGTCACACCTGGAAGACTGTTCCCGTGAGCCGATCCGACCACCGGCGAAGATCACCCAGGGCTGGGAGCCCTGGTTCCAGTTGGTCAGCCGTATTTTTGAAGAGAACCAGCAATATACCCGTCACCTGGCAGAGCAGAACAAGCGGCTGGATAAACTGGTGGCCCGGCGCACCGAACGACTGAAGGAAACCACTGAGCGGCGGGAGCGGGAATACGCCCTGCTGCGCTCTCTACTGGACTCGATTCCGGAAGCCATTGTCTTCAAAGACAAAGAAGGCAAGTACCTCGGTTGTAACAAGTCGGCCGAGCGGGTGCTTGGCTACACAGAAGCCGAGATGATAGGCCTGAATTCAGACACTTTGACCACCCCGGAGCAGGCCGCCAGAATTCGCGCCGAGGATGAACAGGTACTCAAGGACAGGGCGCCGCTGCGTTATCAGGAAAAGGTCGAACTGGCGGGCAAGCCCGTGCTGCTCGATACCCTCAAGCTGCCGTTTTATAACCGCCGCGGTGAGATGCTGGGCTTGATTGCCGTTTGGCGTGATGTGACTCGCGAATATGAAGCCGCCGAGCAGTTACGGTTGTCGGAAGAACGTTATCACCTGGCGATGGATGCGGTAGAAGATGGCCTGTGGGACTGGTATCTGGATTCGGAGCAGATCATCTGTAATCCAGCCTACTACACCATGCTGGGCTACAAGACTAATGAGTTTCCGGCGCTGCTGTCGACTATAGACGAGTTGATCCATCCGGATGACAGGATCCGGGTCGAAGAGTATCGCGAGCAGTATCTGGCCGATCCTATTGGAGCCTACGAGATAGAGTTCCGAATGCGCGGCAAGAGTGGTCAGTATCACTGGGTGCTATCCCGTGGCCGGGTGGTGGAATTTACCGCTAACAATGAGCCCAAGCGTATGCTGGGTACCCACAAAGACATTACCCGCAGCAAGAGCAATGAAGTGGCCTTGCTGGAGGCCAAGAAAGATGCCGAACTGGCCAACCTCTACAAGAGTGAATTCCTGGCCAATATGAGTCATGAGATCCGCACGCCGATGAATGCCATCATAGGCATGCTGCAGCTGGCGCAGCGCACCAACTTGACGGTGCAGCAGAAAGATTATCTGGAGAAGGCCGGCTTCTCGGCTCAGTCACTGCTGCGGATCATCAACGATATTCTCGACTTCTCCAAGATTGAAGCCGGTAAGCTGGAGCTGGAGCGGGTCTCCTTCCCGCTGGATAAGGTGCTGGAGCACGCCCTGGATATCAACTCGCTCAAGGCACAGGAGAAAGGGGTCGAGCTGTTGTTGTATGCCCCTGTGACCGCCGGGCTGATCCTCAAGGGCGATCCGCTGCGTCTCGGCCAGGTGCTGGTGAATCTGCTGTCCAATGCGGTTAAGTTTACCTCAGAGGGGGAGATTGAACTCGGTTGTGAAGATGTCGGCGAACGCGATCATCGCATTACTCTCAAATTCTGGGTTCGGGACACCGGCATAGGGATCAGCAAGGAACAGCAAGAGATACTGTTTGATGCCTTTGCCCAAGCGGATGGCTCCACCACCCGTAAATATGGCGGCACCGGCCTTGGCTTGTCCATCAGTAAGCATCTGGTGTCCATGATGGGCGGCAAGATGCAAGTGCAGAGTGAGCCGGGTGTCGGCAGTGTGTTCAGCTTTACTATCAGCTTTGAGATCGCCGAGGAGGCCAAGATTGAACCTCTGGTGATGCCGGAGCAGCTCAACAGCCTGCGGGCGCTGGTGGTGGACGATAACTCTACGGCGCTGCAGATATATTCGACCCTGATGCGCGACTTCCACTTCGAGGTGGACACCGCCGCCAGCGGTGCCGAAGCCCTCTATAAGCTGGGCAAACAGGAAACCGACCTGCTGCTTATCGACTGGATGATGCCGGAAATGGATGGCCGCGAGGTGATCCGTACCCTGGACGAGATGGTGGCCGATGGCAGAATAAGCAAGCGCCCCGTGGTGATCATGATGACGGCCTATGCCGCCGAGCCACTGGCACAGGAGGTGGAAGATACCAATGTGTTTGCGCTGTTGCAAAAACCCTTCAAGGCCTCGACTCTATTTGATGAGATAATCTCAGCCTTCGCCGAGAAACCCCATCCGGCGACTGCGGCTGAAATTACCGATAATCAGAGCGGTGGTCATAAAGGCTTGGTGCTGCTGGTGGAAGATAATCTGATCAACCAGCAGGTGGCCTCTGAACTGCTGCGTAGCGCCGGTTATGAGGTAGATCTGGCCGACAATGGCCAGATTGCCCTCGAGATGGTGGAGCAGCGTCAATACGACGCGGTATTGATGGACATTCAGATGCCCGTGATGGATGGCCTGACGGCGACCCGGGAACTGCGCAAGAAATACGACAGGGAGACGCTGCCGATTATCGCCATGACGGCCCATGCCATGTCAGGCGATCGTGAGAAGAGCCTGGCGGCGGGAATGAACGCCCATATCACCAAGCCCATTATGCTCAATGAACTCTTTGATACCTTGAGTGAATGGGTGGGCAGGACTTGAGATAAACCGGCCAATCCCTTAACTTGAATGGCAACTTACAGATAACAATCAGGAGATGGGATGAAACCTCAAAGTTGGACCTTGTTGCTGGCGCTGATCGCGGTACCTGGATTGGCGCAGGCGGCACAGGAGAGGGAGGCCGCAGACGTCATCAGCGAAAGCACTCAGGCCGAAGGTTTTATCAATCTCTTTTATGATGCCAAAGCCGGGCAGCTGTATCTGGAACCGAGCAGACTCAACCAGCCCATGTTGCTGCTCTCCAGCTTGCCCCACGGCGTTGGCTCTAACGACATAGGGCTCGATCGGGGGCAACTGGGATATACCCGCATGGTGCAATTTGAACGCCAGGGCCCCTATATTCTGCTCAAACAGCTCAACACCCGTTTTCGCGCCGATACCGACGACCAAGCCGAGCAAAGAGCCGTGCATGAAGCCTTTGCTGAATCTGTGCTCTGGCGCGGCAAACTCCTGCCGGGAAAACGTCTGCTGGTGCCGGTCAATGACTTGATGTTGCAGGACCTGCACGGCATCAGCCAACAGTTGGCGGCCAGGGGCCAAGGGCATTATCGTCTGGACACCAGCCGCTCTGTGGTGTTGCCAGCCTCGGTCAAGTCGTTCGAGCGTAACTCGGATGTGGATGTGCAACTGACTTTCGCCAGTGATAAGGCCGGCGCCAGAGTCGCCGAGGTGACTCCGGATGGCCAGGCCCTGTCTCTGAGACTGCGCTACTCCTTTATCGCTTTGCCCGAGCCGGGTTATCAGGTGCGTCGTTATCATCCCATGAGTGGTTATCTGTCCGATGAGTACAAGGATTATGCCACCGCCATAGATCAGGATATCAACCAGCGCTTCTTGCTGCGCCACCGGCTGCAGAAGGTCAATCCCGGCCCCGAGCCAAGCGAAGTGGTTGAGCCCATTACCTATTATCTGGATCCCGGTGTACCCGAGCCTATCCGTGGTGCCTTGCTCGAAGGCGGCCGCTGGTGGGAGCAGGCCTTCAATGAGGCGGGGTTTATCAACGGTTTTAAGTTGGAGCTATTGCCCGAAGGCGCCGACCCTCAGGATGTGCGCTACAACGTGATCCAGTGGGTGCACAGGGCCAGCCGTGGCTGGTCCTACGGCGCGGCGGTGACAGATCCCCGCAGTGGTGAAATCATCAAGGGCCAGGTCACTCTGGGGAGTCTGCGGGTGCGTCAGGATCACCTGATTGCCCGTGGCCTTACCGCCGGGTGGGAAGACAGACAAGCGGCCGATGCAGCCGCAATGGCCTTGTCTCTGGCGCGTATTCGCCAGTTATCGGCTCATGAAATCGGTCACACCCTGGGGCTGGACCATAACTTTGCCGCTTCCACCAATAACAACGCTTCTGTGATGGATTACCCCCATCCCTATGTGCGCCTCGATGGCAAGCGGGTGGATATCAGCCAGCCTTACGCCGAAGGCCTGGGTGCCTGGGATAAGTTTGCCATTAAGTACGGTTATGGTGACTTTGGTGATGAAACCCAAACCCAGGCCGCGCTCAAGTTGCTGCTCAAAGAGGTGCAGCAGCAGGGGCTGAGATACATAGGCGAGGGTGACTCGCGAGCGACTTCAGCCGCCCATGCCTATGCCAGTCTTTGGGACAGAGGCGAGGATCCGGTCAAGGAGCTGGCCAGAATGCAGCTGGTCAGGCGCCAGGCACTGGAGACATTCTCCGCCAAGGCGCTGTTGCCGGGGCAACCCTTGGGCGAACTCAGTGATGCCCTTGTGCCCATCTATCTGCTGAATCGCTACCAGATCAGCGCCGCGGCCAAGTTTGTTGGCGGTATTGACTATAATTATCTGGCCGATGCCGATAGCGGTAGTTGGCATTATATTGCGCCAGAATTGCAGAAGCGGGCACTCGATACCGTGCTGGCGACCCTGGATCCCAGAGAGCTGTATCTGCCAACCGAGCTACTGGAGCAACTGGTGCCCAAGGCCGGCAACTATTACCGCAGCCGCGAGAGTTTCGGCTCATCTCTGGGGGGGGCCGTGGATCAGCTGGCCATGGCAGAAGTGCTCAGTCGCCACACAGTGTCGGCGCTGTTGAACCCTCAGCGGCTCAACCGTGTGGATCAGGCCTTTACCAGAGACACAGAGCAGCTGTCGGTAGAGGGTTTACTGGACAGATTGCTGGCTAAGACACTGCTGAAATCCCTGCCTTCTGGAGATCAGACCAGTATTGCGATGCGGGTTAATGCGGTGGTTTTGGACGGCATGTTGCAGAGTTTCGAGAGTGACGCCAGTAGTCCAGAAGTTAAAGCCATATTGAGAATGAAGCTGGAATATCTGCTTAAGCAGTTGCCCAGAAAGGAAAAAAGAAGTTCAGGTTACAAGGCTGCCCACTATGACCATTTGCAAGCTGTGCTTGAGCAGGCACTGAAACAACCTGGGGTCAGAGTGATCAGCAAGCCTGCGGAAATACCACCGGGATCGCCGATTTAGTACGTTGTAAGGTATTGATTATGTGACACAATTAATCCTATGTCTTATATTGGTATCTTTCATATTCCAAAGGTTCGGGCCTGTTTTGCACCGAACCTTTGTTTTTTGGGGGAATTCTTTTGCCAAAAATCCTGTTTCTCAGAGCCTGGCTCGGCGGTTTATTGCTGCTGCTCTGCTTCATCGCCAAGGCCGATGGGCTCATTGTCAGCCCACGTATTCACCAGGGCCAACTGGACAATGGTCTTAAATATCAATTGGTGGATAACAAGACTCCGGCGAATGCCATAGTGATGCGGATGCGGATCGCTTCCGGCTCACTGCTTGAGGCAGAAAATGAGCAGGGGCTGATGCACCTGCTGGAACATATGGCGTTCAAAGGCTCCGCCGCTGTGCCTGAAGGGGATATGATCCCAAGATTGCAGCGTCTCGGCTTGAGCTTTGGCGCCGATACCAATGCCGTGACTGAATTTACCCAGACAGTCTATAAGTTCAACATCACCCAAGGAGATGAGCAGAAACTGGATACCGGGTTGATGCTGATGCGGGAGATTGCCGACAGACTCACTCTGGACCCCAAGGCGCTTGCCCAGGAAAAAGCCGTGGTGTTGGCCGAGCTCAAGGAACGCACCTCGGCCGGGCTGGAAAATTATCGTAACCAGTTGCACTTTGAGTATCCATCCAGCCTGCTGCCCAGACGTTTCCCTATCGGTGAAGCCGCCAGCATCAAGGCGGCAGATGTCGCCAAGCTGCGCTCTTTGTACCAACGTTTCTATACCCCGGAGCGGACAACGCTGATCCTAGTTGGCGACCTGGACATTGCTCGTTCCGAGGCTCAAATTAAGCAGTTGTTTGCCGATTGGAAGCCGCACCCTCAGGCGGTTGCCCCGGCTCAGGTGAAGCTTGCTCCGCCTGCAGTCAGAAAGCAGCCTCAGGCGGACGCTTTCTTCGACCCCAGTTTGCCGACTCAAGTCTCTCTTGGGGTGCTGACGCCCATAGAGCCAAAGCCTGATGGTATTGAACGGCGTCGTCAGCTGATGCTTGAGTCGCTGCTGAGTAATATGCTCTATCAGAGGTTGCAACCGCACCTGTTTGCCGAAGAAGGTTTCACCGATGCCGCCGTTGAGATAGGCGAAGAGTTTGGCACCGCAGTAAGGGTGGAATTGACTCTGGCGACTCTGGAAGACAACTGGCCGCAAGCCGCGGCCCTGTTGGAGCAGACCATACGTCAGACCCTGCAATATGGCTTCAGCAACGAAGAGTTGCAGCAGGCGCTCAGGCGTCAGCATAGGCAATATCAACTCAATCTGGCCGGTAGCGATACTATTCACAGCCTGAATATGGCGGAGGCTTTAGTTTCACTGGATGCCAAGGCCATGATACCGCTTGAGCCTGCGGATGAACTGGCTATTTTTGAGGCCTTGGCGCCGCAAATAACCCCGGCATTGATGAGGCAGACACTGGTAGAGCTCTGGCAGGGACAACCCGGTATCTATCTCTCTGCTGCCAAGGCGCCTACCGCAGTAGAAACACAACTCTTGGCGGCATATGAACAGAGTCAGCTGCAGCCAGTTACTCCCTATACAAGCACAAAGGCCAGCGAGTTTGCTTATCAGAGCCTTGGTGAACCCGGGAAGATAGTGGCCGATAAACGGGATCCCGATACCGGAATACGCCAGTTGCGTTTTGCCAATGGCACTCTGCTTAACCTCAAGCCTACCGAATTTGAACAGGACAATGTCGCCGTCAGTTTGTCATTGGGATTCGGTGAGTTGCCATTTCCGCACCTAGAGGGGGTGGGTACCCTGTTCAATCAAGCCTTTGTTTACGGCGGACTGGAGCAGCACTCCTGGCAGCAGTTGATGGATATCTTTGCCGGGCAAAATATTTCGGTCAACCTGGGGGTCGGCCTGCAAGGCTTTGGCGGCGTCACTCATACCAATGCCGCTGAACTCAGAACCCAGTTGGGGTTACAGGCCGCCTTTCTTAGTGCGCCGGGCTGGCGCCAGGAAGCCATTAGCCTCTTTCGGCAGCAAGTCGAGGCTGGAAGTCAGAGTCGCAATGCCAATCCGGAACAGGCCTTCTGGGATGGCCTAACGGGGCTCTTGTTCCCCGGCGACCCCCGTTATGGGTATGGCCGGGAAGAGCAGGTATTGCAGCGGGACTTTTCTGAAATTTCCAAGGTGTTGGCATCGGCGCTGGATAAAGGAATGCTGGAAATCGCGCTGGTGGGGGATTTCGATGAGGCTCAGGGAATAAAGGCGGTTGCCGAGACATTCGGTGCCATCGAGCGGCATCCGGCCAAGGAGTCGACCTTCGAGCGGCCGGTATTCCCCAAGGTGCCGGCTCAGAGGCAGATTTTCCATAGAGGTGCCGAGAACTCGGCGGCACTGGCCTGGCTGTGGCCGACCACCGACATGCAGGATGTTCGGCGCCACAGTGAACTGATGTTGCTCGAGCAGGTGATGGGTATTTTGTTGAATGAAGAGGTTAGGGAAAAAGCCGGCGCCGGATATTCGCCCTATACCTTCAATCATTTCGATTGGCATCCAACCGGTTACGGCTATCTGGGGCTGTTTACTGTCACTGATATGGCCAAGCTGAAAGCGGCCGAACAAGGCTTTGCTGCGGTCGTAGCCAGAGTCAAGGCCAAGGGCGGCATAGATGGCGAACTGCTGGAGCGGGCGCGCCAGCCCTTGCTGCAATGGTTTGAAAGCGCCCCGGCAAGCAACGGTTTCTGGCTGGAACTGGCAGCAACGGCCCAGAGCCGACCTGGCCGTTGGCAGGGATGGCAACAGCGCAGGCAGATATTGGGGCAACTGGATGGTGAAGTTTTGGAAGCCTTGGCTCGTGAGTATCTTGACAATGATCGCCGCTTGAGCGTGACGACCACTTACGCCAACTAAGCACTGGTCTTGGGATTTCTCGGATAGAAGCGCTCCGGCTTGCGCTGCAGGTGTTCGAACCTGCGGGTATTTTTATAGGGTAGCTTCATAAACCCCGAGACGCCTTGACCTTGGATCTTGTCGACATGACTGAGGATCCTGTCCAGACAGGCGCGAAACTGCGCCTGTTTTCTCGGGTTGAGTAGTCTCAGGTAGCTGTGGATCTTCATATGAGTTGGCAGGGCTTCGAAGATGATACAGCCTGTGTGGTGTATCTGGTTGAGCCAGCCAAGTTCAGTCATGATTTCCGCAGGCAGCTCCAGGTTTTCATCCGGATCCCGGCCATCTTCAAAGTAGGAGTGCAGCCGGGATTGATCTTCGAGTGTCGGCACATCGCCCACCTCAAAGGGCAGCAGCTGATCTGCCTTGGCCTTGAACGGCTCTGAAGGGGCGCTTCGCTCCAGGTGCAGGGTATCTTTGGCGTTGAAGAAACAGGCCTTGAAGATACCTATGCGATGAATGCCTCGGGCCAGAGTCACCATGTTGTTGACCGCTTGAATTAATGCCGGCCTGAGCTCTTCATCATAAAGCGCCAGGTTGGAGTCGATATAGACGCCTGTCTCCTGCCAATGAATCGCCAAACCGCCCACAATCGGATACTGACCCAGGCGGCCAACGGCGGCGATAAAGCCCTTCTCTGTGTCTCCCATGCCGGCGAGGAAGTTGCGGTAGTACTTCTCCAGTTGAATATCTTCGGCGCGAATAGCCTCGGCATCGGCGTCCGGATGATGGCTGCGCAGAAACGACTTCCGCGAACTGTAGCTGACAGTTTCCACGTCCCGGGCCCGCTTCTGTACCCAGACGGGGATCTCGGCGGTCAAATCCTGTGGCAGCGGCGGCAGCAAAAGATGCTGGCTGTATCTCATGCTGCGCAGGAAGTAGTCACCGGCCTTGAGACGGGTGAGAGGATCTGGGCCCAACATCCCCTCGAGGATCCTGGCCAGTTCTAGCGGCAGACCTATGCTGGTGGGCGGGATCACCTGGGAGCCGAAGCGGCTGGCCTGGCCGGACGCCAGCGCATAGAGGGTGGCGGCAACCCCCTGTTCATCAAACCTGGGGCTGGAAAGTGCCCCCGAGAGTTGCTCATCGCCGATAAAGTAAACATCGCCCATGCGGGCGTTGGTATGCTGTTGATCGCTTGACATTAACTCCATCACATTGCCGCCGACCGGGCGGTTATCGGCATCGCGCTGGGCAAATACCGCCGAGCCCCAGTCAATCAGAGACAGCTTATCTTCCTCTGGGTCATAAACCAGATTGGAAGGTTTGATATCCCCGTGTACCAAGGGTCTGCCGTCACGCAGATACTGCAGCAGATCTGCCAACTGTCTGGCAATGCTCATGATCTCCGCCACCGGCAAGGCGCCATGTCGGCGACAGCGCTGATCCAGATCCTGGCCCCGAGCTCTGGCCATTACCAAGATCCCCTGGCGCCCAACTCTGTCGAACTTTATCAGTGGCGGCACATTGGGATGATTGACCTGAGACAGCATGAAGGCTTCTTCTTCAAGTCTGTCCTGTACCTGTTGGGGCAGGGTGATGCGAGAGAACTTGAATACATGTTCCTGGCCATGGCGGTTTCGTCCGGCGAACACAAAACCATAGGCGCCTTTGCCTATCAGTTGCGGATCGTCATAGCCCAACTTGATCAGTTGCTGGCGGCAGAGGCGGATCCAGGCCCTGTGCTTGCGGGCATCATCGGCCTTGAGCAGATAGACAGACTGCTCTTCAGAAATATAAAAGTGCTGCAGCTCAGGTGTTTGCAAGCGATTTCTCCATTGGCAGAGGCAAGGATACAAAGTAACAACAAGCAAAAGCTCATTAAAACAGCAAGGTGTGAGACCGGCAAGTGGTGACTCTGGGATCCAGCTCAGAACCAGGCTTCCTAGCGTATCCTTTTGGGCTGCACTTTGACCTATATCAATTTCATCGCAGCTGCCTCGGAGTAACCTGTTCGCAACAAGCCATAATGGCAAAAGCAATATGGAGGCCTTATGTCAGTGCCAGACAAGCAAGAGCTGATCGCACTGTTCGAGTATGCCCGTCCCCGAGTGATACAGTCGATGGAATTGCGCCATTGCCCCCATGCAGGTTTCTATAATCCGGTGGATGAGCGCTGCAATTTTTGTCATCAGGGAATGGAATGTATCTGGATGAACCAGAATGATGAGCTGGTGGATCTGGAGCAGAAATCACTCGAAGAGTTGAAGCAGCAGTTATTGATAGCGGTCGACTTTGTCGACTCCAGCCTGAGCCCACACCATTTGTCACGGCGTAAGTGTCAGTGTGATAACTGTAATTGGCTGCGCAAAGTGCAGGATATCCTGGCTAGGTTGCCCTGAATCCGAGAAAATTTATGCGGCCCACCCTGGAGTCATCGGCTCCTGGGTGGGCTTTTTTGTCTGTGGCAGCAGCGCTCTTTGCATTCGGCGTGCAAGTCGATAGAGTATTAAGATTTTCTGATGCACAGGATGGATAGATGGAACCCGGATTTTGGCACGAACGCTGGCACAAGCAGCAGATAGGTTTTCACCAGCAGGATATTAACCCCTTCTTGGTCAAGTACTGGCCCACACTCGCACTCCGGGGCAATGAACAGGTCTTTGTCCCACTCTGTGGCAAGTCTTTGGATATGTGTTATTTGGCCGAGATGGGCCATGATCTGCTCGGTTGTGAACTGAGTGAATTGGCCGTCAGGCAGTTCTTTGAAGAAAATGGCCTTGCGTATCAACAGAAAGCCTTTGGCGAACTGCAGGCTTTTTCCAGCGAACAGATGACCCTGTTGCAGGGCGACTTGTTTGCATTGCAGGTTCAGCAACTGGCATCGGTAGGGGCCTTCTACGATAGGGCAGCGCTAATCGCCTGGCCTGAGGAGATGCGTTTGCAATATGCCGCCAAGCTGGCTGCCTTGTTGCCAAGTGGTTGTAGTGGCCTGTTGGTCACCCTGGAATACCCTCAGGATATGCTCAAGGGGCCGCCATTCAGTGTGACCCGGGAGTGGATAAGGGAGCATATGAGCCAGTGGTTTGAGGTCACGCTGCTGGAGCAAGTCGATGTGTTGGCCGACAACCCAAGATTCATTGCCAAAGAGGTGCCTTGGCTCAACGAGAGTGCCTATTTGCTGAAACGTAAATAGATTTCTCTGACGAGGATAAGCGTTGAAGGCGTGAACAGCGCTTGGTTAAAAGCTCGACAAACAAAAAGGCGACCCTAAGGTCGCCTTTAGTTCAACCACTATCTCAACAGAGATTAGAAGTCGTAACGTACACCCACGGTGAATACGTTGTCGTCTTCCAGGTCAAACTTAGCACCAGCATCTTTGAACTCACCTTCATAGTGAGCATACTGGCCGAAGATCATAGTAGACTTGGCTACACGGTAGTCAGCACCCACAGTGATGTTAGTCACTTCGATGTCAGTGCCAGTTTTGTCGCCCAGAGCCTTGTAGTACTTACCGAAACCGGCTTCATCATAGCCGTATTGCAGCTTCAGGTTTACACCGTTCAGGTTGTAAACTACGTTAGCGAAGTAAGTGTTGTTGTCATCTGAACCATCAACGATGCTTTCAGAGTTCTGGAACAGACCACCCAGCTTGAAGTCACCCAGTTTCACTTGACCAACTGCACGGTATGCATCGATACCACCGATAGCCTTGTTGTAGGCGATGGCAGCATAGTAGTTCTGAGCTTTCAGCTTCTTGTCACCGATGGTGGCGCTCAGAGCGTACATGTTGTCTTTGTCGATTTCCTTACCGTTCGCGTCGTAAGTCGCGTAGTTGTCTTCCATCAGGTAAGTGGCGTTCAGAGTGATCAGGTCGGCGATCTTTGGAGAGTAGTACCAAACACCGTCACCGCTACGAACTTGACCTCCAACCAAACGGTCGATATCCGCGTTGGTGTTACCGAAAGCATCTACGCTGCCTTCAGCTTGCTTGAATACTGTGTCATTACGACCAGCCAGTACAGTACCGAAGGCGGTCTTGGCACCCAGGAAAGTGTTACGGGCTTTGAAAGTGTCACCTTTACCAGAAGTGTTCTCTACTTGGAACTCCATCTGATAGATGATGTCTACGCCGTCAGCAATCTTCTCGGAACCTTTTACACCCAGGTGTGAGAAGTTGTTTTCGATGTAAGTACCGCTCTCACCTACTTTAGCTCCATTAGTACCAGTCTGCAGAGTGGCGCCTTGGTCGGAGTTGGTGATAGCCAGATCCAAACGGCCATACAGAGTTGGGCCATCAGCCAATGCACCGAAAGAGGCTGCAGCCAGAACTGTTGCTACTGACGCAGAGATAAGGGTCTTCTTCATGTGTTGTGCTCCCTAGAACCTGAGTTCTAATCCATGTATTTATGGTTATTTAACAAACGAGTGTTCCTGGATTTGTAGCGGACATCCTGTCCGTCACAAAGCTGCGCTGATTCTTACAGTTTTGTTTGCCCAAGATTGTGGCCTGGATCAAACTTTTGCCCCCATTTTGGCCGAAAAAGCCTTAATCTGTGACCAAAATGTCCGTTTCGGTTAAAAAGTGTTCCGATGCTATTGTTTGTAAAATCAGCACAATCATTTTTCTCCTATAAAAAGGTGATTTTTCAGTATGTATGACTGTATCTGTCGGTTAATTTTAATGGAGTTAAACGTAAATTAGTGATAGATGATGTTCGTTGAAAAGTGAAGTTTTGCATCATAAAAATGATATTTATGTGCGCTAGTTCTCATTGGTTGTGCGAAAAAGAGGTTGTTGCTGGAAGTTATTCAGGCTGATAAGTGTATCAGACCGCTGAAAACCCGATACATGCTGCAGTTTGGGGAAAATGGGGAGTTCGGCTAGAATGCCGCCGAAGATAATTGGGAACCAAATTATGCAAGATACAGACACAGACTTGTTGAATTCAGAGGCCTATCAACAGCGTTTTGGCGGTATTGCCCGTCTATATGGTGTTGCTGCGCTGGCAGCCTTTGCCAAGGCCCATGTGATGGTGATAGGGATTGGCGGCGTCGGCACTTGGGTGGCCGAGGCGTTAGCCCGCAGTGGCATAGGGCATATCAGCCTGATGGATCTTGACGATGTCTGTGTCACCAATACCAACCGCCAGATCCATGCTTTGGCAGATACCATAGGTGAATCCAAGGTGGCCGTAATGGCACAAAGGATTCAGGCGATTAATCCTTTGTGCCGGGTGGATGAAATCGAAGACTTTATTGCTGCGGACAATCTGAGTCAGTATTTGTCACAGGATAAGGGCATAGACTTTGTGGTGGACTGCATAGATGCGGTTAAGCCCAAGGCGGCCTTAATCGCCTGGTGCAAACGTAATAAGATCAAGTTGGTGACAGTAGGGGGAGCCGGCGGCCAGATTGATCCTACCCAGATCCAGCAAACAGATTTAGCCAAGACGTTTCAAGACCCTTTGCTGGCCAAGGTACGTAACTTGCTGCGTAAAGAGTATGGTTTTACAAAGAACCCGCAACGGCGTTTTGCCATAGATGCGGTGTTTTCCAGCGAACATCTTAAATACCCCCAGAGTGATGGCAGTGTTTGTGCCAGTAAGGCCGGGGCTCAAGGCAATATGAGAATGGATTGTGCCTCGGGGTTTGGTGCTGCGACCATGGTGACCGGTAGTTTTGGTTTCGTGGCCGCCAGCCGGGTACTGGCGCGGTTAGCGCAAGCTGCCGATAGCAACGGCCAGGAATGAGTCGGGCCTTGTGGGGGGAGAACAGTCTGGCCCTCAAGGAAACTGCGCAAAACATGATCTGAGTCTAATGCGGGCCAAGTCTGGATTGTTAGAATCCTGACACTTTTTCGCTACAGATATTCAAATTATGCGACAAGCACTGCTCAATCGTTTTTTGCGCTATGTTCAACAGGATACACAAGCCAACCCTGACTCAGTTGCCGTTCCCAGCTCCGCAGGGCAAGTGGCCTTTGCTAAACAGTTGCAGCAGGAATTGCTCGAGCTGGGATTTGACGATGTTTTCCTCAGTGAATCATGCTGTCTTTATGCCAAAATCGCAGCGAATACTGCCAAGGTGCCGGCGATCGGTTTCTTGGCTCATCTTGATACCGCGGCCGACTACTCTGGTGCCGGGGTTAAACCTAGGGTGATAGACAAGTATCAAGGACAGGTCATCCCATTGGAACAAGGGGAAGAGCTGAACCCTGAGCAGTTTCCTTCTTTATTGAATTACCTCGACAAAACCCTTATCACGGCCGATGGCACCACGCTATTGGGTGCCGATGACAAGGCCGGTATCGCCGAGATCATTACGGCGTTGCATTATTTACTGCAACACCCGGAAATTCCCCATGGACAGATCCATCTTTGTTTTACTCCCGATGAAGAGATTGGCCGTGGCACAGATGGCTTGGAGCTCGAGCGCTTCGGTGCCGATTGGGCCTATACGGTCGATGGCGGCGCGATAGGTGAGCTTCAATATGAGAACTTCAATGCGGCCACAGCGGTAATCACTGCCAAGGGGAACAACTGTCATCCCGGTAGCGCTTTTGGGGTAATGGTTAATGCTCTGACCATGGCTGCCAGGTTCCATGCTCGCATGCCCCTCAATGATGCTCCCGAGACCAGTGAAGGCTATCAGGGCTTTTTCCATTTGCTCTCTATGGAGGGGCAAACAGAAGAGGCCAAACTGGTATATCTGATTCGGGACTTTGACCGAGCTCAGTTTGAACAGCGCAAGGTCTGGCTGCAAGAGTCGGTAGCTAAATGCAATGCCGAGCTGCAGGCCGGTAGCCTGGAGATCAGCATCAGCGACAGTTACTACAATATGAAAGAATGTATCTTGCCCGTGCCTCATGTGACAGATATTGCCTGTCAGGCGATGGAGATGGCTGGTATTACACCGGATATTAAACCCATTCGGGGTGGTACCGATGGTGCACAACTGTCCTGGAAGGGGTTGCCTTGTCCCAACCTCTTTGCCGGCGGTCACAATTTCCATGGTAAGCATGAATATGTTTGTCTGGAGTCAATGGAAAAGGCGGTTGAGGTGATAATCAATATTGCCAAACTGACCACTCAGAGATACGCAGAGTAATTAGGCTCACCACCAGACTAAAACGAGTTACATAAAGAGTTCCACCCTGTCGTCATCGGTGGGGTGGGACGTAAATGTCGCCGGAAAGCGAACCCGGAAATGCGCACCACCCAGTGGGGAATCGGGTACAAGAGTAATACTGCCCTTGAGTAAAGTGGCGGCGTTAAAGGCGGCAGCCAGCCCCAATCCTGTGGCCCCGGTTCGTCTACTGGTGGTAAAGAAAGGCTCAAAGATCTGACTGGCAATCTCGGGTGCGATCCCCTTGCCATTGTCTTCGATATCCAGCAATAGTTCTGGACCCTGCTGTTGTGCGCTGATGCTGATCTTATGGCCGGTATCACCCTCAAAGGCGTGAGCATAGGCGTTGGAAATTAAATTGGTGACTATCTGCTTCAATAAGCTGTGGTTACCGGTGAGCCAGAGGTCGGGGGCAACGTCAATCTCCACATCTACTTGTAATTGCTTGAAAGATAGCGCCACAGCATCGGCAAATTCCTGCAATACCTGAGATAGCAGCATCTGTTCATTGGTATCATTGCCTTGCTCGGCGGCAATCGCCTTAAATTTCTGGATCAGATTACTGGCACGGGTAATATTGCTGATGATCAGCTCACAACTCTGTTGATACTCATTGAGAATGGCATTGAGCTCCTCCAGCGTAGCGCCATCACTTTGCAACAGTTCAATCAATTCATGAATATGTTGTAGTTGGCTGCTGGCGGCAGTGAGACAGATACCTATTGGAGTATTGATTTCATGGGCTATCCCGGATACCAGCCCGCCGAGCGCCGCCATTTTCTGTTGCTCGACCATGACCTGCTGGGCGCGCTTCAGTACCAAGAGTGACTGCTCAAGCTCTTTGGTTTGCTCTTTGACTTGTTTGGCCAACTCATCTTTATAACTGCGTTCCAGTTCCAATAATCTTTCTCTGTCGTTCAAGGCCTCTTGCAACTCGGTGCGGGAAAGGTTGAGTTGCGAAAAGGTGGTGCGCAGTTGTTGTTGCATCAAGTTGATGGCCTGAGCAACCCGGGTAAATTCATCCTGTTTTTCCCGGCGTTTGAACTGCAATGGTTGATAGTCCTGCTCCAAATCGAGCTGCGAGCAATACTCACTCAGTTGTAACAGGTGTCGGGTGATCGTGGCCCAGACCAGATAGAGAATGAAGCCTGCGACCAGGAAGGTCTTGATAGCGTTAGCCAGTAGGATCAGTAAGGCTTTGTTGACTAATCTATCGTAGATTTTGGAGAGGTCGGCCTGTACTCTGAGTTCGCCGACATTAAAGGTTTGATCGCCGGTTTGATGTATCAAGGGAAAGCGTTTTTCTATCACTCCTTGGTTACGGTGTTCACCGGCCGTCCATTCCTTGCCGCTATCATCTTCTATGATCACAAAGCTGGTATCCGGCAATTGGTAAAGGCCGTTCAACTGGGTCTTGATGAGCCTCTCATCTATTACCCAAATACTTGCCGCGAGCACATCCAGGTTGGCCTTTTCAATATTGGCAAACTCATTGTTTATTCGGCCAATGTCGCTCTTGTAATCAGAAATCAGCTGTAAACCCGTGGTCACCAGGGTGATCAGCGAGCTGAACAATATAATCGCCAAGGCTAGTCTTCGACCTATGGGGCTGCTGATGAGCTGTTTTAAAAAACTGGGCATTCAACAATCTTAAGTACTTGCTGTAGATAGCCTTAAGCATAGCCTCGCCGCCAAATTTCGTAGTTTTTTGTTATCGGATAATCATGAAGCGTTTCGAATGAACGTGGCACTGTTTTTGCTTGTTTAGTGGTTGGAACAATTTTCTGACGCTGGATAGAGCCATGAAGAGACTGAAATTTGAGGTATTGAAAGAGGGCAAGTTCAAGGCCGCTGCATTGCAACTGACACTGTGGGTGCTGCTGATAACCACATTGCTGCTGTTTATGCCTAAGTCCTTACTGGCTCTGTTGCATTTGGAGTCTTGGGTTGATAGTCATGCTCATTATATTGGCCTGACGTTACTGCTGGCTTTGGCTTATATCGGTGCCTTGGCCGTCAATCTTTTGCTGGATGAAGCTATTGGTCGTCTGAGCGAGCGCAGGATCAATGAAACGATCGAAGAAAAAGTGAGGTTGTTGGATCCTGCCGAGCGCGCGCTATTAAGGGAGTTCTTCCTGCAGGGTGCCAGTGTTTTGACCCTGCCGCAAAATGAGGCTCCTGTGCAGGCGCTGCTAAAGGCACACATACTGGAGAGTCTGGGGAACGAGCGACATTACGCCATTCAAGGCCCTACTGCCGAGTACAAGATAGCCATGGCCGCCCGTAAGCATTTAAACCGAAGAGTGTTGCGTCTTCCTCCGGGAGAACCGAGTCAGGAAGAGTTGCAATACCTTATCAAGGCAAGGCCGCAATTTATCAATGGTATTGCCCAGGTGCGCAAACACGCTGCCTGATATCGGTTAAAAAAGTGGGCAGCCTTAGGGCTGCCCAAACATTAGATCAAAAATGTCATTGCATTTAAAGAACATGGAAATCTAAGGCTTTGCCGACTTTACGATAAACATCCACATAATGTAGGAGATAATACCGATAGTACTGAAGATAACTATCATCGACAGTAAGCCTATAGGGTTTCCAAACATTAGATCCAACCAGAATGCCATCACTGAAGTCCTCTTTCTTGTAAAGTCAAAGCTAAACTAACCAAATCGACGTTGAGCAGAACTGATCTCGATCAACAAATGTTACCTGAGCGTTTAATCTGACAAACTACCTTGTTAAAACATGATTTGAATCATGTTTTGCTGAATTAGGTGGTTGCGAAATTATCTGCGTTAACGGCAAGGGATATTGAGAAAGGGATAAGCTCAAAGGCTAATATTAACCTCTACACTAAAGGGGTAGAGTGAACGGCGGCGATAACCATTGGCAAGGAGCGTGCGATGCAAACATCCCAAAGCGTGTTGAAACTCATGTTGCAAAGGTGGCAGTGGTTTCCTTTGCTGTTGTTATTTATCTATCCACTTTTTATGTTGTTGAGCACAGCCGCTTATCTTGCCTTTGGCTCATTGTTGCTCGTTCTCCTGTTGTTGGTTTGGCTTGGCGTCAAACAACTCTTCAATCTCAAGCGCTTGGAAAATGCCGCCCGTCATTTCGGCGAGGGTGACCTCAGTTATCAATTATCTGAGCGGGATGCCGGTATGTTTCATTCCGTGGTTCATGGCATTAACCGTATGGGAGAGGATGTTAGCCGAACGATTCTTTCCTTGGTCAATACTGCCGAAGCCATGAAAAAGGTTTCCATGGATATCAAATCCATCAGTGATACCGCCCATCTGGGAGTCGAAGAGCAGGAAAAACAAGCGGAACTGGCCGCGACAGCCATGACTCAGATGGTATCTACCGTACAGGAGATCAGTCGTAACGCCGCCAGCACCGCCAATGCTGCGGAGCAGGCCAAGCAAGCGGCTCATCGCGGCGATCAAACAGTTAGGCAGGTGGTACAACAAATTGATGGTATGTCTGCCCAAGTAGGGCAATCCCAACAAGTGATCGCCAGACTGGCCGAAGACAGCAACAATATCAGCACTATCATTGACACCATTTCCCAAGTGGCCGAACAGACTAATCTACTGGCATTGAACGCCGCTATTGAGAGCGCCCGTGCGGGTGAGCATGGCCGAGGTTTTGCTGTGGTTGCCGATGAGGTTCGTAGTCTGGCGCAGCGAACGTCCGCGGCTACGGTCGAGATCCAACAACAGATACTGCAATTGCAGCAGGGAGCCGATGCGAGTGTGAGGGTCATGACCACCAGTGTTGCGCAGGCCAATGCTACTCATGAGATGGCGCATCAGGCGCAGCAGGCTTTGGGACAGATAGTGGCGCAGATTGAAAGTATTACTGATATGTCGCATCAGATTGCGGCAGCATCGGAACAGCAGCAAGCTGTGGCCGAAGAGATCAGCAGTAATATCTCATTAATGGCTCAGGTCGCGGTCGAAAATGCCAAGGAAACTCATAGCACTAACCTCTCCAGTCTGAAAGTGTTCAATATGTCACAAGAGATAAGCGCCCTACTTGGGCGGTTTCATGTGGATAAACAAGCCATGGCGCAACTCGAAAAGCGTCATCGTTTTGTTGAATGGGGACCGCAATTGGATCTTGGGATGGAAGAGATCAATCGTCAGCACCTGCGTCTGGTATCCCTGATCAATGAACTGCATCGCACCCTGGAAGAAGCTTATGGCCTGGAAGCGATTAAACGCATTGTTCAAGGCCTGGTGGATTACACCGCCAATCACTTTGCTTACGAAGAGGAGTTATTTGCCCGCTTCGGTTATCCGCAGACCGAGGAGCATAAGCTGAAGCATCAACAACTGGTAGCCAAAGTATTGGATTTTCAAAAGCGGGTTGCCAAGGGAGAAGATGTGGCCAACGAACTGATGGCTTTTCTCAAATCTTGGTTAATCAACCATATTCAGGGTAGCGATAAGGGCTATACCAGCTTCCTTATTGCCCATGGCGCCCAGTAGTCAGACTGAATTTTGTCCAAACGATCAGGATTTTGGCAAACAAGCTTGTAAAGCACTTGCCATTGGACTGAGCACAGGTATAATTCCGTTCACTCGCTGATGAGGCATCATCGCGAAACAATCTATATGTGCCAGAGTGGTGAAATTGGTAGACACAGGGGATTCAAAATCCCCCGCCCTTAAAAGCGTGTCGGTTCGAGTCCGACCTCTGGTACCATCTCTTTTAGAGATAATAAGCCGACCTTGAGTCGGTTTTTTTATTTTCAGGCCCGAGTAAGTTATTGCGCCACGCGCGTGTCGGCTGGAAGGCCAGCCCCATTGCTCCGACCTCTGGTACCATCTCTTTTAGAGATAATAAGCCGACCTTGAGTCGGTTTTTTATTTTCAGGCCCGAGTAAGTTATTGTGCCACGCGCGTGTCGGCTGGAAGGCCAGCCCCGTCGTTCCGACCTCTGGTACCATCTCTTCTAGAGATAATAAGCCGACCTTGAGTCGGTTTCTTGTAAGTTTTTGATGGTGCCGAAAGGTACTGGGGTTTTTCCCTCTATTGCGGCTTATTAAACCTTCTTTGTCAGGCTATCCAGCACTTCCAGTTCTACTTCGCGACCCCGTGGGAAACTAAATCCTTGAGTGCTATTACGGTGAAATGGTCACAACAAGTCCCACCACAGCCAATAGCTTCACCTCAGGCTGACGGCCGTGGAGCCGCAGCTGAATGGCATTGTGTGCTGCTTTATGGCGGGATGGAAACAAGTGTTATCAATTTGTCTAAAATTAGACATGTCTCAACTTTGGCGGATTTATGAGGGGAAGTTAATGTTTTTGAGGTTTTTCATCCGTTCATTGCCCAGCCTTTCTCTACCCAGACAGTAAGAAATTTGAGCTCTCGCAAAATTACCATTTAAATTCGAGTGAGAGCGGGATTTTACTGGCTATTTTATAGCTAATTGAATCGTAAAAGGTTATTTGGGCCTAAATAAGCCTGTCTACATTTTTTTATGTTTAATTATTTGAATTTTAATAATAAATTTTTAATTTCAGCCTTGCTAATGTTTTGATTGTGCTCCGTTCGCTTGTTATCTAAAATTCGCCGCTTTTTAGATAACAAGTACGGCATGTTGACTGCCCGTGCTGAAATTAACTTATTCATTTTGGGGACTTTTTGTGTCTAAAACACTGGCGAATCCTGCTCCATTAGGCTTAATGGGCTTTGGTATGACGACTATCCTGCTGAATATTCATAATGCGGGTTACTTTCCGATTGATGCAATGATCCTAGCGATGGGCATTTTCTATGGCGGACTCGGTCAAGTCATTGTCGGTATTATGTGTTTTATGCGAGGTGACACCTTTGGGACGACAGCCTTTACATCCTATGGTTTATTTTGGTTAACCCTAGTCGGGCTTATTCTTATGCCCAATGCTGGTGTAGCGGCTAGCCCAACTCATTTTATGGGATGGTATTTGACCCTTTGGGGGATCTTTACTGCCTTTATGTTTGTGGGATCGCTGCGCTACCCCAGAGCTAAACAGTTTGTCTTTGCATCGCTAACCATTTTGTTCTTCCTGTTGGCCGCGAGAGATTTTACCGGCAGTGCTCTGATTGGCACTATTGCAGGTTTTGAAGGCATTATCTGTGGCGCGAGTGCGATTTACTTCGCTATGGCGCAAGTGCTCAACAATGAATATGGCTACACGATTTTGCCAATAGGCGAGTTAAAGGCCAAGGCTTAGCATTCAGTGAAAACTGAATAATACGGCGATTACTCCCGGCATTGTATAGGCATTGCTTGGATATCAGTGCTGCGATAAATACAAGGACCTGCGCTCAGGTGCATTGGCATCTGAGTTTGCAAGACATGACCGAGCCGGATTAAAAAAGAATGCCAGTCAGTTCGAGCTGACTGGCATTAGCCAAATGGCCATTGGGTTGATGAATTAAGGATGAGAATAAATTCGCTGGCTTAGCTATCGGCAATTACGCCGCTACAGTTCAGAACTTGTAATCCAGGGTCAAATACACTTGTTGACTGTCATTGATTTCAATGCCGTTTTCTTCATAGTCCTGGGCCAGGTAGCGATAGCCGAGGTCTGAGGAGAAATGTTCGCTCCATTTGTACTGCACACCGACTTGACCGCCCCAAACAAAATCTGTTGAAGATTCACCGGCAATCTTGTTGTCATTGGCGCCCATACTGACACCGGCGAATAGATTGACATCTTGATGCACCGGCAATAGGTAGTCATAGGAAACTAGCCAGCTGTATTGTTCCTGTTTGTAGTTGTTGGCGGCAAAGCTGAACTTATCTTCCATGTAGCCAAAAGTACCGGTAATACGGTGTTGCTGTTCAATCAGCATGCCTATACGTGCCTGATAGCTCATATCTTCGGCATCTTTATTGACTACGCCCTCGATTTCATCGCTTTGGTAGCCTAAGCCTACCCCGGCAAAGTAATCTATCTCGACCGCTTGTGCACCGCTGCACACCAATGCTGCTCCTGCAGCCATCATCATTACTTTATTTAACTTCATCATCGGCTCCTGAGACTGCTAAGTCGTTTAATCAGAATGTTTATTGGCTTGGTGAGTCATACTTTATGGTAAGCAAAGCGGTGATAGAAGCCCGTAACTGTGTGTCTCTTTGTCTCAAAAAATAGAACAATAAGAGCCTTGTTACAGAGATAGTTCCAGATCTTGTGTGATAACTATGAGCGGAGAGGAAGAGGCTGAGATTACCGTTGCCAAAGATTGTATCTACATGATTTAAATATGTATTTCAAATAAACCAAGTTGGAGTTGTCAGGCGAGTTGTGAACAAGTCCCATGCGTGCGTAGCGTCGGTTTACCTGCTTGGATGTAAGGCGTTATTAGCCGTCGATGTCCCAAGCTAATTCATATAATTTTATTATTTAACAGTTGGTTAGGTTTTGTTTGGCGGGTTGGGGAGTACATGTTTTTATCTTTCCTGAACCTAAGCTGACTCATTGCCAATTATCCTTCGGGATATTCAACACCGCTGATATAGATGCTGATGTTTTCGCGGCCTTTACACCAGAAAGCCCAGAGGGCTGTGATTGGAGGCAATAACGGGTTTTGGGGAGCGCTTGTTTTAAAGGGAAACAATGGTCAGCAATCAGGGGCTCTGATGGGAAACGGTGAGAGCCCCTGAACGGTTCAGTTGTTCGCTTAAGAGCCTGTCAGATCACTCAGGATCATAATCCAACACAGGCGCCAGCCATTTTTCGGCTTCGGCCACTGTCATCCCTTTACGGCGGGCGTAGTCTTCCACCTGATCTCGGCCTATGTTACTTACCCCAAAATAGCGTGATTGCGGGTGCGCAAAGTACCAGCCGCTGACCGCCGCCGTGGGGTACATGGCAAAGCTTTCGGTGATCTTGAGGTCGATACACTCATCTGGTTTAAGAAGCTGCCAAAGCAGACCTTTTTCCGTGTGGTCCGGGCAGGCAGGGTAGCCGGGAGCCGGTCGTATGCCCTTGTACTTTTCACGAATAAGCGCCTCGTTATCCAGGTTTTCTTCGCTGGCATACCCCCAGAACTCCTTCCGCACCCGCTCGTGCATCCGCTCGGCGAAGGCTTCGGCCAGGCGGTCGGCCAGACACTTGAGCATGATGGCGCTGTAGTCATCGTGGGCCGCCTCGAAACGGGCAATATGGGCATCGATGCCATGGCCGGCGGTGACCGCAAATCCCCCCATATAGTCGGCCACGCCGCTCTCTTTGGGAGCAACAAAGTCAGAGAGACAGAAGTTGTGGTTGCCCACCCGCTCCAGCTGCATCCGTAGATGATGGGTGGTCAACAACACTTGGCTGCGAGAGTCATCTGTGTAGATCTCGATATCATCGAAGTTGACGCTGTTGGCGGGAAAGAGGCCGATAACCCCCTTGGCGGTGAGCCACTTCTCTTGGATGATTTGCTCCAGCATCGCCTTGCCGTCGGCATAGACTTTACGGGCCTCAGGACCGACGACTTCATCATCCAGTATTTGCGGGAAATGACCGTGCAATTCCCAGGCGCGGAAAAACGGCGTCCAGTCGATGCGATCGAGCAAGTCCTCCAGCGGATAGTCGTCAAACACCTGGATCCCCGGGGTGTTGGGCTTCACCGCTTGATAGTTGGCCCAGTCGTGGCTGCAGCGGTTATCCCGTGCTACCTGCAAGGGCACTATCTGCTTGCGCTTGGTCTGCGACAGGCGCTTTTGGCGCATCAGTTCATATTCGCGATAGGTTTCGTCTATGGTGGCCTGGCGGGTTTCATTGTTGATGAGCTTGCTGACCATGGGCACGGCGCGCGATGCATCGGCAATATAGATGGCGCCGTGGGGATAATGAGGCGCTATCTTCACTGCGGTATGGATCTTGGAGCAGGTGGCACCACCGATAATCGCCGGCAGGGTCAGACCTTCGCGCTCGAAGGTTTTAACGTTGTGTACCATCTCATCCAGGCTAGGGGTAATGAGCCCGGACATGCCTATGATGTCGACCTTTTCGGCCTTGGCGACTTCGATGATTTTCTCCACCGGCACCATGACACCGAGATCTATCACTTCGTAGCCGTTACAGGCCAGCACCACCCCGACTATGTTCTTGCCTATGTCGTGAACATCGCCCTTGACCGTGACCATCAGCACCTTGCCGTTGCTCTGGCCTTCTACTTTTTCGGCTTCGATATAGGGGTTGAGATAGGCGACCGCCTTTTTCATCACCCGGGCGGACTTGACCACTTGCGGCAAAAACATCTTACCGGCGCCAAAGAGATCGCCCACCACGTTCATGCCGTCCATCAGCGGGCCTTCAATCACATCCAGCGGCCGCTTGGCCTGCAGGCGCGCTTCTTCTGTGTCGGCGTCTATGTATTCGGTGATCCCTTTCACCAGCGCGTGTTCCAGGCGCTTGTTGACCGGCAACTTGCGCCATTCGAGATCTTCTTTCTTGCCTGCGCCGCCCGGGCCACCGCGATACTTCTCGGCGACCTCGAGCAACTGCTCTGTGTTACTGGAGTCGGCAACCGGGCAGGGCAGGTTGAGCACCACGGCCTCTACCTTCTGCTTAAGCTCAGGGTCGATATCGTCATAGATGGCCAACTGACCGGCGTTGACTATGCCCATATCCATACCCGCCTTGATGGCGTGATAGAGGAACACGGCATGAATGGCTTCCCGCACCGGGTTGTTGCCGCGGAAGGAGAAAGAAACGTTGGACACCCCGCCGGAAATCATCGCATGGGGCAGGTTGGCCTTGATATCTTCAATGGCGCCGATAAAGTCCACCGCATAGTTATCGTGCTCCTCTATGCCGGTGGCGATGGCGAAGATATTGGGGTCGAAGATAATATCTTCCGGCGGGAAACCCACCTTATCCACCAGCACCCGGTAGGCACGGGTACAGATTTCGGTTTTGCGCTCTCGGGTGTCGGCCTGGCCCTGTTCATCGAAGGCCATGATGATGGCGGCGGCGCCGTAGCGCTTCACCAGTTTGGCCTGTTCAATAAACTTGGCCTCGCCCTCTTTGAGGGAGATGGAGTTGACTATTCCCTTGCCCTGAATGCACTTGAGCCCGGCCTCAATCACCTCCCACTTGGAGGAGTCGATCATCACAGGCACCTTGCTGATATCCGGCTCTGAGGCGATAAGGTTGAGGAATTTCTGCATCATCTCGACCCCGTCGAGCATGCCCTCATCCATGTTGATATCTATGATCTGGGCGCCGTTTTCCACCTGGTCACGGGCCACCTCCAGCGCGGTTTCGTACTGGCCTTCTTTGATTAACTTGAGAAACCTGGCCGAGCCGGTGACATTGGTGCGCTCGCCCACATTCACAAACAGGCTGCTTGCATCTATGGTCAGGGGTTCCAGTCCGGAGAGGCGACATGCCACCGGCAGCTCAGGCAGCGGCCTTGGTGCATGAAGGCTAACGGCTTCAGAAATCGCCTTGATATGCGCAGGCGTGGTGCCGCAGCAGCCGCCGACAATATTGAGCAGTCCCTCTTCGGCCCAGGGGCCTATCACGCTTGCCATCTCCGCCGGAGTCTCGTCATAGCCGCCGAATTCATTGGGCAGACCGGCATTGGGGTGCGCCGAGACAAAGCACTCGCTGATACGGGAAAGCTCCTCGACATAGGGCCGCAGTTCTTTCGGGCCCAGGGCGCAGTTGAGGCCTATGCTCAGAGGCTTGATATGTCTGAGAGAATGGTAAAAGGCCTCTGTGGTTTGCCCTGTCAGGGTGCGGCCCGAGGCATCGGTAATGGTGCCGGAAATCATCACCGGCAACCTTTGGTCCAGTTTCTCGAACACATTTTCGATGGCAAACAGCGCCGCCTTGGCATTGAGGGTATCGAAGATGGTTTCCACCAGGATGATGTCGGCGCCACCGGCGATCAGCGCCTCGGTGGATTCGCTGTAGGCCAACACAAGATCGTCGAAATGTATGTTGCGAAAGCCGGGGTCATTCACATCCGGGCTGATGGAGCAGGTGCGGTTGGTGGGGCCGAGCACCCCGGCCACATAGCGGGGAATACCGCTGGTGGCGGCCACTTCATCGGCCACTTCGCGGGCGATTTTGGCGCCTTGGTAATTGATTTCCGCAGCCAGGCTCTGCATCTCGTAGTCGGCCATGGCAATGGTGGTGGCGTTGAAGGTGTTGGTTTCTATGATGTCGGCACCGGCCAGCAGGTATTCCCTGTGAATGGTCTTGATGATCTCGCTCTGGGTCAGTACCAGCAGATCATTGTTGCCTTTGACATCGCAATGCCAATCTTTGAAGCGCTCGCCGCGGTAATCGGCTTCTTCCAGCTTGTAGTCCTGGATCATGGTGCCCATGGCGCCATCTAAAATCAGGATCCGCTCTTTGAGGGTCTGTTTGAGCTTGAGCTCTGTCTGGCTTGGGGAGTGCTGGGAAGTCGCCATAGGGTTACCTTTCATACCTGTCTTATTGCTGTTTTACATTCGCGGCGCTTGGCATCCGCGACATCATCTCTGTCGACCTGACGCCCGGGACACTATCTGGCATGATAGCCAAAGGCGTGTGTGGGCGCGGAAAGTTATTTTGGACATTTATACGTATAGACGTCCATAATATACGGATTCCGGCGGCCTGCGGCAAGGTTAAATTGGCCCGGTAACCACCGGACTCTGACGGGAGAAGTGTGTGGCTGAACATAGGCAACTGAATATCTATCTGCTGCGGCACGGTGAATGTGAAGGCGGCGAGATTATCCGCGGCCGCAGTGATGTGGCCCTGAGCGATGAGGGCAAAGCGCAGATGTGGCGCAGCTGGCGGGCTATCAGTAGTGCGCTGGAACAGTTGCCGAGCCCGCCCGAAAGCCTGACGCTGCTGAGCTCTCCGGCCCAGCGTTGCCAGGCCTTTGCCGCCGAGCTCAAGGCCGATATGCCTGACTATTTCCCGGCGCCGCTGCAGCAGCATGACTGGCTCTGGGAGCTGGACTTCGGTGACTGGGACGGCATGAAGGTGGCGAGTGTCTATCAGCAGCATAGCGAGGCGGCCGAAGCCTTCTGGCGTGACCCTGTGGCCAATACTCCGCCGGGCGGGGAATCGCTGCCAGCCTTTCGTAGCCGGGTGTTGGATGGCTGGCAGACTATGGTGCAGCGCTGGCTTGCGAGAGAGGCTAATTCTTCCGAAGGCTCTGGTTTGCAAGACTCTGGTTCAAAAGGCTCTGGTTCCTCAGCAAGCGCCGATGCGGCAATGATCCTGACTCACAGCGGCGTTATCCGGTTGCTGCTGGCCGAGATTTTGCTGCCGGGGCAAATGCCGCCTGCGGCAGTGTTCAACGCCTTGGAGCTACCTTATGCGGCCTGGGTCAGAATAACCCTCTATGCCAGCCGTGATGCCAGCGGTGAAAGTGGCCAGGAATGGCAGTGTTTCAGCAAGCTCCACTGGCCGCAATAGTGCGGACCAAGCGTCCGGCGGTGATTGTGCTGCGCTATTGCGTCAGGCAATTGTGCCGGGCGATAAAACCGGGATAATAACCCCAAATGGCCGCCAAGTGCGGCAGCAGCCAGGGTGTTGGCACCTTTGCAGGTGAACCAACCCAGGGAACCGGGAAAGCCCGGACTGTGCCCGCAACTGTGAGTCGCCGTTGGCGACGAGTCAGGAGACCTGCCCAGGCTGATAAACCAAACCAGAAACCCGGGCGGGTAAACCGGGGGAGCGAATAGATGATTCTTCCACTGCAGCTTGAGCCTTCTGCCGGTCACAGGCTCAATGTCGGGGGGCGGTTATGAGCCTGGCACTCAAGGTGCAACAGCTTAGCTGGCTTCCCGGTGGTCACAGCGTATTGGCCGATGTGGGTTTTGAGCTGCCAAGCGGCAAGATGCTCGGGCTCATAGGCCCCAATGGTGCCGGTAAGTCGAGCCTGCTGCGCTGCCTCTATCGTTATATCCGCCCGGACAGCGGCCAGATCCAGCTGTTTGGGCAGGATATCAATAGCTTGTCAGCCAAAGCCTTCGCCAAAGAGGTGGCCGTGGTGCTGCAGGATACCCCGGCCCAACTGGCACTGGATCTGACTCAATTGGTGGCCATGGGACTGACTCCCCACAAGGGTTTGTTTGATATGCCATCGGCGGCCGACAAGGCCCAGGTGCAGGCGGCATTGGCGCAGGTCGGGTTGCAGCACAAGGCCGCAGAGCCTTTCGCGCAGCTTTCCGGCGGTGAGAAGCAAAGGGCCTTGATTGCCCGCGCCATAGTACAGCGCCCCAAACTTTTGATCCTGGACGAGCCCACCAATCATCTGGATATCCGCTATCAGATCCAGATCCTCGAGCTGGTGCGCAGCCTGGGGGTCACGGTGATCGCCTCGATTCACGATCTCAATCTGGCCTCGGCCCTGTGTGACGAACTCTTGCTGCTGGATAACGGCCGCCGTATTGCCCACGGCTCTCCCCAGAGCGTATTGACCGAAGACAGAATTGCCGGTGTCTTCGGTGTCTGCTGCCAGGTGGGGACGCATCCGCAGTTGGGAAGGCCGCTGATCCACTACTTTTACGGCTATCAGTCGTCAGAGCCTGGTCACGGCAAGACTGTAAGCTCGGCGGCGCTCGCCAGTGGCGAGGTTCAAGGCGCTGCGATAGTTGAGCCAATGGCAGGGCCTGCCTCGGCCGAAACCTGTGTTGCTCACAAGGAAACTGACCGGCACCCAGGCTCGGTGGGAGGTGGCGCATGAATGCTTCCATGGCCGCACCGGGGCGCTCGCTTATCGGCTGGTTTCTCAAACCCTTGCCCAGACTTTACTGGTGCTGGCTGCTGTTGCTGCTCGGCACTGTGTTGACACCATTGGCCGCCGCCGGTTTTGGCGCTGCCGATATCAGCCTCTTCGATGTGGCAAGAGTAATTGGCAAACACCTGCTGGGCGTGGGTGAGCCGTCCGCCATCAGCGAGCGTATTGTCTGGGATCTGCGCCTGCCGCGTATCTTGCTGGCCTTTATCGCCGGCAGCGGTCTGGCACTGTCGGGTTATGTATTGCAGGCGGTGACCCGCAACCCGCTGGCCGATCCTTACCTGTTCGGTATCAGCTCGGGCGCCAGCTTCGGCGCCGTGGTCTCGGTCGCCCTGGCGACCGGCCTTGGGCTGAGTTCGGCCATCTCCGGGGTATCGCTGCCGCTGGGAGCCTTTATCGGTGCCAGTTTGGCTGTGCTTATGGTACTGCTGCTCGCGGGCAGGAATATCGGCAACCAGATAGAGAGAATGTTGCTCTCCGGGGTCGCCATCTCCTTTATGTTCAGCGCCCTCACCAGCTTGATCTTGTATTTTTCCACCCCGCAGGCTACCACCTCCTTGCTGTTTTGGAGCCTGGGCAGTTTTGCCCGCGCCAGTTGGGATGGGCTTGGACTGCCCACTCTGGTAGTGCTGGCGGCCTTGCTGGTGATCCTGGCCTTCAAGCGCCAGGTACTGGCAATGCTTGCCGGTGATGAAACCGCCCACACTCTGGGAATCAGGGTGCAAAGGCTCAGGGTTTCCATGCTGCTGCTATGCTCGCTTATTACCGCCACTCTGGTGGCCCACTGCGGCGGAATTGGTTTTGTGGGGCTGATGGTGCCTCATATTGTCAGGTTGTTGCTGCCGGGGCAGCATCCCATGGTGCTGACGGCACTGGCGGGCGGCCTGTTTATGGTTTGGGTCGATGTGCTGGCTCGCAGCATACTGCCCACTCAAGAGCTGCCGGTGGGGGTGATCACCTCGGCCATCGGCAGTCTGTTTTTCCTGATGGTGCTGCGTAAACGCGGCCAATAACGATAAGAGAGGGAAGGATGTACCAGGTTGCAGCAATCAATCACGCGCTGGATGACGCGATTCAGGCCCGCATAGACAACAAGACCAAACCCCTTGGCGCTTTGGGTGAGCTGGAGGCTTTGGCGCTGCAATTGGGGCGCATTCAGCTCGGTTCCGCCACTGATGAGTTGGTCATCCGCCGCCCCGTGATGCTGGTGTTTGCCGCCGACCATGGTATTGCCGCGGCCGGGGTGTCGATTGCTCCCAGCGAGGTGACCACTCAAATGGTGCTCAACTTTGTTGCCGGCGGCGCCGCCATCAATGTGTTTTGTCGCCAGACCGGCTTCGAGCTGGAGGTGATTGACTGCGGCATTCTCAGCCCCTTGGGGATCCCCGAGGTTACAGAGCAACGTCTGGGCGCCGGTACCGGGCCTATCCACAAACGCGCCGCCATGACTCTGGGCGCTGTGCATCAAGGGTTTGCCATGGCGCGCACTTTGGTAAAACGCCATATCGATGCCGGCAGCAACCTGCTGGCGCTGGGGGAGATGGGAATAGGCAACACCTCTTCTGCCGCCGCCGTGATGGCCGCCCTGACCGGTCTGCCTGTGAGTGAATGTGTTGGCCGCGGCACCGGCATAGATGCCGCGACGCTTAAGCGCAAATGCCTGCTGATAGAGCAGGCACTGCTGCTGCACCACTGCGAGCTGACCGAGCCGCTCAGTATCCTCGCCTGCCTCGGAGGCTTTGAAATAGTGCAGATGACAGGAGCCATGTTGGCGGCGGCCGAATTTGGCGTGCCCGTGCTGGTGGACGGTTTTATCGCGTCGACAGCGGCGCTGGCGGCTGTGCGTTTGGCGCCGGGGGTGAGGGATTATCTTATTTTTGCCCATGAGTCTGAAGAGCGCGGCCACAAGTTGCTGCTCGAGGCCATGTCCGCCAAGCCTTTGCTGCGGCTTGGGCTCAGGTTGGGCGAAGGCTCGGGCGCGGCGCTGGCGCTGCCTTTGGTGCAGGCGGCGGCCAACTTCTACAACCAGATGGCCAGCTTTGGTGAAGCCGGGGTCGACAAGGTGGTAGAGCCTGCTACCCAAGAGGTGTTCTGATGGGATTCTGGCTCGGGCAGCTGCGGCTGTTTTTGATCGCAATAGGTTTTTTCACCCGTATTCCTGTGCCCAGCGCCCTGACGGTGGATAGCGACAGCCTCAACAAGGCCAGCCGCTACTTTGGCCTGGTGGGCGTGGTGGTGGGCTTGATCTCCGCCTTGGTGTTGCTGCTGGCCGCCGGCATATTGCCAAGCTCCATCGCCATAGTGCTGGCGATGATTAGCAGTGTGCTGGTTACCGGCGGTTTTCATGAAGATGGCCTGGCCGATACCGCCGATGGTTTCGGCGGTGGTTGGCGGGTAGAAGATAAACTGAAAATCATGAAAGACAGCCGCCTTGGCAGCTATGGCGCCTTGGCATTGGTGTTGGTGTTGCTGCTCAAGTACCAGTTACTGCTGGAGTTGGCACTTTACGACATCAACCAGGCGGCGCTGGCCCTGGTATTGGCGCACTGTGTCAGCCGGGTGACGGCGGCCAGCATTATCTTTAGCGAAACCTATGTTCGCGATGAGGGCAAGAGCAAACCTCTGGCGCAGCAGCAGGGGCTCAATGAGCTGGGTATTTTGCTGCTGACTGGAATTGTGCTGACGGCACTGCTGTCCACCACGCTGCTGTTCTGGCTACTGCCGACCATGTTGTTACTGCGTTGGGCCCTGGTGTTTTGGTTCCGGCGCCAGATTGGCGGTTACACCGGCGATACCCTGGGAGCGGCGCAGCAGGTGAGTGAGCTGACGGTTTATATGCTGTTGCTGGCATTGGGGGGCAGCCCTGCATGATCCATCTAATTCTGGGCGGTGCCCGCAGCGGCAAGAGTGGTTACGCCGAGCGGCAACTGGCCGACTTGTGCCCGGCCAATGTCCGCCCCTGGTATCTGGCAACGGCCGAGGCCGCCGATGAGGAGATGGCCCGGCGTATCGCCCACCATCAAACTGAACGCCAAGGCGGCAGCCTCGAATGGCAGTTGGCCGAGGTGCCGCTCGATTTGGCCAAGGCGCTTGTGCAGCGCTCAGGCTCTGGAGCGCCGGTATTGGTAGACTGCCTGACGCTTTGGCTCAGTAATCAGCTCTGCTTAGGTGCCGATATGGCTTGCGAACGCGCGGCCTTGCTGCTGGCGGTAGCCGGGTTTGACGGCGATCTGCTGCTGGTGAGCAACGAAGTCGGCTCCGGCATAGTGCCGCTTGGGGAGCTGAGTCGGCGTTTTGTCGATGAGGCCGGTTGGCTCAATCAGGCGCTGGCCGCCAAGGCCGACAGAGTCACTCTGGTGGTCGCAGGTTTACCGCTGGCGTTAAAGCCTGTGAGCTCTGATAGCAGTGGCTCCCTGGGCTTGAGCGTTTCGGGTACAAGCCCGGATCAGCGGGGTAAGGTATGAGTAATCCAGTACCCCATAATGGCGCAGAACTTAAAGCTGAATTGTCGGCTCTGGCCCGGCCTGGCCGCAGCCTTATGGTGCAGGGCACCACTTCGGATGCCGGTAAGAGCACCTTGGTGGCCGGACTCTGCCGGGTGTTTCATCGTCATGGTCAGCGAGTGGCGCCCTTCAAGCCGCAAAATATGGCGCTCAACAGCGCCGTCACCCGGGATGGCGGCGAAATTGGCCGGGCCCAGGCGCTGCAGGCGGTGGCCGCCGGTCTTGAGCCGAGAATCGACTTCAACCCGGTATTGCTTAAACCCAGCTCAGATACCAAGGCGCAGGTGATAATTCAGGGCAAGGCGCTGACCAGCCTGGAAGCGGCCGCCTTTTTCGGCCCCGAGAGTCGTGACTATAAAGCCGCTGCCATGCAGGCGGTGTTGGCATCCTGGCACAGGTTGCAGCAGGAGTTTGACTGGCTGCTGGTAGAAGGCGCCGGTAGCCCGGCCGAAATCAATTTGCGCCAGGGCGATATTGCCAATATGGGTTTTGCCGAAGCGGTGGACTGCCCGGTGATCCTCATCGCCGATATCGACAAGGGCGGGGTATTTGCCCACCTGGTCGGTACCTTGGCCCTGTTGTCCGAGAGTGAGCAGGCGCGGGTAAAAGGCTTTGTGATCAATCGTTTTCGCGGTGATATCTCATTGTTGCAGTCTGGGCTGGATTGGCTCGAGGCTCACACCGGCAAGCCGGTATTGGGCGTATTGCCCTACCTCGATGCCCTGCATCTGGACGCCGAAGATGCACTGGTGCAGCCCACTACTCAGTCTCAGGTTGCTACCGAGCAGCCGACAACAGCTCAATCAGCACGAGCTCAATCTGAAACAGCTCAATCTGAAACAACTCAATCTGAAAGAACTGGGACGCGACTGCGAGTTGGCGTCTTGGTGTACCCCAGGATCAGCAACCATACCGACTTTGACCCGCTGCGGCTGCATCCGGATATCGAGTTTTGTTATATAGGGCCGACCCATCAGGGCGAACTTCCAGGGCTGGATCTCCTGCTGTTGCCCGGCAGCAAGAATGTGCGCGCCGACCTGGCTTTTGTCCGCCAACAGGGCTGGGATAAGGGCATAGCCCGCCATCTGCGCTATGGCGGCAAGCTTATCGGTATCTGCGGCGGCTTTCAGATGCTGGGGCAGAGCATTGCCGACCCCTTGGGGCTGGAAGACTTGCCCGGTACCAGCCAAGGGCTGGGCTACCTGCCGCTCACTACCGAGCTGCAAGTCGAAAAACAGCTGCTCAATGTCAGCGGTACCCTGAGGCTTGGGCAATCATCGGCGTCAGTCTCCGGCTATGAGATCCACTGCGGAGCGTCGCGGATCCCGGACAGATGCACCCAGCCACTGTTGCTTAATGAGCGAGGCGGTGACGGCAACCGCGTCAGTGCCACTGAGCCCGCAAAAATCACTGAGCCTGCAAAAGTCACTGAGCCCGCAAAAATCACTAAGCCTGCAAAAACCACAGTACCTTCACAAATCGCAGGGCCTACACAATTCACTGCAGTCCGCAGCGAAGGCCTGCTGTCGGAGGATAATCAAATTCTCGGCAGTTATTTGCATGGCCTGTTTGACAGCCCAGAAGCCTGTGAACTACTGCTCGCCTGGGCCGGGATGACGGCGCCACAGGGCCATGCCGTGGATATCAATCAGCAGCGCCAGCAACAGCTGGATCGTTTGGCCGATGTGCTGGAGCAACATCTGGATTTCAATAAAATAATCAACATATTCAAAGAGGAAGACCCGGGTGACCGATAATAATCAAACCGATATCAAGGCAGAGCGTCATAAGCAGCGGCAGCAGAAAGTGAAAGCGGCGGTGGATGCCAAAATCGCGGCTGCCACCGAAGAGAAGGGCATACTCCTGGTAGTGACAGGTAACGGCAAGGGCAAGTCCACCTCCGGCTTTGGCACTCTGGCCCGCGCGGTTGGTCATGGCAAGCAGGGTGCCGTGGTGCAGTTTATCAAGGGCACCTGGGAGTGCGGTGAGCGCAAGCTACTGGAAGGCGCCGGGGTCAAGTTCGAAGTCATGGGCACAGGCTTTACCTGGGACACCCAGGACAAAGCCAAGGATATCGCCGCCGCCGAAAAGGCCTGGGCGGCCGCCGAAAAATGGCTTCAGGATGCCAGCATAGACATACTCCTGCTCGATGAACTCACCTACATGGTCAGCTACCACTATCTGGATCTGCAGCGGGTGATAGATGCGTTGCAAAATCGTCCCCCCATGCAGCATGTGATCATCACTGGCCGCAACTGCCACAGGCAACTGATTGAATTGGCGGATACTGTCAGTGAGGTGAATAGCGTGAAGCATGCGTTTGAGGCGGGGGTTAAAGCGCAGCTTGGTTTCGACTACTGAATCTGCAGCCTGTTCTTCGAGGCTGACGGTATTGCCAGCGTAGCTTCATCCCATCACCTAGGATAACTAGGCTCAGGGACTGAAGCGACTCGGCGGCTTTGTCAGCCCTCGATCAGACTGCAGTGCTTTACTTTTTGTGCGACCGTGGCGTTATTGTCTGCGTCGGCTCACCCAATCACATATTTATTGTATGCTCATGGGCTGAGCAACCTTGATGGCTTAGCCACAGCCGCAAACAGTTTGAAATAGGTGCATTTGCTCAGGAACTAAAGCTACTCGGCGGCTTTGTCAGTGCTTTATTTTTTGTTTGCGACCGTGGCGTTATTGTCTGCGTCGGCTCACCCAATCACATATTCATTGTATGCTCATGGGCTGAGCAACCTTGATGGCTTAGCCACAGCCGCAAACAGTTTGAAATAGATGCATTGGTTTAGGGATTGAAGTGACTCATCTTTTCCCATTTTGATTTTCTGTTCTGAGGGCTTTATGAATATCGATGAGTTACTCAATGTTGTAGCAGAACAAGAATCTAATTCTTGTTCTGAGTGCGGAAAGGAATCCAAGCTTCATTTGACTAACTCTGATGGCCTGGAAAACAAACTTCATTTTATGGGTAAAATAGAACCAATGACTTTTCTCGGTTATCAGACTTACAGCAAAAATGGTAGTAATCCATTTTCAGATATGGCTCCTGTGAGTTTGTCGCATTACCCTTACAACGGTAGTGATGTATATCGTTGTGATTCGTGTATGGCTACATTTGTCATATATTTAGAAACTGGTGGGCATGCTGCAAGATACCAAGCAAGGTGGATTAGGCGTGATCTTAACTTTTTACCCTAACAAGTAATAATGAACTGACCTTTCCCCCGAATTTAAGACCATGACATTGATATGACTCCCTTGGCCAAATTGATGAAAACTTATGATAAAGAGATTAGATAATATGATGGCTTGCTATGATTTATAAATTGTTGCTTTGGCTTGGTTTATTGTATTTTGATAAAAATAACGTGTTAAGAGTGAACAAATTCAAGATGCCAGAGTTGTTGAAAGAGTGGGAATCAAGGGGCTGAGGTGTTGATTCAAACTCACCCCTTTGACTCCCATTTTATATCTAGCCTTTATCATAGTGGCGAATGGGCAGCTGGCTGACGCTGTCGAGTCGCCAGGCTCCCTTCTCATACACGAAGCTAACGCTGTGCAGGGCATCCTTAAAGTCATAGCTTTGGTTCGAGTCTGGCAGGAGATTGTTAAACTCCAGCTGAATGTGTTGATAACCATCCTCGATAGACAACTTCCCCAGATGGTTTGGCAGATCGATAAGGCGGCTCAGCGCCTTGTCCAACTCGCGATCTTGTATTGGCAGTTGCTGCTTAAACTGCTCACTGAACAGGGCGGCGAAGGCCTGTTTGTCCTTGCTGTGGATATAGGCGGCGTTGGTCCAGTCGGCCAACAAGAGTTCGAAGGTCTTGTTGGCCTGGGTTAGAGATGCGATGGGGGTCTTGTTGTCGTTGGTAAGGTAACTTTTAAGAGTCGCCTCGGCTTCTTCAAGGCCGCGCTCGAATATTTGCGCCACCTTTATCGCCGCCGGATCCTGGCCGGCCTTTAGCTCAGCGCTGACTCTGTTGACGGCCTCCACCCGCTCTTGCCAACTGTTGAAACCCTTCATTAAGCCTTGTAGTGAAGCTTTATGCTGCTTCATCGCTTCGGCGACAGCCTCATCCTGCTGCCGCGCCGCTCTGGCTTCGATGCTCACATAATCTCTAAAGGTACTGTTGAGTATGGTTTCGGGGGCATCGAAGTAGAGTCCTGCGCCGCTGTAGGGATCGACCCAGAGATCGCCTGTGCTTATTGGGGCTGATGGCTTAGGGTGGATATCGCCGTAATAGATTCGATCTAATTTGGCTTGGTTTTGGCTAAGGAAGGCGCCAATCGCCTTGCCATCAGTGGCGGACAGCCGTTGGTATTCGGCCGCCAGTTGCTGCAACTCTTTGGAGTTCTGTACCCTTTGGCTGGCATAGTAGCCGCAGCGCAGGTTACAGGCTTGCTTGGTCAAACTGGAAGCCGGGCCCAAGGTGATCGCCTCGCTCTGGACAAACACTTCGGCGGTATAGATACCTCTGGGGATGGCACCACTCTTATCCATCAGGTAGATGGTGTTGTTGGGGCTATGGCGGCCCACGACTTGGAGATCTTGCTTGCTGGCGCACAGGGAGTAGTCCCTGTTGGTGACCGGTAGCTCCTTGTCATAGGTGGAAACGACCAACTTATCCAGGCTAATCCCTTCGGGCACAGTGCCTGTGATGCTGAGATCGCACTGCTGAGCGTTGACATTGAGGGTTAGGCCACCCAGGGCCAGGCCAAGAAATACCAATCCTTGTTTCATGCAAAGTCCTTGTTGCGAGTTGTTTCATTAAGCTTGTAGCTGGGCTTTTGCCATCATTTTTTCGCAAAATACCCCTGTATTTACAATTAAAATGAGGGGCTTAGTGAATGATGGTTTTCATTCGCTTATGCTATCGTGAACAGTCCTGCTTTGTCATCAGTTTATAGGGGGCAAGGGGGAGGGGGAAATGGCTGCGGTATGGGGCTTTTAGTGCAACGGTTATTTTTCGGGGGCTACCGCCATTAAGGCGGGGTGCCCATGAGTGGCCTTTCTGATTGTAAAACCCAGGCTATTGAATCGCATGGTTCGGTAACGCTTCGATTGCTTCAAACCAATGTTTGCTGATCCGCTCCATATAAAGATGCCGGGCGGCATTCTTGGTAGGATTCATAGCCAGGTGCATCCGCTTTAAAGGCTTATATTCTAGGTGTCTCTTCAGATGTATCGAATGAGAATGCCACAATGCTGGTGTTTATCTTTCCTTCCTCGTCCAGGCGTATGAGGGCTTCAAGTAATTCAATAGAGAAGAATGTTTTCGTCATTCCGATCGGTTTGAATACGTGCCTCTTACTTTCGGGGAGTTTGTTGATTTTTTCAGCTGATAAGAAAAACCGGCTGGTAGCGTTGGTTATTTTGATGCTGTTTTCGGTATCAACGGCATCCACCAAGTTGTCTACTGCCAGTATATAACGATCGGTTAAAACCCATGAGCCGGCGCAGGTTAACTTGGAGGGATAGACTTCAACCCCGTAAGGGTCAAAGCTCATGATTAATTCGGCTATCTCCTTGGTAACATTAAAAGCGCCCCCTCTGATTAAGTCCAGCGCTTCAATATCGAGGATGTCAGTGTCCTGCCATACAATCTCATTCAGACAACTTGTTGGGATAAAGTCATTGTCATCATAAAGTGACGAGCGAATATCGACCGCACTAAATAGTGATTCCCCTTCATTAATGTCTTCGTTTATATAGGCTACTTGCATTCTCAATTCTCTATATTTTTCTCTGGGGCAAAAAAGCCACCTCGTGAGGTGGCTTGGGGAGTATAAACCGGCGTTAGCCCATACGTTTAAGCTTTTCCTTCAATTCTGGGATGGCGCGAGTAAAACCGTCGATATGGTCGGTCAGGCGTGACAGCAGTTTACGTTTACGCTCTTGGTTACGCCGACCATACAGTAGGGTCCAAACCAGCAGTACTGCACTGACCATGATAAACACTACCAGGGTCAGGTTGTGTCTAAAGAAGGAGGTGCTGTAGATGGGATCCAGCAGCGGGAAGTAGAGCATATCGAACAGCGGATACCAGATATGATCCGGGCCCCAGAAGTTGAAGATCAAGGCGGCAATCGCCAACAAGATCCAGGTGCCTGCGCCGTTGAGCTTGCCGTATTGCTGGAAAGATGTGTTGTTATAACGTTTGCTCTTGGTCAGGTTATAGGCGTACTCACGGTTATAGTCATCAACGCCCAATTTGGCCCTTGAGCTGGCGTAAATCATCCAATCGCCCACATCCAGATCCCCCAACAGATCTTCGCCGAAGCGCATCTCCCGCACTTCACCATCGGCCAGTTGCAGCAAGACTTCGCCATCAACGTTGGAGCTGCGGCTGCGATGGCTGCTGGTTTCAGTGTCTGTGGTGCTGTGGGAGAATCTGTTACCCACATAATGGTCTGTGGTGGTGGTTTTAGTGGTGGTGACCGTGAAGTCATCGACACTGGCGCTGGCACTTCTGTCGAGCACTTTGCCCATGATACAGGAGACGCTGACTTCACCCTTTTCATCGCCCGCCAAGACATGCTTGTGCAGATAGGGCTCACGGTAACTCAGGCTGTATTGCCGCATCATGGCCTCTTCCTCATCGCGGACACTGAGGCTGTTGGCGGCCGTTGCCGGTGCTTGCTGCTGCGAGCTGCCGCATTGAACACAGTAGCCGTGCTCGCCGTCGATGCGACTCTGGCATTTGAAGCAGAAAATATCCGAGTCTTTTCTCGGCCGCTGGGCGATATGGTAGCCCAGCGCTTCTTGGGTGACAGACAACAGGCGTTTCATTGCCAGTTGCAGGGCCTCGTAGCGGCGCAGTTCCCTGGTGTGTTTCTTCTGGTTGCGCTGACGCTCCAGAATGAAACACACCACAGACAGAACCACGGCTACCCCGATAGCGATTTCTGTGGGTTGCTTGGCACCAAAGTACAGCAACAAGGCGCTGGCAATCCCCAGCAGCAGCCACCAGAAGGCGCTGGATTGGCTACCCGGCTCATAGTCGGGCACTATGGTGGAGCGTTGACCGTCGGCTTCATGACTGATGGCTGCCGGAGCCATATGGTTATGGCTGACCAGGCGTTTGGCGTCTTTACCTTCGATGCGGTAATTCAGGGTGTAGTCTGTCGGGTAGAACAAGGTCAGCACATCGCCGCGGCGAAGTTGGTCGTAGAACTTGTTCTCGGCATTGACACTGACCCGCTCTATGTTGCCGTCCTTGTCTTCCAGCTCAAGCCACCAGTAGCTGTAGGTGAGGTTATTGCCACTGTCTACCCGGCGCCGCTTGTAGAGGAAGCTGGAGTTGACCCGGCCGGTGAACGTCCTGGCGCCGGAATAGTGGGGTTTAAGATCTTTTAGGATCTCAGGGGCGACATCCTCAATATTCTTCAGTTTGGGCTGCTCAGGCAGGGACTCTCCGCAGTGACCGCAGAAGTTTTCCTTGGCATAAATGGGTTGATTGCAGTGGTGCATTCAGTTTCCTTGTCAATGGGGTAAAAGACGGATTGTCAGTGTTTGTTCGCCGCCATTCAGGCTGTGCCATTTGCGGTAGGTCTGATAACCGGGGGCGCTTACCTGCACATCGTAGTTGCCCGGTTTAAGCCGGATCCCAGGGTGATACTTGGGGCCTATGTTCATGATCCTGATATTTGCGTTGTTCACATTGGTTTCGACCTTGAGGCGTGTCTCGGTCGGTGCCAGCTCGCTGGCCTTGAGTGGCGCTGGAGTGCTCTTGTGCAGCAAGTCTATCTTGGCCAGTGAATGCGCCAGTGGCGAGAAGGCCTGATAGATACCCGTGTGTTGCTCAAAGCTCAGCCCCAAAGGATGCAGCAGCGGCTGGGCGTGCAGTGTCCAGCGCAGGGCGTAGGCAAAGCCGATATTGCCGGACTGTTCCACCTTGGTGAGGAAGTAGTTCACCGGGCTGGTATCATCCTGGGTGTAGCGGTTTTGCACCAAAAGCACCGGCAAGGTCAGCAGCAGTAGGGGCGGCAACAGCTTGGCGGTCAATGCCAGCCAGCGGCGTTTGCCGGACTTGGCACTTTCAGTGGCATTCTCATCTATGCCGGTACTGTCTTCGCTGCCACTTGCTTGACTCGCGCCGGGGCGGAATAGCTGCAGCGTCTTCAGCGGCAGTTTGATAAAGGTCATACAGATCAAAAACAGGCTGAGTGACATGGAGATGGGCGGAATAATCACAGATCGCAGCGCCTGCTTGCCTTGCTCGGCATAGCGGCCGCCATCGGCAAATTCACGTTCTGACTCGGCCAGCATCTGCAGGTAACTCTGGGTACGTTTCTGGATGTTGGGATCCAGCACATGGCGTTTGAAGTTGGCCTGGTTCCAGTCGGCGCGGACGTTAGGCACATAGAGATCGCCCATGCGAGCGGCTATCTTGCGTTGGATCTGCGGATGCAACTGGAAGGCGTTCCAACTTAAGTTGATGGGCAAGTCCAAACCGCGTTTACGCATCTCGCTCTGCCAGCGGGCATCGGCTTCAGCCTTAACCGTCTTGGCCACGCTTTGACTAAACAGCGGACGATTGTTGATATGCCAGCTGTCCGGCAGTTTCAGCCCCTTGGCCTTGAGGGCCCGGCGCAGTTTCACTTGAGTCACAGGATGCACCCTGAAGTCGGCCAGTGACGCTATGTTGAACGGATAGCCGGTTTCCTTTTCAAACATCGCCTGGAACTTGGGATGGGCCAAGAACAGGCGCTGGTAATGATCCGGATCGTCTGTGTACTTATAGCGTTTGTCCTTAAGACCGCCATCGCCACCAGTGGCCAGGCTCAGCGCCTGCATGGCGGTGCCGACACCGGCGGTCATCACCCCGAACAGGGCGCTGGACAGCAGGTTTTCGCCTGTGCTGATGTCTTCGACTATCAACCAGTAGTTGGGTTCTATGTAGCCGAGCCCCGCCTTGGAGATCATTGTCTTGTAGCGGGCGTTTTCCCGTTCTATACATTGATAGCGACGTTCTTTCTGGGACGACTTCTTGTAGCGTTCCTGGCAGCGGTTGGTGTCTTCGTGGTAGGCGAAGATCTTGGGGCCGTATTCCTGGGCCCTGGCACCGGCCTTGGCCACATGGGCCTTTTGCGCCTGTTGATACTTGCCCCATCCCTGATTGACCTCTTGCTCTATGTTTTGCCAGTAACCCATCTCCCGCTCAGGGATCCCCGCCAGGGTCTGGTTGTAGCGGTTGGAGCCTTCGGCATAACTGCGATAGCTGGCCGACAGCTCATCATAGAGTTGACCAAAGTCGTGATAGTGCTGGTCAAAGTCGCGATAGGCCCGCTTTTGCACGAAGTTGTGAATGATCTTCTGTTTGTAATCATCCAGGTTGTCGGTGAGGTTGTGGTCGGCATAGGCCAGGCCGCCGAATAGGGCCAGAAAGGTCAGGTTTTCAGAGCTGTGCAGCTCTTGGGGGTCGTAGTTGAGACCTTCGACTTCGACCGCATTAACCGCCAGGGCATCACGCAGCGCCGCGCTGTAGGCCGCGTATTGACGCTGCTCCGGGGTAGAGGGTTCAATCAGCCATTGCTCTATCAGGTATTTTTGACCGAAAAACACGCTGGGCCAGACGCACAAGGTGAGCAGCAACAGGGTCAGGCTGCCTCTCAGGCCGGTTTTGAACAGCCGTGCCGGCAAGAGATCGGCCAGCAGCAGGGTCACACCTATCCCGGAAATGGTGCGGCCGTAAATCTCCAGGTGTTCGAGTTGTTCGGGCTTGGGGGTGCCCAAGCCTACCAAAGAAACCAGTTGGGCGTTGAAGATGGCCTCTGGGATCAGATAGGCGGCGCTAAGCAGCAGGAAAAATACCCGCCAGGATAGTTTTTTCATCCTTGGTTCCTCACTGCTGCTCGCTGCGGCGCAGCTCGATTTTCACTGCGTCATCTGCGGTGAGGTCTACTTGGGTCTGGTTTTCTCTGGGGCCGGCCTGGGTTTTCATGATCACAGGAACAAAGCCGCCGCCAGCCTCGGACTGGGACGCCTTGCTTTTATTGGCCACAGCGCCTGTCTTGAAGGACTTCAGTTTGCCATCCACCGCCGGATACAGGCCGTTGGGCCAGTAGGTTTCCAGCAAAGAGAGTTTGGAAAGATCCAGATCCTTGGGCAGCGTGGCCAGCTTGCGGGTCAGCTCAGTGCTGCCTTGATAAGGCAGCATGGGCGGCAGGGCGAAGCGGCTGCAAAAACCATAGAGACTGTCGTCGATAATCACAGAGTCGGGCAGTTGACTGCGCTTGAGTCCCAGCAGGCTCTGTTCGTGGTAATCATGACCATTGATGGTATAGCTGGCCACAGGAATGCCGCGGTTATGGGCCAATGACTTGAAGCCTTGGGCGTTTCGCCGATAGTGGCGTATGTCCAGGGCGATACCGAAGTTGGACTTGAGCGCCTTTTTCAGCTTATTGAGTCCGGCCGCAGAATCGTAGCGTTTTTCCCTGTAGCGGCGGTTGGCGTAACCCTGAATATCCTCCAGCATGGATTGATTACGCAAAAAGATGGGGTCTTGACCTGCGCCGCGTTTCATATCGGCCGCCAGTTTGTTCATCGAGGCCTTGGCCGGGCTCTGGATAAAGGACAGGAAAACAGCGTCGTTTATCTGCCTCATTTTTTTGAGGTTTTCCAGCTCCAGACTGCTGTAGAAGTAGCGCCCCTGGCCTATGATACTGAAGGCCAGATAGTCGAGCATCTCCAGATCCCGGCTGCCGGCGCGACTCTTGATCTCAATATTCAGCTTCTGTCCGCTATGGGCATAACGACTGAACACCTGCGCCAGTTGGCGAAAGTTGGGCGGTACCGTATCTGTGAGGGCGCCGGTTTGCATGTCCCGCTGGCGCAGATAGCCCCACTCTTTCTCATAGCGAATCGACTCTATCTTGCGGCGCTTATTGTCTATGGTGCCGGTTTCACGTCCGGTACGGCCATCGTGATGAATGACCCAGACATCATCCCGGGTCAGGCGCACATCGATTTCAATCACATCGAACTGGTTATCCAGGGCATCTATGACGGCTTCCAGCGAGTTTTCCGGAAAACGTATCGAGCCTCTGTGGGCCTGAAGCTCCAGGTTGCTGCACTGCCTGGCCCCCAGATAATTGATGTTATCCAGTGCTGACAGAGTAAAGCCTCTGGCGTTGAAGGCTTGTTCCAATGCCAGTTTCTGCGGATCTACGGGTTGAGGTTCTGGGGCGGATGGGGTGCTTTTACAGCCGCCAAGCAGGCCGAAACAGCAAAATATCAGGACGAAAAAGAGACGCACAGGGGTTCCTTGGTGCTCTATAAGTATTTATAAATTAAGGGTATTAAAATTAATTATTTACTCTCGGTCAACCTGTAATGCCAATGTTTAACAAGTTTTACTTGTGCTGTCTCAAAACTGAACATTGGCTGACTTTTAATTGGTCAAATGGTGCGCTTTTTTGCGGCCGCATAACCAGGGCCGCGCGTTTTACTCACAACTTGCTTGAGGTATGCTTGAAGCACAATTGTGAATAACCAAGGAAACCAGGTGAACCGACTGATACTCTGCCTGCTTTGCAGTTTGGCTCTGAGCCCTGTCGCCCTGGCCAAGTCGCCCGACAAAGCAGTCAACAAGGGGGGCAACAAAAGCGTCAGTGCCAGGCCCGCCATGCGCATAGTGGCGCTCTCTCCCCATGCGGTGGAGATGCTGTTTGCCATAGGCGCGGGTGAACAGGTAGTGGCCACCACAGACTATGCCGATTTCCCCGAGGCCGCCAAGGCCATTCCCCGAATAGGCGGTTACTACGGCATACAGATAGAAAGAGTGATAGAGCTGAATCCGGATCTGGTGGTGGTCTGGGACACGGGCAACCGCAGCGAAGATATAGAACAGCTGACCAAGCTTGGGTATCGCATTTACGGCAGTGACCCCAAGACCCTGGAAGGCATTGCCGAAGAGCTGGAACAGCTAGGGCGTCTCACCGGTCACAGACAGCAGGCCGGGGAAGTGGCTGCCGACTACCGGCAGCAATTGGCAAATTTGCGCCGGGACAATGCCGCCAAGCCGGAGATCAAGGTGTTCTATCAACTCTGGTCCGAGCCTTTGATGACAGTGGCCCAGGACAGTTGGATCCAGCAGTTGTTGGAAGTCTGCCATGGCAACAACGTCTTCAAGGACAGCAGTTCACCCTATCCGCAGGTAAGCATGGAAAATGTGCTTCTCAGTCAACCCGAGGTGATCATCAAGACAGATGAAAAGGGCGATGGCAAGCGGTTGGACTGGAGCCAATGGCAGGAGATCCCAGCGGTGAAAACGGAACAAATCTACACACTTAACGCCGATATTCTGCACCGGGCGACCCCAAGGGCGCTGGAAGGTGTTGAGGCTATCTGCAAGGTGCTCGACAAGGCCCGTGAAGCGAATGCCAAGGCAAAACCATGATGCCGCGACTCGGTTATTTCCTGATGTTTATCGGTTAAAGGCACCTTTATTGTCAGCAAAAATATTGGGATAACGGTTTGCTGGAACGGATGTGGTTACCGCAACAGCGAGTCATACTTTCGGGTGGTTTTTAACGGATCTCGACTCAGCCGAAATAGCTATTTTTCAGGTAAATATGTCGCTGGCGGGTGACTCGGTTCCGGCGCTGCTGTTAATGTAATGCTCTTGTTAAAGGAATGGTCTTTTCAGGCAATAAAGGGAATTTTCGGGGACAATGTCGCACTCTGTCTTGTTATCCATGCGCTGTATCTTGTGCTTACTGATGCTGACACTTGCGCCTGCTCCGGCGTTGGCCGCAGCCGAGGCGGATGACATAGAGATCAGTGGTCTGGTCATAGACAGAACCCTGACCCGCTTTGGCAAGGATTTTGGTTTTTACTACTCGGGGTATTGGCGGGATCTGCCCTTTACCCAGGGATTCAATGTCACCCTTTACGAAACGGTTTTCCCTCAGGCCGGCACCTTGCTGACACTGGAGGTTAACGGTACTCGTATTTACCAAACCCATTTTGGCCGCAGAGCCAGTCCCATCAAGGAGCGGGCCGAACAGGCGATTCTCTTGACCATAGATTATATCGCCTCGGTCAGAGCCCAATCCATGACAGGGGAATTGGGATCCCATTGGGATGGAATTTAGGAAGCAAGCACAATGACACTCAGGATGTTAATCGCGGCCGGCGCCTTGCTGGCTTTTTCGGGGCAGGCCACCGAACTGGTCTATACCCCAATCAACCCCAGTTTTGGCGGTAACCCTCTCAACGGTTCGTTTCTGCTGAATAAGGCCCAGGCCCAAAATGACAATCAGCCCAGCGGCAATGAAAAGGACTTTGTTACCCGCTTCAAGGAGTCGCTGGAGCGTAACATTATCAACTCCATCACCCGCGGTGTGGCCGACGGCGAGATAACCGACGGTGTGTATGACACGGGGGACTACCGGGTCGAAGTCGCCTCCACCGGCAACGGCGTGATGTTGACTATTACCAACCTGCTTTCCGGCGAAGTCACAGTGATAGAGATGCCTATCTATGGAGGTAATCCATGAGGTGGCTGGCACTGGTTCCACTGTTACTGCTGGGGGGCTGTAGCCTGGTTCCCAAGCCTGATTTGAATATCAATGAGGCTCAGGTAAATCCCTTGAGTGAAACCATGAAGGCGCTGCAGTCGCGTCCCGGGCCACGTTTTCCTATCCCGGTTGCGGTTTACTCTTTCCGGGATCAGACTGGGCAATATAAGCCCCAGGCCAATGTCAGTTCCTTCTCGACCGCAGTGACCCAGGGGGCCACTTCCATGTTGGTGCAGACTCTGCTGGACTCCAGGTGGTTTACTCCTGTGGAGCGGGAAGGGCTGCAGAACCTGCTGACCGAGCGCAAGATCTCAGGTAAGCAGCAGGGGCGCAATAATGAAGTGCCGACCCTGACCAATGCCAGGCTGCTTCTGGAAGGCGGGATCATCAGCTATGAAACCAACGTGGAAACCGGCGGCAGCGGCGTGGAATACTACGGTATAGGCGCCTCCGAGCTGTACCGGGAAGATCAGGTGACCATTTATCTCAGGGCAGTGGATGTACACACAGGTAAGGTGCTGATGTCGGTCAATACCACCAAGCGGGTGTTCTCTCAGGAGATGCGTGCCGGCCTGTTCCGTTACACCAGTTTGAACCGCCTGGCCGAGGCCGAAGTGGGCTTTACCACCAATGAGCCAGTACAGTTTTGTGTGTTGCAGGCGATAGAACTGGCGGTCTCCGAGCTTATCGACAAGGGGAGCCGCATGGGTTACTGGAGCGCCGAGGCTTCGGGCGACGACAACAGCCTGAGTCAGGGATAAACCGCTTGAGCGAGAGAGCAACAGCTTGAGCGATAGGTAAACCGCAGTTTGTTGATTTTCAAAAAGAAGGGCCCGCAATTGCGGGCCCTTCTTTTGACTAACTCCAGGGCGTTCATTTCAGCTGGCTCATTTCAGAAAGCTGATTTCAGAAGGCCGATTTCAAGCGGCAGGCTGGCGGCTGTCATTGGACTTTGGCTTCAAATGGCTAGGCTGCCACACCGCGCCAGAACAGGCGAAAGCTGGCGTCTCTGGCCTCCTGAGTGGCCTTCTGAGGCTGGTTGCAGAAGAAGCGCGCCGCCGCCAGGAACTGGCTGTGGCAAGCTTCCAGCAACAGCTCTCTGGGTAGGTCAGCCAATACCCCTTGGTTGATGCCCTGCTCCAACAGCTCAGCGATAAAGCCGAGAATGCCATGCATTGCCTGCTGCCTGACCGCTTCACTGACACTGGGCGACATGGCGTATTGCACAAAGAAGCTCAGCTTCAGAGGCTGCGCCAGCGCCCAATCGAGCCCTGCCTGCCATAGCATTTCTGCCCGCTGCGGTAATTCAGTAATGCTTGCCGGCGTCTTTGGCAAACTTGCTGAAATGGCGTTGGCAAACTCTGTCTTTATGGCCAGAAACAGCTGGTCCATCAGGATTTCTTTACTGCTAAAGTGATGGAACAGGGTGCCTGTGGCGACACCAGCGTGGCGGGCTATGCTGGCGGTCGAGGTGGCATAGAAACCTTGCTCGACAAACAGTTGCAGGGCGCTGCCCAGGATCTGCTGCTTCTTGTCCAGTTTGCCGCTTATTGCCCGGGTTGCTTCGCTGCTGCGCTTCATCTGAGAAACACCTTCAACAGCAGCTTCTGGATCCCCTTGCCGTAGGGAGGATGCACCAGTTTGCCGGTATTGAATCGCCCCCGGGACAGCACAGTGCGGGCGTGGCTGAAGGTGCGAAAACCTTCCTGCCCGTGGTAGTGCCCCATGCCGGACGGGCCTATGCCTCCAAAGGGGGCATCGTCGGCGGCCACATGAAACACGGTTTCATTGATACAGACGCCGCCCGAGTGGGTTTGGGACAATACCTTTTGCTGCACTTCTTTATCGAAACTCATCAGATACAGGGCCAAAGGTCTGGGGCGGGCCTTGATATAGTCGAGCGCCTGCTCCAGCTCTTGATAACTGACCAAGGGCAGTAAAGGGCCGAAGATCTCTTCCTGCATTAGTTTCATATCGTCGCTGACCTTGGTCAGCAGCAAGGTGGGCCATTTGCGCTGTTTGGCGCTGGGCAGTTTGCTGAGTGGTTGCTCGCGGTCGGCGGCAAATACCTGTGCCCCTTTGGCGGTGGCATCTTCCAGGAGGGCGACCAGTCTCGCGGCCTGACGTTCGTTGAGTATCTGGCCATAGTCCGGGGTGTTGTCAAAGTCGGGGTAGAACTGCTGGAAGCGGCGTCGATAGGCGCTAATAAACTCAGCCTCTTTGCCACTGGGGCAGAGAATATAGTCGGGGGCGACACAAATTTGCCCGGCGTTGAGGCACTTGCCATAGATGAGGCGCTCTACCGCTGTCTCCATGGGCATGTCCCGAGCGATTAACACAGGAGACTTGCCTCCCAGCTCAAGAGTCACAGGGGTGAGATTATCGGCCGCCGCGCGCATTACATGGCGTCCTACCTGAGTCGAGCCGGTAAACAGAAGATGATCGAAGGGCAGGGCGGAGAAACTGGCGGCAATCTCGGCTTCCCCTTCAATCACACAGACCTCGGAGCCATCGAAGACTTCGGCCAGCAGGGTACGCAGGGCTGCATTGGTGTGGGGAGTAAATTCAGACAGCTTCAACATGGCGCGGTTACCGGCGGCAATGACTGTGGCCAGCGGACTCAAGGACAACATGATAGGGAAGTTCCACGGCACTATGATGCCCACCACGCCTTTGGGCTGATACTCCACCCTGACGCTGGCCGGGGCCAACAATAATCCGGCATGGCGGCGACTGGGTTTCATCCAGCCTTTGAGATGTCTGAGGCTGTAGTTGATCTGGGTAACGACCGGCAGTATGTCGGAGATCAGGCTATCGTCGGTCGACCTGTGGCCATAGTCGCGGCTGAGTGCATCCGTGAGCGCTTGCTGGTGTTTCAACAAGGCTTGTTTTAACGCCTTGAGCTTGGCCTTGCGCTCGTCAAGGCTTGGCATGGGGGCGGCACTGAAAGCCTGGCGCTGCACGGTGAATTTTTGCAGCAGTTGCTGATTTTCCACTGTGAGCGGCTCTGGGTAAACAAGCGACATTTTGCCTCCTTTGGCAGCCGTTAGACTGTCTTTAAAATAACCGACTGATTAGTCGGTCTGATGTTAGTTCAGTCTGCGTCTGTTGGCAATAACCCGGCTATATTTGATGTGGATCACAGAATGCGTTACGGCCGCCAACTAGACTGAAATCGAATAGATGGGGCTTTGTTTTTGAAATCGTTGACATAAGGAATTGATGATGAGCTTGAACATGCATGGTATTTCAATCGGAATTGAGCGTTATGGTGATGACGATTTCTTTGTCACCATGAAAGCCGTGGGAAAACTGACCCACGAAGACTATGAATATATGGTGCCTATGCTGGAGTCGGCGATAGCCGGTGTGAAGGATCCGGATATTTACGCCCTGCTGGATGTCACCGAAATGGATGGTTGGGAAGCCAGAGCCATGTGGGACGATCTCAAGTTGGGGATCAAGCATGGGAGTCATTTCGAGAAGATTGCCATCATAGGCAATACCAGTTTGCAGGAATGGATGACCAAGATGGCCGACTGGTTCACTCCCTTAGATGTGAAGTTCTTTGTCGACCGTCTCGATGCCATCGACTGGCTGAAAGACTAAACCGTCTTGCCATGAAATGCCCGCGACCTGTGAGGAGGCGCGGGCGTTTTTTTATTGCCATTCTAACAAGGTTTTGAGCTGCTCGCTGCGCTCTTGAGTCAAGAGTGCCTGCCACTCCTGCTCAGTGGTAGAGCCTTTAAGTGCGGCAAATAGACGCGCATTGCTGTCGCGGTATTTAAGCCACAACCGCTGCACCGCGCGAAGGTCTTCTTTGGTCACTTCAAACATATAAAGCTCTGGGTCATCCGCCGGGCGCAGTTTCTTCATCAAGGCGCGGTACACCTGGTTGAGCTCTTTGTCGGCGCTGGCAAAGTCAGGGAAAGTGCTCACCACTTGCTCTTCGTTACTGAGCATTTCCAAACGTGCCAGATAGTTTTGCCGCTGCTCGCTCTGGGAGCCGATAATAAAGGCGCTGCGCCCGCTGCCGCCATGGCCTTCCTCCCTTGAGGTTTTCGCTTGCAGCCACAGCTCGAATGCGCTGTTGGCCGACTCGAGTAATTTAAGCGGCGCTTGCCCCAGGCGTTGTTTGATACTTTGGTTGATCCGCTCTTGTTTGGCGAGGCGTTGTTGCTCCAGCCGCTGTTCTTCCCGGGAGGCACAAAAGCCCATTCCCATGCCGCTGGTAATCGCGCTGCAGAGATCAAATTCAGTGGTCTGTTTGGCACCGGGGTCGAGTTTGAGCCTGTCTTTGACGGCGATATCCAGCTCGGCCGGTACCTCGGCGCCATAACAGACGAGCTGTAGCACCTGGCGATCATAATTGTTGCCATCTTGCAGTTTGGAGAGATTCTCGGCCTGTTGCCACAAACGATAGCTATAGCCTTCCTCTAAGGGAGCGCTCAGAGCATTAAGCCGGTTGAAATCGGGCTTGCCGACATAGATGCAGGCATCCAGCGTGGTTTGATAGTCAAAGCTAAAGTCCGGATGGTGACTTTGATACTGTTTTAACACCTCGCCCAGCCTGAGCGGGTCGGCACTATTTGCTGAGCCGCCGCGGGTCAACAGGCGCTCTGTCAGGTAATAGAATGCCTTGGGGTGACCGGCCTTTGCCGCCTGGCTTAAATGGGCTATGTCTTCGGCCAAAGGTAAGGAATAACTGTAGCTCAGCATGAAGTGGGCTTCGCTGCTGCCAAGGGCCGCGGCTCGTTCAAAGAGCGGCTTGGCCTGCTGGCTCTGTCCGGCTTGTTGCAGCGCCTTGGCTTCTTCTACCAGACTGGCGGCATCCTCGGCGTAAACCGGGGTAAAAATAATCACCAATAGGCTTACGGTTGTGGCTAAATGGAGTAAAGTATTCATAGGGTGCTTAAAAGTTTTTCAATATAACTTGTTGATATTGTTCGGCAGGTATCTCATCAGTCGATGCCCGCCGTGTCAAGGAGGTCGCTATGCGTAACAAAGATATCCTCTGGCCCACTGATTTCAGTGATACGGCCGCCAACGCCTTGAGATATGCCATTGAAATGGCCAACCTCTATCATGTTGGGCTGCGGATTTTGCACGTGGTAGATCAACCTATAGGTGATGAAAACTATCAGCTGTTGATCATCACTCCGGAAGAGCTGGCACAAACCATGGAAAAGGCCGCCGCCGAGAAGATGCATGAGTTGCTGGCCAAGCTGAAAAGCCCACTGAAGATTGAAACTGTTATTCGCCGCGGTGACGCGGTTGAAGAGATCTTGGATGAAGCCGAGTCTGCCGATGTTGGCATGATAGTGATTGCCAGCCATGGTCGCAGTGGCCTGGCCCATTTTCTCAGCACCAATGTGGCCGAGGCCGTGGCCAACAAGGCTCGCTGCCCCGTGCTGGTGGTGAAGTAGCAAGTCGATGCGGCTTGAATGAGTACTAGAACGAGGAGCCGGGTTGCTCGAGAAAGGCCAGTTCCTCGGCAGTCGACTGTCGTCCTAATATGGCATTGCGATGGGGATAGCGGCCAAACCTGTCAATAATCGCCTTGTGCCTCAACTCAAAGTCATAGTTGTCCCTGGTCTGTTCCGAGGCGAATAGTTCCAGGGCTTTTTGATGGATAAGCGCCGACTCGCTGTGCATAAAGGGCATATAGAGGAATGCCAGCATAGGGGCTTGCAGTAGTTTGTCGGCGCCTATGCTGATCGCCTCCTGCGCTAGAGCCAAGGCCATGGGATCGGCACTGAAGGCATCGGGAGTATCACGGTGAATGTTGCGCGAGAACTGATCCAGCAGCAAAATTTCCGCCAGGCGTCCTTGTGGCGTTTGCCGCGAATGCCATAACTCGCCCTGACGGGCAGCATTCAGCAAGGCGCCGAAACGGCGCTCAATTGTTTGGTCAAACTCAGGATCCTTGCCCCACCAGGCCTTGGGACTTATCTCTTCAAACCAAAAATGGATTATCTGTTGTGGCCTGTACTCGGAGACGATTTGCGCTGACATGGCAATTCCTTCTATTGACCTGAGATTAAATCCAGTTGCTGTGATCATGGGCGATAAGCCTAAGGGTTTGCGCCGCGATATCCTGCGCCTTGGCCAGCGGGATGGATGGCAGCGTCAGTTCACCGCTGGCCAGTCCCAGCTTGAGACTGGCGAGGCCTCGGCGTTTTTGCCCCCGGCTTTGGATTAGCTGCAGATGTTGCACCTTGCTCAGAGACACCAACTGCCAACTGTGACCTAGGAGCCCCTTGTGGATCCAGAGATCGTTTTCAACCCGCCAAAAACCCCATTGGCGATAGCGCAGATAAAGTGCCGGGACAGCCATTACTCCTGGCAGTAATAGTAGCCAAACTTCTGTCGTCAGCCCCCAAAACGCCCATGTCAACGATGCGGGAGTTAAGCACCACAGCGCCCTATAGTAAAACCAGCTCGGGTGAATGGGGTGCCAACGATTGGGAATACGGTCGGCCTTGCTGCTTCTTTGGTTGAGTCTTTTTAGCAGGCGGCGCACTTCGCCTCTACCGAGCGATGGCACCAACATTTGATGGTTGCTGCTGCCTTCCACCTCATGGCCTTTTACCTGTTTGAAGCTCAGAGTCCAGCGTTTCAGCCAGCGGGCCAGCAACGACTGCTGCAAGCTGATGAGTTGAATTCTGCGCTGTTTGAGTATGTCTTGCTGGTGGGACAGCAGGCCGCCGCTACGCTGCAATGTCTCCTGCTCTTGGGTCAGGCGATAGGGAGCATATTTGAGCAGCGCAGCGACTATTGAGATCACGGAAAACAGCAGATAGCCAAGGAGCAGCAGGCCTAATAGACACCCCAGTTCCAGCAGCGGGTTGCCGCTTACCTGTTGCTGATGCCAGTCGAAGACTCGTTTCAGTCCCAGCTCCATCAGTTGAGTGCCTTCGAGCTGGCTGAGTATTGGGCCTGTAATGACGGCAAACCAGACAAAATTATTTTGATACAGGCCAAAGAGGGCTAACTCTGGCAGAGACTTCTTCACCAGTAAGCGGGAGTTTGGCGGTGCTGAGGTGGGGGCGCTTTCGTCTGTGTGACCCCGAGTCATCAGCTGCAATCTTAGTGACTGGGCTTGAGTTTGAGTGACGGCGCTTAAGCAGACCTCATCGTCAGTGGATCCCGCAGTTTCCACCAGTAGATTACCCAGTCGCAACGGCTTGAAATAAAATGGTTGCTCCAGACGCACATTCTGAATTTTGTCTATCGGCAGCTCGACTTTGCGCCTGAACAGGGCGCCACTGTGGACCTCGAGTTTCCCTGGAATCAAGCGATAACGGAATTTACGCCAGCTCAATAGCCCATGGGCAAAAATCACTACCAGGGTCAATGCCAGCGCCAGTGGCAGCCACACAGAGTCAAACCCCTGTTGCCAGCCGGTGTAGATAATAGGCACCAGGGCGTAACCGTTGCTGAAGAACTGCTTCAGGCTGGAGAAACTGAAACTGATGATCGCCCAGGGAGAGAGTGATTGCCAGTCGGCTTGCTGCACCTGGTTCAATTCGGCATCTCCTCCGAGGTTTCACCGCCATCCTTCCCCGCCAAAGCTAACAGGTGTTGGCGCAATGCTTCGGCGACTTCAATATCCAGCCCGGGTAGGCTGACTTCGGCCGCCGAACTGCCGGCACTGTAGCAGCGCAAACTTGTCAGCCCGAAATGGCGCTGTAATGGCCCCTGAGACAGGCTCACATGCTGCAGCCTGCTGGCCGGCATGGCGGTATGGCTCTGCCACCAAAGCCCTTCACGCAGCAAAATGCCGTATTCACAAACACCATAAGCCATGGCTTCGGCTTGTCTTTGATTGAGCCAGGCCTTGAACCCCAAGAGCAGCAGTGCCAGCATCACAGGCGGGATGAGCTCAAAGCCACTCAGTTGGGCGCCGAGCAACAGAGCAGGCACCAGCAGCAGTATGACCAGCGCCGTCAGCAGCAAGTTTTGCCACAGTAGTTGTTGGCGGTAACGAGGAGACAAGGTGAGCAAGGGCTGGCTGTCAAAGCCCAACCACTGCTGTTGAGGCAGGGGCGAGTGCGGCGAGCGGGTATCCATCTGCTTTGAATCCTTGTGGTCTGACTGCGACAAGAGAGAGTCTATACCATTCGCTATCAAAGTTTTAGCTCACAATCAGCCCTATAGCTCTCAGGCGTTTTACCTCCACCTGTTTGCGCATGGCGCGTGGATGACAAAGATTTGATGCAGTTCCGGATCCGTAGCGATTGCGCTTGTGTTAACAACTGGATATCAAGTAATTTGGAAGCAAGACTTTGTTGCCCGTGCGGCGCATCTTTTCCAAACGCGCCAATACTGGCTGTAAACCATCAGGATGATGAGTATGTTTCAAGCCGATAAGGTATCTAAACAACAAACCGCCTTTCTGCGTAAACTCTATCTGGCCCACCTGATAGACGATAACCAACATAATTTGTTGTCCTTACAGAAGGAAACCGGCATGCCGCGCCGCACCTTGCAGGATGCCATTGCCGCCTTCGGTGATATAGGTATTCAAGTGGACTTTATTCAGGATGGGCGCCGGAATAACTCAGGACACTATCATATTCGTACCTGGGGGCCGATTAACAGCGCTTGGGTCGGCACTCATCTGGAGCAGATCCGCGCCTTGCTGTTCCCCGAGGCCTGAGTTTTTATGGTGGGAGGGGCTGTGAGGTTCTCTTCTATTCCGGCCACTTTAAGTGGTCATTGTTTTGGGGCTCATCCTCTGTGAGGACTTGGCGCCGCTCGCAATTTTGTGCCCCGAATGTCGCTTATTCTCGCTAGATAAAATCAGATAAAAGCAAAACTCAGCCAGCTCAGGCCAAGCAAAACCCAAGGTAACCACAACAAACATTTGGTTAGGGCATTGCTGGACGGTTTTTCCTGTGTCTCAGCGTCGTCATCTGCACAGTGTTGAAGCCGAGTTTTCTGCCGCAGCTCTTGCTTGCGAGCCTTGTCCCTCTCTCTGGCCTTAATCTTCTGCTGCTTCTTGTATTCGGCAATGCCTTTCTCTATGCCTTGGGCGATCAGTTTAGTTTGCTCTTTGGTCTGGCCCGCCTTTTGAGTGGCTTTGGCTATACGCATGGCTTCGGATTGGGTCTCGGTAGAAATAGGTTGCTTTTTGCTCATGGTGACTTGGGCTGTTGACTGACGACGAGATTATACCCGCCCGCCGAGAGATGACCACAACCGTGCCTGTGACTTGGCCCATATTGTTGGGGGAGGCGTCGGTATCTTGCCGCGGTCGACATCCAACAAGCTTGGGGCGTGCGCTGTTGGTTCATCTGGGCGCGGGAAACCTTCCCTTTGCTGGACTCACCGGCGCTTTGGCGCCACAATCCTGATTAACAGTCATTGTCTGGATTTTCGCTTGTCTGCTCCTCAAATCGCTTCGGCTCGGATCCTGCCCTGGATCCTGAGCTTTCTTAAGCCTTATCGTTTGCGGGTCGCCCTGGCGCTGCTGTTTCTGCTGCTGGGGTCACTGGCCTGGCTGGCCCTGGGACAAGGGGTTCGCTTGATAGTGGATGAGGGCTTTATGGCCGACAACTCGGGCCGCCTCAACGAAATTGTGTTGTTTATTCTGGGGATCACCCTGGTCAGTGCCGTGGCCGTGTTCTGCCGCTTTTATCTGATGACCTGGCTCGGTGAGAAAGTCAGCAACGATATTCGCCGCTTGGTGTATCACAGGTTACTGGAACAAAGCCCGGTGTTTTTCGCCCGCTTGCGCACCGGGGAGATCATCTCCCGCTTTACCGCCGACAGTACTCTGTTGCAGACAGTTATCGGTTCTAGCCTGTCGATGGCACTGAGATCTTCAGTGACCACTATAGGTGGCTTGGTGATGATGGCTTTTACCAGCATCAAGCTCACGGCCTTGGTGCTGCTGGCCGTGCCGCTGGTGTTGGTGCCTGTGGGCTTACTCGGGCGGCGGGTACGCAAGCTTGCGCGCACCAGTCAGGACAGTGTCGCCGATCTCGGCGCCTATGTGGATGAAACCTTGCATGAGATCCACACGGTACAATCCTATGGTCACGAGGCTCACGATCGCGATAATTTTGACGGCTACTTGGCGGCGGTGATGCGCGCAGCCAGTGGCCGCATCCGCTATCGCTCGGCGCTGATCTCCTCTGTCATGTTGCTGACTATCGGCGCCATAGTGGCTGTGACCTGGGTGGGGGCCAGAGACGTAATGGCCGGAGTGGTCAGCGCCGGTGAGCTGTCGGCATTCATGTTTTACGCCATGATGGTGGCCGGCGCCGTGGCCACCATAAGCGAAGTGATAGGGGATATTCAGCGGGCTGCCGGTGCCAGCGAACGCTTGATGGAGCTGGCCGAGTCCAAGGCAAATATTGCCGAGCCGGCCAAGCCGCTGGCGCTGCCCTGTCCGCTCAAGGGAGAACTCAAGATAGAGCAGCTGAGTTTTGCCTATGATGAGGGCGCAGCTGTGCTTGAGGATCTTAATATCCATATTCAACCCGGTGAACGGGTGGCTCTGGTTGGGCCCAGCGGCGCCGGCAAGAGTACGTTGTTTCAGCTGCTGCAGCGTTTCTATCAGCCGAGTTGCGGCCGCATTCTGCTCGATGGTGTCGATATCGCTTCTGTATCATTGGCGAGCCTGAGGGCACAGTTTGCCCTGGTGCCCCAGGAGTCGGTGATCTTCGCCACCAGTGTGCTGGAAAATGTGCGTTATGGCCGCCCGGAGGCCAGCCTGGAAGAGGTGGTTGCCGCCTGCAAGGGCGCCAGAGCTCATGAATTTATCAGTGAGTTTGCCCAGGGGTATGATACCTATTTGGGTGAGCGTGGCGTGCGCCTTTCCGGTGGTCAAAAGCAGCGAATTGCCATTGCCCGCGCCATCTTGGCCCGCAGGCCTATACTGCTGCTCGATGAAGCCACCAGTGCCCTGGATGCGGTCAGTGAAGTCAAGGTCAAGCAGGCTTTGGATGAGTTGATGGCGGGACGAACCACGCTCATCATAGCTCACAGGTTGGCGACAGTGCTCAATGCTGACCGTATTCTGGTGCTGGAGCGGGGGCGATTATTGGCCAGTGGCAGCCACAGCGAGTTGATGCAAACCAGCCCGCTGTACCGTGAGTTTGCCAGTCTGCAGTTGCTCGCGCCCGATAGTCTGGCCGGGAGCTCACACGAGCCCGGGCAGGCATCATCGCTGGCTTGATCTCAGCGCTTCTGTTTTAAATAAATAATCAGTCCAGTCACCGCCAGTAATAATAAGGCGATCGCCGCCAGATCCATCAGATAACTGCCGGCAGCGCCGAAGATTCGGCCGCTGTGCAGATCCTGAAGAACCCTGTGCCAGGACAGGCGACTGGCGCGAATATCTCCGAGCAACTGCTGCGTTTGTATCTTTGCCCCTTCGAGTGGTTTTATCCAGGGGAGGGCCACCAGGCTGGTGGCCGCTTGCCAATCCAACAGTTCGCTGTCGCTGCGATATTGGCCCCGGGGTGTTTTCAGCCAGACACTGCCGGGCTCGACCGCCATGGCGTTTATCTGCGGCGGCAAACCTGTCAGCTCGGTTTGGGTTTCCAGCACAGCAAGATCCTGGCTCAAAATCGTTAAACTGTTTCGGGTCAGCAGCAGCCACTTGTCTTCAAAGGGAGCTATGGCCAGTATCTCATCGGTTTGCTCGGCTAGCGGCGTGCCGGCTATCCAGGCCTGTCCCTGACTGCTGCCCGCCAGCGGCTGGGCTTGCCAGACTTTGACATCTTCCGGGGCGCCAATGCCGTAATAGTCTTGCAGCCATTGCCAGTGCACGCCTTGGGATAGGTTCAGCTCACGGCTGTGATTCAAAGCCAGGCCGGTCAGAGTCAGCAGCAACACAAGCACACTGCTGATGATGCCAATACGTCTGTGCCAGGGGCGCAGGGTGCGCAGGAGACGGACTCGAAAGTCCGGATGTTTACGTGTCATCTGGGCTCGCTGTTTTGTTGCAGGCTGTGTTGTTGCAGACCGTGTTGCAGGCTGAGTTGCTGGTCAAGATAGAGGGCGATGCGGGCCAGTTTGGTTAGGGCCCTGACGGAAAGTGTCGCTCCGGTAATGCCATCTATATGTTTGTCCAGCTGTTTATCTTTTGTGAGTGTTGCCGATTTAAATTGATCGGTAAAGAAGTCGTGCCTGACCTCATCACCGCGGCTCTCGCGGTAGATAAGCACCTTGGTGCGATAAATCTGTCCATGGCGCACCTGAATGCCAACCGTGATTGGCGCTTCTTTGCCTATCTCCTCGAGGATCCAGACAGTGTCGTCTCCCTGCTGCCAATAGCGGGTACGCAGCGGCCGAAAATCGTGGGCCAGTATCTCTTCTATGATCTGGCGTTGCTCGGCGCTGAACCAAAAGACTTTGGCTTTCGCTTGACCTTTACCTTGGGAGCCCAAGGCCTGGGTGACAAAGTCTGCCGGGCTTTGGTAAACGCTTTGCGCCGCTTGGGTTTGAGCGAACGGCAGCAAAAACAGTGAGAGTAGTGCAATAAGAGTCTTCATAAATGCCTCAACGAGGGTGCCCCAGAGGGCACCTAAAGATCATCAGAACTGATAACCTACGCCCAGATTGAACCCATCTGAGTCTGACTTACCGCCACGTTTTTCGTAGTCGGCCTTGAACACCACATTCTCGTGCAACCAGTAGTTGATACCCACATTGGTTTGAGTTTCTTTGGTGTCTTGATTGTCACCGGCATTGTTGTCCCATTCGTTGTAGCGGGCGAAGATGCCGAACTGCTCGTTAAAGCGGTAGGACGGCTCTATATACCAGCCATTTTGCTTGTCGCGACCCAGGGCTTCTGCTTCAAATCCATCTATGTCCCACTCGGCATAGAGGGCTCTGATGCTGAAGTTTTCTATGTGGTAGATGGCGTGCGCCGACCACATCAGAGCCGAGGCGGTGTCTACACTGGCTTCGCCTTGAGTCAGATCCGATTGGTACTGAACCGTGGCGGCCAGCTCCAGACCGGGAACGGCTGTGTATTTCACCCGGCCGGTATAGGCCAGATCGTCAGCCTTGGCCTCGGAAACCTTTTGGCGACCGCTTCTTGGCTTATAGGCATTTTTACCTGTGGTAGGGACATTCAGGCCCGAGGTCACGGCCGCATCGAAGGCCAGTCCGGGAGCCGCCTGGATATTCATTGCCAGACCCGCTTCCCACCAGGTAGCCGGGAGTATGTCTTTCTCAACCGGGTTGCGCTCGACACCATAAAATGCCGGTGGCTCGTGGGTTTCATTGATGATGCCAACCGGCATCAGGAACAGACCCGCCTTGGCAGTCAGTGCTTGGTTGAAGTCGTGCTCTATGTAGGCCTGCTCCAGCTCGACTTCGCCATTTTGACCATCGCCTGAGATGGAGTGCTCCACTTCCAGCTCGGAGAAGAAACGGGTGTTTTCGGTAAACTCATGGCCGAAGAAGAGCACGAAACGGTGGAAGTCGAACTCTTTCTTATCCTCGCCCAGCTTGTTGTCTATGTTGTTGTAGTGCAGCTCGCCATAGCCGCCAATAGTGGTGGCGGTTTTTTGCGGGGTGGCATCTACCACCTCGGCGGTCTGTTCAACCCGCTCAGCAGTTTGCTCGACCCGCTCGGCAGTTTGTTGCTGACGCTTTTCGGTTTCTGCCAGACGGCGCTCCAGATCCTTGAGGACCTTTTGCTGCTGTTCGATGATTTTGCGTAGCTCCTGAGTCTCGTCCGAGGCGAATGCCTGCGGGCCGCACAGGGCTGTCAGTAGCGCACTGGCAATGAGAGTTTTCTTGATCATCTTGGTTCCCGTTGTGATGTTACTGTTGTTGAAATCGAGCGAATTCTAGCAATTGATTTAATAAATGCAAACGATTTGCATTTATTGTTGTGATCAAAGTTAACAAATGTCAGCGTCTGTAAACCGAGTTGTTATTGTTGAGGTTTTGCCTGAAAAACTGGCTTTACAAAGTAAGCTTTTGATCTTTTGAGCAAAGTAGTAAGGCTGTATTTGAGTTATCCAGCAGAGCTTGGAACCATTTTCGGATAAAGTCGCTGAAGTGCGATTGCTTGATTTTTAAACATTTAACCTTGGCTGGAAGTCAAGGCCAACAGATCGGGTGAGTTATTTGTCAAAAGGCGGTTAAACTGATAAACCTTTTTATTCCGGTTAGCCTTGGCTTTGTGAGTGTTCGAATAAGATGTTTCTAGTTGATTATTTTAAAAGAGAAAATAACCAAATAACCATAGGCCGCAAGCAGGCCAGTGATTTTGCCAAGGGAGTCGCAGGGGATTTCAATCCTATCCATGATGAGGATGCCAAGCGTTTTTGCGTTCCAGGCGATCTTCTGTTTGCCCTGGTGTTGAACGATTATGGCCTTAGCCGCCGGATGCTGTTCAAGTTTGAAGGCATGGTCGGTGACGGCGTATGTCTGCATTTTCCTGGTGACCAGGGGGCCGAGCTGGCGATAGAAGATGAGCGCGGCAAACGCTACCTGAATGTCCATCGCGAAGGTGAAACGCGCCACTGCGAGCGGCAACTGGAGTCATTTGTCCGCAGTTATGTGGCTTTTTCCGGTCTCAACTTTACCCATGTTTTGGTGCCTTTGATGCGCGAGCATCAGGTCACCATTAATCCGGCGCGGCCCTTGGTTATCTATGAAAGCATGGGGTTTGAGCTGGACACCCTGGAGTTTGAGCAGGTTAAACTGGAGCTGATTAACAGCAATCTCAAAGTCGATGGCAAACGCGGCGATGTGACGCTGGATTTCGCGCTTATCAGTGATGATAAACAGGTAGGAACCGGACGTAAGACCTTGGTACTCAGTGGCTTACGTCCTTTCGACGAGGCGGCAGTGGAGGCCATGGTCAGTGAGTATCAGGCGCGCCGCGATGGCAGCTGGAATGGCGGCGGCTCGCAGACAAACGCTTGAATTCAAACTGCGTTGGCTTCTGAGTCCTGTGCCAGCTCACTTTCGACTCGATTACGCCCAAGCTGCTTAGCCTGATACAGGAGTTTATCCGCAGTATCAGTCAGTTGACTGAAGCTTTGGCAACCGTCGGCGTCCAAAGCCACTCCCTGGCTAACGGTGAGTCTCAGTGGCTCGCCATTTTCCAGGGTGAATATGTGCTCGGCCACGCTTTGCCTAAGGGTTTCGGCAACAGACACAGCGTCATTCAAGCCGGTATTGGGCAGCAATAACATAAACTCTTCACCGCCAACCCGAGCCAGCAGATCATCCTTCCGCAGCAAGGCTTTCATCACCTTGGCCAGTTCGATCAGCACTCGGTCGCCGTTATTGTGGCCATGAGTGTCATTGACCTTTTTGAAGCTATCTATGTCGAGCGTGATTAACGCCAGCGGGCCATGTCTGCGCTGGACTTTGGCAGGCAGCAACAGTGTTTTTAGCCGAACAAGCAGCGTGCGCCATTTGGACAGGGATTCTAGGCCTTTATCCTCTGAAGCTTGATGGTACAGCAACCAACCGGCCAGATAGCGGCGGTTATAGAGGCCGGTGAGGCTGTCGGTCTTGGCCAGCAGTCCCCACTTCAAGCGTGAGCGATTGAGCCAGAGAATGATGATAGTGGCCAGTAACAGCAGCAACAGGATGATGCTGCTGATGATATTGAGTTGATTCAGGGTAGTACGGTTGGTTTCCAGCTCCAGTTTTTGCAGTACGTTGTTCCAGTTGAGATCCTGGTTTTCAAATTCGAGACGTTCTAAGTTAAACAGTAACTGCTGGCGATCCAGATTACTGACCAACTCCTTGGAGCTGTATACGGCGAAGCGTTGCTGGTACTGCTCCAGCACCTCGTAGGCACGCTTGAAATTACCCAATCCGGCAAAGCCTTCGGCGCTGACCTTTAACAATTCTATCTGGGAGCGTAACAAGATTTGCTCCTTGGTCAAGCCGATAAGCAGAGGGTCGACATAGACGGCCATCTCGGCATACTGATGCTTGTTGAGTAACTCTTGGGCCTTGAGCAGTTGAAAGCGGCTGGTATAGAGGGTTGAAGTCTCGCGATATTGCAACTTGTCGGCCAGTTGCAGGTGCTTTGCCATGGACGACACATCCCCGGAATCCCGGTACTTTAGCGCCAGTTCTACATTGATGCGAAAGCGATACAGGCCGTAACCCAACACTCTGGCCAGCTCCAGCGCAGCTTGGTATTTGTCGATGGCGGCTTCTGCCTGGCCCTGACGTTCAGCCAGCTGCGCCAATTCCAATTGCACCAGCATCTGGTTGTAGGACATCCTTCTGTCCTTGAAAAAATTAAACGCCTTCTTGAGTAGTTTTTCTGAGCGCTCAAAGCCGTTGAGGCGCACCAGAAGTTGGCCCATGCCAAAGGAGATCCGTTCAAGCAACTCCTTGTCCTGGCTCTGATCGGCAGCGTCCAATGACAGCATCAGGCTGGCGTAGGATGCATCCAGCTTGCCCTGTTGTTCAAGCGCCTTGCTTTTCAGCAGCAGGGCTTCGGCCTGCAACGCCTTGTCGGCCGAATTTTGCTGACTATCTATTACTTTTTGCAACTCGCTGATGGCCTGTGTGACCTTGCCGGTTTGCAACATCACCTGTACCAGTCTCAGCTCCAGCTGGCTATGTTCGCTGGTTCCCGGAACCGCCAGTTTCAGGCCCTCTTTGGCGGCTTGCTCGGCGGCGGGTATCTCATGCAGCAGCAGAGATACTGTCGCCTTGGTCAGGTAAAAACGGGTCAACAGAGGCTTGGGCAGGTCTTTGAGTTGTCCGCCTTCCATCTCATGCAGTTGAGCCTGCGCCCTTTGTGGCAAGGAATAGAGCTGGCTTTCAGCCCCCTTAAGCAGGCGGGAGAATTGCTCTGCATTGGCCGCCGATAGGCTCGGGCTGGCCAGTATAATCATTATTGCTATCCATGGCAGGCAGAAGCGTTTCTTCATACTCTTGGTGCTCTTTGAATCGAAAATGTCTGATACAAGTGATATTGGGGAGGGATTATCGCGTTGGCGGCTTGGGTTTGTCTAATTATTCACGGACGACTACTTAAGTTTGGGAATTGTCTGATAGAGCCGCTGCGCCCGCAGGAGCGAGGTGATCAACAAGTGAGGGGAAAGGTTGGTTGCAGTAAAACAGCGCCGATAGCAGCAGATTTTGCTTGGCTATCGGCGCTTGTGGATCAGTTTTCTACTAGCGTTTGATAGGAGCCGTCGTTGGCTGGGCAGTTTTCAGTTTGCTGCTCCAGACGGCTTATTTTGACTTCGGCTATCTGGTGCTGATTCATCGCCGTCACCTCAAAGCGCCAAGGCATCAGAGTCAGTACGCTACCTGCTTCCGGGATTCGGCCAAAGCGCGCCAGCAACATGCCCGCCAGGGTGACGTACTCGTGATTATGGCTCTCGAGTTCATCGCAGCCCAGTAGCTTCTCCAACTGATGCAGGTTAATGCTGCCGCGAGCGCGCCAACCATCACCATCGATACGGATCTCTTCGGCCTCATCTTCCTGGGGCAGCTCGCCGACTATGGCTTCGAGAATGTCGTGGCCGCTGACCAGTCCCAATAGCGCTCCGAATTCATCGGTGACCAGTGCCATGTCGGCCTTGGCGCGTTTCAGCTCTTCCAACAAACGGAACACGCTGATGCTTTTCGGCACTATCACCGGCTTGTGGCCGGGGCGCAGACTCTGCAGCGGCCGTTGTTGTTCTATGGCGGCCAGCAACTCCTTGGCACTGACCAGTGCCACGACCTTGTCTATGTCGCCGTCACACAGGGGGTACTGGCTGAAACTGTCGCTAAGCAGTTGCTGTTTTATCTGCTCGGAGCTGTGGCTGAGGTTAACCCAGCTTATTTCGGCCCGCGGTGTCATAATGCTCTTGATGCTGCGCTCGGCCAGAGTCAGCACCTCGCCGACCATGTTGCGTTCATCTTCACCAAAGCACTTACTTAGGGCGCGCTCGTCTTCGGGCAACTCTTCATCTTCTTCAATTTCTTCAAACTGCTTCTTGCCGCCCATCAACTTAAAGATGGCGTTGGCCGTCCTGTCCCTCAAGGGTTTGCGGGCCTCTCGTTGTTCGAACCTGCGTTGCCCCAACTGGTTGAAGAACTCGATCATGATGGAGAAACCTATGGCGGCATACAGATAGCCTTTGGGAATATGGAAACCAAAGCCTTCGGCCACCAGGCTGAAACCTATCATCAGCAGGAAGCTGAGACAGAGCACCACCACGGTTGGGTGGGCGTTGACAAAGCGAGTCAGCGGTTTGGAAGCCAGCAACATCACGGTCATGGCCACCACTACGGCTGTCATCATCACCCAGAGTTCATCCACCATGCCGACCGCAGTGATGATGGAGTCGATGGAGAATACCGCATCCAGCACCAATATTTGGGTCACAACTATGCCAAAGCCGGCATAGGCGACTTTCTGGCCAATTTCCGGCTCTTTGGACTCCAGCCTTTCATGCAGTTCGCTGGTGGCCTTGAACAGCAGGAACAGACCACCGGATATCAGGATCAGATCCCGTCCGGAAAAACTGAAATTGGCAAGGCTGAACAGAGGTTGGTTGAGGGTGACCAGCCAGGACACCACGGCCAACAGGCCAAGGCGCATCAACAGGGCCAGCGACAGGCCTATGACCCGGGCTTTGTCTCTTTGATGTTGAGGGAGTTTTTTAACCAGAATGGCAATAAATACCAGGTTGTCTATGCCGAGAACTATCTCGAGGATGATAAGGGTAAAGAGTCCGATCCATATGTGTGGGTCGAGCAAAAGTTCCATAGTGGTGAACCAAGGGCTCAAATTGGGTTTAACTTGAGCCTATTGCAGCATAACTTGGGTGGAATGCTGAATTAATTTTGGTTAATCATTTTTGAGCACAACAGAAGGTGAGTGCAACATTATGTCTACACCATTCGGGGCGTTGAGCTGTGTTTGGTTTTTTGAAACGCAAGATTTCTTAAAATTATTAAAACTATCAATTTGTTACATTTATTTTTGGTTGAATGAACGTCAGTGCTGGCTATTCCAAATGCCTATTGGGGCTTAGTTACTTGACTGGGCCATTCATGGCTATCTATCAGCTGGATAACCCTAAAGCCTATCATCGGAGAGAATCAATGGACTGGATACAGAGAGGTGTAGCGGCATTTTTGTCCCTTGCTGGGGGCGCCGCCACTGTGGCGTGATTCAGCCGCGGCTTTTTCCCTCAAGCACTTTGAAGCGCACTAAAAATCAGGCATAGTGCGCTCTGGTCATTTGCGCGAGACTCAAGGATGACTGTGAGAACTTTTCTTTCTCGATTAGGATGTTGTAGCCAATGAGTTTGTCTGTTTATCAGTTGAAATCCCGCTTTCAGGGCCTACTGAGGCCACTGGTTGCCCGCCTGTATCGGCGCGGCGTCAGCGCCAATCAAGTCACGTTGTTGGCGGCGCTGGGTTCTATACTGCTGGGAACCCTGTTGCTTATCTGGCCTCATCCTTGGCTCTTTGCCCTCATCCCGATTTGGATGCTGAAAAGAATGGCACTCAATGCCATAGATGGCATGTTGGCCCGCGAGTTTGGGCAGCAATCCCGTCTCGGCGCCTATCTTAATGAGCTCGCCGATATTGTTTCGGATGCGATACTCTATCTGCCTTTTGCCTTGCTAGGTGGTGTGGAACCTGCACTGGTGATCGCCTTGACCTTACTGGCCATAGCCAGTGAATATGCCGGGGTGCTAGGCCTGATGGTGGGAGCCGAGCGCCGCTATGATGGCCCCATGGGCAAGAGCGATCGCGCGTTTGTCTTCGGTATTCTGGGGCTGGCCGTCGCCTTGGGTTGGTTGACGCCATTCTGGCTCAATTTGATCCTGTCATTGGTGCTCCTGTTACTCTGCCTGACCATATTCAACCGGGTAAAATCCGGTTTGAAGCAGGGCGAGAGCGCAAGTTAAGTTGGTTATCAAAGGAATGAAATATATGGATAATGCCGCAAGGGTACCCGAGGAACACTTTTTTACTACCCATGATGGATTCCAGCTGTTTTATCGTTTCTGGCCGGCGCAGGAAACCAATGAACAAGAGGATCCCGGGGCCGTGTTGCTGTTTCACCGTGGCCATGAACACGGTGGCCGAATGGCGCACCTGGTGGATGAACTGGCGCTGCCTGAGCAGGCTTTTTTCGCCTGGGACGCCCGTGGTCATGGGCAATCACCGGGCGCCAGAGGCGACAGTCCCTCCTTCGGTACCAGTGTCCGCGACATTCAGACCTTTGTGGAACACATAGAGCGCAAACATGGATTCAGCCAAGAGCAGCTGTGTGTGGTGGCCCAAAGTGTCGGCGCCGTGCTGGCCAGCACCTGGGTGCATGACTATGCGCCTGCTATTCGTGCGCTGGTGCTGGCGTCGCCGGCCTTCAGCGTCAAACTCTATGTGCCTTTTGCTATCCCTGGGCTCAAGCTGCTGAGGAGCCTCAAGGGCAACTTTTTCGTCAACAGCTATGTTAAGGCCAAGCTGTTGACCCATGACCCCGCCAGACAATACAGCTTTGAGACAGACCCACTGATCGCCAGGCCGATCTCGGTCAATGTGTTGTTGGGACTCTATGATGCCGCCGAAAGGGTGGTAGCCAATGCCCAGGCGATTACTGTACCGACTCAGGTACTGATCTCGGGTGCCGACTATGTGGTTCGGCGCAAGCCGCAGCAGCAGTTTTTTGAGCGCTTGGGTTCCCAGCGTAAAGAATTGCACCTGCTGCCCGGTTTTTACCATGACACCCTGGGAGAGCTGGACCGGGCCGACCCGATAGCCAGGATCAGACGCTTCCTGCGGGCCAATATCGCCTCGCCGCAGGCGGCTGTGAATTTGTTGCAGCAAGATAAATTCGGCCCGAGCTGCGCCGAGAGTGAATCGCTCGCCGCCCCTCTGCCCGAGGCTTCCTGGCAGGCCAAGTACTGGCAAGCCACCCGCGCAGTGATGAAGCTGGGGGAGAAATACTCAGAGGGCATCGCCTTGGGGTTCGAGCGCGGCTTCGATTCGGGCAGTACCCTGGACTATGTCTATCGCAACACACCCTCCGGCAAGGGGGAGTTTGGCCGCTTTGTCGACAAACAATATCTCAATGCCATTGGCTGGCGCGGCATACGCCAGCGTAAACGCCATATCGAAGAGCTGCTGGCGCAGGCGCTGTCGACGCTGAGAAAGGAAGAAAAGCCGCTGCATTTGATGGATGTGGCCGCCGGACATGGCCGCTATCTGCTGGAGAGCCTGGCGAACAGCGATATCAAGCCCGATTCTGTGCTGCTGCGTGATTACAGTGATATCAATATCCGCGACGGCCGCGCCCTCATCGATGAGCTTGGTCTCGGTGACATAGTGCGTTTTGAAAAGGGCGATGCCTTCGACTTTGATTCGCTGGCGGCGGTCGAGCCCAAGCCAACCCTGGCGGTAGTCTCGGGCCTTTACGAGCTGTTTGGTGACAATGAGATGGTGTCCCGCTCCCTGGCGGGTATTGCCGCGGCGCTGGCGCCCGGAGGCCTGCTTATCTACACGGGCCAGCCCTGGCATCCGCAGCTGGAATTCATCGGCCGGGCCCTGACCAGCCACAGAGACGGTCAGCCTTGGGTGATGCGTCGCCGCAGTCAGCAGGAGATGGATCAACTGACCAAAGCCAACGGTTTTCACAAGTTGACTCAAAGAGTGGATGAGTGGGGCATATTTACCGTGTCCATGGCGCGTAAGGCCGACTGATGCCTGAGTTGCCCGCCCGTCGACGCGAGGTCGGCACCATTCGCCGGGGCCTGCTTTGGCTGGCGTTGTTGGCACCGTTTTTCTTTGCCAGCTATGGTTTTGCCAATTGGTATGCCTCGCAGCAAAGTGAGGTTCCCAGTCTGGTGTTTTCCTGGGAGCGCGCCATTCCGCTTTGGCCCTGGACCATAGTGCCTTACTGGTCGATAGATCTTCTCTACGGCCTGGCGTTTCTGCTCCCCCTCAGCCGCAAGGGGATAGACAGACTGGGGCTCAGGCTGCTGAGCGTACAGCTTCTGTGTATCGGCTGTTTTCTCATCTGGCCACTTAAATTCAGTTTTGAGCGCCCGCCGCTCGATGGCGTTTTTGGTGGTTTGTTCGATCTCCTGATGGGGTTTGATAAGCCTTTCAATCAGGCGCCCTCTTTGCACATCGCCCTCTTGGTGGTGCTCTGGAGTGAATACAGTCAGCGGGCCAAGGGCGCCTGGCGTTATCTGCTCCATGGCTGGTTTGCCTTGATTGGCCTGTCGGTGCTGACGACCTGGCAACATCATTTTATCGACCTGCCCACAGGGCTGGCGGCCGGTCTGTTCTGCCTCTGGCTGTGGCCACGAAATTCGTTCAGCCGCTTGAGTTTGACGAGGGAACCTTGCAGGCTCAAACTGGCAGCGGCTTATGGCGTGGGCGCCGTCTTGCTGCTGCTCGCGGCCTTGCTCTGGCCCATGAGTCTCTTTGGCATGCTGCTGTTTTGGCTGGCCTTGGCGTTGGCCATGGTGGCGCTCAATTATCTCCTGTTTGCCGCCGCGGGTTTTCAAAAGAGTGGGCTGGGCCATCCCAGCTTCGCCAGTCGCTGGCTGTTGTTACCTTATCGTTTGTTTGCCTGGCTCAATATCCGTTTCTGGACCGGTGGCCAGGTGGCGGCGCAAGAGGTGCTGTCCGGGGTTTGGCTCGGGCGCATGCCTACCATGAGTGAAGCGCAGCAATATGATGCCATATTGGATCTCTGCGCCGAGTTGCCTTTCCCCTATTCGGGCAAGGCCTTGCTGACACCCGCTCGGGGGATGACCGAAGGCAAGCTCAAATGGTATCAGCCCATGCCCATGCTGGATTTATGCTTGCCGGATGAACAGGACTGCCTGGAAGCGGTCAGGCGGCTCGAGTGTTTGCGCACCTCAGGTACTCTACTTGTATGTTGCGCCTTGGGTTATGGCCGTAGCGCCTTGGTATTGGCAGCCTGGTTGCTGCTGAGCGGTCGGGCCGGCAGTGCCCAGGATGCCGCAAAGATGATTGCCGCAGTCAGACCCAAGGTGGTTTTCAAGCCAGAGACTCTGGCTTACCTGGAGCGGCTCAAGTCCGGTTTTTGCCCGCCAGAGGTGCAACATGCCTGAGTCGCAGCAGCGGGATCTGGCAAAATTGGTGGCCACTTTATTGGGCAATGCCGCGCCGCTGCGCTGGTTCAGTGCGGTTTTGATGTTGGCACCTTTGCTGCTTCTCTGGGGCGGCAAGCTTCAGGGATGGCCGGAACTGCTCAGCGCCCTGTTGATGGTGCTTTTCGGACTGGCCGGACAGTATTTTGGCCTCAGAGTAGCGCTGGATGCCAAGCTGTTTGCCGCCCTGGCAGGGGAGCATTCCTGCGAACGTCTGGATCACAGCATGCAGCAGCTCGGCTGGCTTAAAGAAGAGCAGGCCGGTCGCAGCATGCTGCTGCGCGCCCAAGGGGCGCAGGCGCTGCTAAAGCGCCTGTTCCTTTGCTTTGCCGGGCAGGCCGCCGCGTTGGTGTTGTTACTCGTCTGGCGCTTTTTCCTGTAAGAGGAGTTTACCCTTATCTATGGATACCCTAATCGGCTGGCTCGCGGGATTGACCGCCTTTGGGATCACCTCGGCGGCCAGGTTGGTCACCGGTGCCCGCGCCCTGTGGCTTGGCTGCCGCGCCAATCACAATCAGCGGCTCTACTTTGCCAATCACAGCAGTCACGGTGACTTTGTGTTGCTGTGGGCATCACTGCCTGCCTTGCTGAGACGCAAGACACGTCCGGTTGCCGGCGCCGAGTATTGGCAGAAGACGGCGCTGAGGCGCTTTATTATTCAGCGGGTATTCAATGCCGTGCTTATTCCAAGAGAGAGCCATGGTGAGGGCAATCCCTTGGCGCCGGCGGAAAAGGCGCTGGCTGAGGGCGACTCGCTGATCTTCTTCCCGGAGGGGACCCGTAATCTGAGCGAGGCGCCATTGTTGCCGTTCAAGAGTGGAATCTATCATCTGGCACACTCGCGCCCGGATCTGGAGCTGATCCCCGTGTGGATTGCCAACCTCAATCGCGCCATGCCCAAGGGGCGTTATCTGCCGTTGCCGCTGCTCTGCACTTTGAGTTTCGGCACGCCTATCAAGCTGCAGCCGCAGGAAACCAAGGTGGCCTTTCTCGAGCGTTTGCGTTTGGCACTATTGGCGATGTCACGGGAGGAAGTATGAACCAGACACTGTGGTTGTTTGCCGGTATCGGCCTACTGCTGGTGGTAGCGACCCTGATAGGTCGTTTGCTGGCCTGGCGTAAGGGCAACAACGCCGTTATTGCCAATCTCAATGCCAGAATCGATGCCTGGTGGATGATGGTGTTGGCCATAGGCATAGCTTTCCTGTTCGGACTCTATGGGGTGATATTGCTGTTTGCCCTGGTATCTTTCTATGCGCTCAGGGAGTTTTTAACCCTGACACCGACCCGGGCCAGCGATTATCCAGCCCTGGTCGCCGCCTTCTATTTTGCCTTGCCGGTGCAGTATCTGCTGATCGCCATCCATTGGTACGGCATGTTCAGTATCTTTATTCCCGTTTATCTGTTCCTGCTGATGCCGATTCTGGCAGCACTTGGCGGCGATACTACACGTTACCTTGAGCGTACCGCCAAAGTGCAGTGGGGGCTGATGATAGCCGTCTATTGTGTCTCGTCAGTGCCGGCGCTGATGACCTTGAAGATAGAGGGCTATGAAGGGCGTAACTTGCTGCTGATCGCCTGGCTCATTCTGGTAGTGCAACTCTCCGATGTGTTGCAATATTGCTGTGGCAAGCTGTTTGGCAAACGCAAGGTGGCACCCAAGCTGTCGCCCTCCAAGACCCTGGAAGGCTTGGTCGGTGGGGTATTGCTGGCGACGCTGGTGGGTACCTCGCTGTTCTGGATCACCCCATTTACCCCCTGGCAGGCGGCAATCATAGCTTTACTGGTGAACCTGCTCGGCTTTGCCGGAGGACTGGTGATGTCGGCCATCAAGCGTGACCGCGGCGTCAAGGATTGGGGCCATATGATAGAGGGCCACGGCGGCATGCTGGATCGCATGGATTCTGTCTGTTTTGCTGCGCCGGTTTTCTTCCATGTGGTGCGCTATTGGTGGGTGTGACCTTTCTATAAAGTCGAAGACTCATAGCGGATAAATGCGCTTTTTGTTGTTATTTGTCGGCAGTAAGCTGGGGCTATTCCAAAGTGAAGGAGCCCAATGATGAAAATATTGCAAATACTGCCGGCGCAACCCACCTCTGACGGCGATGGGGTCAATATCAGCCGGGTCGCCGATTTTCAGGCTCTGGCGCTGGATCCCTATCTGATGCTGGATGAGATCCGCTCCGACGATGAACGCGATTATCTCGGCGGTTTTCCGCCGCATCCCCACCGCGGTATGGAAACTTTTACCTATATCCGCAAGGGCGGTTTTGAGCACAGGGATCAACTGGGCAATGTCCGCGCCATCCGCGAAGGCAAGGTGCAGTGGATGAGTACCGGCCGTGGTGTGGTCCACTCCGAAATGCCGCTGGCCGATGCCAAAGAGGGGCTGCATGGCTTTCAGATCTGGCTCAATATGCCGGCCAAGGACAAGATGCGGCCGCCCAGGTATCAGGACAGCGCTGCCGATGAACACCAACAGCTTGAAACTGACGGCGCCAGCCTGAGACTGCTGGCCGGTGATTGGCGTTTCGCCGGTACTGAAGCCAGTGCTCCCTTGACCGGGTTGGCCGGCGATGCGGCGATTGCCGATTTGACGCTGGCGCCTGATGCCCAAGCCGAGTTGGATCTCAGTCATCTGGGGCGACTGGCGCTCTATCTGCACAGTGGTGTATTGCAACTGCCGGATGGCAAACAACTGGCCGCCGGTAATATGTTGCAGCTCGATAGTCGTTATCCTCTCGAGCTGCAAGCCGGTTTCAAGGGCGCTGGCCTGCTCATTCTGGCCGGTAACCCCATTGGTGAGGCCGTGGTGCAGATGGGGCCTTTTGTGATGAATACCCAGGCGGAGATCCTGCAGGCCATTCGCGACTACCAAAACGGTGATTTCGGTGAGATCCCATCCGGTTCCGTTTAACTGACATAGGCAACAGACGGCTGCTTTGCTGTGGCCGCCTCTTGCCTTTTATTCGCCTAAGCAGCACATCAGTACTGATACAAATGTAAATTTTTAAGATTTTTTCGTTAAAAAGTCATTTGGGATGTGATGCGGTTAACCTGTGATAGGTTTTGTCCAAGCCCACCTTTGATTGATTTTAAAGGTTAGCCTGAGCCTGATTGTTTGCCCCCCTCTTAAAAAGTTACCAAAAGTTAAACTTGTGGTGCTTTTTACAAAACATCCTTATTACCTTGGCTGAATTTTGGCTATCTTGTCGGGAAATATTTTGCCTGTAACAATTATGAGAATCATTCTCATTGGTCAGGTTTTATATGCAATACCCAGCACCTTCTGCCGTGGCTTTGGCTGTGGCTGCCGTACTCTTTTGCGCCGCATCCGGCGCCGAAACGCTAAATAAGCAAGCGCCCTCTTCGGATGAGTCGCCGGAGACCCGCGCGGTTGTGACAGTCAAAGACAGAGCCGATAACGGTTTGGATGGCAAAAGCACTCTGGATGAGCAGATGATCCGCCGTACCCCTTCGGCTGATGGCAACTTGAGCGACTTGGTCAAATCCAACCCTGCGGTGCGCCTGGAGGGGCTGGATGAAGGGTTTAGTGGCGGTGAAATCAAACCGTCGAAGATCTCCATCTATGGCGCCGAGTCTGAACAGACAGCGTTTCTTATTGATGGCATCAATATCAACAACGATCTGGATCCTAGCTCAGGCCTGTTTGACGGCAGTGTCGGGGTCTTGCCGGGGATGAGCTCAGAGCAGGCCTATTTTTTCGATGCCGCCATGCTGGCCGGGATCACCGTTTATGACAACAATGTGCCAGCCAGCCTGGGGGGCTTTACCGGCGGGGCCGTAGTGGCAGATACCTTAAGCTACAACGGCGTCAACGGCGGCCAGCTGCGTTACCGTACCAGCCGCAGCAGTTGGACCAGCCAGAAGGTCGATCCCAACATCAACGAGTTTTTGCAGCAGGCCAGGCCCGACGGCGGTAAGGCCATCTATCAGCCCGATTTTGTTAAACACAGCTATTCGGGGCAGTGGCAGCAGGGGATTAACGACGAACTGGGCATGGTGCTGGCCTTTGGTCAACGCCGCTCCAGCATTCGCCAGAGCCGGATCATGGATGCAGAAGGCACGGTTGATTCTCAGGATCAGAGTCGTAGATCGGACAACCTGTTGTTGAATCTGGCCTGGACGCCGGATCCCTTGACCCGAATCGACTGGGACTGGCGTTATTCGGCCTACCGTGAAGGCCTGTTTATGGGCGAGAACATAGACAATGATTTTGAAGACAGCCACTCGGCACTGGGGGCGACCCTGAGTCTGGAGCGGGAGTTCAGCCTGGGAAGTTTGTCCCTCAAGGCGGCCTACGACAGCTTTGAGGATGAGCGTCACTCCCAGAGTGATACTGTGCTGGTGATCAGTGATGCCGATACCGGGCTGGATTACCAGAAGGGGGGCTATGGCGACAGTCGTCTCAAGCAGCGAAATCTGCAACTGCTGGCCGATGTCAGCTTCAAACGCTTCTATTGGGGCGATGTCAGTCACAGCCTGGAAACCGGCTTGAGTTTCCAGCAGACCGACTATGATTTTTACCGCCCAAGGGAAGTCAATCAGGAGATCCGCTTGATAATGTCGGGCATGGAGATGCCGCTCGATGAACAAACCGTATTGGCCGGCAGCATAGACACCCGCCACCGCAACTCGGCGGCTTATCTGCAGGACACCATTAAATTTGGTTCCTGGCAATTTCGCCCCGGGTTGAGGCTTGAGCATGATGACTACCTGGATAATCTCAACCTGGCGCCGCGGCTGGCACTCAACTGGGATGTCGTCGAGGGCACCCGGGTGGATATCGGGCTTAACCGTTACTATGGCCGCTCTTTCGCTTCGATGAAGCTGGCGGATGAAATACTTAAACTCAGCCAGGATCACACCCGCAGATACGAGAGCATCAAGGATCTGAAAACCCCCTTCTCCGATGAGTTGACTCTGGCGCTGCACCAGAATCTGGGCAATTTAAGCCTGAGCGGTCGCTATACCCTGAGGGACTATCGCGATCGCCTGGTGACCCATAGAAGCCAGGTTGGCAGCGTCAAGGTGGACGACTATCGCAATGGCGAAGACTACAAGGTTCATGTCTATACCCTGCAACTGAATAACATAGCGCCGCTGACCTTAGGTGCCAGTCAATGGGAGTGGTCGCTGGCGGCCGATTGGCTGGAGACAGATCGCAACGATCTTGATAAGGCGATGAACCCGGATGAGGCGGTGATGCTCGATGGCGCCGTGATGAGCCGTCGCCAGATGGAGCAGGAGGTCAACTCATCCGAGGAAGAGTGGATGGTGCGTCTTGGGTTGGATATGGAGTTACCGGCCTGGAATATCACCTGGGGCAACAAGCTTTACGTCAAGGCGCCGGTACGGGGATATGAGTCGGTGAACAGCCAGGCGGCGCTGGAGATGTACCGCAGCTATGACTTCGGCAGTCACACCCAGTGGGATAGTCGTATTCGCTGGGAGCCGCAGGCGCTGGGTGGAGAGGTCTATCTGCAGCTGGATATCAACAATGTGCTTAATCAGGTGCGCCAGTATAGCCTCAAGGCCAACCAGAACGGCGAATACGGCCTCTATACCCCAGGGCGTCAGTTCTGGCTGGAAGTGGGTTATCGCTTCTAAACCCTGAATGGTAGTGATGGGCAGCTTCACCGGAAGCTGCTTTTTTGTTGAGTTCTGGAAATCCTGAGATGATTGTTAAAACACGATTCGGCCGCCTGATGATGGCGGCGATGGCCTGCCTGCTGGCGGCCTGTCAAACCAGCGAGATGCTGCCTCTGAACAGCGATCCTGACTTGGTTCAGGGGCGGTTGGACAATGGCTTTCGCTATTATCTGGCCCCCAACGATGCCCCGGCCAAACGCGTGTATCTGCGTTTGGTGGTCAACGCCGGTTCCATGCATGAAGATGACGACCAAAGGGGCGTGGCCCATATGGTCGAGCATATGGCCTTTAACGGCAGTAAGCACTTTAAGGGCAACAGCGTCATCAACGCGCTGGAGGATGCCGGGCTGAAGTTTGGCATAGATGTCAATGCCTTCACCGACTTTGAAAATACCGTCTATCTGCTCAATCTGCCGGATAACCGGCCGCAGACTCTGGAGCTGGCGCTTAGAATTATTGCCGACTGGGCGGCAGAGGTGAGCATTGCCCGCGATGATCTCGATGCCGAGCGTGGCATAGTGCTGGAGGAGTGGCGGGCAAGGCTTGGGCCTATGCTGCGTTTGGGGGACAAAAAGTCTGCCATCGAAATGGCCGGTTCCCGTTATGCAACGCGCGATCCCATAGGCGATCCCGAAACCATACGCCAGGTATCCGGCAAGCGGGTGGCCGACTTTTATCGCCGCTGGTATCGGCCGGATAATATGGCGCTGGTGGCGAGCGGTGATATAGATGTCGCCAAATTCCAGGCCATGGTCGAGCAATATCTGGGAGCTATGCCTGCGGCGACGACACCACTGGAAACCGTGGACTTTGGCATACCGCTGCAAGACGGTCTGAGGGCCGCCAAGGTGCATGAAGTCGGCGCCGAAGAGCCAGCGCTGGAACTGAGCTTTTTCTCGCCGCTTGAGGCGGATTATTCGCGGGCCGGTTATCGCCGCGAGCTGGCCGAGCAGATAGCCGGGCGTATGCTGAATCTGCGTCTGCAACAATGGGAGAAGCAACATCAAGACTGGCTGCTGTCGGGCGCTTTCTTCTCCTCGGCCATCGGCCGCGAGACCAGGCAGAGCATTTTCACCTTGCAGCTCAAGAAGGGGGAGTACCATAGCGCGGCTAGTGCACTGTTTGATCTTCTGGCCACCCTCAAGCAGCATGGTTTCAGCGATAAGGCGGTGGCCTCCCAGCTGAAACGCCAACTGAAATTGGAACAGCGCCGCGCCGATAAGGCGGTTTACAGCATAGATATTGCCGGCGACCTGGTCACTACCGCTGCCAATCTCGACCCCTGGCTGAGCTATAAAGACAGAGCCAGGCTCAACCTGGAGCTGATTGGCTCGCTGACGACCGAGGATATCAATCAGGCGCTGGCGCGTTTAACGGCGCCAAGTTCCCGCTTATTGCTGCAGACTCTTGGGGCGGGGGAGATGTCGGCACTGACGAGTGCTGAAGCCAATGCATTGTGGCTGCAGAGCATGAGCAGGCAGCACAGCGACTTTGACGCCGGGCAACAGACCACTGAGATGCCCGAGTTCAAGGCCGAGGTCGGCAGCAGTCGCTTTATCGGTGAAGCCGCCGATGGACGCCTGAAGGAGTATCGACTCAGCAACGGGTTGCGTCTGGTATTCAGCCAATCTGATCTCAATTCGGGTGAAGTGCACTTCAAGGCCTTGACTGTCGGGGGGATGGGCAGCCTGGCGCCTTCGGAGGCGCAAAAGCTGCGTCTGGCGGTGAACCTAGCGGATGAGTTCGGTGCCGGCGAGGTGCCGCAGCAGGCGATCGACCACTATGACAGCGACTATCCTCTGGTGCTTTCCAGTTTGCTGGACGGTCAGACGCAAGGCTTTTCCGGCTGGGCCCACAGGGATGATCTGGCGGCGTTGTTGCAGCTGTTTCGCTTCAAGTTGCAGCAGGTACAGTTTGCATCGAATGCCTTGAAGCTCTGGCGCGAAGAGTATCAGGCGACCCGGGCACAATATGCCAATGATCCAGGGGAACAGTTTGCCCGCACCATAGATGCCAAGCGCTATCCCGGAGTGCCGACGGTTTACAACCCGGATCCCGAGTTGCTGACGACCCTGACCGAGGATGAGCTGCTGGCCGATTATCGCCGTCACATGCTGGGTAATACCGACTTTATTCTGTTCTTTGTCGGCGATATCGACGAGGCACGCCTCATTCACTTAGCCGAGCAGTATCTGGCGGGGATTGAGGTAAAAAGGGAGGCGCGCAAGCAATACCAAATTCGGCCGGCGACCCCAAAGGAGCGTCTGCAGATGCCTGTCTCCAGTGAGCCCAGAGCCGAAACAGAGGTCTATCTGACCTCCTATCCGCAGCCTTGGTCAGCAAAGCAAGCCTATCAGTTGTCGCTCATGGGGGAGCTTATTCAGGAGCAGCTCAGGCTTAAACTCAGAGAGGAGGCCAGCGGCGTTTATGGGGTAACCGCTTGGTTCTGGCAGGAGCCGGGGGAAGACTTCGGCTCGGGCCGTATCAGCTTCAGCAGCGATCCGGAGCGGGTCGATGAATTGATCCAACAACTGCATCTGGTGCTCCAGCGGATGGCTGATGAGGGCGTATCGCCCCATTCGCTGGAAAATAAGCGCCGTCAACGTCAGGACAGGCTGCAGCGGGAGCTTAAATCCAATCTCGGTTGGCTGGAGGCGGTCAGCCAAAGCTATATGACAGTGGGCGGGCCGCAGCAGATAGGGCAAAACATTCGCTTCAATGAGGAGGTCACAGCCGCTGAGTTGAATAGCCTGCTTAAGCAGTTTATCCGGCAAAGCCGGGTCTTTGAGGCTGTGATGCTGCCAGCAAGTCAGTAAAAAACAAAGCGCCACAAAAGTGGCGCTTTGTTTAGAGAGTCTGGGCCGCCGCAAACGCTTAACCCTTTGGCGCTTGTCAGCTCTGCAATATCTTGAGTGGCAGTCCCAGCATGTCATCTCCGCTACCCGCCAGATGCCAGATAACCGCCACCAGGGCGGCCACGGTTAACAGATACCAGATAAGGGAAAACACTTGCCCATACCTGTCCAGCGGCAACAGATGGCTATGATGACGCTGTTTCCACTCAAATAGAATCTCGGCGCTGCCTATCAGCAACAGGAACCCCAGCAGCGCCAGCCCCAGACTGTAGCTAATAAATACTCCGATAGCGGCACCGACAATACAGGCGATAAGGCCGATGGCGCTGTTCATTGAAAAGCTGATGCTCTTGAGAATATGTCCGCCGTCCAGCGGCAGAATTGGCAACAGGTTGAACAGATTGAGTAAGGCGTTGAAGGCCGCCAGACCGGCAAAGAAGGGATTGCCAGTGATCCAGTAGGCCACGAGTGCCACCAGCGACATCAACAGGCCAAAGGTTGGCCCCATGATGGAGATCACCACATCTTGCCAGCGGGTGTTGATCTTCTCATCGGACAAGGCCAGGCCGCCCATAAAGGGAATGAGGTAGATACCCTTGGTTTTCATACCAAAATACTTCATCGCCCGGATATGGCCATACTCGTGAAACACCAGACAGGCAATAAGGGCCAATGCAAACTGCAGTGAAAACAGCCAGGAATAAGCGGCAATACTGGCCCCGGCCAGTACGACTTTGATTACCTTGGCACTCTTGAGCAGCTTAAAGCCCAGAGACACCAGCCCCACCAGACTCAGTTTCTGTTGTTTCACCGGCGCTATGTCTGGTGTTTGCCGCTCAATATCTTTGCTATCGCGCCTGCCTTCAATCGTGACTTGCTCATCGATGAGCAAACGATAGCTCAGCTCAAAGGGTTGCCAGTTGAGCTGGGTTTGTAAGCAGACCTTGATGCTGCTGCCATCGGTGCGACTAAGGCTGAACTCATGACAGCCGGTGCCTTGGTCATTGGCGCTGGCAGCTTGTTGTGAGACCAATTGGTTATCCCAAAAGAGTTGCTGCCAACCGGCCATGGAACCTTCCAGCCTCAGAGGCTTACCTAAGCAATCTATTTTCAGAAGTTGCAAATCTATGACTCCGATGAGAGAAAACGCGCCGATTATACCCGTGGGCGCTGAGCTTTGTCAGAGATTGTCGAGATAACGCACCATCTCCAACCCTTGGGGAAAAGTGATAAAGGCCAGTTTGGCGACGCAACAACTGCCGAGCGCGGCGGCGTGCTTTTGCAGTAACAGTTTGAGATCTTTAAGTTCGAGTCGAGACTGGCTCGGGCCTATTTGTGGTAAGGCGGCCAGTATAGGTTCGTCACAGCAAATGGCCGGGAGTATGGGATAACATAAGCCGCCGGAATCTATCAGTTGATCGCCCTGGCAACTCAGATGTTGATTCAGGCAGATGTATTCCAACCAGTCGCTTTCATTTTCGAGATACAGAAGTTCGTCTGCATCTGCCGGTTTAAGAATGACGGGCCAGGTGGGCTGTGTCATAGGGGCTCCATGGATAAACAGTTCCCCACACCATAACACAATGGTTTGGTGTTGCTATTGCCTATTCTGCACCAAGCAGATGCCCGCATTTACGGACTTAGTGTTAGCCGCGATTGCTGTAGTCGAAATGGATTTCTCCGTTGTGGTTTTCAACCACACAGGGACCGTGTTCCCTCTGGGTGCGTTGCTGCGCCGGGCCTATGTGAATTTCCACATTGGAGTAAATATGCTTCAGAGCTTCGATAAAGTAGTGGCGGTAGTAACCTTCGGTTTCCGCCTTCAGCAGTTCGAGTTCGGTTTCTTCACGCCGTCGTTCATCATCGACTCGATGCTTCTCTTCCAGCATCATTTTAACCTGCTCAACCATGGTCGGATCTGCCTGCCATTCGCTCTTGGGTGGCAGTTTTCTCAGCCTGGCTTCCATATCCAAACCGGCCACGACCAAAACCCGAACGCTCTCTTCGAGTTCTTTGAGGTTTTGGCGGTACTCCCCCAAACGCATGGCGCAGAAGAGATCTGTTTTAGTATCGGCGGTGGCTCCTATGGCGACGGCCTTGATACCTTTTTCTGCCTTGGCAATGCCGCCCACCAGATCTCCGCGGCGGCCGTTGGCATCGCTGACAATTAATTTGCTGTCGGTGCGGCTGTGACTGTGCAGTAGTTGCTTGGTCACCAGGATATCGCCCTGGCACTGGAGGTCCGAATATTGTACAAACTGGGCCGAGATCTGGCCCTTGGCTCTGATCTGCGTCGACAGTTCAGTGGCACGGATCTGTCGGCCTATGATGCCTTTGCTGACCGTAATGTCCCCTTCGGCTATCAGGGATGCCGAGTCGACAAAGCCCATGACTGTGATATCGCCGCTGCTTTTGACCTGCATCCCATCATGGACATCACCGCTGATCAGGATACTGCCCTTGAAGTCGACATTGCCGTAGCCCACGTCCACATCTTTTATCTGCAGCACATCATCTACCTGCATGCCATTGCGGATTTCCACCGGCTGACCGGCCACAGTGGCAATAAGCTTATTGCTGTCTTTGCTGCTGAACTCTGTGCCCTTGCCAGCTACCATCTCCAGATCTTTCCCCGGCTTGGCTGGCAATACTTCACCGAAGACATTGTATCCCGGTGTTCCTTGAGTTGCGGGGATCCTCTCCATTAAGAGATCGCCAGCATTAACCATGATGACGGCGCCTAGATTGCGCATGTCCACTGTGCCATCCTCACGCTCTTGCGGATGCAACAGGCGTTCACGGGCCAGTGGCACTTTGCGGTCCAATTTGGCATGGTTGCCATTCACTGCCGCCTTGCCGCAGGCAATGATGCATTCGAAGGTTTCACCGGGTTTGCTCTGCTTCAGGCGCTTGAGCATGGTCTCTATTTTGATTTTCGATAGCCCCATGCAGATCTTCTCTTCTTTCAGGCAGCGAAGAATGTCCGGTAGGGTGATCTCCTTGCCGCCCCAGGCTGCAGTGAGGCTCATACTGGCCTGCATCTTATCTTTACTGGGCTTGAGTGAGATCTGGCCGTCGCGGCGCTCGGCTATCTGAAAGAACTGCTCGAATTGGCCATCCTCTTCGGCGTAGAGCTTATTGATCTCTTTGACGGCTTTGGCGATTTGACTGTCCAGAGGACAGAGATTGGCGAAGTCAGGGAGGGCCAGCAGGTGACGAATGGCGTCTTCCGTCACGGGACCATGATTTTTGGGAATGAGCTTTAGCTCAGCAAATTGTTTGTTACTGCTGAGTTCAACGAGATCTGGCGCCAGCATATTAGAGTATCCAGGTTAGTTATACCCTTCCTTTTGAACGTTTGAGCAAATCTGCCATTCGAGTACGAACCTGTTTGTTGTGTCACAACAGAACAGGGCGTTAATCGACTGAGTGAGTCAACTCCCGTGTGGAATGGTACTATTATTCTTTTCCAGACTGCTGTTTGAGTATAACAACATAAGCTCGTTGAAATGAAGCCTGTGATTAACATCCCGTTAGCAGTCGTTAAAAAAGATAATAGCCTTGAATACTTATAAAAATCTTTGATCTCTTAGCGAAAAGTTACCAAAATTGCTTGGAGTTACTTTTTGTTACCAATATTCCGATAAAGCTTGTATTTGTTGTTTTCTGCAATCACGTTCACGTTACCGAAATGGGCCGCGATTGTATCGCTGTAGGGCAGGTGGCGGTTGGCCACTATCTGCCAGACTCCTCGGTCTTTAAGCGTTTTGGCGCTGTCGGCGATAAAGCTTTCGGCAATATGGGTGGTTGCCGCCAAGCCATCGTGAAACGGTGGATTGGAGATGATGGCATCGAACTCGCCTTGAGTGGCACTCAAGCCATCGGATGGATAGACCTTGGCCGTCAGAGCATTGGCCTTTAGCGTCAACTCACAGGACAGCAGCGCCATGGCGTTGATGTCGACACATTCCAGATGCAGATCCGGCTGGGCCTTGAGCAGGGCGGCCGCAATTACACCGGCGCCGCAGCCAAAGTCCAGTACCCGACCTTCAAGTTTGGGCAGATGCGACAGCAGCAGCTCAGTGCCCTGATCCAGGCGTTTTTCACTGAATACCCCGGCCATATTGCAGATCTGCACATCTCCTTGGGGAGTGGGCAAGCTGTAATGGCTAACAAAGGCTTCAATATCCAGCGTTGCAGGGCTGGCGATGGCCTCGGCGGCAAACAGCAGGCAGTGACGGGCGTTGTCCAGTTTGACCGCATTGCTGAACCAGCGGCTTTGCTGTTTGGCAAACGACTTTATCCCGCCTTTGTTTTCCCCTATGACCAGCAGTTGGCCTCCCGGCTGCAGGTGCAGCGCCGCCAGCTCCAGTAGATAGGCCAATAGCGGTTTGGCCTTGGGGTAATAGACGACAACCGTCTCGAACTTTTCAGTATGAGGTAGTTGATGGCCGAAGTAACACTGAAGCCTGGCTTGGGCCTGCGACTTAAGTTGTTGGAAGTGATTGAAGTCCAGTGCTAGCGCATCGACTCTGGGGCACAGACTCAACAGCTCTTTGGCACAACTGTCACTCTCGTGATTGAGTAGTAACAGGCTCTGGCCTTCAAAAAGCGCACTATTGCGCATTAATAATTGCGATGGCGGTGTCAGCGACATGGGGGGATTCCAAGGATAAAATCTGCCGCGCATTATAGCCAATCCTCGGGGGGGCAAGGCAAATCTTATGCTTGCAAGTGATAAAAAGCCAGGAAACTATTCCTGGCTTTGTTCATGGGTGGAAGATTATTCCGCATCCCCCAGTGACAGTAGAGTGGCATTGCCACCTATGGCTGTGATGTTGTTGGTGCGGGTCTTTTCCGTCATAAAGCGGGTCAGGTAGTGTGGCCCGCCAGCCTTGGGGCCTGTGCCGGAAAGCCCCTGACCACCGAAGGGCTGCACACCCACCACGGCGCCAATCTGGTTACGGTTGATATAGACGTTACCTACATTGACTCGGTCGGCAACGCTCAGGGCGTGGCCTTCATTGCGGCTGTGGATCCCCAGAGTCAGACCAAAGCCTGTGCTGTTGATATCGGCAATCACCTTGTCCAGCTCTGAGGCTTTGAAACGGATAACGTGCAGTATTGGGCCGAAATGTTCTTTCTCCAGCACCTTGATGGAATCGATTTCCACCGCGGTTGGAGCAACGAAGTGGCCATCCTTGCAGTCAGCGGGCAGCTCCACCTGTTTGATAAGCTTGCCTACCTGTTTGATGTGCTCGATATGGGCGTTGAGATTGGCTTTGGCGGTGGCATCGATCACAGGGCCGACATCTGTCTTCACTGAACCAGGATAGCCAATGCTGAGTTCATCCATTGCACCCTTGAGGATCTCCAGTACTCGATCGGCGATATCTTCCTGCAGATAGAGTACCCGCAGCGCCGAGCAGCGCTGGCCAGCGCTGGTAAAGGAAGAGGCAACCACATCGTTGACCACTTGCTCCGGCTGGGAGGTGGAGTCCACCACCATGGCATTTTGACCACCGGTTTCGGCGATAAGCGGAATGATGGCACCTTCGCGGGCAGCCAGAGCACGGTTGATCACCTTGGCCGTGCCGGTAGAGCCTGTGAAGCAGACACCGCCAATGCGTTCGTCGCTGGTCAGTGCGGCGCCGACACTGGCGCCTGTGCCCGGCAGGAATTGCAGCGCTTCTTTGGGGATCCCGGCTTCATGGGCCAGTTGTACGGCGCGGTAGCCCACCAGGCAGGTTTGCTCGGCCGGCTTGGCGATAACTGTGTTGCCGGCAGCAAGGGCTGCTGTCACCTGACCGAGGAAAATCGCCAACGGGAAGTTCCAGGGGCTGATACAGACAAAGACACCGCGGCCTTGAACAAACAGTTCGTTCAATTCACCGGTTGGCCCGGGGAGCAGCTCGGGCTTGCTCATCATCTTCTTGGCCTGCACCGCATAGTAGCGGCAGAAGTCGATGGCTTCTCGGACTTCATCTATGCCGTCCTGCAGGCTCTTGCCGGCTTCACGGGTACAGAGCACTATCAGTTCTTCGCGATTTTCTTCCAGCAGGTCGGCCAGTTTTTGCAGTGCGCTGGCGCGCTGTGCCACCGGCGTGCGACACCAGGCTGGGAAGGCGGCGACGGCTGAACTGATGGCCTGCTCAACGGCTTGGTTGTCGGCAAAAACCACCTGACCGACGGTTTGTGTCGTGTCATAGGGGCTGACAACCGGCTTTGACTCGCCGCTCAGGGTTTCACCATTGATCAGCGGGCCGGCATGCCATTGATGAGCCTTGAACTGATCCAGTGCCGCGAAGAAGGGTTCGGCTTCAGAGAGAATGTTCATATTGAGTCCCTTGGAGTTTTTGCGTTCGCTGCCAAAAATGTCGGCAGGCTTCACTATCTTGTTATTGGCCAGGGTTTTGTATTGTTTGACTGTCACCAGAGGGTGGGTGATCAGTGAATCGATTGGTGTGTTGGGATCCACCAACTTATGCACAAATGAAGTGTTGGCACCGTTTTCCAGCAGACGGCGCACCAGATAGGGCAGCAGATCTTTATGGGCACCTATCGGCGCATAAATTCTGACGGTGCGAGCTCGGCTTTCCGCCAAAATGGTGTCGTACAACTCCTGTCCCATGCCGTGCAGACGCTGGAATTCAAACTCACGATCGCCGGCCATATCGCTGATGGCAGCGACTGTCTGGGCGTTATGGCTGGCAAATTGTGGATAGATGGCACCACGGGTCTTGTCCGACAGCAGGAAACGGGCACAGGCCAGATAGGAGAGATCCGTCCCCACCTTGCGGGTGTAGAGGGGATAACCGGCTTCACCTGCCTGTTGGGCCCACTTGAGTTCGCTGTCCCAGTAAGCGCCTTTCACCAGTCGCAACGGGATTTCATCGCCTTGCTCTTTGGCAAGCTTGGTCAGCCACAGGAGTACAGGCAGTGCCCGTTTAGAGTAAGCCTGAACCACTATGCCTAATAGGCCCCAGCCCTTGGCGGCTTCTGAGTTGTATAACTTGCGGAACAGCTTGAGTGACAGCTCGAGACGGTCTACCTCTTCGGCATCGATAGAGATACCGACATTCAGGCTGCGAGCCTGCTCAATCAGCTTGATCACAGTGGCATACAACTCGGACATGACTCTGTCTTCATTGGCCACTTCATAGCGGGGATGCAGCGCCGACAGTTTGATGGAAATCGTCGGTCTGGGCGCCTGGGATTCATCGTACTGCTGGGCTCCCAATTCGCTGATGGCGTGGGAGTAATCCTGGAAGTATTTCTGGGCGTCTCTCTGGGTCAGTGCGGCTTCACCCAGCATGTCGTAAGAGTGGGTATAGCCCTGCTTGCGCTTGTCTTCACTGTTTTTCAGCGCTTCTTTAACTGTGCGGCCGAGTACGAACTGTTTGCCCATGATCTTCATGGCGGCATACATGGCCTGACGTATCACAGGTTCACCCAGGCGATTAACCAAGCGCTTCAATAAGTTGCTTGGACTGCCATCCAGGTTGCGATCCAGTTTGACGATTTTTCCCGTCAGCATCAGGCCCCAGGTCGAGGCGTTGACCAATACTGAATCACTCTTTGACAGATGCTCGTCCCATTTGGCACCTGAGAGCTTGTCTTCAATCAGGGCATCGGCCGTTTCCGGATCCGGGATCCGCAACAGGGCTTCGGCCAGGCACATGAGTATGATGCCTTCCTGGGTTTCAAGACTGTATTGTTGTAAAAAAGCGTCTATACCTACCATCAGACCTTTTTTGTCATATTGACGAACCTTACTGACCAAGTCGTGGGCCCGATGGGTCACACGCTCTATGGTTTCGTCACTCGACGGGACTAGCTTGATCAGATCGGACAGATATTGTTCTTCATCGACAATATAGTTGTCACTGATGGCTTTAAAGAGTTCGTCGAGATTGGCGTTATCGTAGTGGCCTGCCAGAACTTCACTCGCTTTGAACATAGTTATCGCTTCCATCTCAGCCGGTTGGGGGCAGTTAAGGACTGCTCGAATTACCTGGAATATGTCTGACGCAGAAGGCGCTTTATTATTTTTGTATACAATATCGGCGCTCGCGCGCGCTGATTATATGATCAAATGTGACTTATGGCACTAAGGTGATGAAAGTGTGATATATGTTTAATTGGTTTTTAGGGGGGCCAGCTGTAAAGCCACATAAACAAAAGGCCAGTGGTTTTAAACACTGGCCTTTGGAAGGAGTATGGAAGCTATCACATCCAACGATCTTTCTTGCGCCGCTGCGGTCTTGGTAAATAGACCAGAATGACCCCGAGGATCAAACCCAGAGCGGCGATGAGTCCGCCTTCCTGCCACATGCGGAAACGCTCGTTATCTTTCATCGACTGCAGTTTGGCGATGGCTTCATCGCGTTCTGTGCTGGCTTGGCTGAGCTCGGCTTGCGCCTTGTTCAACTGAGACTTGAGGCTATCGAGCTCGCCCTTATAGTCACCGTTTTCGTTTGACAGATTGCTTAGCCGACTCTTGGCATCGGCCAGTTGGCTTTCCAGCTCAGGAACGCGAAAACGCAGCGACTTGTCCTTGGAGATCATGCTGGTCAGTACCCAGCCTTCACGATCCTTATGGTCGATAATCTTGGTGTAATCACCTTGGCGCTCAGGCAACACGCTTATCTGTTGTCCGGCTTCGATACTACCCAAGATCCGGTATTGAGTGCCGGGTCCGCCGTGAATATAGATATAAACCTCGTCGGAAATATAACGAGTTTGGCCTTGGGCCAACAGGGTGGGAGACAGGAGCATCATCCCTATGAGAGTCAGGAGTCTTAGCACTTAGTCATTCTCTGTCGCAAAATACTGCCCACATGCTAGGGATTTGAGGGCGTCAATGCAAGAGGGAAGTCATTCGACTTCCCTCTTATAATCATGATATTTACCGTGATTTTATTGGCTATGTCTGTTAACCGAACACACCCTTGATGGTGAAGAAGAACAGAATAGACAAACCGGCACCGGCTGGCAGGGTAACGACCCAAGAGACCACGATGTTGCGAACCACCCCTATGTTGATGGCGGCAATACCCCTGGCCATACCAACACCCAATACCGCACCCACCAGAGTCTGAGTGGTAGAGATAGGCAAACCAGTCCCCGAAGCGATAACCACAGTGGAGGCTGCAGCCAGCTCGGCGGCAAAGCCGCGACTTGGGGTCAGGTGAGTAATATTTTTGCCTATGGTGGTCATTACGCGCTTACCGAAGATGGCCAGACCCATAACGATACCGACGGCGCCCAGGGGCAGGATCCACCAGACCAAAGCTGATTTTGAACTGATTTCACCACCGCTGTTAACTACAGAGACTACCGCAGCCAATGGGCCAATGGCATTGGCCACGTCATTGGAGCCGTGAGCAAAGGCCATACAACAGGCGGTCACTACCATCAGAATAGCGAAGACCTTCTCTACGTTACCAAATTGAGTCTGGCGATCGTTTTTGCTGCTCATTTTCAGGCGGCTGATGGCGATTTTGCCCGCGATCCCCACCAGAATGGCGATCACCAATGCCAGCAGATAGGCTTCGACAGTGCTGAATTTGAGACCAACATGCTTCAATCCTTTGGTGATAGTCACCAAAGACATCACAAAGCCGGCAAAGGCCATGTAGAAAGGCACATAACGTTTGGCGTTACCCAGAGGATCTTCGGTATTGAAAATCAGTTTTTGTACACTCTGGAAAATCATAAAGGCGATAAAGCCGGAAATCGCAGGGGTGATGACCCAAGAGCCAACAATACCAACCACTTTACCCCAGGCAACGGCTTCAGTGCCCACGCCCACGGCAGCAAAGCCTATGATGGCACCCACGATAGAGTGAGTGGTGGAAACCGGCCAGCCTAGTGCTGATGCGGCGACCAACCAAATACCCGCGGCCAGCAGCGAAGCTATCATGCCGTAGACCAGAAGTTCCGGCACTTCGATAAAGTAGCTGGAATCTATGATCCCGTTGCGAATGGTACTGGTGACTTCACCACCGGCCAAGTAAGCACCGGCGAATTCAAAGATCATTGCGATAATGATCGCTTGCTTAATGGTAATAGCGTTTGAACCAACAGACGTACCCATTGCATTCGCTACGTCGTTGGCACCAATGCCCCAGGCCATAAGAAACCCGAAAACCGCCGCGATACCTATGAGCCAGGGGCCATAGGTGACTAATACATCAACCATGTTGTTACCTTGATAACCTTTTGTTTGTTAGACGCGAGCCAGCATCAGCTCAAGGCGGGAACCGACACGTTCGGCAAGATCTGCCAGGTCACCAACCCACTCAATTATCTTATAGAGGAACATGACATCGATAGGATTCAGCTCAGCTTCCATGGCGAACAGCTGTCGACGCACCTGAATTTGCAGATCATCAGTGTCTTCTTCGATAGCATCGAGTTCACTGATCATCTTGGCTACCAAATCCACTTCACGGCCACGGAAGCCTGCTTCCAGCAGATCATCGAGCTCGTTGATCGCTTCTTTGGCCAGGGCGACTGCATCGAGGCAGCGCTGCAAATAGGCGATAAATGGGGTTTGGATGGTTTGAGGGACAAGCAGTTGACGGCCGATGATTCGACCGGAAATATCTTTGGCTTTATTGGCGATTTTGTCCTGTTGAGTCAGGAGTTCCAGTAAGTCAGTCCTTTCTACTGGCATAAACAAGCCACCTGGCAGTGTCAGGCGGATTTCGCGCTTTAGAAAGTCAGCTTCTTTTTCCTCTTGGCTGATTTTCTTGCGAATAGTGACCGCATTATCCCAGTCTTCAGCTATGGTCGCTTCGAAGAAGGGCACGAGCAATGAGGCGCAATCGTATACTTTGTCTATATGCTCTTGCAGAGGTTTTATCGGCGATTTTGCAAACACGCCTAAAATAGAGTTTACTGGCATAGCCGTTTACCTATTTAGGTTATTCCACTATTGGAAAAGCGGGCGAATGTTAACCCAAGCGTCCGCTTATTGAAACTGTGTTTTTACAGAAAACACGTCGGTTTTTATTCTATCGGGTTATATAACGCCCGACAGGATAATCCTAGGTCATTTTTGTGACAACAATATGACATTGTGACCTTCGGATGACGAGATGATGAATTTTTGATGACAAAATGAGCAGTAGCCCACCATGGATGCCGAAAATCAACAAAATGAGATAGAGCTTAAGCTCTTTTTCCCCGCCACAGAAGTCAGTCACCTGACCACTTTTTTAAATGCTTTAGCCAACTGCAGGGCCGAGGGCTGTCAGCAGTTGAGTAATGGTTATTATGATACGCCCGAGTTGGCGTTGCGTCAGCTGGATATGGGTCTTAGAGTCCGCGGATGTGACGGCAAGCGGGAGCAAACCATCAAAACGGCCGGTCGGGTCAGCGGTGGGATCCACAGTCGACCGGAATACAATGTCGATATTGATGCCAACAGCCCGGTTTTGTCGCTGTTTCCTGCCGAAATTTGGCCTGAAAATACCGATGTCGATGCGTTGCAAACTCGCCTCAGATGCTTGTTTCATACCGATTTTCAGCGTTGCCGCTGGTTGGTGGTTCAGGGGGAGAGTCTGATAGAACTGGCGCTGGATACCGGCACTATTGCTGCCGGTGGCCAGAGCGAGTCGCTTTGTGAGCTGGAATTTGAGCTCAAGCGGGGGCGAGCGGCCGATCTATTGCCGCTGGCACTGCAGGTCGCGGCCAATGTACCCATGCGCCTGGGTAAGGCCAGTAAGGCGCAGCGAGGCTATCGGCTGGCGCAGCAGGCCAGCCCGCTGGCTTTGGAGGCGTTGCAATATATCAGTCTGCCCTGCGACAGTGATGTTAAGGCGACTCTCCTAGTGGTGCTGGAAACGGCGCTGGAGCGCTGGCAATTGCTGGAGGGTATGATTGCCGAGAGTTTGGATGATCCGGCAGGGCAAGCGCTATTGTGGCAGCGTCTGCGCTCTTGCGTGCGCCTGCTGCGCTTGACCCTGGGCCAGTTTACTCTGAGCAATAGCCAGACGGATGCGGGATTTTCCTGGCTGGAGCAGCAACTGGTCTTTGTGACAGAAGCCAATTATCTCGGGCGTTTGGTCCAGGATAAGTTGCTGCTTGGTAAGCTGGGCAATGCGGGGGATGTGCGTGAACGGGCATTGCAACAGTTGCAAAAGATGGATTTCCACGGCCGTTTACAAACGCTATGGCAGGATTGCCGTTATGGTCAGCTGCAGTTGCAACTGGTGAACATGTTGCTTGAGCTGACCAGTGGCGAGATGCAGATAGCCGTGGCCGGTGGTTTGAAAGGAACCTGTGACGGCCTGCAGGAGGCCTCCTGGCAAAAGCTGCTAGCGGCCATGCCGGGAGATGAACTCGGCCGTGATGATTATTTGAAACTGGCAGCTCCCTTGGATGAAGGCATTCTGGTGGGGCTGGCCTATGGCAGTCTCTACTCATCCAAGGCTCGCGATAGTTTCCGCGCTCCCTGGCAGGACTTGAGTCAGGGGATCATCAGTCTTGGCGCTTATGCCATGGCCGAGCAGTTGGCTCCAGAGCTTGCCGAGGCCTTGGCCGACAAACAGCAGAGCCTGATTTTTGCGATGGAACAATCCCGTAAGATGGCGCTGCAGCAGCAACCCTACTGGTGCTGATGCCTATGCCTGGTAGAACTAAGCGTTCCGGACGAATCGCCCGGGAGTAAGCACAAAGAAGGACGCCTCGGCGTCCTTCTTTGTCGATTCTATTCGTCCCGTTGTTGCTGCGCCAACTTCTGTTTCAAGTCGGCGATTTCCGTCAGCATCTGTTGTTGGTTGGCTTCCATACGTTCGAGTACCAGATCCAACTCGCTCTTGATGACCTTGCTTTGGTTTTCCAGGCTCTCCTGCTCATCGGGGGCGACAAACAGCGATGCCATATAACCGGAAATGACCCCGAAGAAACTGACCCCGCAGACGATGACCACCCCACCTATCACATGGCCCACAGTCGTCACAGGGTAGAAGTCACCGTAACCCACAGTGGATATGGTCACTATCGCCCACCAGATGGCGTTTTCGGCGGTTTGAATATTGGCGCCTTCGACGCCGCTTTCCACCAGCAACATCATTACCGAGGCTATGGTGATGATGGTCACCATAGATACCAGCAAGCTGGCGATGGTGGCCTGACGTCTTTGTTTTAGTAGTGGCCCTATCAGGGAACGACTCATACGAATGAGCCGCAATACCCTGAGGATCTGGAATAAACGGGCGAAGCGCAGCGCTTCAATCGCCGGAATACTGGCGACAAAGTCGACCCAATGGTATTTGATGTAGGCGAGTCGATTTTCTGCCCGGAAAAGCCCTATCAGAAAATAACTCATAAAGATAAAACAGATACCCGTATCGATGTAAAACAGTAGCTTGTGGGTTTCGGGATCGACAGGGACAAAGGTCATGACCAGGATCACAACCACGGAAATCAGCGACAATAACATCATCGCCAATTCGAAAGGGGAGACTTGAATTGACGGCTTCAGGAACCAGCGAGATTTATCCGGCATCGGTTCTTCCATTGAAAAACTAGATATCCTTTCAGGGTAAAAGACTTGCCGTTAGCTGTAAACGCGCGTGTTTATTGTTCGTCTACGAATTGTACCAGGTCTTCCAGTACCCGTTTTTTAATTTCCAGCTGTGCATCCGGCGTCAAACCGTATTTTTCGGCGAGCTGGACATAGTCTGCAGGACTGAGCGAAACGGTTAACCGTGGCCGCTTGGGACGCTTGGCCACGGATAAACCCAATATCATGCGGATCTGATCTGAGGGGCTGACACCTGTATCCAGGGCCGCCTTGCGGATAGAGTATTGAAACCTTTCATCCAGATCGAATGCTACCTGAGTCGCCTTGGCAGCCTTTTGGTTTTGTAACCATTTTTCCGGATAAGGGTGGTTCTTGCTCATGCCGCATTATTCTCCTGGCCAGTAGTCACGAATATCACTGAGGGGGCGGTAAAGGGTCAGCGCAACGTCGGTTTCGCCGCCTTCATAGACTTCGATATCCAGAGCGCGAGACTCATCGTCATCCAGCAACTGATAGCTTTCGAAGGCATCACCTGTTGCACCGTCAGCATCCTGAGGCGGCCTGAGTCCACGGTAATCTTCCCGGTGGAAATAGCCAAACTCAGCAAAACTGACCTGATGGTAGTGTTTCCCGAGCCATTGCTCAAGCATCTCAGTCTCGGCAGTGAGTGCCTTGGTACTCAGCTCAGCTTTCCCCGGTTCATCGAAGATGGCGGAGAAATCATCCAGATCGAATAAGGCATCCACCTGAGCGCGGCTTATCTTCAGCGAGAAAGCCAGCCAGGTTTCGTCGTCTTCATCCAGCCCCAGATAGATGGCTTCGCCGCTGTGCCCCTTGAGCACCCACTCAGTCGACTGACTGCGCTGATACTCATAGGTATTGACGGCTTCGACCCTAAGCTGCTGCCCGCGCAGATGCGCGGGCAGGGCAAAGCTGTCATCAAGGGAGATCATATCGCCCTTTTGCAGCTCTGATGGGTGCTTGAGCTGACGCACTGGAGTTTCTTTTTTGCCAAACAGGCTGCCAAAGAATCCCATAGGTTATCAGCCTTTCTTGGCTTTCAAACGCTCGAGCACATCGCTGGCGTTGCTCTTCTGCTCACCGATACCGGCTTCAGCCAGTTTGGCTTTCAGCGATTGGTCGCTGTTCTCGGCTTCCAGGTTTTCGGCGGCCTTCAAGCGGTCGTCAAACTGTTGCTGACGGGCCTTGATACGCTCCAGTGAGTCTTTGGCGTTGAGCAGCTTGGAGTTGCTTGACGCGAAAGAGTCGGTAATGGAAGCCGTGGCCTTTTGCACGCTTTCAGTGGTCTTGACCATGCTCAGCTGACGCTGATAGTCGGCTAACTGACGTTCGGTTTTCTTTACCAGATCTTTCAGGCGGGCAGCATGGGCGCTGAAGCTGTCGTTGGCTGTTTGTTGCTCGGCCAGTTCCATTTCCAGCTGGGCAATCTTCTCGGCCACTTCCAGCGCCAGGGTTTCATTGCCTTTTTCCAGTGCCTGAGTGGCATAGCCTTCATGCTCGGCGACAGCACGTTTAATGCGATCGATTTCGCGGCTGGCTTGCATCTCTTTGGCCATCACATCTGTCAGTTCACGCTTGGCCTTGGTGAGGTGTTTCTCGGCGTCACGGATCTCCTGCTCGAAGATGCGGGTTGAGTTGGCGTCCACTATGCTTTGGCCGACTTCGTTGGCCCCACCGCGGAATGCTGTAAGAATTTTGTTCAGTATGCCCATGATTTGGCTCCTTATTTCAAAAAGTCGACCAGTTCGTCAATGACTTCGAGACAGTTGTCAGACAGGACCGAGAGTTCCTGTTCTATTTCCAGCATGCTCGATTGCAGGGAGAGTGCACCGTAAACCACATACTTATCGTCAATCTTGGCGAATGAAGACAGTGGCATAGGGATGTTGAGTTCCAACATGGTTTCAAACATCTCGGCACGGCGTTCCTGCTTGAGTTCATCCTCTCCCCAGAGATAACTGATGCAGAGGATTTGGTTTTCCGTTACCGAAACAAATACGGGGATCTCTTCACGGCCAACCACATTGACCTGCAACACTTCTACATCCCCTTCAATGGGGTAACAGTCAAACTGGAACCCAGTAGAGCTGTTGTCGCCAAGTCCATTTAAATGATTGGCAATAGTGTGAATATTCATATTTGTCCTCTTTGACATATTATGTCTGCGTTTAAAGATAACACCGAGACATAATATGTCAAGCGTTATCTTTGCCTGTTTAAAAGGTTGCTACACCCTGTTCATCTGTCCATGCCTGCAGGTGGTAGTAATACAGCTGCAGTGAGCCTATGGTGTTGGGCTGAACCTGGTCCATCTTAGTGTAAAACTGTTTCGGAAACTCGAAGGCGCCGCGAATAAGCCCGGGCGTCAACCAGTCATCCTCTACCGGCAGTTGCTGCATCTGTTGCAGTCGGCTCTTGGCATCCTGGCCATTGAGTGTTCCTATGGTCCAGCCCCATTCGCCAAAGCTGGGCACATTGTGGTGATACTGATTCACCTTGAATCCCGCCAGCGCCAGGGTCTTGCCTACAGAGATAAAGGCCTTGGTCGCATGGTAAGGGGAGGTGGACTGTATACTGATGGCCCCATCTGCGCTCAAAAGTTCCCTGAGTTTTTTATAAAACAGGTCTGAATAGAGCTTATTGAGATCCGGATGTGAGGGATCAGGCAGATCCACTATGATGGCATCGTATTTATCGCCGCGGGCCAGCAAGCGGTCGACACCGTTAAAGGCATCGTCGAAAACCGTTTCCACCCTGGGATCGGCAAAGGCGTTGCCGTTGAGACCGAGCAATGCTGTTCTGAGATCTTCCGGTACTTCAGCCCCGGGTTCTTTGAACAGTTTGACCATCTCGGCATCGAGATCCACCAGAGTGACCTGCTTGGGTTGCCATTTCAGTACCTGTTTCAAGCCCAATCCATCACCACCGCCTATGATCAACACCTTGTCGTGACGGGCACTGGCAGCCAGAGTCGGATGTACCAGGAAGGCGTGATAGATATGTTCATCGCTGGAGGAGAACTGCAGCCTGCCATTGATATAGAGGGAGTAAACAGGCGGCAGATGGTTACCCATCAGGCGCTTGGTCAGTGTCAGTTGCTGAAACCGGGTAGCCTTGGCATAGACGACCTTGTCTTGATACAGGAGGTTGTTGAATCCTTGCTCCCAGGTTGGCCCCTTGATGGCCAGTATCAGCAGCACTCCTGTGGCCAGTACGTGTGCCGCCAGTAACCAGTTGGCGGCGCGGATCCTGTCCCTGAAGCGGATAATAAAGATAAACCCGGCCAAGAGGTTAAAGGCGGCGGTCATGGCGGCAGCCAGCTGGATATCCAGCGCCAGCATAAAGCCGACCCAGAGCGCCGCACCCACACCAGCACCTATATAGTCGGCGCCATAGATGGTGCCGGCATTGTGCAGCAGGTGTTCTTCGGAAAGAGCCTGACGCACCCTGGCAATGAGCGGGATCTCCATCCCTATCATCAAACCGAGCAACACACCCCAGAGATAGGGCAGGTAGCGGGATAACTCCTGAAAACGGCCGATAAAGCCACCCTGAGGCAGATGATCCGGCGGTAGCCCCAGGGTTCGTCCTATCAGTTCCGGCAGCTCGTGGCCAAAGCCGATGACGGCCGCAGTGATCAGAATCGCCAGTGAGCCCAGCAAGGCGACAGTCAATTCCAATACTGCAAAGCCGCTGAAGGCGCACTTTATCTTGCGGGCGGCAAAGGCCCCCAGGCCCATGGAGACTATCATCAAGCCTATCATGGTGTAGATGGCCGCCTCGAGGGCGCCCAAAATGCGCCCGGCATAATGAGAAAGCAGGTATTCGTATATTAGACCACAGGCCGCCAGTACCCCCATGATCCCCAAAAGCAAGGCATCATCGAGGGCACCTAAGTGGCGTCTGTTGGGCTCTTGGGTGTTGGCGTTATTACTTAATGCCACGGGATCAGGCCATCAAAGCGGTGAGGATCAGCGCAACCGCTATGCTGAGCGCCATTTCAACTGCGGCCAAGCCTATGTTGTGCTGCTTCTCCACCTCATCGGCGAGGTCAATTTTTGCCAGCACCAGGAGTTTGACCAAGGGCAGCAACAGGCTCAGTACCACCAACATAATGAAGGAGAACACCAGCCAGCCAAGGGCGTTGGTGACATAGGCTTCAGGGCTGAAGACGATAAAGTGACTGGCGGCATTGAAGCTCAGTGCCATGGCGATCATCGCCCCGGCATGACGTATCGCCAGGGCGGTATTTCCCTGTGCCAGCGCTTGCTGCATTGAGCTGTCCTGGTTGCGGGCGGCGTAGCGATTCTCTCTGAGGCGGGTCAGCAACACCAGCATCAATTGAGAGATGGCGAAGGCGCTGAGGATGGCAATAAAGGTATCCAGGGTCAGATCTTCGGCCCACAGCAGCACGGCACGGATAATAATCGCTGTGGCGATAGCGGCCGAGGCATCGACTATGGCAACCGACACATTGCCTTTGAGCACCAAGGCGTTCTTGTCGATATTATTCAAGGCGATTTTATCGTGCAAAAAGCGCCCCAGTTTGATCAGCACTAGACCAAACAGGCCGTAGGCGCTCATGCCGATGGCTTCCTGCAGATAACTGTGAGCGGCGGCGCCGGTAATGGCACCGGTCAGTACTATACCCAGTGCCGCCACAGCGCCGGCGGTGCTGATGCCGAAGGCGAAGTTGTCTCTGACTGCCAGCTCTTCACTGCTGTTTACCCGAACACTCCAGCCCTGCAGGTAGCGGGTCAGAGTGAGCAGTATCACGGCGATAGAAAGGTCGATGGCGAGTATGACGGCCAGTTCCTGAGTGATGCCGAATTCCTGAAATAGAGTCATGTTCATTCCTTAAGTTGTGATCCTGGCTGAGTTATTTGCCCCGGCTGACACCGCGGCTGGTGCGACTGCCAGAATTACGGAAACTGCTGTCTTTAGAGTAATTTGAGCGAAACTTACTGGCCGTTTGTCCACTGCTGGATGGCTTGGGTGCGGCGCTGCTTTGACGAGAGAGGGCGCTGGAGCCGGAGCGGGACTTGGCATAAGGGCTGTCAAAGCGTTTGCCTTGAGAGTCGAAACGTTTTTTGGTGCGCTCATAGACCTGGGTTTGGGCCTTGGCCTGCTTGGGGGAGGTATAGCGATAGCGCCCCACATCATTGTAGTAGCTGTAATCCCTGCCTCTGGACCAGTTGTCATAATAAACCGGCCTGTGGAACAGGTTGGAAAACATGGAGTACATGCCATACCAGGCCCAAAAGGACATGCCGTTGGAATCGGTTTGCCACTGGCCATAGGCGGGGTTACCCACTAACTGGCTGCCGGCACCAAAGTCTTCCGAGCCATTGGCCAGGGTTGAAGCTTCGCGGCTGATGGCGTTGACCCTGGCGAGTTTGCCCTCTGACATATCGGCAATCACATTGACGGGATCTGACAGCATGTCGTTGAACAGGCTTGAGTCCAGCGCTTGATAGAGGTTGTTTTCCTCTTCCAACTGTTGGTCAAGATTAATAAAGTTGCTCGCCACCTTGGCGTCTTTCACCCTGCTTTCCAGTGACTTGTACAGTGGTCCTTTACTGGTGGCATCCAGTGTCAGTTGCTCCACCAACGGTTGTAATTCCGGCCGCTGCTGCGCCAGAATTTGACCATACTGTTTGAGTAAGATGCCATTGCGCAGCTGGTCTTTGTCCAGCATCTGGCCGAGTTTTTCCAGACGTTGGTCATTCAGCTGTTGCAACTGGGCAATCTGCTCGGGTCTATCGTCACCGCAAGCTGTCAGTGATAACAGCATCAGCAGACTGAGAATACGGATCAGCATTCCTGCCATGTTTTCTCCATTATGATAAGCACTTGAGGCTGGCAAACGGTGCTAAAACCTCTGGTCCCCGTAGGCCGTCAGTGCAAGTTGGTGTAATCTGTGCACAGAGTATCACCCACAAGAATTGGGGTGAAGTCAGTATCATCTGCATCGGCCAGTTAAAATCCATGTCGAGCGGATGTTTGTGCGGCAAAGACGACATAATATGTCTAAATAGTCTTGAATACAATCGAACAGGGATAACTATGGAATTGGGGTGTGACAGTCAAAAGCCGTTTTCCGAGTTGCTGTGCAAACAGGCCGGTAAGCATTGGCATCTGCTGGTGGAGCGCTGGCCTGAGGTGGTCACCGAGCTCAGCCTCATTGAGCAGCAGGAGCTGCAGCGGGTTATGGGCCTGAGTGATTATGTTGCCACTCAGCTGTGTCGCCACCCTGAATGGATTGCCCCCTTGTTTGCCGGCCAGCTCACTCGCCTGGATAGACAAGATTTTGCCGGCGAAATTCAATCCCTGCTCGACCCTGTCACCCAGGAAGAAACCGCTAAGTCAGTGCTGCGAAACTATCGCAACCGGCAAATGGTGCGCCTCGCCTGGCGCGACTTCATGGGTTATAGCCCGCTGCAGGAGTCACTGCTTGATCTCTCTGTATTGGCTGAGGCACTGATCATCGGCGCCAGAGACTGGCTCTATCGCGAAATGTGCCAGAGTCTGGGAACCCCCTGTGACTGCGACGGCAAGCCACAACCCTTGATGATCCTGGGGATGGGCAAGCTGGGCGGTCGTGAGCTGAACTTCTCATCTGATATCGACTTGATCTTTACCTTTCCGGAACACGGTGAGACCCAGGGCGGTCGGCGCAGCCTGGATAACCAGCAGTTCTTTATCCGCATGGGGCAACGCCTGGTCAATCTACTGGGGCAAGTCACAGTCGATGGCTTTGTGTTCCGGGTCGACATGCGTTTGCGCCCCTATGGCGAGAGTGGCCCGCTGGTGGTCAGCTACAGCGCCCTTGAGGATTATTATCAGGAGCAGGGGCGTGACTGGGAGCGTTACGCCATGGTCAAAGCCCGTGCGCTTGGTCCCTGGACTCAATACTCTGATGAGCTTCACGACCTGCTACGCCCCTTTGTTTACCGGCGTTATATCGACTTTTCTGCCATAGATTCATTGAGGCGGATGAAACGCCTGATTGCCCAGGAAGTGCGGCGGCGCCAGCTCAAGGACAACATCAAACTCGGTGCCGGCGGTATCCGCGAAGTGGAGTTCGTGGTGCAGAGTTTTCAGCTTATCCGCGGCGGCCGGGAGCCAGCGCTGCGCAGTCAAAGCTTGTTCGATGCCATAGATACCCTCTTTAGTTTGGGGCAACTTGAGTACCTGGCGGTAGATGAACTCAAGCAGAGTTATCTGCTGCTGCGCCGGGTAGAAAACCTGTTGCAAGCCATAGGGGATAAACAGACCCAGACCCTGCCGGATAACGGTCTGGATTGGCATCGTCTCTGCTTTGCGTTGGAGATGGCCAATGAAGCAGAACTGCGCAGTGAGGTTGAGGCCGCCATGTTCAAGATTCATCGCCATTTTCGCGATACCGTCGGCGGTGATGAAGACAATGAGGAGCAAAGCGACAGCTGGGCCTGTCAGCTTTGGGTCTGTGACAGCGAGGAAGACATACAATCGCTGCTGGCCGAGCGAGGCATAGAAGACAATGAACTCTGGAGCAGTCTGGCTCATTGGCGCGAGACGGTATCACGCCGGGCCATAGGGCCAAGAGGGCGGGATACCCTGGATAAGCTGATGCCGAAAATGCTTGAGGAGCTGACGCTGCAGCCCAATCCCGGCAAGGCATTCAAGCCGGTAACCGGCGTACTGGAGCAGATCCTCACCCGCACCACTTATCTTGAACTTCTGTGTGAAAATCCCGGCGCCCGCCAACAATTGGTGAGCCTGTGTTGTGCCAGTCCCTGGATTGCCCAGCAGCTGGCGAAATTCCCCATGTTGCTGGATGAACTGATCGATCCGGCGCAGCTTTATGACACCACCTCTCTGGATGACTACGGCAGTGAACTGCGCCAATACCTGCTGCGGGTTCCGGAAGAGGATATGGAACAGCAGATGGAGGCGCTCAGGCAGTTTAAACTGTCGCAACAGTTGAAAATTGCCGCCGCGGATGTCACCGGGGTCTTACCTATCATGCAGGTCAGCGATCACCTGACTTTTCTTGCCGAGGCCATCATAGAGCAAGTGGTGCAACAGGCCTGGCAGCAAATGACAGAGCGCCACGGCGTGCCGCCTGGCCTGGCTGACGGGGAGATAGGTTTTGCTGTCGTCGGCTATGGCAAGCTGGGGGGCATTGAGCTGGGCTACGGCTCGGATCTCGACCTGGTGTTTCTGCACAATGCCAAGGGGGGCTCGACTGACGGTGACAAGCCGTTGGATGTAGGGCACTTCTATCTCAAACTGGCGCAGCGGATATTACACCTGTTTTCCACCCGCACCATGTCGGGCGAGCTCTACGAGGTGGATATGCGCCTGAGACCATCGGGCGCCTCCGGGCTCTTGGTCAGTGAAATTGGTCGTTTCGGCGAGTATCAGCAGCAGGAAGCCTGGACCTGGGAACATCAGGCTTTGGTTCGTGCCCGCTTTGTCTTCGGTGATAACGCCCTAGCACAGGAATTTCAGGCGGTGCGTGACAGTGTGCTGCGCCAAGCAAGAGACAGGAAACAGCTGGCCAGCGAAGTGCGCGAGATGCGCCTTAAGATGCGCGACCATCTGCTCAAAGCGCCGCAGGGAATGTTCGATCTTAAACAAAGCGTTGGCGGTATCGCCGATATTGAATTTATCGCTCAGTATCTGGTGCTGGCTCATGCCCATAAGTACCCTGAGCTGTGTATCTGGTCTGATAATGTGCGGATTTTTGAGGTGTTGGCTGAGCTTGAGCTGTTGCCCTTGATGTCGGCGCAGCATCTGACTCAGGCCTATTGCATGCTGAGGGATGAAAACCACAGGTTAACTCTGGCCGGGTTGCCTGGGCAAGTGGCGCAGGAAAAAGTGGCGGAGCAGGCCGAACGGGTCTGCAACATCTATGAGCTTATCCTGGGGCAATAGTTATTTATGGCTGATGGGCATGGCTCGGATACAAGAGGTTGATGCCATCTTTATTCGACTTTCAATAACCTGCCCTTGGCTTGCCGGGAGTTCGCTGCAACATTTCGCTTAAGCGGCTGTAGGTGCGGCGAAACTCGAAGTTGAGGGCGCCGCCCTGATACAGCTGCTCCAGTGGTACTTGGGCATGTAGCACCAGTTGTTTACCCCTGTCATAAAACTCATCTATCAGGGCGATAAAGCGCCGGGCGGCATCATCCTCCGGCGCATAACTGAGCTTTCTATCGCCTGTGCTGACGGCTTCGGCAGCATCTTCGGTGCCGCGGGCGCGGATCCAGCCGCGGCGCTCACCGCCAAGCCTGGGCACATGGCTCAGCAGCAGAGTATCCAGTGTTTCGGCCAGCTCCATATAATCCAGAGTGGATCTCGGCCCTTCGCAGAGCTGATCGAAGCGAAACCAGGCCAGTGATTGTGTGGCTTCCATGGCTTGGAAAAAAAGCGCTCTGCCCATGATGTTGAGTTGCCCTGGACCCGAGGCGTTTTTTGAAAACCACTGGCTGAAGTCAGGTTCATTGCCAAGCTGCAGTAGGGGAAGTGCCGCCTGGGCATGGGGCGCGCCTTTGGTGAGGCGATGGTCTCGCTCGCCATTGAGGTGCAGCGACTCCATCTTCTGTTGCAACAAGTCGATAGTCGGCAAAAAGCGCTCTCGCTGCAGGCCGTTTTCATAGAGGCGTTCTATTGGCGTATTGGAAGTGCTGACCAGCATAACGCCACGGTTAAACAGGCCTTCGAGTAAACGTCCGAGAATAATGGCATCGCCGATATCCGAGACGAAAAACTCATCGAAGCATAACAGGCGGCACTCTTTGGCCAGTGTGGCGGCAATTTGATCCAAAGGCTCACGGGTGCCGCTGATGCGGTTCAGATCTCTGTGGACCCTGGCCATAAAGTGATGAAAATGCAGTCTGAGCTTGGGCTGCCCTTCGACGGCATTGAAAAAGAGATCCATCAACATGGTCTTGCCGCGGCCGACATCGCCCCACAGGTAGAGTCCGGGGACTTTGTTTCCCTGAACGAGCGCCTGAAAACGCTTATCAAGCGCTGCCAGCGCAGGCAACTGGGCGGGGTCTTGCTGCCAAGGGCCTTGGGCATAGCGTTCAGAGGGGGAAATTGTGTGCTTCATTCTGGACGTCCCATCCTGTGACTGTTATTTAAGTGCCATATAAGTGCCACGGGCGGCCAGTATAGCAAGGGCTTGAGCTTAAAGGAAAAGTGCCTGCCATGCTGCTTCATCTATCCATGGAATAGTGTTCAGTTCCTTTTACGGATAAGATGCGCCTTTTGAACCATAGGTTGAGGAACAAGCCATGACGGCAGAATTGGCAATCATAGATATTGAGGAAGGTCAGGGCAAAGCTGCGGTGAAAGGAGCGCTTATCACGGCTCACTACCGAGGTTGGTTGAGTGACGGTACTCAATTTGATTCTTCCTGGGACAAGGGCCGTCCCTTTCAGTGTGTCATTGGCACGGGGCGGGTGATCAAGGGCTGGGATCTGGGCTTGATGGGAATGAAGGTCGGTGGCAAACGCCGACTCAAGGTTCCGGCACATCTGGCTTATGGTGAACGCCAGGTTGGGGCGCTGATCAAGCCGAATTCGGATCTTGAATTTGAAATCGAACTGCTGGAGGTCCTGACCCGCGACGATTGAGTCCAGGGCTTTTGAGCGCTATTGGCTAAGATGGATTTTGTTTTTATATAAAGCTGATATTATAGCTTTGCCCTTCATTCATCTGAGTCATAAAAGCACTATGAGCCGTTCCCCCTTCGCATCTTTTCAATGGCATTCAGACATTTTTGCCTGCGACAGTACGGATATCGAACATTTCTATGCCCAATTGCAACAGGAAGTTGATCGTCTGCAGTTGGGGCGCAAGAAGCTGGGCGAAATAGGTGATTATCCACTGGAGCTGTATCAGTCGCCCTCAGCGACGGCGGAGCTGCCTTCTGTGTTGATCAGTGCCGGATTCCACGGTGAAGAGGCTGCCGGCCCTTGGGGTATGCTGCATTTCCTCAGTGAACTGCAACAGGATATTTTCGAGCGAATTAATCTAAGCTTGTTGCCTTTGGTCAACCCCACTGGCTTTGCCAAGGGGCACAGATTCAATAAGTTCGGTGAAAACCCCAACCGGGGGTTTTTACAGCCCAAAGAGGGCGAAGCCAGTTCACCTTCGGTTGAAGGCAAGCTGCTGCTGGAATATGGCCAACTGCTGCAGGGCGCCAGCCGCGAAGGCATATTGACCTGTCATGAAGATGTGTTGCAGAAGCACACCTATATCTATTCTTTTGAGCCCAGACAATCACCCGGCCAGTTCAGTTTGCAGCTGCGTGATACTCTGGGGCGTTTCTTTGATATTGCCGCTGATGGCGATATCGATGGTTGTCCGGTGCAAGACGGGGTCATCTTCAACCACTTTGATACTTCGTTCGAGGCCTGGCTGGTTCGCACCGGTGCCAAGGTGGGGGTGTGCAGTGAAACACCGGCGACCCAGAATCTGGATCAGCGAATTCTGGCCAACAGCGCCGTGATGCACGCCTTTGTGCAGCAGCAGTTGGCTCCCATCAAGGGGTAACAGCCAAAAGTAAGACCCCAGCCTAGGCTGGGGTCTTGTTCTTTTTAAAGGGGTCAGGGATTGATGCGGGTAGGAATACCGCTTCTGTCATCCAACAGGCGTTTGAGCACGGTCGAGTCGGTATCGGCATGAGCGAGAAAACGGCTGATGGCCGGGGTCATCTTTAATACCACAGGCGCGGTGGATTCAAACTCGGCCTCGGTGCGCGACAGCGGCTGATGCACTTCCAGATAGCGACCGCCATCCGGCTCCAGGCTGGCCTTTATCGGCTGATTGACAAACTGTACCCGGGTGCCGTTGGGCACAGTATTAAACAGATGCTCGATATCCTGATTGCGCAGGCGGACACAACCCTGGCTGACACGCAGGCCGATACCGAAGCTGGCATTGGTGCCGTGAATGGCATACAGGTTACCGATATAAAGCGCATACAAGCCCATGGGGTTATCCGGGCCTGCGGGCCAGACCTTGGGCAGGGTGATACCGTTGGCGGCATATTCCTTGCGGATCCTGGCCGTTGGGGTCCAGGTGGGGTTGGCGCGTTTGCGATAAACCTTGGTTACCCAGTTTTCCGGGGTATCCCGGCCTATCTGGCCTATGCCTATGGGTAAGACCTGTACCGTATTGCTGTCTTTGGGATAGTAGTAGAGGCGCATTTCGGCCACGTTGATCACTATTCCTTTACGGGGGGCATCCGGCAGGATCAGCTTGTGAGGGATCAGCAATGTGCTGCGGGGCTTGGGAAGAAAAGGGTCGACCCCTGGGTTGGCCTCGGTCATGTTGGTCAGTCCCAGTTGATATTCGTCGGCAACACTCTCCAGTGTGCGCTTATCATCGGGCACCACATAATACTGGTTGTCACCGACGATACTGCTGCCCTCGGGCGGCAGAGGATATTCAACGGCCTGCGACAGGCAGGCGGGAAGCAACAGGCCCAGTAACAGGGCGAGGCGGGGAATTCTTGTCATAGGATATTTTTCTTCGTTAAACGCTGTCAGTCGCCATGGTTTCAGGCATCAGAGTCGAGCAGGCATCCTTACCTTTTCCGGCGCAGATTTCAACAGATTGCAGCAAAAAAACTATTTCAGTTGCAGGCGTTTTGCCAGTCGATGCAGGTTGCCAGGGTCGACACCCAACTCGCGGGCACTGGCGGCCCAGTTGTATTGGTGCCGTTCCAGCACACTGCGCAGCAGCTGTCTTTGGAACTCCGCTGTGGCTTGCTTGAGCGTGATGACTTCTGCAGGCACTGTTGTGTCCAACTGGCGCGGCAGCGCACTTGGAGAGGGGCTCTTTGACTGCAACTCACCCAGTTGCAACTGGCATTGGTTATGGTCACTGGCGGCGCGCGCCAACACGCTGGCGCGGTGCAACAGGTGTTCCAGTTCCCTGACGTTGCCGGGCCAGTCGTTGGCCAGCAGCCAGGCTTCCGATTCGGCGGACAGACTCAGGCGTTCCAGCCCCAGCTTGCTGCGGCAACGTTCAAGAAAATGCCCGGCAAGCAGCAGTATGTCGCGGCCCCTTTCTCTCAGTGGCGGTACAAGTAGCGGGAAAACACTCAGCCTGTGGTAGAGATCGGCGCGAAAGCGGCCTTCAACCACCTCGGTTTTGAGATCCTTATTGGTGGCGGCGATAACCCGCACATCCACTGTCAGGCTTCTGTCTTCGCCAACCCGTTGCAGATCGCCGTATTGCAGCACCCTGAGTAACTTGGCCTGCAGCGGTAGGCTGAGCTCGCCTATCTCGTCGAGAAACAAAGTCCCCTTGTCGGCCAATTCAAACTTACCGGCGCGATTGCTGATGGCGCCGGTAAAGGCGCCTTTGACATGACCGAAGAGTTCACTCTCGGCGACCGACTCTGGCAGGGCGGCGCAGTTGAGGTACACCAGAGCCTTGTTGCCTCTGGGCGAGGCGGCGTGTACTGCCTTGGCAATCAGCTCCTTACCCGTACCGGTTTCACCGAGGATCAACACGTTCAGATCGCTGGGAGCGACCACGGCAATTTCCCGCTTCAGCGCCAACATCTGCGGGCTTTCCCCCAGAAGTTCACTGTGGCCGGTTTCCGGCAATGGTTGACTCTGGCTCTGTAGCGACAGGCTTTCCAACTTATCCAGCAGCAGGGCATTGCCGAGGGAGGCGGCGGCGATGGCGCTCAGGCTTCGCAACTCTTCATCGCTGAAATCGTCGAACTGGCAAGGGTCCAGACCATCTATGGTCAAGGCGCCTATCAGTTGTTCCTTGTCCAGCAGCGGCAGGCCGATACAGGCATGCACCTTGAGCTTATCTGTGTGGGCGGCTATCAGGCCATCGTAGGGATCCGGCAATTGGCTGTCTGCCGGAAAGCGCACCAGATCGCCGGCGCGGGCGATGGCCTCCAGTCTCGGGTGCTCTGTGATGTTGAAGCTACGACCGAGTACATCGGCCCTGAGGCCGTCGATTGCCAGTGGGATAAAGCTATTGCCCTGAAATCGCAGCAGAGCGGCGGCATCACAATGGAGATTGTCCCGTACCGTCGCCAGCAGGCGACTGAATCTGTCGCTGTTTGGCAAACCTGAGGTGATATCCAGCGCGATACGGGTGAGATCGGAATGGCTGAGTGGCATAAGCTGACCTGAATAAAATCCCTGGGGTGAGTCTACCCCAGGGACAGTGGAATGTCATTTTGACATTATTTTTCAGTGTGAGTGGCTAGTGACTGGTAGCAATGGCCAAGCGCTTGGCCTTGACCGCCTGTCGCAACAATCCCAGCAGGAAGGCGCCCAGCAATAAACCGCCGACGGAGAAGATGATGTCACCGAACATCCGCATCCATACCAGGCGTTCTACCAGCGGGCTGTGGATCACCTCTGCCGAGCGGGCAAACCAGTAGCCATGATCAAGCACGGCAAAGAACTGCACTATGCCCACCGGCAGCAATGACAGGAACAGCATGGCGGCCAGCCCCAGATTCAGGCTCCAGAATGCTCCCTTGAGCCACTTGTCTTCCCAGCGCAGTTTACCGGCAAGTCCTGACAGGCAGAACAACATCAGGCCTATCCCCAACATGCCGTAGACTCCCATAAAGGCGCCGTGGGCGTGGGTGGCAGTGGTATTCAGCCCTTGAATGTAATAGAGGGCAATCGGTGGATTGATTAGGAAGCCCAGTACACCGGCGCCCACCAGATTCCAGAAAGCGGTGGCAACAAAGAACATGATGGCCCAGTGATAGCGTTGCATCCAGGGAGCGGCCCGGCGCAGGCGATAGCTTTCCACCGCTTCAAAACCGATAAGGGCCAGAGGCACCACTTCCAGCGCCGAGAAGATAGCGCCCCAGGCGATGACCGAAGTGGGTGTGCCGGTGAAATAGAGGTGATGCAGTGTGCCTATGAGGCCTCCGGTCAGGAAGATCAGGGTAGAGAAGAGTACCGCACCATTGGCACTGCGGGCACGGATAAGGCCAAGACGCACAAACATCAGGGCGATAACCGAGGTAGCAAAGGTTTCAAAGAAGCCTTCAACCCACAGATGTACTACCCACCAACGCCAGTATTCGGCGATGGCAAGGTTAGTGTGTTTACCCATAAACAGCCCGGCACCATAGAAGAGGCCGATAGCAACACAGGAGGCGTAGAGTACCCAGAGCACAGGCTTTAGCTCAGACTCCTGTTTCAGGGCGGGCAACATGGCGCGGCTCACCAGCGCCAGCCAGATCATCAATCCGGCCAACAGCAGCAGTTGCCACACCCGGCCGAGATCTATGTATTCATAACCCTGGTGACCGAAGAGGAAGTTGTTGTCCAGTGAGAAGTATTGTTGTACTCCCAGCCATTCACCGGCCATGGAGCCCAGCACCACGACCAGCAGAGCGACCCACAATAGGTTGACACCGAAGCGTTGATATTTGGGCTCGTGGCCGGAAAGCGCCGGTGCGATATAGAGCCCGGTACCGAGCCAGGCCGTCGCTATCCAGAATACTGCCAGTTGAGTATGCCAGGTGCGGGTCACTGAATAAGGCAGGATCTCACTCAAGGGAATACCGTAAAACTCCTGGCCTTCAACCGCATAGTGCGCCGTGACGCCACCGAGCAGTATTTGCAGCAGAAATAGGCCGATAGCGGTAATGAAGTATTTACCCGTGGCCTTTTGTGAAGGGGTGGGTTTGTGTCTGAACAGGGGATCTTCAGTGGCGGGAGCCGGCAGGGCTTCATGTTTGCCGGCGGCATGATACCAAACCAGGGCTCCGATACCGGCCAGCAGAGTCACTATGCTCAAAATCGACCAGACGATATTGTCTGATGTCGGTGTATTACCCAATTGCGGATCGTAGGGCCAATTATTGGTGTAGCTGTAATTGGCATCCGGGCGCTCGGTCACTGCGGCCCAAGCGCCCCAAAACAGGAAGGCATTGAGCTGCTGACGGCGCTCGGCAGATCCTATGGTATTGGTTTTCATCGCATAGGCTTCCCGCAGCTCATTCAGCGCGGGATCGTCACCAAACAAAGATTTATAGTGCTGACTCACTTGCGCCATGGCGGCGATACGGGTGTCGGAAAGCACCACCCGGGTGTGACCTCTCTCGTCTGTAGTGACTGTGTTATGGCGCAAATCGTCCCTTAAAGCTTGCTCCAATGCGGCTTGAGTACTCTTGTCCAGGCTATTGAAAAGCTTGTTGTATGTCTCCTTGGCGCGAATATCCAGCCAGGCTTCGGCCTCACGGTGTAGCCAGTCTGCGGTCCAATCCGGAGCCACATAGGCGCCATGGCCCCAGACTGAGCCAAGTTGATGTCCGCCCATGGAGCGCCAAACCAGCTGCCCTTGTTCTATGTCCTTGCCGCTGAAAACCACTTGGCCCTGGCTGTCGCTATAGACATCGGCAATCGGTGGTTTTTCCCGATAGATTTCACTGCCGATACTGAGAAGTACAGTGAAAGAAGCGACCAACACAAGTAACAGTGCGATCAGGGTGAATTTTTGTCTGCTCATTGGCATCCCTCTGACAAAGTCTATTTGATAGGTTTTCCTACATAGAGCAGCGAACGTGCCAACTTTTATTCTTGTTTTTAATCAGTGTATTACTTGTTTGTGTGTTTTTGATAGTGTCATTTTGATTGTATTTAAAGTGTCTTTTTAACATTGTTAATTGTCATTATGACACTGATTGTTTACCAGAAAGCTATAGCTGATATCTTGACGAGAATTCTTGGATTTCAAATTCTTTAGTTATTTGAAAAAATAAAGTTTTTTTCATTAATTTGAGTTTATGTTTCTTTGGGTTCAGATTTGATGTTTTCTAGGTGAATTTTAAATTTTTTAAGGGGTTACCTGGCTTCTTTTACTGGTCTTTTTCGCTGGCAGTAAAAATAAGTCAACTGTTTCTACTGAAAAATAACCCTAATTAATGATATAATCCCGTCTGTAACCCACGTGTTTTCCGGAGTCTCGTTAGAGCCAGGTTTCTCTTTTATTAGCTTCCCCGCATTTTCAACTGGAGGGTCATTTGAACGCAGATATCATCAACAGCTTTTTCCTTGTCGGGGCCTTGCTTGTCGCAGTCAGCGTACTGCTCAGCCCAGTATCGTCGCGACTCGGTATTCCTATTTTGGTGGTATTTCTTGCGGTGGGTATCTTTGCCGGTGAAGATGGCCCAGGCGGCATAGTATTCAATGACTATTCAGTGGCTTATTTGGTCAGTAACCTGGCGTTGGCGGTTATTCTGCTCGATGGTGGCATGCGTACCCGGGTTGCCAGTTTCAGGGTGGCATTGTGGCCGGCCCTGTCATTGGCCACTTTTGGGGTGGCGTTGACCACCACGCTGACAGGTTTGCTGGCTGCCTGGTTATTCGATCTCAATTTACTCCAGGGCATGTTGGTGGGGGCCATTGTCGGCTCGACCGATGCCGCGGCGGTATTTAGCCTGCTCAAAGGCAAAAATGTGAACGAGCGTGTCGGTTCGACACTGGAAATCGAATCCGGTTGTAACGACCCCATGGCTGTGTTTTTGACCGTGACGCTGATTGCCATTCTTGGCAGCAGTGGTGATGAACTCTCGGGCAGCTATCTGGCACTGAGCTTTATCAAACAGTTTGGCCTGGGCGGGATCCTCGGTGTCGGCGGCGGTTGGCTGTTGTGGCAGGTTATCAATCGCAATCAATTGCCGGAAGGCCTCTACTCCATTTTGGTACTGAGTGGCGGACTGATGATCTTCGCCATCTCCAATGCCCTGGGAGGCAGTGGTATTCTGTCTATTTATCTGGTGGGTCTGTTTCTCGGTAACAAGGCGACCCGTGGCAAACACTCGATTCTCAACGTGCTCGATGGTATGACCTGGCTCAGTCAGATAGGCATGTTCCTGGTACTGGGACTCTTGCTGACACCATCGGATCTGAAAGATATCGCCTTACCGGGTTTGGCACTGGCCTTTGGGATGATCTTTCTGGCACGGCCGATTGCGGTTTGGCTCAGTTTGCTACCGTTTCGCAGCTTCCATGACAGAGACAGATGGTTTATCTCCTGGGTTGGGCTGCGCGGCGCAGTGCCCATTATTTTGGCGGTATTTCCCATGATGGCGGGGCTGCCACAAGCGCAGCTTTACTTCAACCTGGCCTTCTTCGTGGTGATGGTTTCCTTGCTGCTGCAGGGCAGTACCTTGTCCAAGGCGGCGCAGCTGGCCAAGGTGGAGTTGCCACCCAAACCGGCACCTATTTCCCGCGCCGGAGTGGAAATTTATCCCACTAGTGAGTGGGAGATATTTGTCTATCGACTCAGTGAAAACAAATGGTGTATCGGTGAGCCTCTAAGGCGTCTTGCCATGCCGGCGGGAACCCGGATTGCCGCCGTATTTCGCAATAACGAACTGTTGCACCCTTCGGGGAGTACCAGGCTGATGGCCGATGACATTCTTTGTGTGCTGGGGCAAGAGGACGATTTGGAACCTTTGAGTCAGCTGTTCAGTGAGGCGCCAGAAAAATGCGAGGCGCCCCGCTTCTTTGGTGACTTCTTTATTTCAGTGGATGTGATGCTGGCCGATATGGCACCGATTTACGGCATGCAGCTGGAACCCGAATATGAGCAGATGCGGGTTGCCGACTTACTGCTACAGCAACTCGGCAGTCACCCTGTAGTGGGGGATCAATTCCTCTGGCAAGGGCTGGACTGGATAGTCGCCGAGGTGCAGGAAGGGACAGTCAGCCGGGTTGGTTTGAGATTGCCCTCTGAAGACTGAAAAAAGCGAAGAACGAAGAAATGCCGACCTTGAGTCGGCATTTTTACGGCTACTTTCTCAATAGAGCGAGGGATCACTCTCATTGGGGCGGGTCTTGAATCTGCGGTGCAGCCACATGTACTGCGCCGGGTTACGGCTGATCAACTGCTCGACAATGCCGTTACCGCGTTTGGCGTCTTCCACCTCATTTTCGCCGGGGAAGTTATCCAGCGGCGCCTGGATCTCTATGTTGTAACCCGTATCGTCGTCGTTGCGCTCGACAAAGAAGGGCAGCACTTTGGCTTTACCCAGCTTGGCCAAGGTGGTGCCGCCGGTGATGGTGGCAGCATCGGGAACGGCGAAGAAGGGGATAAAGATGGCGCTGGAGCGGCCAAAGTCCTGATCTGCTGTGTACCAAATGACATCAGGGTTACGCAGGCAACGCACCATCTGCCTAAGATCCCGCTTGGGAACCAGCGCCTTGTTTGAACGCAAACGGCCCTTCACCTGCAGATATTCCATTACAGGGTTGTTGTGGGGGCGGTACACACCAACCCCGGGCTGAAATTGGCCAAATATTCTTGCACCCATTTCCAGCGGCAAGCAGTGAACCGCAAACAGAATAACTCCTTGACCGGCAGCCAGTGTCTGCTCAACATGCTCCTGGCCCTTTATCTGCATGTGCTTCTGCACTTTGTCGTTGCTCCACCACCAGGCATTGATGGTATCGAAAATCGCTTTGCCGGTTTCCTGGAAATTACGTCTGAGCAGCGTCTCTCGCTCGGCCTCACTCATTTGTGGAAAACACAACTCCAGGTTGCGTTTGGCGGTGTTAACCCGGCTTCCGGCCAGCTTCATTGCCAGCAGACCTATGCCACTGCCAAGCTTCATCTGCCACTTGAGAGGCAGCAGGAGGGTCAGCCTGGCCAGACCGACAGCCAGCCACAGCAACCAGAATTTAGGGTGATACAAGTGAGCGGAAAATTGTGCTTTCTCTACCAAAACGATAAACCCGTTTACAGGAAAAATTACCGCATATTCTAACCCAATTCAGTGTGAAAATTAGGTACAATCGGGGTTTATTTTGCCTAATAAGACAAGTCCGTTATGAAGGTAACTCTGCCCCCATTTGAAAAAGCCAAGGTTCTGGTGGTTGGTGATGTGATGCTCGACCGTTACTGGGTTGGCCCAACCGGCCGTATTTCACCCGAGGCGCCTGTACCTGTGGTGCGTATCAATCAGATAGAGGATAGGCCCGGCGGAGCAGCCAACGTGGCGCTGAATATCGCGGCGCTGGGCGGCTCGGTGCAACTGGCCGGTATTGTCGGAGCCGATGAAGCCGCATCGGCCCTGAATACAGGTGTCAGTACTCTAGGTGTGGAGCCTAAGTGGCTGACGGTTGAAGATAAACCCACAATCACCAAACTGCGGGTACTGAGTCGTAACCAACAGCTTATTCGCTTGGATTTCGAAGAGACCTTTGCCCAGGAGCAGAGCCAGGCGCTATTGGCGCAGAGCGAAGCTCTACTGGACGATTGCAAGGTACTGGTGTTATCTGACTACGCTAAAGGGGCCATCGACCAACCTCAGGCCTTTATCGCGAAGGCCAGAGCCAAGGGGATCCGTGTCTTGGTGGATCCCAAGGGCAGCGATTTCGGCCGTTATGCCGGTGCCAGTCTGATCACACCCAACATGAGTGAGTTTGAGGCTGTGGTGGGCACTGTCAGCTCGGAAGCCGATCTGGTGGCCAAGGCCCAGGCTTTGATTAGCAAGCATCAACTGGGGGCGATTCTGGTTACCCGCTCTGAAAAGGGCATGACACTGATCACCAGCGAAGGGGATGAGCTGCATATCCCTACAGTGGCACGGGAAGTCTATGATGTGACCGGTGCCGGAGATACTGTGATTTCGGCTCTCGCCACAGCTTTGGCGGCCGGCAGCGACCTGCCGCAAGCCTGTGCCATTGCCAATACCGCCGCCGGTGTGGTGGTTGGCAAACTGGGCACTTCCACTGTCAGCCGCATTGAGCTCATCGAGGCCCTGGCTCAACATCAGGGAGAGTCTGGCTTTGGTGTGGTCAGCGAAGATCAACTGCTGTACGCCATGCAGCAAGCCAAGCTCAGAGGTGAGCGGGTGGTGATGACCAATGGTTGCTTTGACATACTCCATGCCGGGCACGTCAGTTACCTCAAAGAAGCCCGTGCCTTGGGCGATAGATTGATTGTGGCGGTCAATGATGACGCTTCGGTTAAACGGCTCAAGGGCGAGGGGCGTCCAGTCAATAGTCTTGAGCGGCGAATGGCAGTACTGGCGGGGCTGGCCGCTGTCGATTGGGTGGTGCCTTTCAGTGAAGATACACCGCAGCGAGTGATCTCTAGATTGTTGCCGGATCTCCTGGTCAAGGGGGGCGACTATCGGGTGGAAGAGATAGCCGGAGGTGAAGAGGTGATTGCCGCCGGTGGCAGTGTCAAGGTGCTGGGGTTCGAAGATGGTATCTCCACCACCGCCATTATTCAGAATATTATGGCCAAGCCCTGATGTTGATGGCGGTGTTGCTATCGGGAAGCTTGTTTTGGGCTGATGTAGGTCCAAAACAAGCCTTGATATGCCCGCCATCGGAACTGCCACTGTGTCTGCAACAACTCCCCGATAGAGTCAAACAACAACTGCCCCTGTCTCAAAAGGCTTTCTTCGATGCACTGGGAATGAGAGGCGCCATGTCTCTGCCCGTCGAAGATGAAAGCGTTGCCGGCATGGTTCTCTGGGCGCCGTACTATCTCCCACAAAGTCAAACTGCTATCTGGAATGGTCAAAATCATGAACTGGTGTTGCGGCATCAGCCGCAATTAACTCTCTGGCATGAGTTGGGGCATCTGGAAGTAAAGCGTCTGCAAGGAAATGTTTTGCCTGCCGAGTTGTCTGAACTGGACCATGAGTGGTTGGCTGATACTTATCTCGCTTGGCGTTGTGCTAAAGAATGGAACAGTCTGGAACTTGTGTGGCAACAATACCACAGGCGTAACCTGGCAGTATTTTCCGATATCGGCAATTTGTCACATTGGAGCCCACTTTATCTGATACAAGTGTTAAATAAGTATGATCTGAAACAAATCGCGGAATTTGCTGATTTTGCTACATTTGTGCTCAGTTTTTATCCGGAAATCCGCCGTTATTCTCCAGATGAAGTGGCAGAGTTTTCCAGCTTGTTGCAGCATCTCTTTAACCGGAGTGGCCGACAAACCCTGCCAGAATACATGTTTTGGCGCCGTAAACAGTTGGGTGAAGTGTTGCAACCTACTCTTGAAAAACTGGTGGGGAGCGAAACAGCAAAACTTTGGTTATCCAAAGAAAGAATGTTGCGACAATGTGACTAATAAGGCTTTTTTTAGCTCTCCTAGCTGAACCTTTGCTGAACAAAGGTGAAAAACGCTGTTAACACCCCTCTTTTTGGCAGTATTCTCTCTATGCCTTTGATAAGCTCCTTGGCAATAAAAATAACGGGGATAAGAGGCAGACAAGAATGGCCAAGCGTTCAAAGGCTCAGACTGAGCTGACTATCAATCAGATTATGGACGAAGCTCTCAAACAGATCTTAACTATTGGTTTTGAGGCTATGTCTTACACAACGCTTTCTGAAGCAACGGGAATTAGCCGCACGGGGATCAGTCACCATTTTCCGCGCAAAATCGATTTTCTTGCCAGGTTGGATGTGCGTATTGGTCGGTTGTTTCTGGCCGCTCTGGATTTTTCCAGTGTTGAAGCACTCGAAAAATCCTGGATGCAGGCGTTGCAGCAAGCAGAGCACAGGGCTGTATTGAGACTCTTCTTTAGTCTCTGCGGAAACAACAATCCTGAAATCACTCTGTTTCGTGCTGTGACTATGGCTAGGGAAAATGCCCAGATAGAGCTGGGTGAAAAGGGCGAGCAGATGATCAACGATCTCCTGGGCCGCAGTGCTGTTATGTTGCTTGCCGATCCCGGTATCGCCTGCGCCGCTTAAAATTCCGTTTAAGCGACTCTCATTCAAGCGATTCGTAGAGATAATTGAGACAGCAAGCTAAGGCTTGCTGTTTTTTTATCCATTCATTTTCTTATCGAATTACGCGTTATTGGCTCACAAAAGCCAATCGACTTCGGCCTACCCCTTGGGACATTCCTTCAGGCAACTCTTTCGGGCAACTCTTTCGGGCAACTCTCTTCGGGCAAGAAGTTGCCCGGCGAGCAAAAAATTGCCCGGGTTTGGGCAAAAAATTGCCCGGAGAGTGGGGGTTGGTTTAGATGTTGTTGTAAAACAGTGGCTTACGATTTGGCATGCTTCTGGCATTGGCTGATGAGGTTTTATCACNCCGGAGAGTGGGGGTTGGTTTAGATGTTGTTGTAAAACAGTGGCTTACGATTTGGCATGCTTCTGGCATTGGCTGATGAGGTTTTATCACTCATTCAACAGTAAAAGGAATTAACCATGCCAACACCATGTTATATCTCCATCGAAGGTCAAAC